>CAVZME010000010.1:0-456214 GCA_963776385.1 uncultured Chloroflexia bacterium
CACGATCTGGTCGAGGGGCAGATCTCCCACGGCCTCATCAACTATGCGGTCATCTTCTTCGCGATCTGGTGGCCGTGGATGAACTTCACCTGGTTCGCGTCGGCGTATGACACCGATGACGTCCAGTACCGGCTGCTCACGTTCGTCCAGATCGCCGGCGTGCTGGTCGTCGCGGCGGGTGTCCCGGATGCGTTCAACAAGCAGGACTTCACGGTCATGGTGGTCGGCTACATCGTCATGCGGATCGCGCTCGTCGCGCAGTGGCTGCGCGCGGCTCGCGAGGATCCGAAGCGGCGCGCTGTCGCCCTCCGCTTCGCGGTCGGCATCACGCTCATCCAGCTGGGCTGGATCATCCGCCTCGTGATCGGCTGGTCCGAGGTCGGCTACCTCACATTCCTAGGTCTCGGGCTGCTGGAACTCGCGGTGCCGGCATGGGCGGAGCGGGCCGGACCGGAGACACCGTGGCACGCCGGCCACATCGTCGAGCGCTACGGCCTCTTCACGATCATCGTCCTGGGCGAGTGCGTGCTCGCCACTACGACGGCGGTCCAGGTGGCGGTCGATGCCGGCGGCGTCGCCGGCCAGCTGCTGATGATCGCGATCGGCGGGCTGTTGCTCGTGTTCGCGATGTGGTGGGCCTACTTCAAGCGGGACCCCGACATCGGCCACCATCGCTCCCTTCGGACGATGCTCGGCTGGGGCTACGGCCACTACTTCGTCTTCGCCGCGGTGGCGGCGCTCGGGGCAGGGCTCCAGGTCGCGGCCGACACGACGCACGAGGCGACCGCACTCGGGCCGCAGACGGCCGCCGGGACCGTCGCAGTGCCCGTCGCGATCTACCTTGTCGCGCTGGCGGTCCTCCACGCGGTCCGGGGTCTCGGCCTCATGCGCCAGGTCGTCGTGGCCATGGTCCTGGTCGCGGTGGCCGCACTCTCGGCGTCGTGGCTCAGCGTGCCGGCGGCGGTCCTCGCGACCGGCCTCATCGTGTGCGGCCTCGTGGCCGTGAATATCGTGACTCTCAGCCGGCGGACGACCTGACCGCCTGGCCGACCAGGACGAGGTCGACGAGCGTCGCGGTCTCGATATGGGCGGTCGTCTCATTCGTCACGGCGTCGAGCCGCTCGAACGCGGCCTCGAGTGACCCGTCCGCGAGCAGCGCCCGGACCTCGGCGACGTCCGCCGGGTCGAGGACGGGTTCAAGACGGTCGACGAGAGCCGTGAACCGGGCCGCCAGTTGATGGGGCTCGATCGGGTCGATGCGATAGGTCGGTTCGCGTTTGGCCATTGGCGTATCTTGGGGCTTCGACGACGCATGTGGCGGACGAGAGGAGATGGGGCGATGGGACAGTTCCTGGCGATCACCTTCGACGGCGCGGATGACGCCGAGGCGGCACTCACGTCGATCCGTTCGATCGAACATGCGGGCAAGGTCGGGCTCGAGGACACGGCCGTCGTGCGCAAGGACGCCGACGGCAAGGTGACCTTCCACAACGAGATGTCGAGCGGGACGGAGACCGGAGCGGCGGTCGGTGCAGTCCTCGGCGGACTGCTGTTCGTCGTCTTCCCGGTCGGAGCGATCGTGGGCGGGGCCATCGCCGGCGGTCTCGTCGGTCGGGCTGCAGCGCCCGGCATCGATGGCGCCTTCGTCAAGGAGGTCGGCGAGGACCTGCCGCCGGGGGGTTCGGCACTGTTCCTGCAGGTCAAGAACGGGGACCCGGGAACGCTGGTCGGCGCGCTCGGACAGTTCCACGGGCGCGTCCGCCAGACCTCGTACGACGACGACATCGAGCAGGCCCTCGACGAGTCGATGCGCTGACAGCGCCCGGGTCCGTCCGCTCGAGACGAGCTGCTCATCGGATCGGGTCGAATCGCCGCTGATACCATGACGCCTTGATGTCCGACGGACAGCCCGAGGCCACGCCCACGATCCTGTCGGACGGCCCACGGCTATCGATGATCGTGCCGTGCTACAACTCGGCGGCGACGATCGAGCGTGCCCTCGCATCGATCCTCGACGAGGGAGGCGTGCCGTTCGAATGCATCGTCGTCGACGATGGATCGACCGATGGGACGCCAGATCTCGTCCAGACGGTGGCGGATCGCGACCCACGCGTCATCCTGATCCGCCTGCCGAAGAACGCCGGCGTGTCGAACGCGCGAAACACTGGTCTGGCGGCCACCCGCGGCGAGTGGGTGGCGTTCCACGACGCCGACGATCGGATGTGTCCCGGATGGCTCCGGGCATTGATGGGGCCGACCGACGACCCGGACGTGCTCGCGGTCGTGGGTCAGCGCATCTGGGGCGACGGCGAGCGGACCTGGCTCTCGCCCCTCTACGACATCCCCGACATCCGCCAGCCGGGTCGCAAGTCGATCGCCCGCAATCCCGGGCTCATGTATTACGCCGCAGCCACGGGCAAGGTCTTTCACCGTTCCCTTCTCGAGGGTCTGCAGTTCGAGGGTCGCGTCGGGGGCGACCAGGCGTGGACGATCCGTGCCCTCCTACGCGCCGACGGGCAGATCGAGGTGGTCGGCGACACCGTCTTCGAATGGTCCCGACCCCACCCGGATCGGTTCGTGGCGACGATCACGACGGCGGCGCGGGCGTCGGCGAACGCAACGGTCGGGATCGCCGAGATGGCCCCCAAGGCATTCGCCGCCGTGTCGACCGAGGTCGATGCCCAGATCAGTGACGAGGCGACCCGGATGGCGGTCAAGAGGGCATATTTCGACCGGCTCATCCGGTCCGACCTCAGCGCACCGATGAATGCCGCGCTCGATCGTCGCGACCCGGACATGGGCCAGCTCTATGACGCCATCGCCGCGTTCCTCCAGTCGGTCCCGCCCGCGATCATCGCGACGTCCGACCTCCTGATCACGCACATCCTCCGGCCGCCGGCGAGACGCTGGTCATCCCTCGTCCGCCAGGCCCGGCCGAGCTACTGGCGGATGGTCCGACGGGCCATGCGAGCGGACCCGGGCATGGCGCGACGGATCGCGAAGTACCGCGTCTTCCAACCTGTCTTCGTCCTTGGCGGCTCTGACGCGCCCATCGGTCAGGCGGCCGCATCGGCCATCCTGTCGACGGTCTCGATCACGCGCCGGGTCCTGGGTCGCGACAAGCGGCAATGAGACGAGTCCATCCGCGAAATGAGGTCGCCATCGTGTCCCGACGCCACCGCTCTCGACCTGGCCGACACGCTCCGAGACGGTCTGTCAAGCCTCGCTTTCCCGTTTGCTCCCGTTGCCATGATCGGATCGGCGGTCGGCTCGGTCGACCGGCCCAGCGATCCAGCGTGACTAGCGCCTCACCCGGCAGGTCATGGCCCTCGACGACCTCCCCGAAGTAGCGCCGCAACCACCGAACGTCGGCGCGGTCGCTCTGCTCGGGCGTCCACACGGTGTCGAGCACGACCGTGACGTCCGAATCCCGTGCCGGAGGGCCTCGGCCGCCGTCGGGACAACGGTCAGGCGATGGCCGATGCGGTGCGCGTGAGTTCGGTCATGCCTGGTGCGGCTCACGAGGTGTCACATCGGTTCCGACGTGCTGGAGGTGGGGGTGTGTATCGTAGCCGAAGGTCCCGACGATTGCCGTCGCATTGCCGCCCCGAACAGCCAAGGAGAGCTCGCATCGTGCATCGGCTTCGCGCCGCATCCCGATCGTCGCCGCGGCTGGTCAGCCTCTACCGAGGCGCGCGCGGCTTCGTGCTCGGCGGGCCCGCGCCCGAGGGTTCGGAGACGATGCCACCGCCGATCCAGGATCGAGTCGGCCAGCTGCGTCGTCCTTTCCTCGTTGTGTCACCCCGATCCGGGTACCGCCTCAATCTCGTCGTTCCAACGGTCGATGGCGGTGGGACCTTCGGCGGGATTTGAACCGCCCTCGACCTTTTCGAGGCGATCGGCGCCGATGTCACCGAGCGTCGGATCGTGTCGGTCGCCCGCCACCCGCCGCGGGGCCCGGTCGCCCTCCCGGCATATACCCCTGTCGATGGCGGTGACGACCCAGACATCCCGCTTCAGCTCGTGCGCGCCAGTCGACCCACGGACCGGCTCGCAGTCCGGTCTGATGACGTCTTCGTGGCCACCTATTGGACGACCGCCGAGCTCGTCGGGCGCATCCGTCGGTGGCAGGAGGCCATGTTTGGATCCGCTCCCGAGCGGTTCGGCTACGTCATCCAGGATTTCGAGCCAGGCTTCTACGCCTTCTCGGCCGAGTGGATGCTGGCCCCGCCCGTACGACCGGCCGGCCGAGACGATCGGGATATACAACACATCTGCGCTGCGCGACTACTTTCACGCGACCGGGATCCGATGCGAGCGGAGTACACGTCAGCCTCGGCTCCCCCGGAGCTCCGAGTGGCGATGGCCGCCGCCCCGACTGCGCGGTCCCGGACGATCGTCGTCTACGGCCGGCCGGGTACGCCGCGCAACGCCTTCCCGGCGATCGTCGACGGGCTTCGGGGCGCGCGGCGAGCGCCAATGTCTCGCGCTGGAGACGTCTCCGTCGGTCGGTCCCACCCCGCCATCGACCTCGGTGGGGGTGCGGTCCTCCGGTGGATCGGCAAGCTCGACCTCGATGCCTACGCGGCGTTGCTCCGGCGGGCGTCCATCGGCATCTCGCTGATGATCTCGCCTCACCCGAGCTACCCGCCGCTCGAGATGGCCAACCTGGGGATGCTGGTGCTCACCAACCGATTCGGCGCCAAGGATCTCTCCACCTGGCATTCGAACATCCGGACGACCGACGACATCTCGGCCGAGGGATTGGCCACCGAACTCAAGGCGATGTGCCGCGCTTTCGAGCAGGATCCCGACATCGGCGCCGCGGGACGAGCCCTTCGCCCCGAATTCCTGTCCGAGACGCCGGCGTTCCCGTTTGCGAGCCGGCTGGCCACTGACCTCGGGGCGGGCGTCGACCGCCGAGATCCGGGCGCTGGGCTCCGTCGAACAGCCGGAGACGGCTTTCCGGGTTGAGCTGAGCGGGTCGTTCAGCGACGAGGGGTCATCACGGCGAGGAGGGCGGCGGCGCGACGCTCGAAGGTATGTCGCTCGATCACCGCCATCCGACCGCGCTCCGCGGCCTCGCGGCGACGTGCGGGCTCGTCCAGGTACTCGCTCGACAGCCTCTTGAGTCCGGCTTCGTCCCGATAGACCGCGACTCCACCGTCGAACTCGTCGGCCAGACCCGCGACGTCGTCGAACAGGACGAAGGCGCCGCAGGCCAGCGCGTCGTAGATGCGGTTGGAGATGAAGCCCGCGGCGCGCATGTCCTCCCACGTGTCGTTGAGGACGATCGAAGCCGAGCTGTAGAAGCGCCGAAGATCCTCGTTCGGGATGTATCCGCCGCGCAGGTGGCGAGCGTCGAGGCCGTGCTTGTCCCAGCCATTCCCATACACGGCCAGGTCCCGCCCCGTGGAGAGGAGCCAGTCGATGATGGGGCGATCCGCCGGTAGTTGGCGACGAAGAGCAGGTCGTGCCGCGGACCGGTCGCGTCGGGGAAGAACCGCTCGGGATCCGTGGCTTGAGGGAGCGGATCCACCGGCACCGTCGAGCGCTCCGCCATGACAGCCGCGAACGCGTCCGACGCGACGAAGGCGTGGTCGTAAGCACCATAGAGCGTGGCGGACGCCAGGTCGGGGTGGCTGATCTGCCACAGGACGTTGACCTGGCACGGCCGGTTGTGCGCCTCCTGATTGCCGAACACGTGGACCGTCGCATCCTCCCCAGCCGCCCCCGCGGTGCCCCAATCCCGCACGAGTCGGACGCGCGTCGGGTGGCCGGCCCGCTCGAGGTAACGCTGGAGGGATCTGGCGAAGTGGTAGTCGCCCCAGATGTGGGCGTTCTTCCAGTAGGACGGACCGATCCGGACGGCGATCCGCCGCGCCGTCACCCAGGCGAGCAGCAGCTCGCGCAGTAGCGCAGGGCCTTGGGCCCTCGAGGTCGGCCACCTCGATCCTCTGGACGTGGTCGGCGCGATGCGTTGCCGGTCCGATCGGTCCTCGCGACGACGATGTCGAACTCGTCGAGGTGCGCCGGGTCGTTTGGCGACCCATGCGACTCGGACGAGGCCGGTCGGCGACTGGCGGATGTCGGCTTCGGGATCGGCCACGATGCGACGTCTGCATCGGGCCACGAGGTCGTGGCACCATCGCTCAGTTCGGACAGACGGACGCCGCCAGTCCATGGCAGGTTGCTCGGGCGGCAGCCGCGCCTCACCGATCACGGCCACCCGGAGCGGCTCGACCGACCGTCGTGAAGCATTCGATCGCGTCGCGCAGGACCTGGCGCCGAAGCCGTGGTCCGAGGTGGTCGAGAAAGGTCGCGCGGTCGCCCTCCGTGATCCACAGCGAGCGAAGGTCCCGCTCCTTCGGCTCGGTCCGGTGGCGAGCGTCTCGTCGATCCGGAGCCAGGCCGGCGAGCGGCGATCGATGGTCAGTCGACCACCTCCTGCGCGCAGGCGTGCCGCGAATTCGGCGTCGAGGTAGGGGACCGCCGCGGCGCGGGGGTCCGGACTGATGTAGCCATCCGGGAGCCCCGCCACCCGCTGGAATGCGGACCGCTGGATGAGGATACAGGCGAGGGAGAGGGCGGGCACGATCTCACCCGTCGCCGCTGATGGGTCGAACCGCGCTCCGAAGGCCACGTGCCGCGGCAGGATCTCGCCCTCCGACCGGCCGAAGTCGATCCCGGCCGACGCGATCGACCGATCAGCCGACCGCTGGCCTGGACCCACCGGCCCACGACCCGGCGCTCGGAGGAGCACTGGCCCCACAGCTGGAACCAGCGCTGATCGTCTCCACAAGGTGCCCGAGCCAATCGTCGAACAACGGGTCGACCGCGTCGTCGAGGAGGCAGATCAGTTCGCCCTTCGCCGCTTCGACGGCGGCACCGACTGCGATCGAATGTTCCGAGTCGAGCGCGGCCTGGAGGTATCGAATGGGATCGAGCCCGACGTCGGCGCCGTCGCTTCGGGGGCGCGGCCGTCTGTGACGATCAGCAGCTCGACTGGCCGGTAGGTCGCTCGTTCGAGAATCCGGAAATGGCGAGCGATCGCATCACGCGACCGGGGGATGACGATCGCCGACACGAGCGGCCCGGTCACGACGTTCGAGACCGGGATCGCCGAACGCGCCCGGCCCGTGAAGCCCCGCCCTGTCCCCGGCAACGCCCGGAGCCGTTGGCGCCGCACGACGGCCTGACCGCCGTCGATCCTCCGTCGGGCCGAGCGGACCCCGGGAATCGCATCCTACTGATCGGATCCCGCGGCGTCGCCGGCCGCTGACCACATCGATGGGCCCGATGATCGCCTCGTAGGCGGCCAGATAGCGTGCGCCATTGGACGCCCAGGTGCGCTCGGCACGGACCCACTCCTGGCCGGCCGGCCAAGCCGCTGCCGCACCTTCGGGTCGTCCGCCAGCCGTGCGATCGCGGTCGCCGATCGCTCGCATCCCCGGGCCGCGCAACGAGCCCGCGCCGCGGCGCATCGACGATCTCACGCAGGGCCGGCAGGTCGCTCGCGAGCACCGGCACCCGATGGCCATCGCCTCGTAGGGCTTGATCGGGGTGATGTATCGGGAGGCGCGTTCGTCCAGGCGAGGGTTCACGAACAAGTCCATCTGGGCGTAGTACTGGCCGACGGACTCGTGCGGCACGCGTCCGGTGAAGCGGGTCCGATCGGCGAGCCGGAGACGGCCCGCGTAGGCCTCGTACGCTCGCGTCGCGTCCCGTCGCCGACGACGAGGATGGCGATGTCGACGGCGACCCTGCTCCCGCAACTCGGCCACCGCGTCGATCAGGATGCCGATCCCTTCCCGCCAATGGTCGAGGTTGCCGAGGTAGCCGACGACGAAGCGATCCTCGAACCCCAGCGACGCCCGGAGCGCAGGATCGCGGACGGGTCTCCCGAGTGCCGCGATGTCGATGCCATTGGGCACGATCGTGATCTTGTCGCGCGGGATCCCGCGCGACGACAACTCTTGCGCGAGCGCGTCCGAGATCGCGATGACCCCGTCGACGCGTGCATGATCCGGGTCTCCTGGGCGAGCCGGCGGGCGTACAACTCGCTCCGTTCGGCCATGACCGGAACCTCCGTCCAGACGGCCTCGAAAGGCCGCGCACCTCGTACACGACCGGGATCCCGAACCGTTCACGCAGCGCGAGCGCAACGAGCGCCTGGTCGCCGCCGCGATATCCGGAATGAGCGTGCAGGATCGATGGCCGGACCGCGCGAACGATGGCGGCCATCGCCTCGGCCGTGTCCTGGAGCCGGACGTCGTTGGGCGTGCCCGCCAGGTCGTAGTCGGGGCCTCCGTCAAGGCGATGGTGCTCGAAGCCGTCGTGGACGACGACCGGCGCGACGTCGGTGACCCCGGCCAACCGCGGCCAACCGATCTCGGTGACGAGGATCGGTTTGAGCCCGGCGCCGCGCTGGGCACGCATGTTCTGCAATGTCCGGATCGTGAACCCGGACCACCGCTCGGGGACCGAGCTCTTCGTGATATGCAGGATCCGTCGACGATCGAGTGGCTCAAGACGTTCGGAGGCGCCCTCGATCCGGGGCAGCCACGATGGATCGGTCTCGGTCAGGCGCCCGGTCAAGGCCGAGCCCGGGTACGTGCGTCGCGGTCCCCGGCCTTCGCCAGCTCGAGCCAGACGTCGCGCTCGGCCGTAGGCTCGCCGATGGCCGCGAGGATCCTCGCTCGACGCTGCAGCAGTCGAGGAGTGCGACGGATCTGGAGGGCGTGGTCGAGGAGCGGCAGCAGCGCCGGATCCTTCGAGGGCCGGCTCGAGCGATCGCGAGCGCCAGGCGTGGGTGGCGCGGGAGCAGGAACGGGACATCGCGCACCAGGGCCAGCCCCAACCGAAGCGAGCGGCGCCGACCGAGGAAGCCGCGCAGCCGGGTCATGCGACTGCGGGCCAACGCCCGGACACGGCGAATCATCCCCCACCGCCGGGCGCGAGCTGCCAGAGTCGTCCACCCTGGCATATGTCACCGGCGCGAGGAACAGATCCGGGGCCGACGCTGCCAGGGCATCGAGGCGCCCACCGACATTGCTGGCGAGCCACTCGGCGCCTTTGCCCGCATCGCGCTGGCGAGCGCCTCCGGTCCGGCGGGCGACCCGACAGGATCCGTGAGGATCCGATCGAAGTTCGGCCCGGTGACGCATGCAGCAGGTTGAAGCCGCCAGGCCCACCCGCGCGCCCGGTGGGATCACGCTATACCCGACGCATCGGCGCGGAGGCTGACGTTCGATCGTCGGCCATCGTCGGGTCGAACACGAAGGCGAGGTATTCGCGCACGCTGACGGCGCCCCGACCGCCGGTCGAGACCGATATTCGGGCGGATGTTGACGAACGTCAGCGAGATGCTGGCCAGTGCGACCAGCGATACGGCCATGGCCACGCGGAATCGAGGCCGCAGGCTCGTGAGCGTCACCGCCGCGAGCGCGAGCGCCAGCGCAGCGACGAAGAGCGTGTATCTCGCATACCAGGGATTAGGCGCGGTCACGAAGGTGACGACGACAGGGAACACGACGAATGCGAGCAGGGCGAAGTTCCTCCTCCTCGCGACCAGCAACAACCCTGCTGCTGCAAGTGGGAGCACGGCGATCCACGCACGGCCCAAGCCACCGGGCCGGACGTTGTAGGCGTATCGGTTCAGGCCCCAATCGGCCACCCATGAGCGAGCGACCTGCTCCCACGTGTTCCGTCCCTCGAGCGCCGGCGGAGCCCAGGACAGGATGTCCAGCCGATATGGACCAGGGAACGGGCCGGTCGCAAACGGGTAGAACGGATTCCCGTAAACGGCGAGGTTCTTGAGGTACCAGGACGCGCCAAGCACGAGGATGGGCACGCAGAAGGCGATCAGTGGCGCGACGAGCGAAACCCAGCCGACCCGGCGCCGGCGGCGGTCGAAGAGGTCACGGAGCAGCACGACAGCAGCGACCGCAAGGATCGGCGTGACAAGCAGGATATTCGTGCCTTTCGTCCCGAGGGCCAGCCCACCCGCGACCCCTAGCAGGAGGGCCGCCGATCGATCGCGTTCGCCGCGAATCACGCGGAGGCCGAGCCACCACGTGGCGACCACACTTGCGACCGAAGCGGCATCGACGTAACTCGTACCGGCAAGCGCGACCAGCGCCGGCGTCATCCCGAAGAGCAGGCCGGCAAGCACGGCTGCACGACGGTCGGACCCGATCGATCTCGCAAGGCCCATGGTGGCGAGGATCCCGACGGGGATGGGGACGAGCGATGAGAACCCCGTCAATACATCCGAGTGCGTGAACGCCGCCAGCCAGGTCGTGAGCATCTCCATGACGGCGGGGTATCCCGAGGTCCATGGTCGAAGCGGCACGAGCGTCAACGCATCGTTCTGAAGCCACACGTCCACGAAGACCAGGTGGTATGACCACCCGTCATAGTCCACGACAGGGAGCCGGACGGCGAGGATCGTCCGCCACACGAGGGTCCCGACGACGAGAAGGGTGGCGATCGCGACGGCCGGGTCGCGGAGCGTGGCCCGCGCGATCGAGATAGCGCGCATGGATCGGGCGCGCCATCGAACCGGAGTCTGGCGACGCTGCCAGGCGATGAGGCCCGCCAGCACAAGCCACGCGACTGCGATGAGGAGAAGGGTCGCTGGAGCGAAGGACCGGACCACGATGCCCGCGATCCCGATCGACGCGACGATCATCGCCTGTCCAAGCAGTGCGACGGCGAGCAGATATGCCACTGCGCCTCGAGGCGAGAGGTGCGCGGCCATGATCACGCCGGCCAGGAGGATCAAGGCCGTCGCGATGACGAGTGCCAGCATCAGGAAGCCAGCCAGCCCACGATGACGTCGGCGATGCGACCGCCCGCAAGGCCGTCCCACAGTGGCGGTCTCGCCCCGGGGGCGTCAGGTCCGTCTTCCAGGATCCGTCCGACCGCCACCGCGACGGCCCCTCGGCTCGACGAGTCGGTTGGTCCCGTGGGTGACCGTGATCGGCCGCTCCGTGTTGGGCCGCAGCGTCAGGCAGGGAACGCCGAGGATCGTCGTCTCTTCCTGGATCCCGCCCGAGTCGGTCACCACCACGGCCGCGCCCCGGACGAGCGACAGGAAGTCGATGTAGCCGAGCGGTTCGATGACCCGCAGCCGGTCGCTCGGACACCAGACCGGCCGCCTCCAGCACGGGCCGTCCGCGGGGGTGCAGCGGAAGCGACGAGCGGGACCTGCTTCCGCGACGCCGCGGAGCATCGCCACGATGCGCGCCGCGTCGGCGGGGTCGTCGACGTTGGCCGGCCGGTGGATCGTCGCGACCGCGTAGCGTCCGGCCAGGCCGAGCGCGTCGCGCGATCGCCGCGGCGTCGAACCGATCGAGGTTCGCCAGGAGCGTGTCGATCATCGGGTTGCCGACGAAGTGGATCCGGTCGCCGGCGACGCCCTCGCGCTCGAGGTTGTCGACCCCCTCGGGGCTGGTGACGAAGAGCAGGTCGGACAGCAGGTCGGTGACGCGGCGGTTGATCTCCTCGGGCATCGTGTCGTCGAAGCTGCGCAGCCCGGCCTCGACGTGGGCGACGGGCACGGCCGGTCTTGGCGGCGACCAGCGCGGCCGCCATCGTCGAGTTGACGTCGCCGTAGACGACCACGAGCGCCGGGCTGGACCTCGGCGAAGGCGCCCTCCAGCGCCACCATCAGGGCCGCCGTCTGGCCCGCCTGCGTTCCGGAGCCGACCCCAGGTTGACGTCGGGCTCCGGCAGGCCGAGATCGCGGAAGAACACGTCGGACAAGCGGCGGCGTCGTAGTGCTGCCCCGTGTGGACGACCCGCTGGGCGATGTCCCGCGCCTCGAGCGCGCGGAGCACCGGCGCGGCCTTCATGAAGTTGGGTCGAGCGCCGACGACGTGTGCTACGGTCTTGGCCATGTTCCCTCGATCGATCGGGCTGCGGGTACGGATCCCCCGTTCAAGGGTCCGAGTATGCCGCGAACGCCCCGCCCCATGCATTGACTGGCCCGCGCGCACGCCGATCGCTCGCGAGGCACGTTCGTCACCCCTTCGGGCTCGTGCGCATCGTGCGCGCCCGAGGCATCACGATCCTCCTGCCGCTGGCGATGTCGATGCCGCAACGCCCACGACGGATGGTCGCGCGACCGCTTGCCAACGCGCTTGGATCCGTCGTGTCGCGTCGTCCAGGGGTCCCGCTCGGACCCCAGCTCGCCTTCATCACGCGCTACGCCGCGGGTCCCGCCGCGGAAGCCAGATCCCTTGCCTGGCGGCTCGGGACCTCGACGAGCGTGCGGGCCGGGGCCCGACGGCAACTCGGGCTGATGGCGCTCGAGACTGGACGTCTCGACGTCGCGACCGAGGTCATGGCCACCCTGCCGGACGATGGATCCGGTGCGCTTGAGTCGGCGCGCGCCCGACTCGCCATCGAGGCTGGCCGGTACACCGAAGCCCTGACCCATGCCCGGGTCGCCGAACGGCTTGGCGCGCCCGGCGCCCGGCGCCTCGTGGAAGGCGCGGAGGGCCATCTCACCATCCTCCGACCGGACTGGCTCCCGGTGCTTGGGCCCGCCGCCGGCGGTCGAGCCCTCCGCGGGCGTGCGACGAAGGGCCGCATCCTGCACTTCGTGTCGTTCTCCGAGCCGTACCGGCAAGCCGGGTATACGTGCGGACCCGCTCCGTGGCGCGCGCCCAGATCGACGCCGGGCTCGATGCCGCATGTCGCGACGCGGGCCGGTTTCCCGCGCAGCATGCGCATCGCGGACGCGCCGGACGAGGACATGATCGCGGGGTCCCTTACCACCGGGTCACGCCTGACATCGACTACGCAGGACCGCGCGACCAGATGCAGACCGAAGGCGCACGCGCGACCATCGAGCTTCTCGAGACACTTCGTCCGGCGGCCCTCCATCCGGCGTCGAACTACGTCCAGGCCAAACTCGCGCTCGCCTTGGGGCGGCCGATGGGCATCCCCGTCGTCTACGAGGTCCGCGGGTTCTGGGAGGACAGCTGGGCCGCGTCTCCGTGGCACGACGAAGCGACCGCGATGGCCACCGACCGCTACCGGATGACCCGCGAGACCGAGACCGCGGCGATGCTCGCCGCCGACGCTGTCGTGACGCTGTCCGAGACCATGCGCCAGGAGATCATCGAGCGGGGCATCCCTGCCGAGCGATTGACCGTCGTCCCGAACGCGGTCGAGATCGAGCGATTTCGAGCCGGTGGCGAGAGACGACGCCATCGCAGCGTCGCTCGGGATCGGACGCGGCGAACCTGTCGTGGGCTACATCTCGAGCCTGAATGCCTATGAGGGCATCGAATACCTGCTCGAGGCGGCATCACGGCTTCGGTCGCAGGGTCAGAAGCTTCGCGTCCTGATCGTCGGCGAGGGCGATCAGGAACGGGCGATCCGGGAGACCGGCCGCCGGCTCGGACTGGACGATGGGACTCTGATCATGCCCGGTCGCGTGCCGCACGATCGGATCCCGGCTACTACGCGTTGATCGATGTGTTCGTGGTCCCGCGGACCGCCAATCGCGTCTCGCGGCTCGTGACGCCGCTCAAGCCGTTCGAGGCGATGGCGCTCGAGCGCGCAGTGGTCGTGAGCGACCTGCCGGCGCTGCGCGAGATCGTGACGCCGGGCGAGACGGGGATGACCTTCAGAGCCGAGGACGCCGACGACCTCGCTCGCGTCTCAGCGACCTGCTCGGTGACCCCGGGCTCCGCACCAGGCTCGGCCGCCAGGCCCGGGAATGGATCAAGACCGAGCGGACCTGGGCGCAGAACGGCCGACGCTACCGCGAGCTCTACGAGCGGCTTGGCGTCGCCTGAGCCACGCTGGAGTGGCCTAGGCGACCCGTCAGGCCCTTGACCAGCCGGCGCCGAGGCGGAGCACCTGGCGCGGTCGCGCGGCGCTGCCCGCCGACTGTTGACGGTGTCGACGACGAGGTCGGCGCGCTCGTAGACGCGCGTCCCAGTCGATCGCGCGGTGGGCGGTCACGACGACGATCACGTCCGCCCAGTCGATGAGCTCGTCGAGGTCGACGCCGTCGCGCGACCACGCCCGCGGCATCGCGGAACGAGGCGACGTGCGGATCGTGGAAGCGGACGTCGCGCGCCGCGCTCGGCGATGCCCGGCGATGACGTCGGCGGCGGGCGAGTTGCGCGCGTCCTGGACGTCGGGCTTGAACGCCACGCCGACGACCCCGACCTTCGCGCGCCCTTGAGCGCCCGGCCGCGGTCGTTGAGCGCCTCGGCGACGAGGTCGACGACGTGGCGCGGCATCGCCAGGTTGATGTCGCCGGCGAGCTCGATGAAGCGGTCGATGAAGTCGAACTCGCGCGCGCGCCACGACAGGTAGTACGGGTCGACCGGGATGCAGTGGCCGCCGACGCCCGGGCCGGGCGTGAAGCGCATGAACCCGAACGGCTTCGTCGCCGCCGCGTCGATGACCTCCCAGACGTCGAGGCCCATCCGCTCGCACAGCAGCGCGAGCTGGTTGACGAACGCGATGTTGACGTTGCGGAAGACGTTCTCGAGCAGCTTCGCCATCTCGGCGGCGTCCGGCGACGAGAGCTCGACGACGCGGTCGTTGATGTGGCGCGAGCAGGGCCGCGGCGCGCGTCGGTGGCCGCCGGCGTCATCCCGCCGACGAGGCGCGGGACCGTCGCGCGCCGCGCTGGCCGGGTCGCCCGGGTTGACGCGCTCGGGCGCGAAGGCGAGGTCGAAGTCCGTCCCGGCGACGCAGGCCGCTCTGCCTCGAGGACCTCGCGGAACGGGCCCGTCGTCGTGCCCGGGAACGTCGTCGACTGGAGGACGATCAGCTGGCCCGCGCCGGATGTGGTCGCGGAGGAACGCGGCCGCCGCGAGCACCGGCCCGAGGTCGGGGTCCTTGGTCGGCGTTGATCGGCGTCGGCACGCAGACGAAGACCGCATCGGCGTCGGCGAGCCGGGCCTCGGCCTGCGTCGACGACGCGCAGGCGCCCGGTCGAGCGCGGCGCCGAGGCGCTCGTCGGTGATGTCGTCGATCGGCGAGTGCCGCGCCTGGAGCTCGGCGACGCGGTCTCCGAGACGTCGATGCCCTCGACGTCGAGGCCGGCCTCGGCGAACGCGATGGCGAGCGGGAAGCCCGACATAGCCGAGGCCGACGACGGCCACGCGCTGAGCCGGCTCACTGAGGCTCCTACTCCATCAGAGGATCACCGGAACCCAGGGCCGTGGACGACCGGTCGCTGATCGCCAGGCTCGCGCGACTCGAAGAGGCAGATCATCCGGAAGGGTACCGTGAGTCGACGATCGAGCGTGCGATGCGGCTCGGGTCGCTGCCGGAGGCCTCGGCCGCGACACCATCGGCCACCGATGCCGGACCGAGACGGTCGCCCTGCTACCATTCGGCGCCCATGGCCGACCGAGCCCGCTACTACCTGACCACCTCCATCGCCTACGCGAACAACAAGCCGGGCCTCCACACGCTCTACGAGGTCATCGGCGCCGACGCCATCGCGCGCTGGCACCGGATGCTCGGCGACGACACGCGGTTCCTGACCGGCACCGACGAGCACTCGATCAACATCGCCCAGGCGGCCGTCGACGAGGGCCGCCCGACGCGCGAGTTCGTCGACGAGAAGGTCGCGCTGTTCAAGGCGGCCGAGGACGCCCTGGCCATCAGCCCGGACCGCTTCATCCGGACGACCGACCCCGACCATGTCCTGGCGGCCCAGGAGATGGTCCGCCGCGCCCATGCGAACGGCGACATCTACCTCGGCACGTACGAGGGCTGGTACTGCCCGAACGAGGGCTTCCGCAACGCGTCCGACGTCCAGGAGACGCCGCGCGGGACGATCTGCCCGAACCACCCGGAGGTCCCGCTCCAGTGGCTGACCGAGCGGAACTGGTTCTTCCGCCTGTCCGCCTACCAGGATCGGCTCGAGCGCCATTTCGCCGATCACCCCGAGTTCGTCCAGCCCGACTACCGGCGCAACGAGATGCTCGGGTTCATCCGGGGCGGCCTCGAGGACTTCTCGATCAGCCGCGAACGGACGCCCGGCGACTGGGGCATCCCGTTCCCGATCGCCGAGAACGGCGAGACGGCGCTGCGCGAAGACGGCTCGTGGGATCCGGAGGCCGGCAAGATCTACGTCTGGTACGACGCGCTCATCAACTACATCACCGGCGCCGGCTTCCCCGCCGACCCCGAAGCGTTCGCCCACTGGTGGCCGGCCGACCTGCACATCATCGGCAAGGACATCGTCCGCTTCCACTCGATCTTCTGGCCGGCGATGCTGTGGAGCGCCGGGCTCGAGGCGCCGCGCCAGGTCTGGGTCCACGGCTTGCTGATGGCGGCCGGCGGCGAGCGGATGAGCAAGAGCCGCGGCAACTTCTTCGACCCGAACGACTTCGTGGCGGCCTTCGGGTCTGACGGGGCGCGCTATGTCGTCCTGCGCGAGGTCCCGTTCGATCGCGACGCCGAGGTCAGCTGGGACTCGTTCGTCCGACGCTACAACGCGGACCTCGCCAACGACTTCGGCAACCTCGTCAACCGCACGGTCTCGATGACGAACCGGTACCTCGACGGCGAGCGTCCGGCTCCGCGGCCGGCCGGGGAGTCGGCGCTCGGCGACGCCTGGCGGCGAGACGCTGCGCGACTACCGCGAGCCACCTGGACGGCGTGCCTGCTGCACGACGCGCTGGCCGAGCTGTGGGCGTGCATCGGGGCCGCCAACAAGGTCGTCGACGCGGAGCAGCCGTGGGTCCTCGCCAAGGCCGCGAAGGCGGGCGACGCGGAGGCCGCCGACGCGGCTGGCGCGGCGTGCTCGGCGATCTCGTCGAGGCGTGCCGCCTCGTCGGCCTGGCCGCCGCCCCGTTCCTGCCGGGTACCGCGCCGCGCCTGCTCGCCCAGCTCGGCCACGCGTACCCGTACGCCGCGGACGGCAACGGCGGCCCGCCGATCCTCGACGAGCTGACGTGGGGCGCCCATGCGGCCGACGTCGGGCGCGTCACGGCGCCGGAGCCGCTCTTCCCGCGCCTCGATGTCGAACAGGACGCAGCCGATCACGGGGAGATCGCCGGCTGAGCGCACTCGTCGATAGCCACTGCCACCTCAACGCGGACCGGTTCGAGTCCGATGCCGACCAGGTCGTCGGCGCCGCCCGGCTGGCCGGGCTCGAACGCATCCTCGTCCCGGGCTGGAACGTCGCTTCGTCCGAGCGCGCGCTCGCCTGCGTCGATCGGTTCGCCTGGCTGGACGCCGCGGTCGGGGTCCATCCCCACGATGCGGCCAAGGTGGACGACGCGGGGTGGGGGAGGATCGTCGACTGGAGCACGGACCCGCGGGTCGTCGCCATCGGCGAGACCGGACTCGACTACGACCGCGTCTTCAGCCCGATCCCGGACCAGCTGGACAACCTGCGACGGAACCTCGCGCTCGCGCTCGACACGGGCAAGCCGGCCATCCTCCACTGCCGATCCGCAGCCGGCCGGCGCGACGCGCAGGACGCGCTCATCGACGAGCTTCGGGCGGCGGGTGTCGGCGGTCCTGCCTGGGCGGCCGCGTTCGGTGAGCGCCCGCCGGCCGTCATCCACTCGTTCTCCGGGCCGGTCGACTACGCGCGGACGGTCATCGATCTCGGCCTCGCGGTCAGCTTCTCCGGGCTCGTCTTCCGGACCGGTGAGGAGGCATCCGCGGAGGCCGCGGCGATCGTGCCCGCCGACCGCGTCCTCGTCGAGACCGATTCACCGTTCCTGGCTCCACCCGGCGCGCCACGCTCGCGCAACGAACCCGAGTGGGTGCGCGTCACAGGGGCATGGCTGGCCGACCGTCGCGCGATCACTCCGGAGGCATTGGGCGTCGGCCTCGTCGCCGCCTACGACCGGACCTTCCCGAGCGATCGGAGCGACGCCCATGACAGTCATGTCGCGTGGCGTTCGCGCTGATGGTTGGTCTCGCGGTGATCGCCTGCGGACCGGCTGCAAGCCCCACGCCCACGTCGAGCCCGACGGCCGCCGCGACCATCGTTCCGTCCGCGACCCCGCTCCCGACCGCGAGCTCCACCCCGAGCGCGGTCCCGACCCCGTCGCCGACCGCCCTCGTCATGCCGAGCGCCGTCCGCCGCGGCGTGCGACGTGCAGGCACAGACCGGGCTCCTGCCGTCCGATCGCCTGACCGGCGTCGAGGTCCTCGGGACGGCTGGGCGAGACGTCGTCCGATTCACCTTCGGCGAGGGCTCGCTGGAACCCGCCGGGCCGGCCACGGGACATCTGGACGTCGGCGTCACCGCCGTTCACGGAGGCCGGGAGCGGGGCGCCGATCGACCTCCGCGGCGAGCATGCGGTGCAGGTCGTCTTCACCGGGATGTCGCTCCAGAACGACGTCGGCCAGCCGACCTTCGATGGCCAGCGCGAGATCGTGGCCGGTGACCCGTCCGGGGCTTCCGCCATGCCGTCCTCTTCGACGAATCGGAAGGTCAGATCGGCTGGTACATCGGGTACGACGGACCGGGCTGCGTCACGCTGACCCGCGAGGGCGACACCATCGTCCTGGCCATCGACTCCGGGCCGGGCAGCTGAGCGCCTCGTGAGCGCCCGCTCCGGGTTGACAGGCGGCGTCCGCGTTCGCTAGTCTCTCACTTGGCACTCTCGCAGTGAGAGTGCTAAGCATCGCGAAGCCACCACACCCGGCGGCGCCTGCAGACAGGCTGGAGAGCCGGGGACAGGTCGGCGCGGTGCCTCCACAGAGGTTCCGGGGGACATCGCACCTCGGCCATCACCCGGCCGCCCGATGTCCCGCGAGTCCGACGCCCGCGGCCGGCCCTGGCCGAAACAGGAGGAATGCACGTTGGCCAAAGCCACTGCGAACGCGACGAAGCTTCGCCCGCTCGGTGACCGCGTCGTCATCAAGCCCAGCGCCCGCGAGGAGATGACCAAGAGCGGCATCGTCCTTCCGGACACCGCCAAGGAGAAGCCCCAGGAAGGGCACGATCATCGCCGCCGGTCCCGGGAAGATCCTCGAGGACGGCAAGCGCGAGTCGATGGACGTCAAGGTCGGGGACAAGGTCCTCTACGCCAAGTACGCCGGCACCGAGTTCAAGGTCGACGGCGACGAGCTGCTCATCGTCAGCCAGAAGGACATCCTGGCGATCGTCGCCGACTGACGGCGCTCACGCCACCGCGACACCCGTAGGTTCCTGGAGGGACATTCGAATTGGCTAAGCAACTCATCTTCGACGAGACAGCTCGTCGTTCGCTCAAGCGCGGCATCGACCGCCTCGCCGACGCCGTCAAGGTCACGATCGGTCCGAAGGGCCGCAACGTCGTCCTCGACAAGAAGTTCGGCTCGCCGACGATCACCAACGACGGCGTCACCATCGCTCGCGACATCGAGCTCGAAGATCCCGTTCGAGAACATGGGCGCGCAGCTCCTCAAGGAAGTCGCGACCAAGACCGACGACGTCGCCGGCGACGGCACGACCACCGCGGTCGTGCTCGGCCAGGCGATGGTCGCCGAAGGCCTCCGCGTCGTGACCGCCGGGGCCAACCCGATGGTCGTCAAGCGCGGCATCGAGGCCGCCGTCGACGCGGTCGTCGACGAGATCAAGAAGCAGGTCTCCCGCCCGGTCAGACAACCGCGAGCAGATCGCGGCCGTCGCGGCCATCAGCGCCGCGGATCCGGAAGTCGGCGAGATCATCGCCGAGGTGATGGACAAGGTCGGCAAGGACGGCGTCATCACCGTCGAAGAGGGCCAGAGCCTGGGCCTCGAGAAGGAATACACCGAGGGCATGCAGTTCGACCGGGGCTACATCTCGGCCTACTTCGTGACCAACCCCGACCGCATGGAAGCGGTCCTCGACAACCCGCTCATCCTGATCACCGACAAGAAGATCTCGAGCCGTCGCGGACATGCTCCCGGCGCTCGAGAAGGCCGTCCAGCAGGGCAAGCCCACGCTGATCATCAGCGAGGACGTCGACGGTGAGGCTCTCGCCACGCTCGTCGTGAACAAGCTCCGCGGCACCGTCCAGGTCCTCGCCGTCAAGGCGCCGGGCTTCGGCGATCGCCGCAAGGAGATGCTCCGCGACATCGCGGTCCTGACCGGCGGCACCGTCATCAGCGAAGAGATCGGGCGCAAGCTCGACTCGGTCACGTTCGAGGACTTCGGCTCGGCCCGTCGCGTCGTCGCGACCAAGGACGACACGACGATCATCGACGGCGACGGCAAGGCGGACCAGATCAAGGCCCGCATGAGCCAGATCAAGGCCCAGATCGAGGACACCACCTCCGACTACGACCGCGAGAAGCTCCAGGAGCGCCTCGCCAAGCTGTCCGGCGGCGTCGCGGTCATCAAGGTCGGCGCGGCCACCGAGGTCGAGCTCAAGGAGAAGAAGCACCGCATCGAGGATGCGCTCTCGACGACCCGCGCGGCCGTCGAAGAGGGCCTCGTCGCCGGCGGCGGCACCACCCTCCTGCAGGCCATCCCGGCGCTCGACAAGATCAAGCTCGATGGCGACGCCCAGGTCGGCGTGGACATCGTCCGCAAGGCGCTCGAGGCGCCCGCCCGCCAGATCGCCGACAACGCCGGCCAGTCCGGCGAAGTCATCGTCGCGCACGTCAAGGGCCTCAAGCCCGGCTTCGGCTACGACGCGCTCAAGGGCGAGTACGGCGACCTGTTCAAGGCCGGCATCGTCGATGCCGCCAAGGTGACCCGGTCCGCGCTCCAGAACGCGGCCTCCATCGCGGCCATGGTCCTCACGACGGAGACGCTCGTGACCGACATGCCCGAGAAGGACAAGGGCGGCAACGGCGGCGGACACGACCACGGCGGCGGAGGGATGGACTTCTAGGCGTCCTCCCATGAACGCCGACGTCCGCTGACGTCGGCGGCACGCTCAGAAACGGCAGAGAGCCGGGTCATCCGTCCGCGGATCCCGGCTCTCATGCTGCCCGGACCGCGACAGAGGTCAGGTCAGGCGCCCGATCGACGGCGTCTTCGCCGCGTTGCAGCCGTGCACCGGGATAGGACTCACGTACTGGACCCGACACGGGACGGGACGCGACAATCCGTCCGGAGGGGGCGCCCAAGAGTCCGGACGCCGCGATCGCGATGGAGGGAAGCATTGTGAGGAGCCGCCTGACCGGCCTGATCCTGGCCGTGGTGCTGATAGGGAGCACCGCCGTCGGTTCGGTGTCCGCGGCATCCCCGGGGATCCTGACGGCGCGCCCATCGACGATCGACTTCCACACGAAGACGGTCGGAACCGAGAACTACAAGCGGACCAAGATCACGAACACGAGTGGCGCGGACGTGCTGCTCATCGTGAACGGAGGCCTGCCCGACGACTTCGGCTTCGGGCTCATGCCGGGCTCCACGTGCCCGGTCCTCGGACAGGCCCTCTTCGCGGACGGCCAGAGCTGCTACGCGGTGGTGCGGTTCTCGCCCAGCGAGTCCTTCGTCGGGTGGGTCGCCCACGGAACGCTGATCGCGACCGCGTCGGACCCGGCGACCGGGGCACACCTCGTCGACTTCGAGATCCCGGTCATCGGGGTCGCTTCGCTCTAGTCGGACACCGGGCCGCCTGCCGGCCCGCGGATCAGCCGAGACCCGCGTTCAGGCCGCTTGCGGTCCTGCCGATGATGGGTCCGATGAACGACGCCGAGCAGGGCACTCTCGAGCACGAGAACTGGATCGGGTACCTGACCGGAGCGGTGAGCTGCACCGGCCGATCGCAGGTCGCGCGAGATGGCGGAGTCGTCTCCATCCTGACGGGCCTGCCATTCGACTGGTTCAACCAGGTGCTGATCGAACGCGACGACGCGACGCCGGTCGACGTCCTCGCGGGCGTGGCCCGGGCGCGGGAACGGGGCGAACCCTACGTCGTCCGCCTGCGCGAACGCGTCGACGACCGCCTCGTCGCGGCCCTCGCGCGGATCGGGCTCGAACCCGCGGAAGCGGCGACGCCGACGCCCGGCATGACCGCATTCCCGATCCATTCCGACACGATCGCGAGGCACTCGGTCGGCGATCTCGACATCCGCCGGGTGACGGACGCCTCGGGCATCGACGAACATCGCGAGGTGGCGACCGCCGGGTTCGGTGACGATCCCGCTGTCGCTTCCGGGACCGCTTGTCAGGACCTGCTCGACCGGCCGGGGTGCCGCCTCTACGTCGGTCACGCGGACGGCACCCCGGTCGTCTCCGGGCTCGGTTGGCAGACCGGAAGGACGATCGGGGTCTACACGATCGCGACGATCCCCTCCGCGCGCCGTCGCGGTTATGGAGCGGCGATGACGGCGCGCGTGGTCGCTGACGGCATGGCGGCTGGCTGCGACGTCGCAGCTCTCCAGGCGAGCGAGATGGGCCGCCCCATCTACGAGCGCCTGGGTTTCCGAACGATCGTCAGGTACGTCGCATACGTCGAGACGACTGTGGCGCAGACACCCTCCGGCTCCGGCTGATGTCCCAGAAGGTGACGTCCATCAAGTCAGCGCCCGGCCGTCACCAGCGGCGGACCGAGGCGGTCGACGTCCACCTCGATCCCAAGTCCGGGACCGGACGGCACCGGCCCGAATCCGTCGCGCGAGCGAGGCTGGTAGCCGGCCACGTGCTCGAGTGTCCAGTCATTCATGAACGAGGCCGCGAACAGTGAGCCGTCCGGGACCCCGGCCGCGAGGTGTGCGACAGCCGCCGTCACGATGTCGCCGCCCCATGAATCCTCGATCGTCAGAGTGAGGCCGAGATCGATCGCCGCATCCCGCATCAGCCGAGCCTTCGTGAGCCCGCCCACCCGACCGACCTTGAGGTTGATGTGGTCCATCGCATCCACGGCGACCGCCCGGACCAGGGTCGGCAGGTCCGTGATGACCTCGTCGAGGACCATCGGGAGCGTCGTCAGGCGGCGGACCGCCAGGCATTCCTCGATCGTCGGACACGGTTGTTCGAGTCGCAGACGGTCGAACCGCCCGAACAGACGCGCGGCGATGATGGCGTCCTGGCGGCGCCAGGCTCCGTTGGCGTCGCCGATCAGGGCATCCTCCGGTCCCGTGACCGCGTGGACCGCCGCGACGCGCTCGAGATCATCCTCCGGGGCTGCCCCCAGCTTCAGCTGGAAGTGGTGGATCCCGGCGGCTCGCTCACGTTCGACGAAGGCGGCCATCTCGGCGGGCGGTCCGAGGGGGACGGCGACGTAGAGCGGGACCGTCTCTCGCAGCGCGCCACCCAGGAGCGTCGCCACAGACCGGCCCGTCACCCGTCCGAGGATGTCCCAGCACGCGACATCGACGGCGCTCTTGGCGTACTCGTGGCCACGGAGGGTCGCGTCCATCCGCTCGTTGACACGCGCCGAGATCGCTCGCGTCGACGCCGATCAAGGCCGGGGCGAGCTCCCGCAGCGCCGCACGGGCGCCCTCGCCGAAGCCGGGCAGGTAGGTGGATCCGAGCGGGCACGACTCCCCGAACCCCTCCGTCCCGTCCCGCGTGCGGATCCGGACGACGGTGCTCGGCAGGACGTTGACGACGCGCCCCGACGACATGACGTAATCGCCGTGGGCATAGGTCAGGTCGTAGCCGTGGACGTCCACCCGATCGATGACGGTCGCTGGGTCGCCCATCCGGCGGGGTCCTCCTATCGCGGCGTTTGACAGGTGAGCAGCGTCACCCCGACCCTATGCTGCCATCCCGAGGAGTCCCATGACACGCCGATCCGTCGCCATCCTCGCGCTCACCGCGACCCTCGCACTCGTGGTCAGCGCATGCCAGGGTGGCAGCAGTGCCCCGGCCCTGACCGACCCCAAGGAGATCGTCACTGCCGCGCTCAAGGCCACCGAAACCGCCAAGAGCGTCCACCTCGACATCACCCTCGACGGGACGGTCTCGATCGCGCTGCCGATCGGCGGCGGCGCGGCAACGCCGGTCAACCTGACCGGGACGACGGCGAACGCCGACGTCGACTTCGTCAAGCCCGCGCTGAAGGCGACCTTCGCGGTGCCCGCCATGCTCGGCCTCGCGGGCGAGCTCATCGCCGTCGACGGCAAGTCCTACATCAAGACGACGATCACCGGGCCGCTCTACCAGGAATCGACCGGCGCCGGTCCGGTCGACCCATCGACGGCGCGTGGCATGGTCGACAACCTGGGCGACCTCCTGTTCAAGGAGGGTGTCGAACTGATCAAGGGTGACGACGTCGCGTGCGGGTCGAAGCAGTGCTACACGGTCACCGCCGACCTCAGCGCTGCCGACCTCGGGACGACCGCGGGTGGCAGTCTGGGCGCCCTGCCGATGGACCTCACCGGTGCCTCGGTCGCGCTGACGCTGCGGGTCGAGAAGGACCTGCCCC
The DNA here is from genome assembly GCA_963776385.1 of uncultured Chloroflexia bacterium. Lineage (GTDB taxonomy): Bacteria > Chloroflexota > Limnocylindria > Limnocylindrales > CSP1-4 > SPCO01. Next base: position 24,307 of record CAVZME010000010.1, read on the forward strand.
ATCACCTGGCCGGGGTGGAAGCCGTCGTCACCATGAAGGACGGCACGAAGGTGACGATGGACCTGACGGCTACCAAGTGGGACGAGCCGGTGACCGTGACCGCGCCGCCGGCCGACCAGGTAAAGCCGACCGCCTCGTAAGCCGCCGCGTCCCTCGGATAGGACGGCTGGGTGAGCCGCCCCACCTACAATGGACGGGTGAGCCCGACCCGACGCCGCAAGATCGGCGAACAGACGCTCGACGCCGCGGTCGAGGCCGCCAACGCCGCCGCCGGGACCGCGTTCCTCGACCTCGACGAGGCGACCTCGGCGGTCCCGGACGAGCCGGCCTGGATGCGCGAAGCGCCGGTCGCGACCGTCGATCCCGCTGCTCCCATCCCGCCGCCCGATCCCGCCGCACGCGCTGCGGCCAGGCAAGCTCGCGAGGAGCAGATCGTCCGAGCCCTGAACCCGGAGCAGGCGCGCGCCGTCACGACCACGGACGGGCCGCTCCTCATCCTGGCAGGCGCCGGGTCCGGCAAGACGCGCGTGCTGGCCCACCGGATCGCCTATCTCGTCAGCATCAAGGACGTCGCCCCGTGGCGGATCCTCGCGGTCACCTTCACGAATCGGGCCGCCTCGGAGCTGCGCGAGCGGATCATCAGCCTCGTCGGCGAGGGCGGCCGGGACGTGGTGGCCGGCACGTTCCATTCGCTGGCCGCGCGCGTGCTGCGGGCCGACGGGGAAGCCATCGGCATCGGCCGGCGGTTCGTCATCTACGACACGGACGACCAGCAGGCGCTGATGAAGCAGATCCTCCGCGAAGAGGACATGCCGCTCACCGGTGAATTCAGACCGAGTGCCGTGCTCGGCGCGATCAGCCGCGCCAAGAACGAGATGCTCGACCCGACGTTCCTCGCCGAGAACGCGGCCAACCACCGCGAGCGGACGATCGCGCGGCTGGCGGGCCGCTATCAGGAGCGCCTCCGCAAGACGAATGCGCTCGACTTCGACGATCTCCTGCTCGAGGCCGTCCGGCTGTTCGTGGACGCGCCCGATGTGCTCGCCAAGTACCAGGAGAAGTGGCGGTACCTCCACGTCGATGAATACCAGGACACCAACCGCGCCCAGTACCTGTGGGTTCGCGACCTCGCGGCGAAGCACCGCAACCTGTGCGTGGTGGGCGACGACGACCAATCGATCTACTCGTGGCGGGGCGCGGACCTGCGCAACATCCTCGACTTCGAGCGCGACTGGCCGGACACCGCGGTCGTCAAGCTCGAGCAGAATTACCGATCGACCCAGCTGATCCTTGATGCGGCCCACGCGGTCGTGTCGCGCAACACCGCCCGCAAGGACAAGAAGCTCTGGACCGACAACGAGGGCGGCGTTCGGATCCAGCGTTTCGAGGCCTACAACGAAGAAGAGGAGGCGGAATGGATCGCCCGCCAGGTCGAAGGCCTGGTCGGTGGTCGCGGGACGGCGCTCACGCGTCGCGCGGACGACGACGACGCTCGCTTTCGGGCACGCGACATCGCGGTCATGTACCGCATGAACGCTCAATCGAGAGCGATCGAGGAGTCGTTCCTGCGCTACGGCATCCGCTACCAGCTCGTCGGCGGGACCCGGTTCTATTCCCGCCGCGAGGTCAAGGATGCGCTGGCATACCTGCGGATCCTCCGCTCGGACACCGACAGCGTCAGTTTCGAGAGGATCATCAACGTCCCGGCGCGGGGGATCGGCGACAAGACCATCGAGACGCTGCGGGCGGCAGCCGGGCGCGAGGGCGGCTCGACCTGGGGCGCGATCGAGGCAGCCGTCAACGGCGAGCTGCCGGGTCTCGCGCCGCGGACCCGCAACGCGCTGACCGACTTCGCGATCCTCGTCCGCCGGCTGCGGACGCGGGTCGGCGTCCTGTCCTTGCCCGAACTCCTCGACGAGGCTCTCGAAGCATCCGGCTACCGGGCGATGCTCGCCGACGGCTCGGAGGATGGCGAGGAGCGCTGGGCCAACCTGCTCGAGCTGCGGGCGGTCACGACCCGCTACGACGACCTGACCCCGGATGACGCCCTCGACCGGCTGCTCGAGGAGACCGCCCTCGTCGCCGATCAGGATTCGTACGAGGGCGACGCCGACGCCGTGACGCTCATCACGCTCCACGCGGCCAAGGGCCTCGAGTTCCCGGTCGTCTTCATCGCCGGCCTCGAGGAAGGGCTCTTCCCGCATAGCCGGGCGCTCGACGACGAGAAGGAGCTCGAGGAGGAACGCCGGCTCGCCTATGTCGGGATCACCCGCGCCAAGCGCCGCCTGTTCCTGTCGCACGCGTGGCGGCGCGCGACGTGGGGGATGGGCCAGGCCTCGGTGCCGTCGCGGTTCCTGATGGAGATCCCGGCCGAATTGATGGATGGCCCGCAGCTCGGTGGCTCGGACGACCGCGACCTCGACCTCGATCTGGTGTTCGGGGCGCGGCGGACGAGCCGGTTCGGGACACCGACGCGCGGCAGCGGGCCGGCATACCGGCAGGGCAGCGGCCGGCCCGGCGCTCCGGCCGCGGGCGAGGCATTCCGGCCATCTCGCGACCTCGCCGCGAAGCGCGAGGCGTTCGACGACGGTGCCCGGTCCGGCTCCCTCGGGCGGTCGGTTCGCGCCTGGGACGATGACCTCGAGACGGCGGGCCCGGCCGCGGCCGCCACGCCCGGCCAGGCCGCCCCGGCCGATCATCCCGGGCGAACGGGTCTTCCGCGACGGCGACCGGGTCCGTCACGGTCGCTGGGGCGACGGCATCGTCATCACCTCCAAGCTGACGCGCAGCGACGAGGAGGTCACGGTCGCCTTCAAGGACGCCTCGGTCGGTCGCAAGACGATGCTCGTCAGCCTGGCGAACCTCGACCTCGTCGGATGAGCGAACGTCTCGTCCGACGCCGGCATGAGCGCCCAGCTTGCCGGCGTCGTGTGCCTGGCCGACTTCGAGCCGCTCGCGCGGGCTGCGATGGACCCTGCCGCCTACGACTATGTCGCGGGTGGGGCCTGGGATGAGCTGACCCTCGCAGACAACGTCGCGGCCTGGCGTCGTCACCGACTGCGTCCGCGGGTCCTCGTCGACGTCTCGGTGGTAGACCCGGCGACCACGATGCTCGGGCAGTCGGTCGCGATGCCGGTCGCGATCGCGCCGATGGCGACGCAGGCGCTCGCGCATCCGGACGCAGAATTCGGCGATGGCCCGGGCCGCGGCGGCGGCCGGCGTCCCGATGATCCTGTCCACGACCGCCTCGCATCCGATCGAGACGGTCGCCGCGGCCGCACCGCACGGGACCCGCTGGTTCCAGCTCTACGTCCAGGCCGACACGGGCCTGACGCGATCGTTCGTGGAGCGCGCGGCGGCGGCCGGGTTCGGGGCGATCGTGCTCACGGTCGACCTGCCCGTGCTCGGCTATCGGGTCCGGGACCGGCGCTCGGCGTTCGACCTCCCGGCCCTCGGCAACTTCACCGAGGCAGTCGCGACCCACGGCAGCCACGCGCGTACCGACCAGTCCGGTGTCATGCGCGATCTCGCGACGCTGACCTGGGCCGATCTGGAGCGGATCCGGTCGTGGTCGTCGCTCCCACTGGTCCTGAAAGGCGTGCTGACCGCCGAGGACGCGCTCCTGGCCGTCGATCATGGGGCCGATGCCATCGTCGTCAGCAACCACGGTGCCCGCCAGCTCGATCGTGTCGAGGCGACGGCGGACGTCCTCGGCGAGGTCGTCGATGCCGTGGCTGGGCGCACGGAGGTCTGGGTCGATGGCGGCATCCGCAGTGGGTTGGATATCGTCATCGCGCGCGCTCTTGGCGCGCAGGGCGTGCTCCTCGGTCGACCGGCCTACTGGGCCCTGGCCACCGCGGGCTCGGCTGGTGTCGAGCATGCCCTCGCGATCCTGCGCGAGGAATTCAGGCTCGCCCTGACCCTCCTGGGGACGCCGACGCCAGCGGCCGTCAGCCGGTCCCACCTGGCTGCCACGGCTCGCGTGGAACGCTGACCGATCCCGTCAGCCCGACGAACTCGGCACCTGGCGCTGCGCGGGGTGGGCGCCGGTTCGGTACCCTCCCATCGATGACCATCCAGCTGCCCCCGGTCGATCCCGCGCTCGTCGCCGCGGCCGCGGCACTCGGCCCGGCAGGCGCGGCGTCGCGACACGCCGAGCTCAGTGCGGCCATCGAGCGGGCGAATGAGCTGTACCACGTCGAAGACGCACCGGAGATCAGCGACGCGGAATACGACCAGCTGTTCAGGGAGCTCGTCGCGCTCGAGACGGCCTTCCCGGACCTGACGACACCGGAGTCGCCGACCCAGCGTGTCGGTGGCACGCCGACCGGGACGTTCGACGAGGTTCGCCACACCCGGCCGATGCTGTCGCTGTCGAACGCGTTCAGCCACGACGAACTCCGGGCGTTCGACGCGCGCGTCCGACGCGGCCTGGGCCTGCCGCTCTCCCCGGAACCGGCACAGGACCTGCGCTACGTCGCCGAGCTCAAGATCGACGGCCTGGCGATCAGCCTCCACTACGACCGCGGCCGGTTCGTCCAGGGCGCGACCCGCGGCGACGGCATGACCGGAGAGGACGTGACGGCCAACCTTCGGACCATCACCGTGATCCCGGCGCGCATCGCCGGGCACGCTACCCTCGATGCCCGGGGCGAGGTGTTCATGCCCAAGGCCGAATTCCGCCGCATCAACGAGGAGCGCGAGGAGGCCGGCCTGGCGCTCTATGCCAACCCTCGCAACAGTGGCGCCGGGTCGTTGCGCCAGATCGACCCGACCGTCACCGCGGCGCGCAAGCTGTCGGCCTGGTTCTACCAGTTGGTCGAGGACACCGACGTGGTCGCGACGCAGACGGCCGCCCTCGAGCGGCTCGCAGCACTCGGCTTCCCGGTCAATCCCGATCGCCAATCCGAGCTCGACATCGAGGGCGTCATCGCCTTCACCGAGCGCTGGCGCGAGGCCCGTCACGAGCTTCCCTACGAGACGGACGGCGTCGTGGTCAAGGTCGACCGGTTCGACCAGCAGGCGCGGCTCGGGATGGTCAGCCGGGCGCCGCGCTGGGCCATCGCCTTCAAGTTCCCGCCGGAGCAGGTCGAGGCGTTCGTCGAGGACATCGTCCCGTACGTGGGCCGGACCGGGACGCTGACGCCCGTCGCGCACATGACCCCGGTCAAGGTGGCAGGTTCGACGGTCGCTCGGGCGACGCTCCACAACCTCGACGAGGTCCGGCGCAAGGACATCCGGATCGGCGACTGGGTCGTCCTCCAGAAGGCCGGCGATGTCATCCCCGAGGTCGTCCGGCCGATCGTCGAACGGCGGACCGGATCCGAGCGCGAATATGCGATGCCCGAACGCTGCCCGGTCTGCGACACGCCGGTCGTCCAGGACGACGGCGCGGTCCGGATCTACTGCCCGAACCTCGTCTGCCCGGCCCGGGTCGGCCAGGAGTTCGGCCATTTCGCGGGGCGTGGCGGGATGGATATCGAGGGTGCCGGCTGGAAGGTCCTCGTCCAGCTCATCGAACGCGGCCTCCTGAAGCGTCGCGGCGACTTCTACCGGCTCACGGTCGAGGACCTCGAATCGCTTGACCGCTACGCGCGCAAGAGCGCTGAGAACCTCTACGCGTCGATCCAGAAGTCGCGGCATCGCCCGTTGGCCCGGGTCCTCAACGCGCTCGGCATCCCGCAGGTCGGCGGGACGACGGCCGTCGACCTCGCGCGCTGGCTGACGGTCCAGGTACCGCCGGGACCGGCCTGGCTCGTCGACCTGAGCGCGTTCCTGCGGGCCGTCGCCCGCGACGAGCCGGACCGCTTCCTCGAGGTCGAGGGCGTCGGGCCGACGCTCGCGGCCAGCCTCGCCCGGTACTTCACCGACGAGACCACGGCGGCCGTCCTCGACGACCTGGCCGAAGCCGGGGTCGAGCCGGAGCCACCCGTGGTCGCCCAGGCGGACGCCGGCGGGCCGCTCGAGGGCAAGACGCTGGTCGTGACCGGCACGCTCGAGGGATACAGCCGGACGGAGGCCGAGGAGGCCATCCGGGCCGCCGGTGGCAAGGTCGCCGGCTCCGTCTCCAGGAAGACCGATTACGTCATCGCCGGCGAGAGCGCAGGGTCGAAGCTCGCAAAGGCACAGGAACTGGGTGTCGAGGTCCTCGACGAGGATGGGTTCCGGAGGCTCCTGGGCGGGGCGTCCTAGATCCGCGCCCGGCCGCGCGCGTATCGCTCCATCAGGACGGTCACGGCCGTGCGAGCCGCCTTCCACTCCGGCAGGTCGCCGAAGATGTCGCAGTCCGGGCCCCATCGGTTGAGCTGGGTCATGGCGGTCACGATCGCATCGTGGGCGAGGGCGCGGTTGCGGCCGGCCTCGACCTGACCCGTGACGAGGTAGCGGCGGACGGTCTCGAAGGGTGCCGTCCAGCCGGCGATCCGGATGCGGTCACCGGTGCGCAAGCGATTCCAGCCAGTCGTCGTCGCCGACCGGGTGACGTTCATGTTCGGCCTGATGGCGAACGAGGTCCACGCGGATCCCGGCCCGATCGAGACTCGGCAGGCGACCGTCGTCGTGGACCGTCCGGTAGCAGATCGGGCACGACGGCAGCTCGACGGTGGCGCTCGGTGGCTGGCCGTAGGGGAGGCCGCAGCGCCGGCAGAACGAGCCGCGACCTGCCTGCGAGGGGGTTCCGCATTGCAGGCAGACCGTGCTGATCACGAGAACCTCCCGGTTCGTCCGGCATCCCGGATGGCTGTGACGGTCGTGCGTTCGACGCCGTCGAGGTGGATCTCCCACGACTCGGGGGTGGACAGGGCCGCCGGAAGGCGGAGGACCCGCGGCCGACCCGCTGACCCGTCACGCCCGAGGAGGACTGCGAGCGCGCGTTCCATGCGGGCGGGGGAATTCGGGTGGTCTACGCGGTCCCCGAGCGACCGCTGGATCGCATGACGCAGGCACTCGATCTCGAGGCGTCCAAGGACGATGACGACGTCCTGGACCGCTTCCGTCGGCAGGTCCGGTTCGACCTCCGCCGGCAAGGGCGCTTCGTCACTCCCGCCGATGCGTCGACGGGCGCGATGGAGAGTGGTCCACATGGACGGAGCATCGACGCCCACTCGTCGGCCCGCCATCACCCCTTCGGCGGTCCAGGGCATGCCGGATGGCCCATCCGGACGCGGTCGATGCCAGGGTCAGCCGAGAGCGTGGTTGAACTGCCCCCAGATCGCCTCCGGATGCCAGGCGAGAGGGTCGCCCCGAACGAGGCGCGGTGCACGCCAGGCGTCGACCCAGCCCGCGGCGAAGAGTGCGTCGAGTCCGTCCTGGTTGTCCTGGAGGACGCCTGCTCGCACGCGCCGTTCCGGGCCCTGGGCCACACGACGAGCGTGCAGGATCGCCTGGGCATCCTCGAGTCGCGGCGCGATAGTCGCGCCACCGCCCCATGGCGCCCGGACGACGAAGCCGCCAAGCGTGCCCCTTTCCGTGTCGAGGACGCGCGCCGTCGATCCGTCGGCGAAGGCTCGCAGGAGGTGGGCCCGGTCCTCGCCGGTGGCGGCCGCATCGAGCGCCGTCATGGCATCGAGGTCGCGGGGCTCGAACGCCCGGATGCGCGGGTCGATCGGTGTGTCGGGCGGCAGGCCTGGGGCCTCGACGGTCCGGTACCACGTCTGCACCTCGAACCCGAGTCGCTCGTACATCGGCCGCCCGGCCTCGGTCGCCACGAGGACGAGGGTCCGGCAGCCCGCCGCGTCGGCGGCATCGAGTGTGGCGCGCGTCAGTTCCAACCCGACGCCGCGGCGGCGCCAATCCGGGTGGACGAAGATCGTGCCGATCCAGGCGACCGGCCCGTTGAGGCTGACGACGCCCGTCCCGACGACGATGCCGTCGGCATCGGCGACGAACGGACGAGTCTCCGGATGGCCGATGACGAATCCCAGGTTCAGTCGCCGGTCCCCCCAGTCCTGGCGGAGGAAGAGCTCGACGATCGGATCGACATCGGCGAGGGTCATCGGGCGGATGACGGGAAGCTGCATCGACCGATCGTACCCAGATGCCCTGACGGCGTTGTATCGTGCGGTGATCCGCACGAGGAGCCGGTCGATGTCCGATGCCGACGACAAGTTCCTCGAGGTGCTGGCACGCGAGCTCGCGCCGCTCCTCGGCCCACGGCTCGATCTCCTGGGGCTCGATCTCGAGCGACCGTCCGAGGGCTGGGTGCGGATCGTCGCCACCGTGGACACGTCGGCGGGCGTCGCCTTGATCACCGAGGAGGGAGACTCGGTCATGGCCGTCGCCGCGGCCCTCATCGAGCGTGCCCCGATCCACCGCCTCGCCGACGGATTTCGTGAAGTGGTCGACCCGGCCAGCATGAGACACAGGACGGCCGCGTCTCGATGAGCCGCGAGCTGGGTCGGCTATCATCGAGTCCATGGCCAACCTCTCCCGCAGCGACGTCGAGCATGTCGCGCATCTGGCTCGGCTTGGCCTGACCGAGGCCGAGCTGACCCGTCTCGAGGCCGAGCTCAACCACATCCTCGATCAATACGCGATCCTGTCCGAACTCCCGACCGACGACATCCCGCCGACCGCCCAGACCATCGAACTGGAGAACATCCTGCGCGACGATGTCGTCCGGCCGTCGCTGCCCGTCGAAGCGGTCCTCGCCAATGCGCCAGCGCGTGACGGCGATTTCATCGTGGTCCCGGCCATCATCGACGAGCGCTGACCCGCTGGTGACCGATCTCACGCGGCTCCTCGCCCACGAGATGGCCGCGCTCTTGCGCTCCGGTGACGTCTCCTCCCGCGAGCTGACCGAGGCGCACCTGGCCGCCGCCGAACGCGACAACCGTGCGCTCAACGTCTGGCTGACCATCGATCGGGCGCGCGCGCTCGCCGAGGCGGACTCGGCCGATGCCCGGCTTGCCGCCGCCCGCACGGATCCGGACCGCGCGCTCGACCTGCTTCGGCCGTTGCTCGGGATCCCGATCGCGCTCAAGGACCTCGTCTCGCTGGCGGGCGGCCAGTGCACGGCCGGCTCCCGGATCCTCGAGGGCTACCGCGCGCCATACGATGCCCACATCACCGAGCGCCTCCGGGAAGCGGGAGCGGTGATCCTGGGCAAGACCAACATGGACGAGTTCGCGATGGGGTCATCCACCGAACACTCGGCGTTCGGGCCGACCGCCAACCCGTGGGCCCTGGACCGGGTACCGGGAGGCAGCAGCGGCGGATCATCGGCGGCGGTGGCGGCCTACCATGCGCCCCTGTCGATCGGGACCGACACCGGTGGCTCGATCCGCCAGCCGGCGGCGCTGTGCGGGATCGTCGGCATGAAGCCGACGTACGGCCGGGTCAGCCGCTATGGGATCGTCGCCTTCGCCAGCTCGCTCGACCAGATCGGACCGTTCGCTCGCGACGCGCGCGACGCGGCCGCCTTGTTGCACGCGATCGCCGGCCGCGACGACCGCGATTCCACCTCCTCGCCGGAGCCGATCCCGGCGACGCTCACGGCACTCCCGGCCGGCGACGACGAGGCTGCCGCTTCGCTCCGCGGCAAGCGGTTCGGCCTGCCGCGCGAGTACTTCGTGGCCGGGATGGAGCCCGGCGTCGAGGCTCGGGTGCGCGAAGCCGTCGCGGCTCTCGAGGCCGCCGGCGCGACCGTCGAGGAGGTCAGCCTGCCGCACACCGAGTACGGCCTCGCGACGTACTACATCGTGGCGCCGGCAGAAGCGTCGGCCAACCTCGCGCGCTACGACGGCATCCGGTTCGGGCCACGGCTGGGCGACGGCGACGTGCTGGCGAACTATCTGGCGACCCGAGGCCGCGGCTTCGGGCCCGAGGTGAAGCGGCGCATCATGCTCGGCACGTACGCCTTGTCGGCCGGCTACTACGACGCCTATTACCTGAAGGCGCAGAAGGTCCGGACCCTGATCAAGGGCGACTTCGATAGCCTATGGGCACAGGGTTTCGACGCCCTGGTCGCGCCGACCTCGCCGACCGTCGCCTTCCGCTTCGGAGATCGTCTGGCCGATCCCGTCTCGATGTACCTATCGGATGCGTGCACGCTGCCGGCCAACATGGCCGGACTGCCGGGGGTCTCGATCCCGTGCGGGCTGTCGGAGGGCCTGCCGGTCGGCCTCCAGTTCATCGGCGCGGCCTGGTCCGAGGCATCGCTGTTCGGACTCGCGCGCAGCTACGAGGCGATCACGGCGGACGCCCCGTGGCGGAGTCTCGAACCGGCCGATCTCGCGGCTGCGGCCGACCCGGCCACCCCGACGCCGGCCGAGCGGATGGCAGCCCTGGCCCACGACTGACGTCTCGGTCGCAAGGTCCCGCCCCTTCGGGCAGGACGGCACTCGTCGGCTCGCCGACGACCCGTGACCATCGTCTCGGAGGTGACGTATGCGTGTGCGCATCGCGATCGCCGGGACGGTCATCGGGGCCGCAGCCGGGATCACAATCAGCCGTCTGGCCACGTGGCGGCGGACCTGGGGCATCATCCCGAATGAGGCGACGAAGCCTCTCCCAGGTGACGATCTCGTGCCGGAAACGACGGCCATCGAGACCCGTGGCATCACCATCGACGCGCCACCCGAGGCCGTCTGGCCGTGGCTGGTGCAGATGGGCTTCGGGCGGGCGGGCTGGTACAGCTACGACCAGCTCGACATGGGCGGATCGAGTGCCGTCAAGCTCGTGCCGGATTGGAGCAGGCTCGCGGTCGGGGACATCGTTCCGACATCGCCGGGTACGGGCTTCGAGGTCCGGGCGATCGAGCCGGGACACGCGCTCGTGCTGTTCAGCGACACGGCGCTCGTGAAGAGCCAGGCTGAGGCGGCCACAGAGGCCGGTCCGACGCCGCCCGGACTTGCTGCCTCGGGCGCATTCCTCGGCACCGCGCCGCAGGACTTCGCGGCGAGCTGGGCCTTCGTCGTGGAGCCGCTGACCGGCGGCCGGACGCGGCTCATCGAGCGCTTCCGGGTCCGGTTCGGAGCTGGCGGCCCCCAGTTCCGCGTCATCGGTCCGATGATGGGATTCGGCGTCTTCGTGATGATGCGCCGTCAGATGCTCGGGATCCGCGATCGGGCCGTGCTGACCGTTGTCGCACCTCGTCCCGTGGAGCCCGTGACCCGGCCACCGGAGCGCCCGCGCGCCAACGGCCGTGCGGTCGAGCCGGCCGGGCGGACGGAGGTCGTCGCCTCGGCGAGTTGACCGGACTGTGGCCCGCGGGGCGCCTGATGCCGTAGGCTTGCCGACCATGGCGACCGACATCGACCCCCGCGCGCCACTCGCCGACCGCGTCCTGTCCGAGCGCGTCCGGATCGTGCCGCCGTCGGGCATCCGACGGTTCTTCGACATCGCGGCGACGATGGACGATGTCATCAGCCTCGGAGTCGGGGAGCCCGACTTCGACACCCCTCGCGTCATCGTCGAAGCCGGCGTCGAGAGCCTGCGCGAGGGCCGGACCCACTACACGAGCAACCTCGGCACGCTCGAGCTGCGCCGCGCGTTGTCGCGCCACCTCGAGGGCCGATACGGCGTCGCCTACGATCCCGCGACCGAGATCCTGGTCACGGTCGGGGCGTCCGAGGCGGTCGATCTCGCGCTCCGGGCCACCTGCGACCCGGGCGACGAGGTGATCCTGCACGAGCCGTCGTACGTCGCCTACGTCCCGGCCGTCGTCTTCGCGGGCGGTGTCGTCCGCCACGTCGCGACCCGCTTCGAGGACGACTTCGCCCTCGACCCGGCGGCCGTGGAAGCGGCCATCACGGCGCGGACCAAGGCGCTGTTCCTCGGCTACCCGTGCAATCCGACGGGTGCAGTCCTGCCCGATGAGGTCCAGGACGCCCTTGCCGACATCGCCGTCCGTCACGACCTGCTCGTCTACAGCGATGAGATCTACGACCGTCTGTCGTACGGGACCTACCGCCATCGCGCGATGAGCGCCCTGCCCGGGATGCGCGACCGGACGATCCTGATGGGTGGCTTCTCGAAGGCGTACGCGATGACCGGCTGGCGGGTCGGCTATGTCGCGGCCCCGGCGCCGATCCTCGAAGGGATGCTCAAGGTCCACCAGTACGGGATCATGTCGGCACCGACGACCGCGCAGGACGCAGCTCTTGCCGCCATCGTCGAGGGCGAACCTGACGTCGAGCGGATGCTGGCCGAGTACGACCGCAGACGACGGCTCATCGTCGACGGGCTGAATGCCCTCGGCCTCGAGACGTTCGAGCCGCGAGGTGCGTTCTATGCGTTCCCTCGGATCGGCTCGACAGGCCTGTCCGACGACGTCTTCACCGAGCGCCTGCTGACCGAGGAACACGTTGCCGTCGTGCCGGGCAGTGCCTTCGGGCCGTCGGGCGCCGGGCACGTCCGGATGTGCTACGCGACTTCGTACGAGCGTCTCGAGGAAGCACTGCGACGGATCGGCCGGTTCGTCGAGCGAGTTCGCGTGGAGACTGCGACGCCGGTCTGAGCCTGAATGACGCCCGCCTCGGACCCGAGATGCTCACGCCAGGTGCGCGAGACGCCGCCGGGGCGAACGTCCCGCGCAGACCTGACGGAGCGCCGGCGGGGCGTGGAGGATCGCGCCGCCGACATCGAGACATGCGATGGAACTAGACCGTCGGTCAGGGGCGTCGGTCTCACGTCGTCCTTTTTCAACACGCGGCGGCTCCTTCGAGCGGAGCATCGAGCGCGTCTCGTAACTGCAAGATCGTTCCGGCCGGGACGGATCGAACCTCCCAGTGCTCGAGAAGGATCGTCGAGGCGCCCGGCAGGAGCAGCCGGATCGGGCCAAGGACTTCGAGCTCGACATAGGTCGGGCCGCAGTAGACCTCGACGTTGCAGCCGAGATCCGGATGCTGCTCCCGGAGCTCCGGCTCGAAGCGGCGCACGAGGGCCGTCCCATGGCGGACGAACGCGACCCAGCCCGCGTCAACGAGGGAGCCCACCTTGAGCTCGGCGCCGGCGACGGCGTCCACGGCCACGAGCCCGTCGAGGACGCGGAGACGAGGGTCGTCCCACGACGAATACGGCCACAGGACGAGATTGCGGTTCGGCCGCGTCTGGTGACCGGCGACCGCCCGCCGTTGCGGGAGCAAGGCCATCCCTCCGAGCGGCAGCTGGGTGATCGGCCAGATCGCCAGTTCGATGGGCCGGGACCCTTTGTTGGTCAGCTGATGGAGGACGGTCATCGACGGCAGGACGCGGTCGAGTCGGACCTCGATCGATCGGACGCAGCCGGTCGCGGGTTCCATGGTCCCCGAGAGCCGAAGGCCATCGACGAGAGGCTCGATCTCGAGCCCGGCGGAGTCCGGGACCGCGACCCGATCCGGGTCCTCGGGCGCGAACCAGAGCCGGTGGCCGCCGAACAACTCGTAGTTTCCGAACGCCGTGTCCCAGCCGATGTCCGGCGTTTCGGCGAGCAGGTTGGCTGTCGAGCCACCACGCCGGAGGCCGACGATCCTCGGGCCGGCCGTTGCCAGCACCTCGACGGCGAGCGCGCCGTTGGCGAAACGCAGCGTCGGCCGCCCATGGAAATCCCCAGACGAGTGCCGGAAACCTGCCTCGGCGGGTCCACTCATGCCACGCGGACCTCGACGCGAACGCGTGGCGTGCCGGGAGGGGGAAGCGGGATGCGGGTGCCGTCGATCGGATTCCCGTCGATCACGAGTTGGACGACGCCTTCGTCTTCCGAGGCCCCGGACCCGCGGTCGTCTCGAGACCGACGCGCCACCTCGATGTCGTAGGTCGTGCCCCGGAATCGCCGCGATGCGCGGTAGCCGGTCCACGAGCTGGGGAGGACGGGTTCGACGCGGAGGCCGTCGTGCTCGGGGCGGATCCCGAGGATCCACTGGCTGATCGCGACCATGTTCCAGGCCGCCGTCCCGGTCAGCCACGAGTTCTTGGCTTCGCCGTGTGTCGGCGCATCGCGGCCCGCGATCATCTGCGCGTAGACGTACGGTTCGCACCGGTGCACGTCAGAGATGGCCTCGCGGGCGGACGGGTTGATCCGCAGGTAGTAGTCGAGCGCACCGTCTCCGTTGCCGGTGATGGCCTCGGCGATCATCAGCCACGGGTTCGTGTGGCAGAAGACCCCGCCGTTCTCCTTGTAGCCCGGAGGATACGAGGAGATCTCACCGAGTTCGAGGTGGTAGGACGTGTAGGCTGGCTGCACGAGCACGATCCCGTGCGGTGTCGCCAGCCGTTCCCGGACGGACGCAAGCGCGGTCCGTGTGCGTCCGTCTTCGAGCCCGACGCCGGCCATCGCCATCAGTCCCTGGGGCTCGATCCAGATCTGGCCCTCGTCGCCCGTCGCCGACCCGACCGGCCGCCCGACGCTGTCGTAGGCACGCCGATACCAGGCGCCGTCCCAGCCGTGCGCCTCGATCGACGCGGTCATCGCCGCGGCGGCGCCGAGGCACCGCGATGCCTCACCCTCGTCTCCACAGAGCGAGGCCAAAGCGGCCGCCTCGCGCGCGATGAGCACAAAGAGTCCGGCGATGAACACCGATTCGGCGACGCCACCGGGGCGGTTGGGAGCCGTCTGGAAGGACTCGCCTGGCTTATCCGAGAAGACGTTGAGGTTCAGACAGTCGTTCCAGTCGGCCCGCCCGATGAGTGGCAACCCATGTGGCCCGAGCCGGTCGAGGGTGAAGTCGATGCACCGCCGCAGGTGGTCACGGAGTGGCGTCTCGGAACCTGCGGCGTTGTCCCACGGCACGGGTTCATCGAGGATCGTGAGGTCGCCGGTCTCCTTGACGTAGGCGGCGACCGCAAGCACGAGCCACGCCGGGTCGTCGTTGAACCCCGAACCGATGTCGTGGTTGCCGCGCTTGGTGAGCGTCTGGTACTGGTGATATGCGCTTCCGTCGGGGAGCTGCGTAGCCGCGATGTCGATGATCCGCGCCCGCGCTCGCTCGGGGATCACGTGGACCAGTCCGAGCAGATCCTGGTTCGAGTCGCGGAAGCCCATGCCACGGCCGATGCCCGATTCGAACATGCTCGCCGAGCGGGACAGGTTGAAGGTGACCATGCACTGATATGGATTCCAGGTGTTGACCATCCGGTCGACGTGCGGGTCGCCGGTGACCACCTGGAGGATTGCGAGCCGCTCCGCCCAGGCCGCCGTGACTGCCGCGAGGTCCGCGTCGGGCTGGCCCGTCCCTCGATAGCGGTCGATGATCGACCGGGCGCGCGTGGTGTCAGGCCGCCCGGAGCCCGGGGGGTCGAACTTGCGGTTCTGCGGGTTCTCGGTATAGCCGAGGACGAACGTGACCTCTCGAGATTCTCCGGGTCCGAGCACGAGACTCGACTGGAGCGCACCGACGGGCTGCCAGCCGTGGGCGATCGAGCCGGCCATCGTCCCTCGCTCGACGGCGAGCGGTCGGTCCCAGCCGCGAGACGTCCCGAGGAAGGCCTCGCGCGACGTCTCGTAGCCCTCGACAGGCTCCGAGCAGGCGAACCAGGCGAAGTGGTCACGCCGCTCGCGGTACTCGGTCACGTGGTAGACGACGCCGTCCTCGACGTGGACCTCGCCCGTGGACAGGTTGCGCTGGAAGTTCGTCGCATCATCCAGGGCGTCCCACAGACAGAATTCGACGGCACCGAAGAGTGACAGGCGAGCGGGGTCAGGTCGATCGTTGGTGACCCGCGTTCGCCATACCTCGAGCGTCTCTCCGGCTGGGACGACGTAAAGGGTCTCTGTCCGGATGCCGCCGCGTTCGGCTTCGATGATGGTGTAGCCGAGTCCGTGCCGGCAGGCGTACCGGTCGAGGTCGCGCTGGGTGGGCTGCCAGCCCGGGTTCCAGTAGTCGCCGGTGTCGTCGTCGCGGACATACAGGAAGCGGCCGCCGACATCGAGTGGCGCGTTGTTGTAGCGGTACCGGATCAATCGACGAAGTCGGGCGTCGCGGTAGAAGGAGTAACCGCCGGCGGTGTTGGAGATGAGCGCGATGTAGTCACCGCTGCCCAGGTAATTGATCCATGGCAGTGGCGTGTCCGGGCGCGAGATGACGTATTCCCGCCGCTCGTCGTCGAAGTGGCCGTAGCGCACCCGAGATCTCCTCCGTCTTGGTGTCTGGGATTCGGTCCGGGTTCCGATGGCCATCTGGCCGAGGCGATCCGGCCACTCCTGCCACGAAGAGGCCACGCTGGATGTCCACTGGGCCAGGAGGAGGCCGATCCACCTCATCACCATCGTCGGCGCAGACACCGGCGCGTCCCGTCGGTGCCGAGAGCCCAGGGGAAACGTGATCCTGGATCGAGGACGTGGTCCCCGACCCAGGATCCGATCATCGGTCGGTCGGCCGGCCGATGAGAGCGGCCGTTACTTCGGCCAGGCGGCGTCGATGTTCTTGAGCGCGGTGTCGAGGTCCTCCTTGCCGGAGATCCAGCTGGTGAACTCCTTCCACTCGGCGCCCGAGCCGACGGCTCCGGGCATCAGGTCCGAGGCGTCGAACCGGACGGCGGTCGCGTTCTGGATGGTCTTGCCGATGAAGGCCGAGATGACGTCACTGCCGTACCAGGCGGGGTCCGCGTCCTTCTGCGGGGCGATGGCGCCACCGGCGGCCATCCACGACTTGAGATGCTCACCCTTGGTGAACCACTCCATGACCGCGAGGGCCTCGGGCTTGTCGCTGAACGCGGCCCAGATGTCGCCGGCCACCAGGACCGGGCTGCCGTAGGCCGGGTCGATGCCCGGCAGGTAGAAGGTGTCGTAGTCGACGCCCGGCTTCTTGTCGGCCGGGAAGAACGAGGTGATGAAGTTGCCCTGGCGATGGAGCCAGCACTTGGGCGGGTCGGTGAACATGCCGGCCGGGGCGTTGCCGAAGGCCGTGCTGACGATGCCGGCCGGGCCGCCCTGGACGAGCTTGGGATCGAGGAACAGGGCGCCGACCTTCTCGGCCGCCGCCTTGACCTCGGGCGAGCTGAACTTCAGCTCGTTGGTCACCCACTTGTCATAGTTCTCGACGCTGGTCGTGCGGAGCATCATCTCCTCGAGCCAGTCGGTCACCGGCCAGCCCGTCGCGGCGCCGGACTCGATGCCGATGCACCACGGCGTGTCGCCGTCCTTGACGATCTGGTCCTGCAGGGCGGTCAGCTCGGCGTACGTCGTCGGGACCTTGTAGCCGGCGGCGTCGAAGGCCTTCTTGGGATACCACACGAAGCTCTTGCCGTTGACCCGCTCCCAGACGCCGGCCATGATCGGCCCGGCCGCGCCGGGCATCGTCGCCATGTCCAGCCAGGACTGGCTGTAGTTGGCCTTGAGGGCCTCCAGGTCGAGCGTCTTCGACAGGTCGACGACCTTGCCGCCCTTGGCGAAGCTCTTGAGCAGGCCGGGCTGCGGGAAGTCGGCGATGTCGGGGGCGTTGTTGCCGTCGACCTCGGCCGAGATGACCGCCTCGAACTGCTTGGTCCCGGCGTAGTCGATGATGATGCCGGTCTGGTCGGTGAAGTCCTTGAACATCGCGTTCATCTTGACCGCATCGGCATCGACGGCCGGTCCGGTGGCCGTCACGTGCTTGCCCTTGAACTCGCCGGTGAGGGCGCGCGCGAGGTTCGTGCCGGCGGCCGCCGACGGGGCGCTCGAGGCCGGGGCCTGTGACGCGGGTGCCTGCGAGGCGGGTGCCTGTGACGCGGGCGCCGACGATGTCGTGCTGCCACCACAGGCCGACACCACGATGGCGACGACACCTGCCGCGACCATCAAGGCGCGCGGCGCTGATCGAGAGTGGTTCATCCTGGTTTCTCCTCCTTGTTGCGAGATCGCTCGATCTCCCACTTCATGGGGACTGGAATGGATGGGACGCCGAGTCCTTCCGCTTGCGGCGTCCGCCGGTTGCCGGCCGGCTCAGGGCGCAGGCCTCCCGGCGCTCGATGCGCGCCGTACCAGATCGGTGGCCAGGATCACGCGCCGATGCACGGGATCCGTGGCCTCGACCGCGTCGATCAGCAAGCGCGCGACCTCACGGCCCATCGCTTCGATCGGTTGGCGGACACTGGTCAATCGGGGCGTGGTCGACGTCGCGACCGGTGAGTCGTCGAAGCCGACCACGGCGACGTCGGCCGGGACGCGCCGTCCCGCGGCGACGAGCACCGACATGGCGCCGACAGCCATCAGGTCCGACGCGGCAAAGACCCCGTCGATGTCCGGCCGGGCGGCCATGAGGCGGGTCATGGCGGCAGCGCCACTGTCCTGGGTGAAATCGCCGATCGTGATGAGCTTCGGGTCGACCGCCAGACCCGCCTCGATCAGGGCATCGCGGTAGCCCGCCGCCCGATCCGTCCCGGCCGCCATGTCCTGCGGGCCGGCGATGGTCGCCACGACGCGCCGCCCGCCGGCGATCAGGTGGGCGACAGCCGACTGCGCGCCCTGCCGGTTGTCGACATCGACGTAGCTCGCCTTCGTGCCCTTCTGCGGACGTCCGACCTGCACGATGGGGATGCCTGCCGCGGCGAGTCGGGCGGGGAGCGGATCGTCCTCGTGGAGGCTGACCAGGACCGCACCATCGACGTGGCCGGCGCTCAGGTAGTCGGCCGTCCGTGATTCGGCGGCGGCAGTGTCGGGCATCAGCAGGACGAGCTGGCGGTCGCGGGCCGTGAGCTCCGAGCTGATGCCGCGGAGCAGGCGCGGGAAGAACGGATCCGAGAACAGGGTGGCTGTCGGCTCGGTGATCACGACCGCGATCGAGTCGCTGCGGCGGGTGACCAGGCTGCGAGCCGCCCGGTTCGGGACGTAGCCGAGTTGCTCGATCGCCGCCTGGACATCGACCCGGACGTCGGGGCTGACCCGGGGGGAGCCATTCACGACCCGCGACACGGTTGCGCGCGAGACCCCGGCGAGGTGAGCGACCTCCTCGAGGGTTGCGCTGGCGCGACGGGGGCGACCGGTGGGCTGGGTCACGTCTGCTCCATCACCTGTGAGAGCGCTCTCACGCTTGTGAAGCACCATATCACGCCATGTCAAGAGAGCGCTCTCACGCTCGCTCGGGCGAATCTCGGCAACGAAGAAGGGTGCGGCAGCGTGGGCGGCGGGTTGTCGGGCGGTCACAGGGACGCCTCCGTCGTGGACGCCGCGCGCTATGCGACACTACGGCGATGGAGCCACGACGCCTCCCAGGCCGCTTCCGGGCATGACGATAACGGGAAACGCGCTGGAGCGGTACGAGGCGGTCATCGGCATCGAGGTCCACAGCCAGCTTCGGACGGCCTCGAAGATGTTCTGTGGCTGCTCGACGGCATATGACGGTGCGCCGCCGAACACCCATACCTGTCCGGTCTGCCTCGGCCTGCCGGGTGCGCTGCCGACCATCAATCGACGTGCCGTCGAGCATGTCCTGGCGACCGGCGCCGCGATCGAGGCGACGGCCCCGTCCGCGACGCGTTGGGACCGCAAGAACTACTTCTACCCGGACCTGCCCAAGGGCTACCAGATCAGCCAGTACGACCTGCCCCTCGCCTCGCTTGGGCGTCTGACGTTCGAGACGTCGGGCGGGCCGTTCACGGTGACGATCACCCGTGCGCATCTCGAGGAAGACACCGCCAAGCTGGTCCACGCGGTCGATGCCGACGGCCGGAAGGTCAGCCTGCTCGACTTCAACCGCTCTGGGGCGCCGCTCATGGAGATCGTCACCGAGCCCGATATCCGGACCGCCGAGCAGGCGCGCCGGTATGCCGAGGAACTCCAGCTGCTTCTGCGATCCATCGGCGCCTCGGATGCCGATATGGAGCGCGGCCAGATGCGCGTCGAGGCCAACGTCTCGTTGCGGCCGCGTGGCGCCGAGCCGTTCGGCACGCGGGTCGAGGTCAAGAACATGAACTCGTTCCGGTCGGTCGAGCGAGCCATCGATTTCGAGATCGATCGCCAGGCAGCGAGCCTCGATGCCGGCGAGCCACTCATCCAGGAGACGCGCGGCTGGTCGGACGACCGTGGCGAGACGTACCGCATGCGGATCAAGGAGACATCCGACGACTACCGCTACTTCCCGGAGCCTGATCTGCCGCCTCTTCACCTCGATCCGGCGTGGCTGTCCGAGATCCGGGCCGCCCTGCCGGAACTGCCTGGCGCCCGCCGGAGCCGGTACCGCGACGACCTCGGGCTGACGCCGTACGACGCATCCGTCCTCGTCTCGGACCCGGCCGCGACGGCGCTCTTCGAAGCGACCCTCGCGGCGGCGCCCGGGGCCGGCGCGAAGCCGGTCGCGAACTGGGTCACCGGGGAGTACCTGCGCTTGCGGAATGCCGCGCCCGGTCCGATCGAAGTCGCTCCGTCGGAGCTGGCGGCGATCGTGGAGGCGGTGACCGCCGGGACCATCTCGCGCGCCCAGGGCCGGGAGGTCCTCGAGGTGCATGTCGCGAGCGGGGAGACGACGACGGCGATCATCGCGTCGCGCGGTTTCCGCCAGATCACGGACAGCGACGCGGTCGTGGCCGCGGTCGATGCCGCCATTGCCGCGAACCCGGCCGCCGTGGCCGATTACCGCGCGGGCAAGGATCAGGCGGTCGGCTTCATCGTCGGCCAGGTCATGAAAGCGACTCGTGGCCAGGCGAATGCCGCGCTGGTGCAGGCGGCCGTCCGTGACCGCCTCGCATCGGAGCGGGCAGGGGAGGGCTGAACGGGTGGGGCCGTTGAACATCGTGCTGTGGCTGGCCGGCGTCGTCCTGATCGGAGTCGGTTACAGCCGGGCCAGGGGTCCCTGGACGCGCTATCAGGCGCTCAAGGAGCAGGACGCCAACGTGGCCCGCTACGAGTCGTGGCGAGGCGGTGTCCGGAATGACGGCGCGACGGGTGCGTCCGTCGCCATGGCGATCCTCCGTCGCCAGGCCCGGATCGGCGCGGCGATCGCGATCGCGGGTGTCGTGCTGGTCTTCCTCGGGTTCCTCATCCGCTGACGTTCGAACGGCGGCCGCCCGATCCGCCGCCACTCGATCGCGGTGCACCGGTCCATGACGACGTCGAGCCCGCCGTCATGAGCGACGCGTGCTGCTTCCCAGCTCACGACGCCGAGCTGGAGCCACAGCACCCGCGCGCCGGCGGCAACCGCCTCCTCCGCGTGTGACACGCACAGCTCGGATCGGCGGAAGACATCGACCATCTCGAAGGGGCCGGTCGCCGCGACCGCGTCGGCCAGCGTCCCGAAGGCAGGCACGCCCTGGACACTGCGGACAGTTCGGATTCACCGGGACGCACTCGAAGCCTGCCGCCACGAGCGACCGAAAGACGTCGAACGATGGCCGGCCCGGGTTCGACGACGCGCCGACGACGGCGATCCGTCGAGTCGTCCGCAGGACGCGTTCGATGCCGTCGTCGTCGAGGATCGGGACCGCTCCGCGTCCCTCCTGGAGGTCGAGGAAGCGCAGCCGCTCGATCACGTTCCTCGCGTGTCAGGTCGCGGCCTCGCGCTCGTACGGCTGGCCGTCGGCAGCCGGCGGGATGCTCCGCCCGACCACGCCGGCGAGGATGATGATCGTGACAAGGTACGGCACGGCGTCGAAGAACTGCGGTGGCACGGACAACAGGATCTCGCCGAGCTGACCCGGCGGCGGCGCGATCAGGATGGATTGGGCGATGCCGGTCGCCGAGGCGAAGAGCAGGGCGGCCCCGAATGCCCCGAGCGGTGTCCAGCGCCCGACGATCATCGCGGCCAGGCCGATGAACCCCGCACCGTTGGTCATGTCCGCCTGGAAGATCCCGGTGCCCTCCATGCTCAGGTACGCTCCGCCGAGGCCGGCCAGGATGCCACCCACGAGGACGTTCCGATAGCGCAGGCGGATGACGTTGATGCCGACCGTCTCGGCCGCGCGTGGGTGCTCGCCGACCGCCCGGCTCCGGAGCCCCCATCGCGTCCGGAAGAGCGTGATCTGGAACACGACGACGATCACCAGCAATCCGATCGTCAGCGGACCCTGGTTGAAGGCCGTCTCGAAGATCCAGCCGACGAGCGGCAGGTCGGTCAGCGCACGCGGGCGGGGTCCACTTCTCGAACTGTCCCGCGCTGGTTGGAGCGGTCTGCGCCAGCAGCGAGATGAGATACCCCGTGATCCCGAACGCGGCGATGTTGATGATCGTGCCGCTGATGATCTGGTCGGCACGCACGGAGATCGATAACCAGGCGTGCACCAGCGAGACGAGGACCCCGGCCAGCAGCGCGAGCAGGAGCGCCACGACCAGCGTGGTCGACGCACCGAAGACCGGCCACGGCTCCGTCCCGAGCACGGGTGCCAGGTACACACCGGCGACGAAGCCGACGAACGCAGACACCAGCATCGTCCCCTCGATGCCGATGTTGACGACCCCCGACCGTTCGCACATGACGCCGCACAACGCCGCGAAGGCGTACGGCGTCGCTGAATGCATGATGATCGGGGAGATGTCGGGCAGGACGGCAACGAGATAGCCGACGAACTCGAAGACGAGTCCGATGACCGGCAGGCCGTACAGGAACTGGTCCATCAGCGGATCACGGCCTCACCACCGTAGGTGTTCGTGATGGTCGTCGTCTCATCGAGGCCCGAGCGGGCGCCCTTGATGCCGAACCGACGGACGATGACCGGACTCGCCACCAGGAAGAACAGGATGAGGGCCTGGAGCACCCCGACGATCTCGGGCGGGACGCCGGCTTGAGCCTGCATGTATCCCGAGCCGGTTCGCATGCCGCCGAACAGCAGGGCCGCGAGCACGATGCCGAGCGGGCTCGTTCGGCCGAGCAGGGCGACAGCGATCGCGTCGAATCCGACTGTCGTGCCGTACCCCGCTTGCATCTGGTGGGTCACGCCCAGGAGGTCGGTCGCGCCCGCCAGCCCAGACAGCAGCCCGGCCGCCGTCATCGTCCAGATGATGAGGCGCCGCGGTGACATGCCTGCGTATCGAGCGGCGTCGGGACTGGAGCCGGCGGTCCGGATCTCGAAGCCTCTGGTCGTCCGGTACAGCAACCAGCCGTACAGGACGGCGATCAGTGGAGCGTAGATGACGCCGAGATGGCCATCCCGGCCGAACAGGATGGGCAGCGAGGCATTGCCGACGTCGGGCGTGATCGGCGAGACGGAGCCCTGGACGGTCAGCGGCCCATTGACCGCCGCCGCCAGACACGGAGTATGCGACGTAGTTGAGCATGATCGTGGTGACGACCTCGTGGGCTCCCGAGGTCGCCTTGAGGAAACCGGGGATGAAGCCCCACACCGCCCCGAACAGCATCCCGGCGCACAGCGCGAGTGGGATGCCGATGACCGCCGGACTCTCGCGAAGCGCTGCCCCGACGGCGACCGCGCCGAGAGCACCCATCAGGAACTGCCCCGTCACACCGATGTTGAACAGGCCGGCCTTGAAGGCGAGACCGACCGACAGGCCCCCGAGCAGCAGCGGCACCGTCGTGACGAGCGTGCTGATGATCGCCCGTTCGGAACCGACGGACCCTTCGATCAGAGCGGCGAATGCGTCGACCGCGAGCCCCGGCTGGATCTCGCCTGTGACGAGCCAGTTGGAGGCGATGATGACGATCGAACCGACGAGGAGGGACAGCACGATCGCGATGAGCGGCAGCGCCAGGAGGCCCCACGTGCTGTTCCAGCCGACGTTTCATGCGGCGGTCCCACCGTCGCCGGGCGCCACGCCCTCGCGGCCACCGGTCGCCATCAGGATGCCGATCTCGTTCTTGTCGGCCGTCCTCCCGTCGCGAACGGCGACGATCTTCCCGCGGTAGACGACAGCGATGCGATCGGACAGTTCGAGGACCTCATCGAGCTCGGCCGACACGAGCAGGATCGCCGTCCCGGCATCGCGCTTCGCGATCGCTTGGCGATGGATGAACTCGATGCTGCCGACGTCCAGGCCGCGGGTCGGCTGGTCGAGCACGAGCAGGCGCAGGTCTCGGTCGAACTCGCGCGCGACGACGACCTTCTGCTGGTTGCCGCCCGACAGCGTGCCCGCCTTCGCGTCCGCGGACGTCGTCCGCACGTCGAAGGCCTTGACCCGTTCCGCGGCCATCTTGTCGATCGCGGCGTCGTTGCGCAGGATGCCGCGGGCGTACGGCGGCCTGTGATAGCTGGTCAGGACCAGGTTGTCGGCGATGGTGAACGACAGGACCAGGCCGAACCGATGGCGGTCGGCCGGGACGTACGCGACGCCATGGGAATAGACGTCACGCGTCGCCATGCCCGTGATGTCCTTGCCGTCGAGCGTGACCCGTCCGCCGGCCGGCTTTCGGAGGCCGACGATGGCCTCCACCAACTCGTCCTGGCCGTTGCCGGCGACGCCGGCGATCCCGAGGACCTCTCCGGCGCGGATGTCGAGGTCGACGCCGTGGACGACCTCCTGGCCGCGGTCGTCCTTCACGACGAGTCCTTCCACCTTGAGGGTGGTCTCGGTCGGATGTGATTCGCCCCGCTCGACGACCAGCGACACTTCGCGGCCGACCATCAACTCGGCGAGGTCCTCCTCGTCGGTCTCCGATGGGACGCGCTCGCCGACCACCTTGCCCCGGCGGATGACCGTGATGCGGTCGGCGATCGCCAGGACCTCGTACAGCTTGTGGCTGATGAAGACGATGCTGTGGCCTTCCGACGGCCAGCCGGCGGAGGACCTCGAAGATCTCGTCGGTCTCCTGCGGGGTCAGCACGGCGGTGGGCTCGTCGAGGACGAGGATCCGCGCGTCCCGATAGAGCGCCTTGAGGATCTCGACGCGCTGCTGCCAGCCGACCGACAGCGAACCGACCTTGGCCTCGGGGTCCACCTCGAACCCGAAACGGCGGCCGAGCTCGACGATACGCTCGTGGGCCTTCTTGCGATCGAGGAAGAACGGCCCGGACATCGACTCGTCGCCGAGCACGATGTTCTCGGCGACGGTCAGCACCGGCACCAGCATGAAATGCTGGTGGACCATGCTGATGCCACGCTTGATGGCATCCGACGGGCCGGTCAGGTGGACCTCGGTCCCATCGAGAAGGATCTGCCCCTCGTCCGGTCGTGCGAGACCGTAGAGGATGTTCATGAGTGTCGTCTTGCCGGCGCCGTTCTCGCCGAGCAGCGCGTGGATCTCACCTGGCCGCACTTCCAGGTCGATGGCGTCGTTGGCGACGACGCCCGGATAGCGCTTCGTGATGCCGAGCATCTCGAGCGCCGGTGCGCGAACTGCCTGGGACTCCGACGTCATCGGTGCCTCGCCTGCAGGTCCACGACTCCGATATGTGATGGGAGGGCGCCCAAGGGCGGCCCTCCCATCCTACGTCCTGGTCAGTCGCCGATGGGCGGAGCGGGCGTCTTCCCGCATGCATCGGCAGGACAGGTGACGAGCGTTCCCGCCGCCATCCCGGCGAGGGCGGTGTCGATCTTGGCCTGCATATCCGCGGGCAGCTTGCTCGCCGCGTCGTAGAACGATGCGAGGCCGATCCCGTCGTTCTTGGCGTTGAACTCGTAGCGGCCACCCTTGGCCGTCTTGGCGCTGATGTCCTGGATCGCGGTCGAGACCGACTTCGTCAGATGCTTCTCGGCGCTCGTCAGGATGCACTTCTGGGAGGCTGGATACGACTGGTACTGGTCGACGTCCACGCCGATGGCGTTGATGTTCGCGGCGCAGGCGGCGTCGATGGCGCCGTTACCGGTCTGGCCGGCCACCTGGAAGATGACGTCGAGGCCGGGATTCTGCTTGATGAGCTGCTGGGCGAACGTGGTGCCGCCGGTCTGATCGTAGAAGCCCTTCTTGAAGTCGCTCGCCGACACCCACTTGGCGATGACCTTGACGCTGGGGTTCACGGACTTGGCTCCCAGGGCATACCCCTGGATGTAGCGCACGCACGGCGCACAGACGGCGACGCCGCCGACGGCACCGATGATGCCGCTCTTGCTGGCCGACGCCGCGACCATGCCGGCGAGGTAGCCGGCCTGATCCTCCGCGTAGTTGAGGGTGATGAAGTTCGGCAGCAGGTCGGCGATGACGCCGCTGCAATCCTTGAACGTGGTGTCGACGTTGCCGTCCTTGTTGATGCACGGGTTGGCATCGACGCCGACGAACCAGATGTCCTTGTTGGCCTTGGCGGCGGTCGCAAGAGGGCCTTCGAGGTTGAAGCCGACACCGACGATGATGTTGAAGCCCTGATCGACGTAGTTCTGGATCAGCCGCTTATAGTCCGACGTCTCTTTCGGCACGGTGACGGACGGCGTCTTGGCCCCGATCGCCTTGGCGCCGGCGACCGCGCCGGCGTAGCTGTACTGGTTGAAGTTCTTGTCGTTGACCGCGCCGACGTCCGTGACGACGCCGATCTTGAGGTCAGACGTCGGCTTGACCGACGGTGCCTCCGAGGCCGCCGCCGAGGCAGCCGCCTGTGACGCGGGCGCCTGCGACGCGGGCGCCTGCGACGCGGGCGCCTGTGACGCCGTGCTGCTGCACGCGGCGACCAAGATGGACAGCCCTGCGAACAGGGTCAGTCCAGTGCTGCGGATGCGCATGTGTCCTCCTTCAGGTCCAGGACCGGACGTCCGTGACGGTCTGCTGACCAGGGATCGTTCCGGCCGGGGTCGCGGCCAGCCCTCCCGGCCGACCGTTGGGCACATCCTAGCGACCCGGAGTATCGGGCGGCAAGGTGGATTCGCAGCGGTCGACGGCGCTCGTCGGCACCGCCTGCGGTCATACTCCGGGCGTGGCCGTCCTGACGCCCCTCGAACTCGGCTTCGATCCCTCGGATCCGGCCTCCATCGCCGATCCCTATCCGGTCTACCAGCGGCTCCGGGACGAGCAGGCGATCCTGTGGAACCCGGCGACGTCGCACTGGCTCATCTCGCGCCATGCGGACACGAACCGGCTGCTGCTCGACCGCGGCCTCGGCCTCGAAGCCCCCAGCTGGAAGCAGACGTTCGTGCCGCGGGGCCTCGAATCGCTCCGCGTCCGGATCTGACCCGCCCGTGCGCTACGTCGCGCTCGGCGACTCGTACACGATCGGCACGTCGGTCGCGGCTGCGGATCGCTGGCCGGACCAGCTGGTGGCCGCGCTCGGACCGGACGAGCCGACGCTCGCGCTCGTCGAGCAACCTCGGGGTCAACGGGTACACAACCGCCGACCTCATCCGCGCCGAGCTTCCGGCACTCGAGTCCCTCCGGCCCGGCTTCGTGAGTGTCCTCATCGGCGTGAACGATGTCGTGCAAGGGATACCGGTCGCGAGCTACGCGCGGAACGTCGAGCACATCCTCGATACGCTCCTGGCCATGCTGCCCGCCGGTCGCATCCTGACGATCGCCACGCCCGACTACACGGTCACGCCGGCCGGCGCCGACTATGGCGATCCACGACGGCAACGCGACGGCATCGCCGAGGTCAATGCGACGATGGCACGTCTCGCCGGAGTACGGCGCATCGCATTCGTTGACATCGTGGACCTGTCGCTGCGGGTTTCGGAAGACCGGTCGCTCGTCGCGTCCGACGGCCTCCATCCGAGCGCCGCGCAATATGCCTTGTGGGTCGAACGCATCGAGCCGGTCGTCGCGCGGCTGATCGGGCGCTGACGCCCGTCCCCGACCGGGCCGCCGGTGACGCCGCCGACATCCTGATGGACCTGGGGGCGCGGGGATGCTGCGCCTGCTGCGGCCGGATGTCACGAAAGGGTCGCACGCGTCGGCCGGCTGACGCGCCTCATCCAACGCCCATCGCCCAAGGCCGCTCACCGCGTGACGAAATGAGGTGATCGACGGTCGCGTCTGAGGCGAGCGCCCGATGCGGCCCCGTGGGCCTTAGCACCACGTTCGAGTCGACCGGTCCTGACGGCCGGACGAGCGGACGGAGGTCCCACGATGACGGTCCACGAGATGCCGCGGATGGCAACCCCGATCCGGTCGCAGCGTGCCCGGGCGGATGGCGAGATGATGCTGGAGGCTGCGTTCCGCGCCCATGCCCCCGCCCTGCGTGGTCGCCTGATCGCGCTCACCCGCGACCCCGCGGTTGCGGATGACCTGGTCGGGGAGGCATTCCTGCGGCTGGCCACGGAGATCGATGCCGGACGCGCGCCACTCGACCCGGGGGCGTGGCTCTACCGCGTCGGCCGGAACCTGGTCATCAGCCGTGCGCGACGGAACGTCGTCGCGGCGCGGGCGATGCCCGGCCTGTTCGATCACGGGGTCGCCGGCTCGCCCGAGGAGGCTGTCCTCGAGCGGGAGCGCGACGGGACGCTGCACGACGCCCTGGCGACCCTGGCGCACGACGACCGCCGGATCGTCCTGCTCGCGGCACAGGGCTATCGGCCCGAGGAGATCGCCTCGCTCATCGGTTGTTCCGGGGCCGCCACCCGGACGCGACTGTGCCGGGCCCGCGGGCGCCTCCGCTCGCGCCTGGCGCTCGTCGGGATGACGGCGTGACGGTACGGCTGGCGCTCATCTCGGACGGGCCGCGTGGATCGAGACGCCGGCGCCGAGCGGGCGCATATCATCGGTCCGTCGTGGACGGCGCTCGAGGCCACGCGTTCATCGGACGGGCTGCCGAGCTGGATCGGCTTCACGATGCCTATGCGCGCGCGGTGTCCGGTGTGTCGTGCACCGTCGTCGTCGCGGGCGAGGCTGGGATCGGCAAGACCCGGCTCATCGAGCGTTTCGGGACGATCGTCACATCGGCGGGCGGTCGAGTCATGGTCGGCGGCTGCCTGCCGCTCGGCGCCGGAGGCCTTCCGTATTCGCCCTTCGTCGAGGCACTCCGAGTCCTGTTCCGTGACGTCGACCCGGGCGCGCTGCCCGCCCTCCTCGGGCCGGGACGAGACGAACTCGCCCGGCTGATGCCCGAAACCCGCCCATCGAGCGAACGGCACCAGAGTGGCTCGGCGCCGACGGACGTGACGGAGGACCGGTTCGCCCAGGTCCGTCTGTTCGAGCTGATCCTCGGTCTGCTGGACCGGCTCGCTCGTCTCTCGCCGGTGGTCCTCGTCGTGGACGACCTCCAGTGGGCGGACCCGTCGACTCGTGACCTCGTGGCATTCCTCGTCCGGAATCTGCGCGACGAGCGGGTCCTGCTCGTCGCGACCATCCGGACCGACGAGCCTGACGCGACCGGCACATTCCTCCCGTTCCTGGCCGAACTCGAACGTGGCGAGCGGGTCGACCGCGTGGACCTCGCGCGATTCGACCGCCATGACCTGACGGCGTTGATGGCCGATGAACTCGGGCGCGTGCCCGATCCCGAGCTGGTCGATCGCACGTTGGAGCGATCCGGCGGCAACCCGTTCTTCGCCGAGCAGGTCCTCGCCGCGTCGGCGGAGACGAGCGCAGACGCGCTCCCGTCGCGCCTGCGCGACGTCCTGCTGGCGCGCATCGCCGCTGTTTCGCCGTCCGGGCAGGAGGTCCTGCGCGTCGCATCCGCGGCAGGCGCACGGATCGACGACGGGTTGCTCGCGACGGTGTCGGACCTGGCGCCGGAGGTGGTCCGCGAAGGCCTGCGCGATGTCATCGATCGGCGGATCCTCGTGCCCGCGGCAGACCGATCCGATCCCCGGTACGTCTTCGGCCACGCACTCCTCCGCGAGGTGATCCACGCGTCGCTCCTGCCGAGCGAGCGGGCGCGGCTGCACGCACGCTTCGCGGAAGTGCTCGAGGGGGGCAGCCGCGATCGCGCCGACGGCCGACCTCTCGACCGGGCCACCGCCGACGGCAGCCGAGCTCGCCTACCACTGGGAGGCCGCCGGCGATGACCGTCGTGCCCTGGCGGCCACCGTCGACGCGGGCATCGAGGCTGAGCGGGGCTACGCCTACCAGGACGCCCATCGTCACTATCTCCGCGCCATCGACCTGTGGGAGGCTGTCCCGGACGCCGTCGCTGCGTTCGACCGCGCCGATGTCCTCGTCCGGGCGGCGGAGACCGCGGTCCTGACCGGCGACTACCGGGCGGCCGTCGAGCTCGGGGAGCGAGCTCTCGCGCTGGTCGATGCCGCGGCCGATCCGGGACGAGCGGGAGCGCTCCACGAGAGACAGCGCTGGTACCTGTGGGAGGCCGGCGACCGTGTCGCGGCCGCGGCGGCGGTCGACGCTGCTGAACGGTTGATCCCGGCCGACCCGCCGTCCGCGGCGCGGGCCCGGATCCTCGCCCACCGCGCCGGCATCCTCATGCTCAGCGGCAGGTTCAGCGAGTCAGTCCCGGTGGCCGAGGAGGCGATCGGGATCGCGCGGTCGGTCGGATCGAAGGGGGACGAGGCGCTCGGTCTGGGCGTGCTCGGCTGGGATCTCGCGTCGCTCGGACGGGTCGACGAGGGTGTCGACCGTGTCCGTGCCGGCCTCGCGATCGCCGTCGAACTGGGCGGGGCCGAGGGGATCGCCCTGGGCTCGTCGAACCTTGCGACCCTCCTCGACCGGGTCGGGCGACCGGGCGACGCTCTCGAGGTCGCATCAGAGGGCTGGGAGCGCGTCCAGGCGCTCGGGGTGGAGCGGACCTACGGCGGGCTCCTTCTTGCCATCGCCGCCAAGGCCGCCATCGCACTCGGACGCTGGGACGAGGCGGACGCGTTCCTCCGACTCGGCCTGTCGCGGCGTCCGATCGGCACGGCCGGCCTCCGTCTTCGCATCCAGCGCGGTCGGTTGGACACGTTCCGCGGGGCGCTGGCGTCAGCGGCTTCTGCGCTCGACGATGCCCGGTCGGCGGACGCGACAGGCGACGGCGCGGACGACCGCGCGGCACTGCTGGCTGCCCTGGCCGATCTCGCCGTGGCCGAGGGGCGGGTCTCCGATGCCCGTGCGATCGTCAGCGACGGCCTCCGAGTCGCATCCGGAGGGATGCCCGACCCGGCACTCGCCTCGCTGGCGGCCACGGCCTTGCGACTCGAGGCGGACCTCGCGGCCGGAGCCCGCGCACGCCGGGATGACGCGGCCGTCGTGGAGGCGCGCGGGCGGGTGGCAGAGATCGCCGGCCAGGTGGACCGGATCGCGGCGATGCTCGGTGTGCCGGCCGGCATCGACGAGGCCGTCGTGGAGCCGAGCCGTGACCGGGCCGTGGCTGCCCTCTGTCGGGCCGAGGTCGCCCGTTTCGACGAGCGCGACGATCCCCGGGACTGGGACGCGGTCGCCGGGGCCTTCGATGCCATCGGGCGGCCATTCCCGGCCGCCTACGCCCGATATCGGGCGGCGGCGGCGATGCTCCGGACGCGGGGCTCACGGTCGGATGCGGCAACGACGCTGGCCGCGGCGCGAGCGACGGCCAGCCGGCTCGTGGCCGTCCCCCTCCTCGCCGAGATCGACCGACTCGCGCGCCAGGCCAGGCTCGATGTCGCCGCCGGCAGCGGGGCCTCGCGACCGGCCGCGCAGGAGATCCGTCCCGTCGCTGCCGGTCATGAGCTGACCCCGCGTGAACTGGAGGTGCTTCGCCTCATCGCGGCCGGCTGGTCGAATCAGCAGATCGCCGACGCCCTGTTCATCAGCCGCAAGACGGCCAGCGTCCACGCGTCGCACATCTTCGACAAGCTCGGTGCCGCGAACCGGGTCGATGCAGCCGCCATCGCCCGCCGGATCGGCGTCGAGGCAGGCCCACCGCCGCCGGGCTCGGTGGTCGATCCGGCCTAGCCGCGTCGAGCGCCATCCGCGCGGGCGGATGGTCGATTTGGTGGTTTCTCACCCCATGGCCCGCCATTTCCGGTCGGATGGCCCGTTGACGCTGCCCCTCCCCGGACATCGAATGGACGCGACGTCCCGAGGAGTGACCATGCGTCCGTTCCAGCCACGACTCGCCGACCGATGACGGAGCGAAGAACGCCGGAGGATGGCGAGCGCCCCAGCCCGGCCGAGAGCCTCCCGGACGGGGTCGATGAGGACGTCGCCCCCGAGGCTCTGGCATCCCGGATCCGCCGGTCGTGGGCGGCACGGCCGCGGATCGAACCGCCGGCGATCGACTGGCGGCGGACCGGGATCAGGCTGTTCAAGGTCGGGGTCGTGGTCGCGGTCGCATCCGTCGTCCTCGGAGTCGGCGCGTTCGCCACCGCGACGATCTATGCCGACTACGGCTCGGTCAAGAACGATCCGAACGCCCGTGCCTGGGCAGCGCTCAGCCCACGCTTCGTGGGGTCTGCCACGTGCACGTCCTGTCATCAGGCGCAGGCGATCGCCCAGGACGCCAGCATCCATGCGAACGTGTCGTGCGAGGCGTGCCACGGTCCGGCTGCGAGCCACGCCGTGCACGGACGCCGTTGCCAGGTCCGTCACGCTGCCCGAGCCGCCGAGCTCGATCTGCGCCAGGTGCCACGCGACGACGACCGGGCGACCGGCCTCATTCCCGCAGGTGGACCTCGCGACGCACTATGTCGGCGGGCCGTGCCTGCGCTGCCACGATCCACATTCCGTCGTGGCGCATCGGCCGCCGACGGTGACGCACCCGCTCGCCGACCTGCCCGAGTGCACGACGTGCCATGCGCCCGATGGCCTCAAGAAGATCCCGACGGGCCACCAGGTGGTCGGCGACACGGTCTGCCTGGCCTGCCACGGGATCGACGCGAACGTCGAACCGAGGCGGCCATGACCGACCCGCAGATCTCGCGCCGACAGGTCCTCGAGCTCGGCGTCGTCGCCGTGCCGTGCCTCGTCGGTTCGACCCTGCTGTTCGACTGGCTGACCGGACTGACCGAGACGGCGCCGGTCGAGAACGCCGAGCCGATCGTCGCGCGCTATGACCCGACGGCCCACTCCTGGGGCTTCGTGGTGAACACGAACACCTGCATCGGTTGCGGTCTGTGCGTCGTCGCCTGCAAGGCCGAGAACAACGTCCCCAAGGACCCCGAGTACTCGCGCACCTGGGTCGAGCGACACAGCACGACCACCGACGGCACGGTCTATCGTGGACTCGCCGGACGGCGGCATCGGTGGCTTCGAGCGCTGAGGCACGCGCCGGCCATCGCTTGCCGGCGCGACGGTCACCGATGTCCGCTTCGTCCCGCACCTGTGCATGCAGTGCGAGAACTCGCCGTGCACGGCGGTCTGCCCGGTCGGAGCGACCTATCGGACCGCCGATGGCGTGGTCCTCATCGACGAGGAACGCTGCATCGGATGCGGCTACTGCGTCGTCGCCTGCCCATACGGCGCCCGCTACATCGTGCCGGCGGACGGCGAGACGCCGCGCGGCGTGGCCGGCGTCGCCGACAAGTGCACGTTCTGCTACCACCGGATCACCGTCGGTCAGAGCCCGGCGTGCGTCGTCGCGTGCCCGGTCGGTGCGCGGATGTTCGGCGACCTCAACGACCCCGACAGCGAGGTCAGCGTCACCCTCAGCGACGGTCCCGACGACGACCCTCAAGCCCGAGCTCGGGACGAAGCCCCGGGTCCACTACATCGGCCTCGAGGCCGAGGTCGTCTGATGACCATCACCGTCGCCGGCCGCGCCGTCAGGCTGAGCCCGCAGTCGGCGGTTCGTGTCGCGCGTGCCGAGGTGGCCCGGACGCCGCGGCCGCTGAAGATCTGGTACGCGCTCCTCGTGGTGTTGATGGGGCTCGGGGCCGTCGGGGCGCTGCTCACGATCGCACCCGGCACGGAGGTCTTCGGCACGACTCCGTCGTTCGAGTGGGGACTCCTGATCAGCGCCTACGTGTTCTTCGCGATCACGACCAGCGGCCTCTGCCTCGGCTCGTCGCTCGGCACCGTCTTCGGCATCGAGATGTTCCGGCCGCTCGAGAAGCGCCATGCGATCCTCGCGGTCCTCTCCCTGACGACGGCGTTCGGGATCATCGCCCTCGACCTGCACTATCCCGTGCGCATGGTCTTCGGCGCGGTCTTCAACCCGTCGCTGTCCTCACCGATGTGGTGGATGGGCGCGTTCTACGCCGTCTACCTGGTGTTCCTGCTGGTCGAGGTCTGGAGCATGTTCACCCACCATGACGAGGTCCACCGGTACGCCTGCCTGGCCTCGTCCTGCACCGCCGTCCTCGCGCCGACCACCCTCGGCGCGGTCTTCGGCGTCGTGCTGTCGCGGAGCTACTGGTACGGGCTGTTCACGCCGATGACGATGCTCGTGACTGCGCTGCTCGCCGGCTCGGCTGTGCTCGGGATCGTCTTCGTCGCGGTCGTCCATTTCGAGCTCGCCGGGTTCGAGCGCGCGCGCCGCCTCGCCCTGCCGGCCATCCGCATCCTGCTGGCTGTCGCACTCGTCGGCTCGATCGCGCTCCTCGCGCGGTCCCTCGCCTCGGGCCTGACGAGCGACGACCGAGGCCTCCTCGCCGCGACGACCGCGCTGGTCAGCGGGCCCCTCGCGGTCGGGTTCTGGGCTCGGGTGATCGCTGGATTGCTCATCCCGCTCGTCCTCATCGCCCTGCCGGTGACCCGGACCGTGGCCGGGACCGGGATCGCGGCGGGCCTCGTCTTCGTCGGGGTGTTCCTCGACCGGCTGTTGTTCGTGGTCGCCGGCCAGATGATCCCGACGACCGCCGTCGGAGGTGTCGTGTCGATCGACTACGTCGCCTACACGCCGAGCCTGGTCGAGATCTCCATCGTGGTCGCGGCGTTCGCCTTCATCGCCTTCGTCTATACGCTCGCGGAGCGCTATCTCGACCTGCGGGAGTCGGACGTCCACCTCGGCTACCACCTGCCGCGATTCGTCGGCACGACCCGAGAGTGGCTTGCGTCGCGGCGCGCGACGCGTCTCGCGGACGACGTGATCGATGAGCCCGCCGGGAGCGAGCCGTGACGCGGGCTCGGGCTCTTCGCGCCGGCGGGTGGGCCGCCGTCGTCGGCCTGGCCATCGTGGTCGGCCTCCTCCTCGGCGCCGTGTTGATCATGGTCGCCTTCCCGGCCTTCGAACGCAGCGGTGTGACCGCGGTCGTCCAGAAGCCGGCCCCAAGCCCGACGTCGACGCCCGTGCCGACCCCGAGCCCGGACCTCGTCATGGGCGCGGCGGTGATCCCGGCGACGGCGCAGTGTGCGGGATGCCACACCACCGGCGCGGGCGCGATCGGCCTCGACACGATCCCGGTCATGGCTCACCCGATCGAGGGCTGGGGCAGATGCGCGAGTTGCCACGCGCCCGCGCGGCTCGTGGACACCGCGCCCGGCCACGCCGGCATCCACGCGACCGAGTGCACCATCTGCCACAAGCCGGGCGATCTGCCAGCGCCGCTGTCGCGACCGCATCGCGACGACCAGAACGTGGCCTGCCTTTCGTGCCACGGCAAGACCGCCCCGCTGCCGACCGACATGACCCACCGCAAGGAGACGACCTGCTGGCTGTGTCATCGGCTGCCGACGATCGAGCCGCCGGTGCCCGCCCACGCCACCGCCCCGGGAGAGGCCGACTGCCTGACGTGCCACACGGCCGGCGGTCGCGCCGGTGCCCTCCCGACCGATCACGTCGAGCGCCCCGCGACGCTCTGCCTGTCCTGCCACGAGGTCACTCTCGGCACGGTGACGCAGAGCAGTCCGCCCCGACTCCAGAGTCTGGCCCGCGCCATCGGGGTCGCCCCGATCCTAGGCTCCGGGTCCGAGGTTCCGCGTCCGATACCGCCTACCGTGCTCCTCGCTTCAGTTCGTGGAGCCGCTCGTCGGAGATCCCGAAGTGGTGGGCGATCTCGTGGTAGACGGTGTCGGCGACGGCGGCCGCCAGGCGTTCGGGCGTTCGACTGTGCCGTACGAGCGGCGCGCGGAAGATCGTGATCTTGCTGGGGGTCGGGGCCGCGTCCGCCGACAGGCGCGTCCGAGGTACGCCCTGGTAGAGCCCGTACAACCCATGCGCACCGACCAGGGCGAGCTGCTCCGGCGTAGCCTCATCCTCGATGACGATCGCGACGCTCCCGAGCTGGTCGCGGAACGGCGCGGGCAAGGCCTCGAGGGCGTCGATGACCATCCCTTCGATGTCGTCGTCGGTCGGCTGCCAGCTGAGCATCGGGAGACGATAGCCCGTCCGACCCCATCGAGCGCCAGACCCGGTTGCGGCTCGCCGCGGTCCGGCACACTGGCGGACGTTGGCACCTCTCGCTCGCGCGATTCTCGAGATTGAAGTCCCGCGGACCCATCCGACTCATTAGAGTCAGAAGGCGTCCCCCCTGAAGGCGCCCGGATGGGTGCCGGGAGGACGAGCGGTGGATCGCGATCTCGTCGAGCAGGCGCAGCGCGGGGACCGGGAGGCGTTCGCCATCCTGGCTCGGTCGCACGGCGATCGGCTGATGGCGATCTCGCAGCGGATCCTTCGGGACGTCGGACGGGCCGAGGATGCCGTGCAACAGACGCTGGTGATCGCCTGGCGTGAGTTGCCGAGCCTCCGCGATCCGGACCGCTTCGACGCCTGGCTGCAACGCCTCCTCGTCAACGCGAGCTACGCGGAAGCGCGCCGCTCACGCGCCTGGAACGCCAATGTCCGCATCCTGCCCGTCGACGGACCGGCCGGAGGCGACGAGTCACTCTCCATCGACGACCGGGATCGCCTCGAACGCGGGTTCCGGCGACTGCCACCCGATCAGCGGGCGATCCTCGTCCTGACCTACTACATGGGCCTCACCCCGACCGAGATCGCGGACCGGCTCGGCATCCCGGTCGGGACGGCCAACTCACGACTCCATTACGCCCATCGGGCGATGCGCGCGGCCATCGAGGCCGATGAGCGCCCCGTCGCGATGGCCGGAGGACGACCGCGATGACGACCGACCGCGAGCTCGAGCGCCTCCTCGGAGCGTTCTTCGTGCAGGGCACGAACGAGCTGGCGGATCGCGTCCTCGACGCCGCCCTCGACGAGATCGACCACACCCATCAGCGGCGCCCGTTGCGGGCGCCGTGGAGGTTCTCTGCCATGACCATGCCCACCCGCATCGCCGCGGCCGCCGTCATCGGCGTGCTCGCGGTCGGCGGCGCGTACCTCCTCGCCCAACCCGGCAAACCCGCGGTCGGCGTCCCGGGGCCGTCGCCGACCGCGTCAGCGAGCGTGAGCCAGGCGGCCGCGAGCGTGCGGCCGTCTCCCACGCCGACGTCGACACCGAACATCCCGCTCCTCACGGGGCCGCTCGGCGAAGGGCGTCAGATCCAGACGGCGACGGGGCTCGCGGACGGCCGGGTCCTCGTCGCCGGTGGCTTCGGCAACAAGGATCAGCCCCTCTCCTCGGCGACCGTCTACGATCCCAAGGCTGACCTTTTCAGTGCGACCGGCTCGATGGCGATCGCCCGCGGCTTTCACACGGCGACCTTGCTCGCCGACGGTCGCGTCCTGATCGCTGGAGGCGGTCCAGCGGCCTGGATCAATGACGACCCGTACCTCGCCTCCGCCGAACTGTTCGACCCGACCAGCGGCAGGTTCGGTCCGACGGGATCGATGAACGTGACTCGCGAGAATCACACCGCGACGTTGCTCACGGACGGTCGAGTCCTGATCGCCGGCGGCAATGATTTGGGCGATCATGCGACGACCTCAGCCGAGCTTTATGACCCAGCGACCGGCACCTTCAGCGCTACCGGCTCGATGGGGACAGCACGCGGCTATCACACTGCGACTCTCCTGACGGACGGTCGCGTGCTCATCGCCGGCGGGATCCCATCCAACAACGCCCCCGGGGCGATCATCTTCACGGCCGAACTCTACGATCCCATGACGGGCACCTTCAGCCCGACCGGTCGGCTGGCCGTCGCGCACGTGTTCCACTCGGCCACCCTGCTTGCCGACGGGCGCGTGATGATCGCCGGTGGCGACGGCGACGCGGGGGAGATCGCCACCGTCGAGCTGTACGACCCGAAGAGTGGCACGTTCAGCGAGACCGGCAAGATGAACGTCCCGCGTGTCTTCCAACCAGCGGCGCTTCTGCTGGATGGTCGGGTGCTGGTCGCCGGAGGAGGCGGGAATTACGAGACCACCAACTTCCTCCCCTCGGCCGAGCTATATGACCCGAGGGCCGGAACGTTCAGCATGACGGGCCCCATGGCCGATGCTCGCACCTGGTTCATGGCGAACACCCTCCCAGACGGCCGCATTCTCGTGACCGGTGGGTACGGCGACGTGGCGCCTTTGGCGAACGCCGAGCTGTACGACCCGACGACCGACGCCTTCAGCCCGGCCGGCACTGGGAGGTGACACGGATGTCATGAATCTCCGCGTGTGACCTCATCCGAATCCCATTGGAGGTACCGACCATGTCGTCCATCAAGAGATCGCTCGTTGTTCTCGGCACGATCGTCGCACTCACGCTCCTCGCCCCCGTCGCATCGGCGGGCTCGCCCAAGGACTTCCACCTCGACAAGACCTGCGCGGCAGATCCGTCCGAGCCTCTCGGCTATGTCTGCACGATCCAGCACTCCGACTTCATGTGGTTCCCGGCGGGTACGGAGGTCCATTACACCAGCCAGAACCTGGCAGGCGATGTGGTGCAGGCGACCATCGCCATCAGGAACGGACGCACGAACGGTGTCTGTGTCTGGAGCAGTGACGTGAACGCGGTCTGCACATTCAGCCCCGGCAGCGGACGGTTGACCCAGTTCCACCTGCGAGTCGACGTCACCGCGAATGCGGACGCGTCGATCTGGTATTGGGATGGGATCTACTGGTTCGGCGGGTAGCGTCGTTCACATCGAGTCATCGCTAGGGCCCGACCGACGGCCGAGACCGACTTCCTCGGCGCCCGGGTCCTAGCCCTGCGCGCTATCGACGATCCGCTTCGCCATCGTCACCATGATCTGCCAGGCGACATCGGGATGCTCCGCCAGGAACGGCTTGAACTCCCATTCGGTCAGGCCGACACAAATGACCTCGGTCTCGGCTTTGACGGTCGCAGTCCGGACGCTGTCCGCGGTGAGCAGGGCGATCTCCCCGAACCAGTCGCCCGGTCCGAGGTGCCGGACTTCGCGACCAGCGATCGACACGGTCGCCGTGCCCTCGATGACGATGAAGAACCCGACCCCGGACTCACCCTCGTCGAGCGCCGTCTGTCCGGCGTGGAACGTTCGGTGCTTGAGCGTCCGCGAGAACGCTTCGAGAGAGCGTCGGTCGAGCCCTGACAGCAGGGGGACCTTCGCCAGGACATCGGGAGTCACGGTCGTCGCCATGGCGCCGATAGTACATGGCTCCCGACGGGGCTACAGGTCGAGGCTGACGGCCACCTCGAGCGCGACCTCGATGCCGTGGCGCCAACCGTCCTGCAACGTCCCGGGCTTCAGGTCGTCCAGGCTCGATCCTGCGACCAGGTTGGCTGGAGCAGGGTGGCGGTCTCATTCACGTGGCGCGTGAAGGCACCGGCCGGGCAGCGGTGTGGCCTTCGGGGTGTTTGACAACACCCGCGCAGCAGGCATAGTTCACCGCCTGACCGATGCATACGCACAGGAGACCGGCAGCATGCCGCTGTACCTCGATACGCACGACAAGATCCCCGGTCTGACCGGGGAGGCCGTGGCCCAGGCGCATGCCGCCGATCTCGCGGTCCAGGCAAAGCACGACGTCAAGTACCTCCGCTACTGGTACGACGAGGCGACCGGCAAGGTCTTCTGCCTCGCCGAGGCACCGAGTCCCGAAGCCGCCGCTGCCGTCCACCTGGAGGCCCACGGACTGCTTGCCGACTCGATCGTCGAGGTCAAAGAGGGAGCGTAGCGAGCGCCTCGTTCGGGGTCATCAGCCTGCCCTCGCGGCGGGCAGCCTCGAATCGGTCGGAGCCGAGCCGGGCCTCCAGATCGGCCAGTCGCTGATCATGTGCGGCAGCGATCCGGGGCGGGACGATCGCTCGGATCGACTCACGAAGCGATGTGGCTGCGCCATCCAGCCGTGCGGCGGCCTCCGGATCCTCGGGCGCGACGGCTCCGGCCAGGCTCTCCATCGTGCTGGCAAGCCCCGGCATGTCGCCGAGCTCCTGGCGGATCGCCAGGCTCTGGCGGAGGAGGCCGCGAGCGCGGGGACCATCCTCCATGGTCAGCGCCAGCTCTGCGAGCTGCGTCAGCACCCGCGCGACGCCGCGCCGGTCGCCGAGCTCCTCGAGGATGGCCAGGGCTTCGATGTGGAGTGATCGCGCCCGCTCGTGCTGGCCGGCCCGGTGGGCCGTTCGCGCGAACGCGTCGAGCGCGAATGCCTCCATCCAGCGATCGCCAAGCCGCCGGATCGACGCGAGGATCTCCTGCTCGAGCGATTGAGCGGCAGCGAGGTCGCCTTCCCGGGCCGCGAGGTCAGCAAGATTGATCGACACGAACGCCTCGCCGCGCACGTCGCCGAGCTCCCTCGCGATCGAGAGCGTCTCCTCGTAGAGCTCGCGGGCCCGCACGTTGTCGCCGAGCTGGATCCACGTGTTGGCCAGATTGTTGGCGGCATACGCGACGCCCTGCGGATCGCCGATCTCGCGTTGGAGTTCGAGACTCGCGCTCTGGTGGGACGCCGCAGCTCGAAGGTCCCCCTGCATGAAGGCCAGATTCGCGGCGCCCGTGAGCGCATCAGCTCGAAGCGTGGAGATCTCCTCGCCGACCGCCTGGAGCATCCGCTCAAGCCATCCGCGCCCTTCGGTGAGGTGGCCTCGGATCTCCCAATACCGCCACAACCCAGCCGCGATCCGGAGACCCGATCGAGCTTCCCCGGGCTGATCGAGGCACCATTCGAGTGCCGCCCGAACGTCCTCATGGTCGTCGTCGAGGCGACGGAGCCAATCCACCGGTTCAGGGCCGTGGAAGAAGGCGGGCGATGCCTTGTCGACCAGGGCGAGGAAGAGATCGCGATGCCGACGAAGCGTGGGGTCTGCCTCGTCCGCCTCGACCAACCGAGCACGGGCGTACTCGCGAACGGTCTCGAGCAGGCGGAAATGGGCCTCGGATGACGTCGGATCGGTGAAGACGAGGGACTTCTCCACGAGACGCCCGACGAGGTCCAGGATGTCCATCGCGTCGACCGGGTCACCCGCGCAGACCGACTCGGCCGCCTCGAGCGACGCCCCGCCCGCAAAGACGGACAGTCGTCGGAGCACGGCACGTTCCGGCTCGGTCAGCAGGTCGTAGCTCCAGTCGATGGTCGCGCGCAACGTCTGATGGCGGGCGACCGCCGTGCGGCTTCCGCCGGTCAGGAGTCGGAACCGGTCGTCGAGGCGTGCTGCGACCTGCTCGACCGGCAGCGCCCGGACGCGAGCCGCCGCGAGCTCGATCGCCAGCGGGATCCCGTCCAGGCGCCGGCAGAGCTGAGCGACCGACCGGGCGTTCTGGTCGGTCAGCTCAAAGGCCGGCTGGACGGACCGTGCCCGCTCGACGAACAACCGGCAGGCGTCGATCGAACCGAGGTCCTCGGCGGTGATGGTCGGGCCGTTCTCCGGCGTCGCGAGCGAGGCGATGGGCAGGATCGCCTCTCCCGGCACGCCAAGCGCCTCGCGGCTGGTCACGACGATACGAACGGACGAGCAGACCCGGACGATGCCCTCGGCGAGCTCGGCAGCGGCCGTCAGGACCGGGTCGCAATCGTCGAGGACGAGGAGTAGTCGCTTGCCCTTGAGTTGGTCGATGATCGTCGAGAGCAACGATCGGCCGGCCGGGTCGGGCAGGCCGATCGCGCTGACCACGGCAGGGAGCAGGAAGTCCGGGTCGCTCAGGTTGCCGCATTCGACGATCCACGTCCCGTCCTCGAACTGGTCGAGGAGGACCCGGGCCAGCCGCAGGCCGATCCGCGTCTTGCCCACGCCCCCGGGACCTGTCAGCGTCAGCAGCGATGACTGATCGAGCATCCGTGTCGCCTGCTCGATCTCGCGGTCGCGACCGACGAAGCTCGTGACCTCCAGACGGATGTTGTTCCTGGGCGCGTCGCCCGTGCGGGGCGGCGGGAAGTCGCGGGCCAGACCAGGGCCGGTGACCTGATAGAGGCGCTGGGCCGGGCCATCGAGCGAGCGCAAACGATGAGCGCCGAGGTCGACCATCGCCAGCGGCGGCCTGAGGTCCTCGGCGACGAGGTCGCGCGTGGTCTGCGAGACGAGGATCTGGCCGCCATGACCGGCCGAGCAGATCCTGGCTGCGCGGTGCACGTCCAGCCCGACGTAGCCCTCGGCCGCGCTTCGCGGTTCCCCGGTGTGGATCCCCATCCGGTCGCGCACGGCCGCCCCGTCGGGCCATGGGTGGCCGGCAAGACGCGAGCTGCGCATCGACGGCCGCCTGGACCGCCTCACGCGCGCTCGCGAAGACGAAATAGAGCCCGTC
The DNA here is from genome assembly GCA_963776385.1 of uncultured Chloroflexia bacterium. Taxonomy (GTDB): domain Bacteria; phylum Chloroflexota; class Limnocylindria; order Limnocylindrales; family CSP1-4; genus SPCO01. The sequence continues at coordinate 66,336 of CAVZME010000010.1, forward strand.
GCCCGCCGATCCGCGCTCGAACGCGTCATGCCGGGCGAACGCGTCGCGGATCAACCGATTGTGATCGGCCAGGACCTCCGCATAGCGATCGCCGAGCGCCTGGAGAAGTGCTGTCGAGCCCTCGATGTCCGTGAAGACCATCGTGACTGTCCCGGCCGGAAGGTTTGTCGTTCGGGCTTCCATGGACGACGACTCGACTCCTGTCTCGATCGGGGAGGGTCCAGACTACGCGGAACGCGGACGGTTCGCCCATCCCGAGCCTCGTCGTCCGCCGCGGACTCTTCAGATCGAGGCTGAACGCCCACCTCGAGCGCGACCTCGATGCCGTGGGGCCAGCCGTCCTGCAACGTCCCGGGCTTCAGGTCGTACAGGCTCGATCCCGCGACCAGGTTGCCGGAGCAGGCCACTGAGCGGCCCGCTTCTAGGGGCCGTTCGGACCGTGCCATCTGCGACGCACGGGCCTACGCTCCATCGGTCGAGATGCACGGGGGCGATCGGTTCGCGATTGGAGGGCGAGCGATGCGACCCATGACCCGGCGACGCTTCCTGCAGTACGGGCTGGGGACCGGGGCCGCCGTGCTGCTGCCAACGACGATCCTGAGCCCGCACGTCAGAGCCGCCCCGCGAGGCCGGCTCGCGAAGTACCTCGAGCCCCTGCCGCTGCCGGGCGCGGGGCTCGTCGTGGCGACACCAGCCGCGCCGAATTCCTATGCCTTCACCCAGCGCGCGATCAGCCGTCGCTTGCACCCCGACTTGCCGCCGACGCCGCTGTGGGCATATGACGACGGGTCGGGCCTCTCTGGCCAGGCCGGCTCGTTCGGGATGGTCGTCGTCGCCGAGAGCGGGACACCCGTGTCCGCGACCTTCACACACAGCCTCCCGGAGCGGTACCCGACCTGGCTACCCGTCGACACCCGGCTGACGCCACTCGGCGATCAAGTCCGTCTCATGACCCATCTTCACGGCGGGTTCGTCGCCGCGGACAGCGACGGCAATCCGGCCGTCACGCCGAATGGCTTCGGGCCGGGCGAGACGCAGCGCGTCTTCTACACCAACCAGCGGCCGGAGATGCCCGCCTCGCTCCTCTGGTTCCACGATCACGGGATGGGAACCACGCGCCTGAATGTCTTCGCCGGGCTTGCGGCCGCCTACATCCTTCGGGACGCATTCGATACAGGCCTCGAGCCGAACCCCATCGGGATCCCGGGCGGCGCGTACGAGGTCCCGCTCGTCATCCAGGACCGTCTGTTCACCGCCGACGGGACCTTGCTGTACCCGATCAGCGACATCGCTGGCGCAAACTGGATCGGGGAGTACTTCGGCGACACCATGCTCGTCAACGGCAAGGTCTGGCCGTACCTGACGGTCGAACCACGGATGTACCGGTTCCGGATCCTGAACGGCTGCAATGCCCGGATCCTCACCCTGGACATCGGTGGCGCGGGCTTGTGGCAGATCGGGGCCGAGGGCGGGATGTTCGACATCCCGGTGCCCATGCGGCAGCTGGTCCTGGCGCCCGCGGAGCGCGCCGACGTCCTGGTCGACTTCTCCCGTTTCGCCGGCCAGACGCTCCTGTTGAGGAACAATCGGCCGCCGAAGCCGGTCACGAGCCCGGCGCAACCGCTCGAGCAGGTGATGCAGATTCGCGTCGGGACGACGGTCTCGAAGCCTGGCCCCAGGTCGATTCCGGACAGCCTGCCCGGCGGCCGCCGGGCCGACCTTGGCCCCGCCGTCCGAACCCGGTACATCACGCTCAACGAGATCGATACTGATGAACCGACGTGGTTCCTGAACCTGAACGGAGTGCGCTTCGGCGAGGACTCGACCGAGAACCCGAGGATGGGGACGATCGAGGACTGGGTCTACGTGAATCTCACTGCCGATACGCATCCGATGCACACGCATCTGGTCACCTTCCAGGTGATCGGCCGGACTCCCTTCGACGTGGAGGCCTACGAAGAGGCCTACGAAGGGCCGAACGGCGTCCCCGGTGGGTTCGACCCGTCTCCGTTCGCCACCGGGCCGATGCTTCCTCCCGCTCCCGAGGAGCGTGGTTTCAAGGACACGGTCAAGGCGAATCCCGGTCAGTTCCTCACCGTCCGCGCGAGGTTCGACCTGCCGCAGGGGGTCGTCGCCCCACAGAGATATGTCTACCACTGTCACATCGTCGAGCACGAGGACAACGAGATGATGCGGCCGTTCACGGTCATCGGCTGACCGCCGGTCCGGTCAGGGGCCGGATCGGTAGCTGGCTCCAGTCCGGCCGTGGGTCGGTCGCCGGGCTACACTTGCCCTCCCGATGACGATCGCCCCGAACGACTTCACGCACCTCCACGTGCACTCCGAATTCAGCCTCCTCGACGGCCTCGGCCGGATCACCGAGCTGGTCGACACGGCGGCGCAGCTGGGCATGGATTCGATGGCGATCACGGACCATGGCGCGCTGTACGGCGCGGTCGCGTTCTACCAGGCGGCCCGAACCAAGGGCATCAAGCCGATCATCGGGGTCGAGACCTACGTCGCCCGCCGGTCGATGACCGACAAGGAGGGCAAGGCCGACGCCCAGCCCTTCCACCTGATCCTGCTGGCCCAGGACCTCGTCGGCTACCGGAACCTATGCCGGCTCGTCACCGATGCCCATATCGATGGCTACTACTACAAGCCGCGGATCGATCGCGAGCATCTCGCGCGGTACAGCGAGGGCCTCATCGGGCTGTCGTCGTGCCTGTCGGGCGAGATCCCGAAGGCACTCGAGGTCGAGGACTGGGAGCTCGCTCGCAACCTCGCCGGCGAGTACGGCGACATCTTCGGCAAGGACCGCTTCTACCTCGAGCTCCAGGATCACGGGATGCCGGACCAGCATCGGCTCAACGAGCAGCTCCTGCGCCTGGCGCCCGACGCCGGCCTGCCCCTCGTCGTGACGAACGACCTGCATTACGTCCGCGAGGACCAGTCGGAGGCGCACGACGTCCTGCTCTGCGTCGGGACGGGGAACAACCTCGACACGCCCAACCGGATGCGCTTCGACACGCACGACTTCTACGTGAAGTCGGCGGCCCAGATGGCGGCCCTGTTCCCGGACCACCCCGAGGCCATCGCCAACACGCGTCGGATCGCCGAGATGACGGACCTGGCGCTCCCGCTCGGCCAGCTGCGCATCCCGCACTTCCCGGTCCCGGACGGCCACACGACGGAGACCTGGCTGCGTGCCGAGTGCCAGCGCGGACTCGAGCGGCGCTACGGGACGGTCACCCCGGAGCTCCAGGCCCGTCTCGACTACGAGCTCGGCGTCATCCTGACCATGGGCTACGCGGGCTACTTCCTTATCGTCGCCGACTTCATCCGGTTCGCCCGGGAGCAGGGGATCCAGACGACCTGCCGGGGAAGCGCGCCGGGTTCGATCGTGACGTACACGCTGGGCATCACGCCGGTCGATCCCATCCTCTACCAGCTGCCATTCGAGCGGTTCCTGAACCCGGACCGGGTGACGATGCCCGACATCGACGTCGACTTCGAGGACGGCCGGCGCGAGGAGGTCATCGCCTACGTCGGGCGCAAGTACGGCCAGGACCACGTCGCGCAGATCATCACCTTCGGCACGATGCTGGCCCGCGCCGCCATCCGCGACGTCGGCCGCGTGCTCGGACACTCCTACGGCGAGGTGGACCGCATCGCGAAGGCGGTCCCGAACCAGCTCGGCATCCGGCTCGACGAAGCCATCGAGACCTCGGCCGAACTGCGCGGGATGGTCGAGGGCGACCCGGCGGTCAAGCGCATCACCGACTTCGCGCGCCATCTCGAGGGCGTCGCTCGCAACGCGTCGACCCATGCCGCCGGCGTCGTCATCAGCCGGGAGCCGCTGACCGAGCTGATGCCGCTCCAGAAGGCGACCAACTCGGACGGGCTGATGAGCCAGTACGAGATGCACGCGATCGAGGCGCTCGGCCTCCTGAAGTTCGACTTCCTCGGGCTGTCGAACCTGACCATCCTGCGCCAGGCGGTGGACCTCGTCCGCGCCAATCGCGCCATCGAGATCGACCTCGATGACATCCCGCTCGACGATGCGACGACGTTCGAGCTGCTCGCCTCGGGCGAGACGACCGGGGTCTTCCAGCTGGAGTCCGCCGGCATGCGCCGCTACGTCCGAGACCTGCGGCCGACGTCGGTCTACGACCTGGCCGCGATGGTCGCCCTGTACCGCCCGGGTCCGATGGACAACATCCCCGCCTACATCCGCCGCAAGCACGGGACCGAGCCCGTGACCTACCTTCACCCGCTGCTCGAGCCGTACCTGGAGAAGACCTACGGGATCTTCGTCTACCAGGAGGACATCATGTCGGCGGCCATCGCGCTCGGCGGGTTCACCGGACCCGAGGCCGACACGCTCGGCTACGCGATCCGCAAGAAGAAGTCAGCGGTGTTGCGAGCCCAGAAGGAGAAGTTCGTCACCCAGGCCGCGGAACGAGGTGTGGCCGCGAACGTCATCGACGCCGTGTTCAAGGCGTTCGAGCCGTTCGAACGCTACGGCTTCAACAAGGCGCACGCGACCTGCTACGGCCTGATCGCGTACCAGACGGCCTACATGAAGGCGAACCACACGGTCGAATACATGACCGCGGTGCTGACCGCCTTCCGCTCGAACGAGGAGAAGGTCGCCGCGGCGGTCGCGGAATGTCGCCGTATGGGCATCGACGTCCTCCCGCCCGACGTCCACAAGAGTCATCTCGAATTCACGGTCGAGGGCGAGGCCATCCGATTCGGTCTGCTGGCGGTCAAGAACGTGGGCCAGGGCGCCATCGAATCGATCATCGCGGCTCGGGACGAGGGCGGCGACTTCCGGTCGCTGACCGATTTCTGCACGCGGATCGACCTGCGCCTCGCCAATCGCAAGGTGCTCGAGGCGCTGACCAAGGTCGGCGCCCTCAGCCCGTTCGGACATCCCTCGCAGATCCTGCTCGGCCTCGACGACGCCATCGCCGCAGCGCAGGCCACCCAGCGCGATCGCATCAGTGGCCAGACATCGTTGTTCGACATGGGCGCCGACGACCCCGCCGCGTTCGAGCGACCGCTCCCGGCGGCGACCGAAGTCCCTGTCCGCGAACGGCTTCGATGGGAGAAGGAACTCCTCGGGCTGTACCTGTCGGAACACCCGATGGGCGAGGTCGCGGAGCGGGTCGGGCGCTTCGTCACCGCCTATTCGAGCGACCTGCGCGATGAGTCGCTCGACGGGCAGCGGGTCGTGGTGGGCGGCATCGTGACCGGCGTCCGGACGGTCATCACCAAGGCCAAGGCGACGATGGCCATCGTGACCCTGGAGGACCTGCAGGGGACCATCGAGGTCGTGGTCTTCCCGCGCCTGTACGACCAGACGGCCGCGACCTGGCGCGACGGCGAGATCCTGCTCGTGGCCGGGCGGGTCGACCACAAGAGCGAGGATGTCTCGCTGCTCGCGGACCTCGCCGTCGAATGGGACGCGGCGGCGGCCGCCGGCGAGGAGGCCTTCGCCCGGCAGGTCGCGGCCGGCGAGCGGGGCGGACGGCGCGGTCCGAACGGGTACGGGAACGGGAACGGACATGGTGGCGGGACCGGCCAGGGGCGGCCGATGGTGGCCGTCGGCCCCGGGCAACCGACCACGGCCGCCGTCGGCGCCGGTCCCGGCCCGGCTCCAGGCGTGCCGTTCGTCTCGCCGCGTCGGGCGGGGGCGACACAGGACCTCGCGCCCGCTGTGGCCCTGCCCCAGATCGCCCCGGCCGAACCCGTTTCCACGTATCCAGTGACGCGGGGCGTCGCCATCGGTGCGGACACCGATGACGAGCCCGTCGGTGCCCGACGAGGCCCGCTCACGGATCGTCGCCGACGCGACCGCCGACGCCCCGACCGATGCCGGGCCGGGCACCATCCTCCACGTGCGCTTCGCCGGCAATGCCCCGACCGATCGCGTCGTCGGCGCGATGGAGGCGTTCAAGACGGTCATGCGCGACCGGCCGGGCGCGACCCGGGTCGTGATCCATGTCCCGGGGCCCGGGGGCGGTGAGATGGAGCTGCGCCGCGGCGTCGCCTACGACGCCGAGATGCTGGCGGAGGTCCGGCGCCGGCTCGGCGACGGGCTGGTGGACCTCCGGCTGAGCTGACGCGCGGTCAGCCGTTCGCGGCGTTCTCGGCGATGCGGCGGACCTGCTGGACGGCCGAGAACTGCTCGTGGTAGTCGGCGCGGATCGCGTTGAGCGCCGCGTCATCGATGTCGAGCTCCTCGGCGATCTGGTTGATGACCGCGGTCTCTTCCGCGGAGATCGTCCCGTTGGCGGCCATGACCGCGAAGCACGCCCGCATCACGACGAGTCGCTGGGCCTCGTCCGACAGTGCCTTGAACTCGCGCGTGACCACGTAGTCCTCGGTCGCGCCCATCGACCGTGCCTGGATCTTGGCCATCTCGGTGACCAGGACGGAGGTCGCCTCGTCGATCGATTCGTGGCCCTGGAGCTCGCGCTCGATAGCCGCCGTCTCGTCGTCGCTGATCTCCATGTCGGCGTTAGCCGCTCGAGCCAGGGTGTACGCCGCGGACGCGAGGAATCGCGCCTGCTCTGGCGGCATCGCCTCGAGCTTTGCGACGATCCGCCTGACCGTGGCGGTGTCGCCGGCGCCGTCCGACGCGGGCGCAGGGGCAGGCCGCTCGACGACGGTCGTCTCGTCCTTGGAACCGAAGAAGCGGTGGAACATGGGGCTCCTCTACCAGCGTTCGTATGCGGGATGGTCGGGACCGACGGCGACGAAGGTGCCGCGGCATGTGGCGGTGATGATGCCACCGGATGACAGTTCCGCGTCGACGACGACCCGATCGCCCTCGACCGACACCGGCCAGGCCCGCAGACGGACGGGTTGGTCGACCGGCGTGGGCCGGCGCATCCGGATCGCATAATCGGCGGTGACGCAGCCGGGCGGCCCGGCCATGCCACGTTCGCGCATGAGGTGCATCGCCGCCGTCCAATTGGCATGGCAGTCGAGCAACGTGCCGATGATCCCGCCGTTGAGCACGTTGTCGAAGGCGGCGTGGTGGGGGAGTGGCCGCCACTCGGCGTGCAGTTCACCGGGTTCGGCAGCCGCCTCCGTCGGGTCGTGGCTCTCGATCCGCAGACCCTCGGCGTTGGCCGGGCCGCAGCCGAAGCAGCGCGACGCCGGGGCATAGCGACGCTGCAGACTGGTGTCGGACATGCTCCGGAGTCTACGACCCGCGCGAGTCCAAGGAGACGCGTCCCCCTGGTCGTCAGCCGACCGGCTACGTGGGTAGCATGACGCGATGAGGACGATCTTCGAGGCGGTCCGGCTCATCGACGGCGTCGCCGACGCGGCGCGTGACGATGTCGACGTCGTCGTGGACGGCGAGCGGATCGTGTCGGTCGAACCGTCTGTCGACGGACGGGTGCGCCAACCAGGCGACACGGTCATCGACGGCCGCGGCCGCACGCTGCTCCCCGGGTTGATCGACGCGCACGCCCACTACACGTTCGACCCGACCGAGGGGTCGATCGCCGCGATCGCCCGCCGTTCGGATGCCGAGATCGTCCTGGCCGCGGCCGGTCATGCGGCGCTCGCCCTGCGCGCGGGCGTGACGACGGCGCGTGGCGCCGGCTCGATCCGCAACCTGGAGGTCGTCCTGCGCGACGCGATCGCGGCCGGTCATGTGCCGGGTCCACGTCTCATCGTCGCCGGGACCGCGGTCGGGATCACCGGCGGGCATGGCTTCGCGTTCGGCCTCGAAGCCGACGGTCCGGAGGCGCTCGTCAGCGCGACGCGACGCGTGGTCCGCGATGGCGCCGATGTGGTCAAGGTCGTGGCCTCGGAGGCCGCGATGCTGACGACGACGGGCCTCGCGCCGGGTCGGATGGTCCACGGAGCGCCCGAGCTGACGCAGGCCGAGCTTCGGGCGATCGTCGAGACGGCGGCCGAGCTGCGGGTCCGGGTGATGAGCCACGCTCAGGACAGCGAATCCGTCCGGCGCTCTGCCTCGGCCGGGGTCGACAGCGTCGAGCACGCGTGGCTGGCCGACCATGCGGCGATCGAGGTGCTCGCGGCATCGGGTGCGTTCCTCGTCCCGACGCTCGTCGTCACCGACGTCAATCGCACCCTGCCCGGGCTGACCGCCGTCCAGCGCGAACGCCAGGACCTCATCGAGCGCCGCCACCGTGCATCGACGGAGGCGGCCATCGAGCTGGACATCCCGCTCGCGACCGGCACCGACACCGGCGAGGTCGGGGTGACGGCCGACATGGTCTGGCGCGAGATCGCGCTCCTGCACGACCACGGCGCGTCAGCGATGGCGGCCATCAAGGCCGCGACGAGTGCCGCCGCGAGACTCCTCGGTGTCGATGACGAGGTCGGCTCGGTGGAGGCGGGGCAGAAGGCCGATCTGGTGCTCGTCGACGGCGACCCGCTGGCCGACCTCGCTCGGTTGGCGTCCCCGGTCGTCGTGATGCAGGCCGGTCAGCGCCGGAGATAGCCCGGGATATCCGGCTCGGGTCCGCGCCAGAGGTCGAGCTCCTCGGTCGCGAATCGTCCGTAGTAGTTGATGAAATGAGCGCCGTGGCGCTTCAGGACCTGGTGAGCCGCGTCCTTCGGAGCGTCGCCGTGGACGTGGACCATGACGACCGCCCGACCGTCGCGAAGAGCCCGCTCGTACGCGGCGAAGTCGACGAGCTGGTCCATGAGCGTGAAATCGAACGCTCGTCGCAGTCGCCCGAGCCAGCCCGCGACCTCGCCCGTGCCATCCATCCGGTCGGCACCCTCCTCGCCGCGCAGGATCTCGAGGTCGCGCGTCGCGATGCCGCTCGCCTGGAGGTCCGCCATCGCCCCGGCAGCAGCCCCGGGATCGTCGATGACGCCGAGCAACCGGTTCGTCGGATAGCCGATGGCGCGACTCGTGGATGGCATGGAGCCAGCCTACAACGCGTCAGTGGCAGTCGGCGGACCCGGTGTCCGTCCAGCTGCTGCCCGAGGCCGGGACGAAGCGCCAGGTGTAGCTCGACGACTTGAGTTCGAGCTTGAGGACACCCAGCACGGTCGACTTGCGCCGCTGGGAATTCGCCCGGACCGTCCCGAACGAACGCAGGCCCTTGCCGCCCGTCCCGACGACGAACTCTCGGATGCCGGTCGCGGGGTCGGCCCGGCCATCCGGACGCTGAGGCGCGAACCGTTCGTAATCGTGATCGTGGCCGTTGAGCACGACGTCCGCTCCCGCCTCGTACAGGGCCTGCCAGAGCGGTCGTGTGGCCGCCGAATTGCCATGCAGCCCGGAGCTGAACAGCGGGTGATGCCAGACCGCGGCCACGCACAGGCGCGGATTCGCCGCGAGATCGGCTCGCAGCCACGTCTCCTGCGCGGAACCTGGCCCGCACCCGCCGACCGAAGCGCAATTGGAATTCAGGCTGTAGACCCGCCACGTCCCGACGTCGTACGCGTACCAGCCCTTGCCCGGCGTGCCCGCCCGCCAGCCGAAATAGGCGAAGTACGGGGCAGCCCGTGCGGACTGGTATTCGTGGTTGCCAGGCACCGGCCGTGTGCGCTACTTGAATCGACCCCACATCGGGTGATAGCAGCTCGCGTACTGGGCCCTGGTGCCCGACTCGTAGGCATTGTCACCGGCGGCGAAGACGGTGCCCGGGATCCGCTCGATCAACCTGGTCGTCGCCGCGTCACCCGTACTGCTGCACGACGCGATGTCACCCGCACCGACGAGGACCGGCCAGGTGCTGGCGGTATCGACCACGGCGAAGCCGTCGACCGAGACGCGCGGGTGTCCGGCGGTCCCGAGAACGCGGACCTTGATCCGATGCCTGCCGCTTCCCGACCACGCATACGTGAAGACCGCCTTCCGGGCGAGCCCGGTCGCGCTGTACAGGCTGACGGTCGCGACCGCTTTGCCGTCGACGTAGATACGCGCGGAGCCTCGGGTCGGTCCGCGCGGGGCGATCCATGCGACCTGGCTGCCGGTGAACGTGTACGTCGCCGTCGCGCCCCGGACGCGCGAGGACTTGATGCCCCGTCGAGGTACGCCGATGACGAGCTCGACCCCCACGTCCCCGTGTAGTCGACGGCTGAGACCTTCTCGGAGGCGAGCCGCAGGTGGAAGCCTGGGCCGGTCCGCCACGGCCCAACGTTGCCGGCCTTGTCCGTGGCCCGGACCTCGTACTGGACCGCCCGGCTCGTGGGCAGGCCCTGCGAGATGCTCCGGCTCGCCGGCGTCGGCAGTGGGACGTCCGTCCACGCACCGCCGTCCAGCTTTCGCCGCAGTTCGTACCTGGCGACACCAGTCCCGATCTCGGCGGCCGCCGGCCAGCTGATGGTCAGCGGGACCGAGCCCGCGTCGACCGTGGCGCCTCGCCGCAGGCGCGTCAGCGGAGGGAACGACAGCGGCGCGACGGTGTCCGGCGCGACGCTGACGGTGGCTGACCCCGAGCGTGCGCCGACGGTCGCGGTGATCGCCGCGTCGCCCGGCTGGAGCGCTCGGAACGTGCCATCGCCGCCGAGCGTGCCCGCGTCGCCCGTCATGGACCAGGCGACCGGCGCGCCCGCGATGCTCACGCCGTTCATGGCCGCGTCGACCCCGCGAGCCCGGTAGAGGAACGATTCGCCGACGAGCACGGCCGCCTGGGCGGGCCGGACGACGATCTCGGCGAGCGGCCCGGTCGGGGTGGACGAGACGACGAGCAGGCTGTCGTCCACCGGGCGCTCGAATCCATCCGACGGGCGATTCACGAGCGTCGCCTCGACGTCACCGGGTCGCCGGACCAGGGCCGTCGTCGAACCGCCACCGTCGAGCATGATCGCCTCGACCGAGCCCCGGCCGAGGAGCAGGCCCGCCATCTCGCTTGCGGTCACGCCGATGCTGTAGCCGTCCCACCGGCCGTCCACCGTCGCCAGTGTCAGCGTGCCATCCGCGCGCAGTCCGACCGCGGTCCTCGGGTGGGTCTCGGCCGTGAAGGTCGAGACCGGCCGGACGCTCTCCTTCGCGCCCTCGATCAGCCATTCACGGCCGCCGATCGCCTCACGGACGCCCTCCCAGCCGGCCGTCACCGAGGTGGTGATGGTGACGGTCGATCCCTTGACGAGCTTGGTGAGCATCGTCGCGTCGGTGCCCTGTCCGGACAGCACGAGCGCTCCCGCGGGGATGGCCGTGTTGCGGCCGGTCGGCAGGACCGTTGCGACCGTCGCGGTCCACGTGCCACTCACCCTCAGTGGCAGGGCAGCACCGCTGAGCACGACTTCGGCTCCGCCGCTTGCGGTGTGCGTGGAGGTGCCCCATCGGCGCGTGTAGAGGGCGAGGTCCCCGGAACGTCGTGGCTTGTTGACGCGGTCGATGACGAGGGTCGTCGTGCCGTCGGGAAACGTGAGCGACCCGCGGACGGAGACATCGCCAAGCTGCGGCACCTCGGCAGCGTCGAACCCGAGCGTCGGCTTCGACGCGGTCGAACCCGTGATCAGCTCCCCGAGATGGACCTGCAGACCGGCCGGCGCGCGAACCGTCGCGTCCACCGCCCCGAACGTATCCCCGTTGATCGCGGCGATGACCCGATGGCCGTCGCGTGACACACGCGCCGGCCTGGCTTCGGACGGTCTCGAGAGCGTTCGGACCGCCGGCGGGCCCGGATGCCTCGAGGCTGATGCCGGCGGCCGCCGGGTCGACGTCGACGAGGTCGACGACCTGCGGTCCGGCGGTCGTCGTCCATCGTCCATGGCGGTAGACGACGCCTGGCCCGACCGGGTCGGTCGCCGTCGGGGCGAACGGGATCGTGGTCGAGGCGGCCTCGGCTGTTGCCGCCGGATGGAGCGGCGTCCGAGCGCCGAGTGCCGAGCCGGGGGATCCGATCGAGACAAGGAAGGCAAGGGCGACGATCGCTGTGCGCGGTCGCGCTCTCATCAGGCGCGCTGGACCACTGCACACGACCCACGGCAGGACGAGTGGACTTGCGAAGACCTGGCGTCCGGCACGAGCGCTCCGACTGGTCGATCCGGGCGGGCGAGCTCGGTCTCGCCCTTGGTCGGACATCCTACATCCCGGCCAGGGGCCGTTCGGCTGGGAAATAAGGGCAATCGATGGTGCCGGAGATGTGGAAGGGCTTGTTCCCGCGCCGCTCCCTGGTGCGTTTAAGGTCGTCCGGCACTGGCGCGGATGGGTCTGGTGCAGTTCACTGCAGTGACCCGCCGTGGGTCGGCTCCGACCGTCCCTCTGTCACGCCGCGGCCACCCCGGGGGGAGGAGGGCAGCCACCATGTGGCGTCGTCTCACACAGATCGGGATCGCAGCCTCAGCTCGTGGTCGCTCTCGCCTGGACGTCGGTCCCGAGTGTCCTTGCCGCGGGCGGCTTCGACCTGACGCTCTCGCTGACCGGCCCGACCCGCGTCAAGAGCACCGGCGACTATGCCTACACGATCACGGTGAAGAACCTCGGCCCGGACACCGCGACCGATCTGCACATCAGTGGCGGTGGTGGCGACTGGTTCAACCCGGTGTCCGTGCAATGCCCTGGGAGCACGAACCTCGCTGGCTGTGACCCGGCCGACCTCGCCCCTGGAGCCACGGTCACCGCCATCTACACGCTCAACGTCTGCTGCCTCGTGCGCCAGGAGATGCGTCACGCATGGCTCGACGCGGGGGTCGTCCCACGCGATGGCTCGTGGGACACCTGGAACGACCCGAACCTCGACAACAACTACGCCACATTCGATGTCTTCATCATCGGCAAACACGTGAAGTGAGGCGCCGCTGTCCGGGCGGGGGTCGCCGGCAGCGTGCGCCTGGCGGGGCCGGTCAGCTGCGAGGTGTGGTGCCGGAGACGAGACTTGAACTCGTACGGGGTTGCCCCCAACGGTGTTTGAGACCGCAGCGTCTGCCGATTCCGCCACTCCGGCACAGGTGACGCGCGACATCGTAGCCCCTGCCGTATCGTGGCGCGGTGACGGACCTGCTGCTCACGCTGTTCATCGTGGGCTACGTGACCGGCGGGTGGCGGACCGGCCTCTTGCGGCGCCTCGCCGGCCTCGTGTTCATCGCCATCGGACTGATCGCGGGTGCGTATCTCCGCGTCCCTGTCGGCGCATTCCTCGCGGGCATCTTCACGGAGGTCACGCCCGAGTACGCGGACATGGTCGGCTACGCGGTCGTCTTCGTTGTCCTGGTGGCCGGCCTGAACCTCTTCTCGGGGCCGTTCCTGTCACGGGCGACCGTCGGCGGCGTCTCTCGGATGACCGACAAGACTCTCGGGCGCGATCCTCGGCGGGGTCGAGGCGGTGCTCATCATCTCGGCCGCCATCGTCATCCTCGACACCTACTTCGGCACGGCGGGATCGATCGGCGAGGTGCCGGGCCTGGGCATCCTCACGACGGTGAGCGAGGCACTCGACGAATCGACGATCGGACAGTTCCTCATCAAGACGACCGTGCCGCTGGTCCTCGCGATCCTCGGACCCCTCCTGCCGACGGACATCGATTCCGTCGTCCCCGGGGGCATCCCCAGGTCGCCCTAGGGAACCGTCGTCGGCGCATCGGCGTCTCCGCCAGGACCGATGCTAGACTCGCCCAGCCTCAGAATCGCCGTCCGGAGGGACCCCCCGACCGTGGAGGACCTTCGCTCGACGACGGTCTCCGAAGACCCCGTCCAGCGCCGCGACATCATCCTGCTCGAGCGAGCCCGCGATGGCGACCTCGACGCATTCAACGACCTCGTCACGCTCTACCAGGACCAGCTGTTCGCGCTCGTCGTGCGGATGGTCCCGGACCGTGACCAGGCGTCCGACGCTGTCCAGGAGGCGTTCTTCTCGGCGTTCCGGAACCTGGCCGCATTCCGCGGCGGAAGTGTCAAGTCGTGGCTCAACCGGATCTGCGTGAACGCCGCGATGGACCAGCAGCGAGCCAGGAAGCGCCGGCCGGTCCAGCCCTATCCCGAACTCGACGACGACAGCTGGCAGCCGCCGGCCGGCGTCGAGGCTGACCCGGAGCGGACCGCGCTCGACTCGGAGCGGACGCGAGCCCTCGGTCGCGCCCTGGCCGAGATCACCGACGACCAGCGAGCGGCGATCGTCCTGTACGACGTCGAAGGCTTCGACTACGCCGAGATCGCCGAGATGACCGGGGTCTCGCTGGGGACCGTGAAATCGCGCATCCACCGGGGGCGTCTCGCCTTGCGGTCCCTGCTCGAGGACCGGATGGAGCTGTTCCGTGGCTGACTTGGGTGCCCGGCACCACGACCACGATCCGATCCTCATCGCGAGCCTCCTGGACGACCCTGAGGCCGACGTCGAGCGCGACGCCGCACAGGTCCTCGTCGACTCCTGCCCGGCGTGCGCCGCCCTTCATCGCGACCTGGTGGCGCTGTCGGTCGCCACCAGATCCCAGTCCACACCGTCGCGCCCGCGCGACTTCCGCCTGACCGCCGCCGACGCCGTCCGGCTCCGCGAGGAACCGGTCGCCGCCGCCGCCCGTCTGACGGGCGTCATGACGGAGCCCTCGACGACGACGATCCACCGATCCCACGACATCACCCTCGTCGCGTCGCTCGCCGACCATTCGCTGGCGCCGAACGAGCGGGCCGCAGCGGAAGCTCTCGTCAGCACCTGCGGCGAATGTGCCGCTCTCCACGCCGACCTCCTGGCACTCGTCGCCGCGACCCGCGCGATGCCGACGCCGCCTCGACCGGTCGACTACGCCCTGACCCCGGCCGATGCCGCTCGACTGCGTGGCACCGTGTGGCGCCGATGGGTCGCCGCGATCGGCTCGTCGCGGGACAGCCTCACCCGACCGTTGGCCGTGGGGCTCACGACTCTGGGACTCGTCGGACTTCTGGTCACATCGGCACCGAGTGTCCTGCAGGGCGGTCTCGGCAGCAGTGCGGCCGGGCCGGGCGGCGCGGCGAGCCAGTCGCTCAACGCCGCCCCGGGCGCCGCGACCGACACATCCGGCGAACCCAACCCTGGTGCGGCGATCGCTCCGGCCGCAGACGAAGGCGCCCTCGCCGCCTCCGGTGCCCCTGGTCGGGCGGTCGCGAGCGAGGCGCCCGCGTACGGCGTGACGAACGCGGCGCCGGTCCCAGCCGGGTCCGGGGGACCGGAGGCCGACGGGCTTGGCAAGGGCGCCGTCGATGGGGCAGCCGAGTCGTCGCCGAACGCCGACGCGACGGGTGACCTGAGCAAGATCGCCTCGCCTTCGAGCATGGACATGATGCTGCTCGTCTCGGTGGCATTCCTTCTCGTCGGTATCGGTCTGTTCCTGTTGCGCTGGAGCGCCCGCCGCCTTTCGCGGGGCTGACCGAGACGTCGAGGGGACGGGTCGTCGCTACCATCGAGCCGATGGATCGGACGGTCTCCTCGGGTAGCGCCTCCGTCGTGGGTTCGCTCTTGGCGATCGTGATCGCGACGATCCTCGTTGGCTGCTCGGCTGGAGCGAGGACCTCCCCCAGCGGATCGGGCGCGACCCCGACCGGTCTCGCGGAGACCGCGACAGCGACGATCGAGCCCACGGGGACTGTGACAGCGACGACCAGGCCCGCGACGGCTGAACCGTCGGCACCGCCCAAGGCGTCGCTCAGCCCCGGTCAGGTCGACTCGACAACGGTTGGTGCGACCGAGCCTCCGGCGGGTGCGATCGAGATCACGATGTTCGGGCCGCCGCCTCGATTCCGGCCGAGCGCCGTCACGGCGGCCGCAGGCGACATCGTGTTCTACCTGAGGAACGATTCGCCCGCCGCCGACCCGCACGGCGTCCATACTCTCGCGATCGGGCGCAGCATCGCGAAACCGATCGTGGTCAGCGACGAAGTCGCGGGAGGTCGCAGGGCGATCTTCACGGTGCGCGGCCTCGCGCGGGGTGTCTACCAGCTCTGGTGCACCTTCCCGGGTCACGCGGGTCTCGGGCAGGTTGGCACGCTGACCGTCGAGTGAATCGCGTCAGAGTCAGGCAACGCTGGTGTCGAGCCTCGTCAAGGAGGGCGGGATGCGCCCTCGGCTGGTGCCTCGACTGCGCGCCCCTGAGGGCCTCGAGCGGCTCGGGATGGGCACGACACAGGTCGACATCGGCCCGCTCGCGAGAGCCTCGCGGGTACACTTGGGTCGTGCCCACTGAACGCCTCATGCTGCTCGACGGCAATGGCCTGATCTACCGCGGATACTTCGCTCTCCCGCCCCTCACGACGTCGAAAGGCGAGCTCGTCAACGCCGTCTTCGGCTTCTGCAGCATCGTGTTGCGGGGCATCCAGGATCTCCATCCGGAATACGTCGCGGTCGCCTTCGACCTCCAGGGCCCGACCTTCCGGCACGAGCAGTACGCGGAGTACAAGGCGACCCGCCAGCGGATGCCGGACGACCTCCGCGACCAGTTCCCGAAGGTCCGCGAGGTGGTCAAGGCGCTGCGCATCCCCGTCTACGAGCTGGCCGGCTACGAGGCGGACGACGTCATCGGGACGATCACCGTGGATGCCGAGCGGCGGGGCCTCGACACGACCATCGTGACCGGCGACCTCGACATGCTCCAGCTCGTCACCGATCACACGCGGCTCATGACCACCCGTTCGGGTGTCGAGAACACGATCCTGTACGACCCGGCGCGGATCGCCGAGCGGTTCGATCTGGTGCCCGGCCAGATGATCGACTACAAGGCGCTCAAGGGCGATCCGACCGACAACATCCCGGGCGTGCCCGGGGTGGGGGAGAAGACCGCGGCCAAGCTCATCCGTGAATTCGAGACCCTCGAGGCGCTCTACGATCGGATCGATGAGGTCAAGCCCGACAAGCTGCGCGACAAGCTCATCGAGCACCGCGAGTCGGTGTTCATGGGCAAGGACCTCTCGACGATCGTCCGCGACCTGCCGGTCGACTTCGACCTGGAGGCGGCGCGGCTCGGCGACTACGATCGTGAGACGGTCATCCGGCTCTTCCGCGAGTACGAGTTCCGATCGCTGATCGAGCGACTGCCGGCCATGACCGGCGAGACAGCGGGGGATGCCGCGGAGGCGCTGCGGGGCGTCGCCACGGACGGCTCCGTCCCGGCCGCCCGTGTCGCCGGCTCGGCCCGGCCGGCCGGCTGGGGGTCGCCACGCCCGAATCGGCCCGTGACCGACGGTGGTGGGCTCCAGTTGTCGCTCGACTTCGATGCGGTGTCCGGCACGGCGTCGGGCGCGGACGAAGGCGCCACCGCCGACGCAGGGACGCAGCAGCCCGGTGCGGTCGACCCCGCGATCGACGACCTTCCGACCGCCCTAGCGGCCGCCATCAACGATCCGTCACGGATCGAGGTCCATGCCGGCGACCGGATCGCATCGCTGGAGCCGTGGCTCGCGGCGCAACCGTCGGTCGGGGTCGGACTCCTGCTCGACGACCCGCGTCCGCGCCGCGGCTCGCCGCTGGCGCTGGCGATCGCGGGGACGGATGGACGGACCGTCGCCGCCCAGGGCCCTGAGGATTCAGCGAACCTGCGACGGCTGCTCGATCGGCTCGGCATCCCGGTCGTCGGGCACGAGGTCAAGCCACTGCTCGTCAGGCGGATCGCCGATGACCCGCATGCCTCGCCGACGCCCGTCGCCTTCGACACCCAGATCGCCGCCTACATCCTCAACGCGGCCCTCCGCAGCCAGACCATCGCCGATGTGGTCGCCGAGCAGCTCGACCTGATCCTGCCGGACGCGGCCGCGCTCGATGCGCCGGCTCGGGCCGGCCTGGAGGCGCTCTCGGCGCTGGCCGTCCGCGAGCCGCTCGAGCGACGCCTGGCCGAGGAGGGCCTCGACCGGCTCTTCCGCGAGATCGAGCTCCCGCTCATCGCGGTCCTGGCCCGCATGGAGGCGACCGGCGTCGCGCTCGATCGCGAAGCGCTCGGGGTGCTGGCCAAGGAGTTCGCCGCCGAGATCTCGCGGCTCGAGACGGAGATCTACGCCGACGTCGGGCACGAGTTCAACCTGGGCAGTCCGAAGCAGCTCGAGCAGGTCCTGTTCTTCGAGCTGAACCTGCCCAAGGGCAAGCGCACGAAGACCGGCTACTCGACCGACGCCTCGGTGCTCGAAGACCTGCGGGCAGCCCACCCGATGATCGATAAGCTCCTCGAGTGGCGCATCTACACGAAACTGCGCTCGACGTACGTGGACGCGCTGCCGACCCTCATCGCCGACGACGGCCGCCTCCACACCACGTTCCATCAAGCCGTCGCGGCAACCGGTCGCCTGTCGTCGTCGGACCCGAACCTCCAGAACATCCCCATCCGGACGCCGCTGGGACGCCGGATCCGGCGCGCCTTCGTCGCCGGCGGGGAGGACCTCACGCTCGTCGCGGCGGACTACAGCCAGATCGAGCTGCGGATCCTCGCCCATGTCTCGGGCGACGAGCACCTGCGCGATGCCTTCGCCCGGCAGGCCGACCTCCATCGAGAGACAGCGGCGCTCGTCCTCCACAAGGACCCGGCGGACGTGACCCTCGGCGAGCGGTCGATGGCCAAGATGGTCAACTTCGGGATCGCCTACGGGCTGTCCGACTTCGGGTTGTCGGAGCGGGCGAACATCCCGCGCGCCGAGGCCCAGGCGTTCATCAACACCTACTTCGCCACCTATTCCGGGATCAGCTACTACATGCTGGCGATCAAGGAGCAGGCGAGGACCCAGGGCTACGTCACGACGCTGCTCGGGCGGAAACGCCAGATCCCGGAGCTCGCGGCACGCAATCCCACACTGCGCGCCGCCGGTGAGCGGATGGCCATCAACATGCCCATCCAGGGGACGGCTGCGGACATCGTCAAGATCGCGATGATCCGGCTGGACGAGCGGCTGGCGGCCGGCGGTTTCCGAGCGCGGCCACTCCTCCAGGTCCACGACGAACTGCTGCTCGAGGTCCCGCGCGACGAGGTCGACCGGCTCGTGCCCCTCCTGCGCGAGACGATGGAAAGCGCCTTGCCCCTCGATGTGCCCCTGACCGTCGACATCAAGGTCGGCGACGATTGGGAATCGATGACGCCGCTGACACGCGCGGACGCGATCGCGGCCGAGGCGGACGAGGCCCCGGACCTCGAGACGACGGTCGCCCCGACGCTCGGCTAGGCTGCGGCGATGCCCGAACTTCCCGAGGTCGAGACGGTCGCGCGCGACCTGCGGCCACGCATCCTCGGCGCGACGATCACCGGCGCCCGCTGCACGTGGGCGCGGACGCTGCACACCCACACGCCCGAGGCCTTCGATGCCGCCGTCGCGGGGCGGCGCGTGGAGGGTGTCGGTCGGCGCGCCAAGCTGGTCGTCGTCGAGCTGTCCGGCGACGCCGCCCTGACCATCCACCTCAAGATGACTGGTCAGCTCTTCGTCGTCCCGGCCGAGACGCCCGGGGATCCGTACGTCCGGCTGGTCCTCGAGCTCGCGGACGGCCGAGAGGTCCGGTTCCGCGACATCCGCAAGTTCGGGCGGATCGGGCTGTACGGGCGGGACCCCGTGACCGGCGACCTCGTCACCGAGGCGGGCGGCTCGGCCGTCTTCGCGGCATTCGGCCCGGAACCGCTGGATCCGGCCTTCGATGTGCGTGCCTTTCGTCGGGCGCTGCGGCGGCGGAAGGGCCGGCTCAAGCCACTCCTGCTCGATCAGTCGTTCCTCGCCGGCGTCGGCAACATCTACGCGGACGAGGCGTTGTGGGCGGCGCGCCTCCATCCGCTCCGGACCGCGGGGACCTTGCGACCAGCCGACGAGCGCCATCTGTACACGGAGGTTCGGCGGATCCTCGGAGAGGCCGTCGAGCGACGTGGCAGCTCGATCGACGACTACACGGCACCCGATGGCGACGGCTCGATGCAGGAGCACCTGCAGGTCTATCAGCGGACCGGCGAGCCCTGTCCGCGCTGTGGGCGACCGATCAAACGGATCGTGATCGGCGCCCGTTCGACGCACTTCTGCTCGTGGTGTCAACGCTTGGGAGCGGCGGACCGGAAGGGAGCGGCGGCGATCCTGCGGACGATGACCGGCGGCCGGCGCCGGCCCGGCCGTCGCTGGACGGAGCTGGCTGGCGACGGAACGCTCGGGTTGACCCCCGACGAGGCCGCCAGGGCCACGGCGCACGCGCGGACCGAGCGGACCAAACGGGCGGCGGCGACGCGCAGGGCGGCCGCCCGAGCTTCCGTCGCAGCGGAGCCCGGTCCGTGAGCATCCTCCGGCTCACGGGCGTCACCCGCGAGATCGGCACGTTCGTCATCCTCAATTCGATCGATGCTGCCATCGCCCTCGGCGACAGGATCGGGCTCGTCGGACCGAATGGAGCGGGCAAGACGACGCTCCTGCGGCTGGCCGCGGGCCGCGACGAACCCGATCGCGGTGAGGTCCACCGCAAGCGCGCCCTGACGCTCGGCCTGCTCGCCCAGGAAGCGCACTTCGACGAGGCGTTCATGGCCTCGCCGGATCTCCGGACCGCCGTCCGGACAGGCGCTGCCCACCTCGACCGGATGGCCGAACGACTCGCCGCCATGGAACGTTCGGGCGCGGTCACCGACCACGCCTACGCCGAACTCATGCACCAGTACGAGATCCTCGGCGGCTACACGCTCGACCAGCGCGTCGAGAGTGCCTTGACCGGGCTGGGATTCAGCCGAGACGAGTGGGCCAAGCCGCCGGCAGCCCTGTCGGGCGGCGAGCAGACGCGGGCGTCATTGGCACGCCTGGTCATCGCAGATCCCGACCTTCTGTTGCTCGACGAACCGACGAACCATCTCGACCTCGACGCGCTCGAATGGCTCGAGGAACACCTCCGGCGTCGCAACGGCTCCCTGCTCGTCGCTTCCCATGACCGGGCGTTCCTCGATGCGACCGTGAACCGGATCTGGGAGTTGCGGGACCGGCGCCTGACCACGTTCCGGGGCGACTACAGCGCCTATCACCGCCAGCGCACCGAGCGCGACCTGCGAACGGTGAAGGACGTCGAGACGCAGGCCGACCAGATCGCTCGCGAGAAGGAGCTCGTCCAGCGCTATCGGAGCCATCGCAAGTTCAGCAAGATGCACGAGCACGAGGCGCGACTCGAACGCCTCGAGGCTGACCGGCGCGATGCCCCGAAGTCGACCAAGAAGATGGCCATCCCGACCGCGGCCCTGCTCGGGGGTGCCGGGCCGTCGCGGAGCGGTGAGATCGTCGTTCGCGCGGAGGACCTCGCGGTCGGCTATCTGCCCGGCCGTGGGGCTCTGGCGCCCGATGGGACCGTCGCGACCGAGCCGAAGCTCGTGGCGAGGTTGCCCTTCCTCGCTGCCCAGCGTGGTGATCGGATCGGGATCGTCGGCCCGAATGGTGCCGGCAAGACGACGCTTCTCCGGACGATCGCCGGCGACCTGCCGCCACTCGACGGCGCGGTGACATTCGGGAACGCCGTCCAGATCGGCTACCTGGCGCAGCTCCGGAGCGCCGGGATCGCGGGCGCGACCGTGCTCGACGCGCTCCTCGAGGCCGCGCCTGTCACGGCGGGCGAGGCTCGCGGGTACCTCGCGCGGTTCCTGTTCCGCGGCGACGACGCGTTCAAGGAGGTACGGATGCTGTCCGGCGGCGAGCGGTCGCGGCTGGAGCTGGCACTGCTCGGCATCCAGGCGTCGAACCTGCTTCTGCTCGACGAACCGACGAACCACCTGGACATCCCGGCCCGGGAGGCCATCGAGGCATTCATGGCGGAGTCGCCCGCGACGTTGCTGGTGGTCTCGCACGATCGGCGGTTGCTCGAGACGGTGTGCGAGAGGTTGTGGGTCGTGGGTGATGGGTCGGCGGTCGCGTTCGAGGGCGGGTATCGGGAGTGGCGCGCGGCAGTCGCGAATGGGTGGACGATCGGGGGGGCGTTGGAGGTTGAGGCGAATCGGTTGCACATGGGGAGTCGCACCGGCGCCGGTCACGCGCCGACCACTCCCTACGGCGCTGCGCCTAACGGTCGCGGCCGTCGCGCGCCCACCCCCGGCGCGGCGGCCGTGGCATCGACCCCACCACCACAGGCAGGGAAGGGAAGGAAGAAGGACAAGCTGTCGAAGGAGGCGTATCGGCGGCAGAAGGCTGCTGCTGAGGGGGAGTTGACGCGGTTGGGGTTGCGGAAGAATCACCTTGAGTTGGCGATGGCGGATCCGGCCGTGCAGGGGAATTTCGTGGAGTTGCGGCGGGTGACGAGCGAGCTGGCCGATATCGATGTGGCGCTGGCGGCTGCCGAGGATACGTGGCTGGAGTTGGAGGATCGGCGGCCGTGACGGTCCGGATCGGGCTGACGGGTCCGATCGGCTGTGGAAAGTCGACGGTGGCCGGCTGGCTCGGCGAGCGGCCGGGGGTCGTCGTCATCGACGCGGACCAGGTCGCGCGCGAGGTCGTCGAACCTGGCGAACCTGCGCTCGACGCGATCATCGCGCGGTTCGGGCAGGGCATACGGCGGCAGGACGGAACGCTGGATCGGGCGGCGCTCGGACGCATCGTCTTCGCGGATCCGGCCGCGCTGCGCGACCTGGAAGCCATCACGCACCCCGCGGTCCGGCCGCGGATCCTCGCCGCCATCGCGGCGGCAGAGGCCGACGGTGCTGTCGCTGTCATCATCGAGGCGATCAGGCTGGTCGAAGGCGGGCTCGCCTCATTCTGCGACGAGGTCTGGCTGGTGGCCTGCGAGCCGTCGGTCCAGCTCGCACGCCTCGTCCGTCGCGGCTCGTCGGCGGAGGAAGCCGGGCAACGGATCGAGGCGCAGGCCGGCTTCAGGGGGCGGGTGGGTTCGGCCGTCACTCGGACCGTGGATGCGTCGGGCGACCCGGCGTCGACGCGAGTCCTGGTCGAGGGCGCCTTCGACGCCGTGTCGTCCGCGCCCGAGAAGACAAGCCCGGCCTGACTTCGCCGCGACACCGCTCATCTCCGGTGCTCCGGCGCACCATCATGTCTGCGAAAGGACATTGACCCGCGTGGTTCCCGCACGCACCATGGGAGGTCCGACGGAGGCGATCGCGCGTAGTCCCCGAAACCGGCCGGTCCCAGCGGCGCGGAGACCTTGGCGTGACCACCCGTCTCATAGGGGCTCGGTTTGCCCGCCGGAGGTCCACCATGAGACTGCGCGCCCAAGCGATTCGGAATCCCAGGGGAATGTCGCGTCGTGCGATGTCGGTCGGACTGGTCCTGGTGTCGATGACACTCGGGTTGGTGGGCCCTGTTCTGGCCAGCGGATCTCCGCCAGTCGCGACCGACCAGAGCGACACGACCGCCGCGTCGACCCCCCTGGCAATCTTCCTCGACGCAATCGACCCGGAGTCCGACGCGCTCACCTTCATGACCGTCGTTGGACCGACTCACGGGACTATCGATGACTGCTCGTCGGGCTCCTGCACGTACATCCCGACCGGCGCCTACACGGGCCCTGACAGCTTCACCTGGAAGGCGAACGACGGGACCAGCGACTCGAATGTCGCGACGTTCAGCATCACAGTCACCTCGCCTGCGTCGAACCAGATCGTGTCGGCCGGCCCGCTCACCAAGGTCGAGATCTCGAATGATCTCAACTGTGCGGTCAACCACACGGGTGATACCGACGGTGAGTTCTTCGGCGACACCGCTTGTGGCACGCTGGTCGCGGTCAGCGGTACTTTGTATGGCCCAGCTAGCATCCCCGCTGGTGGGTCGGCCTCGCCACGCACCCCGTTCACGCCGGTCAGTCAGTCGGCAGTGCTGGGAGCTGGCACGAGTGGTGATCCATTCAGGATCGTCACCGTCGTTGACCTCGGCACGACTGGATTGCGGATCACCGAGACCGATAGTTACATCGTCGGCCAGGAGACATACCGCACCGACGTCGCGATCGCAGATAGTGGCGGAAGCTCTCAGGCTGCCATCCTGTACCGAGCCGGCGACTGCTTCCTGCAGAACTCCGATCAGGGGTTTGGCGCTGCAGATACAACGAGCGGCGCCGTGAGTTGCGTCGCCGGAGTCGACAACGGCGGCGGCACCGTCCCCGGCACTAGGATCGAGCAGTGGTATCCACTGTCCGGCGGTAGCTCGTACTTCGAGTCCGGCTTCAACACGGTCTGGGCGAAGATCGGATCGCAGACCGCCTTCGCCAACAGCTGCGACCAGTGTGCCAACTACATCGATAACGGTGCCGGTCTCAGCTGGAACGTGAGCATCCCGGCTGGTGGTTCAGCCACGCGATCGCACCTCACCGTCTTCTCACCGCTCGGGATCGTGCCCTTGACCACGACAAAGACGGCTGCCCAGCCATCGGTGACCGCTGGCGCGAGCGATAGCTACACGATCACGATCACGAACCCGAACACGAGCGCGACGTCGTTGACGTCGATCACCGACACGCTACCCGCCGGGTTCACCTACACGGCCGGCACCACGACCGGGGCCACCACCTCGAATCCGGTCGTCGTCGGTCAGGTCCTGACATGGAATGGATCGTTCAGCGTGCCGGCATCGGGCACTCTCGCACTGACCTTCAGCGTGACTGTGTCGTCCACGCCTGGGACGTATACGAACCAGGCCGGGCGCGACCGGGGAGAGCCCGATCGTCGTCCTCGGGTCGGGGCAGACCGCTCCAGTGACCGTCATCCCGCCCGCCGCGGCCCGCCTGACCCTGACCAAGCAGGTCAGCGGCGGGACCGCCCTGCCGACCGCTTGGACCCTGTCGGCGACCGGGCCGACGCCGATCTCGGGCCACTCCGGTGACCCGGCCATCACCGGTGCCGCGGTCGACGCCGGGGTCTACACCCTGGCCGAGAGCGGTGGCCCGACCGGCTACAGCGCCGGCGCCTGGGGCTGCACCGGCGGCGGCAGCCTGACCGGCAGCAGCCTCGTCCTCGCCGCCGGCGAGACGGTCAGCTGCAGCATCACCAACACGTTCATCCCGCCCGCCGCGGCCAGCCTGACCCTGACCAAGCAGGTCAGCGGCGGGACCGCCCTGCCGACCGATTGGACCCTGTCGGCGACCGGGCCGACGCCGATCTCGGGCCACTCCGGTGACCCGGCCATCACCGGTGCCGCGGTCGACGCCGGGGTCTACACCCTGGCCGAGAGCGGTGGCCCGACCGGCTACAGCGCCGGCGCCTGGGGCTGCACCGGCGGCGGCAGCCTGACCGGCAGCAGCCTCGTCCTCGCCGCCGGCGAGACGGTCAGCTGCAGCATCACCAACACGTTCATCCCGCCCGCCGCGGCCAGCCTGACCCTGACCAAGCAGGTCAGCGGCGGGACCGCCCTGCCGACCGATTGGACCCTGTCGGCGACCGGGCCGACGCCGATCTCGGGCCACTCCGGTGACCCGGCCATCACCGGTGCCGCGGTCGACGCCGGGGTCTACACCCTGGCCGAGAGCGGTGGCCCGACCGGCTACAGCGCCGGCGCCTGGGGCTGCACCGGCGGCGGCAGCCTGACCGGCAGCAGCCTCGTCCTCGCCGCCGGCGAGACGGTCAGCTGCAGCATCACCAACACGTTCATCCCGCCCGCCGCGGCCAGCCTGACCCTGACCAAGCAGGTCAGCGGCGGGACCGCCCTGCCGACCGATTGGACCCTGTCGGCGAGCGGGCCGACGCCGATCTCGGGCCACTCCGGTGACCCGGCCATCACCGGTGCCGCGGTCGACGCCGGGGTCTACACCCTGGCCGAGAGCGGTGGCCCGACCGGCTACAGCGCCGGCGCCTGGGGCTGCACCGGCGGCGGCAGCCTGACCGGCAGCAGCCTCGTCCTCGCCGCCGGCGAGACGGTCAGCTGCAGCATCACCAACACGTTCATCCCGCCCGCCGCGGCCAGCCTGACCCTGACCAAGCAGGTCAGCGGCGGGACCGCCCTGCCGACCGAGTGGACCCTGTCGGCGACCGGGCCGACGCCGATCTCGGGCCACTCCGGTGACCCGGCCATCACCGGTGCCGCGGTCGACGCCGGGGTCTACACCCTGGCCGAGAGCGGTGGCCCGACCGGCTACAGCGCCGGCGCCTGGGGCTGCACCGGCGGCGGCAGCCTGACCGGCAGCAGCCTCGTCCTCGCCGCCGGCGAGACGGTCAGCTGCAGCATCACCAACACGTTCATCCCGCCCGCCGCGGCCCACCTGACCCTGACCAAGCAGGTCAGCGGCGGGACCGCCCTGCCGAGCGCCTGGACCCTGTCGGCCAGCGGGCCGACGCCGATCTCGGGCCACTCCGGTGACCCGGCCATCACCGGTGCCGCGGTCGACGCCGGGGCGTACAGCCTGGCCGAGAGCGGTGGCCCGACCGGCTACAGCGCCGGCGCCTGGGGCTGCACCGGCGGCGGCAGCCTGACCGGCAGCAGCCTCGTCCTCGCCGCCGGCGAGACGGTCAGCTGCAGCATCACCAACACGTTCATCCCGTTCCTCGAGCGCGGCGCGTTCGTCATCAGTGACCATGGAGCCGACCTCGGCGCGACCGTCACCTGGTTCAGCCCGCAGTGGGCGACGAAGAACGATCTGGCTGGCGATCCGGCTCTGGCGAGCTTCAAGGGGTTCGCCGCCAGCCTCGACCCGTCTACGCCGCAAGTCGGCGGGACGTGGACGACCGGTCCGGGTGTCAGTCCGAATCCCCCGAAGAGGGTGCCGGCCTTCATGGCGGTGATCGTCACGAGCTCGGCCACGAAGGACGGCGAGGTGATCACGGGCGATATCGTTCGGATCGTCCTCGTGGAGACCGGCCCTGTCTTCGGGACCGGAACGATCGTCGCCATCCTCAGTCAATGACCTGACCACGGCCAGCGAGCGACGACGAGGGGTCGAGCTTCACGGCTCGACCCTTCGGTACGTCAACGTCCGCCGCAACCGTGGCGGAGCGGACAGTGCGACCAGACCGTCGACACGAGCGGACACCCCCGATGCCACGCGTCACCTCGTGGAGGATCTGTCGTCGAGGCCTTCGACGCCTGACGGGTGTCAATTCGGCGGCAGGGCGTTCGTCGTGTCCATGAGCCCACCTGGGCAGCACGAAGGAGAGAGCCATGGGCAACCCCATCGTCCACTTCGAGATCCGATCCGCGGACCCGGATGCCAGCCGCGCCTTCTACGGCGAGCTGTTCGGGTGGTCCTACCCGCCCGGCGGGTTCCCCGGCTACACGTACGTCGACAGCGGCACGAAGGAGGGGACGATCCCGGGTGGCATCAGCCCGACCCAGGGTGGTGAACCGCTGGTGACCGTGTTCGCCGGCGTCGCCGACGTCCAGGCCACGCTCGACCGGGCGGTCGCCCTCGGCGGGCGGATCGTCCAGCCGGCACAGCAGGTGCCCGGTGTCACCTTCGGACTCTTCGCCGATCCCCAGGGTCATGTCATCGGGGTCTCCTCCGACGATACCTAGTCGAGCGCGCGCCCCGCATCTGCCGGCCGTCGCCGGACAGAACGCCCGTTCTGTTCGTGCGGCGGCTGGTAGACTTCGGGACATGCCGGACTTCAAGCTCGTCGCCCCGTTCGAACCCACCGGCGACCAGCCCAAGGCGATCGAGTCGCTGTCGGATGGGCTCGCCAAGGGCCTGAAGGACCAGGTCCTCCTCGGGGTCACCGGCAGCGGCAAGACGTTCTCCCTGTCGCACGTGATCGCCGCCCACAACAAGCCGACCCTCGTCCTTGCCCACAACAAGACGCTGGCGGCCCAGCTGTACGCGGAGTTCCGCGAGTTCTTCCCGGAGAACGCGGTCGAGTACTTCGTCAGCTACTTCGACTACTACCAGCCCGAGGCATACCTGCCCCGGAGCGACACATACATCGAGAAGGACTCGTCGCGCAACGACGAGATCGACCGGCTTCGGCACGCCGCGACGCACGCCCTGTTCGAGCGGCGGGACGTGATCATCGTCGCCTCGGTGTCGTGCATCTACGGTCTCGGCGCCCCGGTCGACTACGGAGCGACGGTGCTCAAGCTGCGGGTCGGCGGGCAGTACCGGCGCGACGCCGTCCTGCGCCACCTGGTCGACCTGCAGTACCAGCGCAATGACCAGGCGATGAGCCGCGCCCGGTTCCGTGTCCGCGGCGACACCCTCGAACTCCAGCCCGCATCGGAGGAGACCCTCATCCGGGTCGAGTTCTTCGGCGACGTGGTCGAGCGGATCACCGAACTCGATCCGCTGACCGGGGAGCTCCTCGCCGAGCGGAAGGAGACCAACGTCTACCCGGCGACGCACTACGTCACGCCGCAGGACAAGCTCAAGGAAGCGATCGTCGACATCGAGGCGGAGATGGAGGAGCGCGTCACGGGCCTCGAGGCGGAGGGTCGGGCGCTCGAGGGTGCGCGGCTCCGTCAGCGGACGACCTTCGACCTCGAGATGATGCGCGAGCTCGGCTATTGCACCGGCATCGAGAACTACTCGCGCCACCTGTCGCGCCGCGAGCCCGGCAGCCGGCCGTGGACGTTGCTCGATTACTTCCCACCGGACTGGCTCCTCGTCGTCGACGAGTCTCACATGACCATCCCCCAGGTCGTCGGGATGTACAAGAACGACCGGACCCGCAAGGAGATCCTGGTCGACTTCGGCTTCCGCCTGCCGTCCGCGCTCGACAACCGGCCGCTGACGTTCGAGGAGTTCCAGGACACCGTCCACCAGGCCATCTACATGAGCGCGACACCCGGGCCGTACGAGCTCGAGCGCAGCCAGCGCAACGTGCAGCAGCTCATCCGCCCGACCGGCGTCGTCGACCCGCAGATCAGCGTCCGGCCGACCGAGAGCCAGATCGACGATCTGCTCGAGGAGATCCGTGGTCGCGTCGAGCGTGGCGAGCGGGCGCTGGTCACGACGCTGACCAAGAAGATGGCCGAGGACCTGACCGACTACCTCAAGGAGCTCGGGGTCAAGGTCCAGTACCTCCACAGCGAGGTCGACACCCTCGAACGCGTCGCGATCCTGCGCGACCTGCGGCTCGGGGTGTTCGACGTCCTGGTCGGGATCAACCTGCTGCGCGAAGGGATCGACCTGCCCGAGGTGACCCTCGTCGCGATCCTGGACGCCGACAAGGAGGGGTTCCTGCGCTCGGCCTGGTCGCTCATCCAGATGATCGGCCGGGCTGCTCGCAACACGGCCGGCGAAGTGATCATGTACGCCGACACCGTGACCGAATCGATGCGCGTCGCCATCGACGAGACCGATCGTCGACGGAGCTACCAGGAGGCCTACAACCTCGAGCGCGGCATCGAACCGACGACGATCGTCAAGGGCATCCGCGACCTCAACGAGCGTCTCCGCGCCGTCGCCGAGTCGACCGTCGTCTACGCCTCCGAGAAGGGTGGCGAGTTCACCGATGCGGATCGGCGGAAGGTGGAGGCGGTCGTGGCCCGGATGGAGGCCGAGATGAAGGCCGCCGCCAAGCAGCTCGAATTCGAGCGGGCGGCGGCCCTGCGCGACGAGATCCAGCAGATCCGGCTGCGGGTGCTCCAGGAGGACGCCTCGATCACCGTCGGGCGGGCCGCGGAGCGAGCCGGGCGAGCGGGCGCCGGGCGAGCGCGGCCTGGCCGGCGCCGCGGATCGAGCGCGTGGCCGGCGGAGCGCGGCGGCCGCGGTCGAGGCCGGCCCTCAGATGGAAGTCACGAGTGTCGAGGTCCTCCCCGCCGACGACGAACCGTCCGACAGCCTCGACGGCGTGCCGGGTGAGTCGTCCATCGACGAGAACACGATCGCCGACTGGCTGCCCGGCATCCGCGACGAGCACGAGGACGACAACGGCTGGCAGGCCCGCTGGCTCGACCGGCCGACATGGGATCGGACGGTGACGCCGAACATCCGCAAGCGAACCGGACAACGACCCGGCCGGAGGCGGTAGCAGTCGTAGCGCGGACCATCGCCGGACGTCGCTGGATCCAGTCGCGGCACATGAAGTGGTGCGCTGACGCCACGGATCCTGGTGACCGCTGCTGTAGAGCGGTGAGGTTCGGTCTAGATTTGCAGGGTGAGCGGTGGACGTCTCCTGATCGGCATGGGCATGTCGGACTCGTCGGCTCCGACCGCCCCCCAGGTCCCGGCGCCGAGCGCCACCCCGGCCCGCAGTCGGCCGGTTGCGGCCGATTTCCTGCGTCTGGCCACCCTGCTGCTGGCCCAGGCCTTCGACCTGGCGACCTTCAGCGTGATGGTGGCCCGGCACGGCGTGGCGGCCGAGGCGAATCCCATCGTCAACGACTTGTTCGGGGCATACGGGATGTCGGCCGTGGTGTTCGCCAAGCTGACCCTCGTGATCCTGATCGGCGCACTGTGCGTGGCTTCCTCGTCGCGCGGCGGTCGCGGCGCCTGGTCGGTCATCGGGGGCCTTCCGCTCGCCCTCGCGATCGCGGCCGGACTGATCGGCGGGATCACGAACGCGGCTGCCCTGCTGGCTTGACGCCCTTCCAGGAAAGAGACGCTTGCCCACCCCTAGCTGGGCGGGCCTGCAGAACGCACGTTCTGTTTGCGCGTCATCCGGTACACTGATGTCGTGCCCCAGGATCGACTCGTCGTGCGCGGCGCGCGCGAACACAACCTCAAGAACGTCGATGTCGCGTTCCCGCGCGACCGGCTGGTCGTCATCACGGGGTTGTCCGGGAGTGGCAAGTCGAGCCTCGCCTTCGACACGATCTACGCCGAGGGCCAGCGCCGCTACGTCGAAAGCCTGAGCGCGTACGCCCGGCAGTTCCTCGGCCAGATGGAGAAGCCGGACGTCGACCAGATCGACGGCCTCTCGCCGGCGATCTCGATCGACCAGAAGGGCGCCTCACGAAACCCCAGGTCGACCGTCGGCACGGTCACCGAGATCTACGACCACCTCAGGCTGCTGTTCGCGCGCATCGGCAAGCCGCACTGCCCAAACGGCCATCCGATCGAGCGCCAATCGGTCCAGCAGATCGTCGACCAGGTCCTGGCGCTGCCCGAAGGGACCCGCCTGCTCGTCCTCGGGCCGCTCATCAAGGACCGCAAGACCGAAGGCGACCGGATCCTCGATGGCGCCCGGCGTCAGGGCTTCGTTCGCGTTCGAGTCGATGGCGAGATGCTGGACATCTCCGACGCACCCAAGCTCGACAAGTACAAGCGCCACTCGATCGAGGTCGTCGTCGATCGCTACATCGTCCGCCATGCCGAAGCGCCCGATGGCGCGGAACGCGGTGCGGACGGCCGGCCGATCGATCCCGAGACCGGTCAGGTCATCGCGGATCCGGACGCGAGCCGGCTGGCCGATTCGATCGAGACAGCCCTGCGCCTCGGCGAGGGCGTCGTCCTCATCGCGCCCGCGCCACGCGACGACGAAGCACCCTCGTTCGAGGAGCAGCGCTACAGCGAGAAGTTCAGCTGTCCCTACGACGGCTACACCGCCGACGAGCTCGAACCACGCAGCTTCTCGTTCAACTCGCCACACGGTGCCTGCCCGGAATGCACCGGGCTCGGGACCAAGCTCGAGATCGACCCAGACCTCGTCATCCCGGACCGATCGAAGAGCCTCGCGAGCGGCGCGCTCGTGCCATGGGCGCGCATGCCGACGGACGCATCGTGGCGGCTCAAGATCCTCGAGGCGATCTGCGCGTCTCATGGCTGGGACTTCACCGCTTCGGTCCGCGACCTGCCGGCCGAGGCGGTCGACTACGTCCTTCATGCCAAGAAGGACGAGAAGGTCATCGTCCGCTACCGCACCGAGCGCGGCGAGAACACCTACAAGGCGACCTTCGAGGGCGTCGTCACCAACCTCGAGCGCCGGTATCGCGAGACCGACTCGGACTACATCAAGACCGAACTCGAGAAGTTCATGGTCACCCGCCCGTGCCCGACCTGCAAGGGTCGCCGGCTCCGCCCTGAGATCCTCGCGGTCACGATCGGTGACAAGAACGTCTGGGACGTCTCGACGATGTCCATCACCGACGCGCTCCAGTGGTCGAGCGGTCTCGAGGCGACCCTTGACGAGCGCGAGCGGACGATCTCCCACCAGCTCCTCAAGGAGATCGGGGCGCGGCTGGGGTTCCTCGTGGACGTCGGGCTCGACTACCTGACGCTGGACCGGACGAGCGTGACCCTGTCGGGCGGCGAGGCGCAGCGGATCCGTCTCGCGACCCAGATCGGCACGACGCTGATGGGCGTCCTGTACATCCTGGACGAGCCATCGATCGGGCTCCACCAACGGGACAACGCCAAGCTCATCGCGACGCTCACACGCCTGCGCGACCTGGGCAACACGGTCCTCGTCGTCGAACACGACGAGGAGACCATCCGGACCGCCGACTGGGTCGTCGACATCGGCCCTGGGGCAGGGGAGCACGGCGGCGAGATCATCGCCAACGGCCCACTGGAGGCCGTCCTGGCCGAGCCTCGATCGGTCACCGGCGCCTTCCTGCGCGGCGAACGCGCCGTGCCCATCCCCGCGAAGCGGCGGAAGGGGAACGGCAAGTCGTTACGGATCCGGGGCGCGCGCGAGCACAACCTGCGAGACGTGGACCTGGCGGTGCCGCTCGGGACATTCGTGGCGGTCACCGGCGTGTCGGGCAGCGGCAAGAGCACGTTGGTCACGGAGGTGCTGTACCGCGCCCTCGCCCGCGAGTTGAACGGGTCGCGTGAGCCGGTCGGGGCGCACGACGCGCTCGAAGGCGCCAACGAGGTCGACAAGATCATCGAGATCGACCAGAGCCCGATCGGGCGCACGCCGCGCTCGAATCCAGCGACGTACGTCGGCTTGTTCACGCCCATCCGCGAGCTGTTCGCGGGCGTCCCGGAGTCGCGCCTGCGTGGCTACACCCCGGGCCGCTTCAGCTTCAACGTGAAAGGCGGTCGCTGCGAGCACTGCAAGGGCGACGGCATCCTCAAGATCGAGATGCAGTTCCTGCCCGACGTCTACGTCCCGTGCGAAGTCTGCGCCGGCAAGCGCTACAACCGCGAGGCGCTGGAGATCCACTACAAGGGCCGGTCGATCGCCGATGTCCTCGAGATGACCATCGCCGAGGCGCTCGAGTTCTTCGCTGCGGTCCCGAACGTCCGCGCGAAGCTCCAGACGCTGTTCGATGTCGGCCTTGGCTATGTCCATCTCGGCCAGCCGGCGACGACGCTTTCCGGCGGCGAGGCGCAGCGGGTCAAGCTCTCGACGGAACTGTCCCGTCGCGCGACCGGGCGGACGCTGTATGTCCTCGACGAACCGACGACCGGTCTCCATTTCGCCGACGTCGAGAAGCTCCTCCAGGTGCTCCACCGTCTCGTCGACAGCGGCAACACGGTCCTGGTCATCGAGCACAACCTGGATGTCATCAAGACGGCCGACTGGATCATCGACCTTGGCCCCGAGGGTGGAGCCCGAGGTGGCCGGATCATCGCCCAGGGGACGCCGGAGACGGTCGCGGGCGCCAAGGGGTCGGCGACCGGCGAGTACCTCGCCCGGGTCCTGCGCGGCGAGCCGCTCGTCCCGCTGTCTGATGTCACCTTCGCCGACGAAGCCGGGCGCGGCAACCGTGGCAACGGTCACTCGAAGGACAAGGTCGTGCGGCTCGTTCCGTCGCGCAAGCGAGCGGCAGCCGCCTCGAAGGCTCGCTGAGGGCCTAGCATAGGCCCATGCCCGATATCGACTTCGCATTCCTGGCCGATGCCGCCGAGACCGTCCCCGGCCAGAAGTTCCACGTGCTCGGTGGCGGCGTGGCCCGGATCGGTGGACGCCGGTTCCCGCTCCGCCATCCCCACCTCGCCCTCGTCATCGGCCTCCAGGTCACCGCGCCCGAGACAGACCGCGAGCACGAGATCCGGTTCGTCCTGCTCGATCCCGATGGCGGAGAGGTGGCCGGCGCGACCGGCAGCCTCGTCGCGCGCAGCCAGCGCGACGCCCGGGACGCCGTGCTGACGTTCTCGATCGACCTGTGGAACCTCACGTTCCCCGCGCCCGGCGACTACTCGTTCCGCATCCTCGTCAACGGCTCCGAGCGCAAGCGGCTGCCGTTGCTGCTGCTCGCACCGCCGGATCCCGGCGCCGAGAGCGCCGAGGCCATCGAGATCAAGCCAGCAGATGACTGACCGCCGATGACGGACGCTCGGACCGGGTCGGCGACCCGGCGACCGTTGCGCCACGAGCGGCCGATCATCGACGAGGCGGCGCTCGAGGCCGCCCGCCATGCCGATCGGCTGCTTGCCGCGGCCCGGTCCGTCGGATCAGAGCGCTGGGTCGTATACCTCGAGCCACTGCCGGACCGTCTCCGCGACGACGAGCCGGCCGCGTTGCGGGCAACGGCGACCCGTTGCCGGGCCGCCTATGGCGTCAAGGATTTCGATCCGCGACACGCTACCCGCCGACGTGACGGAGCCATTCCTCGATTCGATCGATCGACTCATCCGAGAGCTCAACCGGGACCTCAACCGATCCAGGGGATGAGCCGCCGCGTCCGGGCGCGGTAGTCGGCGTATCCGGCGAAGCGTGCCTCGAGCCAGACCTCCTCGCGACGCGACTTCAGCTCGAAGAAACCCCAGAGGACGAGTGTCCACCCGAGCGCGACCGGCGACGCGGTGAGAAGACCCCAGCCGAGCGCGGCGAGGATGAGGCCGCCATAGATCGGGTGGCGGACGAGTGCGTAGACCCCGGTCACGACCAGGTCGGCGTCCTCGCGCGGATGGGGCAGCGGCGTGAGCGCCGACCCCAGTTCGCGCACGCCGCGGAAGGCCAGGCCAAGGCCGGCCACGATCGTCGCCGCTCCGAGAAGGGACGTGATGATGCGCAGGCCGCCGGTCCAGGCGGGCCCGACGGTTCCCGCTGCGATGACGATGAGGAGGAGGATCCCCTGGATGAGGACCCATCCTTCTCCGCGACGGCCGAGCGACGGCAACCTGCTCACCGGGTCATCGTACGGTCCAGGCCGAGTTCCGCCGGGCTGAAGGCTTCCAGCAGGAACGGGGAGGGGACCGTCGGGTCGTAGAGGAGCGTCAGTGACCGTCGGGCACGGGTCCAGGCGACGTAACCCAGGCGACGCTCCTCTTCGATAGGCACGGGCTGGATCCTCTGCCTGGCTGACGGCCCGGGCGCTGGGGAAGCGCCCGACCTCCATCCCGATGACGACGACGTGATCGAACTCCAGGCCCTTGGTCGCGTGGGCCGTTGCGAGCCGCCAGCCATAGATCGATTGGTCGTCGTCGCGGTTTCGCACAGGTAAGGTCTCGAGCCAGACCCCGCGGCCGGGCTCCAAAGTACCGGTGCGATCAGGACTTGACCGTGCCTTCTTCGAGCGCATAGTCGGGACGACGACTGCCGCGTCGGACACGTGGACCGGGACGCCCAAGGGGACGGCGAAGCTGATCGAGGCAAGCCACCGTGATGCGCCCCATCGTAGTTCGGCACCCCCTCGTAGCTGTCACCCTCGAGGGAGAGGCAGGTCGCCGCTCGACACGGACCAGCCAGGAGGGGCGTCATGTCGATCGAGCTTGCCAAGGTCCCGGCGCCGATCCGGCGCAAGGCCGCGCAGCACCTCGAGTCCATCCGCGGGACGCCGATGGCGCCGAACGCGGCCAACGCCCGGCTGGGCGACGACGTCTGGCCGATCTATCGCCCCGATCTCGCCGAGGTCGCCTATTACGAGTTCAGCGTCGAGTTGGGTTCCGGGCCAAGCCGGCTCGTGACATCGGCGGCCGGGTTTTCCGCACTCCTCGCCACCGAACGCAAGACGGCCGGCGGCCGCACGAAGCGGACTGAGGTCAGCCTCAGGGAGCATGCGGGACCGTCGCGATCATCGGGTCGTGGGTTCATCGTCGTCTCGGCCGGACCCCACGACTTCCCGATCCCGCACTGGAGCCTGGAGCGGCCACCGGTCAGCGCCCAGCTTCAGGCGTCGGGGGAGAAGGGCGGCGAGATCGAACGGATCTACCGGCTCGACGCGCTGGCCTACGTCGCCGAGTCGAAGGACGGCACGCTCGTCGGACGGGTCGGCCAGTTGCCCGGCCTTGTCGCCGGGCTGCCGCACGACCTGCAGCGGTCCGCGGTCGGGGTCTCAACGCTCGAGGCAACGCCGACCAAGGAGGGGAAGACCGACGACCAGGCGGAGGGCGTCGAGCACCAGGTCAAGGGGACCGAAGATCGGATCCCGGACCTGAAACCTCTGGAGGTCGACGACTGGGGGTCGTTCCGCGAGCGCTACGCCGACGCGTTCGGGCCGTTCCTCGACGACCTGCGCCGTCAGGCGGCGCACGCCTGGGACGTGGAGGCGCTCATCGAGGAGTTCGGGGAGGGTATCCGCGACGGCGAGACGCAACGCGTCGCGCTGCTCGATCGCGAAGCCGTCGTGGAACTGAGCGGTGAGGGAGCGCGGCACGTGGCCGCCAGGCTCGATGAGAACGCCGGAAGTCCGGCACTCGTCCTGGCGGTGGCGGAGGCCGCCGAGATCACCGGCGAACTCGACCTGTTCGTGGACATCCGCTATCCGGACGGTACCGGCGAACGACTTCGCTTCTTCGTCGTCTCGTCCAAGTCCCCGTCGAATCGCCGAGCGACCTCGACCGAAGGAGGGCGGTAGCCGTGGCATATTCCTATTGGTGGGCACCGTCCCCGGTCCCCAACTACTACCAATTCCAGTACGGCGGTTGCGCCGTGGGCTGCGGACCCGTGGCCTGGACCATGCTCTTCGGCTGGGCCGACCGCCAGGCCGGCCTCGGCAACGCGTATTGGGCGCCCCGCAATGGCTTGTACCGCCAGAACGGCGGCTACGGCGCCGACGCGCTCGCGCCGGTCTACCAGGACGGCGGCGTGGAGAATGTGGTCCGAGAGATCAACGGGTACGTCGGGACATTCTGTATGTTCGGATCGGGCGCGACCTGGCCGTGGAGCATGGCCGACGCCTGGCGCTACCTGCCCGGCCGGTCGTACACCAGCCTGCGGGCGGGCTGGAACAGTATCGGCTGGTCGCAGGACTGGATCCGCGACCGGGCCCGTGACAGCATCAAGTACCGGGCGACCCCGGCGGTCATCGGCACCGGGTGGCTGAGCCACTACCCGATGGCATTCGGCTACGCCTACCAGGAACGCACCGTTCGGTATTGCTTCATCTGGTGCTGGGACGTGACGGTCTACGATCGCTGGTTCTACGTCGACCAGGGCTGGGGCGGGTCCGGCAACGAGTGGGTCTCCGCCAGCACCTGGTTCGCCGGGGAGATCTTCCCGTAGGCGGTCGAGATCTGATCCCATCATCTGCATAAAGGTCGAGGGAACGGCAATGCCGCACGTGAGTATCCATTACCGCATCTACCTCGGTGCCGGCCACCACCGCCGACCCCGAAATCCGCAGCCGTGGGTCGAGCCATACCCGTCGAGCGAGGTCGACGTGGCGAGCGGGGGCGTCATCACCCCGTTCGCGCCGCCGACCCTCCCATACACCCCGCAGGGCAGTAGCACGGTCGAACCAGGCTTCGCCTTCTGGAGCCTGAGCGATGGATCAGGGGGCCGAACGCAGACCTCGCAGGCCCTGACTGAGACGGTCGCTGCCAGCCCGCTGATGATCATCGCCTGGTACTACCTCCCCCCAGGGGGCGGCCCGGGCGATGGTGGCACGGCGGTGCTGATCGACGCCTACTCGGTGCTCCACGGCGATTTCGTCGACGACGACTTCGTCACGGTCACGACCGACGCGTCGCTCTCTGCTGCGGCGAATGTCGAAGGTGTGGTGCCCACTGCGGTCACGGAAACCATCCAGGCCTTCGGCTCCATCCCGACGGGCGAGGGCTTCGATGAGTGGGTCACGTCGCCGGGAGGTACGAGCGCGGTGGGCGACCTGCTGACCGCTCCTGCGAAGTCGGGTGGACTCGCCATAGCGACGTATCGGCACACGGGGTCCACCATCCCAAAGGTCAACCTGCCGCGAGAGGGAGTCATGGTCCTGTTCGGCGTCGTCAACGACGCCTCGGGGGTCGTCATCCCCATCGGCGGTGGCGGCGGCCCGGTGCCAGTGGGGCCGTGGGGTCCCTTCGTGGCCCGCATGCTAGCGGCCATGAGCCTGCGCGCCGGCGTGACCGGCCTGTCCCGGCATGGGGCTACGCGCATACGGGAGGTCGCCGACGGGGAGATCGCACAGGCTGCCCAGGAGCTCGCTGACGCCGCCAAGAAGGGCTTCCGTGCCCGGTAGACGTAACGTAGACGACGACGCCGACGTCACGCTGACCTCGCCTTTCGCGGGCTGCCGTCGCGGGGCCGCTCCTGGGTGACGGCCCTCGATGAGTGGCCGGCGATCCGCGCCGACCTCGACGCCGGTCAGCCGTGCGTCCTCGGTCAGGTCCGGAAAGCCGGCGTCCCGCGCGTCTTCCCGGCACGCGTTCCGCCACGAGGCATCGGCGTGGTCCACGACGGCGAGCAGATAGAACGGGACCTTGAAGTCGAGGCGAGGTCGGCCCCAGCCCCTGGAGCGGCGAGACTCCGGTCGGCGACGCGGTACCGATCGATTGTGCGCTCAACGACCGCGTGGCCAACCACTACTCGGTCCCCCTGCCCGTCCTGGCCGCCGCCAGTTCGGCCGCCTCGACGCCTCCGTGAGGAGGCGCGATGGCGCGCCGGGATCGACCGGCTCGTCCGCGAGCTCAAGCCGGCGCGGGGCTGAGCCCGAGCTCGTCTGGATCGAACGCCTCGAGCAGGAACGGGGAGGGGACCGCCGGGTCGTATAGGAGCGACAGTGAGCGCCGCGCCCGGGTCCACGCCACATACGCCAGCCGCCGCTCCTCTTCGTAGGCCCGCACCGGGTCCTCGGACTCGCTGACCGCTCGCGCGCTCGGGAAGCGGCCGATCTCCATGCCGACGACGACGACGTGGTCGAATTCGAGGCCCTTCGTCGCATGGGCGGTCGCGAGCGTGAGGGGCGCGTCGTCGCGATGCAGCTCGGCGAGTCGTGCCCGCATTTCGCGGATGGCGTCGGCGAAGGCGGAGAGATCGTGGTACGTGCCGGCCCAACCGAGCATCGCCGTCGCAAGCCCCGCCTTCACGGGATCGTCGGCGGCGCCATCTCGCACGCGTCCGAGCAAGATGAGCAGCGGCTCGCCGGGCCGCGCAATATCCACGCCCGCCTGGAGGAGCTCGTCGATGTCGGGCGAGTCGAGCAGGAGCTCGATCCGTGGTGCGCGGAACGGCAGCCCGAGGCGGAGCGCGACCACGACCGCCGGGAGCAGCTCGCGGTTCGTGCGCGCCAGGACCACCCGCGTCGAGTCGTCGTCCGGCCACGTCCGGATGACGCGTTCAAGGCGGACCGTCTCATCGGAGGGATCCGGCGCGAGGACCAACCGTCCGCTCGCTGCGGGCCCGGCACGGATCGTCTTCGCGAAGCGCTCGCCGTTGTGCTCGACGAGCCGGACGGCGCGCTCGACCACGGCTCGTGGACAGCGGTAGTTCACCTCGAGATCGACGCGCTGGAGGCCCGGCAGGAGGGCGTCGAGACCGAGGATCCGTCGCACGTCGGCCAGCCGCCAACCGTAGATCGACTGATCGTCGTCGCCGACGAGGAAGATGCGGTTGGCCGGTGCAGCGAGCAGCAACGCGAACCGGAGCTGTGCGCGATCGACGTCCTGGACCTCATCCACGAGGAGTTCCGAGCAGCGCTCGCGCCAGCGAGCCAGGAGGACCGGGTCTGCCTCCAGGCGCTCGATCGCACGCACGATGAGATCGTCGAAATCGAGACCGCCAGTCGCTCGGACGGCGGCCTCGTAGTCGACGAATGCGCGTGCGACCCGGCCGGCGTCCGGATCGGCGGCGACGCGCGACGGGTCCACGCCGAGCTCGACCTTCAGGCGCGAGATGACCGTGTCGAGACGGACGAGATCGGCGGCGTCGGCCCATGGCGCGACGGCAGCCAGGATCTCTCCTCGATCGACGAGCGGATCCACGGCCACCGAGGCGTCACGCAGGATCTCGCGCCCGAGCGCGTGGAACGTCTGCACCCGGACCTCGCCGGGCGCGACGCCGAGCGGAGCGAGTGCCGCGTCCAGTCGCTCGGTCATCTCGACGGCGGCCCGCTTGTTGAACGTGATCGCCCGGATGCCGTCCGGCGGGGTGCCCGTCGCGATCAGCCACGCGGCACGCGCGACGAGCGTCGTCGTCTTGCCGATCCCGGCCGGCGCGATGCACAAGCGCCGGACCCGGTGGCGCTGTGGCGGCCGCTCGCTGGTCTGGTGCCAGCCGTGCGAGCCGCTCGGCGACTGCGGGGTGGAGGTCCATCCGCGGCATGCTGGACAGCAGCCCTCGACCGGCACTTATCCGGTGCGTCAAGGCACCGACCAGAGGAACGAAGGTGCCGGGACAGTGTTAACAGGTCGATGTCGGGGCGGTATCGTGTGCGCTCCAGGGTAGTCGCGTGAGCGTTCGTTGCCGGTCTGGTGCCCCGGATCCGCGGAACGCTCGGCGCGATCGATCCAGCGCGAACGAGGAGGGCTCCAGTGTCCAGTCCATCCCGCCGCTTCCACCCGGTCGTCCTACTGGCGATGGTGGCGCTCCTGTTCTCAGCCTTCGCGGCACCAGTCGAGGCCGCCAAACCGTCGTCGTCCGCCCCGAAGAGTGCCGTCGGGAGCGCAGCTCGTGCTGTGATCTTCGCGTCCGACGGGATGCGACCTGACCTGATGCAGCGATACGCCAGCGAGGGCGTGATGCCCACTTACGCGCAGCTGATGCAAGCGGGAGTGACGGGCGACAACGGGATGCTCCAGGCTTTCCCGCCCAACACAGGCGTCGGCTGGTTCACGATGGCGACAGGCGCATATCCCGCCGACCACGGCTCGACCAACAACACCTACTTCCGGAGCGGTGACGGCTTCAACAACTCGACATCGTTCTCCGCCGCCAACGTGCTTCAGGCGGACACCATCGCCAACGCCGCGGAACGCGCCGGGAAGAAGGTCGCCCAGATCGACTGGGTCGGGGGCGCCGCGGCGAACATCGCCGGTCCGACCGTGGACTTCACGAACTTCTTCTCGAACCGCGGCGTCCTCGTCGGGCAGGACAACCCGGTCGAGCACGCCGGGTCGAATTTCTTCGGCGTGACCTATGAGATCGCGGCGTCGGTCGTGCCGGCGGTCGGCTGGCCGCTGTGCCGACCGGCGACCCTGCCGCGCCACCGAAGGAGACGACCTGGCTGATCCGACGACCGCCTCAGGAAACGACGGACCGGGAACGCCCACGCGCTCATGTAACGCCCCCGTCCCGCCGACCGTGGGCTGCACCAATCTCAACCGGACGTACAACGTCTACTTCTACGACAGTGTCACTGGCGGAGGCGCTGCGTATGACCACGCCATCGTCAGTCCAGCTGGCAAGACCGGTGCAAGCCCGGCACTCGACCTCGCCGTCGGCGACTTCGAAGGGCTCCGACTCGCAGGCGCCAACGGGCTGCTCGGGCCTCGGGCTGGCCAGACGGTCGGCCACTACATCAAGCTCATCTCGCTGGCTCCGGACGCCAGCCAGTTCAAGCTGTATGACACGTCCCTCGCTCGCGCCATCGCCAAGTGCGGTGCCGTCTGCAGCAGCCTGCCGGCCGGTGGGACCGGCGAGGATCGCCTCGAGAAGTACATCGCCGACAACCTGCTGCCGTGGGCGGCTGCCGACTTCGCGCCCGAGGAAGCAGGCGTGGTCGACGAGGACACGTACGTCCAGCAGGGTCGCGATCTCGAACGGGCCTACAGCCTCCAGGTCATCAACTACATCCTCGGGACACTGCAGCCCGATACCCAGCTCGCGATGGTCGGCTATCCGTTCACCGACGAGGTCTCGCACCAGTTCATGGGGCTCGTCAGCCCGACCGACGCCGACGGCGACCCGAACCCCTGCTACGACGCGGCGCCGAAGTTCTCCGACGTGGTCTGCAGCGACGCGCCCAAGGCGAATCGCGTCGCGATCCGCGAGGAGTACATCCGCAGCGCCTACCAGGACGCCGACGAGAAGCTCGGCGATCACCCGCTCGCCTGATGGGCGGCAACCCGACGACCTTCGCCGGATCCGACCACGGATTCGCGCCGCAGTGGTACGCGCTCAACGCCAACGACGTCCTGAACGCCGCGACGTGACGTCCTCGACGAACCGGGC
This sequence comes from uncultured Chloroflexia bacterium, assembly GCA_963776385.1. GTDB lineage: Bacteria > Chloroflexota > Limnocylindria > Limnocylindrales > CSP1-4 > SPCO01. Next base: position 108,255 of record CAVZME010000010.1, read on the forward strand.
ACCGGTCGCTCCACATCAGCAACGCGAATGCGTCGAACTGCCGCGCCAGGGTCGCACACGCCGACGCCGCCGACGCCGTCAGCGAGACGAACACGGACCTCACCAAGGCCTGCTGGGCCGGCGGGACGATCCAGATCTACATCAACCCCGCCCGGCTCCGGAGCACGGCCCAGCCCGACGTGGCCGACCTATGCCGAGGTCCGCGCCGCGGTCAAGGCCGCGTTCGCGGCCGTCACCGATCCGACCAACCCGGGCAAGCAGGTGATCCTGCGAGATCATGAACAAGGAGGAGCTCCGCAACGTCGACGGCTCCGACTCGCTCCATCCCGAACCGCAGCGGCGACGTCGTCGTCGTGACCCGTCCGCCGTACCAGGCGGACGCGCGGCACGGCAACGGCAGGTGATCGCGCTCTCGCACTTCTTCGGCCAGCACGGCTACCTGCCGAACACGGTCGATCTCGCCAACAACATCAACATGCACGGCACGTTCGTGATGGCCGGCCCGGGCGTGATCAGCACAAGGACGCCGTCAAGGACCTCCGTGCGGTCGACATGGCGCCGACGATGGCGCTGCTGATGGGCATCCCCGGCCCGATGAACGCCCGCGGGGCGATCCTGTACGACCTCCTGAACAGCGACAGGCTGCACGAGGTCACGATCCTCGACATCAGCGACTACCACGGCCAGCTCACCCCGCTGACCGACACGGCCGACACCGTCGGCCGGCACGGCCAGCCCACCTTCAACATCGGCGGTGCGGCGTTCCTCAAGTCGTGGTTCGACACGTATACGGCGGAGGCCGTCCGGTCCGGTGGCGCGGGGGCGCCGGTCATCACGATGGCCGCCGGCGACTCGATCGGTGCGACCCCGCCGATCTCGAACTTCTTCGGCGACAAGCCGACGATCGAGATCATGAACATGATGGGCATCGACATCGACGGCGCTCGGCAATCACAACTTCGACTACGGCGCCGACTACTTCCGCCAGCAGCTGGTGCCGCTGTCGGACCACCCGTTCGTGTCGTCGAACATCGTCGACGCGAATGGCAACACGCCGGCCGAGTGGAAGAAGTCGCAGACATTCAAGTTCCCCGACGGGGTCGGTGGTGTCCATCGTCGGCTTCTCGAATGACGACATCCCGTCGCTCACCCGCCCCGGCGCGCTCGATCCGTTCCACGTCGCGAACTCGCTCGACTCGACCAATGCCGAGGCGGCCAACGTCGACAAGAAGGCCAGATGCCGTCGTCGCCATCGGGCACCTCGGTGCGACGGATGGGACCCTCACGGCCCCGACGGGCCCGCTCCTCGACCTCGCCAATGGCGTCTCGAACGTCGACGTCGTCGTCGGCGACCACACCGACCAGCAGGCCCTGACGACGACCGCGAAGGGCGTCCTCGTCACCGAGAACCGAAGCAAGGGCCTCCGCTTCACGCGCATCCGCATCGTCGTCGGCGTGGGCCAGGAAGGCGTCGTCTACAAGACGGCCGACTTCCACAAGCCGTGGGACATCGGGGTCACGCCTGATCGCGGCCATCCAGGCCAAGATCAACGACCTCAACGCCCAGCTCGCCCCGATCTTCAACACATCGGTCGGGAAGTCGGACAAGGTCATCCCGCGGGCGGACGCCTGCGGTCATCCGACCGGCCGCAACTGCGAGTCGTTCATCGGCGACCTCGTCACCGACGCCATCCGAAACGCGTACCACACCGATTTCGCGCTGACCAACTCCGGCGGCCTGCGCGCCGACCTGACCTGCCCGTTGGGCGGTTCCGATCCGAACGCCCAGGACTTCTGCCCGCCGGCCGTCTATCCGAACCCGGACAGCGACGGCAACTACGCGATCACCCGCGGCCAGGTCCTCGGCGTCCTGCCATTCGGCAACGTCTCCGCGACGTTGTCGATCAATGGTGCCGAGCTCAAGGACCTACCTCGAAACCGCCGTGTCCGCGATCACCGCCATCCGGCAATGGCCGTTTCGGTGAGGTTTCCGGACTCTGCTTCACCTACGACATCGAGGGGACCCCCGCGTCGTTCGGCCCGGACACGTTCGTGATCCCGGGCACCGGGAACCGCGTCACCGGCGCGGTGCGCCAGGCGGCCGACGGCTCGTGCACGGGCGCCCCCATCTCGTTCCTCGCAAGTGACACGTACACGCTGACCTCGAACGACTTCACCGCCAGCGGCGGTGACGGCTATCCGAACTTCCGCAGTCGGATGACCACCCAGGACACCCTCGACCAGGACCTGGCCGACTACATCGCGACCCTCCCTGACCACCTCGTCCATCCGGTCCTTGGACCACGGATCGTCTGCACGGACAGCGATCCCGGCACCGCGCCGGCCTGCCCGGTCGTGTTGCCGTAGCGGGACCCATGTCCCGGCGCCTCGCGAACCTCGTACGAAGCACCGACGGCCGCCGCAATCGCGGCGGCCGTCGTCGTGCTGCTCGGAGTGACTCCCGCGGTCGCCCACGAAGGCGGTCCGCGCCTGATCCTCGAGCCCAACCCCGTCAATCCCGGTGGCGTCGTGCTGATCCGCGGCGAGGACCTCGCCCTCGACGAGGCATTGCGGGTCAGCCTCGTCGGTGACGTCGGGCAAGCGGATCTCGGCCCCGTCACGACTGACGGTCAAGGCCACTTCACGCTCGCGGCCGCGATGCCGGTCGATACCCCGGTCGGGACGTACGCCATCCAGGCGTTGACTGAGTCCGGCTTCAAGGTGACGAGCCTCGTGCGCATCGACGGCGTCCCCGTCCAACCCGAGCAGCAGGGCGCGCCGCGCGGTCAGGACGAAGGCTTGCCCGCGCTCGGCGACAACGGGAATGTGACGACGCCGCCGGTCGTACCCATCGCGTCGGCGGTCTCCGCGACCGTCGGCGGCTCGACGCTCCGTCCGTTGCCCGATCCCGGTTCCGAGTTGGACCCGGTTCCCTTCATCGCGCTCGCCGGCGCCATCGGGGCGCTCGGGTTCCTCATCTGGCGGACGCGCCGTTCGTCAGCTGCCCGGGCCCGATCGGCGGACTTGCCCTAGCATCGGGGGGTGACCCCCGAACTCGCCTCCGCGCTCGCCAAGCTGCCCGACAAGCCCGGCGTCTACCTGATGAAGGACGCCCGCGGCGACGTCGTCTACGTCGGCAAGGCGCAGAGCCTGCGCAGCCGCGTCCGCTCCTACTGGCAGAAGCAGACGCCCGCCGGCGAGATCCACCGGATCCGGAGCGTCATCGACCGCGTCGCCGATGTGGAGGTCACCCAGACCGACTCCGTGTCCGAGGCGCTCCTCCTCGAGGCCAATCTCATCAAGCGGTACCGGCCGCGGTTCAACGTCCGGCTCAAGGACGACAAGAGCTACCCGTACATCAAGGTCACCCTCGGCGACGACTTCCCGCGAGTCGAACGGACGCGCAAGCTCATCAACGACGGCAGCCGCTACTTCGGGCCGTACGCCTCCGCGTCGAGCGTCGACGAGTCGATGAACCTCGTCCGGCGGCTCTTCCCGTTCCGCACCTGCACGATCGACATCAAGGATGGCGTCCGGGCGCTCCAGCGACCCTGCCTCCTCTATCACATCAAGCGCTGCCAGGGTCCGTGCATCACGGCCATCACCAAGGACGCCTACCGCGCGGACATCGAGCAGGTCGAGCTCTTCCTCGAGGGTCGCCAGGAGACGCTGGTCAAGGCCCTCCGAACCGAGATGGGCGCCGCGGCCGAGCGGACCGACTACGAGCGCGCCGCCATCCTGCGCGACAAGATCCGCGCGATCGAACGGACGATGGAGAGCCAGAAGATGGCCGCTTTCGCCCGGACCGAACTCGATCTCATGGGCCTCGCCCGCCAGGACAACCAGGCTGCCGTCCAGCTCTTCGTCATCCGTGACGGGAAACTGATCGGGCGCGATGTGTTCCTGCTGGAGGCCGCCCGTGAGGCGGCCGATGACGAGGTGCTGACGAGCTTCCTCGAGCAGTACTACACCCGGGCCGGGTCGATCCCGCGCGAGGTCTACCTGCCATCCGTCGTCGGCGAGACCCTCGTCCTCGAGGCCTTCCTCGCCGAGCGACGTGGCGGGCCCGTCCACCTGCGCGTGCCGCAGCGCGGCGAGAAGCGCGAGCTCCTGGCACTCGCGACCCGCAACGCCACCGAGACGCTCGCTCGGGAACAGGCCCGTTGGCTGGCCGATCAGGGCAAGACCCTGGCCGCCCTGGAGGAGCTCGCCGAGGCCCTCGGCCTGCCGGGTCCGCCGCTGCGGATCGAGTGCTACGACATCAGCAACTTCCAGGGCAGCGAGTCGGTCGGCAGCATGGTCGTCTTCGAAGACGGCAAGCCCCGTTCCGGCGAATACCGCCGATTCAAGATCAGGACCGTCAGCGGCCCGAACGACTTCGCGAGCCACCAGGAGGTCCTCCGCCGCCGGTTCCGCGCCGCCCGGATGGGCGAGGAGGGGGTCGAGGAGGCACGGCGCTGGGCGATGCCCGATCTCGTCATCGTCGATGGCGGCAAGGGCCAGGTCAGCGCGGCAAAGGCGGTCCTCGACGAGCTCGGTCTGCATGACCTGCCGCTGGCCGGCCTCGCCAAGGAACGCGAGGAGCTGTTCCTCCCGGCTGCCGACGGAGCCGATCCTCCTGCCCGCGACATCACCGGCCCTCTACCTCGTCCAACGCCTGCGCGACGAGGCGCACCGGTTCGCGATCACCTACCACCGTGACCTGCGGGCGAAGCGGAGCGTCCGCTCGGCGTTCGATGACCTGCCCGGGGTCGGCCCCAAGCGGAAGCGCGAGCTGATGAAGGTCTTCGGGTCGATCAAGCGCGTGCGCGACGCGCCCGTCGAGCAGATCGCGGCCGTCCCTGGCATCGGGCCATCGCTGGCGGCGAAGATCAAGGCGACCCTGGAGGCCTGACCGGCGACTCGGTAGCGAGTTCTTCATCGTTCCCGGCACCGCATCGCTACGCGGGCCTCGTATCGTCCTCTCGACCGGCCCACCGAGGGTCCTGATGTCCGAGGGGCCCACACCCGCATGCACCAGCCGACCCGATCCAGTCGCCATCGACGCGGTGACAGCATCTTCCGTGTAACATCCCGCCTCGATGCGTAAAGCCGGCCCCATCCTCATCCTGCTCATCGGGATCCTCGCCCTGGCCATCGATTTCTGGCCTGGGCTCGCGGTGCCCGACTCGAGTAGCGCCGACGGCACCTGGCGGACGATCGAGACGAAACTCGGTCTGGACCTGTCCGGTGGCCTTCGGGTCGAGTACAAGGCGGTGCCGGTCGAGGGCAAGCAGCCGACCCCCGGCGACATGGCGATCATCAAGGACATCGTGGAGCGCCGCGTGAACACGACCGGCGTGTCGGAGCCCGTCGTGACGACCCAGGGAAGCGACCGCGTGGTCGTCGAGCTGCCGGGCGTCACCGACCCCGAAGCCGTCCGTCGGCTCGTCGGCACGACCGGGCGCCTCGACTTCGTGCCCCTCGGGACGACCCAGGTGACGGAAGGGCAGACGCTCGACCCCGCGACGTATCCGCCGCTGTTCAGTGGCGACCAGGTCTCGTCGGCCACGGTCGGCACCGACCAGAATGGGCGGCCCGCGGTCAACTTCGTGCTGAAGGACACCGGCAAGACGCTGTTCGCCAACTACACCCGCGACAATATCGGCAAGTACTTCGCGATCTCGCTCGACAACCGGGTGATCTCGGCGCCGGTCATCAACGACTCCATCCCGAACGGCAACGTCCAGATCACGGGCGGCGGGCTCGGCGGCTTCTCGGCAAAGGAAGCGACCGACCTCGTCACGGTCCTCAAGTTCGGTTCGCTGCCGTTCCCGATCACGGCGCTTTCGAGCGAGCAGATCAGCGCGACGCTGGGCACCCAGTTCCTCGTCCAGACCGTCCTCGCCGGCCTGATCGGGATCGCGCTGGTCATCACCTTCATGCTCATCTACTACCGCCTGCCGGGTGGCGTGGCGAGCTTCGCGCTCATCTACTACACCCTCGTCATGGTCGCCATCTTCCGGCTGGTGCCGGTCACGCTGACCCTCGCCGGCATCGCGGGCTTCGTGCTCTCGGTGGGCATGGCGGTCGACGCCAACATCCTCATCTTCGAACGGACGAAGGAGGAGCTGCGTGTCGGCAAGTCGCTGCCCGCGGCCGTCGAAGCCGGCTTCAACCGGGCCTGGAACTCCATCCTGGACTCGAACGTGTCGAGCCTCATCACCGCCACGATCCTGTACGCCTTCGGCTCGTCGGTCATCCGCGGCTTCGCGCTCGTCCTGATCATCGGCGTGCTCGTCTCGATGTTCAGCGCGATCGTCGTCACCCGGACCATCCTGCGCTGGGTCGTCCGCCAGGAGTGGGCGAGGAAGCCGGCGCTGTACGGCCTCCGCGACGACGAGTTCGCGGCCCTCGGGGCGGTCCGACCGACCAGCCGACGCGAGGCGCGCGCGCGTGTTTGACGTCATCGGGAAGCGGCGCTGGTTCTACCTCATCTCGCTCCTCTTCACCATCCCGGGTCTCTTCTTCATCCTGTTGACCCCGTTCACCGACGCGGGCCTGCAGTTCACCATCGATTACACGGGCGGAACGAAGTGGGAGATCCGCTTCGAGGACCCGAACGTCACCCCGGACCAGGTCGAGGCCGTGTTCGCCAAGCAGGGTCTCGAGGCGACCGCGATCACCACGGGCTCCGGCTTCATCGAGATCAAGACGGTCAAGCCGGCCGACTTCCTCGAGGTGGTCCCGTCGGAGCCGCCCTCGGTCACCCCGAGCGGCTCGCCGGCCGCGAGCGGATCGGCCGCTCCGAGCGGATCGCCCGCCCCGAGTGCAAGCGCGACACCCAGCGCCTCGCCGGCACCCAGCGGCTCGCCCGCGCCGAGCGCCTCACCATCAGCACCACCGGTCACGGGCAATACGCAGCTCCCGACCCAGGGCACGCTCGGGGCGGTGGCGACCGCGCTTCAGGCCGACCTCGGCCCGATCGCCGAGCAGCGCAGCCTGACGACGATCGGCGCCGTCGTCTCGAGCGACCTCATCACCCAGGCTCTCGTCCTCATCGCCGTCGGGTCGCTGGGCATCCTTCTGTGGATCACCTACCGGTTCCGCGACGTCAAGTTCGGGGTCACCGCGCTGCTCGCGCTGCTCCACGACGTCATCGTCGTGGTCGGGGTCTTCGCCATCCTCGGGACGTTCTTCCACGTCGAGATCGACGCGCTGTTCGTGACGGCGATGCTGACCGTCATCGGCTTCAGCGTCCACGACACGATCGTGGTGTTCGACCGGATCCGCGAGAACAAGGCACGGCACGCGGGCGAGCCGTTCGACGCCATCGTCAACCACTCCATCCTGCAGACCTTCGGCCGGTCGATCATGACCAGCCTGACGGTCGTGCTGACACTGATGGCGCTCCTCCTGTTCGGCGGGGCAGCGATCCAGGACTTCGTGCTGGCGCTGCTCATCGGGATCATCTCGGGGACCTACTCCTCGATCTTCGTGGCGAGCCCGCTGCTCGTGGACTGGCATCTGTGGGATGACCGCCGTCATGGTCGACTGACCACGACGCGGGCCCCGCGGGTCCGGCGCACCGCGGCCTGAGGCGGGCCACGCACCCGGCCGGTAGATCCATGGTGCAGCCCTCGATGGCATCCTGACGACATGGTCGAACCCCGCTACCGCTGGACCTTCCCGCTCCCCGTGGTCGTGTCACCGACCGCAGCGTCCACCGCGGTCGAGCTCGGCATCTCGGAACGGATGACCGGCCTCCTCGCCAGCCGGGGAGCGGTGACCGCCGGCGACATCGCGGCCTGGTTCGCGGATCCGCTCGACGGCCTCCACGACCCGAACCTCCTGCCCGATGCGGACCGGCTCCTCGCCCGGCTGCGCGCCGCGCGCGATCGGTCCGAGCGGGTCCTCGTGTTCGGCGATTTCGATGCGGACGGCCTGACCGGCCTGGCGATCATGACCATCGCCTTGCGCAGGTTCGGCGTGGCCGTCGTGCCCTATGTCCCGAGCCGGCTCGACGAGGGGCACGGGCTGTCGCTCGCCGCGATCGAGGCAGCCGTCGCAGCAGACGTCAGCGTCATCGTGACCGTGGATTGCGGCACGACGAGCGTCGCCGAGGTGGCGGTCGCGAACGAGCGCGGGATCGACGTCATCATCACCGACCACCATCGCGTGCCACCCGTCCTGCCGGCGGCGCTCGCCATCGTCAATCCGCACCGGCCCGACTCGACCTACCCGGATCCCCGACTGGCCGGCAGTGGCGTCGCGTTCAAGGTGGCGCAGCTCCTGCTCGCGGACGAACCCGGCGGGGTCGCCGCCGCGCTCGACCTGACCGACCTGGCGACGATCGGCTCCGTCGCCGACGTGGCGCCCGTCGTCGGCGAGAATCGCTCGATCGCCCGGCTTGGTCTCGAACGGCTTCGACGAGCTCCCCGCCCCGGGATCGCGGCTCTCCTCGAGCGAGCCCGCGTCGCACCGGCCGCGGTCGATCTCGAGACCGTGGCATTCGCCATCGCCCCCCGACTCAATGCGGCCGGCCGGGTCGGGGAGGCCCTCGAGGCCGCCCGCCTGCTCCTGGCCGACGACGCAGAGGAGGCCGCGGCCCACGCGGACGCCCTCGAGGCGGCCAACCTGACCCGGCGCGACCTCATGAAGGCCGCGGTCGGCGAAGCCCGGGTCGCGGTGACGGACGACGATCCGACCGATGGCGCGACGGTCGTCCGCGGTCCGTGGACCGTGGGCATCGTCGGGCTGGTGGCGGCACGGCTGGCCGAGGAGCGCGGACGCCCAGCGGTCGTCGGCGCCGACCTCGGCGACGTCGTCCGTGCGTCGTGCCGGAGCGACGGCACGCTCGACCTGGGCGCGACGCTGGAGGCTTGCAGCGACCTGTTCATCCGTTTCGGTGGCCACGCCGGGGCCGCCGGCTTCGAGATCGCGACCGAGCGCTGGGACGAGTTCCGGGCCAGGTTCCTGGCGCTCGCGGCCGACCGCATCCCGCGTGACCCGCGGCTCCCGCTCGCCGTGGACGTCGCCCTCCCGGCGCTCGACGTCGACTACGCGCTTCACCGTGAATTGGCGGCGCTCGCCCCGTGTGGTCCCGGGAACCCGGACCCGCTCATCGCCGTCCTCGGGCTGACCGTGACCCGTGTCCGCGCCGCGACCGGCGGCCACAGCCAGCTGACCCTCCGCCGCGAGCGCGACGTGCTCGACGGGATCGCGTTCGGGCGCTCGGATATCGCCGAGACGGTCCACGAAGGCGACCATCTCGATGTCGTCGCCCGCCTCACGAGCCGCTCCTTCGGTGGCTACGAATCGCTCCAGCTCGATATCCGTGACGTGGCCACGGCGGGCGCTCATGCTGCGGCGATGCAGCCGGCACAGGCCATCCTTGCACCCGCGCTCGCCGGGAGTGCATCGTGACCCGGGCTCGCACGCCGGAACTCGGATCGGCCGGCCGTTGGGTCGCGCCCGTCCTGTCGATCGTGGGCCTGCTGATCATCGCCTTCATCACGATCAGCCTCCTCGGCAACAACGTCCCATTCATCGGCAATACGACGAGCAACACCAACGGCAATGGCAACGACGCCAACGGCGACGCCCCCATCGACGCAACGCCGGCTCCTTCCAACGTCGTGGTCGTGCCGCCCACGGTCGAGGAATACAAGGTCCCCGGCTCCTTCGTCTACGCGAAGGCCGGCAACATCTGGGTCCAGACGGGGAAGGACGCCAAGCAGCTGACCACCGGCGGCAACGACGCCATGCCGTCCTGGTCGCCTGACGGCAAGTCGGTCTACTTCATCCGAACCATCGATGGCATCGGCCACTGGCCGGCCGGCAACATCCTGCGCGAGTACCAGATGACGATCCCCAACGTCATGCGGGTCAATGCGGACGGTGGCGCCGATCCGGTGAAGGTCATCAATGGGAAGGTCTCGATCAACGGGCGGACGTGGCACGCCTGGATCCGCGAGCCGGTCCTGTCGCCAGACGGCAAGACGCTGGCGATGGTCTCCGACCGTCCCAACCCGTCGCAGAGCGACGTCGTCCTCCAGTTCTACAACCTCGGTACGAAGAAGTCGACGGTCCCGAAGTTGGTCGAAACTCCACCCCTCGGCCACCAGGACCCGACCTGGCGAGCCGATGGCAAGGTCCTCCTCTACGTCCGGAACGGGCGCGACGGCTCCAAGGGCGCACCGGTCATCTATCGCTGGGATGTCGCGAGGAAGAAGGGGACGGCGCTGACCGGCCCGGGCTACCTCGAGCCGTCGTTCTCGCCCGACGGTCGTTTCGTCGCGGCGACCAAGCAGAGCAGCTTCGGCAACGACCTGGTCATCCTCGATGCGGCCAACGGACGCGAACTGCAGCGGCTGACCAACGATGGCGCATCGTGGGCGCCGGTCTGGTCTCCGGCCGGCGACGCGATCGCGTTCCTCCACATCCGTGGCAAGATCGTCGACCTCAAGCTGCTCCGACTCGATGGCGCGGCCCCGGACTGGACGGTCAAGGACGTCATCGCCCTGACCGAGGTCTCCGGCCTCGACGGTGAATCGCGCCCGAGCTGGTTCGTCCCGGCCGACGAACTCCCGACGCCGAGCGCGATTCCGAGCGCGGTCCCGAGCGCAGCTGCCAGCGACGCGGGGTCAGCCGCTCCACAGTGACGACATACCTCGAGCGGCTTGCCGCCCGTACGGCGGCGGTCGGCAGCGTCCTGTGCCTCGGCCTCGATCCAGATCCGGCGAAGCTCCCGGCGGACTTCCCGGCCGACGTGAGCGGCGTCGAGCGGTTCGTCCGGCTCGTCATCGATGCCGCCGGGCCATTCGCCGCGGCGATCAAACCGAACCTTGCCTTCTACGAGGCGCTCGGGTCTGATGGGCTCGCCGCGTTGGAGCGGATCAGGTCCGCGATCCCAACGGACATCCCGGTCGTGATCGACGCCAAGCGTGCCGATATCGGGACGACGGCCGCCCGTCATGCTGTGGCGTTGTTCGACCGGCTCGGCGCCGACGCGGTGACGGTCAACCCATATCCGGGTGGCGACGCGATCGCTCCGCTGTTCGAACGGCAGGATCGCTACGCCTACGTGCTCTGCCGCACGTCGAACCCTGACGCGGGGATGTTCCAGAACCTGGTCGTGGAGGCCGACCCGGCGACTGGCGCCCCGGCCGAACCGCTCCACCTGCGTGTCGCTCGACTCGCGTCGGCATGGGGTCCGGGCGGAACGGTCGGGCTGGTCGTCGGCGCGACCGCGCCCGCGGAACTGCGCACCATCCGGGCCGTCGCACCGGGCCTGGGGTTCCTCGTACCCGGGGTCGGCGCCCAAGGCGGCGAGATCGCGCCGGTCCTGGCGGACGGACCGGCGACCTCAGCTCCGGCAAGCTCCGGTGCGGGTGGCGGACTGCTCGTCAATGTCTCGCGCGGCATCAGCGACGCGGCCCTCGGGGAGCCGACCGACGGCGGTCCGCGCGATCCCGGCGAGCGCATCGCGGCGGCCGCCCGCGACTGGGCTTCCAAACTCCCTGTGCTACCCTAAACCGCGCCGAACGGGCCATGCGGCCCTCACGCAATCGGGGCGTTCCGCGGACCGCCCCACCTGCAGGAGCAACGACGACCATGCCTACCCCCGGACCCCTCGAGCTGGTCATCATCCTGGTGATCGCGCTCCTCATCCTCGGCCCCGGCAAGCTCCCCGATGTGGGTGCCGCGCTCGGCAAGAGCATCAAGGAATTCCGCAAGGCGTCATCGGACGTCCAGGAGGCCGTGACGGTCAACGTGGACACGTCGCCGCTGCCCGCGACGCCCGCCCCCGCGCCCGCGCCCGCAGGCCGCCCCGGCCGCCCCGGCCGCGCCGTCGCCGCCGCAGTCGCTGAGGCCGCTCCGGCGGCACCGGCCGCTCCCGTCGAGTCCGCTCCTGTCGGAACGACGGCCGACTCCTCCAGCGTCACGGGCTAGTCGGGCGCCGTCAACCAGACCATGGCCGACGCTGACGCCCTGCTCGAGCCGGGTGTCACCGGGCTTCCCGCCGCACCCGATCCCGAATCGCCTGCGCCGCCCGCCGCCGCGCCCGGCGACGAGTCGGTCATGTCGCTCGTCGACCACCTCGGCGAGCTGCGCAAGCGCCTCTTTCGGGCGATCATCGCGGTCGCCCTCGCGTCGGTCATCGGGTTCCTCGCGGCGCCGACGGTGCGCATCTTCCTGCAGGCGCCACTCAACGGCGTCCCTCTCCAGGTCCTCGGCGTCGGTGACGCATTCGTCATCCAGGTCAAGATCGCACTGGTCATCGGGATCATCCTCGCGATGCCGGTCCTGCTCTACCAGCTGTGGGCGTTCATCGCGCCGGGCCTGACCCCGAACGAGCGAAAGGTCATCCGGCCGTGGATCCCCATGGCGCTGTTCTTCTTCGCTCTGGGCGTCGTCATCGCCTACATCGTCCTGCCGTTCGCGATCCAGTTCCTGTTCAGCTTCACCGACGACACGACCCTGCTCGCTCGCCCGGCGGCGGGCCAGTACTTCGACTTCGTGACGACGATGTTCCTCGCCTTCGGCCTCGTGCTGGAGTTCCCGATCCTGCTGGTCGGCCTGTCCACCGTCGGGATCGTCACCTCGGACCGCCTCCGCTCCTCGCGTCGCATGGTCATCCTCGGCATCGCGATCTTCGCGGCGGTCGTGACCCCCGGCGGCGACCTCGTGAGTCCGTTCGTCCTCGGCGGCACGATGTACCTCCTCTACGAACTGACGATCCTGTACATCCGGCGCACCGGGAAGTGACCGACGCGGCCGACCCGAGGCTGACGCCGGATGCGGTCGCCGAACCGGCCGTCGTCATCGTCAGCGGGCTGTCGGGGGGCGGCAAGACCGCTGCCGCAAAGCTGTTCGAGGATCTCGGCTACACCGTCGTCGACAACCTGCCCGGTGAGCTGTTGCCGGACCTTGCCGAGCTCGTCTCGTCCGACCGCCAGCGTTTCGCGCGCGTAGCCATCGTCCTCGACGTCCGGGCGGGCGACGCGACGCTCGCCCTTGCGGCGATGCGCGGCGCGCTCGAGGGCCGCGGCATCCGGCCGCGGGTCGTCTTCCTCGAGGCGAGTGACGACGTCCTCATCAGGCGGTTCAGCGAGACGCGGCACCGACATCCGCTCGGCGACGAACGCGGCATCGCCAACTCCATCGCCGAGGAGCGACGACAACTCGAACCGGTCCGCGCGGACTCGGATGTGGTCCTCGATACCTCCGACCTGTCCCTTCGCCAGTTGCGCGAACGGCTCTTCGCCCAGCTCGCGACCGACGTTCGACCCGATCAGCTGGCGTTCCAGCTCATCAGCTTCGGCTTCAAGCACGGTGTACCGCTCGAGGCCGACCTCGTCTTCGACGTCCGCTTCATGCAGAACCCCTACTACGACGCGGACCTCCGGCCGTTATCCGGACTGACCGACGAGGTCCGCTCGTTCGTCCTCCAGCAGCCGGTCGCGACCCGTTTCCTCGAGTTCCTCCAGGAGTTCCTGACGTTCGCCATCCCGGCCTACATCGCCGAGGGCAAGACGCGGTTGACCATCGGCATCGGCTGCACCGGTGGCTTCCACCGCTCGATCGTCGTGGCAGAGGAAGTGGCGGCCTGGCTCCGCGAGCAGGACTTCGGGCCGGTCGCCGTCTTCCATCGGGAGCTCGACCGGACATGAACCTCCGGCGCTGGCTGACCCCCGGCATCGGTATCAAGCGCTGGCTCGTCCTGGTCTTCGCCGGCCTCCTGCTGCTCGCCATCGCCTTCGCCCATTTCCTGCGCCAGATCACGCGCGACCTGTCGCCGACCGGGATCGCCGGCACGCTCATCGACATCCTGACCCTGCAGTTCCTGCCGTTCGCGCTGCGCGGCTTCGTCGCGGCGTCGGTCGGGGTGGTGCTGGTCCTCGTCGGGTCGTACCAGGCCGTCCGCGTCCTGACCGGCCCACTCCACGCGAACGATCCCGACCAGCCGTTGGTCGAGCTCATCTACCAGAAGCGGTTCCTCGCCCGCGGGCCGCGCATCGTGGCCATCGGTGGCGGGACGGGTCTGTCGACCCTGCTGCGCGGACTCAAGGAGCACACCAGCAACCTGACCGCGATCGTGACCGTCGCCGACGACGGTGGCTCGTCCGGCGTCCTGCGCGAGGAGCTCGGCATCCCGGCTGTCGGCGACATCCGCAACTGCATCGTCGCCCTCGCGGATGCGGAACCGTTGATGAGCGAGGTCCTGCAGTACCGGTTCCCCGGACCCGACGGGGGAGAGGGGACCGACGGTCGCGGCCTGGGCGGGCACGCCCTCGGGAACCTCCTGATCGCGGCGATGACCGCTGTCGAGGGCGGCGACTTCGAAGATGGCATCCGGCTGATGAATCGGATCCTTGCCGTTCGCGGCCAGGTCCTTCCTGTCTCGCCGACCCCGCTGACCCTCCATGCCAGGCTGGCCGACGGCCGCACGGTGGACGGCCAGTCACGGATCATGCGCACCGAGGGGATCGACCGCGTCTGGATCACTCCCGACGGCGTCCAGGCGTCCGAGGACGCGCTGGCGGCCATCGCCGAGGCCGAACTGATCGTGCTCGGCCCCGGCAGTCTCTTCACCAGCCTCCTGCCGAGCCTCCTCATCCCGGCGATCCGGGACGCGGTCCTGCAGGCGACCGCACCACGGATCTTCGTCTGCAACGTCGCGACGCAGGAAGGCGAGACGACCGGATACGACCTGGCGGCACACGTCGACGCGCTGATCGGCCACACGGGCCCCGACCTCATCGACATCGTCCTCGCCAATAACCACGTCGTGACGGGCTTGGGTGCCCGAGCTGCCGCGCCCGGCGATGGTGCACCGCCGCACGCGGTCAAGCTCCGCTGGCCACCGACCTCCCAGCCCGTCCCGCGGCTGATCCTCGACGACGTCGTCGATCCGACCAATGCCCACCACCACGACCCGGTCCTCTTGGCGGCGGCAGTCATCCGGGCTCTCGAGGGCGAGGTCGGCGTTCGGCGACGGAGCGCCGGACGGACCACCGGTCGGACGGCCTGAGGTGACCCGCTCCGAACGTGACCTGGTGACCGCCCTGCGCGACGAGCTGGCCGCCATCGATCCATCACGTCCCTGCGACCTGATCGCCGAAGTCGACGGCCTGGGACCCGAACCGATCGGGCGCGAGGTCTCCATGGCGCGCCTCGTCCACCGCCTTCGGCGGCTCGGGAAGGCGCAGGCTGCCGGACGCGCGTTCGACTGGGGTCCCGCCGCCGACCATTGCCGCAGCGCATGGCTCCGCGGACGGTTCCTCGCCCGCGGCTCACTGAGCCTCGCCGGCGGCCGGACGCATCTCGAGTTCGTCGTCGGCCCGGATGAGGCGCCGGTCCTCGCGACCCGCCTGAACGAATTCGGCCTGCCAGTGTCGTGGCGGCTCCGCCGCGGCCGCGGGGTCGTGACCTCGAAGAACGGCGAGGCGGTCGGGACGTTCATGCGCCGGATCGGAGCGAGCGGGACACTCCTCGAAGTCGAGGCGCGACAGGTCTCGCGGGCCCTGCGCGGGGAGCTCAATCGCGTCCTCAACGCCGAGTCGGCCAACCTCCAGCGCGCGGTCAGTGCAGCCGGGCGACAGCTCGACGCGATCGACACGCTCGATGCCGACGGTCGCCTGGCGACCCAGCCCTACGTCGTGCGCCTCGTCGCGGAAGCTCGCCGCGAGACCCCGGAGGCGAGCCTGGCGGAACTCGCCGAGCGGCTCGAGATCCACCGCTCCGCCGTCCAGCGCGCGCTCGAGCGTCTCGAGCGGCTGGCGACCCTCGACCACGACGCTCCGGCTCTCGCCCCTGTCGCTCTGTCATGATTGGCGTGCATGCGTGACGTGATCGTGGCCGCCAATTGGAAGATGCATACGACGCCGGCCGATGCCGGTGATCTCGCCCGGACGATCGCCGCGCGGACGCGTGGCGATGGCGTCATCAGGGTCATCTGCCCGCCGTACGTAGCGCTCGCGGCGGTCCGCGATGCGCTCGCCGAGTCGGATCCGGACGTCGGGATCGGCGCCCAGAACGTCCATCACGAGCTGCAGGGTGCCTATACCGGCGAAGTGTCCGCGCCGATGCTCGTCGGCCTCGCCGGCTGGGTCATCGTCGGCCACTCCGAGCGACGCCGCGACGCCGCCGAGACCGACGAACTCATCGGCCGGAAGCTCGCGCGCGCGGTCGAGGCGGGCCTGCGCCCGATCCTGTGTGTCGGCGAGCAGCTGCACGAGCGGGAGGCGGGGCGACAGGTCGAGGTCGTCCGAGGCCAGCTTCGCGGCGCCCTTGCGGGCCACGATGCGGCCGTTCTGGCCGCCGCCGGCCTCGTCATCGCGTATGAGCCGGTCTGGGCGATCGGCACTGGGCGAAACGCCAGCGGCCAGGACGCATCCGCCATGGCCGAGGCGATCCGGACCGTGGTCGGCGACGGCTGGCCGGCTGCCGCCACAGACCTGTCGATCCTCTACGGCGGCAGCGTCACCTCGGCCAACATCGCGGAGTTCCTGACCGAACCGACGATCGACGGCGCCCTCGTCGGCGGCGCCTCGCTCAAGCCCGACGAGATGGCCGGGATCGTGGCCCGGGCCGGCCTGACCGCCGCCGCCCGCGGCGCGGCCGCGTGACGCGTCCCGAGTCCTCGGCCCCGACCCATCGTCCTCGTCGTCCTCGACGGGTTCGGCATCGGGACCGACCCGTCGGCGGATGCGGTCGCCGCTGCGCCCATGCCGACCTGGCGCGCCATCCTGGCGCGATGGCCCCACGCGGTCCTGCGCGCCTCGGAGGATGCGGTCGGCCTGCCGCCGGGCCAGATGGGCAACTCAGAGGTCGGACATCTCAACCTCGGCGCGGGTCGCCCGGTCCTCCAGGACCTGCCGCGGATCGATGCGGCCATCGCCGACGGCTCGTTCTTCGAACGTCCCGCCTTCCTCGCGGCCTGTGCCCGAGCGCGCGAGACGCGGGGCATCCTGCGCATGGTCAGCCTCGTCGGACCGGGCGGCGTCCACGCCAACGATCGCCATCTCGTGGCGCTGGCCGACCTGGCCCACCGCCAGGGCGTCTCGAGGGTCCTTGTCCACGCGTTGCTGGACGGGCGCGATACGCCACCGTCGTCGGCTCTCGGCTACATCGCCGATCTCGAGCGACGTCTCGCGGATGCGCATCCGGCTGCCCGGATCGCGAGCGTCGGTGGGCGCTACTACGCGATGGATCGGGATCACCGCTGGGAGCGAGTCGAACCCGGCTATGACGCCATCGTCCACGGCGAGGCCGCCGAACACGCCGAGTCGGCGACCGCCGCGATCGAGGCCGCGTACGGCCGCGGCGAGACCGACGAGTTCGTCAGCCCGACGGTCATCGCCGGGCACCATGACGCGATCGAGCCAGGCGAGCCGATCATCCATGCCAACTTCCGGGCCGACCGCGCCCGGGAGCTGATCCACGCTCTCACCGATGGCCCCACCTTCGACGGCTTCGACCGCCGCTCTCCATCCGGTCGCGCCGCCCCGGCCGACCTGCTGGTCGTGACCATGACCGAGTACGAGGCCGACCTGTCGGTCGCAGGTCGCCTTCCCCCCCGAGGAGGCACGCTCGCTGGCCCAGGCCTTCTCCGAGGCAGGCTGGACCCAGTTCCATGTCGCCGAGACCGAGAAGTACGCCCACGTCACGTATTTCTTCAACGGCGGCGTCGAGCCGCCCTATCCCGGCGAGGAGCGGCTGCTCATCCCGAGCCCCAAGGTGGCGACCTACGACCTCCAGCCCGAGATGAGCGCGGTGGGTGTGACCGACGCCCTCGTCGCCGCGATCGGATCCGGTCGATTCGACTTCATCGTCGCGAACTTCGCCAACCCGGACATGGTCGGCCACACCGGGGTCTGGGACGCGACCGTCGCGGCGCTGGAGACGATCGACGCCTGTCTCGCCCGGATCCTCGTGGCGATCGAGGCGGTGGACGCGGACGACACGACGGCGCCCGGCGCGCTGCTGGCGATCACAGCGGACCATGGCAATGCCGACGCGCTGCGCGATCCCGAGGGCCACCCGGTCACGGCGCATTCGCTGAATCCGGTGCCGTTCGCGCTGGTCGGTCGAGCCGCCCGGGACCTGCGCCTGGCCGACGGCGTCCTGGCCGATGTGGCGCCGACGCTGCTCGAGCTGGCGGGTCTGCCGCGCTGGGAGGGGATGACCGGTCGGTCGCGCATCTTGTGGTAGCATCCGTCGCCGAAGCGATCTTTAGGAGCACAGACTCGTGGATCCCCTTCTGGCCATCGGCCAGATCCTGGTGAGCATCGCGCTCATCGTCGCCATCCTGCTGCAGGCCCGCGGTGTCGGGCTGTCCGGCACGTTCGGTGGCGATTCCGCGGTCTATCGCAGCCGGCGAGGAGTGGAGCGCCGGCTCTGGCAGTTCACGATCGTTCTGCTGGTCCTCTTCGTCGTCTTCAGCCTGGCGGCGTTCATCCTCGCCCCATCCGCCACCGCCTGATCCGGCACCGCGGCGGCCCACCGCGGTCCGGGCTTCGCTCGGAGCTCGATTGACCCGCACCGACTCTCTCGTCGTCGGGACCCTGGTCGTACTGCTCGCACTCATCGCGGGCCTCGTCAGCGCCCCGTCGCTCTTCCCCGCCACAGCGACCATCGCCACGCCCCAGCCGACCGCGGGCCCGGTCACGGCCCGGCCGTATCGCGAGGGCGTCCTCGGGCGCCCGGTGTCGGTCAGCCCGTTGACCGCCAAGACCCAGGCCGACCGCGACCTCGTGGCGCTCGTCTTCTCGGGTCTCGTCCGCAACGGCCCGAACGGGACGCTCGTCCCGGACCTGGCGGAACACTGGTCGGTGGACGACACCGGTACGACGTGGACGTTCCAGCTGCGCGATGACGCCAGGTGGCACGACGGTGAGCCCGTGACCGCGGACGATGTCGCGTACACCATCCACGTCCTCCAGGACCCGGCGTACACGGGTCCGGCGGCACGGTCGTGGAACGAGGTCAGCGTCCAGGTCCAGGGCACGCGGACCATCGTGTTCACGCTCGCGACGCCGCTCGGCGGGTTCCTCCAGGCAGCGACCCAGCCGATCGCCCCGGCACATCTGCTGGCAGACATCCCGGTCGACCAGCTCCCGACGACGCCGTTCGGACGACAGCCGATCGGATCCGGCCCGTTCGCGGTGGCGAGCCTCGACGAGGATCACGCCGAGCTGATCCCGGCGGCAACGATGCTCCAGGCGGAGGCGCCGACCTTCGAGCCGTCGCCGCATGCCACCGATTCGCTCGCCACGCCTGGAGCGACCCCGCGCCCGAGCCGACCCGTGCCGTACCTGTCGGGCATGGACTTCACCTTCTTCGACGACCCCCAGGCCCTCGCCGACACGTTCCGCTCCGGCGACCTCGATGCCGTGTCCGGCCTGTCACCGGCCCTGGCACGCGACCTCGCGCGTGAGCCGGGCACCCGGTCGTTGAACTATCCCGGCGCCACCATGACCGCGGTCCTTCTCAACCTCCGACCCGGACACCCCGAGTTCGCGAACCCGGTCGTTCGGACGGCGCTGCTCCGGGCGATCGATCGCGTCCAGCTGAGCTCGGATGCCTTCGCGGCCGGCGCGGCCGTCTCGTCCGGGCCGATCCCGCCGTCGTCGTGGCTGTTCGACCCGATCGCCGATCCGCCTGTCGCATTCGACCAGGCCGCAGCGCGAGACAGCGCTCAAGAGCGCTGGCTGGACGAAGGCGCCCGACGGCTGGCGTCTGCCCAGGGTCAAGGCCCCATTGGCGATCGAGATCGTCAGCCCCGACGAGACGTCGAACCCTGCCGCCTTCGCCGCCGCAAAGGATGTCACCCGCGACTGGATCGCCCTCGGCCTGGCCGTCACCCACGTCCCGCTCTCGCCGGCAGACTTCGTCACCGGGCGACTCGCCACCGGAAAGTTCGAGGTGGCGGTCGGCGACGTGACGGTCGGCCTCGACCCGGACCTGTACCCGCTGCTCGCGTCGAGCCAGACCGTGACCGGCGGGTCGAATGTCATCGGGCTCCAGGATCCGGCGCTCGACAAGCTGCTCGTGGCCGCGCGCGGACCGGGCACCGACGCGTCCCGGCGGGCTGCCTATTCGGCCCTCCAGGTGGCCCTCGCCAAGGGTCGCTACCTGCTGCCGCTGGCCTTCGCGGACGAGTCGATCGTGGTCCGCGACACGCTCGAAGGACCGACCGTCCGACAGGTCGCCGATCCGGCTGATCGATTTTGGGATGTGCTAACATGGCGCCTCGCTGCGGGCCGGTAACGGTCGCGCACGGGTCCACGCCGAGGTGGCGGAACTGGTAGACGCGCTAGCTTCAGGAGCTAGTGTCCGCAAGGGCGTATGGGTTCAAATCCCTTCCTCGGTACCAACCCCTCAGTCGTGGACCGGTCGAACGTGGCGACACCTCTAGCCCAGGTGGCGGAATTGGTATACGCGTACGTTTGAGGGGCGTATGAGGCAACTCATCCGGGTTCAAGTCCCGGCCTGGGCACCAACTCGCTGGACCTGACGACCGCCGCGATCGCGACGGTCGTTATGCTGTCCCGGGCGGTTAGCTCAGTCGGTCAGAGCACCTCGCTTACACCGAGGGGGTCACTGGTTCGAACCCAGTACCGCCCACCACATCTCACGCACGGACGGCGCGGATCTGCGCAGTCGCGCGCACCGGCCGGAGCCGAGGCGGTCGCAGTCGATCCCGGGACGCGCTCAGCCGCGAAGTCGCTGTCCTGTCAAAAACGCACGAGCTGCACTATCCTACACGGTTGGGCCGTCGGGCGCTCCGCCGCCACCATGTCTTGCCGGCTTCGGTACGCCTTCAGGCAACGACGTGATGGCCGACCATTAAAGGCGATCCGCCGCCTTCGAGCCCGAAAATGAAGGGTGCCGCGCACCGCCATCTGGGACATTGCTCGATGTCCCGAGGCGCCCTCGTCCCTAGCGTGTGGGTCAGTGGATGCGGTCCGTCTCCGAGCCCGATCAACGGGCCGGCGCACCGCCTCGCCGATGCACTAGGAGGGCATCATCATGACCCACGCAGGGACGATCGACTTGGGCGGGAGCGCCCAGAGCAAGCAGGGCGGTAGCCCTTGGGCGGCCATCGCGGCGACCCTGGCGCTCGTGCTCGCGATGATGGGGGCCGTTTGGTTCGCGTCGAACGCCGGCCTCGTGGGCGGCACGGCGGCGAAGCCGGTCGAGGATCGGTCGTACGACCAGATCGAGGCCCACCGCGGCGCGACCACGCCGATCACCGTCGGCGCGCTCGAGGATCGGTCGTACGACCAGATCGAGGCCCAGCGCGCGCGGTCGCGCCGTCGCGGTTCCACCGAGCGCGACGTCGGGCACGTTCCATGCCACGCCGATCACCGTCGACGCGGTCGCGGTTCCACCGAGCGCGACGTCGGGCACGTTCCATGCCACGCCGACCACCGTCGGCGCGACCGCGCTTCCACCCAGCGCGACGTCGGGCACGTTCCATGCCGAGCCGTTCGCCGTCGGCGCGACCGCGCTCCCACCCAGCGCGACGTCGGGCACGTTCCATGCCGGCAACCCTCAGCTCATGGCGCAGGCCACGCGGGATCGCGTCGGCGGCCCTTAGCCACACCGTCAATGTAGCGAAACGAGGGTCGGACGCGTACCGCCGGCCCTCGTTTCGTTGGTAAGACTCCTCCACCAAGACTCCAGAGGCCTCGGCAGAATGGCCCGGCCCGCCGACACGGCATCGATGTGTCGTGCGGTGGCGCTGGTAGACTCATCGGACACGGGTCCTGAGCAAAGGCACCTGAGTGGAGGAGCTGCATGAGTCCGATCCTCATCGTCGTCATCATCATCGCGATCGTCCTTGTCGTGGTCCTCATCGGGATCTACAACGGCCTGGTCCAGAAGCGATTGCGGATCGACGAGGCCTTCGCCCAGATCGAAGTCCAACTGAAGCGTCGCCACGACCTCATCCCGAACCTCGTCAACGCGGTCAAGGGCTACATGGGGTTCGAGCAGAAGGTCCTGACCGACGTCACGAACGCGCGCGCCGCCGCGGTCGCGGCCGGTGCCCAGGGCCCCGCCCAGCAGGCCGCCGCCGAGAACGCACTCACCGGAACTCTCCGATCGCTCTTCGCGGTCGTCGAGAACTACCCCGAACTGAAGGCCAACGAGAACGTCCTGTCCCTGCAGGAACAGCTGACGACGACCGAGAATCAGATCTCGTTCTCGCGCCAGCATTACAACGCGACCGTCCTGGACTACAACACCAATATCCAGACGTTCCCCGCCGTCCTCATCGCCGGCATCATGGGGTTCATCAAGCGCGACTTCTTCGATGCCGAGCCTGAGGCCGAGAACGTTCCGAACGTCGACCTCAGCCTGAGCTGACGGGCCGCCGCGGGACCTGACCGTGGCCACACGCTCCTCGTTCTACGGCCAGATCTCGGCCAACAAGCGGAATTCGTTCCTGCTGGCGGCGTTCGTCATCGCGATCTTCGCCGTCCTCGGCTTCACGATCGGCTACGCGATCACCGGGAGCCTGGCTGGTGCTGCTGGTGTGACGGCGTTCGCGCTGGCGATCGGCGGGATCTCGGGCATCGGCTCCTATTTCAGCGGCGACAAGCTCGTCCTCGCCGTGAGTCAGGCGCGTCCGGTCGATGACGCATCGGCACCGCAGCTGATGAACGTCGTCCGGGAGATGGCACTGGCGGCCAATGTGCCGATGCCGGCCGTCTACACCATCGACGACACGGCACCGAACGCCTTCGCGACCGGGCGCGATCCCGCGCACGCGTCGATCGCGATCACGACCGGCCTCCTCGAGAAGCTCGATCGCGAGGAGCTCCAGGGCGTCATCGGCCACGAGTTGTCGCACGTCCGGAACCTCGACATCCGGTTCTCGCTCGTCGTCGGCGTCATGGTCGGGGCCATCGCGATCCTGGCCGACTTCTTCCTGCGCTTCACGTTCTGGGGCGGGATGTCCGGCCGTCGTTCCAGCCGCGACAGCGGCGGCAACGGCATCCAGGCGGTCATCCTTGCCGTCGCCATCGTGCTGGCGATCCTGGCCCCGATCATCAGCCGGTTCATCCAGCTCGCCGTGAGCCGCCAGCGCGAGTACCTCGCCGACGCGTCGTCGGTCGAGCTCACCCGCAACCCGTACGGGCTCGAGCGGGCGCTTGCGAAGATCGGTGGCGACCAGGAGGTGCTCGAGGTCGCCAACCGCGGCACCCAGCACATGTATTTCACCAACCCGATCAAGAAGTTCGAGGCGCGGTCGTCGGGTCTCATGGACACCCATCCGCCGATCCTGGACCGGATCAATCGACTGCGCCAGCTGACGGGTGAGCCGCCGCTGGACGTGGCCGAGTCTGCCAGCCTGGCAGGGCTGGACTAGGGGAGCGTCCGGCCTCGTCCGTTGATGGCCCGTCGAGGCCCGTGGTATCGTTCGACCCGCCGACGGGCAGCCGACGGCTGGTTGACCATCGGGCCGAGATAGCTCAGTTGGTAGAGCACGCGACTGAAAATCGCGGTGTCGCCAGTTCGAATCTGGCTCTCGGCACCATCTACGGGTGGTAGGAACTTTCGAGCGGAAGTGGCTCAGCTGGTAGAGCGCAACCTTGCCAAGGTTGAGGTCGCGGGTTCGAACCCCGTCTTCCGCTCCAACTCCTTCGTCTCTCGGACCCGCTGCCCCTTCGTCTAGTGGTAGGACAGCGGACTTTGAATCCGTGAACCGAGGTTCGAACCCTCGAGGGGCAGCCAGCATCCGTCCGGGGCCCGCAGGCGAACCGCATATGGCGACGTGGTGAAGTGGCTCAACACGGAGGTCTGCAAAACCTCTATTCACCGGTTCGAATCCGGTCGTCGCCTCCACTTCCTGAAGCACAAGACCGGCCCTCGGGCCGGTTTTCGATTCTGGGCGGCGGGGGCGCCACCCGTCGTGACGCCCCCGCCTGCGCTCCAACTATCGGCCCGTTCGGCCGCAGGAGTCGCTCCAGCTTCCGTCGAGGTTGACGGTCGTCTGGCACGGATAGAACCGCAGCTGCAGCAGCTTCAGGCCGTTGTTGTCGTACGACCAGAAGTAGCCTTCGAGGCGGTTGTCGAAGATCGGGATGAGGTTGTTGGCGACGCCATCGCCGTCCGTGTCCCAGAACACGAAGAGCAGGTACTTCGTGACGTTCTGGAACTTCGAGCTCTGCTTGATCTCGAGGACCTGCACCGAGCAGACCCGTTCGCCCGTTGCGGGATCGGTGGCGCAGGTCGTCAGGTTGGCCGAACCGCCCGAGTTGCCCGGGGCCCGCGCGAAGACCGAGTAGTTCGTCGTGCAGGTGGTGGTGATGCCGTCGACGGTCGTGCACGTATCGACCGGATCGGGCAGCTGGAAAGTGGCCCCGTTGGCGTCGGTGCCATTGCGGTCGATGACCAGGAAGTCATCGCCCTGTTGGAGCAGGATCTTCGTGTTGCCCGACAGGTTGACGAAGATCGTGTGGCCGGACGTGCCCGTCATGTCGGCGGTCTTGCCCTTGGGCACGCCGATGATGTTCAGGTTGTAGTGGCTGCCGCTCGGGGCGCCGTTGCCGGCGTTCGCGCCGGCCAGCGGCACGACCAGCGCAGCCAGCGCCATGAAGGTGAGTAGGGCTCGTTTCACGATGCGTTCCTCCCGGATGCGTCCCCGCTTGGCGCGAGGATCCCTGGACAGCATGGGTACGAGCGTCGCTGTGCCTGGCCTGGGTGGCGGATGCGGCGACCTCACGACCGTCGGCGCGCGATGGTCTCTCCTTTCGTATCCGACCGGTCGATCGAAAGGGCGCGGGCGGCCGCGGCCACGGGAGGTCCAGGTCTGGGTGGACCTTGGGAGTGGAGCGCAAGAGATAAGGCGCTCATCCCCCGAACGCGGATGCTCGTCTCCCACGAGTCCGGCTCATTGTGCGCCACGAACGAACGCCGTCGAGCGGGCTTTGCTGGTCGATGGTCCGTAGGACCATCCGCCGAAGCCAAGCCGGGGCCGGCCTCGGCTGAGCGCCCGACCATGTCGACAAATGGTGCAGCCGGTCAACCTCGGCAAACTCCGCCGCAAGGTTGAGCCTCCACACTTGCCCGAAAAGTACTATCAAGCCGGGGGTACGAAATGTTGAGTCGACGTCAGAGGGGACGGCAGCGCGGCCAAGCCCTGGTCGAATTCGCCCTCGTCTTTCCCGATCTTCATGCTCCTACTCGCGGGGAGCGATCCAATTCGGCATGATCTTCTGGGGCCAGAACACGCTGAACCAGACTGGTTCGCGACACCGGTCGCTACGCGGTGACGATGCCCGACTGCAGTAATGCGAGCAAATTGGCCGTCGTCACCGCGATCACCGACCCGGCCAATGGCTTTGCCGACTCAACCTTCGCCGGTAACGCTCGGGCCCAACCCGCCAACCGTGACGATGCCGACGATCACTCCGGTCAGTGACTCATGCCCGGCGAATACGAACACGGACCATGTCTGGGTGCACATCTAAGTCTAAGGGACCGTGCCGATCTTCTTCCCGTTCGTGCCGGGAAACGGAGCTGATCTCGTCCGAAGCCACCTTCCGGATGGAGCCAACGAACTGATGATTACCTAGCACAATCCGAGCGAGGGCAGATTCTGCCCCTATTCGCCATCCTCCTTGTCGGCATCATCGCGATGCTTGCGTTGTCGATCGACGTCAGCTCTGCCTACAGCGCCCGACAGAGCTATCGGACCGCGGCTGATGCGTCCGCCCTCGCAGGCGGGCAGAACCTCCAGGTCGCTCGGATACCGCACTGTGTCAAACGCGGTCTACGACGCAGCGCGAGCGGATGCCCTGGCATCCCTAGTCGATCAGTTCGCGAGCCACTGGCGTCACTGGGACCTGTGCCCCGACAGCGCAAATCGTGGACTGTACGCTGGACGGCACGCCGTTCCACGTCTCGATCACCACGCCGCTGGCGTCAGCCGCGGACTGCGTGTCGTGCGATCCGGACCGATCGATCAAGGTCACCGTCAACAACCCGACCTTTACCCTGTCATTGGCGCGCGTGCTCGGCATCGGCAACTGGAATGTCGGCGTCGGATCAGTCGCCGGCTTGTCCTTCGAGAAGTCGTATGCCGTCATCACGCTGCGACCACCCAAGAAGCTGGGCTCGACTTTCGACGTGAACGACATCGTGCTCGCCGGTGGCAGCGAGATCACGGTGAAGACCGGCGATGTCGGCAGAACTCCAACATGTATTACACGAACTCCAGGTGGCCCGACGCCTTCGAGGATGTTCCTCGACTCCGGCTATCGGTTCTTCTACTACCCTGCGGCGCCCCCTGACAATGATCCAGGCTGGGTCCCTCCGTTGCCACCGGATCCGGTCGGCGTTCCCACACACGCAGGCGATCACGGACCCCCTCTACACCTACCCGGCCATGGCCGGCAGTCTCGGGACGTCTCCATGCTCGCCCCTGCGGCGGATCCAACTGCGCGCCGACCTTCACCGACGCGCGAACGTCGATCTGCGGCGGCCGTATGAGCGACCGCGCGACATGCACGCGTGCCGATCTCGACCCGGCCTGCATGAGCGTCGACCAAGGTGCCGGCGAGCTACACGTTCATGACGGCGCAACTGACACGCCGGACAAGATCTTCTGCTACAAGCCCGGTATCTACGACACGACCATAATCCGAAGCAGCTTGGTCGTGGGCCCGAGCTGAATTGGCGCATCCTCATCGGCCCGGGCACTCGTACCTACCTTCAAGAGTGGGCTCACCGTGAACGGTCGGCTCATCGGTGGCTACGAGGCCGGCTCCTTTTGTGTCGACCGGGTGTTCGCCTTGATGTTCGACGAGTGCAACAAGCCAGTGCATCTATCAACGGCAACAACGCCTCTGACGATCTCGCTCAATGCGGGCTCGAGATCCCTGACCGGCAGCGGCGGGGCGCTCCGCCACGGCCGCCATCGACTGGAACAGCAAACTCGTCCAGACGAGTGGTCCGAATGGTCCGACGCCCGCGATCCTGATGACGCCTCCTGGTCAAGAAGGACACGGACGGGACGGAGGCACCCAGGGCTGCACCGTCCCGACATCGGGGCCGTTCATCGAACCCGCCGCCTGTGATGCGAAACACGAACAAGACGATCAATCTCGCCGGTGGCGGCAGCCTCTTCCTTCAAGGCGTCGAGTACATGCCGACCGACAACGTCAACATCAATGGTGGATCGACGGGAACAGGGCTCGTGGGTCAGATCATCGCGTGGACGCTGACGTACACCGGTGGTACGCACATCAACCAGGAGGGCGCGACGGTCGGAAGGGCCCGGCTCTGCTCCGACTCGATGGAGCATGCACGGCGGGGCTCAACCCACTGCAGCCCGTGAGCTAAGGGCCCGCGAGGTAGTCGGAGCCGTTGAAGCGCACTTCCAGGCAAGCGTCGCCGCACCGACGAGAGGCGGTCGCGCATTCCTGAACAGAACTACTCGCCGCCATCAGGGTCCCGTGGACGGTACCAAGAGGCTATTCCCGGACGCAGGCGCGCGCGCCCACCATTCACGCCATGAACAAGAAGCGCGTCGCAATCGCCATCATCCTGGACGTATTCGTGCTGGATCGATGGGCGGGATCGCCGCATTCTTCCTCGGCACGCCGGCCGTCCTCGGCCTGGCGGTGGGCATCGCCGGAGCGGTGTTCTTCGGGCTCGACCCCCTCGGGGTCGTGTGGCCGAAGCCGGAACAGGAGCCGGAAGCGTCGCCCGACCCGTCTCGGTCGAGAAGGCTGCAGTCATCGGGGAAGCCCCGGCTCACTAGAACGGTCGCATCCGAGAGTTCGAGGCCCGTCCATCACGGACGGGCCTTTCCATGTCCGCCGATCGATCGGTCTGGCATCGCGAGCACGCTCGCTGACGCGTTGCTGCCACAGAGCCGCGGGATCCATCCGCTCATCGCTGGAGCTGATGCGCCGCCGAGTCTCGGTCGCATGGAGGACGGAATGCGCGCCATTCGGCCCCTTGTTCGGGTCGGGCGTCACTCGACTGCCTCCGGTCGGGGACCGCACGATGCTGACATGAGTGATCACCCTGCGAACTCGGGTCGACTTGTCGTCATCCAGGCCGTCCACTCGATGGTCTTCTGGGCCGAGCTCGGTTCGATCATCTGGCTCGTCGTGACCGGGCTCGCCGGTCGCCGCGATCGGTCGGTCGCCGTGGCGGCAGGTCTGGTCGCCGTGGAAGGCGTCGTGTTCATCGCCAACGACGCGGTCTGCCCATTGACCCCGATGGCCGAACGACTCGGCGCCGCCAGCGGGTCTGTGTCGGACATCTGGCTTCCCGATGTCGTCGCGCGGACCATCCCGTACTGGTCGATCCCGTTGGTGGCCGCGGCCGTCGTCCTGCACGTTCGTGGGGCGTGGCGGGCGCGACGCGTGCGCCGCAAGGTACGCTTGTGAGCGCGCTGGAGTGGCGGAATCGGTAGACGCAGCGGACTTAAACTCCGTGGCCCCACAAGGGCGTCCGAGTTCGAATCTCGGCTCCGGCACCACCATCGGCAGCAAAGCGTGCATCAGCGTCGTTCAAGAGGCGCTTCCCAACGGAGAGGCATCGACCCCTGCGGAGAGGAATCTCTGGGTTGTAACCGCCGCGCGTGTAACGCTCCGCGCGGGCTCTGCGTCGTGTTGATGACGCCACGGTCGGCCGAACTGACCTCCGAAGGAGCGACATGAGCGGATCGAAGCGCAGGTCTGCCGATCCGACGGCGACACCGTCGAAGCCGCCCGACCAGGGCGAGCTCGGCCGGACATCCGGGTCGCGATCGAGGGACAAGGTCGGTCTAGTCGACGACATGCCTGGCGCCATCCGGCGCAGTGGCAGCGGCGTTCGTCGGGCGATCGCTTCGTTCCTCAGGCGCCTGTGATCTGACCCGCCCGCGCTCCGGTCCCGGACCGCGATCCCGCCTGATGCAGCCCGCACGTCGGGCGGATCGAGGACATCGTCTGCATCGCCCGATCCTTTGCGAACGTTGCGTTGCGCGACCACTCAGAAGTCCCGATCGCATCGGCCGTGGACAAAAGGCCAACCCTGAAACAAACGCCTACGCCGCACGTCAACTAGCTGACACGCGGCGCGATCCGCGCATCCTTCCTGTCGGAGACCGCCGTGTGGCGCTGCTTGGCCTCGGTACTCATCGCAGTGTCGTTGGGTGGGTGTTCGTCAGCCGCGATACCGACCAAATCACAAGGCGAAAGCCAAGCCGGACTCACATCGGGTGTCCCTCTGAACCCGAGCCCGACGCCGACAGCGCGGCCATCGGCCCCGGATCTGACACCTCCTCCATCTTCCGGCTCCCCGACAGCCTCGGCAATTCCCGCGTCGCCGTGCGACAGCGCGTCCCCGGTCCGAGTTGACCGATTGAATGTTGGGGGACGGGCTTGCTTCGGGTCCAACGACATGCAAGTGCTCGGGTGGGTGGCACCGTCCTGGGGAATAGGTGGAACTTCGACCGGGGTCGTGCCCTCGTGGCTCGGCGAGACCATGACAGATCCGGTCCTTTGGCTGAAGCCCCGTAACCCGGAGGGATGCTTTTCTGAGGACGACTGTGTCTGGGTCTTCGTCCATGTCCGCCCGACTGGAGGGGTGGCGTTCGCTCTCCCGGAACGATGGGTCGAGGTCACCGGTCACTTCGATGACCCAGCGGCGGCGACGTGCCGCTGGGATGGGCGGTCGAACCCTCCCGGGGACACCCTCCAGCAGGCAGTCGATCGCTGCCGCGACGCATTTGTCGTCACCGCCGTGCGCGACACCGCGGATCCTGACCTTGCGCCGTCGCCATCCGCCGTCCCCTGAACCAGCATCCTGTCCTGGACGCGCGATCCGGCGTGATGCGGCCAGCATGCTCGGCCGACCCGGGGGAGTGGTATCCGCATGAGCCTCTTGTTGCCTCCGAACGACAGGGCCGTGGCGCGATCAGCACACAACGTCGTTGGGGCCGGGCTCCCACCACATGCCAGGCTCTGCGATGGCGAAGATCGAGTGGCCAGATGCGTTGTAGGCAGCCAGCACGACTGCGTAATACGTGGGCCCGTCAGGGTCGTTCGGGAGACCGATGTCGCAACCTGTCTCCTCAGTCCAGGACCAGCGCACAGCACCGTCCGAAGCCGGCCCCTTGCCGAGCAGTCTCCGGACAGATGCGGGCAGTGGGGTGCCCGTGACGAGGCACGGCCCGCTCGTGTCCGGGGCTGGGTGTCTGGGTTCGGCGATGCACTTGGTCACGCCGTAGACCCTGATCTCGACGCCATCGTTACGTGGCGTCCGCCACGTCACGGTCTGGGTGATGTCGGCGTACTGACCCAATTCGTCCCTCCCGACCGCCTGCGTGTCGAACTTCACGCCAGCCGGCTTCGGTGGCACGTCTACAGGCGCGGGCGTGGCGGCCGGATAGGTCGCCGAAGGACCGAGGCTCCGCTGAGACAAGGTCGGTCCCGGGCTCGTCATGGGCGTTGTTGTCGGCCTCGCGGTGGCCGCACCAGTTGCTTGCGTCGGGGCCCCGTCCGATGACGGAGACGGCGCATTGCTCGCCGCGCAGGCCGCCATCACTCCAGCGAGGATCGCCGCCAGGATCGCTCGGCCGCAAGCCATGTGTGGGCTCCTCGGGAAATCTTGGCGTGTCGCCCGTCCGTGATCTCGGACTATTCCTGTGACGCCCGTCGCGACAGGATGTCACACGATCGTCTGTCGGCGTGGCCCCGGGTCCGGTCGCGGACTCGCGATCCTGCGTCACCGGCCGCCTGTCCGGGCCGACCGGCTGATCGCCCCTAGCCGAACGTCGACTGGCGCTGACGGAGCACCGTCCACGACGGACAGCCGTGGTGTTCGACAGCGAACATCGGCCGGGTCCGAAACCGAGCGCCATCGGGGTCCGATGCGGACTTGGTGGGGCGTCGCGGCCGGCCTACCGTTCCGTCCATCGAACGGATGACGACCGAGGATCACCCGGAAGAGACTGC
The DNA here is from genome assembly GCA_963776385.1 of uncultured Chloroflexia bacterium. GTDB lineage: Bacteria > Chloroflexota > Limnocylindria > Limnocylindrales > CSP1-4 > SPCO01. The sequence goes on from CAVZME010000010.1 coordinate 139,208, forward strand.
AGAGTCGGAGGGAACCCGATGTTCAGCCCATCTCTCGCCCAGATCCACGCGGAATACCGGCAGGCCGAACTGACCAAGGCGTTGGCCACCGAGCGTCTGATCCGGGCCGCTCGCGAGAACGGCGTCTCGTCCGACGTCGAGCGCACCTCGATCACACGGCGGATCGTCGTCCTCGTGACCGACGCGCTGTCGGGCATCGATGCGGCCATCGCCGCAGCCGGACGGCGCCCGCACCAGGCGTGATCCTCGCCGCGAACGTGCACAGGCCGCTGGGCTGCACCCAGCGGCCTCTCTCTGTCCGGACCGACCGCCACCGTGATCGCGTTTGCCCTTGAGCCGCGGTGGCCTGGCCACTCGCCGGCTCGAGGTTCAGCTTGGCGGAGGCTATGGTCACGCACGAGAGAAACAATGCATCGCCATCGGCGTCTCCAAGTCGAATGCCGGGCGAGACCGTTCCTGGCGAAGAGGGAGACATGGGTTGCGCATAGGCGTCGCCGTTGCGATGCTCGGGATCATCCTCGTTGGGTGTGGCGGTGCGGCCGCGCCGTCCGCGCCGTCATCGCCTTCGATACCAGCGAGCGCACAGGCGGTCGCGACCTTGACGGCCTCTCCGCCGTCGAAACCGCTGGCAACCGCGACACCGCCTGCCAAACACACTCCGACACCTGCCGCCCCGCCGTCGCCCATGAGGGTAAGAATTACGAGGCAGGGCTGCTACACAGGCCCCGACCCGGACGGCGTTCCGCCGGGAACGTGCACCACGACGGTCACCTGGAAGAAGGTGGCGACCAAGGGGACGGAGATCGAGGTGTATGGAGTGACTCGGTGTCTCTCACTGACCGAACGCGCAGGCGAGGGTTCATGCCTGGTGCGGGACACCGCGGTGCCGCCATCCGCGCGCAAGCTGATCGCCCGGGCGCCGGCCTCGGATGGCACGGTCAGCTGGACCGGGCCGGCCTGGCTGGACGTCATCTCGAGCGACACCGGCGGACCGAGATCTCAGGCCATAGGCGTTGACAGGCACGACGACGACATCTATTTCGCCATCGTCGTGGCCGCGACCAACGAGGTGGGCCATTCCAAATTCATCATCGCCGACGCCGGTACCTGGTGCTTCGACACCGGATGTGTGGGCCCCTGAACGGCCCCGGACGATGAGCGCCCCCGATGGCAGCCGAGTAGCTCGGGCCTTTGCTGCGACGGTACCCGGAACGCTAGCTTCTGCGTCGCGCCCCATTTCGAGACACCCGGCGGTCCCGCGCGTCGCATTCAAACACAGGGCAAGGGGATCCGCGCTGGCGGTGAAGGGTTAGGCGAGTGAAAGGGTTGGGCGAGTGAAAGGTCGGATACCCGCTTCCATCCTCGCGATCTTGCTGTGGACGCCGTTGCTGGCCGCGTGCGGCTCATCGGGACCCTCGATCGCCAGTGCATCACCGGCCCAAAGCATCGGTCAGTCGACGGCGCCCTCGACGATCCCCTCACAGGCGCAGTCGCCATCGCCGTCGCTTCCAACCGCGCCGTCGCCCTCGACCAAGGCCCCGCCTGCAGCCAAGCTGACAGTCGGCTCGATTGCGACGGTCGTGACGGATGACCTGCGGGTCCGATCCCGGCCGGAAGTGAGTGACGCTTCCAAGAAACTCGTCCCGCTTCTCCAACACGGGCAGGACCTGTTCGTCGTGAAGGGCCCGGTCGCGGGCTCTGGCTACCGTTGGTATGAGGTGCAACCGGTAGGAGGAGCCAGGACTGATCCCGGGGGACCGTTTGGCTGGGTCGCCGTTGCCGACAAGGCTGGTGAGCCGTGGATCAAAGGCGGAGGGTTCGTCTGTCCAGCCACACCCAAGACGTTCGACGCATTCGTTGCCCTCGAGCCACTGGAATGGGTCGCCTGTTTCGGGCGGAAGTCGATGACATTCCCGGCGCGGCTCGCAGATCCGGAGGCGACCTGCGGAGTCGATATCGGATGGACGATCACGCCAGACTGGCTGGCGAGCACATGTCCGCATCCGGAGTTCATCGTCTTTGGCCCGAAGGTGAACGGGGATTCCTTCGACTCAGTCATTGACCCCGGTCTCGACACAAGCGCCTTTCGCCCAGGCCCTGAGATGAAGGATTGGATCGCGGTCACCGTGACCGGCCACTTCGATCACAAGGCAGCGCCGAAGTGCAAGGGGATCTCAACAGAACCAGGAGTCGCGGTGCCGATCGGCCGCGACGAGATCATCACCTCGTGCCGCGCTACCTTCGTGATCACCGGCCTGAAGCGACGCAGCTAGATCACGGACTCGGCTGCGCTGATCTTGAGGATTCGGAATGTGACCACCCACGACTGGATCGGGGCGCAGGAAGTCGGCTCACGCACGGGCCGCGCGCGGCCCTCTTACTTCCCTCGCCGGAACAGCCCTCCGGACTTCTTCTGCGCGACGACCGGAGCCGAATAGCCCTCTTCTCCGAACGCGATGGTGCTCAGGCGCGTGAGGCGCTCCGCGGCGATCGACTTGGGCGCTCCGGTGACGATCGGCACGCCTTCGTTGGCCGCCTTGAGGTACAGGAACGCGTCGTAGGGCAGCTCGACCGCGATCTTCGAGCCCAGGAAGTTCTCTACGTCGCGCAGCTTCAGGATGTCTCGCGCGAACAGGTTGTTGAGCACGAAGGTCGACTTCAGCCCGACCGATCCTGCCTCGCCCAGGAATTCCAGCAGTGCGTGCATGGCCTTCAGGGACGCGATCTCCGGGACGACCGGAAGCACGACGGCCTCGGCGGCCTCGAAGATGGCGAGGGCCCGCTCGTCCAGGGCGGACCCGGCATCGATGACGACCATGTCGTAGCCGTCGAGGAGTGTCCGCAGGATCTGCGTGACGATCTCCGGCGTCACGGTCGCCGCGGCTTCCGGCCCGGCGGGTGAGGCGAGGACGTGCAGACCGCTGTCGTGGCGCATCGCGTATGTCCGCAGCAGCTCCGGTTCGCGGAGCGCCGACTCGTCGCGGATGACATCGGCGATGGTCTGCTTCGGGTCGAGATTGAGGAGCGTCGCGAGGCCACCGAACTGGAGCGCCAGGTCGACCAGGACGACCTTGTCCGGGCGCCGGGCGACCGCGGCGATCCCCATGTTCGTGGCGATGGTCGTCGTGCCGACACCGCCCTTCGGGCTGTAGACCGCGATGGTGCGGCGGGCGCGGTGCATCGTCACGCCGTCGGTGGTGACGATCGGGGCGAGCTCGCGTGACCGCTGGAAACGCAGCAGCAGGGCTTCGACGCGTGCCTCGAGCTCGCGGGCATCGAAGACTGCGGCCGATGACGTCGTCGGCGCCGGCCTCGAGGAAGGCGATACGCTCCTCGACGTCCTCGCTTGCACTGATGCACATCACCGGGACGGCAGCCATCGCCGGCGTCGCCCGGATCTCGCGACAGATGTCGATCGGCGTCTTCGGCCCGGCGGTCGCGCCGAGGATGACGAGCTGGTGTTCGGCGACCTTGGTGAAAGCCTCGTCCGAGTCGGCGGTCACCGTGACGGTATAGCGGGCGTCGGTCAGGATCTTGGCGATCGAGAGTCCGGTCGCGGCGTCGGATTCGAGCAGCAGGATGGTGCTGGCGGGCACGGAGCTTCCCCCGGTAGATGCGCTGCGATGGGAGGGTGGGTCAGGGTCGGCCAAGAGGATACAACGGCCACCTCGTGCTAGACTGCCGGTCTGTCCTTTCCGCTCCGTGCCGGACGACCGTCAGCGGGGCATCCCCATTGGAAGGAGAACTGCGCGTATGCGCCGCTACGAACTCATGCTCGTCATCCGCCCCGATGTCGCGGACGACAAGAGCCAGGCCCTCATCGACCGGACGACACGCGGCATCGTCGCGTCCGGCGGCCAGATCGTGAAGGTCGCCCCGTGGGGCCGCCGCCGGCTGGCCTATCCGATCGACCGTCATCGCGAGGGCTCGTACCACATCATCCTGTTCGAGGCTCCGTCCGACTCGATCGTCGAGCTCGAGCACACCCTGCTGATCACCGAGGAGGTCCTGCGCCACCTCGTGACCCGCGTCGAGCGCCCGTCGAAGTCCAAGAACGGCGACGGCAGCGACCTCGACGAGCTCGACGACATCGACGTGCCGTCCGGTCTCGACGACGAGGAGGACGACGAGGACCGCCCGGAGTTCATCGACGAGTCCGAGAGCGAGGCGGCTCCGGCCGCCATCGACTGACGGGAGGACACGATCATGGCGTTCTGCAAGATCATGTTCATCGGCAACCTTGGCCGCGACCCGGAGATGCGCTACACGCCGACCGGACGGCCGGTGACCCAGTTCAGCGTGGCGGTCAGCAACAGCAAGCCGGACGGCCAGGGCGGCTGGGTGGATGAGGGCACGGACTGGTTCCGCGTCAGCGTCTTCGGTGATCGCGCCGAGCGCGCCGCCGAGCAGCTCCGCAAGGGCAATCGGGTCTTCGTCGAGGGTCGCTTCAAGACCCGCGAGTTCGAGGGCCAGGACGGCCAGAAGCGCACCTCGCTCGACGTGACCGCCGACAACGTGATCAGCGTCGACCGCAAGGGCCGCGACGACGATGGCGCCTTCACCGGCGCACCGGCGGGGGTCGCCAGTGGCGCCCCGTCCCGTCCGCCGACCGACGACTCCGACCTCGACGACCTTCCCTTCTGATCAGGAGATCCAGCACACATGCCTCCCCCCGTTCGAGCCAAGAAGCGCGACGACTTCTATCGCGATCGCCGTCGGCGCAAGGTCTGCGCGTTCTGCGCGGACAAGACCGAGCAGATCGACTACAAGGAGGTCAACCGCCTCCGCCGCTACCTGTCCGAGCGCGCCAAGATCGAGCCGCGACGCAAGACCGGGACCTGCGCGGGACACCAGCGCGAGCTGGCCGTCGCGCTCAAGCGCGCCCGCCACGTCGCCCTCCTGCCGTACGCGCCGCAGCATCTTCGGCCCTGAGCCCCATCGCCTGACGTGATCGTCGGGCTGTTGATGGTCGCCGGCGGCGCAGCCGCCGGCGTCTTCGGGTCGCTCCTGGGTCTGGGCGGCGGTGTCCTCCTCGTCCCGCTCCTGACCCTCGGCTTCGGCCTGCCGCTGCGCGAGGCCGTCGGCGTGTCGCTGATCTCGGTCATCGTGACGAGCAGCGCTGCCGCCGGCGTCTATCTCGAACGGCACGTCGCGAACCTGCGCCTCGGGATGACCCTCGAGCTGTTCACCGCGACGGGTGCGCTCATCGGTGGGTCGATCGCCTTCCTGCTCGACGAGCAGCTCCTGTCGCTGCTCTTCGGCGGCCTGCTGCTGTATGTTGCGGCGACGATGGCACGGAGCGGCCTGCGCGCGACGCCGCCCGATCGCGACCGTCGCGGACGAGGCCGACCCGGCCGACCCGCCGGTCGAACCCGCGACGACCCTCGAGCGGCTGTCCGGCCCGGGCTACCGCGTCCGCAACCTCGGGCTCGGGGTGGTCGGAGCGACCGGTGCCGGGGTCCTCTCGGCACTGCTCGGCATCGGTGGCGGGATCATCAAGGTGCCGCTGATGCACCTCGCGATGGGCGTCCCGTTCCGGGTCGCGACCGCGACGAGCAACATGATGATCGGCATCACCGCGGCGGCCAGCGCCGTCATCTACCTGACCCGCGGCGGCATCGACCCGTACGTCGCGGGCCCGACCGCCATCGGCGTCTTCCTCGGCGCGACCGTCGGATCGCGACTCGGTCACCGCGTCGACCTGCGCTATCTCCGCCTCCTGTTCGTCGTCGTCCTCGTCTTCCTCGCGGTCCAGATGCTCCAACGCGGTCTGGCGGGACACGCGTGAGCGCCACGCACGCCGCCGTGGCCGAACGCCTGAGCGGGCGGCTGCTCATCGGCTTCACGTACGTCTCGATGGGACTGCTGCTCATCGGCGTGGTGCTGATGATCGCGAACGGGATCTCCCCGTTGGACGCCGCCCCGGCTCTCGATCCCGGAACGCTTGTCGCGTCACTGGCGGCCCTGGACCCCGAGGCGTTCCTGTGGCTCGGCCTTCTCGCGGTCATCGCCGCGCCGATCGGCCGGGTGATCGTGGCCGGCATCGCCTATGGCGTGGATCGGGACATGACGATGGTCGTGATCTCGGTGGCGATCCTCATCGTCATCGCCGTGGGCGTCGTCAGCGCCATCGCTGTTACCGTTTGAACGATGGATCTCGCCGTTCTCGTCCTCGCCTTCGTCATCATCCTGCTGGGCGCCGAGCTCTTCACGAACGGCATCGAATGGTTCGGACGGAAGCTCGAATTGGCCGAGGGCGCGGTGGGATCCGTGCTCGCCGCGGTCGGGACTGCCCTGCCCGAGACGATGATCCCGATCATCGCGATCCTGTTCGCATCCGGGGCGTCGTCGAACGAGGTCGGGGTCGGGGCCATCCTCGGCGCGCCGTTCATGCTGGCCACCCTGGCCATGTTCGTGACCGGAGTGGCCGTCCTGTATGCGGCCCGCCGGCGAACGACCGGCGACACGATGAAGGTCGATACCGGCGTCCTGGCCCATGACATGCGTTACTTCGCGATCGCCTACGCGCTCGCGATCGGGGCCGCTTTCCTGCCCCTCGAACCGGTCTGGCTGAAATGGATCGTGGCGGTGATCCTGATCGGGATCTACGGCTGGTACGTCAAAGGCCACTTCGAGGCGGATCCGGACGTTGACGCCGAGGACCTGGCTCCGCTCCGTTTCCATCGCCTGGACCGCAACGCGCATCGCGTGGAACCGGCGATCCCTCGCCTCCGGGTGGTCAACGTCCAGGTCATCGCGGCCCTCGGCCTGATCATCCTCGGAGCGGTCTTCTTCGTGAACTCGGTCGAGCACATCGCGACCCAGTTCAACGTCGACAGCACGTTGCTGGCCCTGGTCATCGCTCCGATCGCCACGGAGCTGCCCGAGAAGTTCAACTCGATCATCTGGGTCCGCCAGGGCAAGGACACCCTGGCGATGGGCAACATCACCGGGGCGATGGTCTTCCAGTCCTGCATCCCGACGGTCGTCGCGCTCCTCTTCGCGTCGGACTCGTGGGTCGTCGCGCAGGGATCGTACGTGGCGTTCGCCTCGGCCGGCATCGCCTTCCTGTCGTCGGCGGTGATCTTCATCCCGATGGCCCGACGCGGCGTCCTGCACGGCAAGAACCTGCTCGTCGGCGGACTGTTCTACGTCGCTTATCTCGTGCTGGTGGTCGGGGTCATCACCGGGGCCGTCGGCGGGGGAGCTCCGGCGACCCACTGATATACTCGGACGACCGCACTGCAGGAGCCCAGCCGATGTTGACCGAGAAGTCCGACGCCGCACCGGCGCCGGCCCCGCACCACGCACCGAAGCCCGGGTCGCTCGACGACCTGGTCTGCTACTTCGAGGGCGACTGGGTCGCGATGCGCGATGCCAAGGTCAGCATCATGACCCACGCGTTCATGTACGGGACGGCGACCTTCGAGGGGATCCGGGCGTACTGGAACGAGGACCAGGGCGTCCTGTACGGGCTGAAGCTGCGCGAGCACGTCGAGCGCATCCGGCAGTCCTGCCGGATCCTGATGATGGAGAACGTCCCGTCGGTCGACGAACTCACCCGGCTGATCGTCGAGACGGTCCGCCGCAACGGGTTCCGCGAGGATGTCTACATCCGCCCGTCGTTCTACAAGTCGACCTCGGCGATCGGCGTCCGGCTGCACGATCTGGCCAATGAGCTGTACATCGTCGCCCTGCCGTTCGGGAACTACATCGACACCGAATCCGGCGTCAAGGTCATGACGTCCACGTGGCGCCGCAACGCCGACGAGGCCCTGCCGGCCCGCGGCAAGATCGTCGGTGGCTACGTCAACATGGCCTTCCAGAAGACCGAGGCCGAGCTCAACGGCTTCGACGAGGCGATCGTCCTGACGGCCGGTGGCCACGTCAACGAGGCCTCGGCGGCGAACGTCTTCGTCGTCCGCGACGGCGTCGCGCTCACGCCGCCGGTCAGCGACGACCTGCTGGAGGGTGTCACGCGCAAGGCGCTCATCGAACTGCTCGGCAACGAGGGCATCCCGGTGGAGGTCCGCTCGATCGACCGGTCCGAGCTCTACGTCGCCGACGAGATGTTCCTGTGCGGGACGGGCGTCCAGGTGTCGTCGGTCGTCGAGATCGACCACCGGCCCATCGGCTCGGGCCAGATCGGCCCGATCGGGCGCCTGGTCCGGGACCGCTACTTCGACGCGGTCCGCGGCCGCCTGCCGGAATACGCCCACTGGCTGACCCCGATCGAATAGGTCGAGGGCCCTCGTCCTGGTCGGACAGGCTCGCAAAGGGCGGTCAGGAGAGTGGGGGCGCCTCGAGTCTCGGCGTCTTCTTGCCGATGGTCACGATGATGTCCGTCCGGATCGCCGGGTCGGTCTTCAATGTCGCGGTCACCCCGAACGTCTTCTCGAGGTAGTCGACGGTGCCCGAGAGCCTGTCCTCCGCCCCGTTGTAGACGACGATCGTCGTATTCGCGGGGACCGCGCCCGGCGGCTTCTGGCGGGGTGCCGAGGCCGGGACGCCGTGGTAGTCGAGGTAGCCCGCGACGTCCGACCCGCGCGACGGGTCGCCGGTCCCGTTGAGGACCCACACGCCCGGCGGCCTCCTGGGCCAGGTTCTGGCGCTGGGCCTCGTCGACCGGGTCGGCGGTGAAGGCGGACTTCACGGCGGCCTTGATCCGGCCGATCCGCGGCAGGACGACGCAGCCGCGCGGGTCGGCGCACGTGTCGCGACCATAGAACGGCGGCGCAAAGACGTAGGACCGGATGTTCTTGGTGTCGACCTGCGAGGCGAGCCCGAGCAACGGGGCGAGCTGGTTGGTCGGGATATCCGTCGAGACGGTCGACTTGAGCGCGGCAACGAGTTCCGGGATGCGCGGGATGAGTTCCTGCGGGTCCGCCTGTTCGCGCAGGGAGAGGAGCACGCGTTGTTGTCGGGCGCCCCGGTCGAAGTCACTGGAGCCGTGACGTGACCGGGCGTAGCGGAGTGCTTCGGTGCCGTTCATGTGCTGGATGCCACTCGGGATATAGATCCGCCGGAGAGTGCCGCCGAGCCCCGGAAAACGGTCGTCGGAGACGGGCACCTGGACGTTGATGGTCACCCCGTCCATGACGTCGACGATCTTCCTGAAGCCATCGAAGTTGACTTCGACGAAGTACTTGATGTTGAGGCCATACAGGCCACCGAGGATCGACTTGAGTCCGTTGTAGCCGGGCAGGTTGCCCTTGCCGGGATAGAAATCGGACCGCTTGCGGACCGCCGTCCACCAGCTGTTGATCTTGCCCGAGTAGGACGACCCGAACAGGCTGCGGGCGGGACCGGACGGGATCGGGATGTCGACCGTGTCACGCGGCAGGCTGAACATCGCGACTTGCTTGGTCAGCGGATCGATGGAGACCACGATCATCGTGTCGGTGTTGAACGTCCTGTCACCGGGCCGCTGGTCCGCTCCGATGAGCAGGATGTTGAGCCGCTCCTTGCCGTCCCAGGGCGGGATCTGCACCTCGGGCACGGCGCTGCCGACCGGGGTGCTGTCGGGAACCGGCGAATCGGTCGCGTCGGAGCCGTCGCCGTCATCGCTCGGGGTGGCGGTGGCGCCTGTGGCTGTTCCGCTCGCGCCCGGGCTCGCGGAGGCGTCCAGGTCACATTCCTTGGTCGGGTCGCTGACGAAGATGCAGCCGCTGTCGAGGATGTCCTTGGCGAGCATGTCGTACCGGGCGACGACGACATGGCTGCCCATCATGACCAGGACGATCGCGAACAGGCCGGCGATCGAGAGTGGGTTTCGAGCGATGCCGCGACGCCTGGACGACCCATCTGCGGAGCCGGGGGCTCCGTTCAGGTACTCCGCGACACGGTAGGCATCGACGATGGCGACCAGGCGGTAGAGCAGGATGCCGAGGTTGATGACGAAGACGGCATCGAGCACGGTGGGGTCGATGAGGAAGCCCAGGAGCGCGATGCGATCGATGCGCAGGACCATCCCGGCCCCGAGCGCCAGGACGAGGATCGGGCCGGCGGCGAACGCCAGGGCGCGCATCGGTGCGCCCGCATAGAGCTGACCGAGGCCGGGAAAGATCAGGGAGAGGAAGGCGGCCGCGAATGGGGACCGCTGGCGCGGTCGAACGCCCTCAGGTTCGTGCATCGCGGGTAGGATACTCGGACCCGCCAAAACGAGCAGCCGGGCCGTCCGCCCTGACGACCGTCTCCCGAACCGCGCGAATCGACCCAGCCAGACCCAGAGGCCGAATGTTCCGACCCGTCACCTCGAAGCCCGATCTGGTCGCCCAGGAATACGAGATCCTCGCTGACTGGCGCGACCGACGGACCTTCGCCCGGCTGCGTGCCCAGAATGCCGGCGGCCCCAAATGGAGCTTCCTGGACGGCCCGATCACGGCCAACAACCCGATGGGCGTCCATCACGCCTGGGGCCGTACCTACAAGGACGTCTACCAGCGCTTCCACGCGATGCTGGGCGAGGACGAGCGGTATCAGAACGGCTTCGACTGCCAGGGCCTGTGGGTCGAGGTCAATGTCGAACGTGACCTCGGGTTCACCTCCAAGCGCGACATCGAGGCGTTCGGCATCGCCGAATTCGTGACGCTGTGCAAGCAGCGCGTGCTGACCTACGCGGCGCGCCAGACCGAGCAGTCGATCCGGCTCGGGATGTGGATGGACTGGAACGATCCGCACGAGTTGCGCCGGCTGGCCGACCTGCTGGGCGCCGACCCGGCCGCGGTCACGACGTACCAGGGCCCGGAGGGGTCCGTGACCGACACGGTCGAGATGCTCGTCGGCCGGCTCGGGATGCCCGATACGGGCGGCAGCTACTTCACCTTCAGCAACGAGAACAACGACCTCATCTGGGGCTTCCTGGCCGAGTGCCACCGGCGCGGCTGGATCTACAAGGGCCACGACACGATGCCGTGGTGCGCGCGCTGCGGGACGGGCATCTCGCAGACGGAGATGAACGAGGGCTACCAGGATCGGGACGACCCCGGCCTGACGATCCGCCTGCCGTTGCTCGACCGGCCGGGTGAGACGCTACTCGTCTGGACGACGACTCCATGGACGCTGACCTCGAACGTCGCCGCAGCGGTCGGGCCGACCCTGCGCTACGTCCGCATCCGCCAGGGCGACGACCAGTTCTGGCTGGCCAAGGGCACGCTCAAGACGGCGCTCGAGGGACCGTTCGAGGTCCTCGAGGAGGTCGGCGGTGCAGACATGGTCGGCTGGCGCTATGCCGGCCCATTCGATGACCTGGCGGCCGTGCAGACGGCATTCCGGGCGGATCGCGAACCTGCCTACGAGCACGTCGTCGTCCCGTGGTCCGAGGTCGGCGAAGACGAGGGCACGGGCATCGTCCACATCGCGCCGGGCTGCGGGGCCGAGGACTTCCAGCTCGGGAAGTCCCTGGGCCTGCCGGTGGTCGCGCCGCTCGATGAGGGCGGCATCTTCCTCGACGGGTTCGGGAGCCTGAGCGGCCGCGACGTCCGCGACGTCACCGAACCGATCGTCGAGCATCTCAAGCGCGAGGGCCGGTTCTATCGCCTCGAGACGATCTCCCACCGCTACCCGCACTGCTGGCGGTGCGGGACGCCGCTCGTCTTCCGGCTGGTCGACGAGTGGTACATCAGCATGGGCCCGCTGTACGACCAGCCGCGCGAGACGCTCACGCCCGATCAGGTCGATGCGAGCCTGCGCTACCAGATCATGGACGTCGTCGACCAGATCCGGTGGATCCCCGATTTCGGCCATGAGCGCGAGCTGGACTGGCTCCGCAACATGCACGACTGGATGATCAGCAAGAAGCGCTACTGGGGCCTGGCGCTGCCCATCTACGACTGCGCGGCCTGCGGCACGGTCGAGGTCATCGGTGGGCGTGAGGAGCTCAAGGAACGTGCCGTCGAAGGCTGGCAGACGTTCGAGGGCCACACCCCGCACCGACCGTACGTGGACGCGGTGCGCATCGCCTGTCCCGGCTGCGGCGCGCCGGTCGAGCGCATCCGCGACGTGGGCAACCCGTGGCTGGACGCCGGGATCGTGCCGTTCTCCACGCTCCATTTCCGCGAGGATCCCGATTACTGGCGCGAATGGTTCCCGGCCGACTTCATCACCGAGAGTTTCCCCGGCCAGTTCCGCAACTGGTTCTACTCGATGCTCGCGATGGGGACGGTCCTGCGCCGCGAGCCGCCGTTCCTGACGATCTTCGGCTACGCGACGCTCTTCGCCGAGGACGGGCGGGCGATGCACAAGAGCACCGGCAACGCGATCGAGTTCGACGAGGCCGCCGACCGGATGGGCGCGGACGTCATGCGCTGGATGTTCGCCAAGGCGCGACCCGAGGAGAACATCCTGTTCGGCTGGCATGCGGCCGACGAGGCGCGCCGCGAATTGCTCGTGCTGTGGAACGTCTACGCGTTCTTCGTGACATACGCCCGGCTCGCCGGTTGGACACCGGCCGACACCGCGCCACCATCGTCGGATCGCCCCGTGCTCGACCGTTGGATCCTGTCGCAGGCGGCTCGCACGGCCGCCACCGTCGAGGAACGCCTGCAGGATGTCGACGCGCTCGGTGCGACGCGAGCCCTGTCCGCCTACCTCGACGGTCTATCGACCTGGTACCTGCGGCTGTCACGCCGGCGGTTCTCGCGGTCGGAGGATCCGACCGACCAGCGCGCGGCCTTCGCGACGCTCCACGAGGCGCTGGTGGCGACCGCCCGGATGCTCGCGCCGATCCTGCCCTTCCTGGCCGAGTCGATGTACGGCAACCTCGTGACGACCGTCGACGCCGATGCGCCGGACAGCGTCCATCTGACGTCCTGGCCGACGACCGAGCTCGCGCCCGGGCGTGACGAGCCCCTCGAGATCCGGATGGCGATCGCGCAGGGCGCCGTCGAGCTGGCACGGACGCTCCGGAGCACAGCGCACATCCGGACACGCCAGCCACTGTCGACGGCGTGGATCGCACTGCCGGACCGGGGTCTCGCGATCGACGACGCGTTGCTGCGCCTCATCGCCGACGAGATCAACGTCAAGTCGGTCGTGGTCATCGATGACGAGTCGACCCTGGTCGAGAAACGCGTCAAGCCGCTGCTGCCCAGGATCGGAAAGCGCCTCGGATCGGCGATCCCTGCCGTGATGGCCGCGGCCCGTTCGGGCGACGTGACGTTCGAGCCGGACGGCTCGGTCACCCTGGGCGGCGTGACGCTGGCACCCGACGAGGTCGAGATCCAGGCGACGCCGCGACCGGGGACCGCCGTCGCGCACCATGACGGCCTCGTCGTCGTGCTCGACACCACGCTGACTCCGGAGCTCGTCGCCGAGGGCGATGCGCGTGAACTCGCCCGCGCGATCCAGGACCTGCGGCGGGAGGCACACCTCGAGCTCGACGACCGGATCGATCTCTGGGTGCAGCCTGTCCCGGCCGGGCTCGTCCCGTATCTGCCGGGCGTGGCGGCCGACACCCTGGCGAGCCTTGCGGTGGGTGCTCCGCCGCCGGACGGACAGACCGCCGACGTGGACCTCGACGGCGGGCGCGTGACCATCGCCCTTCGTCGGCGAACCGACAGGCCGACGGGATGACCGACGGCGGACCGGGCGCGGTCGCCGGCAGCGACGTCGTCCCGACCTCGGCCCGGACGCGCGCGCATTGGCTCGTCTTCTTCGCGATCGCGGGGACGGTCGTCGTCTTCGATCAACTGGCAAAGGCATGGCTCGTGGCGAACGTGTCGCCCGGCCAGGTCGTCGACGTCGTCGGCGACTTCGTGCGGCTCGTCTTCAGTCAGAACTCCGGGGCATTGTTCGGACTCTTCCGCGACAACGCGGTGCTCTTCGGGCTGGTCTCACTCGGCGTGATCGGGCTCATCGTCGCGTACCATGGCCGCTCGGGACGGAGCCTCTACCTGTCGATCGCGCTTGGGCTCCTGCTCGGCGGCGCGGTCGGGAACCTGGTGGACCGGCTCAGACTCGGCTACGTGGTCGACTTCATCGACATCGGCATCGGCACCTGGCGGTTCTACACCTTCAACCTGGCGGATTCGGCCATCACCTGTGCGATCCTCATGCTCATCGCGGCGGCCCTGTTCCCGGTCCTGACCCGGCTCGGGGAGCGTGCATCGGATGGTTGACCCCTCGTACGCTCCGGGCGTCCGCATCCTGCGCGTGCCGGACGGATCCGACGGACGCGTGGACCGCTACGTCGCGGACGCGACGGGACTCTCCCGGAGCTACGTCCAGAAGCTCATCTCGGACGGTCGCTTGACCGCGGGCGGCGAAGCGCTCCGGGCGAACACGCTCGTGGGGGCAGGGACCGAGCTTCGTCTCGACGTCCCGGAGCCGGTGGCGCTCGAGCTCCAGCCAGCGCCCGACATCGCACTCTCGGTCGTCTACGAGGACGATGACCTGCTGATCATCGACAAGCCGGCCGGTCTCGTCGTCCATCCAGCCCCCGGGCACGCCGACGACACGCTGGTGAATGCGCTCCTCGCGCATGGCGGTGGCGCTGCCTGGGGCGGGATCGCCGGCGTCCAGCGGCCCGGTATCGTCCACCGGCTCGACCGGGACACGAGCGGGCTGATCATCGTCGCCCGACGCGACTCCGCGCAGGCGTCGGTCATGGCCCAGCTCAAGGCGCGACGCGTCAAGAAGACCTACCTCGCGCTGGTGCAGGGCAACGTGTCGGCCGCCGTCGGGCGCATCGAGGCACCGATCGGCCGCGATCCCAAGCACCGGACGAAGATGGCGGTCGTCCACGACGGCCGGCCGTCCGTGACCGGCTACCGGGTCCGCGAGCGGTTCGCCGACTGGACGCTGCTCGAGCTCGACCTCGTCACCGGCCGGACCCATCAGATCCGCGTCCATCTCGAGGCCATCGGTCATCCCATCGCCGGCGACCCGGTCTACGGGACGGGCACCTCGCGGCGCGGGCCGGACGGCCTTGGCCGCCTCTTCCTCCACGCCTGGCGGCTCGAGCTCACGTCGCCGTCGGACGGCCACCTGATCCGGGCGACGGCGCCGCTGCCGCCCGAACTCGAATCCGTTCTTGACGGGTTGCGGGCGACCGTCCGTTGAGCGACGCCATCGAGCCCATCGAGCCCATCGAGCGGATCGATGGTGCGCATGGCGCGATGCTCGTCATCATCTCGGGCCCGAGCGGTGTCGGCAAGGACACCATCATCGACGCGCTCCGACTGCGGTCCCACGACCCGGAATATCACTACGTCGTGACCTGCACGACGCGGGCGCGCCGCCCGGGCGAAGCCGACGGCGTCGACTACCACTTCCTGTCCCGCGATGTGTTCGCCGAGTTGCGTGCGGCCGGTGGTTTCCTCGAGGCGAACGAGGTCCACGGCAACTGGTATGGGACGCCGCGCGGCCAGGTTCGCGACGCGCTGGCCGGCGGCCGCGACGTCATCCTCAAGATCGACGTCCAGGGCGCGCAGGTCGTCAAGGGCAAGGTGCCGGGCGCGCTGCTCATCTTCCTCATCCCGCCGTCGCTCGAAGACCTGTTCCAGCGCCTGCGCAGCCGCGCGACCGAGACCGCCGACGAGCTCGAGGTCCGCCAGCGCAATGCCGCCATCGAGCTGGCACGCCAGGAGGACTACGACTACGTCGTGACCAACGAGACCGGCCAGGTCGAGCGGACCGCCGAGCGGATCGACGCGATCATCGCCGCCGAGCACGCCAGCCACCCGGATCGCCAGGTCGTGGTCTACCCGCGGTCGCCTTGACCCGAGCCGACGTGGGACAGATCTGGCCCGGCGAGACGGCCGTCGTCGGTCAGCGCGCGGTGGAGGTCGCAGTCGACGCTGCCGGGCGTGGTGGCGACCGGACCTACACCTATCTCGTCCCGGACTCGTTGGCGGATCTGTCGACCGGCGAGGCCGTCCTTGTCGAGTTCGGGCGTCGGCAGGCGCTCGGGATCGTGGTCGCCGAGGCCGAGGGGACCGCGACGGCCGGCCCAGCGGATGCAGGCCTCAAGCCGATCGTGGAGCGTGTCCGGGCAGATGGGCCGCTGTTGCCGCCACTCACCCTGGCCCTGGCCCGATCGATCGCGGCCCACTATCTCGCGCCGCCTGCCCTCGTCCTGCGGGCGATGCTGCCGCCCGGGCTGCTCGAGCGTCTGGATCTCGTGGCGGAGCTGACGCCGGGAGGCGCGGCGGCCGACATCGCGGACCCGGTGGCGCTCGATCTCCTCGGCCAGCTGGAGCGCGGCCCTCGTCCCGTCCGCGACCTCGCCGGGCCTGACGGTCGAGCCGGCCTGCTGCGGCGCCTGCGAGCGCTCGAGGCCGAGGGCCGGGTCAGTCTCGAGTGGACGCTGGTGGGTGCCGGAGCGGGACCGCGATTCGAACGGTGGATCCGGATCACCGAGACCGGGCGTGCGATGTCGGAGGTGCTCGCGGGGGGCGGACGGCCGTCCGGGCGTCCGCTCGGACCGCGCCAGGCCGACGCCCTCGCCGAGTTGGTGGCCGCGGACGGCGGCGAGGCGTCTGGTGCGGATCTGTCCGGCCATCACGGCAGCGGCGCGCTCGCCGGTCTGGTCCGCCGTGGCCTCGCCGAGGCCGAGGTCCGCGAGCGGCCGCGACGCCCGCTCGCCGCGCGACCCGCCGGCAGGCGCGGCGGACGCCCACCGGCAAGCGACCTGCTGCCGGCCCAGGCGGACGCCGTGGACCGTGTCCGGGCTGCGGTCGCGGCGCGCGACCCGCGCCCGCTCCTCCTCGATGGCGTCACCGGCGGCGGCAAGACAGCCATCTACATCGAGGCGATCGCGACGACGCTCGAAGCCGGCCGGCCCGCCCTGGTCCTGGTCCCGGAGATCGCGCTGGCGCTGCCCCTCGTCGATCGGCTCCGGGCCGACCTCGACGCTCGTGTCGCACTCGTTCACTCGGGTCTCGGGGACGGCGAGCGGGCCGACGAATGGCGTCGGATCCGGGCCGGCGAAGTGGACATCGTCGTCGGGACGCGGCTGGCCGTCCTGGCCCCGCTCGCCGACATCGGCCTCATCGTCGTCGACGAGGAACACGAGGCGGCCTACAAGAGCGACCGGACGCCCAGGCTCCAGGCACGCGACGTCGCGATCCGGTTGGCCGCCCTTGCCGGCGCGGCGATCGTCCTGGGCTCGGCGACGCCCGCGGTCGAGACCGTCGGGCTGGCCCGGAGCGGGGTGTACGACCGGGTGGTCCTGCCGGTCCGGCCGGTCGGGGCGGCGCCCCAGGTCGAGATCGTGGACCTGCGGGCAGAGCTCGCGGCGGGTCAGCGCGGGACGCTCTCACGGGCGCTCGTCTCGGCACTCACCGAGCTCGACACCGCAGCCGGCGACCAGGCGATCCTCGTCCTCAATCGCCGCGGTACCGCCTCGATCGTCCTGTGCCGCGACTGCGGTCACGTCCAGGCCTGCCCGGACTGCGAGCGCCCGCTCGTCTACCACCAGGCAGGCACGACGCTTCGCTGCCACCACTGCGGCCGGGCGACGCCACTCGCGTCGCGCTGTCCGGCCTGCGAATCACCGCGTATCCGCTATCTCGGCGGCGGCACGGAGCGGGTCGAGCGCGAGGTCCGCGACACGTTCCCGGGCCTCCGCGTCGGCCGGCTGGACCGCGATGTCGTCGAGCACCGCGGCGCGGCCGAACGCGTCATCGATGCCTTCAGCGACGGTCGTCTCGACGTGCTCGTGGGGACCAGCCTAGTCGCCAAGGGACTCGACATCCCGTCGGTGACCCTGGTCGGCGTGGTGTCCTCCGACGTGGCGCTCAATCTGCCCGACGAGCGGGCCGCCGAACGGACGTACCAGCTCCTGGTCCAGGCGATCGGGCGGGCCGGCCGGGGGGTGCTGCCCGGCCGGGCCATCCTCCAGACCTACCAGCCGGATCACCCGGCCATCACGGCCGCTGCGTCCGGCGATCGGACCGCGTTCTACGACGCGGAGCTCGCGCTCCGCGAGCGGTTCGGGTCGCCGCCATTCGGCAGGCTGGTCAAGCTCACGGTCGGGTTGTCGGACCCGGCGGCGGCCCAGAGCGAGGCCGAAGGGATGGCGGCCCGGCTGCGCGAGCGAGCCACGGAACGAGGTGTGGCGGTGGCCGTCGTCGGTCCCGCTCCGGCCTACATCGCCCGGCGGGCGGATCGCTGGCGATGGAACGTCGTCCTGCGCGGCGACGACCCGGTCAGCCTGCTCGACGGCGGGATCGATGCGCCCTGGTCCGTGGACGTCGATCCGGAGTCGTTGCTCTGATCGGGACCATCGGCAGATGACCGGTTCGCCGGTTCATGCGAGGATTGGCGCCTCACCAGCACCGAGGAGTCCATGCCATGACCGACCAGCCGAACCCCGCGACACCCGACGAACCGACGCCAGACGAGACGTTCACCTGGGCCACGGACGACGCCTCGCACGCCGACCATACCGACGCGGGTTCCGGCTCGACGAGCGGCTCGGCAGGCTCGGCCGGCGCCTCCGCCGGCACAACGGCGACCGCCATCCTCGAGTCGATCCGAGACGCGGTCGACGACCTGGCCGAGCGCGCCAGCCCGACCGTCCGTGAGTTCTCGGCGCGCGCCGCGGAGTTCGCCGCGGACGCCGCCGACAAGGCCGCCCCGTACGTGAAGCGCGCCGGCGACGCGACGGCCGATGCCAGCGGCAAACTCGCCTCCAAGTCGCGAAGCTGGGCAGCGGACGTCCGTGCCTCGCTCGAGACGCATGACGGCGATGCGCCGGCTGCGGGCTCGCCGCCCCCGGGCTCGCCGCCCCCGGCCCCTGATGCCGGCAGCGGCCCGTCGGACGGCCCGACCCCGGCCTGAACGCGAAACCTATACTCCGGTCATGAGCGTCCGACCCATCGTCCTCCTCGGCGACCCGCGCCTGCGCCTCAAGGGCAAGCCGGTCGACAGTTTCGGGAAATACCTCCACGAGCTGCTCGACGACCTTGCCCACACGATGCGCGACGCGCCCGGCGTCGGCCTCGCCGCGCCACAGCTCGGCGAGGCCATGCAGGCCTGCGTCATCGAGGTCGAGAGCCAGCTGTACGAGCTGGTCAACCCGAAGATCGTCCGCGCGTCCGGCGAGGACCGCGACCTCGAGGGCTGCCTGTCGATCCCGGGCTACGTCGCGTACGTCACGCGCAACGAGCGGGTCTGGGTCGTCGCCCAGAACCGGCACGGCCAGAAGATCAAGGTCGCCGGGTCGGGATTGCTCGGTCGTGCGCTCCAGCACGAGCTCGACCACCTCGACGGCAAGCTCTACATCGACTACCTCGATTCGATGGACGAGTTGATGGCGGTGGGGGTCGGCGACGAGGACGACGCCGAGATCCGCGAGGCGACGAGCGCCCTGGCGTGAATCCTCGGACCGATGGCCTCCGTGGAGCGGCCTCGGTCCTCCGAACGCCCGCCACGGTTCGCGTGCGGACCGTCTTCCTCGGGAGCGGGGGCTTCGGGCGCGAGGCGCTCAGGGTCCTCCATGACCATCCCGACGTCCGGCTGGTCGGTGTCGTCACTGCGCCACGCCGCCCGAGCGGCCGGAAGCAGCATCTGACACCTTCCGTCATCGATCGCGCCGCCGACGAGCTTGGCATCCCCACGGTCCTGACGACCCGAGCGGTTGCGAGACTCGGTTTCGATCGAGGCCGTCACTGGCGCTCCAGCCGGAGTTGCTCGTCCTCGCCGACTACGGCCAGATCGTGCCCGGATCGCTCCTCGCGCTGCCATACGGAGCGCTCAACCTGCATCCGTCGCTGCTGCCGCGGCACCGCGGCGCGACGCCGATCCCGGCCGCGATCCTCGCCGGCGACGCCGAGACCGGCGTCACGCTCATGCGCATGGACGAGGGCCTCGACACCGGTCCCATCGTCGCCCAGGAGAGCGTCAGCCTCGAGGGGACCGAAACGGCGCCGCTCCTCGAGGGTCAGCTCGAGATCATGGCCGGGCGCCTCCTCGCGAGCAGCCTCGGTCCATGGCTCCGCGGTGCGCTCGAGCCACGCCCGCAGCCCGAGACGGGGAGCACGCTGACCCGTCCGCTGCGGCGGGAGGACGGGCGGCTCGATCCGAGCCTGCGGGCCGTCGAGCTCTGGCGGCAGGTCCGCGCCTACCAACCGTGGCCGGGATCGTTCGTCGACACCACGGAGGGTCGCCTGGTCGTGCTCGAGGCGAGCGTCGGGGGACCGTCGGATGCTCCGGCTGGGGTCTTCGGATCGCTCGGCCTCACCGCTGCCGACCGTGAGCTCCTGCTCCATGAGGTCCGGCCCGCGGGCGGCAAGGGCGATGCCGTGGGATGCGTTCGTGCGCGGCCACCCGGGGATCATCGGCAGCGCTGCGCTAGCATCGGACGCATGACCCTCGACACGCGGCCCGGTCTGTCCGGTCTCACCCCCGACGCCCTGTCGGCGTGGGTCGCTGCACGGGGCGAGCCGGCCTATCGCGCTCGCCAGGTCTCGGACGCCGTGTGGGGCGGGTCCGTCGCCACTTCGGACGGCGTGCTGACGTTGCCCGCGGCCATGCGCGAGGCGCTCGCCGCGGATTTCACGTTCGACACGGTCGCAGACACGGAGATGAAGGACGCCGATGGCGGCCTGACCGAGAAGGCGCTCCACAGGCTCAGTGACGGGGCGCTCATCGAGTCCGTCCTGATGCACTACCCGGCGCGGGCCGGGTCGCGAGAACGCCATACCCTGTGCATCTCGAGCCAGGCCGGATGCGCGGTCGGCTGCCCCTTCTGTGCGACCGGCGAGCTCGGCTTCGGGCGCGACCTGGAGGTCGCCGAGATCGTGGACCAGGTGCGCTTCGCCTCGCGTCGGCTGGTCGCCGACGACAAGCGCCTGACCAACATCGTGTTCATGGGGATGGGCGAGCCGCTGCTCAACCTCGACCGCGTGCTGGCCGCGATCGAGGCGCTCAACGACCCGCGTCGCTTCGGCCTCGGGGCGCGACACATCACGCTGTCGACCTCGGGGGTCGTGCCGGGGATCCGGCGGCTCACCGCGCTGGGGCCGCAGTTCACGCTGGCCGTTTCGCTGCATGCGGCGCGTGACCCGCTGCGCGATGTCCTCGTCCCGTTGAATCGCCGCTGGCCGGTCGCCGAGGTGGTCGCCGCCGCCCGCGACCACAGTGCCGCGACCGGCCGCCGGATCAGCTACGAGGTCACGATGATCGGCGGCGTGAATGACACGGAGGCCGATGCCGGCGCGATGGTCGATCTCTTGCGCGGCGATCACGCCCACGTCAACCTGATCCCGATGAACCCGGTCGCGCATACGCCATGGAGCGCCAGCCCGATGCCGGTCATCGAGGCGTTCGCGGCCACCCTGCGCGCCGCCGGGATCGAGACGACCATCCGTCGGAATCGGGGCCAGGAGGTCGGTGCCGCCTGCGGACAACTCGCCGCGGAGCGAGTGGGCGAGCCTCCCGCACCGGCGGTCGCCCGTCGCCGGGCCCGGCTCGTGGCGGAGAGCGCAGCCGCGTTGCTGGGCGAGCGCAGTCACGATCCGTCGCCGGTCGGGGTGGGGGAGTAAGCCGTGGCCGATGGCCGAGCGCGGGTCGCCGCGAGCATCCTCGACGCGGACCTGTCCAACCTGCAGTACGCGGTCCATCGCGTCCAGAAGGCCGGCGCCGACCGGATCCATCTCGACGTCATGGACGCCCACTTCGTCCCGAACCTGACGTTCGGTGCCAAGACCATCAAGCATCTCCGACGACGGACCGAGCTGCCGTTCGATGCCCACCTCATGATCGACGAGCCGGGCCGATTCCTCGACGAATACCTCGACGCCGGCTGCGATTCGATCACCTTCCACGTCGAGATCGCCGAGGAGATCGCACCGACACTGCGACGCATCCGGGCGGCGGGCCGAGCCGCCGGCCTGGCGGTCAAGCCGGCCACCCCGCTGTCCGCCCTGGAGCCATACCGTGAGCTGCTCGATATCGTCCTGGTCATGACGGTCGAGCCGGGCTTCGGGGGACAGTCGTTCATGAAGGACGTCGCGTCCGAGAAGCTCCTGGCCGCGCGCGACCTGCTGGCCCACAAGGCGTTCGGGGCGGAGGTCCACGTCGACGGCGGGATCAATCGCGAGACCGCGGAGTTCGCCGGAGGTCTCGGCGTCGACATCCTGGTCGTCGGCTCGGCGCTCTTCCTCAAGGGCCGCGACATGGGCCGGGAGATCCGGCTCATCCGCGCCCTGGCTGACGAGGGCTACCAGTACACGCTCAACGACGGCGTCCCGCCCATCCCGCGCGACCGGATGGTCACCTTCACGTCGCTGCCCAAGCACATCGCGCGCCGGTTCATGGACGAGATCGAGGCCGGCGGCGTCCCGGTCGTCATGCTCCGCGGTGACGGCCAGATCAACCCGGACGGGATCCGTGACTACGACCTTCTCGTGCCGGCGTCGACGGAGGCACTCGTCCGTGAACGGCACGCGACCGCGAAGGAGGCATACGAGCACGAGGCCCAGGACTGGCGCATGGCGTTCATCGCCGAGCACGGGGTGATCCCGCCGCCAGGCCCGCCGTGAGGGCGATCCTCCAACGGACGACCGGTGCCCAGGTTCGCGCCGAGGGCGAGGTGGTCGGGGGGATCGGCCCGGGCCTCGTGATCCTGCTCGGGGTCGGCCCGGACGACACCGATGCCGTCGCCGTCGACCTGGCGCGCAAGAGCGCCGAGCTGCGCATCTTCCGCGACGACGAGGGTCGGACCAATCGTTCCCTGCTCGATGTCGGCGGGGCGGCGCTCGTCGTCTCGCAATTCACGCTCTTCGCGGATACCCGGCGCGGCCGCCGACCCGGCTTCACGGGCGCCGCGCCGCCGGACCACGCGGAACGGCTTTACCTGCGATTCGCAGCGGCCATGGGGGACCTCGGCATCGAGGTGGCGACCGGTCGGTTCGGTGCCGAGATGGCGGTCGAGCTGGTCAATGACGGCCCGTTCACCATCTGGCTCGACACGGACGAGAGGTAGCCCGAGCGCGGATACTGACCGATGGCGAAGGACGACGCGCTCAAGCGACTCGGCGGCGGGCGGTGGGAGACGCAAGCGACGGCCGGTTCCAGATCGAGCCGCAGTCGGGGACGTGGGTCATCGTCGACACGACCCAGACGAACGAGTTCGGGCTGCCCCTCGTCCGCGGGCCGTTTCCCTCGCTGACCGCGGCGAAGGAGGCGATCGAGCAGGCTCGCGAGGAAGGCGCGGTCGAGTCGCCGTTGGCGGATCGGATCGGGAGGTCCACGCGGGCCGCCCCGGCGAAACCGTCGAAGGAGGGGGAGCCGACCAGGGCTTCCGGAAAGCCCGAACCGGAGCCCGAACCCGAACCACCCCCACCGCCAGAACCGAAGTGGATCCGCGACCTCCGACCCGGGGACCGGCGCAAGGCGAGCGAACTCATCGAGCAGCTCCTGGGTCTCGGCATCGCGACGGCGGAGGCCGAGGCGGTCGCGAGGACCGAGATCGCGCAGGGATTGCCCGGCCTCGCGCGGCTCGCGATCGAGCGCCGGGTCCGGGCGGCCACGGCCTCTGCGACGGATGCCGAAGCGGCGGTGGCGGCCGCGGTCGGGGCACTGATCGCCGGCAAGGACCCCGACCTCGGCGTGTCGTGGCGCCTCGTCGACGATCGCGGACGCCCCATCGACAAACTCGACCTCGACCGCTGAGGCCTACTCGGCAGCCAGCACGGGGGCGATCCGCGCTCGCGCCGCGCGCCGGGCCGGCAGGTAGGCGCCGGCCGCCCCGATCGCGAACCCGCTCAGCCCGAGGACGACGAACATCACCGGGCTGAAGACGTCGAAGATCGGCGCGGGGATGTTCGTCCGTGCCGCGACCTCGCCCATGTATCCGAGGACCACGCGCTGGGCGATCAGGCCGAGCGGTACCCCGATGAGCCCGGCGGCGATCGCCACAGGCGCGACCGAGGCCAGCACCATCGCGACGACCTGCGCCGGACTCATGCCGATGGCCTTCAGCACCGCCATCTCGCGCATCCTCTGCTGGGTCTCGAGCAGGACCGTATTGAAGACCCCGCCGAGGGAGATGGCGATCAGGACGGCACCCAGCAATCCGACGACCGTCAGGAACAGCAGGAACGACTCATCGCTCGAGCTGTCGCCCTGGACGAACACGTGCGCGCCGTTGCCGATGGCGTCGCCCAGGTCGCCCCGATACGTGTCCAGGTCGTACCCGTCGACGGGTCGGGCCTCCCACATCGTCACCGTGGCCGACGGGTCGAGCGCCGCGAGGTCGGACCATTCCCCGCGGACCAGCAGATGCGCATCGGATTCATCCGCGAGGTCGAAGATCTCGCCCACGAGCCTGACCGTGACCTGCCGGCCGTCGAGGCTCGCCGTGGTCGTGTCACCGACGTGGAGGCCTGTCTGCGTGAAGAAGTTCGTCGGTGCGACCGCTTCGCCAGGCGCCGCGAACCATCGACCCCGGATCGTCGCGTAGCCGGTCCAGCTCGAGTCGCCTTCGTAGCCGATGAACGGGATGGCACCGACGCGGGGAAAGGTTGCCTCGACCCGGCCGAGGGCGACCTGTGCTGCCGTGTGCGGGTCGCCCTCGATGGCCGAAGTGACCGCGTCGGCCGGGATCGATGGATCGGCGAGCTCGATCCGGACGGGGCTCGCCTCGCTCCGGTTGAGGTCGGTCATGACGCGCAGGAGCGACCAGTTCAGTCCCAGTGAGAACGTCAAGGCGGCGACTCCGACGACGAGCGCACCCAGCGTCATCGCGGCCCGGCCCGGGTGGGCGAGGCCCGCGGCAGCCCCCAGTCGGAGCTGGATCGCGAACGGGAGTCGCATCCCCAGCCGCCGAAGCCGGCCATCGCCCGGTCGCGTCGATGGCGCCGTGCCGCGGGTCATCGCGGTCACAGGGGAGAGGCGCCCGGCGCGGAGGGCGGGACCGATCGCGGCGACGACCGCGATCGTCAGGGTGATCGCGAGCACGGCCGCGATGGTCGACAGTGCCAGCGCAGCCTCGGCCGGGAGGCCGAATGACGACGCTGTCTGCGCGATGATCGGCCTGCTCGCGACGGTGCCGACGGCGACGCCCGCGACGACGCCGACGATGACCGGCACGAGGATCTGTGCCAGCAGGATCGATGTGACCTGGAACGGGGTGTACCCGATGGCCTTCATGACGCCGATCGAGCGATAGCCCGTCAGGACGACACCACTCACCACGTTGGCGATCGTGAACGCCGCGGCGAGGAGGGCGAAGACCGAGAACGCCAGCAGGACCGGGACGTACAGGTCGGCCACCCTGTCGACCCCGGTCTTCACGGACAGGTAGGTCCGGACATCCGCGACCGCGTCCGGGGCCAGGCGTCGCCGTGATCTCGGCCAACGCCGAACGGAGTTCGCTCTCGCTCCCCGATGGATCGACCCGGTAGAGCATCTGCTGGGTCGGGGCGTGGGCGGGGTCCAGCGCGGCGATGTCGTCGGGGCTCATCCAGGCGGCGACACCGGGCGTGCTCACCGACGCGGCGATCCCGACGATCGTCAGCGTGCGTCCAGGGTCGCCCGCGGCCTGCGGCATGACCTTGCCGGCGATCGGCGGGTACACCGTGACGGAGTCGCCCACCCCCTTGTCGAGCAGTCTGGCGGTGTCCTGATCGAGGACGGCTTCGCCGGGCGCATTCCACCAGCGTCCGCCCAGGATCGACACGGCGTCGATCGACGGGTCCGGCGTCGGGCGACCGGAGAATTCGATCCCACCGATCCGCCCACCCTTCGGATGCGCGAGGCTGCCCGCGCTGATCGGCCACGGGCCGGCGCTCGCCGTCACGGTTGAGGCGTGGCTGGTCGCTGCCAGCTGCCCTGCGTCGACGCCCGGGCCGTAGTCGACGACGAGGTGAGCGCCGTTCGCGCGCGCGAACGCCTGCTCGAACGGAGCGTTCGACTCGGCGAGGATCGACATCGCCAGCGTCGCGGCGGCGCTCGCGAGGAACAGGACGACGGCGATGACGATGCCCTGGACGCGACGACGTCGCAGGTCGGCGACGGTCTTGAGCCGGACGGCGCCCATCACGCCACCAGCCGTGTCGACTGGTCGTCGACGATCGCTCCATCGGTCAGTCGGATGATCCGATGCGCGGTGTGCCGAGCGAGCTGCTCGTCGTGGGTGACGAGCAGGACGGCCTGACCTCGCCGGTTCAGGTCCTCGAGGAGCGCCAGGGCCATCTCGCCGTTGCGACGGTCAAGTGCTCCGGTCGGCTCATCCGCGAGCAGCACGGCCGGTCGATTGATGACGGCTCGTGCGATCGCCAGGCGCTGGCGCTCGCCGCCGCTCAGGGTCGCCGGGAACGAGCGGCCACGATCTGCGAGGCCGAGCTGCTGCAGCATCGCATCGGCCTCTGCGTCCGACTCGCGGCGCGAGCGACCGGCCAGGAGCGCGGCGACTGCCACGTTCTCGCGGACCGTCAGGTCGTCGAGGAGGTGGAAGAACTGGAAGACGAATCCGACGTTCGAGCGCCGGAAGCGGGCGGCGGCCGCCTCGCTGAGCTGGTCGACGCGAACCCCGTCGACGACGATCTCGCCGGATGTCGGCCGGTCCAGGCCACCGACGAGGTTCAGGAGCGTCGACTTGCCGCAGCCGGACGGACCCATGATCGCCGTGATCCGACCGGCCTCGACGTCGAGGCCGATGTTGTCGAGCGCGCGTCCGGACGCGCCGTCGTACTGCTTGCTGACCCCGCGCAGGCTGATGAGCGTATCCATGCGTGCCTCCGAATCGTGTCGCTAGCGATGCCTGGCACGCTATCGAGAGGCTGTGGGCGAGTCGTCGGCAACGGGAGGGGATCATCGTCCGCCGGGCGGATGGGATCGCTCGGGCGTCCACCTTTCGGATGAGGGGCTGCCCGCCCTGGTGTGGATGCCGGTCGCCGCTTCTCGGGTCAGAATGCGCTGATGGGACCTGTCCAGCGCTCGTGGCGAGAACTCGTCTTGGACATCGGTCCGGTCCTGGCGCTCGTCGTCCTGGGTTTGGTCACGACCGACGACCCGCGTGCGACTGCCCTTGCGCCGCAGCTCTTGGTGATCCTGCCTCTGCTCGCTCGGCGCCGCTGGCCGGTCCCGGTCCTTGTCGTCGTCGCGATCGCCAGCGTCGCGATCAGCATGTCGCTCGACACACCGTGGGTTCCCGTGGCCGCCGTTGCGATCGCGAGCGTCACCGTCGGCGAACGGGGAGGGGACCGTCTGACATCCGCGATGGAGGTGATCGCCGTCGCCGGGCTGATCGCACTCGGATTCATCGCCCAGGACGCCGAGACCGTCGAGGCGCTGCTGATCCCGTTCGCGGTCGTGGTGCCGTCGTGGCTGCTCGGCGACGTTCTGCGCACGCGGGCCCTCGCGGCCGCGACTCGGGAGGCCGAGGCAGAACGTGCCATCCGCGAGGCGGAGGATCGCCTCCGCACCGCCGTAGCGGAGGAACGCCGGGCGATGGCTCGCGAGCTGCACGACGTCGTGGCTCATGGCGTGAGCGTCATGCTCATCCAGAGCGGCGCCGCCCGCCAGGTCGTCCGGACATCGCCGGACCGTGCCGAGGAGGCGCTCCTGACCGTGGAGGCGACCGGCCGCGAGGCGATGGCAGAGTTGCGACGACTCCTCGGCGTGCTCAACGAGGACGGTGAGGCGACCGGTCTCGCTCCTCAACCGGGCGTCGACCAGCTCGCTGCTCTCGTCGAACGCGTCCGCGATGCAGGGCTGCCCGCCGAGCTTGCCATCGACGGCTCGCCGCGACAGTTGCCGGCGATCCTGGACGTGACCGTCTACCGGATCGTCCAGGAGGCGTTGACGAACGCCCTGCGGTACGCCCGCCGGGCGGCGACGCTCGTCCACCTGAGCTACGGATCCGATCAGCTCAGGGTCGAGATCCTCGATGATGGACCGGCGACCACGGCGGACACGGCCGAAGGCAGCGGGCGTGGTCTCGTCGGGATGGAGCAGCGGGCAGTCCTCGTCGGTGGCCGACTGGAGGCGGGGCCGCGACTCGGTGGCGGGTACGCGGTCCGGGCGTGGCTGCCGTTGGAGCCGGGACCAGGGTGACGGCCAGGGCCCTCCGGGTGTTGATCGTCGACGATCAGGCCCTTGTCCGGGCCGGGTTCCGGATGATCCTCGAAGCCCAGCCGGACATCGAGGTGGTCGCGGAGGCGGCTGATGGCGAGGCAGCGATCCGTCTCGCGAACAGGTTCAGGCCGGACATCGTCTTGATGGACGTCCGCATGCCCGGGCTCGACGGCCTCGAGACGACCAGGCTACTGCTCGGGGATGGAGCGTCCGTGCCTCCGCCACGGGTCGTGATCCTGACGACCTTCGACCTCGATGAATACGTCTACGCCGCCATCCAGGCGGGCGCCAGCGGGTTCCTGCTCAAGGACGTCTCCGCGGAGCACCTCGTCGGCGCCGTCAGGACCGTCGCCGTCGGCGACGCGTTGCTTGCGCCGTCGATCACCCGCCGTCTGGTCGAGCGCTTCGCCAGGCCCGACGCCGCTCTCTCCGTCGCTCCGGAGGCCCTTGCCTCACTCACTCCGCGTGAGCTCGACGTCTTCCGGCTCGTGGCGCGCGGGATGAGCAACGCCGAGATCGCCGCCGAGCTGGTCGTGACCGAGGCGACGGTGAAGACGCACGTTGCCGCGATCTTGGCCAAGCTCGGTCTCCGGAACCGCGCCCAGGCCGTGGTCTTCGCCTACGAGTCGGGGGTCGCTCGCGCGACAGCGGCCGGCTGATCGCGGTCGATTGATCGGGAGTGTCGTCGTCGCTCGCCGACCCGTGCCGCCAACGGGAACGACCGGCCGCGTGGGCGACCGGTCGGGGAGTGGCGTCTTCGCATCGGCCGCCGCGGACGGCGGGCTGGCTATTTGGCGGACTTCAGCAGCGTGCGGCGACAGCGGGTGCAGACGAGTGACTTCGTCGCGCGTGCCCTTGACGTCGATGACGAGCGGCTGGAGGTTCGGCTTCATGCGGCGGTGGGCTCGAACGCGGTTCATCCCAGATGACTGGGGGTTGAAGCCGCCCATCGATACCTTGCCGCAGATCGCGCAGGAGCGGGCCATGCGTGGTCCTCGGATTCGGTCGAGTTGGAGGTGTCCACGCCCGGAGAGGCGCGAACGGAGCGGTAGAATAGCACACGGCCTCGCGACGGCCCGCCTCGACGATGCCGATCCCATCCACGCCAGGAGGACTTCGCCCGCGTGCCGCCCGAACCGAAGCCCGGCCGATCGTTCGTCACCCGCCAGGCCGTGACCGACCTGGTCCGGACCGCGACGCTCGGCTCGTACGGCGTGACCGGGTTCGCCGCACGACCGCACGAACGGCTGCTCGAACGACTGGGATTGGCCCAGCCGGGGATCGACGTCCACCTCGGCGCGACCATCGACATCGACCTCGACCTGAACGTCGCCTTCGGCGTCCCGGTCGCCGAGGTCGCCCGCCAGGTCGACTCGGCGGTCCGCTACGCCCTGCGGCACGCGCTCGATCGCGAGGTGGGACGAGTGACCATCCACATCGATGGCATCCGCTTCGGACCGGGCGGTGCGCCGCCGACCGTCATCCACCCCACCGCGGGCGCCGTCGCGCCGCGGGACCTCGCCGACAGCGGGACGGACGTCGCCTGATGGTCCGCCGCGCGTGCGACGGGGAGGGCCTGCTCGGCGCCTTCCGCGCGGCGGTCGCGAACCTCGAAGCCCACGTCGACGAGATCAACGCGCTCAATGTCTACCCCGTCCCGGACGGCGACACCGGATCGAACATGCTGGCGACGGTCAAGGCCGCCCTCGACGAGGCTGAAAGCGTGGCCGGCCAGCCGGCCGAACGGATCGCTTCGGCCATCAGCTTCGGGGCGCTGATGGGCGCCCGCGGCAACTCGGGTGTCATCACCAGCCAGATCTTCCGCGGGATGGCGGAAGGGCTCGGTGGCAAGAGCCGGTTCAACGGCCTTGACCTCGCCCACGCGCTCTCGCAGGGCTCGAAGACCGCGTACGGTGCGGTCGCCAAGCCCGTCGAAGGGACGATCCTCACGGTCATCCGGGAATCGGCGGACGCCGCCGTGATCGCGGCCGAGCGCGACAACGACATCGAGGCCGTGCTCACAGCCACGCTGGACGCTGCCGAGAAGTCGGTCGCGCGGACGCCGAGCCTGCTGGCCATCCTGCGTGAAGCCGGGGTCGTCGATTCGGGCGGCCAGGGGCTGTACCGGCTGTTCCAGGGAGCCCTGCTGCACCTCGTCGGGAAGGCGCCGGCCGGAGCCGCTCGCGACCGCTCGCATGCCGGGGCCGGGGTCAAGGCGTCGACGCTCGTCGCGCATGCCGACGACGGCTTCGGCTACGAGACGATGTTCCTGCTCCTCCCCAACGGAGCCGGCAGCCTGGACGTGGATGCCATCCGCGACCACCTCGAGTCGATCGGCGAGTCCGTTCTCGTGGCGGGCGACAGCCGGGCGCTCAAGGTGCACGTCCATAACGAGCGTCCGGATCTCGTCGTCGGCTATGGCCTGAGCATCGGGACGCTAAGCCGGATCAGCATCGAGAACCTCGATCACCAGGCGAAGGACGTGCGCGAGACGCGCGCGGCCGCCTTCACGGCCGAGGGCCAGCAGCCGCCGGCGGCGACCGGGATCCGGACCGAGGCGCCGGCGCTTGGCGTGGTCGCGGTCGTGGCCGGGGAGGGCCTGGCGGCGATCTTCCGCGACTTCGGGGTCGCAGCCGTCGTCCAGGGTGGCCAGTCCGCGAACCCCAGCACGGGCGAGCTGCTCGACGCGATCGCCGCGGTCGACGCGCGCGAGATCATCGTCCTGCCCAACAACCCGAACGTCGTCCTCGCGGCACGCCAGGTCGCGGGGATGGCCGATCGGCCGGTCGTGGTCGTCCCGACCCGCAACGCCGCCGAAGGGTTCGCCGCGCTGCTCTCGCTCGACCCGAGCCTCGACGCCTCGGCGAACGCCGGTCCGATGACCGAGGCTGGTCGCTCGATCCAGTCGCTGGTCGTGACCGAGGCGGTCCGCGACGCGACGATCGGTGGCCGCAAGGTCAAGCGCGGCCAGACCATCGCCCTCGACCCGGACGATGGCCTCGTCGCATCCGGCGGCGACCGTGATGCCGCGGTCCTCGCCGCGGTGGCGGCCCTGACCCCCGGCTACGAACTCCTGACCCTGTTCTACGGTGACGGAGCGGATCTCGCCGAGGCGGAGGCGATGGCCCGCCGGATCGGCCTCGCGACGCCGGGCATCGAGGTGGAGGTCCGCCATGGCGGACAGCCGTTCTACCGGTACCTGATCGCAGCCGAGTAGGCGTGGCCAAGGCGACGCGCCCGGTCCCTCCACCGGTCCCGACCGATCCGGTCGCGCTCCTGTCGACGCCGCTCGCGCAGTCGGGACTCGCAGCCGCAGCGACGCTCAAGCGGGCCGGCATCAAGCTCGACTTCTACTACGTCCGCGACCTGCTGTTCCACCTCCCGCGGCGCTACGACGACCTCCGCGAGATGCGCAAGCTGGGCGACCTCATCTTCGTGTCCGACGGGGACGTGGTGTCGGCCGAGGCGACGGTCGGTGACGTCCGTGTCGAGCCGGGTTTCCGCGGCAGGACCCAGCGCACGATCGCGCGGCTCGAGGACGACACGGGTGCGATCGACGCCACCTGGTTCGGTCGCCGCTTCATCGAGCGTCGCCTCCACGTCGGGGCGAAGGTCGTCGTGTCCGGCAAGCTCAAGCATTTCGGTCGCCGCCTGACGCTCGACAACCCGGAGTTCCAGGTCCTCGCAGGGGAGGTGGGCGAGACCGAGCTGCTCCACGCCGGCCGCATCGTGCCGGTCTATCCGCTGACCGCCGGTCTGACCGCGATCCGGCTCCGCTCCGCGATGCGCGAGGCGCTCGACAAGGCCGGCTACGCGTATCCCGAGTATCTGCCGGCGGAGATCGCGGAGGCCGAGGAGCTCGTGCCGATCGCCCGGGCCATCGAGGAGGCACACTTCCCGGCCTCGTTCCCGGGCCGCGACGCGGCGTTGCGACGTCTCGCCTTCGATGAACTCCTGGCACTCCAGCTCGGGATGGTCGAGCGGCGTCGGCAGCGCGTCCGCGACGCCGCGCCGGAGATCCGGGTCGGACGAGGGATCGGACGGCGCCGTCCGGTCGGCGATCGTCGACGCGATCGGGACACGCCTCGGCGAGCCGATCGCTCTCACGGTCGACCAGGTCGTCGCCATCGACGCGATCCGAGACGATCTCGCGCGCCCGACCCCGATGCTCCGCCTCCTCCAGGGCGACGTCGGGTCCGGCAAGACCGCGGTCGCGGCGTATGCCCTGGCGGCGACCGCCCGAGCCGGACTGCAGGGTGCGCTCCTGGCTCCGACCGACCTGCTCGCCCGCCAGCACCTCGAGACCGTGAGCGGGCTGCTCGAGGGGGTCGGCATCGGCGTGACCCTGCTGACCGGCTCATTGAAGGCCGATGTCAAGGCCAAGTCACTCGAGGCGATCGCGTCGGGTCAGGCCTTGGTCGTCGTCGGCACGCACGCGCTCATCCAGGACGCCGTCTCGTTCGCGGACCTCGGCCTCGTCGTCATCGACGAGCAGCACCGGTTCGGCGTCGACCAGCGTGGTGCGCTCGAGGCGAAGGCCGGCGGACGCTCGCCGCATGTCCTGCTGATGACCGCGACGCCGATCCCGAGGACGCTCGGACAGGTCCTCTATGCCGACCTCGACGTGTCCGACCTGCGGACGCCACCGGCCGGGCGAATCAGGATCAAGACCGGCGTCAAGCGGCCGGCCGACCTCGAGGGCACGTGGCAGAAGGTCCGCGACGAAGCCGGCCTGGGACATCGGACGTTCGTGGTCGTGCCGCTCATCGAGGAAGGCGCGGACGACGGCGACGGGGCGGTCGCTGCCGAGAGCGAGGCGGTGCGCCTTGCCGCCCTGCTCGACCCACTCCGGGTCGGGATGGTCCACGGCAGGCTCAAACCGGCCGAACGCGACGCCGAGATGTCGCGGTTCCGCGATGGCGAGCTCGACGTCCTCGTCGGGACCACGGTCGTCGAGGTCGGCGTCGATGTGCCGGCGGCGACGATGATGGTCATCGAGGGTGCCGACCGGTTCGGCCTGGCCCAGCTCCACCAGCTGCGTGGGCGGGTCGGGCGCGGCAGCATCGAATCGTTCTGTGTCCTGGTGACCGACTCGACCGATGACGTCGCGATGGCCCGCCTGCGCGCGGTCGTCGAATCGAACGACGGCTTCGCGTTGGCGGAGAAGGACTTCGAGCTGCGCAAGGAGGGCGACGTGCTGGGCCTGGCCCAGAGCGGTTTCCCGCGCCTGCGGATCGCCTCGCTCCAGGTCGCCGAGCACCGTGACCTTGCGGTTCGCGCGCGAACGTACGCGGAGGGCCTTCTCGATCCGACCGGGCGGATGGAGCCGCCGCGACCGCGCCTGGCCGCCGAACTCGCGGGCGGCTGGCTACGCCGCGTCGCCGCCGGCGAACCCGCGAGCGGCACGTGACCGGCAGCGATGGTGGCCGGGTCATCGCCGGTTCCGCCCGCGGGATCCGGCTGGCGGCCCCGGGCCCCGGGACGCGGCCGCTCGGTGACCGGGTCAAGCAGACGCTCTTCGCGATCCTCGAGCCGGACCTGGTCGGTGCCAACGTGCTCGATCTCTTTGCCGGCTCCGGCGCGGCGGGTATCGAAGCCTTGTCCCGTGGCGCCGCTCACGCCACGTTCGTCGAGCGCGACAAGGGTGCCGCGGCAGTCATCGCCGCCAATCTCGGGCGCACGCATCTGGCCGGGGAGCGGGCACGGATCGTCAGGTCGGAGGCCGGCGCCTGGCTGCGCGGGCAGGAGGCGGCGACCGCCGCGCCCTTCACGATCGTCATCCTCGACCCGCCCTATGTGGAGACGGGGCTTCTCGCCGACGCGCTGGCAGCGGTCGGGCCCCTCGTCGCCCGGGATGGCCGCGTCGTCGCCAAGCATTTCTGGCGCGACCCGCCGCCGGCCGAGGTCGGGCTGCTAGCATCCGAGCGCGAGCGCCGCTTCGGCGAGACGACGCTCACCTTCTACCGACGCCAGGAGGATCGATGAACACCATCGCGGTCTATCCGGGCTCGTTCGATCCCATCACCAACGGCCATCTCGACATCGTCGCGCGCGCGGCCGCGGTCTTCGATACGGTGATCATCGGCGTCCTTGCCAATCCGCGGAAGTCGCCGCTGCTCCCGGTCGAGACCCGGATCGAGGTCATCCGGGCGGCCCTGACGGACGGCGTCGGTCCCATGCTCGACCAGGTCGAGGTCGAGGCATTCGACGGGCTGACCGTCGACTTCTGCCGCGCCCATCGGGCGAACGCCATCGTTCGTGGTCTCCGCGCGATCAGCGACTTCGAGATCCGAGATGCAGCTGGCGCACAACAACCGCGTCCTGGCGCCAGATGTGGACACGGTCTTCTTCATGACCTCGGTCGAGAACGGCTACGTCAGCTCGAGCCTGGTCAAGGAGATCGCGAGCTTCGGCGGCGATGTCTCGTCGATGATCCCGGCGGCGGCAGTGACTGCGCTCGGGCGGGTGTCGGGCAGCCGCTGACGTCCGTCGCCGGCGTGCCATACTTGGAGCCAGCCTGCGCGACCCGACCGAGACCGCCAGCCTGGAGGGCACTCCGATCGACATCATCTTCCTCGTCGAGCGCCTCGAATCCCTCATCGCCAACGGCAAGAAGCTGCCGCTCACCACGAACGTCGTCGTCGACCAGAACGCGGCGCTCGGCCTGATCGACGAGCTGCGCGTCGCCGTGCCCGAGGAGGTCCGTGCCGCCAAGCGCATCAATGCCGAGGGCGAGCGGATCATCGAGAAGGCGCAGGAGGAGGCGGAGCGGATCGTCGCGCGGGCACAGGAGCAGGCCGCATTCCTGATCGGCGAGCGCGGCCTCACCCAGACCGCCGAGGGCCAGAGCCGCGAGATCATCGCGGACGCGCACCACGATGCCGACGACATCCGTCGCGGCGCGGACGAGTACGCGGTGAGCGTCCTGGTCGGCCTCGAGGGCGACGTCGTGAAGACGCTCCAGAGCATCAAGAAGGGCATCGCGATGCTCGACGAGCGGCGAGCGGCGATCGAAGGCGACGATGGCGCCGAGTCGCATGACGGCGGCAGCGAACGTTGGGAAGACGAGGCTGTGGAGCCGTCCAGCAGTCAACGGTGACGACTGGCGGCACGGGCGACGGCCCGCTCGCCTGGAACGTCGCCGGACTCCTCGCGGATGACCCGGGTGCAGACCGCGTCCTGGCCGTCGCGGACGTCCGGATCGACCTGGGCGAGGATCTCGCGCTGGCAGCACCCATCGCCGGCCACGTCCGGCTCCTGCGCACGAACCGCGGCATCGTCGCGACCGCCAACCTCTCGACGGCGCTCGCCCTCGAGTGCAGCCGCTGTCTGCGCGAGATCACCTTCCCGATCGACATCCGGCTCGAGGAGGAGTACCTGCCTGCCCTCGACCTGGCGACCGGGCGACCGCTGCCGAGCGACGACGAGCCCGACGTCGCCCGTCTGACCGACCACCACGAACTCGACCTCGAGACCCCGGTCCGCGAGGCGATCCAGCTGGCCGAGCCGATCGCCCCGCTCTGCCGGCCGGACTGCCCGGGCCTGTGCATCGTCTGCGGCGAGCGACTGGACGACGGCGTCCACGACCATCCGGACGACGACATCGACCCGCGACTCGAGGCGCTGCGCGGCTTCACGCGTCGACGACGCCTGACAGCGCGGCCCGAATTCGCGCTACACTCCGCCGTCGGTCCGACGACCTCCGACGAGGTCTCGGCAGCCCTCGATCCCAGCACCAGCCGGCGCATCGCGTCGTGCGATGACCGAAGGAGCCCGTCAACCTCATGGGTGTACCCAAGCGACGCGTGTCACATGCCCGCCAGGGCGAGCGGCGCGCTCACCTCGCCATCAGCGTGCCGACGCTCGAGGAGTGCTCGCACTGCCACGAGATGAAGCTGCCGCACCACGTCTGCCCGAACTGTGGCTATTACCAGGGCCGTCTCGCGGTCGAGCTGAAGCCAGCCGCCGACGACGCCGCCCGCTGACGCGGTGACGCAGCCCGGACCCCGCCCGGCGGAGCAGGACGGCGCCGGGGTTCGCGTGGCGGTCGACGCGATGGGCGGCGACCACGGCCCGTCCGAGGTCGTCCCGGGCGCCATCGACTACGCCCTCGCGCACCCCGACGATCGGCTGATCCTCGTCGGTGACGAGGCGGTCATCCGCGGCATCGCCGGCGATCTGCCGGCCAACGTCTCGATCGTGGTCGCAAGCCAGGTCATCGGGATGGACGAGCATCCGGCGCTCGCCCTGCGCGAGAAGAAGGACTCATCGATCCTCGTCGCGATGGATCTCGTCAAGCGCGACGAAGCCGACGCCGTCATCACCGCCGGCCACACCGGCGCCGGGATGGCCGCAGCCGTCCTCCGCCTCGGCCGCCTGCCGGGCGTCGACCGGCCCGCGCTCGCGGTCCAGATGATCACGGCCAGCGGACCGATGGTGCTGCTCGACATCGGCGCCAACCCGGATTCCACGCCGGAGAACCTCGTCCAGTACGGGCTGATGGGCTCGATCTTCGCCGAGCGCGTGCTGGGCGTCGCGAACCCCCGCGTGGCGCTCCTGTCGATCGGCGAGGAGAAGGGCAAGGGCGACGCTCGCATCCAGCGCGCCACCGAGCTGCTCGACGCAGACCGACCTCAACTTCACCGGCAACGTCGAAGGCAAGGACCTCACCACGCATGACGCCGACGTGGTCGTCTGCGACGCCGTCCTCGGCAACGTCGTCATCAAGTTCTTCGAGGGCCTGTCGACCTTCATCTTCGACCTGTGGCGGGCCGAGTTCGAGGGGTCCACGCGGGGCAAGCTGGCCTACCTCGCGATGCGCCCGGGGATCGACCGGATCCGCGGCATCTTCGACTACGAGAAGGTCGGCGGGTCGCCATTGCTCGGCGTCCGCGGGACGGTCATCATCACCCATGGCCGCGCCAAGCGCCGGATGATCACCTACGGCTGCGACGTCGCCGCGACGACGGCACGGACCCGGGTCCCGGCACTCATCGCCGATTCGCTCGCGGCCGACCGGGGTGCCGGCGCCATGCCGGCGGTCGCCGAACGTGGAGGCACGATATGAGCGGACCGGAAGTGACCGTCGGCCGGGGCGTCATCGGCGAGCTCGTCCGGCTCGCCGCCTTCGAGGTGCCCGGCGTCGCCCGCGTCGGACGCGGCGGCTCGGCCTGGCGACGCTGGCTCGGCGGTCCGGCGGTCGCGCATCCGCATCCGCGACGAACGCGTCCTCGTCCGCCTCTGGGTCGTCGCCCGACCCGGACAACCGCTCCAGCCACTCGCCGCCCAGGTCCGCTCGACGGTCGCGGCGACCATCGAACGCCTGCTCGGGTTGGAGCTCGGGACGGTCACCGTCCTGGTCGATGGCGTCGGGGGCTGACCGCGTCCGCGGCCGGCGGACGGGCCGCCGGCTCGCCCTGGCGGCCGTGTTCGAGGCGGACTTCGGCCAGCGCACGGCGGACGCGGTCCTCGAGCGCCACCTGGCCGAGGAGGAGCGCGACCCGAACGCGGCCGCCCTTGCCCGCGAACTGGTCGCGGCCGAGATGGCGCACCGCCACGAGATCGACGCCGAGATCGTCCGGCGGGCGCCGCGCTACCCGGTCACGGGGCTCGCCCGGATGGACCGCGCCCTGCTCCGTTGCGCCATATCCGAGGTGCTACACTCGGCCACGCCGGCCCGGGTGGCCATCGCCGAGTGGGTCGAGCTGGCACGCACATACAGTGGAGAACCGATGCGACGCCTGATGAACGGCGTCCTCGGGAACATCGCAGCGGAGCCCAGCGGCACTCGGCCGACGGCACCATCACCCAACTCCGAGGAGGGAGTCAGTGGCAACAACGTACGAACGCCTCAAGAAGATCGTCGTCGAGCAGCTCGGCGCCGACGAGGATGAGGTCAAGCCCGAGGCGTCATTCGTCGACGACCTCAACGCTGACTCGCTCGACCTCGTCGAGCTGATCATGAGCCTCGAAGAGGAGTTCGGGACGGAGATCTCGGACGAGGATGCGGAGAAGATCCGCACGGTCCAGGACGCCGTCGATTACATCGACGAGCACTCCTCCTAGTCGCCCGACGGGGCGTCGGCCCGAGCACGGCAGCGTGCGTCCCGCCGAAGCCTTCGCCGCGAGGATCGGTCTTCCGGTCCAGGACCTGGACCTGCTGGAGCAGGCCCTCGTCCATTCGAGTTGGCACCACGAGCACCGTGACGCCGCGCTCGGCCACAACGAACGCCTTGAGTTCCTTGGTGATGCCGTGGTCAACCTGGCCATCTCCGAGGCGCTGTACGCCCGTCATCCGGATGACGACGAGGGCTACCTGAGCGCCCGACGGGCCGCCATCGTGTCCACGACCGGGCTCGCCCGGCTGGCCGGCCGGATCGACCTCGGGTCCTACCTCCTGCTCGGCGAGGGTGAGGCCCAACGCAGCGGGCGGCGGCGGCCATCCCTCCTTGCCTCCACGTTCGAGGCCGTCGCGGGCGCGCTCTACCTCGATCTCGGGTTCGAGCCCGTGAGCGCGCTGGATCGTCGGGCTCGCCGACACCGAACTCGTGGCCGAGGCGCCGATCGGTGCCCTCAAGAGTCCCAAGAGCCGCCTCCAGGAGTTCACCCAGCGACGATCCGGCGACCGCCCGACGTACCGGCTGCTGGACGC
The DNA here is from genome assembly GCA_963776385.1 of uncultured Chloroflexia bacterium. Lineage (GTDB taxonomy): Bacteria > Chloroflexota > Limnocylindria > Limnocylindrales > CSP1-4 > SPCO01. Next base: position 177,885 of record CAVZME010000010.1, read on the forward strand.
GACCGGACCCGACCACGAGAAGTCATTCCGGATCGAGGTCTGGGTCGACGGCGAGATGCTCGGTGTCGGGGAGGGCCCGTCGCGTCGCGCGGCGGAGACCGCGGCCGCCGCCGAGGCATTGGACCGCCTGCGCGCGAGGCCTCGCATGACCCTCCCGGATCGTCCGGCCGAGCCGCGGCTGCTGGCCCTCCGTCTCCAGGGCTTCAAGTCGTTCGCCGAGCGAACGAGCGTCGAATTCGGGGCCGGCATCAGCGCGATCGTCGGACCGAACGGGTCGGGCAAGAGCAACCTCGCCGACGCGCTCCGGTGGGCCCTGGGCGAGCAGGGCCGCGCCCTCCGCTCGCGCAAGTCCGAGGACGTCATCTGGGCCGGCTCGGAGAAACGGGCCGCCCAGGGGATGGCGGACGTGACCCTCGTCCTGGACAACGCCGATGGCCTGCTGCCGGTCGAGTTCGCGGTCCTCGAGCTCGGTCGTCGGCTGTATCGCTCGGGCGAGAACGACTACCTGCTGAACAAGAGCCGGATCCGCCTGCGGGACCTCGTCGACCTGCTCGACTCGGCACACCTCGCAGACAACGCCTTCCTGTTCATCGGCCAGGGGATGGTCGATCAGGCGCTCGCCCTGCGGCCGGAAGAGCGGCGGCCCCTGTTCGAAGAGGTGGCCGGGGTCCGGCGACACGAACGCCGACGTCGTCGTGCCGAGGAGCAACTGGCCGAATCCGAGGCCAACCTCGCCCGGGCCGAGGACATCCTCGGCGAACTCCGCCCGCAGGCACGCCGGCTGGCCGCGCAGGCCGAGCAGCAGGCGACGCGCGAGACCACCGCCGACGAGCTCATCGGCGCGCTGCTGGTCGCGATGCACGCGCGCTGGCACGAAGCCGCCTCGCGGTTGGCGACGGGCGACGCGGATCGGGACCGCACGGCTGCCGCGGTGGACGTCGCGATGACCGAGCTGACCGCGGCGGAGGGGACTGCGGCCGCGCTGTCGGCGGAGCTGGGCGTGCGCGCTCGCCTCGAGCGGGAGCGACGCGAAGCACATGATGCGGCGCGAGCAGCCGCCACCAACGCCGAGTTGCGAGACGCCCGGCTCGCTTCGGAGCTCGACGCGTTGGGTCGCGAGCGCCAGCGCGTCCTCGAGGAACGAGCCGCGGCGGAGGCGGAGATCGCCGCCGGCCGACGATCGATGGCAGCTCCCGTCCCACCGCCCGATATCCACCTTGACGACTCCGTCCGCGAAGCGGAGCGCGAGCTCGCCGACGCACTGGCCGAACTGGGCGCGCTGCGCAGTGCTCGACAGGCGCAGGGCCAGGAGCTCGCCGCCCTCCGTCGGGCGGCCGCCACGCGCCAGGCAGAGCGCGACACCGCCCGCCGCCGCCTCGTCGAGATCGAGCGACGAGCCGCCGATGAGGCCGCCCAGGCCCAAGCCGCCTCGGGACGCCGGTCTGGCCTTGAGGCCGACCTCGCCGCGTCCCGCGCCGCCTTGACCGCCGCGACCGAGGCGGAACGCCAGGCGACGATCGCCCGCGAGGCTGCCCGTGAGGTGGCCGGTCGCACCGACGCCGATCGCGCCGCGGCTCATGAGCGCGCGGTCACGGCCAGCGCCCGGGCCGCGGCGGTCCGCGCCCAGCTCGATGGCCTGGAGGCCCGACTCGCGGAGGATGAGGCCCGCGGGATCGCACGGGCGGCTCGGCGCCACGGCGGGCGCCGCCTGGACGAGGATCTCGCCATCGACCCGCCGCTGCGTGCGGCCGCCGAGGCGGCCCTGGCGGCGATGACTCGGGCCTATGTCGTGCCGGGCGACGCGGTGACGTCGCTCGCCAGCGAGCGAGGCACGCTGGTCGTCGCCGAGCGAACGACAGGCTCCGCGGCGCCTGACGACGCGCGCGAGCGCCGGTTCCGCGAGGCCGTCGCCGCGGCCGGTGGCGGGACGCTGGACACGGCCGTCCGTCGTGACACGACCGGCGCGGCCCGCCGCCTGCTGGCTCGTGCCGCATGGCTGCCCGACCTCGCCGCATGTCTCGCGATCCAGTCCGCCGTGCCCCCCGGCTGGACGATCGCCACGCGGGATGGGTCCGCCGTCGTGACCGAACTCGGCGTGACGCTCGGCGCAGGCGATTCGATGCTCGAGCGCCGTGCGGAGACGACTCGACTCGCCGCGGAGGCCGACGCCCTCGACGTCGAGGTCGCCGAACGGCGCGCCGCGGCGGTCGGGCTGGCGGCCGAGGCGAAGGCCGCAGCCGACGCGATGGAGGCCGCGCGTGCCGACGAGAGCCGGGCGGCGGGTGCGCGCCGCGCGGCAGAAGAGGCGGAGCGTCTGGCTGCTCGCAGGCTCGAGACCGTCGTCCGCGAGGCGTCCTGGCATGACGCCCAGGCGGAGCGCTCCGCGGCCGAGCTGGAACGAGCCCGAGCCGCCATCGCCATCTTCGACGCCGCCGACGCGCAGATGGCGAGTGACCGAGCCGAGCCCGTCGCCGACCCGACAGGCGCTGGCACCGATGGCTCGGCGCTTGCCGCCTGGGAGGCGCGGGCGATCGAGCTCCGCGGGCGTCGTGACCGGCTGGCGGCCGAGGCCGCGGCACGCGACGCGACACGTCGTGAGGCTGAGAACCGTCGGGCCAGGGCCGAAGCCTCGACGCTCATCGCCGAAGAGCGGATGGCCCGCGCGGACCGTGACGTGGCGTCACTCGGCGACCGCGAGCGGGCGTTGACCGAACAGCGTGACGCGCTGCGCGCCGAGGTCGCGGCCACCGCGGCCCGCGAAGCGGCTGCGCGCGAAAGCCTGGCCGAGGTCCATGCGGCCGATTCGGTCGACAGGGACCGGCTCGCCGCCGCCGAGCAGGACGCGGCCGCCGCCCGCGATCGCCTGCGCGCCGCCGATGCCCGACTCCGGGCCGCGGACCACGTCGCACTCGAGGCGCGACTCGGGCTCGAGGGGCTGCACGAGGGGATCGTCGTCGAGCTCGCCGGGCTCGGTGACCTCGCGATCGCCCGACTTCGCGATGTCGCGGGCATGGGACCAGCCGCCACGAGCGAAGCCGATGCCCCGGCTGATGGGACCGACGGGGACGACGTCCTGTCCGAGGAGGCCGTCGCCCTCGAGGCGGCACTCGCGCTCGTCACGCCGATCTGGACCTCGACCCCGCCGGCCGGTCCACCGCCGAGTCCGGCGCGCCTCGGCCAGCTCCGTCGGCGCTTCCACGAGCTCGGTGCGGTCAACCCGTATGCGGTCGACGAATACGGTGCGCTCAAGACGCGTCTCGAGACCCTGGAGACGCAGGCGACCGATCTGCGGACGGCGATCGTCCGGACGCGCGAGCTCATCGCCGAACTCGACACCCTCATCGCCGACCGCTTCCGGACCACGTTCAGCGCGCTCGAGGCGGCCTTCGCGACGCGCTTCGAGCAACTGTTCGGCGGTGGTTTCGCACGGCTGTCGCTGACCGACCCGTCGGACCTCGGGTCGACCGGCATCGAGATCGTCGCTCGTCCGCCGGGCAAGAAGCCGCAGGCCCTCGCGATGCTGTCGGGCGGGGAGCGGGCGCTGACGGCGGTCGCCCTGCTGTTCGCGATGCTCGAGGTCCGGCCGGTCCCGTTCTGCGTCCTCGACGAGGTCGACGCTGCGCTCGACGAGGCGAACATCGGCCGGTTCGCGGATGCCCTGCGCAGCCTCGCCCACCAGACGCAGTTCATCGTCATCACCCACAACCGGGGCACGATCGAGGCGGCGGATGCGCTGTATGGCGTGACCGTCGGCGACGACTCCGTGAGCCGGGTCATCAGCCTCCGGCTCGATGAGGCGCAGGCGCTCGCCGCCCGCGACCGGGACCGAACCGCCCTGGCCGGGTAGGCTTGGGTCCATGCCCTTCTGGCGACGACGCCGCGACGAACCCCCGACACCCGAGGTCGACGAACCGGTCGATCCGTCACTGGTCGACCCCGACTGGGAGCCGGACCCCGCCGATTTCGGCGTCCTCGACGACGGCACGCCCGTCGAACCGATCCCGACCACGGATCCACTCCTTCCGTTCGATCCCGAGCCGGCGTCGGTCCTGACCATCGACATCCCGGCGCCGGCGCCGGTCGTACCCGCCGCCGACGCCGGGCTGGGCCGAACCCATCCGGGAGCCCGACGCCCGACCGTCTGTCATCCCCGAGTCCGCCGAGGAAACGGAGGCCGCCCTCGATGCCGGTCTCGAGCGGACCCGCGGCAACTTCATGTCGCGCCTCCGCGGTCTTCCTCGGGACCGGGACCGGCGAGGGACCGTCGTGGGATGAGGTCGAGGAGACGCTCATCGCCGGCGATGTCGGGGCGGCCCTCGCGATCGATCTGGTCGAGCGTGCCCGGAGGCGGCAGGAGCCGGGCGGCGCAGAGGCTGCCATCCGGACGGAACTCGCGTCGCTCCTCGTCCCGCGCGACCTGGCCTGGACCCCGCGCTCGGCGGTGGCGGGCGGTCCTGCCGTCGTCCTCATCGTCGGCGTCAACGGGACGGGCAAGACGACGACCATCGGCAAGCTCGCGAGCCGCTACACGGCCGAGGGCCGGTCGGTCATCCTCGCAGCCGCCGACACGTTCCGTGCCGCCGCCATCGACCAGCTCCGGATCTGGGCGGACCGGGCCAAGGTCCCGATGGTCGCCCATGCCCCTGGCGCAGACCCGGGGCGGTCGTCTACGACGCCCTCGATGCGGCCGTCGCCCGGGGCGCCGACCTCGTCATCGCCGACACGGCCGGCCGTCTCCACACGAAGTCGAACCTCATGGACGAGCTGTCCAAGGTCCGCCGGGTCATCGACAAGCGCCTGCCCGGCGCCGAGCCGGAGACGATCTTCGTGCTCGACGCGACGACCGGCCAGAACGGCCTCGCCCAGGCCAAGGCGTTCCACGAGGCCGTCGGGCTGACCGGGATCGTGCTGACCAAGCTCGACTCGACCGCGAAGGGCGGCATCGTCTTCGCCATCGAGGATGCGCTCAGGATCCCGGTCCGCTACGTCGGGGTGGGCGAGGCCGTCGGCGACCTCATCCCGTTCGACCCGGACGCGTTCGTGGCGGCCCTCTTCGCCTGACCTGGACGTCCGTCCAGATCGGCCCTTCCGGTCCGTCCATCGCCGGACCGACGACCGTCCGCCCGGCGTGACCGCGACAGTGGATCCGCTGGCACCGCAGAGGTCCATTCAACCCGCCCGCGCATCGGCGGATGGTGTCCCTGACCAGACACCCAGCCTGAAGGTCCCAAGATGCGTCGCCCAACGATCCTCGCTCCCGTCCTAGCGGTCCTCCTCCTCGCCGCCACGACGGTCGCGGCGACACCGGTCGCGGCGCTGCTCTGATCAGGCCCCGGGCGGCTGGTCCATCTCGGCCGCGACGGCGATGGCATGGGGGTCGAGCGGCGGTTCGTGGCCCCTCGACGTCGGCAGCACCAGGAGGTGGCGGACCGGCGAGAACCAGAGGATCGCGGCGGCCACGAGTCCGCCGACCGGCGCCAGCCACGCCGTCGCTCGCAAGCCGATGGCCTCCGCGAGGATGCCGGCAGCGATCGTCGCCACGAGCTGGGCCAGCATCGCCGCGACCTTGAACGTCGACGTCACCCGGCCGAGGGCCCGGTCATGGACGAGGGTCTGGCGGACCGTCACCTCGCTGATGTCGTAGACGGTCACCGCCGAGTCGGCGATGAGCTGTTGGAGGACGAGGCAGGCGACCGCCACGAGCGGCAGACCAGCCGGCGCCAGCGGGATGAACGCGTTGCCGACCGCCGACAGCAGCATCGCCCCGATCGCGACGGGCCCGATGCCCCAGCGCGCCGTGGTCCGGGCCGCGACCATCGCGCCGATGAACGACGACGCCCCACCGACACCCGCCACGACGCCCAGCACCGCCGGGCTGAGGTGCAGGTCGTCGAGGACGAACAGGAAGAAAGTCGCGCCGAAGACGCCCCAGAGTGCGGCGAGCGCCATCTGCGCGGCGGCCAAGGCCCGCAGGATCGGGTCGTGCCGGACGATGTCCAGGCCCACCCGGATCTCCCTGAGGACGGGCTCGCGGTCCTCTCGTCGAGGTGGCGGGGGCTCCGCCTGGCGGATCGACCCGAGCAGGACCGCCGAGACAAGGTACGTCACCGCGTCGACGGCGATGGCGATGGGTGCCGTGAGGATCTGGACCAGGAAGCCGCTGATGCCGAATGCCGTGAACTCGGCCGCCGAGCCGCTGGCGGCCAGGGCACTGTTCGCGCCGACCAGGCCCTCGCGTCCCACGATCGTCGGGAGGTAGGCGTTGTCTGCCGCATCGAAGAACGTCGTGAGGATGGCCGCCGACCCGGTCACGAGGAGGAGCTGCGGGAAGGAAAGGACCCCGAGCGCGAACGCGACGGGGACCGACCCGAGCAGGACCGCCCGACCGAGATCGGCCCAGATGAGGACCGGCCGGCGGCGCAGCCGGTCGACCCAGGCGCCCGCGACCAGCCCGAAGACGAGGGTCACCCCGAGCTCGGTGCCGCGCAGGATCGCGACCTCGACGGCCCCCGAGCCAAGCACGAGGATGGCGACCAGCGGCAGTGCGATGCGGGTGATGAGCGACCCGAAGATCGAGATGGTCGCGGCCGACCAGACGCGGACGAACGCGGAATTGCGCCAGAGCGGGGAGCCGAACGGGTTGCGCACGAATGGGGAGCATAGGGCTCGGCCGAACGGCCGACGGGATCATGATCCGAGGGCGGTCCACGGAGGCCTGCGGTACACTCCATCTGCTCGGTACGTCAGAACTCGCGTACCACCCGGGACGGCCACCGCCGATCCGGTATCACCCACCTGACGGAGTCCTGCCAGGACCATGTTCGACACCCTCAGCGACCGGCTGCGCAAGACGCTCGGGACCCTGACCGGCCGCGGCCGGATCAGCGAGGCCGACGTGGATGCCGCCATGCGCGAGGTCCGGCTGGCGCTGCTCGAGGCGGACGTCAACTTCAAGGTCGTCAAGGACTTCGTCGCGCGGGTCCGCGAGCGGGCCATCGGCCACGAGGTCCTCGAGAGCCTGTCGGCCGGCCAGCAGGTCGTCAAGATCGTCAACGACGAGCTCGTCGAGCTCCTGTCCGCCGGCGACCGCACGTTCCACCTGTCGGGCAACCCCGCCGTGGTCGCGATGGTCGGCCTCCAGGGCTCGGGCAAGACGACATCGACCGCCAAGCTCGCCCGCCACGTCGTCAAACTCGGGCGACGGCCGCTGCTCGTGGCCGCCGACCCCTACCGGCCGGCCGCCGCCGATCAGCTCCAGACACTCGGCAAGAGCCTGGACATCCCGGTCTATCGCGCCGCCACCGGGACGCCCGTCGTCGATATCGTCCGCGAAGGCGTCGAGGCAGCCCGTCGTCAGGTCCGCGACGTGGTCATCCTCGACACCGCGGGCCGCCTGTCGGTCGACGAGGCCCTCATGGCCGAGATCGCCGCGGTCAACGCAGCCGTCCACCCGGTCGAGACGCTCCTCGTCGTCGACGCGATGACCGGCCAGGAAGCCGTTGCTGTCGCCCAGGCGTTCGTCGCCGCTGTGCCGGTCACGGGCCTGATCCTGACCAAGATCGACGGCGATGCCCGGGGTGGAGCCGCACTGTCCATCTCCGCCGTCACCGGGGTCCCGGTCAAGTTCCTCGGGACGGGCGAGAAGACCGACGCGCTCGAGGTCTTCCACCCCGACCGCCTGGCCGGCCGGATCCTGGGCATGGGCGACATCCTCACCCTCGTCGAGCGCGCCCAGGAGCATGTCGACCAGAAGCAGGCGGCCAAGCTCGAGGAGAAGCTCCGGAAGGGTGGCTTCACCCTCGACGACATGCTCGAATCGATGCAGCAGATGCAGAAGATGGGGCCGCTCGGTCAGGTCATGTCGATGATCCCCGGGATGGGCAATCTCGCGGGCGAGGCGCAAGCCGCGGTCGACCGCGGCGACCTCAAGCGCACCGAAGCGATCATCCGGGCGATGACCCGGACCGAACGTCGCGATCCGACGATCCTCAACAGCTCTCGCCGACGGCGGATCGCCGCCGGCTCGGGCACGACCCTGCCGGACGTCAACCGGCTGGTGAAGCAATTCCTCGAGATGCAGAAGCTCATGAAGCAGCTCTCCGGTGGCGGCAAGCGAGCCGCCCTCGGCGCGTTGACGGGCCGGCGATGACCGGCAGGAGGGGGCTCCGATGACCGACGACCTCGACCCGAGGACCGACCCGGGCACGGCCGATGCCGATGACGAAACCACGCGGATGACCGTCCCGACCGGGCCGGCCACGCCCGCCGAGTCGGCCACGCCGGCCACGCCGACTTCTCCGCTCACGCCCGCCAGTCGCCCCGACGGTGCCGCGCCGGTCTACGAGAACGACGTGGCCTGGGCGACCGCCGCGCCGGTCGTCGTCGCCGGTTCGGGTACCCCACCGCGTCGCCGGAGCCGCCTGCGCTGGGCCGCCGCGATCGCGGTGGTCGCCCTGGTCATCGGGGCGTCTGCGGCCGCTGCGGCCCTGCTGACGGGGAGCACGTCCACGGCGACGGTCCTCGGCTACGTCCCGGAACACACCATCGTCTACGGCGAAGTCCGCCTCGACCTGCCGGGTGACCAGAAGCGCGCCGTCGGCGAATTCCTCTCGAAGTTCCCGGGCTTCGCCGACCAGGCGTCGCTCGACAGCAAGCTCGATGAGGTCCTCGACGACCTGATCAAGGAAGCCTCGAATGGCGAGCAGACCTACACCGGCAACATCAAGGCCGTGGTTCGACGGCGAGCTCGCGTTCAGCCTCGGCCCGTTGCCGCCCGCCTCCGCGCTGTCGAAGGGCGACACCTCGGCGATGGGCTCGTTCCGTGGCCTCGCCCTCCTGTCGGTCAAGGATCCGACAGCGGCCGCCGCCTGGTTCGATGCCGCGTTCAAGAAGGGCGGCGCGACCTCGACGACCGAGGCCTACGGCGGGACGACCATCACGGTCTTCCCCGAGACGTCCGGGGTGACGACCGCGTTCGCGATCGTCGACGGCAAGGTCGCGGTCTTCGGCGACCTCGCGTCGGTCAAGGCCGCCATCGATACCAAGGGCAACGGCGGGTTCGCCAAGGAACCCGGCCCGAAGGCCGCCCTCGACTCGTCGACCGGCGACCACGTCGGGTTCATGTACCTCGCGCTCCGGCCGCTGCTCGACTGGTCGAACGACGCCTCGAAGTCGCTCTCGCAGCTCGGCAACGGTGCGATCGCCGGCGAGGTCCTCATCGGATGCGATGCTCAAGCTCGTCCCGGACTGGACCGCCTACTGGCTCTCGTTCGAGAGCGACGCGATCGTCATGGAGGCCACCGCGCCGAAGACCCGAGACGGTCATCGGCCCGACCGAGAACCGCGCCTCGACGATCGCCGAGCACATCCCCGCGACGGCCATCCTCGCCTCGACCGCCAACGACTACGGCACGACGCTCCGTCAGCTGCTCGACCTGTACAAGTCGGAACCGGCATTCAAGCCCATGCTCGACCAGCTCGACCAGGGGCTCGGACTCGTCGGCGGCGCCGATGCGGCGCTCGGCTGGGTCGGCGACACGGCCATCGTCGTCAACGACGCGGACGGGATGCCCGAAGGCGGCCTGATCATCGACCCGACCGACAAGGCCGCGGCCGAGCGGCTGGTGACCGCGCTCAAGACGTTCATCGCGCTCGGGGGCGGCCAGCAGGGCATCACCGTCCACGACGAGACGTACAACGGCACGACGATCACGATCGTCGATCTCGGCGACGTCTCGGCCGCTGTCCGGTCTCCCTGGCGGCTCGTCCGCGCTCGGCATGCCCCTCCCGACGGGTCACCTCGAGATCGCCATCGCGGTCACCGACGACGTCGTCGTCATCGGCACCGGCCCCGGCTTCGTCAAGCACGTCCTCGACACGACGTCGTCGACCTCGCTGGCCTCGACCGATGGCTACAAGAAGCTTGCCGACCGGGCCGGCAAGGGAACCGGCGCGATGTACCTCGCGATCGGCGCCATCCGCGAGATGATCGAGAAGTCCATGGCGACCAAAGATGCCGCCGGCTTCGCGAAGTACCAGACCGACGTCCAGCCGTTCCTCAAGCCGCTCGACATCCTGTTCGTCGGGCTCGTCGATCTCGGGGGACCTCAACCAGTCCGTGTTCATCATCACCGTCAAGTAAGGAACGCTCCCAGCGTCCCATCCACAAGGAGGAAGTCCGCACCCATGGCAGTTCGCATCAGGCTCACGCGCGTCGGCGCGCACAAGCAGCCCAGCTACCGCGTCGTCGTCGCCGACGGCCGCAGCGCCCGTGACGGGCGCTCGCTCGAGACCCTCGGGCACTACAACCCGCGCAGCGAGCCGACCGAGTTCGTCGTCGACGCCGACCGAGCGAAGGCGTGGCTCGACAAGGGTGCCCAGCCGTCCGACACGGTCGCCCGGCTCTTCCGACAGGCGGGCATCCTGCCCGCCGCCAAGTAGGGGTCGCGACGATGGCAGCCAAGGACCTGGTCGAGTACGTCGCGAAGTCGCTGGTCGATGACCCCGATGCCGTCACCGTCGAAGTCGTGGAGGAGGACGGCGCGACCGTCATCGAGCTCCACGTCGCCGAGGACGACATGGGCAAGGTCATCGGGCGCAACGGCAGCGTCGCCAAGGCGCTCCGGACCCTGCTCAAGGTGACCGCCGCCCGCGACGGCGAGCCGGTCCAGCTCGAGATCCTCTGAGCGTCGACGAACGGCTCGTGGTCGCCCTCGTCCGGGGCGTCCACGGGCTGAATGGCGCGGTCCGCGCGGAGGTCCTGACCGACCGACCGGAGGACCGCTTCGTGGTCGGCCACGTCCTCTTCCGCGAGGGCGACACGCGGCCGCTGACCATCGCCGCCGCCGAGGCCGTCGCCGACGGTCCCGGCTGGCGACTGCGCTTCCGTGAGGTCGCGAGCCGCGACGGTGCGGATGGACTGCGTGGCGCGTATCTCGAGGCATCCGTCCGGCCCGACGAGGACCTGGCCCGGGGCGCCTACTACTGGCACGAGGTCATCGGCTGCGCGGTGCGCGGCGTCGACGGCGCCGAGCTCGGCACGGTCAAGGACATCTACCGCGTCGGCGAGACCGAGGTCTTCGCCGTGACCGGCGGGTCCGTCGACCGACTTCGACCTGCCCGCGGTCCGGGCGTTCATCCGCATCTTCGCGCCGCGACGCGGCGAGATCGTCGTCGACGCCGAGTCGCTCGACCTGCAGCCGAGGAAGGCGCCTCGACCCGGACCGACCGAAGGCGCCCCGACGGCGCTCGCGGAGCAGCGACGGCGACGGCGACGACCGCAGCCCGGACGCGCCGGCCGCGCCCGACGCCGACGCCGTCGAACCATGACCCTCGAGATCGACGTCCTGACGCTGTTCCCGGCGATGTTCGACGGGCCGCTCGCGGCGAGCATCCCGGGCCGGATCCAGGAACAGGGCCTCGCGACGATCCGCATCCACGACCTGCGCGAGTGGGGCCTCGGCCGCCACCGCTCGGTCGACGACGCGCCCGTACGGCGGGGGAGCGGGGATGATCCTGCGCCCGGAGCCGGTCGCCGCCGCCCTCGATGCCCTTCGGCGCGACGGATCGACGGCCATCCTGCTCGACCCGGTCGGCGAGGTCTTCCGCCAGGCACGTGCCGCCGACCTCGCCGCGCGGCTCGCATCTCATCTTCATCTGTCCCCGCTACGAGGGGGTCGACGAGCGGATCCGCTCGCTCGTCGACCTCGAGCTGTCGATCGGCGACTACGTCCTGACCGGCGGCGAGCTGCCGGCGCTCGTCGTCATCGACGCCGTCATCCGGCTGCTGCCGGGCGCCATCGAGGCCGTCGTCCACGGTCGAGGAATCGTTCGCCGACGGCCTCCTCGAGTATCCCGCAATACACCCGGCCGGCGGTCTTCCGTGGCGAGGGCGTGCCGGCGATCCTCACCTCGGGCGACCACGGCGCCGTCGCGCGCTGGCGGCGCGAGCAGGCGATCGAGCGGACCCGCGCCCGTCGGCCCGACCTGGATCCGGGCGACTGACCGTCGCGCGAGGCCGTGCTATACTCCGCCGCCGACGCCCGTCCGCGTCGCCTCCGAATGCCGAATCGCAGCCACGGCTGCCCAGATGAGTCAGGAACCGCCCCGTGACCGTGCTCGACGAGATCGTCCAGGACCAGCTTCGTACCGACCTCCCGGTGCTCGCGACCGGTGACACCGTGAAGGTGTCCGCCAAGGTCGTCGAGGGCAACCGCGAGCGCATCCAGGTCTTCGAAGGGACCGTCATGCGCCTGCGCGGCGGCGGGATCACCCGGTCGATCACCGTCCGACGCATCGCGTCAGGCGTCGGCGTCGAGCGGACCTTCAAGATCAACAGCCCGCGCATCGAGAAGATCGAGGTCGTCCGCCACGGCGTCGCCCGTCGCGCCCAGCTCTACTTCCTGCGCGACCGCGTCGGCAAGGCGGCTACGCTGCGCGAGCGCCGAACGAACGGCTGACCGCCGCGCTCCGCCCGAACCCCGACCCCGCCGATCCGGCGGGGTCGTTCGATTCCGGTAGGCTACGGGTCGATGGCTCCGATCGTCCCGACCCTCCGCCACGAGCGCCGTCTCTGGAACGAGGGCCTCGTGCGGGTCGTCGGTGTCGACGAGGTCGGCGTGGCGCCGACATGCGGCGCGGTCGTCGCCGCAGCCGTCATCATGCGACCCGGCTGCCACCGCATCCCGGGGGTCCGCGATTCCAAGACGCTGTCGGCCGGCCAGCGCGAGCGGCTGGCCCCGATCATCCGCTCGCGAGCCGTCGCGGTCGGCGTCGGCGCGGCATCGGTCCGCGAGATCGACCAGCTCAACATCTACCACGCCACCCATCTCGCGATGCGCCGGGCGATCGCTCGTGTCGGTGGCCACGAGCACGTCCTGGTCGACGGCAACCGGATCGCAGGGTTCGAGGCTGCGGTCGGGCCCTACACCAACATCGTCGACGGCGACGCGCGGGTCTATTCGATCGCCTGCGCATCGGTCGTGGCCAAGGTCGTCCGCGACCGGATGATGACCCTGCTGGCGGCCCGCTACCCGGGCTACGGCTGGGAGCGCAACCAGGGCTATGCGACGCTCGAGCATCGGCAGGCGATCCGCGCGCTCGGCCTGACGCCGTTCCATCGCCGGTCGTTCCTCGCCCTCCAGCGCACGCTCGCGGGCGACCAGCTCGAGTTCGACCTCCTTGGCCGACCCGTCGGCCTCGGCCGAGACGCACGAGCTGCTGGCGCGCGAGCTGGTGCCGGTCATGGCCGACGACTCGATGCTCGATGCGCTCGACCTCGCCTCGCTGGAGCTGCACAGCCCCGGCCTGACGCTCCGATATGCGCCCGATAAGGGGCGGCTGCGACGATGCCGGCGATGGCGGATCGACCCGGCGATCACCCGCGAACGACGGCGCAGCAGGCGGGTGATGCCGCCGAGACGCTCGTCGCAGCGCGGCTCACCGACAGCCGGCTGGACCGTCCTCGCCCGGAACGTCCATGTCGGCCGCCACGAGATCGACCTCGTGGCGGTCGACCCGGGTCCGCCGGCTGCCCTCGTGATCGTCGAGGTCCGCTGGCGGGCGCGCCGGGACTACGGCCTGCCCGAGGAGACCGTCGATCACCGCAAGCGGGTCCGGGTCCGCGCGGCCGCCTACGGCCTCGTCGAACGTGGGACGCTTCCCGACGGTTCAGCCGTGCCGCGCTTGCCGCTCCGTTTCGATCTCGTGGTCGTCGAGCCGGGCGGTCGACTGCGGCACCACCGGCACGCGATGTGAGACGGCTCGTCGCCGGTCACGTGCGGACCGACCCGTGCTACACTCCCGCCCGGTCCGGGGCCTGACCCCGAGCCACCAACCGATCGCCCGCGTCACATGGCGCGGAGCACACACGCGGACCGTTCCGACCGGGACGGTGCCGGCACGGGCGACCAGCCCACCGGCCCCCGGCGACGAGGTCCGCGGAGGAATGAACCGACAGGAGGTCGCGCACGTGCCGTCCGTTTCCATGCGCCAGCTGCTCGAGGCCGGTGTCCACTTCGGCCACCAGACCCGCCGCTGGAACCCGAAGATGAAGCCCTTCATCTTCGCCGAGCGCAACGGGATCCACATCATCGACCTGGCCCAGACCGTCCAGCGTCTCGATGTCGCCCTCGAATTCGTTCGCGAGACCGTCGCCCGCGGCGACCAGGTCCTGTTCGTCGGCACCAAGAAGCAGGCCCAGGAGCCCGTCGCCCAGGAGGCGACCCGCGCGAACCAGCCCTACGTGAACAAGCGCTGGCTCGGAGGCATGCTCACCAACTTCGTGACCATCAAGAAGCGCATCGGCCTGCTCGAGCAGCTCGAGGCCCGCCAGGCCAACGGCGACTTCGAGCGGATGACCAAGAAGGAAGCCGCCAAGCTGACCGAGGAGATGGTCAAGCTCCAGGGCACGCTCGGTGGCATGCGCAAGATGAAGCGCCTGCCCGGCGCCATCTTCATCGTCGACCCGCATCGCGAGCGGATCGGCGTGACCGAGGCCAACAAGCTCGAGATCCCGGTCGTCGGCACCGGCGACACGAACGTCGACCCGGACGAGCTCGACTTCATCATCCCGGCCAACGACGACGCCATCCGCGCCATCCGGCTGCTGTGCACGCTGGTCGCCGACGCGGCGATCGAAGGCGCCCGCGAACGCTCCGCCCGGAGCGCGACCGAGCCCGAGCAGATCGAGGCCATGGCGATGCCTGAGACCGAGGAAGAGGCCGCCGGCGCGACCGATGAGCTCGTCGCCGCCCTGGCGGGTGGCGCGGCCCTGTCGTTCGAGCCCGATGCCGACGACGACGACCTGCTCCCCGGCGACCGGGTCGCCCGGGCCGAGGCAGCCGTGGTCGAGGCGCCGGCTGAGGCGTCCCCCGAGGAGATCGCCGCCGAGCTCGCCCGCGAGGCGGCCGAGAAGGACGACGACTCGGCCCCAGCGGCCGGCTGATCCAGGCCGGCCAGGCGGCCGGCCACGCTCACAGACAGCACACCCCGGCGGTCCGACAGCGGGCGCCGCGAGACAGGAGAACGAACAGGCATGGCGGACATCTCGGCGGAGCTCGTCAAGGAACTGCGCGAACGAACGGGCGCCGGGTTCATGGACTGCAAGCGCGCACTGACCGAGGCCGACGGCGACCTCGAGAAGGCGACCCTCATCCTGCGCGAGAAGGGCCTCGCAGCCGCGGCGAAGAAGGCCGGCCGGGACGCCCGCGAGGGCCTCGTCTCGAGCTACATCCACACGGGCGGGCGCGTCGGCGTGCTCATCGAGGTCAACTGCGAGACCGACTTCGTCGCACGGACGGACGAATTCCAGAGGCTCGTCCGCGATCTGGCGGTCCAGGTCGCCGGCCTCGACCCGATCTACGTGGATGCGGACGGGATCCCGGCGGCCGACCTCGCCGCCAAGCAGGCCGAACTGCTCGCTGACGAGGCGACCCAGAAGAAGCCGGAGAACATCCGCGCCCAGATCGTCGAGGGCCAGCTCAAGAAGTGGTACTCGCAGGTCTGCCTGCTCGATCAGCCGTTCCGGGACGAGGAGCGGACCGTCCGCGACCTCATCACCGAGAAGGTCTCGACCATCGGCGAGAACATCCGGGTCCGACGGTTCACGCGCTACGCGCTCGGGGAAGATCTGTGACCGAACCCGCGTCAGGGAGCGAGGGGCACCTGCGCTACAAGCGGATCCTCCTGAAGCTGTCCGGCGAGGCCCTCCTGGGTGATCGTCAGTACGGCGTCGACCCGGCCGTGTGCGTGTTCATCGCGCGCCAGGTCGCCGAGATCCACGGCCTGGGCGTCCAGATCGGGATCGTGGTCGGCGGCGGCAACATCTTCCGTGGTCTGGCCGCGTCCGCCCGCGGGATGGATCGAGCGACCGGGGACTACATCGGCATGCTCGCAACGGTCATGAACGGGCTGGCGCTCCAGGACGCGCTCGAACGTGCCGGCGTCCCGACCCGGGTGATGACCGCGATCGCGATGAACGAGGTCGCCGAGCCGTACATCCGGCGTCGCGCGATCCGCCACCTCGAGAAGGGGCGTGTCGCGTTATTCGTGGCCGGCACCGGCAACCCATATTTCACGACCGACACGGCCGCCGCCCTGCGCGCGGTGGAGATCAACGCCGAGGTCCTGCTCAAGGCCACCAAGGTCGACGGCGTCTACGACAAAGACCCCATGGCACACACCGATGCGCGGCGCTACGCTCATCTCGACTACGCCGACCTGCTCCGGGACCAGCTCAAGGTCCTCGATGCGACGGCGGTGAGCCTGTGCATGGAGAACGACCTGCCCATCGTCGTCTTCGACCTCAATCGACCGGACAACATCACGCGGGTCGCCGCCGGTGAGCCGGTCGGGACCCTCATCTCGGGCGCCTCTGGCGCCTCGGCCGACTCCGGGGGTGCACGGACATGAGCACTGAGATCATCAGCGACGCCGACCACAAGATGGCCCGGGCCGTCGAGGCGATGGAGCGTGATTTCGGCGGGATCCGGACCGGCCGGGCCTCGACCGCGCTCGTCGAGCGGATCCACGTCGAGTACTACGGGACATCGACGCCGCTCAACCAGCTGGCCGGGATCAGCGTGCCCGAGCCTCACCAGATCGTCATCCAGCCGTGGGACCGCGGCGTCCTCGGCGCGATCGAGAAGGCCATCACGAAGAGCGACATCGGCCTCATGCCGAATGTCGACGGCACAGTCGTTCGGCTCAACATCCCGCCGCTGACCGAGGACCGTCGCAAGGAGCTCGTCCGAGTCGTCCACAAGCGCATGGAAGAGGCCAAGGTCGAGATCCGGAACCTGCGCCGCGACGCTGCCGATTCGCTCAAGAAGGAAGAGCGCGACGGCGCGGTCGGTGCGGACGACGCTCATCGGCAGATGGAGACGCTCCAGCGCACGACGGACCGTCACATCGCGGATGTCGATCGCCTCGGGAGCGCCAAGGAACAGGAGGTCCTCGAGGTCTAGTGGCCCGAGCACACCTGGCCCGGCCGACCGACGCGCCACCTTCGGCGCATGACGAGACGCCCGAGACCCCGTTCGTCGCGCCCGACGAGCTCCCGCGCCACGTCGCGATCATCATGGATGGCAATCGTCGCTGGGCACGCTCGCGCGACCTGCCCGAGCTCGACGGTCACGCGGCCGGCGTCGAGGCGATCCGAGGTCTGCTCCGCCACGCGGTCACCCGTGGCGTTCCGGTCCTGACCCTGTATGCCTTCAGTCGCGAGAACTGGGCCCGGACGGATGAGGAGGTCACCGGCTTGTTCGGGCTCCTCGAAGCCGCCATCCGGAGCGAGACCGAGGAGCTGCAGGCCCAGGGCGTCCGGATCCGGCTGCTCGGGCGCCTCGACGAGCTGCCGGATGCCACCCGAGCGTCGATCGCCGAAGCGCTCGAGGCCACGGCAGACGGCCAGCGACTGCTCCTCAACATCGCGTTCAACTACGCGGGCCGGACCGAACTCGTCGACGCGTTCCGTCATCTGGCCGCGAGCGGCGTCGCCCCGGAGGACATCGACGAGGCCGCCATCGGCGCCGCGCTGTACACGGTCGGCCTGCCCGATCCCGACCTGGTGATCAGGACCGGCGGGGAACAGCGGCTCTCGAACTTCCTCATCTGGCAGTCGGCCTACGCCGAGTTCTATTCCTGTGAGACGCTCTGGCCCGACTTCGGACCGGAAGCGTTCGATGCCGCGCTCCTCGAGTTCGCCAACCGCCACCGTCGCTTCGGCCGCTGACCGAACCCGACTCACGAGGGAGGAACCGTGCGCCAGCGAGCGATCAGTGCCGCCGTGCTCGTACCCGTCCTGCTGGTCGTCCTCGCCCTCGGCGGCGTGGTCCTCGCGGCTGCCGTCGCGATCATCACGGTCCTCGCTGCCATCGAGGTCTTCCGCCTTCTTCGGTCGGCCGGTCACGAGGGGTTCGCCGCGCTGGGGACCGTCCTCGCCCTGGTGGTCGTCCTCGACGCGGCGTTCCCCAAGGTGCTCGAAGGGAGTGGCCTCCTGCTGGTGGCCATCGGCATCGTCCTCGCCGCGGTCGCCTCGTTCACCAGGATCGATCCGCATGACGGGCTGCAGGCGTGGATGGCGACTGTCTTCGGTGCCCTGTACATCGCCCTCCTGTCGTTCATCATCCGCCTCGGTCAGGCCGCGCCGGCCGTCCCCGATGACGCGCCGCTGCACGCCTTCGGCGGCGAGCGCGGCTGGATCCTGCTGCTGGTCCTCGCCGTCTGGTCGTACGACACCGGCGCCTACCTAACCGGCAAGACCTTCGGTCGGACCAAGTTCCTGACCCACATCTCTCCGTCCAAGACCATCGAGGGGCTCGTCGGTGGGGTCGTCGCGACGACCGTGGTGGTCGCCATCCTGCTGTGGGGGCTGGGGCAGAACCCGATCCACGCGCTCGTCCTCGGGCCGCTGACGGCCCTCGCCGCGCAGGCGGGCGACCTCGCCGAATCGGTCATCAAACGCGCCGCCGGTGCCAAGGATTCGGGGACGCTGATCCCGGGCCACGGCGGGATGCTCGATCGGGTGGACTCCTTCGTCTTCGCTGCGCCGGTCGTGACCCTGTATGTCATCGCCTTCCTCCGCTGACCCCGGACGGGGAGGGGAGGAGCCGCCGCGCCGGATCGCCCTTCTCGGCTCGACCGGCTCGATCGGACGCCAGGCGATCGACGTCCTCGCGGCCCATCCCGAGGCCTTCCAGGTAGTCGCCCTCGCGACCGGGTCGAATGCCACCGTCCTGGCCGAGCAGGCCCGTCGGTTCCGGCCGGCGGCGGTCGCACTCGCCGATGACGAGGCGCTCGCGGCACTGGACCTCGTGTCAGGGACGGAGCGTGTGGGCGGCACCGATGCCCTCGAACGGCTCGCGACGCGCGACGACGTGGATCTTGTCATCGTCGGAACGGGCGGCGTCGTCAGCCTGCGCCCCGTGCTGGCCGCCTTGCGCGCGGGCAAGGTCGTCGCGACGGCGAACAAGGAGACCCTGGTCGCTGGTGGCCACCTCGTCATGCCCCTGGCACGCGGTCTCGCGGCAGGGGTCGCGTCCACCCGCCCTGGTGACTCGTATGCGAGCCCGCTGGCGTGGGTCCGCCCGATCGACTCGGAGCATTCGGCCATCTGGCAGTGCCTCGTCGGCGAGTCGATGGCGAGTGTCGCAAGTCTTCTCCTGACCGCGTCGGGCGGGCCATTCCTCGACGCGACGCGCGAGGCGATGGCCCGGATCACGCCAGAGCAGGCTCTTCGCCACCCGACCTGGTCGATGGGCGCGAAGATCACCATCGACTCCGCGACGCTCGCCAACAAGGGCCTGGAGGTCATCGAGGCACACTGGCTGTACGATGTCGGCTATGACGCGATCGAGGTGGTCATCCACCCCCAGAGCGTCGTCCACTCGGCCGTCCGGTTCGTGGACGGCTCGCTGAAGGCCCAGCTGGGCACCCCCGACATGAGACTTCCCATCCAGTACGCCTTGACCTACCCGCACCGCCGACCCTCCCCGGCGGCTCCGCCGGACCTCATCGCCACCGGTCGGCTCGACTTCCGCGCCCCGGACGAAGCACGGTTCCCCGCGCTTCGGATCGCCCGCGACGCCGGACGGATGGGGCCTCGCGCCTCGGCCGCGCTCATCGCGGCCGACGACGTCGCGGTCGCGCGTTTCCTCGACGGGACGCTCGGCTTCACGTCGATCCCGGCGCTCCTCGAGGCCGCGGTCGAGCGTTTCGGGGAGACCAGCGCCGCCGACCCCGACATCGACGATCTCGTCGCTATCGACGCCGCCGTTCGGGCGGCCTTCACCACCACCCGCTTCGGAGTCTCTGCGTGATCGGTTTCCTCCAGTCGATCATCACGGTGATCGCCTTCATCCTGATCCTGGGCGCGCTCGTGGTCATCCACGAGCTCGGCCATTTCTTCACGGCCCGCCTGTCGAATGTCCGGGTCCTCGAGTTCGGCATCGGCTTCCCGCCGCGGGCGAAGGTGCTGCGGAACAAGGGCGAGACGTTGTACTCCCTCAACTGGCTGCCGATCGGTGGGTTCGTGAAGCTCGAAGGAGAGGACGGCACCGATGCGGAGGATCCGCGATCGTTCTCGCACCAGGGGCTGGCCAAGAAGCTGACCATCCTCGTCGCGGGCGTCCTGATGAACGTCCTTCTGGCGTTCGTCATCTTCACCGGGATCGCCTGGCTGGCCTCGCCGCTCGTCGGTGTCCGGTTCTTCGAAGTCCAGCCGAATTCGCCGGCGGCCGTTGCCGGACTCCAGGCAGGCGAGGCCATCGTCGCCATCGACGGCCAGCACTACCAGTTCATCACCGGTCCGAATGCGCTCAACGGCCTGCGCGACCGGGCGGGCGAGACGGTCGTCCTGACCGTCGCTGATGCGGCGGGTGTCCAGCGCGACGTGAGCGTCACGCTCCGAACCAAGGACGAGATCAACGCCAAGCAGGGGGCCCTCGGGATCTCTGGTGCGACCAAGCCATTCGAGGGCTACTTCTTCGGCAAGTACGTGACGAACGACCTCGCGACGGCTGCCCAGATCGGCGCCAAGGAGACCGTCCGCTGGATGGGTCTCATCGTCGGCGGGTTGGCCAGCCTGGTCAGCTCGGTCGCGTCCGACCCGACCGCGGCACCACCGGTATCCGGTCCCGTGGGCATCGCCATGCAGATCGGCGACATCCTGTGGAACAACGGCCTCGTGATGTTGCTCTACGTGGCCGGCATCCTCTCGGCCAACCTCGCGGTCGTGAATATCCTGCCGTTCCCGCCGCTCGACGGCGGCCGGATGCTGATGATCACCCTCAAGCGCATCTTCGGAGCGCGGATCAGCCTTCGCGCGGAGCAGCTGACCTACGTCGTCGGGTTCGTCTTCCTCTTCGCCTTCATCATCTGGGTGACCGGCTTCGACATCATCCGCAGCCTCGGCGGCTAGGCGCAATCATGGCCTCGCCCGACAGCCTCCGGCCGCGTCGCCGGCCGACCGTCAGTGTCGACGTCGGCGGCGTGCTCGTCGGGTCTGCGCACCCGGTCGTCGTGCAGTCGATGACCAATACCGATACGGCCGACGCCGACGCGACGGCCATCCAGGTCGCGCGTCTCGCCCACGCGGGCTCGCAGTTGGTACGTGTCACGGTGAACACGGAGGCGGCGGCGGCCGCCGTCCCCGAGATGATCCGGAAGGTCCGGGGCCTCGGCGTCGACGTGCCGATCGTCGGCGATTTCCACTACAACGGCCACAAGCTCCTCGCCGAGTACCCCGAGACGGCGGCGTCCCTGGCCAAATACCGGATCAACCCCGGCAACGTCGGCGCCAAGCGCCACGACGAGCACTTCGCGACGATCATCGAGATCGCGAACGAGTACGCCAAGCCGGTCCGGATCGGGGTCAACTGGGGCTCGCTCGACCAGGCCATCCTGACCGAGCTCATGGACGAGAACGCGAAGGCCGCCGAACCGACGGACGCCCGCGACGTCATGATCGAGGCGATGCTCCAGTCGGCGATGCGCTCGGCCGAGCTGGCCGAGGCAACCGGGATGCCCCACGACCGGATCATCCTGTCGGCCAAGGTGTCCGGGGTGCGCGACCTCGTCGACGTCTACCGGTTGCTCGCGGCGCGGAGCGACTATCCGCTCCATCTCGGCCTGACCGAGGCAGGGATGGGCGACAAGGGCATCATCGCGTCCACGGCCGGGCTCGCCATCCTGCTCAACGAGGGGATCGGCGACACGATCCGCGTCTCTCTCACGCCGGAGCCGGGCGCCCCGCGTGAGCGCGAGGTCGAGGTGGCCCAGCAGGTCCTCCAATCGATGGGCCTGCGCTCGTTCCTGCCGCAGGTCTCGGCCTGTCCGGGCTGCGGCCGGACGACGTCGACCTTCTTCCAGGAGATGGCCCAGCAGATCCAGGGCTATCTCAAGGAGCAGATGCCGATCTGGCGCGAGACCCACCCGGGCGCCGAGGAGCTGCGCGTCGCGGTCATGGGCTGTGTCGTCAACGGGCCGGGCGAGTCGAAGCACGCCGACATCGGGATCTCGCTGCCGGGCACGTTCGAGGAGCCGGTCGCACCGGTCTTCATCGACGGCCGCCTCGATCGGACCTTGCGTGGCGACAGCCTCGTCGACGAGTTCATCGGGATCCTCGACGAATACGTCGCGAGTCGCTTCCCGACCCCGGCCCAGGTCGAGGTCGAGACGCCGGCCTGACCGACGCCGCGCGCCGGCCGCGATTGAGACAACCCCGGCCCCATCGTCCTGGGACCGAGCCCGTTCGTCACCCGATCTGGTCGCTCGCTGCCGTCGTCGAGCCGGGCCGGTCATCGTTGAGGCGTCCACGCTCCCGGGTGTATACTCCGGGGCAACTGAACGGCCGCTCCGTGACGTGGGTGACCCCCACGTTTCTTTTTGAGCGTCGCCTGAACAACACTGCACAACGAACGGAGGTCATCGTGAGTCGAGACTTCGTCGGTGCCCTCCTCCAGCTCAATGCCGAAAAGCAGATCTCGCGCGAGCAACTGATCGGAGCCGTCGAGGACGGCATCCAGTCGGCCTACCGCAGGGTGGCCGGTGACGAGGACATCCACGTCCGGATCGATGCCGAAACGGGCAAGATCCGCGTCTTCCGCGCGCGCCGCGTCGTGGGCGAGATCGAGGACGAATTCACCGAGATGACGGTCGACCAGGCGCACGCCATCGATCCGACCGCCGACCTCGGCGACCTCGTCGAGACCGAACAGCTCGATGGCGACGTCTTCGGCCGCATCGGGGCCCAGACCGCCAAGCAGATCGTCCTCCAGCGCATCCGCGAGGTCGAGCGCGACCAGGTCTTCGACCAGTTCGCGAGCCGCGAAGGCGAGCTGATGACAGGCACGGTCAACCGCGTCGAACCCCGGGCGATCATCCTCGACGTCGGCAAGAACGTCGAGGCGATCCTGGCGACGACCGAGCAGTCGATGCTCGAGCACTATCGGATCGGCCAGAACGTCAAGGCATTCGTGCTCGAGGTCCGCCGGTCCACCAAGGGTCCGCAGATCTTCGTGAGCAGGACGCATAAGGGTTTCCTCAAGCGCCTGTTCGAGCTCGAAGTCCCCGAGATCCACAGCGGGACCGTCGAGATCAAGGCCATCGCGCGCGAGGCCGGCAGCCGCTCCAAGGTGGCCGTCGCGTCGCGCCAGGAGGGCCTCGACCCGGTCGGCGCAACGGTCGGTCAGCGCGGTGCCCGCGTCCAGGCCGTCGTCGCCGAGCTGTCCGGCGAGAAGATCGACGTCATCCCGTGGAGCGACGATGCGAGCGTCTTCGTCGCGAATGCGCTCAGCCCGGCCCAGGTGATCTCCGTCGACATCGATGAGGAGCACAGGATCGCGAGCGTGACCGTGCCCGAGCGGATGCTCTCGCTGGCCATCGGCCGCGAAGGGCAGAACGCGCGCCTGGCTGCCCGCCTGACCGGCTGGCGGATCGACATCCGGAGCGACGTCTCGGTCGCCGAGGCCAAGGCTGCCGCCGACGCCGGGACCAACGGCGCGTCGGACGACCATCTCACCGAGACCGAGCCCGTGGCGGCCGTCGCTGCGGCGGCTCCGGAGGCGGAGTCGGTCGAGGCGACGCCCGCCGAGGTCGCGGAGCCAGCGGCCAAGCCCAAGCGGGTGACCAAGAAGGCGGCGGCCGTGGCCGCGGCGGCAGCCGAAGCCGAGGGCGCCCCCGACGCGGCCGTCGAGGAAGCCGCACCCGTCGCCAAGCCCAAGCGAGCCTCGAAGAAGGCCGTCGCCACCACCGAGCCCACCGAGGAGGTGGCGACGTAGCCGCGTCATCCGGATCCGTCGCGCCGCGTCGGACGCCGGTTCGGACCTGCGTCGCGTGTCGGACGGTTCGTTCGAAGCGGGACCTGCAGCGTATCGTTCGAACCCCGGCTGGTGACATCGTCGCCGACGAGACCGGACGGGCTGCAGGCCGTGGCGCCTACATCTGCCGGACCGAGGCGTGCCTCGACAGGGCCATCGCAAAGGGCGGCCTCGGGCGCGCTCTCAAGACCCCGCTTCCGCCGGAGCTGCGAGCAGCGCTTGCCGGGAGCCTGATGACACAGATCACACACTCGAATGAGACGATGACGATCGAAGGAGGAATCCGTGGCCAGGAGTAGGAGCGGCACGCGCGGCCGTCGCGGCCCCCGCAAGCCGCCGCGACGCGATGGCGCGTTCGGTGGAGCCGGCGTCCAGACGCTGGACCCGCGGGAGCGCGGCGCGATCGAGCTGCCGGGCACGATCACCGTCAAGGAACTCGCAGAGCTGCTCGGGGTCAACCCCGCGGACATCATCCGCGAGCTGATCAAGAGCGGTATCTTCGCGACCATCAACCAGCTCGTCGACCGCGACACCGCGTCGCTCGTCGCGGGCGAACTCGGCTTCGAAGTCGCCGAGACCGAGGCCGTCTCGAGCGGCACGGACGAGGCTGAACAGGCCGGTGAGGCGACCAAGGAGGTCCTCTTCGAGGAGGACGATCCGGCGCTCCTCCAGCCGCGTGCTCCGATCGTGACCGTCATGGGTCACGTCGACCACGGCAAGACGAGCCTGCTCGACGCCATCCGCACGACCGAGGTCGCGGCGGGCGAGCGCGGCGGCATCACCCAGCACATCGGCGCGAGCGAGGTCGTCCACGACGGCAAGCGCGTCGTGTTCCTGGATACGCCGGGCCACGAGGCGTTCACCGCCATGCGCGCTCGAGGTGCGAAGGTCACCGACATCGCGCGTGGTCGTGGTCGCCGCCGATGACGGCGTCATGCCCCAGACGCTCGAGGCCATCAGCCACGCGAAGGCGGCCAAGGTCCCGATCATCATCGCGCTCAACAAGATCGACAAGCCCGACGCGAACGCGGACCGGGTCAAGACCGAGTTGACCGAAGCCGGCATCGTCGTCGAGGAGTACGGCGGCGACGTGCCGCTCGTGCCGGTCTCGGCCAAGACCCGGATCGGGCTCGACGAGCTGATCGAGATGATCCTCCTCGTCGCCGACCTCCAGGAGCTGAAGGCCAACCCGAAGCGTGACGCGATCGGGACCATCGTCGAGGCCAAGCTCGACAAGGGCCGCGGTGCGGTCGCGACAGCACTCGTCCAGACCGGGACGCTCAAGGTCGGCGACATCATCGTCGTCGGCGAGACGTTCGGGCGCGTCCGTGCTCTCGAGAACGACCTGGGCAAGCGGGTCACCAAGGCCGGTCCGTCGAGCGCCGTGGTCATCCTCGGCCTGTCGGACGTGCCGATGGCCGGCGACATCCTGCGCGTCGTGAGCGACGAGAAGGAAGCGCGCTCGATGGTGGAGGCCCGCAAGGCCGCCTCTGCGGCCAAGAGCGGCGAGGGGAGTGGCCGCGCCACCCTCGAGGACCTCTACAGCCAGATCCAGGCCGGCCAGGCCAAGGAGCTGCGGATCATCCTGAAGTCGGACGTGTCCGGGTCGCTGGGTGCCATCACCCACGCGCTCGAGCAGCTCGACCAGGACGAGATCCGGCTCAACGTCCTCCTCGAGGGCGCCGGCGACATCACCGACAACGACATCATGCTGGCGGCCGCCTCGAACGCGATCGTCGTCGGCTTCAACACGCGGATCACAGAGACCGCGCGTCGGGCCGCCGAGACCGAGGGCGTCGACGTCCGCCTCTACGACATCATCTACAAGCTGACCGACGACGTCGGAGCCGCCCTCAAGGGACTTCTCGAGCCCGAGATCGTCGAGGTCGTCGAAGGCCGCGCGGAGGTCCGCCAGGTCATCCGCGTCGGCAAGAACACGGTCATCGCCGGGTCGTTCGTCACCGACGGGCGCATCGTCCGGGGTGGCAACGCCAGGGTCTGGCGGAGCTCCAAGGTCATCGCCACCGACCGGATCGAGTCGCTTCGCCGGTTCCGTGACGACGTCCGTGAAGTCCAGCAGAACTACGAGTGCGGCATCGGTTTGGCCAACTTCCACGACATCGTCGAGGGAGACATCATCGAATGCTTCACGTCGCAGAGCGTCAGTCGGGCGTCAGCGAACTGACGCCCGACGTGGCCGCCGCCGGGACGCCCGATCCGCGCGTTGCGCGGTCCGCGCGTTCGCTCACGCACCTTGAGGTGCGCTCGCTCTCGTGCTCCCGCGCGCCTTCGGCTCGAACGCTCCGCGCGACGGCAAGGCAGCTCGACGCAGTGAGCCAACGAACCGAGCGCGTCGATGAACTGCTTCGGCAGGAGATCGGCTCGATCGTCACGAGGGACGTGGCGGATCCGCGGGTCGGGTTCGTCACGATCACCGAGGTCGAGACGACGCCCGACCTTCGCCATGCCAAGGTCTGGGTGAGCGTCATCGGCCAGCCGGCCGAGCGCGATGCCGCAGTCGAGGCGCTGCGCCACGCGATGCCGTTCATCCGGCATGAGCTGGGCAAGAGGCTGCGGATCAAGCGGATCCCGGACCTGCACGTCCATCTCGACGACACCGCCGAGCGCGGCACGCGCATCCTCCAGCTCCTCGCCGAGATCGAGTCGGGCGAGAGTCCGGCGCCGGACGTGCCCTTGACCGAATCCCTGCCGACGCCGGTCGCCCGCGTCCATCAGCCCGAGGATCTCGAAGCCGAGCCACCATCGGCCGTGCGCCAGCCGGTCGGTCCGCGGCCACGGTCGCACCGGGCCGGGTCGAGACCGGCGTCGCACCACAAGGGCTCGTCCAGGGCGCCACACAAGGGCTCGCGGTGAGCGTCGCGCTCGCGCCATACCTGGACGCCGTCCCGCAGGTCGTCGTGGACCGGATCCGCAGCGCCCGTCGGGTGCTGGCGGTCAGTCACGAGAACCCCGATGCCGACACGCTCGGCGCCACGCTCGGGGTCGTGCGACTCGTGGAGGCGATGGGTGGCATCGCGGACGCCGTTTGCACCGACCCGGTGCCGCCGCTGTACGACTTCATCGCCGGCGTCGAGCGCTTCCGAACCGACCCGGACGACAGCGCGCCGTACGACCTCCTCGTCATCTCCGATTGCGGCTCGCTCGAGCGGATCGGCGAGGTCGCCGCTCGTCACACGGATCTCTTCGCGCGATTGACGCGGGTGATCATCGACCATCACGCCTCGAACGACGGCGCAGACGCCGCCGACTGGATCGACCCGGGCGCGGCTGCGACGTGCGAGATGGTCACCCTCCTCGCCGGTCGCCTGGGCGTCCCTCTCGACGCCGATGGCGGTGGGCTTGCGGCCGCCCTGATGGCAGGCATCGTCATGGACACAGCGACGTTCGCCCACCCGAATGCCACGCCCCGGACGCTGGTCGTCTCGGCGGCGCTGGTCGAGGCGGGCGCACCGTTGTCGGACATCTCGCGGCGCCTCTACCGGACGAAACCCGATGCCCAGCTGCGCCTGTTCGGGATCGTCCTGGAGCGTCTCGAAACCGCCGACGACGGCCGGGTCGTCTGGTCGAGCCTGACCGAGGCAGATATCACAGCGACCGGGGCCGATCGCGCTCACAGCGAAGGCATCATCGATCTCCTGTCGCAGGCTCAGGCGGCCGAGGTGGCGATCCTGTTCAAGCAGGCGGGCACCGCGACGCGGGTGAGTGTGCGGACCAAACCGGGTGGGGTCGATGCGACGGTGCTGACCGGCACATTCGGGGGTGGCGGGCACGCGCGCGCCGCCGGCGCGTCGGTCGACGCGCCGCTCGAGAACGCGCGACCGCTCGTCCTGGCCGAGGCGACCCGGCTCGTCGCCGCGCTGGACCGCTGAGATGGCTCGCTCGTCGCTCGGTCCCGGTCTCGACGGCATCGTCGTCGTCGCCAAGCCCGCCGGGCCGACATCGCACGATGTCGTCGCACTCGTGCGTCGCCTGGCCGCCACCAAGCGCGTCGGCCACGGTGGGACGCTCGATCCGTTCGCGTCTGGCGTCCTGCCCGTCTTCCTCGGCCATGCGACACGGGTCGTCGAATACCATCTCGGCGACCGCAAGGCCTACCGCGCGACCGTCTGCTTCGGGGCGTCATCCACGACCGAGGATCTCGAAGGCGAGCTGACGCCGGCGCCCGACGGGACCGCGCCGACGCGCGAGACGGTGGAGGCGGCACTCCCCGAGCTGACCGGCACGATCTCGCAGCGGCCGCCCGCCTACAGCGCGATCAAGATCGGTGGCCGGCGAGCCTACGCGATCGCTCGTGCGGGCGAGACCGTGCTGCTGCCGACGCGCGAGGTCACGATCCACGCACTCGGCCTCGTTTCGTGGGACGGCTCCGACCCGGAGCGGCCTATCGCGGTCCTCGACGTCGAATGCTCCGCGGGCACGTACGTACGCTCGCTCGGTCGTGACCTGGGCGAGATCGTGGGGAGTGCTGCCTACCTCGGCGCGCTCACGCGCACCGCGTCAGGCCCGTTCTCGCTCGACGACGCCGTCACCCTCGATGAGCTTCGGACGGCCGCCGCCGAGAACCCGGCCGGACTGCTGCCTCATCTCAAGCCTCTCGACACCGGGCTCGACGCATTCCCGATCGTCACGTTGACCGACGAGGAGACCGCGGCGGTCGCCCGCGGCCAATTCGTGCGACCGGTCGGTGGACTGCCCGCGGCCGCCGCTCAGTACCGCCTGCGAGATGCCACCGGCAGGCTTATCGCGATCGCGACCGCTGATGGTGGCCGGCTCGCGCCTGACAAGGTCTTCGTGGCCCCGACGCCACCTGCGGCAGTGCCGGTCGGCTGAAATCACGGATGCACGTTCTCCACGGGGTCGATGAGCTGCGGCCGTCGCTCGGGCCCGCCTTCGTCGTGATCGGCGTCTTCGATGGCATGCATCTCGGACACGCCTATCTGCTCGAGCACCTCGTCCGCTTGTCGGCGGATCGGGTTGCCCGACCGACGGTCATCACATTCGACCACCACCCCGACGAGATCCTGATGGGCAGGGCACCGGCGCTCCTGCTCGATCCCGACGAGCGCCTCGAGCGTCTCGAGGCCGCCGGTGTCGCGGTCACGATCGTCCAGCACTTCGACGAGGTACTCCGTCGCACGCCGTACGATGACTTCATCGAGCGGATCCGGGCCCACGTCGCCCTCGCCGGAGTCCTGATGACGCCGGATGCGGCATTCGGATTCGAACGGAAGGGCACCCCCGAGACGCTCACGATACTCGGAGTCCGCGACGGCTTCGAGGTCGTCGTGGTCCCGACGTTCACCGTCGACGGCGCCGAGGTCCGCAGCTCAACGATCCGCGAAGCGATCGTCCGCGGCGACCTCGCCACGGCTGCGCGCCTGCTCGGCCGGCCCATCACGATCACCGCGTCGATCGGCGGCGCGGTCGACGGGCGCACACGGCTCGACTTCAGGCTGCCCGTGGCCCTGCCGCCGGATGGCGACTATCCGGTCGCCGTCGACGGTGCGCCGCTCACGCTTCGCCTCGTCGGTAGTGACGCCTACCTCCTCGGCGACCCATCGGATCGCCGCGTCACGGTCGTGTTCGCCGGGTCCTTCGACGAATGACGCGATCGTCGTCGAGTCGATAGCCGGTCGGTGAGTTCCCGCTTCGGATCGATCCGAGCTGGATCGATGGCATGGCGTCGAAGAGTCGTCGTCCCCGGCCGACGTTTCCAGGGCTCTCAGCCGCCCAGGATCTCCGGTGCTGCATCGGGGTTCTTGGTCGGTCCGCTGCCCTGGCCGACCTTGTCCCCGGATTCCCACGCCGGCTCGCCCGTCTTGTGGTGGCGTTCGCGACCGGCCTCACGACGCTCGTGTCGCGACGGGCGCTCTTCTGCCCGCGGTTTCGAGGCATCGGCCTCGGGCGCTCCGACGAACCAGTCCTTGACCTTGCTGAGCAGCGACATCAGATCCCGGGCCTCCACAGCGGTTCGACGACACCCCGTTCGTGATTCTCGTAGCGCGCCATGACGAACAGCGCGTCGGACAGGCGGTTGAGGTAGGGGAGGACGGTCGCGCCGATCTTCTCATCGCGCGCGAGCGTCGTGGCCGCTCGTTCGGCGCGGCGGCAGACGGTCCGTGCCACGTGGAGCTGCGCCGCTCCCGACGATCCGCCCGGCAGCAGGAAGTTGGTCAGCGGCCCGACGACGTCGTTGAATTCGTCGATGAGGCTCTCCAACTTCTCGACGTGACGGAGTTCGACGGTCGGCACCGGGTGGCGCTCCTGGCTGGTGGCCGGCGTGGCCAGGTCAGAACCAAGATCGAACAGCTCGTTCTGGATGAGGGTCAGTTCGGCCGTCAGCCGCTCGCACAGCCCGTTCGCCAGCGCGACGCCGATCTGGGAGTTCAGCTCGTCCACCGTGCCGTATGTCTGGACTCGCTGGGAATCCTTGGGGACGCGCTGCCCGCCACCGAGCCCGGTCACGCCTTCGTCGCCGGTCCGTGTGTAGATCCTGTCGAGCTTCGGCATGCGACCATTGTCCAGCAAGGAGGGCCAGCTGATGCGATGGGTCACCCGTGAGCACCCGAAGACCGACCGGATCGCCTGCCCATGGCTGATCCGCAGGTTCATCGATCCAGGCGCCGAGATCGTCTTCGTGCCCCGAGATGAGGTCCTCGACTACGCCGAGCGGGAGGGTGCGATCTCGTTCGATGCACCCGGCGCGGTGTACACCCATCGAGACGGTATGTGCTCGTTCGAGACGCTGATCGCGGCGTACGAGATCGATGATCCGGCGATCGCCATCATGGCGAAGGTCGTGCACGGTGCCGACGTCTCCGAGGACATCGGGATCACGCCCGAATCCGCCGGACTCGCCGCAATCGCCGACGGATTCGCGCTCCTCGGGATCGACGATCAGCGGCAACTCGCCCTCGAGTTGCCGGTCTACGACGCCCTCTACGCCTGGGCGAATCACCGGGTTGCCGTGGGATGACGTGGAGCGGTCGACGGCTCCGGCGTTTGCCGCTTCGCGCTCGGCCTGCTACCATCCGTCGGTCATACAAATGGAAGACATCACGTCACCACGTCGTGTTCGGAGGAACGAGTGCCGCTCGCGCGGGAACAGAAGCAGGAGATCATCACCGGGTTTGCCACCAAGGAAGGTGACACCGGATCGCCGGAAGTCCAGGTCGCGCTCCTGACGGAGCGGATCAAGGAGCTGACCGGGCATCTCAAGAGCTTCCCCAAGGATAATCATTCGCGTCGCGGCCTCCTCAAGCTCGTCGGCCAGCGTCGCCGCCTTCTCGCCTATCTGATGAAGAAGGACAGCGCGCGCTACCGCGTCGTCATCGGACGACTCGGACTCCGCCGCTAGGCGTCGCCGCTCCCGGGCCCCGGCACAGACCGGGGTCCTGTCGCATCCGGCGCCCAAGGCCCAGTCGGCCGACCTGCCCGCAGGTCGTTGCCTCCTCCACGACCAAGGAGGAGTAGTTCCCTTGTCTCACACATTCGAGACGCAGTTCGGTGGTCGAACGCTGACCATCGAGACCGGCAAACTCGCACGCCTCGCCGGCGGTGCAGTCACGGTCCGTTACGGCGACACCCTCGTGCTCGGTACGGCCAATCGGTCCGACCCGCGCCCGGGCCTCGACTTCTTCCCGCTCACGGTCGAGTTCGAGGAGCGGATGTACGCCGCGGGCAAGATCCCGGGCGGTTTCATCAAGCGTGAGGCGCGCGCGTCAGAGGCCGCCACCCTGGCCGCCCGACTGACCGACCGCCCCATCCGCCCGCTCTTCCCCGAGGGCTACAAGGACGACATCCAGCTGGTCATCACGGTCCTCTCGACCGACCAGGAGAATGAGCCTGATGTGCTCGGCACGGTCGCGGCCTCGGCCGCCCTGACCATCAGCGAGATCCCGTTCGCGGGTCCGGTCGGTGCCGTCCGCATCGGTCGGATCGACGGCGAGTTCGTCGTCAACCCGACCTACAGCCAGCTCGCCGACTCGGAGCTCGACCTGGTCGTCTCCGGCACGCGCGACGCGATCATGATGGTCGAGGCGGGCGCCAAGCTCCTGCCGGAAGCCGTCATGGCCGAGGCGATCCTGTTCGGGCATCGCGCCCTCCAGCCGCTCATCGACATCCAGGAGCAGCTCCGCGAGGCGGTCGGCAAGACCAAGAGCACGCCGTTCCTCGAAGCCGGTACGGGCACCGTCCTCGACTTCGCCAAGGCCGTCGACGCCGGTGACGAGTTCGTCATCGTCGACGTCGAGACGACCGGCACCGACCCGAAGATGGCCGACCTCGTCGAGATCGCCGCGGTCAAGGTCAAGGGCGGCAAGATCACCGACCGCTGGTCGACCCTGGTCAACCCGGGTCGTGCCATCGTCGGCAACCAGATGCACGGCATCCACGACGCCGACGTCAAGAAGGCCCCGAGCCCGGCCGAGGCCGCCAAGCAGGCCCTGAAGTTCATCGGTGACTCGACGATCGTCGGTCATTCGGTCGGCTTCGACCTCGGCTTCATCGAGGCGGCGCTCGTCGACGGCACGCATATCGAGTCGGGCCGCTATCTCGACACCCTGACGATCGCCCGCGAGGGTTATCCGGACCTCGAGAACTACAAGCTCCCGACCCTGTCGAACTTCTTCGGCATCGAGCTCGCCCAGGCGCACCGGGCCGGCCCCGACGCCGAGGCGACCGCGAACCTGCTCATCTGGTTCGGCAACGACCTGCCGGGTCGCATCGCCGCCCTCAAGACGGGTCTTGCCGACGCCATCCGCGCCACGCGGACCGGCGGCGACAGCAAGGCGCTCCAGGAGGCCGCCAAGCGCGAGGCCCGCGTCAGCAAGGCGCCTGTTCAACCTCATCCACAAGAAGGTCGCCCGCCAGCTCGCCCTCGACGAGGGCGTCCGGATGGACGGCCGTGGCCTGACCGAGCTCCGCCAGATCTCGGTCGAGGTCGGCGTCCTGCCCCGGGCACACGGCACGGGCCTGTTCACTCGTGGCGAGACCCAGGTCATGACGATCGCGACGCTCGGCTCGTCCTCGGACGTCCAGCGCATCGACACGATCAGCCCCAAGACCGAGAAGCGCTACATCCACCACTACAACTTCCCCCCGTACAGCACGGGCGAGAACAAGCCGATGCGCGGCCCCAGCCGGCGCGACATCGGGCACGGCAACCTGGCCGAGCGGGCGCTCATCCCCGTCCTGCCGAGCCACGAGGACTTCCCGTACGTCATCCGGCTCGTGTCGGAGTGCATGTCGTCCAACGGCTCGACCTCGATGGCCTCGACCTGCGGCTCGACCCTCGCCCTGATGGACGCCGGCGTGCCGATCTCGGCGCCGGTCGCCGGCGCGGCGATGGGCCTCATCAGCGAGCCGGACGGCCGGTTCGTGGTTCTGACCGACATCCTCGGCAAGGAGGACTCGGTCGGTGACATGGACTTCAAGGTGACCGGCACGCGGGACGGCATCACCGCCCTGCAGATGGACATCAAGGTCCAGGGCATCAACGAGGCGATCATCCGCGGTGGCCTGGCCCAGGCCCTGGCCGCCCGGCTCGAGATCCTCGACAAGATGACCGAGGTCATGCCCGAGGCGCGCTCCGACATGAGCGACTTCGCCCCGCGCATCACGACCATCAAGATCAACCC
Organism: uncultured Chloroflexia bacterium; assembly: GCA_963776385.1. Lineage (GTDB taxonomy): Bacteria > Chloroflexota > Limnocylindria > Limnocylindrales > CSP1-4 > SPCO01. The sequence continues at coordinate 211,360 of CAVZME010000010.1, forward strand.
CGAGAAGATCCGCGAGATCATCGGCAAGGGCGGATCGATGATCCGCAAGATCCAGGAGGAGACCTCGACCGAGATCAACGTCGAGGACGACGGCACGGTCGAGATCGCAGCCGTCTCCGGCGAGAACGCTCGCAAGGCCATCGACTGGATCAACAGCCTGACCCGCGAGGTCGAGGTGGGCTCGCTCTACATGGGCAAGGTCACCCGGATCATGGGCTTCGGCGCCTTCGTCGAGATCCTGCCGGGCAAGGAAGGCCTCGTCCGGATCGGCGAGCTGGCCGACTACCACGTCCCGACCGTCGAGGACGTCGTGTCCGTCGGCGACGAGATCATGGTCGTCGTCCTCGAAGTCGACCGCCAGGGCCGGATCAATCTCTCGCGCAAGGCGGCCATGCAGCGCCACCTCGCGAAGGAGACCGTCTAGTCCCGGTCAGTCCCCAGCGCAACCGTGACGAGCCGCCGGGTCGAACCGGCGGCTCGTTCGGATTCTGCCGGCCGACAAGGGTCCGGGTGCCGGTCGGGGAGGGCCCACTGCTATACTCCGGCCGTGCCCGACCCTGCGACAGGACGAGCGAGGCCGCACCCACCATGAACCGTCAACCCTTGACCGTTGCCGTCGTCGGAGCCACCGGCGTCGTCGGACGGACGATGATCCAGATCCTCAACGAGCGGGAGTTCCCGGTCGGCGATCTGCGCCTGCTCGCCTCCGGACGCTCGGCCGGCCGGACCGTGTCCGTCGACGGGCGCACGCTCGAGATCGGTGAAGCGGTTGCCGAGGCGTTCGCGGGCGTCGACATCGCGCTCTTCTCGGCCGGCGCCGACGTGTCGAGCGAACTCGCGCCCGCCGCGGTCGCCCATGGCGCGACGGTCATCGACAACTCGTCCGCGTGGCGCATGGACCCGACCGTCCCGCTGGTCGTCTCGCAGGTCAATCCGGGCGACCTGGAAGGTCATCCGGGCATCATCGCCAACCCGAACTGCTCGACGATGCAGATGGCGCCGGTGCTGATGGCGCTGCGCGACAGCGTCGGGCTCGAACGGGTCATCGTCGACACCTACCAGTCCGTCTCGGGGACGGGCGCGGACGCCCTGGCCGAGCTCGAGAGCCAGGTGCGGGCGCACGTCGCCGGCGAGGCCCCGGTCGCCAACGTCTACCCGCATCCGATCGCCTTCAATGCACTGCCCGAGATCGACGTCTTCCTGCCCAACGGCTACACCAAGGAGGAGTGGAAGGTCGTCACCGAGAACCGCAAGATCCTGGGCTTCCCGGACCTGCGCATCTCGTGCACCGCGGTCCGCATCCCGGTCTTCGTGAGCCACTCCGAGGCCATCCACGTCGAGACGCGCGATCCGATCTCACCCGAGCGGGCGCGCGAGCTGTTCGCCGCCGTGCCGGGCGTCATCGTCCAGGACGACCCTTCGGAGCACCGATACCCGCTGGCTACCGAGGCCGCCGGGCGCGATGAGATCTTCGTGGGCCGGATCAGGCACGATCCGTCCATCGACGGCGACCGCGGCCTCGCGTTCTGGGTCGTCTCGGACAATCTCCGCAAGGGCGCGGCGACCAACGCGGTCGAACTCGCGGAGATCCTCCACGAGCGTGGCTGGATCCGTCCGGCCGCGACCCGTGGCGCTCCGGCCTATCGGGCCGCCGGCACTCCCGAGGCCACGGCGTGACCGACGTCGAGCGCCAGACGGCGCTCGAGGCGATCGCCGCCGAGGTCCGGGCCTGTACGAATTGCCGTCTCCACCAGACCCGGACGCAAGCCGTCCCGGGTGAGGGCGATCCGGAGACCGAGGTCGTCTTCGTCGGTGAGGGCCCCGGCGAACAGGAGGACCGACACGGTCGGCCGTTCATCGGCGCCTCGGGCCAGTTGCTGACCGAGCTGATCGGTTCCATCGGCTGGCAACGCGACGACGTCTTCATCACCAACGTCGTGAAATGCCGGCCGCCCGGCAACCGCGACCCCCAGCCCGACGAGATCGCAGCCTGCTCGGTCCACCTCCGACGTCAGCTCGAGGTGCTCGATCCGGCGGTCGTCGTCACGGTCGGCAAGCACTCGTTGAACAGCTTCCGACCCGGTGAACGGATCGGCGCGACGCATGGGACGGCCGTCCCGGCCGACCCCCGGACAGGCGCGCAGAATGCGCTGGCGTTCGCGATGTACCACCCGGCTTTCGCGCTGTATCAATCGTCGAACAAGCAGACGCTCGTCGACGACATGACCCGTCTCCCGGCGGCGCTCATCGAATCGCGTCACCGGCGGGAGGCCGCCGTCGCACCGCCTCCGGTCGTGGCCCAGGCGATCGAGCCGCCACCCCAGGCGTCATCCGACGTTCCCGCCTCGGATGCTGATGACGCCACCCCCCAACTGACACTCTTCTGACCGAACCAAGGACCAAGATGCCCTCGACCAACAACGACCAGCCGCTCCGCATCATCCCGCTCGGCGGGGTGGGCGAGATCGGCAAGAACATGTACGTCTTCGAATACCGCGACGAGATCGTCGTCATCGACTGCGGCCTCATGTTCCCCGACGAGGAGATGTTCGGCATCGACCTCGTCATCCCCGACATCACCTACCTCAAGGAGCGTCGCGCCAACGTCAAGGCGTTCCTCATCACCCACGCCCACGAGGATCACGTCGGCGCGCTGCCGTACGTGCTGCCGGAGTTCCCGGGTGTGCCCGTCTACGCGTCGACACTGGCGCGCGGCCTGCTCGGCAACAAGATCAAGGAGCACAAGCTCCACAACAACCCGCTCATCGCGCTCGAGCCGGGCGACGAGATCGACATCGGGGCGTTCCATGTCATGCCGTTCCGGGTCGGTCACTCGATCCCGGACGCGATGGGCATCGCCCTGCGGACCCCGGTCGGGACCATCGTCCATACCGGTGACTTCAAGTTCGACCACACCCCGGTCGACGGCAAGCTGTCCGACTTCGCGATCCTCGCGCGCCTCGGCCAGGAGGGCGTCCTGTGCCTCCTGTCCGACTCCACCCGCGCCGAGAACCCCGGCTACACCCCCTCGGAGCGGACCGTCGGCGAGGCGTTCCGCGAGATCATGGAGCCGCTCGAGGGCCGGGTGATCGTCGCGACCTTCGCGAGCAACATCGCGCGCGTCCAACAGGTCCTGGACGCCGCCGCGGACATGCATCGGAGCGTGTCGGTCATCGGCCGCTCGATGGAGCAGAACTTCCGGATCGCGACCGACCTCGGCTACCTCAAGTACGACCCGTCGCAGATCGTGTCGAAGGACAAGATCAAGGACCACCCGGACCCCAAGCTGGTGATCGCCACGACCGGCGCCCAGGGCGAGCCGATGGCCGGTCTGGCGCGGATGGCCAACCGCGACCACCGCTTCGTCGAGATCCAGCCGGGCGACACGGTCATCGTCAGCGCCAGCCCGATCCCCGGCAACGAGGAGTCCGTCTCGCGGACCATCGACAACCTGTTCAAGGCCGGCGCGAACGTCTACTACCACACGATCAAGCGCGCACACGTCTCAGGACACGCCAGCCAGGAAGAGCTCAAGTTGATGCTCGGGCTGACGAAGCCGAAGCACTTCATCCCGATGCACGGCGAATTCCGGATGCAGGTCCAGCACGGACGGCTGGCCATCGAGACAGGCGTCGCGCCCGAGAACGTGTTCATCATCGAGAACGGCACGCCGATCGAGTTCTCCGCCGACGGCAGCGCCCGCCGAGCGGCTCCGGTGACCGCGGGCTACGTCTACGTCGACGGTCTGTCGGTCGGTGACGTCGGCGACATCGTCCTGCGTGACCGGCGGGCCCTGGCCAACGACGGCATGTTCATGATCGTCGTGACCGTCGACAAGCAGACCGGCCGGGTGATCGGCAAGCCGGAGATCATCACCCGCGGCTTCGTCCACCTCAACGAGCAGGACCCGATCATGAAGGAGGCCCTCGAGCGGGTCATCGAGGCCATCCATAACCCGGGCGACCACATCAACGAGATCGGCCTGCTCAAGACCCAGATCAAGGACGGCGTCTCGCGGTTCCTGTACGAGCAGACGAAGCGACGGCCGATGGTCTTCCCGGTCGTCGTCGAGGTCTGAGGTGGCGACCCGCCGCCGGACGACGGCCCGCAAGCCAGCGACGCGTCCATCGCGTGCCCGCCCGAAGAACCCGCTGACCTCCCGCCTGACGCCGGACGTCGTCCGGTCGATCATCGGGCTGACGCTGCTGGTGCTCGGGGCGATGACGCTCATCGCGCTGACGCTCCCCGGCGAGGGGGCCCTGACCAGCTGGTGGACGGGCGTCTTCTCGCCATGGTTCGGGACGATGCGCTGGGTCGCCCCGTTCCTGCTCCTGCTCGCCGGCTGGTGGCTCGAATGGGGTCCCGGCACCCGTCCGAACTCCGGCTGGGGCATCACCCTCCTCGGACTGCTCATCACCTACTGCGGGATCGCCGGCGCCGCCCAGGTGCTCGGCGTGTCCGGGGGGCGGATCGGCCGCTCGCTGGCCGGCCTGCTGACCGACCTGTTCTCGGCGCCGGGCGCCTTCGTCCTGCTGATCGCATTGGCCATCTTCGGCGTCATCGTCGGCTTCGGGATCCCGCTCCGACAGCTTGCCAAGCCCGCGGTCGGGACGGCGCGCTGGATGGGCACCACCGCCGCCGCGTCGCTCAAGCGCACGCCGGCCGAGGAGGAGGCCGACAGCAAGGCCGCAGAAGCCGAGGCGACCGCGACGGTCGGACGAAGCAAGGCTGCCAAGGCCGTCGCGGTCGGACCCGGCACGTCGCCCGGCCAGACCGGTGTCTGGGACGAGGCGACGATCCCTGCCGCGGTGCCCAGCGCCGTGCCGAATTCGGCGACGTTCGCTCCCGCGCGGACGGCCGGTGGAGCCGCCGCCGCGACGCTCGCCCGTCCCATCCGCGACCTCGACGACGTGACCGACGCTGCCGATTCGCCGCCGACGAAGGACCGGGTGGAATACGTCCTGCCACCGGTCGCGACGCTCGACGACATCGCCATCCCGCTCCATGCCGGCGGCGACGAGACTGCACATCTCCTGGTCGAGGACATCATCGTCAAGAAGCTGGCCAGTTTCGGCATCCCGGTCCGGGTCGTCGGTCGGAACGCCGGACCTGTCGTGACCCAGTACGAGGTCCAGCCCGCGGCGGACGTCAAGCTCAGCCGGATCGAGGCGCTGTCCGACGACCTGTCGATGGCCCTCGCCGCCCGGTCGCTGCGGATCGAGGCGCCGATCCCGGGCAAGCAGGCGGTCGGCATCGAGATCCCGAACAAGGAGTTCAACGTCGTCGCGCTGCGGCGCATCCTCGAGGAGCTCGACTTCAAGGCATCGGGCTCGACCCTGACCTTCGCCCTCGGGCGCGACGTGGCGGGCAAGGCCCAGGCGGTCGACCTGGCCAAGATGCCGCACCTGCTCATCGCCGGGGCGACCGGCTCCGGCAAGAGCGTCATGGTCAACGCGCTGATCACGAGTCTTCTGTGCGAGGCGACCCCGGACGACGTCCGGATGATCCTGATGGACCTCAAGCGGGTCGAGCTGGCCGCCTACAACGGCCTGCCGCATCTGCTCGTCCCGGTGATCACGGAGCCCGAGCGGGCCAAGGCCGCGCTCAAGTGGGCGGTCAACGAGATGGAGGCGCGCTACCGGCGGCTGGCCGGCGCCACCGCCCGCAACATCCGGGCATTCAACGAGACCCGGGTCGACCCCGAGGACAGGATGCCGTACATCGTCATCGTCATCGACGAGCTGGCCGACCTGATGATGCGCGAGGGCAAGAACGTCGAGGACCCGATCGTGCGACTCGCCCAGAAGGCGCGTGCGACCGGGATCCACATGGTCCTCGCCACGCAGCGTCCGTCGGTCAACGTCGTGACCGGCCTCATCAAGGCCAACTTCCCGAGCCGGATCGCGTTCGCGATGGCGTCCCAGATCGACTCCCGGACGATCCTCGACACGCCGGGCGCCGAGGACCTCATCGGGCGCGGCGACATGCTCTACCAGCCGTCCGACCTGCCTCGCCCGATGCGTCTCCAGGGCGTCTTCGTGTCCGACGCCGAGATCGGCCGGGTCGTCGATCACTGGAAAGCGCAGATCGATGATCCGCACTACGACATGGCGATCATCGACACCGGCGACGAAGGGACCGGGTCCGTGGACGACCTCGCCGACGAGGACGCCGACCGATTGCTGCCGGATGCCATCGAGGTCATTCGGGAGTACGATCGGGCCTCAGCGTCGCTGCTCCAGCGGCGACTCAAGGTCGGGTACGCCAGGGCGGCCCGGATGATCGACCAGCTCGAGGCGCGTGGCTACATCGGGGCGTTCGACGGCTCGAACGCTCGCCAGGTGCTTCGTCGTGAGGACAGTTCTGGGTCGGGGGGGCCGGCCGATGGCGGCCTGGACGGGGATGACGAATGACCACACGGGGGCAGCTCAAACGGGCGGTCGGGATCGACCGGTCCGATGGTGGCCGCGGCGCGACCGCGGAGCCTGTGCCCAGCCTGCCGGAGCGCCTGTACGCCGCCCGTGAGCGGAAGGGCGTGGATCTCTACCGCGCCGAGCGTGACACGAAGATCCGGGCGCGCTACCTCGGCGCCCTCGAGCGTGGTGACTACAAGGAGCTGCCGGGCGCGGTCTACACCAAGGGCTTCCTGCGCAACTACGCGCTGTATCTCGGTCTCGACCCGGACGACGTCCTGCTCCAGTGGCGCCGCGAGCGGGGCGATCCCGAAGGAATCGCCACCGGCCATCGTCGTGCCGCGACCGATCGCGACGCCGCGCAAGGGTCTGAGCTTCTCGCCCGGGCTCGTCGTCGCGGCCCTGCTGACGGTCGTCATCGTCGCATTCGGGGTCTACCTCGGGGTCCAGGTGCTGCGCTTCGCCAAGCCGCCGACGATCGCGGTGACGCAGCCGGCGACCGCGGTCATCGACGTCGACGAGTCGACGACGTCGTACACGCTCCAGGGATCGACCCTGCCGGGCGCCACGGTCTCGATCCTGACTCCCGGCCACGACGAGCCGTTCCAGGTGACGGCGAGGTCCGACGGCCAGTGGGCCTACGACGTCGACCTGCGCCGCGGGCGCAACCAGTTCGACGTGAGCGCCGTCGACCCCGACACGGGGAAGCGCTCGGAAGAGACCGTCCGCCTGTTCATCACGGTCCCGTTCCTCCAGATCGAGGCACCGACCCTGACGCTCGACCAGCCATCGGAGGGCGCCTCGTTCGAGAACGGGGCGATCCCCATCGCGGGCAAGGCGATGAACGCGACATCGGTCCTTGTCGAGGCGGCCTACGTCGGACCATCCGGACCGCCGCCGGGCAAGGGCGGCGCCACGCCGGCACCACCCGCGACGCCGCCGTCGGTCCGCGTGACGGTCGCCGACGACGGCGGGTACAGCACGCCGCTCGAGCTGACCGCCGGTCGCTGGACGATCACCGTGACCGCGACGAGCGCCGAGGGCAAGACGACCGCTCTGACCCGGAACGTCACGGTCCTGTACAAGGGCGTCAACCTGGTCGTGACCGTCAAGGGTGGTCGGGCCTGGATCAAGGTCTGGGTCGACGGCAAGATCGACCCGGGCCTCGGGGCCGCCGGCAAGGTCATCGCGAACGGCAAGACCCTGACGTTCACCGGGCGCAACAAGATCGAGGTCCGAACGGGGTCGTCCGGCGTGACGTACTTCACCCTCAACGGGACGTCGCTCGGGAACCTCGGGAAGTCGGGCGTCCCCGAGACCTGGCTGTTCGCACCGCCGGCGCCACCCGAAAAGACGCAGCGGCGGTAGCGGTGGAGGGCGATCCGCTCGCCGACCTGGCCGTGCTGGCGGCCCGCCTCGGCGAGCGATGCACGCTGAACCGCCTCACGGTGGCCACCGTCGAGTCGTGCACCGGTGGTCTCGTCGGTCACCTCATCACCGAGGTCCCCGGCTCGAGCGCGTATTACCTCGGCGGCTTCGTGACCTACTCCGACGACCAGAAGCGCGCGTCCGTCGGGGTGGGGGAGGACATCCTCGCGGCCCACGGCGCCGTCTCGGCCCAGGTCGCGATGGCCATGGCCATCGGTGGCCGGGAGCGGACCGGAGCGCACCTCGCGGTGTCGGTGACCGGGATCGCCGGACCCGACGGCGGGACGCCGCAGAAACCGGTCGGGCTGACGTACATCGCCGTGGCGGACGCCGACGGCGCCACGGTCCAGCGGTTCACCTGGTCCGGCTGACCGGAGCGAGAACAAACGCCGGAGCGCGGCGGCCGCACTCGAACTCCTGCTGGAGCGCATCGACGCGACGACGGCGCCGCCGACATGACCTCGGCCGCGCAGCGGATCGGGGCCGGGCTGGCACCGGCCAGACCCGCCCGACCCATCCGTGCGATGGAGCGGATCCACGTCATCGGCGGCGCCGGGGCGGGCGCGAGCGCCGCGGCGATCCTGGCAGTCCATGCCGGCGCGGTCGTCACAGCCTGCGACCCGGGTGCGCCGTCCCCGTACACGCCCGCCCTGGAGGCACTCGGGGTCGCCGTGGCGGGAGAGCATGCCGCGTCCCACGTGACGACCGTGCCGTGGCCCGAGCGACTGGCGGTGACGAAGGCGCTGACCGCGGTCGAGCCCGACCACCCTGAACTCGCCGCCGCGAGGGCGGCCGGGATCCCTCTCGAACCGTGGCAGCAGGTCGTTGCGGACGCTGCCTTCGGCCGGCGGCTGGTGGGCGTTGCCGGGACCCACGGCAAGAGCACGACCGCGGGATGGCTGGTGCACACCCTGGTCGCCGCGGGCGCGGACCCGTCCGCGTTCGTCGGGGCGCTCATGCCGAGCGCGGAGACAGGCGGCCCGCCGGCCACGGCCCGCCACGGCCAGGGTCAAGCATTCGTGGTCGAGGCCGACGAATACGCCGGCAACTTCGACGCGTATCGGCCCGACGTCGCCATCCTGACCGGGGCCGAATGGGATCATCCCGACGTCTTCGCGGACCGATCCGCGGTCATCGACGCGTTCGAGTCATGGCTGCGCAGGATGCCCGGCCAGGCGACGATCGTGGCGAACGTCGGCGATCCGGGTGCGGAAGCGGTCGTGGCTCGTCTGCGTGAGACGATCGTGAGGGTCCTCGCCTACGCCGTCGTCGACACATCCCCGCAGCGCGGCGGCTACCTGCGCGGGGTCCGCGACCGCTATGCGACCGCAGGCGGTCCGGCGACCGCGGTGCTCGGCCGGGTCACCGGGGCGGATCAGGCGGGCACCACCCTCGAGGTCTACGGGCTCGATGAGCTGGCGGGCGCGATCACCATCCGGCTCCCCACGGCCGGCCGGCATAACGCAGCGAATGCCCTGGCTGTCGCGGGCGCGGCGGCGACCCTGGGTCTGACCGCGCCCGCCATCGCGAGCGGCCTCGCCACGTTCGCGGGTGTCGGCCGTCGCCTCGAGCGGAAAGGCGAGGCGGCCGGCGTGGTGGTGTACGACGACTACGGCCATCACCCGACCGCGATCGTCGCGACTCTCGCGGCGATCCGCCAGCGGGAGCCTGGACGGCGCGTCTGGGCGGTCTACGAGCCACTCACGTTCCATCGGACCGCGGCGATGCTCGCGTCGTTCGCCGAGGCCCTCGCCGAGGCCGACGCCGTCGCGATCGCCGACATCTGGGCGGGTCGCGACCGGGACACGACGAGCGTGACGGCGGCGGACCTCGCCGATGCGGTGGCGACGATCCGGCCGGGGATCGTGGTGATGGCTCCCGGGTCCGTGGACGCGACCGCGGACGCACTTGCCCGCGAGGTGCGTGCCGGCGATGCCGTCCTCGTCATGGGTGGCGGCGCGAGCTATCGCATCGGGCAGCGACTGCTTCAGCGACTGGAGGAGGGCGGATGATCGGATACGCCGAGGGCGGAGACTGGCTGGAAGCCTATGGGGCCGCCTGGCAGGCATTCGACGGCGACGCCTGGGTCGCCCTCTTCACGGACGACGCCGAGTACCATGAGGACCCGTACGGCACGCCGCTCGTCGGCCACAATGCGCTGCGGGCATACCTGCTGGACGCGGCTGCGTCGCAGCGTGACGTGGAGTTCACGGTCGAACAACACTGGGTGTCGGGCACGACGGTGCTCGCCGCCTGGCACGCATCGTTCGTCCGACGGTCGACCGAGACGGTCGTCCGGATGGCTGGCTTCCTGGCCGCGGAGGTGGCCTCGGACGGGCGGGTGAGCCGCTTTCGTGCATGGACGAGGACCGCACCCGACGCTGGCGGGTAAGGAGAGGAGGATCGATGGCCGGAGACCAATCATTCGACGTCGTCAGCGACTTCGACGAACAGGAATTGCGCAATGCGCTCGACCAGGTCCGCCGCGAGGTCGGCACCCGCTTCGACTTCAAGGGTGTGACCGTCGACCTTGCCCAGGCCAAGGACGAGATCATCCTGGTCACGGACGATGAACATCGTGCGGCCGCGGTCAAGGATCTCATCGAATCCAAGGCCATCCGGCGCAGCCTGTCGCTCAAGATCTTCGATTGGGGGAAGGTGGAGGAAGCCGGCGGCAACAAGGTCCGCCAGCGCATCGGCCTGCGACGCGGGCTGTCCGAGGAGGTCGCCAAGAAGATCACCAAGCTGATCCGGGACGAGTTCCCGAAGGTGAAGTCGCAGATCCAGGGTGACGCTGTCCGGGTGTCCGGCAAGAGCCGCGACGATCTCCAGCGTGTCATCACCCGGCTGCGCGAACTCGATCTGGCAGTCCCCCTGCAGTTCGAGAACTACCGCTGATCCCCGAACGGGGGACATCGACCGAAGGAGCCAAGTCGCCATGACCGAGCTCGACACGACCCAGATCGCCGACGAGCAAGCGGCCGACATCGACGCCGCGGTGGCTCCGCCCGAGGTGCCGGCAACCGAGCCAGGTCCCGACGGGGACCCAGAGCCGGAGCCGCTCGCCGATCCCGAGCCCGGGACGCGAGGCCGAGGCAGGTCCCGAACCCGAACCTGTCGGCCCCGCGGCGTCCGAGCCGGTGCCCGAGACCGAACCCGATCCGGAGCCGGTCGCCCACGCCGGGCCGCGCACGGTCGGGCGGTTCATCGCCGATGCCCTCCGCGCGGCCGGCGTCCGCTATGCGTTCACGGTGCCCGGCGAATCGTTCCTCGGTCTGCTCGACGCGTTCGAGGGCGCCGGGATCCGGGTCGTGGCGACCCGCCACGAGGGCGCCGCGGCCTTCATGGCCGAAGCCCATGGGCAGCTGACCGGCCGCCCCGCGATCTGCCTCGGCACGCGCGCCGTCGGCGGAGCGAACCTCGCCATCGGTATCCACACCGCTCTCCAGGACTCGACCCCGATGTTCGTCGCGGTCGGGCAGGTCGAGCGGGCGTACCGGGGCCGTGAGGCGTTCCAGGAGATCGACCAGGTCGACTCCCTCGGTCGCCTGGCCAAGTGGGCCGCCGAGCCGCGGACCGCGGCGGACGTGGTGTCGGCGATGAGCGAGGCCGCTCGACAGGCGCTGACCGGCCGGCCCGGGCCCGTGCTCCTGTCCCTGCCCGAGGACCTCCTCGATGAGGTGATGCCCGAGGACGCCGTGGTCGACACCGGTCGACCCGGTGCGACACGGGCCACCGACGACGAGATCCGCGCGGTCATCGAGTTCCTCGCCTCGGCCGAGCGTCCGGTCATCCTCGCTGGCGGTGGCATCCTGCGAGCGCGGACCTCGACCGAGCTCACCCGCTTCGCCGAGTTGCTGCAGGTCCCGGTCATCGCGGCGTGGCGCCGCGCAGACGTCATCTCGAACGATCACCCGCTGTTCCTCGGCATGGCCGGATTCGGCGCCGCCTCGTCGGTCCGCGAACGGCTGGACGCGGCCGACGCACTGCTCGTCCTCGGTTCGAGGTTGAACGAGCCGACGACCTATGCCTACCAGGTCCCGCGATCCGGCCAGCGCTGGGCGCATGTCGACCTCGTCCCGGGCGCAGCCAGCGGATCGCCGGCGCCGGCGTTCACGGTCGCGACCGACGCCAAGGCATTCCTCAAATCGGCCAATGAGCGACTCCTCGGGCGGGCCGTGCTCGATGCCGCATTGGTCGCGACGCGTCAGGCCAACAATCTGGCCGATCGGGCCGCCTTCGAGGCGGCGTCGATCGTGGACGAGACACCGTGGGACGGACCCGGCGTCCACCCTGGGCGGACGATCGCGACGCTTCGCCGAGTCCTGCCCGACGACGCCATCCTGACCACCGATGCCGGCAATTTCGCGAGCTGGGCGGGTCGTGGCTTCCGCTTCCGGCGTCCCGGCACCTTCATCGGCCCGACGTCGGGGGCGATGGGCTACGGTCTGCCCGCTGCGATCGCCGCCGCGCTCGTCCATCGCGACCGGCCCGTCGTCGCGCTCGTCGGCGACGGCGGCCTGGGGATGACCATGGCCGAGCTGGAGACAGCCGTCCGGGTCGGCGCGAGGGTCGTCGTCGTCGTCTTCGACAACGAGCGCTACGGCACCATCCGGATGTGGCAGGAACGACGCGGGACCGGGGTCGGCGTCGCGAGCGAACTCGGCGCGCTCGATTTCGCGGCGGTGGCCAGGGCGTGCGGGGCGCGAGGCGTTCGAGTCGAGCACGACGCCGACTTCGAGCCCGCCCTGCGCGCGGCGATCGTGGCCGACCGGGCCACCGTCATCCAGCTGGCACTGGATCGGGCGTGGGTCTCGATCGACCAGACGCCCGGTTGAGCCGGCCGACGTTCCATCTCGTCCCGGTCGCGGTCTGGGACGCGGCCGATCCGGCTGCGCCGTATGCCGCGGCCTCGCTCGAGCGCGAGGGGTTCATCCACTGCACGGACGGGGTCGCCGCCCTCGCCGAGACGTTCGAGCGTCATTACCTGGCCGACCCGCGGCCGTTCGTGGCGCTGACCGTGGATCTCGACGCGCTCGACGTCCCATGGCGGTTCGACGTCCCGGGTTCGCCATATCCCCACATCTACGGGGCGATCCGGCGCGCCGCGATCCTCGAGGTGAGTGCGGTCGTCCGCGCGCCGGACGGCCGTTTCGAACGTCTCGTTCGGCGCTGACGACGACCGCGGGCTGGCTCGACGCTCAGCCGCTGCCCTTGCGCCCCGTCACGGAGAAGGACAGCGGGATGCGACCACGGTCGTCGGGGCGGACGTCTCCGTGCCCGCCCCACCAATCGATCGGATACTCCGCGACGGCCTCCAGACGAAGATCGGCGCCCAGCAATGCCGTGACGATCTCGCCGAGCGTCCAGGCGCGCGCGAACTTCCAGCTCTGGTCCGAGTCGGCGATCGACAGGCGCTCGATGTACTCGGGCGCCCAGCCGCGCGACGCCTCGGCGCCCGCGAAGTAGTCGTAGTCGGTCGCGATCCAGCGGCCATCCGCGTCGGCGTCGAACAGCCACTCGACCGGGTGGCCCTCGAACAGGACGAACCGACCGGCAGGCGAGAGGAGGCGTGCGATGACGGCCGCCCAGGCATCGAGATCGCCCAGCCAGATGAGCGATCCGCGACCCGTGTAGACGAGATCCGCGGTGCCATCGAGCTCGGCCGGAGCGTCGAGGACGTCGGCCTGGATCCAGCGGGCCGGGGCACCCGTGGCCGCGGTCAATCGAGCGGCCAGTTCGAGCATGCGCGGGCTGAAGTCGATGCCGACGACCTCATCCGCGCCGTGGTTCCAGAGCGACAGCGTGTCGCGCCCGGCCGCGCACTGCAGGTGGATGGCGCGACGGCAGCGACCGTGGAGGTCACCGATCAGCTCGGTCTCGACACCGAAGAGGTTGGTCCCGCCGGACCGGATCAGCTCGACGGCTTCGTCGAACCAGCCCTCGTAACGCTCGGCCGCCTCGTCCCAGGCGGCCCGGTTCGCGGCGTGCATCCCGCCGACGTCCGCGAGTTCCTCGGGCGTCGCCGGTCGGACCAGGGGTGGGTCATCCGCCATCCACGGAGCCTAGCGTCAGGCGGCGACCGATGCCGCCTTCCGCTGCAGGACGATCACCGGGATGACGCGGTCTGTCCGCGTCTCGTAGTCGACGAAACTCGGGTGGAGCGCTGCGTGCTGGTCGTACAGCCGGCGGCGTTCGGTGCCTTCGGGGATCGTGGCAGTCGCGTCGAAACGCTCGCCGTTCACCTCGACCGTCACGGCAGGATCCGCGACGATGTTGTGGTACCACGCGGGATGGGTCGGCGCGCCACCTTTCGAGGCGACGATGACGAGCCGGTCACCGTCGCGTGTGTACGCGAGGGGAGTCTCGCGACGCTGCCCTGTCTTCGCGCCGGTCGTGGTCAGGATGAGCACCTGGCGTCCGACGAAATTGCCGTGGGTGGCGTGGCCGCCGTTCGCCCGCAGGTCCTCGATGAGGGCCGTGTTGTAGTCGGACATGTCGTCCTCCTTCGTCTCGTATCGGCGTCACCGTAGCAGAGATTCTGTTGCGTAGTCAACTATACCGCGCTATGATGGCTGCTGACCAGAAGGAGTCGAACGCACATGCCAGCCGTCGTCGTCGAAGACATCACCATCCTGCCTCGCGTGCCAGAACCGGATCCGGCGATGGCGACGCAGCGCCCGGTCCGGAGCGTCACGAACGCGCCGCGCGGGTTCGAGGGGGAGGGCTTTCCCGTCCGCCGCGCATTCGCCGGGGTCGACCTGACCGACCTGGACCCGTTCATCCATCTCGATCAGATGGGCGAGGTCGAGTACGCGCCGGGCGAACCGAAGGGAACGCCGTGGCACCCGCATCGCGGCTTCGAGACCGTCACCTACATGATCGACGGCGTCTTCGAGCACGCGGACTCCAACGGCGGCGGCGGTGTCATCACCAACGGCGATACCCAGTGGATGACGGCGGGCGCCGGCATCCTCCATATCGAGAAGCCGCCGGAATGGCTGGTCGTGAGCGGCGGCCTGTTCCACGGCCTGCAGCTGTGGGTCAACCTGCCCGCCGCCCAGAAGCTGACCGCGCCGCGCTACCAGGATCTGCGCGCCAGCGAAGTGGCGCTCGTCTCGTCGCCTGATGGTGGCGCACTCATCCGGGTCATCGCGGGCGATGTGGCAGGGCACGCTGGTCCCGGTTCGACCTATTCGCCGATGACGATGGTCCACGCCACGCTCAGTCCGGGCGCGAAGCTGTCGCTGCCGTGGCGGGCTGACTACAACGCACTCATCTACGTCCTGGCGGGGCAGGGGACCGTCGGGCCGGGCGGGAGGCCGCTCGGGACGGGCCAGCTGGCGGTGCTCGGCGACGGCAACGCGGTGACGGTCACCGCCTCAGCCCTCCAGGAGAGCCGGAGCCCGAACCTCGATGTCATCGTCCTTGGTGGCCGGCCGATCCGCGAGCCGGTGGCCTGGATGGGGCCTTTCGTGATGAACACGCGCGACGAGGTGATGCAGGCCGTCGCGGACTATCAGGCCGGCCGTCTCGGCTCGATCCCGGCGGTCCACAACGCGCCGACGACCATCGTGGAAACCCGCCAACAGGCCGATCCGTCGTGACGGCCGCTCCGCCTCAGGCCTGATCTCCGCTCATCTCCTCGAGGCGTGTGACCGTCCGCCAATTGCGCGCCGTTGCGGCGACGCCGAGTCGCTTCTCGCTCAACAGGCCGGGCAGCTTGGAGCTGCCGATCCCGTCGGGGCAGTGGAGATGGAGCTCCTCGCCGATGAGCATCGCCTCGTCGGCGCCGAGGGTCACGTGTCCGAGTTCCTTGGCGATCTCGCGGCCGGGTGGCCCTGCCAGGAACATCACGACACGGCGACTCGGGTCGGCGTCCGGGAAGACGTCGCCGGCCACGATCGAGGCCAGCTGGACGTGGGTCCGGTCGATCACCCGGATGTCCAGCCCGAGCTCGCGCTTGATGGCCCGCTCGACGCGACGACCGATCCCAGCTGCGTCCTTGTCGCGATGGAAGACGACGTTCCCGCTCTGGAGGTAGGTTTCGACCTCCTCGCAGCCGAGGGTGACGTACAGCGCGCGCAGGCGCGCCATCGAGATCAGGTTGTGGCCGCCGACATTGATGCCCCGGAGCAGCGACACGTGGCGCTCGGTCATGCCCTGACTGTACGTCTGGCGCGGCATCCTTCGCCCGTCGGCCCGCAGCCGAGCCTGCCTGTGGTCGGCTCGCGGGTGGGCCCCGACGGCCCGGGAACGGATCCGGCGAACGATCCGGTGCGTCGCGGCAACGAAACGACGGCCTCCGCGAAACGGCCGCTGGCCCGGATGGGCCCGGAGCAGCCCTCTTGGGATGGTCCTTTCGTCGTGGGGCCGGTCCTGGCCAGCGACGCTCCCGTGATACGGAGGGCGCGCGGATCCAGCGACGACGATGAGGGATCGGTCCCGACCTAACCGCAGCAATCGCTCGCGGACCGCTCCCGCGAAAGCGCCGTCCCGACGACGGTGGGCAGCGAAGGTCGCGCTCCTCGGACGTCGCCGGATGGCGGGGTCCTTGCCGCAGCGTGACAGCGCCATCGACTGACGTATTTCTCTCTCGACACGAGTGCTGGCGCGGCGTGTGATGGTCGGACATCCCCTGCATGTCGAGTCGGCCTGGATCACGACCGTCACGGACGCGGTCGAGGGCCGTCACGGAAGTCGGGCCGCGGCACCCCCGCCCGCGTGTCTTGCGCGACCACGAGGACATCTGATGCGATACAAGGCTCTCCCGCTTTCGACTCGCGGCGTCCCGGTTCCGCCTCCGACCCAGCCGCGAACCTCGAGATCCCGGCCGAGCGGCCTCTGGCTCGTTGCCATCCTCCTACCGGTCCTGCTGGTGCCGACGCTGTCAGCCAACGCGCAGGAGACGTTCTCGCTCAGCCCGTCGGAGGCGAAGGTCGGCGCGACCATCAAAGTCAGCGGCACCGGCTTCCCGGCCGGCACGCGCGGCCAGCTGCTCTTCGACGGGCAGGCGACCGGCATGCCGACGTATCGGGTCGATCGCAGCGGTTCGTTGACCGCCAGCTTCAAGGTTCCGATGACGGCGCCCATCGGCGGGCACGCGGTCACTGCCTCGACCCAGACGAAGAAGACCCAGGCTGCGGCCGCGATCCTGGCAACCGCCACGCTGACGGTCGTGGCCGCGCCGACCCCGACTCCGACTCCGACCCCGACCCCGACCCCGACCCCGACGCCGACCCCGACCCCGACCCCGACCCCGACCCCGACGCCGACCCCGACGCCGACCCCGACCCCGACGCCGACCCCGACGCCCACCCCGACGCCCGACGCCCACCCCGACGCCGACGCCGACCCCGACCCCCGCGCCGCCCAGTGGCGACCTCCAGCCGAGCTTCCCGATCCGAGCCGCGTTCTACTACCCGTGGTTCCCCGAGGGATGGAACCAGCAAGGCATGAACCCGTTCACGCAGTACCACCCGACGCTCGGATCCTACAATTCGAGCGCGAGCTCGACGCTCGCGGCGCACCTGGCGGCGTTCCGTTACGCGCACATCGACGTGGGGATCTCGTCGTGGTGGGGACAGGGCACCGCGACCGATCGTCGGCTGCCGACCATCCTGGCCGCCACTGCCGGAACACCGACTCGCTGGACCGTCTACTACGAGCCTGAAGGCACGTCGGATCCGAGCGTCAGCCAGATCACCTCGGACCTGACGTACATCCGCGACCAGTACGGAAACGACCCGTCCTACCTGCGCATCGGTGGCCGGTTCGTCGTGTTCGTCTATGCCGACGGTGCCGACAGCTGCGGGATGGTCGACCGCTGGACCCAGGCCAACGCCGGCATCGGTGCCTACCTGGTCCTGAAGGTCTTCTCAGGCTACAAGACGTGCGTCAACCAACCCGCCAGTTGGCATCAGTACGCGCCGGCGGGCGCGACCGACAGCCAGGCCGGGTTCAGCTACAGCATCAGCCCCGGGTTCTACAAGGCGAACGAAGTCGCGCCGCGCCTGACACGCGATCCGACCCGTTGGTCGGCGAACGTCCAGGCGATGATC
The DNA here is from genome assembly GCA_963776385.1 of uncultured Chloroflexia bacterium. Classification (GTDB taxonomy): domain Bacteria; phylum Chloroflexota; class Limnocylindria; order Limnocylindrales; family CSP1-4; genus SPCO01. The sequence goes on from CAVZME010000010.1 coordinate 229,262, forward strand.
GGCTCGAACGCCCCGTGGCAGCTCATCACCACCTTCTCCGAATGGGGCGAGGGAACGTCCGTCGAAGACGCGACCGAGTGGGACAGCTCGTCTGGCTTCGGTGTGTACCTGGACGCCCTCCATAACGGGGGCTCTCCGCTGCCGACCCCGACCCCGACCCCGACCCCGACGCCGACCCCGACGCCGACCCCGACCCCGACACCGACGCCGACCCCGACACCGACCCCGACACCGACACCGACGCCGACCCCGACACCGACGCCGACCCCGACACCGACCCCGACCCCGACTCCCGCTGGCGGGGCCATCGACCATGTCGTGGTGGTCTGGCTCGAGAACGAGGAGGCGACCGCGATCACATCAAGCTCGATGCCGTATCTCTACGGCCTCTCGACGACCTACGGGCGAGCCGACCAGTTCTACGCCGTCGCTCACCCGTCGCTGCCGAACTATCTCGCCTTCTGGTCGGGTTCGACGCAGGGGGTCACCGACGACGGGACCTACAACCTGGGCGGCGCGAGCCTGAGCAGCCAGATGGCAGCAGTCGGTCGATCGTGGCGGACGTATGCCCAGGACTACCCGGGCACCGGATGCAACCTCGGCAGCACGTATTCCGGACCTGTCGACGGCCCTGGTGTCGCCGGAACCTATGCCCGGAAGCACAACCCGGCGATGAGCTTCACCTCGGTCTCCGGCAGCGCCCAATGCGCGAACATCCAGCCGTTGGCCAACTTCGACCCGAGCGTCAACGTCGCCTTCGTCGTGCCGAACCTCTGTAACGACGCCCACGACTGCTCACTTGCGACCGCCGACGCGTTCCTCAAGGGCTTCGTGCCGCAGGTGACGGGCGCGCCCGACTGGGCCCACACACTGCTCGTCATCTCGTTCGACGAGGGCTCGACCTCAACGAACGGGGGCGGGCGTATCTTCACGGCCGTCATCCGTCCGGGCCTGTCCGGGGTCGTCTCGACGACGGTGCACTCGCACTACAGCTTGTTGCGCACGATCGAGACCCTCAACGGGCTGTCGTGCCTCGGCAACTCGTGCTCCGCGAACACCCTCGCTGAATTCCTGCAGTAGCCGCTTCGGGTCTCCGGGTCGCGACGCGGGGGTTGCGACCTGGTGCCCTGCCGCCGCTGCGCTGACCGGGTCTCTTCGGGGCAAATCCTCCTACACTGCTCGGACGGGTCCGGGACGACGGTCTGGTCCGCCCTGGAGCCGAGCGTGCACTGAAGGGGATCTCCCTTGGCAGCAACGCCACCCGCCCGCGCCGGCCGCTCCGCTCTCGCCCGCTGGCCCGTGGCCATCGGTGCCGCGGTCCTGATCGGCGTAGTGGCGCTCGTCGGCCTCGTCCCTCGCCTGTCGCCGGGCGCTTCGACGGGAAGCCCGTCTCCGTCCGCACTGACCGCCGCGGGAGGGGGCGCCAGCGGTGGTGCCGCGTCGACGGCATCCAATGGGCCGACGCCTGGCGCCTCCCCCAGTCGGGCGTCGGGCGGTCTCGAGACAGCGGTTCCGCAGGTGACCCCGTCTCCGACGTCGACGCCCAGGGCCGCAGCGACCGGCACCCCGAAGCCTCGTTCGACGCCGAAGCCAACCCCCAAGCCGACGCCCAAACCGACGAGCGCCTGGCCATCGATCGGGCACATCTACGAGATCGTCCTCGAGAATCACGAGGCCGGATCCATCATCGGGAACAGCTCGGCCCCGTACATCAACAGTCTCGCCAAGCAGTACGGCCTGGCGACGAACTACACGGCGGTGTCGCATCCGTCGCTGCCGAACTACCTCGCCCTGTGGTCCGGCTCTACCCAGGGGATCCACGACGACGACGTCCACGACTTCTCGAAGGGACGGACGCTCGCCGACCAGATCACGGCCAGCGGCAGGAGCTGGCACGTCGCGGCGGAGAACGTACCCCTGGACTGCTTCACCGGTGGGTCGGCCTCGGGCGGCGAGGACGGATCGGGTGACTACGCGAGGAAGCACGAGCCGGCGATCAGCTGGACCAGCGTCTCGTCGAGCCCGAGCCGGTGCAGCAACATCACAGACTTCACGCACTTCCGCGCCGGCCTGGGCAACTTCTGGTTCATCGTGCCGAACCTCTGCCATGACATGCATGACTGCTCGGTCGCCACCGGTGACAAGTGGCTCAAGGGATTCCTCCCGAGCATCCTCGAGTCGGCGGCCTACCGGTCCAACGGCTTGATCCTGCTGACCTTCGACGAAGGATCGAGCGACATCGGCGGCGGCGGCAAGGTCGCGACGATCGTGATCAGCCCCAAGGCGAAGACGGCCTTCGCGTCCGGCCACAGCCATACCCACTACTCCCTGGTCCGCACGATCGAGGCACTGTGGCGCATGCCGTGCATGGCCAACAGCTGCTCCGCCAACACGCTCCGCGAATTCTTCCCGTGACCGCCCCGCCTCGTCGCTGAGCGGGTCGGCGTGCCGCCCCGCCCCGAGGCGGCTGGCCCCTGGAGCTGGAGCCGGCTCAGGCTGCCGGGGCGGCAGCCGACCGTTCGCGAGTCGTGCGCCGGCGGCTGGCGAGCCATCCACCGACAGCACCGATGACGATGCCGGCGAGGACCGCCAGGACGACCAGCAGGATCGGGTCGGTGGCCGTGGTCGACGGCGCCGTCGCGGCCACGCCCGAAGTGGTCGTGGAGCCGGTCGTCGTCCCGGAGGCCGTCCCCGCGCCGGCTTCTGCGATCGCCGCGGCGTCGCCGACCACGATGACCCCGGACATCCCTCGATGGAGGGCGCAGGCGTACGGGTAGACCCCGGCCTTGGCGAACGTGTAGGCGACGGTCGCGCCGGGGGCGATCTCCGTGTCGCGCGATCCCCATGCCTGGTTCGCCCCCGTGACGAGGTGGCTGAACTGGGAGCCATTCTTGAACGTGACCTCGGACCCGATCGGGACGCTGGTCAGCGTCGGAGCGAACGCGCATGGCTCGAGATCGACGGTCGTCTTCGACGACGATGTGCTCGCCGGCATCTCGAAGTCGTGATAGCACGGGTCGCCGGCCGACACACCGGCCGCACCGACGAGCCACAGGATCGTCGCGGACATCAGGGCACCGAGGCCGGTCAAGATCGCGAATTGTCGGCGCATGGGTCAGTCCTCCGTGTGAGCGTGGGTGTGTCGACCTCCATACACCGCCGGTGGGCGTTCGGTTCCGAAGGAACCATGCCTGGATGCGGCGACGATCCTCGGTAGACACGGGGAGGGTGAACGGCTTCTCGTGTTCCTCGCCCCGACGCGACGGATCGGGGCATCCGGACGATCGATCCCTGAGCCGTCACCGAGATGCAACCGTGGGATGTCTTGCCCTGTGAGAGCGGGTCATGCCACAATCCGGCAATCGATGACGACCATTCCCATGTCCTGCGCCTGTCCATGTCGCCCCTCTGCCATGCAGGGCGGGTGGTGTACCGAGGCGTGCGACCCGCGATAAGCGCACGCCGGATCCCACCCGACGAACCCCTGCTGGCCAGGGGCTTTTTCATGTCCGACGCACCGTCACCTATGAGGACACCAGCATGACGACCATCACTCCCGCCGAACTCCGCGACAGACTCGACGATCCATCGTTGACGATCGTCGACGTGCGGACCCTGGCCGCCTACAACGGCTGGCGGCGCAACGGCGAGGTCCGCGGCGGTCACCTGCCGGGCGCTGTCGCCTTCCCGGTCGCCTGGCTCGACATCGTCGACGACGCCGAGATCGATCGGCTCCTGACCGCCAAGGGCGTCACCACGGACCGGGACATCGTCATCTACGGCGATGGGGCCGACGACGCAGGAGCCCTTGCGACGAGGTTGGCGGCGCTCGGTGTCGATCGGGTGCAGACCCTCGAGGGCGGCGCTGCGGCGCTGGGCGGCCGACCCGGTCCTGCCACTCGAGAGCCTCGCCCACTTTGACAAGCTCGTCCACATCCCATGGCTCCGGGACGTCCTCGCCGGCGAGACGCCGGAGGCCCCGCCGAACGCGGACTTCGTGCTGTTCCACGTCAATTTCGGGGTTCCGGAGGAGTACGCCGAGGGTCACATCCCGACGGCCCTCTACCTCGACACCAACTGGCTCGAGGACCCGGCCGACTGGAACCGCCGCTCGCCGGACGTCATCAAGGCGGCCCTTGAGTCGCTCGGGGTGACCCGCGACACGACCGTCGTCGTCTACGGCCGGGATACGGAAGGCGACGCCAAGGAGAAGTGGCCGGGCCGCCGGGCCGGTCAGATCGCCGCGACACGCGCACTCATGATCATGCGCTATGCGGGTGTCGACGACGTCCGGCTGCTCGACGGCGGCTACGACTGGTGGGTCCAGGGCGGCAACCCGCTCGAGACCGTGGAACGGCTGCCGACGCCGGTCGCATCGTTCGGTGGCGAGGTGCCCGTCCGGCCGGAGGTCATCGTCGACATCGACGAAGCCAAGGAGATCCTGGCCGATCCCGATGGCGCCGCACTCGTCAGCGTCCGGACGTGGCGCGAACACATCGGTGACGTCAGCGGCTACAACTACATCGGCCCGGCCGGCCGGATCAAGGGCGACGTGTGGGGCAATTGCGGGACCGACGCCTACCACATGCAGCACTACCGCAACATCGACAACACGATGCGGGCGTATCCGGAGATCGCAGCCAATTGGGCGGAGGCCGGCATCACCGCCGACAAGTGGGTCGCCTTCTATTGCGGCACCGGCTGGCGGGCCAGCGAGACGTGGTTCTACGCCTACCTGCAGGACTGGCAGCGGATCGCGGTCTACGACGGCGGCTGGTTCGAATGGAGCCAGGATCCGATCAACAACCCGATCGAGGTCGGTCTCCCGGCCGAGGAGGAATCTGCGGCCTGATCGCCGTTGTCATGCGGATGCGATACCTCACGGCATCCGCGTGACGCGGAGTGCCGCGACCTCGCCGATACAGTGATCGTGCTCGAAGGAGCCACGAACATCTAGTGATCGAACCCTTTGTTCACATCGGGCCAGAGCAACTAGTGATCGTCGGTTCCTTCGAGCGTTCTCATGTCCGGCGGGCGCACGAGCCCGCCACGTACCATCGCGGGGTGATGACACCGGGGGCGGCATGATCGCGGACGCGACACGCGCCGAAATCGACGCCATCTTCGGCCGCTTCGCCGAACGGGCGGTCGCGCCGGGCTTCAGCTACGGGATCCTCGCCGGCGGCGAGCTTGTCCACGTGGGTGCGTACGGGACCCTGCGCGTCGGCGAGGATGCGCCGCCGGACACCGACAGCGTCTTCCGCATCGCTTCGATGACGAAGAGCTTCACCGCCGCGGCCGTCCTCTTGCTTCGCGACGAGGGCCGCCTGCGTCTCGATGATCCCGTCGGACGATGGGTCCCGGACCTCGTGGGTCTGAGCGGACCGACCGAAGATTCCCCGCCGATCACGATCGAACATCTCTTGACGATGTCGGCCGGCTTCCCGACCGACGATCCGTGGGGTGACCGCCAGCAGGGCCTTCCGTTCAAGGAGTTCGCCGCCCTGCTTGGCGGTGGGCTGAGCTTCGCCTGGGCGCCGGGGACCCGGTTCGACTACTCGAATCTCGGCTATGGGATCCTCGGTCGGGTCATCACGGCGGCAGCCGGCGCCGAGTACAAGGACGTCATCCGCGACCGGCTCCTGCGACCGCTGGGCATGTCCGCGACAGTCTTCGAGCGGGACGATGTCCAGGCCGATGGCCTGGCACACGGCTACCTCAAACGGGAGGACGCCTGGATCGAGGAGCCCATCGACCCGTACGGTGCGCTGTCGTCGATGGGCGGGATCTTCACGTCGGTCCGCGACCTCTCACGGTGGGTCGCCGGTCTCATCGACGCGTTCCCGCCGCGCGACGGTCCGGATGACGGTCATCCGCTCAGCCGAGCGACACGCCGGGAGATGCAGCAGATCCAGCGGACCTCCGAACCGACGATCGGCTGGTCGTCGGCGGATGCTGCGCCCGCGCTCTCGGCAGACCACTACGGGTATGGCCTCTTCGTCTGGGACGACGTGAGGCTCGGCCGGATCGTCGGCCACGGTGGAGGATACCCCGGCTTCGGGTCGCACATGCGCTGGCACCCGGCGTCCGGGTTCGGGGTCATCGGGTTCGCGAACGCGCGCTACGCACCGATCGGTCGGGTCGCCGCGGAGGCTCTCACGGCGCTGGTGACCGCCGAGCGACCGCAGATCGGGCGCATCGCTCCCTGGCCCGCGACAAACGCCGCACGCGGCGCCGTGGAGCGACTGATGGAGCGCTGGGATGACTCCGAGGCGGAGATGCTCTTCGCCATGAACGTCGATCTCGATGAACCTCTGGCGCTTCGACGAGCCGAGCTCGAGCGCCTGCGTGACGTCCACGGCCGTCTCGCGCCCGACCCAGACACACCGGTCCTGTCGGACGCCCCATCACACGTGGCGTGGTGGATGCGCGGTGAGCGCGGTCGGGTCAAGGTCGAGATCCTGCTCGATCCCGAAGCACCGCCGCTCGTCCAGGCGCTACGGCTGACGTCCGTGCCCGAGCCGCCGGCAGCGCTCGTCCCGATCGCGCGTCGTTTCGCCGGCCTTCTCGCCCAGGAGGGTCCGCCGTTCCCCTCGGATGTGGCCGTTGCGTCAAGCCTGGACACCGCGGCGGCCTGGCGGTCGCTACGCGCCGCAGAGGCGCGATTCGGACCGGTGGTGCTTGGCGAACCGATCGCCGGCGACGGCTCGCGCTCGGCCACGTGGCGGCTGCGGGGCGAGCGTGGCGACGTCGACATGAGCCTGGAGCTGGACGAGACGGGGCAGGCGATCCAGACCGTCGCATTCATCCCGGTGTCCCTCGAGATGCCGCCCGACGCATTCTAGGTGTGCCCGGCAGCACCCGGCGACGACCCCAGACCAGCATGACCGATCCGTTCGAACCCGAGTCGCTCGTAGATCCGGGCGACGTCATCACCCGCCGCGGACAGGAAGATCGTGCCCAGACCTGCGGTGCGCGCGTCCTCGATGAGGGCGGCCGTGATCGCGGTGCCGAGACCGCGGCGACGCGCCGATGGCAGGGTTGCGACGCCGACGATCTCGGTCACGTCATCGACCGGCTGATGTGCCCCTGACGCGATCGGCCCGTCGTCGTCCTCGGCCACGTAGATGACCATGAGTCCTGAGCGGATCCGATCACGGAGGCGTGGCGGCACGATCGGATCCGCGGCCGCCTTTGCGTCACGCTCTGGAGAGCCGGCCGTGTCGACCGCCGTCCCGCTCGTCGCGAAGGCCACCGATGCGACCGCGAGGATCCTGGCAAGGTCGAACTCGTCTGCTCGGACTCGTCGGATCGACACGCCCTCCGGCACAGCCGCCGAGTGCTCAGCGGAGCGGTCGTGGATGAGCAAGGGCAACTCCTCGACCGCGAGCCCGGCCAGTCGAGCGGCCGTCGACATCGATGGCGTCGTCTCGACGACCCACTCGAACGCCTCGGGGACGCCGACCTCGCGCTGACGCTCGCGGACCGACGTCAGGTCCGCTGCGACGACGTCGCGATCCAGGCCCAGGCGCGGTCGGGCGTAGTACGGCCACAGCCCGGTCGAGATGAACAGCGTGAACGGGCCGACGTCCTCGGTCTCGGCCCCGGAGCGTGGGACGGCGTCGTAATAGCGCTCCAGATCCTCGAGGCGGGGATCGGCCCCGGGCGATGGTGACATGGCGCCATGGTGCCACCGCGGCCGGCCGGTCGGACTACGGGATGCGCACCCGACCGAGGTCGCTGCCGTTGTACCGATTGAGGTCGACCCGGCCGGCGATCCCGGGCACGACTCCATCCGAGGTGTACTGCCAGAACGTCCAGCCGTTGGCGCCCCAGGCGCCACCAGGCACGGTCGGATCGGACGCCGTCGTCCAGTGAGCGACCCACAGGACCTCATAGCCGTTGTTGGCGAACCAGGTCGTGTCACCCATGTAGTTCTTCCAGAAGTTCGGCGAGCAGTAGATGACCGCTCGCACGCCGAGCCTCTGCTCGATCCGGTCGAGGTAGTTCCGGACCCAGGTGGTCAGGGCGGCCGTCGAGAGACCCCCGGTCCGCTCGAGGTCGAGCACCGGCAGCAGCTCGCCCTTCTGGGGTGTGGCAGTGTCGACGAAGTGGTCCGCTTCGGCCGCTCCATCGCCCGCGGCGATGTCGGGCTGGGCGAAATGGTAGGCGCCCACCACGATCCCGACTGCCTCGGCGGCGGCACGGTTGGTCGCATACAGCGGATCGACGAAGTCGGTGTCCTCGCTTGCCTTCACATAGGCGAACGACTTGCCCGCGCCCCTGACCGCGACCCAGTCGATGGCGTTCTGCCAATGGCTGACATCGATGCCTTCGAGTGTCCCCGGTGCGGCTGGTGCGGGCGGCGCGGCGAGGGTTCGCGACGCCGACAGCAGCCTCGACGCGGCGTACACGTAGCTGACTCCGAAGAGCGACTTCACGGTCTTGCCGTTGACCGCGCTGATCTTCGCCCAGTGGTTGCCGGACACGGCCTTGCCGGAGCACGTCGTGCTGTAGCTCCGTCCGCTGACGGTGGCGACGACAGTGACCATCGTGTCGATCTTGACCCTGGACAGCGCGACCGAACCAGCTTTCGGGGTATTGCGGAGGTTGAGCGCACACGCGGCGTACTTGGAAACCGGGACGGTCTTGAACAGCTTCGATGCGGCGTACAGATACGTCACGCCATAGAGCGACTTCACGCTCCTGCCGGCGACTGCGGTGATGCGGATCCAGGTGTTGCCCGAAACGGCCCTTCCGGCGCACGTCGTCGAATACGATCGGGCGGTGATCGTCGTCGCGACCGAGACGATCGTCCCGATCCGGGCGACCTTCTTGATAGTCGATCCGGCCAAGGTGCTGGTCCGAAGGTTCGCGTTGCACAGGGCGACCTTCGTTGTCGACGCGCCGAGAGTCGTGCTCGGCGAGGCGGCCGCGGCCAGCATGAACAACAGCACGGCTGCCATGGCGGCGGTGACGAAGAGCGTCCGCTGGGACGAACGCGAGCGTTGGGCGTTGGCGGCGAGTAGCAAGTGGGGGACCTCGCTGACTGAGGGCCGAGCATGCCAGTCTGGGGTGGTGAAGAGCAATCACCCCATCGGGTCAGTTGACGCCGGTCCAGACGGGCCACGAGGGTCCTGCTGGGACACGGGACCTTCGACCCACCCATCTTGGCACAGCAGGGCAAGATGTCCCCGAAAACGGATCGAGCGGGTCGCCGGCTCGCCGGACAGACGTGGGGAGGAAGCATGGACGCACTGACGACGCTTCGAGCGGCGGTCCGGGGCACGGTCACGGGGCCGGAGGACTCGGGGTACGACGAGGCCAGATCGATCTGGAACGCCATGATCGACCGCCGACCGGCTGCCATCGTCCGGCGCCGCGGGTGTCGGCGATATCGCGGCGACGATCGATGTCGCGCGTGAACTGCGGCTCCCGTTGGCGGTCCGCGGAGGTGGTCACAACGTTGCCGGCAACGGCACCGTCGAGGGCGGCGTCGTGCTCGATCTCGGCGGCCTGACCGATGTGATCGTGGATCCGGCGGCTCGCGAGGTGCAGGGTCGGCCCGGGCGCGACGCTCGGCGACCTCGATCGAGCGACCGAACCGCACGGCCTTGCCGTGCCGGTCGGTGTCGTGTCCGGGACCGGCGTCGCAGGGCTCACGCTGGGTGGCGGCATCGGTTGGCTCACCCATGCCTACGGGCTGTCCGTCGACAACCTGCTGTCGGTCGATCTCGTCACGGCCTCCGGTGACGCGGTGCACGCGAGCGAGACGACGAATGCGGACCTGTTCTGGGGTGTTCGCGGGGGAGGTGGAAACTTCGGGGTCGTCTCGTCCTTCACCTTCCGTGCCCATCCGATCGGGCCCGACATCCTCGCCGGGACGTTCGTGTCACGGCCGGACCACTGGGCGGCGGCCCTTCGTGGACTGGACATGTGGTCGCGCGGCGAAGTCCCGGACCCGCTGACGGTCATCGCGACGTTCATGACCCCGCGACCGGAGTTCGAGCTCGGACCTGACCCGGTGATCCTGATCGGGTTCGTCTGGGCGTCCGCGGACCGCGCCGCCGGCGAACGCGCCGTCGACGGCTTGCGGCTGGCGACACGGCCGGACGTGGAAGTCATCGCCCCGACGACATGGAGCGCCTGGCAGTCGGCCGCCGATGGCCTGTTCCCGAAGGGCGTCCGGGCCTACTGGAAGAACACCTCGTTCGACCGGCTGGATGACGCCACCATCGAGATCATCGTGCGTCGCGGGCGCGAACAGACCTGGGACGGGACCGGCTTCGACATCCATCTCATGGAGGGCGCGTTCGGCCGGGTCCCCGAGGACGCGACACCATTCCCGGGCCGTTCCGCCCGCTACTGGCTCAACATCTACGGCTACTGGCCCGACGCTGCTGACGACGACGCCCGGACAGCCTTCGTCAAGGGGTTCGCCGCGGAGATGGCGCCCCATTCGACGGGTGCGCAGTACGTCAACTTCCTCGGCCAGGAAGGGTCGGCGAACGAGGCCCGGGCGAGCGCGCTGGCCGTCTACGGACCGACCAAGCTCGATCGACTGGTGGCGCTCAAGCGCCGATACGATCCGGACAACGTCTTCCGACTCAACCACAACATCCCGCCGGGCTGACCCTCAGCGCAGGATCTCGACCACGTCGCCGTCGACGACCACGTGGTCGCGACCGACGCGCTGACCGTCGAATCGGGCCGAGGGTCCCCACACCCGGGCGCCGCTGAAGGTCGCGCCCAGGTCGTGATGGACCCAGTCCGCGACATCGGCCACGGTCGAGCCCGGGTCCAGCGCGAGGGGCTCGGCATCGACCGCGCCGTCCTTTCGAAGCCGGACCCTGATGAGACCGGTCAGGGTCCAGACCGCCGAGCGGAAGGCATCCAGCGACGATTCGTCGAGGATCGAGACGCGCACCACCTGGAGCTCTGGAAAGGCGGTCGCGAGGCGCTCAACGGCCCCGTCGACAGCCTCGTCCCCACGCGTGGCCGCAAGGATGGCCGGCTTCTCGATCTCGGCTGCGGCGACCTCGTCGATGACGATCGCCAGCTCGGCTGGGTCGCCACCTGCGCGGCAGCAGTAGACGATGGCGTCGACCGTGCGCAGGACGCCGAGCAGGGCCCGGCCGCCGCCCCGGTCCTCGGTCGCACCACCGATGAGCCCGGGGATCTCGACCAGCTGGACCAGCACGCCGCCGATCCTGGTCAGGGCGGGCACTGGTCGGAGCGTCGTGAACGGATAATCGCCGGTCTTGATCTGGATCTCGGAGAGTGCCTGGAGGAGCGAGGACTTGCCGACGTTGGGCGGCCCGACGAGCGCGATCTGCGCCGCGCCCTCGCGCCGAACGGCGATCGAATCCCGATGGACCGCATTGGCGCGGACGCGCGTGTCTTCGATCTCGCCCTGGAGCCATTTGCGCAGATCCGCGTATGGACCGTTCTTGTAGTCGGGCAATTCCGCGAGCAGGGCGTTCACCTCGCGGACGCGTTCCCGGCCTTCCTTGCCCGTGAGTCGTCGCTTCGCCACCTGGGCGAAGGTGCGATGCGGCATCGGCATCGTCATCTCCTTCGATCGCGCGGGCGACACGGCGCGGCGCAGCCGTTCTGCGGCAGCGGCTCGCGTCTGTCCCGCCCCTTCCCCTGACGTCGTGTGGGAAGGGGCCGCTCAGCCGTTCCGGTTGGAGATGGTGGCGAACCAGGCGCTCATATCGGGCGCAGGGTACACCGTGGGCCCGCCCGGCGTGGCGCTTGACGGCGCCAGGTCACGGTCCAGACTCAGCTGCATGGCTCGTCAGCGCCCGCGTTCCGAGGTCGCCGTCGCGGTGGGGATCGTGGCGTTCATCGCAATCGCCTTCCTGAAACCATGGGGATCCCCTTCAACATCGGCGGACACGCGCCCGCACGCGACGGCGACCGCCACTCCGCCGCCGTCGATCGCGGGCCGGCCACCGAGCACGGTCCCTGAGGCTTTCGGAACCCTGGCCACCTCGATCTCGTTACCGATGCCACCGCTCGAGCCCGTCGGTTTCCGGAGCGATATCTGGTTTCCGGCCGATGGCGGACACGTGATCCGAGTCGATACCGGCACGTCCACGGCGGCCGATATCGGGCTCGACCCGACGCGATTCTCCGGGAAGGTCGGGCTGGCCGGCGATCCCGTGACACTGTGGGTCACCGGTGCCGACGACCACTCGGTCGGGATCCTCGACACGGTGCGTCTCGAGGTCAGTCTGATCCCGGCGATCACGACGGAGCCGATGGTCATCGACAAGATCAACGGCGCGGCGGGTGATGGCGGGTCGCTCTGGTTCATCGCCGACGTCCACGCCTCGCAGGACATCCTGGGGACGCCGTGCTGCAACGGCTTCACGGCCGCGATGCTCTACCGAGCTGACGGGCTGGGCGGCGCGATGACCCAGGTCCGGCAGCTCGATAGACCCATCGCGATCCGCGCCGGGTCCGGGCTGGTCTGGATCCTGTCGCAACCGACGGGCTCGGACGGACTGCTCAGTCTCGACAGCATCTTCGAAGGGTCTGACACGGTGCTCGGCACAGTGGTGCTGCCGGCGCCCAGCCCGGATGCTAGCCCATGCGGCGCCTGCATCTCCTCGTTCCTCGTCGGGTCGAACAGCCTCTGGGTGCCGACCGGCCGTGGGAACAGTCTCATCCGGGTCGACCCGACGGCCCGCCGCATCGCCGCCACCATCGACCTCGGGCGCGATGTCGAGTCGGTGGTCGAGGCCCCCGATGGCTACGTCTGGGTGGCCGGTGGCCGGGCGCCGGGTGGAGCGGCGTGCGATCCGACGGCCGGCTACATCTCGGTCATCGACCCATCGACGAATCGCATCGTCCGGGATGGCAGCATCGCCTGTCCGGTCTCGTTCACGATCGTCGATGGGCAGGTCTGGGTCGGGACCGACGGTCCAGACGGGCCGTCCCTGCATCAGATCCGGCCGCCGGACTGACCGACGGCTCAGCGGAGGTCGATCTCCCAATCGTTCGAGCGCAGCATCGTGCCCGGTGGGTATTCGACGTCGCAGGGGCCGACCAGCGCGAATCCGGCCTTCCGGCAGACCGCGTTCGACGCGGCGTTGTCGACCGATGGAAAGGCATGGACACAGCGCCGACGACCCGCCCGGACCTCAGCCAGGATGAGTCGGGTCGCGACCGTCGCGACGCCCTGGCCCTGGTACTCGGGCAGGACGCTCCAGCCCATCTCCCAGACGGTTTCGCCGTGCCAGGCGTGCTCCCAATAGCCGACGGACCCGGCCGCGACCCGGTCCTCGCCCACGACGACGACGTACATCCGACCGTCGGGGCGGTCCTTCGTGGCGAGATAGCGCTGGTGACGTCGCCGGATCCTGACCGACGTCTCCGGCCCGCCGAGGTGGTGGGTCATGGCGGGTTCGCCGACCAGGCGTTCGAGGAGCGACAGATCCCCGTCGTCCCAGGACCGCAGGGCGATCGTGGACGGGGTCACGCTAGATGCGATGGTCGTGCAAGCCCGCAACGGACTTCTCGATCCGGCGCTGGCGCGTCTCGGGCGCCTTTGCGGCGACGATCGGTTCGACGATCCGGCGTTTGTTGCTGTACGAGAGCCCATCGAAGAATGCCTGCGCCTCGGGGTCGGCTTCGAGAGCCGCGGAGAGATCCGCCGGGACGACGACTTCGCGTGGCTCGGTGTCGAGCTCGATATCGACGTCGACCGTATCCCCGGCCGCGACCCCGGACTCGCGGCGGAACTCGTTGGTGACGCCGACCATGAACACGCCGCCCATCGAGGCGATGCTGCTGCGATACGTGTGGCCGTTGATGGTCACCCGGACGGGCGGTTTGCGGCTCGAACCGAGCGCCTCGACCACCTCGTCCGGGACCTGGATCCCGGCCGCCGACTTCCCGGTGCCCTGGATCAACGCACGAAACCGCATGGCTCCGAGTATGCATCCTTGACGATGACGGTCGCCATGTCGATTTCGCCGTCCCCTGATTCGACGTGCTTGTAGAGGGCCGGAATGACCGGCCCGGACCATCGCGAAGGAGTCTCGAGATGAAGTTCCTGTGCCTGTCCACCGACGACCCCGAGAAGCTGCGCGTCCCGCCGACGCCCGAGCAGTTCGCCGCGATCGGAGCCTTCATGGTCGAAGCCGCGCAGTCCGGCAAGATCTTCCTGACCGGCGGTGTCCGACCGGCCGAGGCCGCCATCAGGATCGACTATGAGGATGGCAAGCCGCACGTGACCGATGGCCCCTATGCCGAGGCAAAGGAACTCGTCGCCGGCTTCGCGATCATCGACGTCGAGTCGCGCGACGAGGCCGTCCACTGGGTCACCCGTTTCGCCGAGGCAGCAGGCGTCGATCGGATGGAGATCCGCGAACTCTTCCTCCAGGAGGACATGGCCGCGTTGGCGGGATCGTGAGCGCCCCGCGATGCGCTTCCTGATCCTGCGTTCGGGCGGCCCGTCCCTCGACGGACGCCCGAGCCGCGCCTTCGTCGACGCGATGCAGGCGTACGAGGATGACCTTCGAGCGGCCGGCGTCGTGCTGGCCGCCGAAGGGCTCCAGCCGGGGACCACCGGGACACGCCTGCGCTTCGACGGGACGGGTGGCCCGACGACGCTCGAGGCCCCGTTCATCGGGTCGGGCGACGTCGTCAGCGGGTTCTACATCCTGGACGTGCGCGCCGAGGCGGAGGCCATCGAGTGGGCGCGGCGTTGCCCGGTCGACGTCGCATTGCGTGACGGCGAGCGCGCCGAGATCGAGATCCGCCGGATCGACGATGGGGCCCGCTGGTGACAGACGACACGCACGCCGCGATCGAGGCCGTCTGGCGGATCGAATCGGCCCGCCTGATCGCCGGCCTGGCCCGGATCGTCCGTGACGTGGGCATCGCCGAGGAACTCGCCCAGGACGCGTTGGTCGCCGCGTTGGAGCAGTGGCCGGAGACGGGCATCCCGCGCAATCCAGGGGCGTGGCTCATGGGCACGGCGAAGCACCGCGCGATCGACCTCCTCCGCAGGCGGACGGTGCTCGATCGCAAGCATGAGGAGATCGGCCGTGAATTGGCGATCCAGCAGGCGGTGACCGTCGCGGCATTCGAGACGGCGACCGATGACGACGTCGGCGATGACCTTCTTCGACTCGTCTTCACCGCCTGTCATCCGGTCCTGTCGCGAGATGCCCGCGTCGCCCTGACACTCCGCCTGCTCGGCGGGCTGACGACCGATGAGATCGCCCGCGCCTTCCTGGTGCCGGAGTCGACCGTCGCGCAGCGGATCGTCCGCGCGAAACGCACCCTGACCGAAGCGCGTGTCCCGTTCGAGGTCCCGCGCAGCGACGCTCTCGGGCCGCGACTCGCGTCGGTCCTCGAGGTGGTCTATCTCATCTTCAACGAGGGCTACTCCGCGACCGCCGGCGATGACTGGCTGCGGCCGGGCCTGTGCGACGAAGCCCTCCGACTCGGTCGCATGCTCGCCGAACTCGCGCCGGCAGAACCCGAGGTGCACGGACTGGTGGCCCTCATGGAGATCCAGGCGTCACGATCCGCCGCGCGCGTCGGGCCCGACGGGGAGCCGGTCCTGTTGCTCGAGCAGGACCGTCGTCGCTGGGACCAGCTCCTGATCCGGCGCGGCCTGGCTGCGCTGGAGCGTGCCGAGCGCCTCGGTGGCGCACTGGGACCGTATGCGCTCCAGGCGGCGATCGCGGCCTGTCACGCTCGCGCACGGACGGCGGCGGAGACGGACTGGGAGAGGATGGCGGCGCTGTACGACGCGCTCGCCCAGGTCGCGCCGTCTCCGATCGTCGAACTCAACCGGGGCGTCGCGGTCGGCATGGCCTTCGGTCCGGCGGCCGGCCTCGAGATCGTGGACGGACTCCTCACGGATCCGTCGCTGAAGGGATATCACCTCTTGCCGGCCGTGCGTGGAGACCTGCTGGCTCGGCTGGGTCGTGACACCGAAGCCGCTGCCGAGTTCCGTCGCGCCGCCGACCTGACGAGGAACGGCCGCGAGCGGACGTTGCTCCTGGAGCGAGCCGCCAGCCTCGGATGATGTACGGTCGCGGAGATGGCCATCACCGAGGACCCGACGCCGCCAGCCGGCATCCCGGACCGGACGCTCCGAGTGGACCGTGGCTTCGACATCCCCGGATGACCGCGGGGCCGGCCGGCATTCGGCTGCGGATCGTGCCGACGGATGCCCTGACGCCGGCCGAGATCGATGCCACGCGCGAACTCATGAAGGTCGCCTTCTGGGACGAGGATGAAGACGAGCGGTTCACCGATGACGATTGGGCACACGCCCTCGGCGGCGTCCATGTCGTGCTCGATCTCGATGGCGAGATCGTGTGCCATGCGGCCGTCGTCGAGCGCGAATTGCAGATCGCCGGCCGGCCGTTGCGGACCGGCTATGTCGAGGCCGTCGCGACCGCGCCCGATCGACAGGGTCAGGGTTTCGGGTCGATCGTGATGACCGAAGTGAACGCGATCATCCGGGCGGGCTTCGAACTCGGTGCGCTCGGCACGGGCCGCCACGGGTTCTACGAACGGCTCGGCTGGCTGACCTGGGCGGGCCCGACCTCCGTGCGCACTCCCGGCGGCATGCAGCGGACACCCGACGAGGATGGCTACATCCTGGTCCTCGCGACGCCGGCCTCGCCGCCGCTCGACCTCACCGCGCCGATCAGCTGCGAGTGGCGTCCCGGCGACGTCTGGTAGGCACGGCGAGTCAGTCGAGCGCGCCCTCGGCCCACGCCATGAGCGGCGGCGGCGAGAAGGTGGAGCCGATCTCGACGGTGCGTCCGCCGTCGGCCATGGACGCCGCTGCTCCATCGAGGATGTCGACGACGTGGGCCGCCTGCTCGGCGCTCGCGCGATGGGGACGGCCTTCGCCGATCGCGCCGGCCATCTCGGCGACGCCGCGCGCCCAGGCGACACCATGGAACGCGGGCCGGACCGGCGCGACCGGCTCATACGTGCCGCCGTACGGCCCGACCTCGACGAGGGCATCGAAGTCCTGGTGGCTGCCCAGGGCGAGTGAGGCCGCATCGCCATGGAACTCGAGGCCGCCTCGATTCTTGGCCGGCGGCCCGACGTAGAAGCTCGTCGTCAGGCGCAGAACGGTTCCGCCATCGAGCTCGACGGCGGCGACGATGAGATCCGGGCTGCCGATGTGGAACGGGTTGCCGTCGAGGGTGACGCGGTCCGGCATCAACTCCCAGCCCCAGGCACGGACCGACCGGGCGGGACCGAGCATCGATGTCACGAGGGTCAGCGGGTAGACACCGACATCCACGAGGACTCCGACATCGAAGAACGGCGCCGGCGCGGGGTGCCACGCCTCGATGCGGCCCCAGGGCACCTCCGAATAGACCGCCCTGACCGTCCCGAGCCGGCCGCTGCGGACCCAGGCTGCCGCGGTCTGCTGGGCCTCGCCGAGGAACGTGGCAGGCGAACAGCCAAGGCGCCGTCCACGTGCCGCGGCCAGGCTGACGAGTTCCCGCGCCTCTGCCGCGTTGAGCGCAAGTGGCTTCTCCGAGTAGACGTGCCGGTCGGCCCCGAGCGCCCGCCGGGTCACGTCGTAGTGGGCGTGATGCACGGTCAGGTTGACGACGATGTCGACCTCCGGGTCGGCGAGCAGGTCGTCGAGCGACGCGTGCGCACGACAGCCGTGCTCGGTCGCGAAGGCAGTCGCGCGTGCGACGTCCAGGTCCGTCACGGAGACGAGGCGGATCTCCGGGTGGGTGGCGGCATCACGGGCGTATCCGCCGGCGATGTTCCCGGTGCCGACGATGCCGAGGCCAAGAGGAGTCATGGCAGGAGAGGCTACGCCATCGGATGCTCTATCGTCGGTCGATGCATCACGACCAGATCGCGCTCCAGCTCTATACCGTGCGGGACCAGGCCGCGACGGACCTCCCCGGGACGCTACAGGCCGTTGCGGCCGCCGGATATCGCGCGGTGGAGCTGGCCGGCCTGCCCGCGGTGGCGCCGGCGGCACTCGCCGGACTCCTGTCCGACGCGGGTCTCCGACCCATCGCCAGCCATGAGGGCATCGAGGCGCTGCGGGCGGGGGTGGACGCCGTCGGCGACCGGCTCGCCCGGCTGGGGATCAGGCGGGCGATCATCCCGTGGATGCCCGTGTCAGATCGGGCGACGCTCGAGGACGTTCGTCGCTTCGGAGCCGAGCTCGATCGATATGGGGCAGCATTCGCGGAGCGCGGCATCAAGCTCGGCTACCACAACCACGCCTTCGAATTCGAGCCCATCGACGGGACGACGATCTGGGACGTCCTCCTCGAGCGCATCGGGCCCGACGTCGATCTCGAACTCGACGTCTACTGGGCGGCCGTCGGCGGGCGGGATCCCGTCACGCTCATCGCCGGCGTCGCGGACCGGGTCCGCCTCCTCCACATGAAGGACCTGATCGCAGGACCGGAGCCGCGGGATGGTCCGGCTGGGGAGGGGACACTTGCGTTCCCGGAGATCGTCGTCGCGGGGCGGGAGGCCGGTGTCGAGTGGTACATCGCCGAACAGGACCACCCCAGGGCGCCGTTCGATGACATCGCGCGTGCTTATCGCTACCTCGCCGCGCTGGCGGGCTGACTAGAACGCGCGCTTCAGCACCCAGAGGCCGATCACGACGAGGACCACGATGCCGAGGAGTGCCGCCGGCGGCAGCGTCGACATGGTGTGGATCGAGTCGTTGACCGCCTGGCCGATCTGATGGCTCATGTCGGTCGAGCCGCCGCCACCGCCAGTCCCCCCACTGACGCCGCCTGCACCCTGACCGACCCCGTTCCCGTACTCGAGCATGGGCCGATCATCGCACGCGGACGCAAGCCCGGCCGAATCGAACGCCACGCGGACCGTTCCGCCCGGTCGTCGTATCCTCTGGCGATGCTGATCGCGCGGACGCGGGGCCGCTCGCAGACGGCTCGTCGATCCCTTCGGCTGGGCCTTGCCGGTCTGCTCGTCGTGACCGCGGCCGCAGTGATACCAGCCTCGGCCGGTGCAGCGACCCGGCCCGCCCATACCCTCGATCTCGGGCGCCGGGCGGATTTCGTGGCCCAGACCAACAACGTCCAATGCGTCGGCGCCAGCATGCAGATGATGCTCAACATGATCCTGCCGGGCGTCGACCGGACTGCCAAGACCCAGCTCCGTCTCCAGAAGATCGCCCGGGCCTGGAGCGGTCCGCGTCCCGATGGCCGCATCCGCAGGGGTGCCGGAGTGATGGGCTGGGCGGCCGGCCTCACGTTGGCCGGGGCGGGCCCGTATCGGGTCGTCGGTCTGCCGACCATCGAAGAGGCCCTGCTCGTCGCGGCGCGCGCGATGGAGACGACGGGTCGACCGGTCGGCCTGCTGGTCTGGCGAGGTCGTCACGCGTGGGTGATGTCGGGCTACACGGCCACGATGGACCCGTTCGCGCCAGGAGCTCGCATCACCACGGCGATCGTCGAGGATCCGCTCTACCCGCACGGGTCGTCTGTCTGGGGACCGAGCCCCAAGCCGGGCTCCGCGCTCAGCGTCAGGGCGCTCGGGCGCCAGTTCGTCCGACGCGGGAGCTCGTGGGGCATGCCGAGTACCGCGGGTCTGTACGTGCTCGTCCTGCCGTATGAGTTCGACGCCCGGATCCTCCGCCTCGCCTAGACGCTCAGACCGTCCAGCGGACCGGGATCGACCGTGGCTTCCTGAAGACCAGGCCAGTGGGTGTCGTGGCTCCGGCCTCGAGCCGCACGCCCGGCCATGCATCGAGGACCGCGGACATCGCCGCCTCCGTCTCGAGCCGGGCGAGATGCGGCCCGACGCAGGCGTGCGGACCCTGGGCGAAGGCGACATGGGCCCGGGCGTTCGGGCGCGTGATATCGAACGCGTCTGGATCGACGAAGGTCGCCGGATCGCGATTGGCGGCGGTCAGAGACACGATCACAAGGTCGCCGCGGCGGATCGACGCACCGCCGATGTCGGCGTCGGTCGTGGCGTAGCGATCGACGCGGGCGGCCGCGGGCTCCAGACGGAGCGACTCCTCGATGGCGTCGGCCAGCCGCGTCCGGTCGGCCCGCACCGCGGCCAGCTGGGACGGAGCGTTCAGCAGATGCCAGAAGAGCGTCGTCGTCATGCCCTCGCTGGTCTCGATGCCGCCGAACATCATGACCGCGGCATCGGCCACGACCTCCGCGGGCTCCAGGGTCGCCGTCGCCGCCGACAGGACGCCGGTGCCGCCATCGATCGTCGCCCGGACGTGTCGGTCGAGCGCAGCCACCGCGTCACGCGCGGGCCGATCCATCTCCTCCCCGGCGGAGAGACGGTCGACGGCGGCGACGATCTCGTCGTACCAGCCGAGGATCACGGCCGGATCCGCGTCGGCGAGTTCGAGGGCCGTCGCGACGACGTCGACGGCGAGGGGTCCTGCAAGGTCGCGCCGGATCTCCGCACGTCCGGCCGGTCGCAGGGCCTCCACCCGGTGTCGGGCCAGGCTCTCGACGCGCTCGGCGAATCGACCGCGGGCGCCCGGCCCCAGAAACGCCTTCGCGAACGGGTCCCGATGACGCCGGTGTTCCGGGCCGTCGAGCGACAACATGCTCGGGCCGACGACCTGCGCCGTCGAGAAGCGTGGGTCGTCCACCGTGAACCGGGCGGCGTCACGCATGACCTCGATACACAGGTCGCGCCGTGTCACGAGCCAGCCGCCGAGGACGGGCACCCACGCCACGGGCTCTCGTTCGCGAAGGGTGGCCAGCGCGGCGTACGGCTCGGCCGCGAGTTCCTCGAGTGTGAGTCCAGCGCCGAACGATGAGACTGGCCACGATGTCGTCATCGGTCCTACACCCGGTCAGGTGGTGATGAGCCGCAGCAGTTCGCCGACGCGACCGATCGCCTCCGGCGTCCGGTAGACGGAATTGTTGAAGGTGAAGCCGGTGAACCCGGCGTCGAGGTATGGCCGGATGGCATCGGCCATCTGCTCGGGTGGGCCGACGGCCACGAACGGCCGCCGTTCCGGTGGCAGGCGGTCGAGGGCCGCCTTTGCCTCGGCGTCGCTCCCGGCGACGATCACCGGCGCTGCCATCGTCAGCTCGATGGTGCCCGGATCCCGCCCGATCGCTTCGCAGTAGCCTGTGAGCAACTCCGTCTTGTGGCGAAGGACGTCGAGGCCGAGCGGGAACCAGTGGGTCATGTCGGCGTGCCGGGCGGCGATCCTGAGCGTCCGCTGCTCACCGCCACCGCCGACCATCACCCGCGGTCCGCCCGGCTGGATCGGTCGTGGCACGTTCAGCGCCTCCTCGATCCGGTAATGGGTCCCGGTGAACGTCGGGCGCTCCTCGCTGAACATCGCCCGGATGATCGTCAGCGCCTCATCGAGTCGGTCCATCCGCTCCCTGACCGGCGGGAAGTCGAAGCCGTAGCCGATGTGTTCCTGCTCGTTCCAGGCCGCCCCGAGGCCGAGGATCGCCCGGCCACCGGAGATGACGTCGAGCGTCGTCGCGGTCTTGGCGAGGAGCGCCGGGTTCCGGTACGTGACGCCGGTCACGAGCGTCCCGAGGCGGATGCGCGAGGTCTCGCGCGCGAGGGCGGCCAGCGTCGACCAGCCCTCGAGCATCGGGTTCGGTCTCGGGGCCGATCCCTTGGATCTGGTAGAGGTGGTCCATCACGGACACGAGGCTGAATCCGGCGTCCTCGGCCACGCGGGCCTGTGCCACGACGCGGTCGAAGAGCTGCTCGGTCGGGGTGTCCGGGAAGGTGTAATCGGGCAGATGAAGGCCGAACCAGGGGCGCATGAGTCCTCCGCGTCGCGTGGACGATGACGATACGCCGGATCGGCCCAGCGCTACCATTCCGCGATGCGTGTCGTCCCGAGATTCCCGAGCGCGATCGGAGGCATCGCCGTCCCGCAGGACGAGGTGTCCGAGGCGACCTGGGCGTGGGCCTACCGGTCACTGCCGGCGTACCTGCTCGGCCATTCGGTCCGGACGTTCTGTTGGGGCGCCGCGATCGGGGCAGGGGAGGGCCTCGACTACGAACCGCGACTGCTGTGGGTCGCCTCGCTGATGCACGACGTCGGGCTCACCAGGATCCCGAGGAACCGGCTCTGTTTCGAAGTCGAAGGCGGCGAGATCGCCAGACGGTTCCTGCTGCGTCACGGCGTCACGCCGGAGGCGTCGGCGACCGTGGCCACCGCGATCGTCCTGCACATGCAGCCGTCGGTGACGCTCGACGACGGGCCAGAGGCGATCCTCCTCGATCGGGCTACCGGGCTCGATGTGCGCGGCGTCGGCTTCGACCTCGTGGACGCCGTCAGGCCGGCAGTCGTGCGCGACTTCCCGCGTCGCGACTTCGATCGCCATTTCCTCGCGGCAATCACGCGCGAAGTCGGTCGCCGCCCGACGTGCCAAAGCGCGCGGCTGCTGCATGAGGTCGGGCTCGCCGCATCGATGGAGCGGTCGCCGTGGGTGACCGTGCCGGCCGGGTCCTAACGGTCCCCGCCACGAAAATGACGGCGTCGCACCCGCGTCTTTCACCCGACCGCCCGATGGCGGAGCGACTGCCCTCCTGCCACTGTTGACTCCGAAAGCTCGAGCAACGAGCGCACCGACGGAGCGACCGACATGAACCTGTATATCGCGGACCTGATGGTCCGAGACCGGATGGAAGACCGAGAGCGAGACTTCGAGGCGAACCGTCTCGCTGCCCTCACCCGACCCCCGCGCCCGACACCGGCCTCCTGGCGCGAGCGCATCGAGCGGACCGCGGCATGGTTGAGGATCCCGCGCCGCGGCACGGCGACCTGACCGGACCGGACGTCGCGTGGTCGCGACAGCCATCGACAGGAGGCCGGCGAGCCGGTGGTCAGCACGTATCATCAGGCGATGCCTCGACGC
This sequence comes from uncultured Chloroflexia bacterium, assembly GCA_963776385.1. GTDB lineage: Bacteria > Chloroflexota > Limnocylindria > Limnocylindrales > CSP1-4 > SPCO01. Next base: position 252,142 of record CAVZME010000010.1, read on the forward strand.
CTGGTCAGCCCGAAGATCGTCGGACGAACGATGGAATTGACCGCCATCGAACGGGCGCTCGCCAGCGCCGTCGCCGGGGCTCCGATCCACCAGCTCGTCGCAGGCGAGGCGGGGGTCGGCAAGTCCCGTCTCGTGGCCGAGGTGGCGGCGTTGGCGTCGGCACGCGGCATGCGTGTGCTGACCGGCGGCTGCGCCGACATCGGCCACGGCGGTGTGCCGTACGGCCCGATCGTGGAGGCGCTGCGGACGCTCGCGCGGACGCTCGATCCGGGCGACCTGGAGGTCGTGACCGGGAGTGCTCGCGGAGACCTCGCTCGGCTCGTTCCATCGCTCGGCATCGGCGGCGTGGACGACGCGCGGGAGCAGACCGAGACGCTCCAGCCGCGCCTGCTCGACGCCATCCTCGGCGTCCTCCAACGCCTGGCGGAGATCCAGCCGGTCGTGTTCGTCGTCGAGGACCTCCACTGGGCGGACCCGGCGACGCGCGAGACGATCTCGTTCCTCATCCGTCAGCTCCGCACGGATCGCGTCGTCCTGATCATGACCTTCCGATCCGACGAGCTGCATCGACGGCACCCGCTCCTGCCGTGGCTCGCCGAGCTCGATCGGAGCGGCCAGGTCGAACGGCTCGACCTCGAGCGGCTGGATGCGACCACGACCCGGGAGCTGCTCGCCGCGATCCTCGACGAATCACCGTCAGCTGACCTCGTCGAGCAGATCCACCGACGCTCGGACGGCAACCCGTTCTTCGTCGAGGAGTTGCTGGGGGCGGGCACCGACGCCGAGGGTGGCCGGCTGCCGCCGACCCTGCGCGAGGTCCTGCTGGCGCGGATCGTGGCCCTGCCCGAGTGCGCCCAGACGGTCATCGGCGTCGCGGCGGTCGCGGGTGGGCGGGTGGATCACGACCTGCTGGCGCACGTCGCAGGGCTCGCCGACGAGGACCTGCTCGATGGCCTGCGGGAGGCCGTCGGAAGCCAGATCCTCGTTGCCGGAACGGCCGCGGACGAGGTGGCCGGCGACTACGGGTTCCGTCACGCGCTCCTCCAGGAGGCGGCCTATGACGACCTCCTGCCGGGCGAGCGTCAGCGACTCCATCGGGGCTTCGCCGAAGCGCTCGCGGCGCGCGGGCCGGGAAGTGGCGCGATCGCGGCTGGCCACTGGGGCGAACTCGCCTACCACTGGTCGGCGGCGCGAGACGAACGCCAGGCGTTCGAGGCGTCGGTCCGGGCCGGCGAAGCGGCGGCACGGGCATTCGCCTTCGCCGATGCTCGGCGGCACGACGAGCGCGCGCTCGAATCGTGGGCGATGGTCGAGGGTCCGGAAGCCCTCGCCGGGATCGACCGGGTCGAGCTCCTCGGCCGAGCAGCCGAAGCCGCCTGGCTGTCGGGCGACGCCCGGCGGTGTGTCGCGCTGCGGCGCGAGGCGGTCGCCAGCCTCGGCGCCGGACGGCGATCCCGATCCGGCTCGGAAGCGCGCTCGAACGGCTCGGGCGGGCCCTCTGGATCAACGCCGAGACCGACGCGGCCCTCGAGGCGCACGAGGCGGCGATGGCCATCATGCCGACCGACCCGCCGACGCCGGAACTGGCCCGCGTTCTGTCGGGCTACGGCCAGATCCTGATGCTTCTCGACCGCTGGACCGAATTGCTCGTGCTGTGCGAGCGCGCGGTCGCCATCGCCCGCCAGGTCGGGGCGCGTCAGGTGGAGGGCCACGCCCTGAACACGCTCGGGCTCGACCTGTCGGTGGTCGGCCGCTGCGCGGAGTCGGTCGAGGCGTCGGATGCGGCCCTCGCCATCGCCCGCGAGGTCGCCGACGCCGACGACATCGGCCGGGGTTACGTCAATCGCGCGGTGTCGTTTCGCTTCTGCGGAGATGTGCGCGGCGGCGGCGGCGGCGGTCCGCGAGGGGATCAAGGTGACCGACGAGGTCGGCGTCTCACGGACCTATGGCGGTTTCGTCCGCGCGAACGGGGTCGTCTACAACTACGAACTCGGCGACTGGGCGGAGGCCGACCGGCTGGCCAAGGAGAGCATCGCCCAGGTACCGCCCGGGATCCCCCTGCGCCGATATGGCCTGGCCCGTTGGGTCCCCCTGCTCGTGTCGCAGGGCGACCCGCGGGCCGAGCCGCTGCTCGAGGAGCTGCGCGGGATGATCGAAGGTCTTCCCGCTCGAGACGCAGTTCGCGACCCCGTTCCATCTGGCCACCGCCGAGGCACGCTCTCTGGCGCGGGGACCCCGATGCGGCGTTCGCGACGATCGCGCAGGCGATCGATGAGTCAAGGGATCGGGAGTGGCCGCGCGATCACCTGCGGCTGTACCGCGTGGGGATGCGCGCCGCGGCGGACCGGGCCGAGGTCGCCCGGGCTCGACGCGATCAGCGGGCCGAACGTGCCGCGGTCGAGGCCGGCGGATCGCTCCGGGACGCCCTCGATCCCTTCATCGAGTCGGCCCACGGGGATCGGCGTGGAGCTGCCGCCACCGAGCTGGACGCGGAGGTGGCGATGATCGACGCCGAGCGACGACGCCTGGCACGAGAAGCGGCGGCTGCAGCGTGGGCGGATGCCGCCGAGCGCTGGCGAGCCCGCCAGAATCCGTACCTCGTCGCGTACTGCCGATGGCGCGAGGCGGAGGCGCGGCTGAACGATGGTGATCGGCCCGGAGCCGCGATCGTCCTCTCGCGAGGCGCTCGGCATCGCCACGGCTCTGGGCGCGGCGCCGCTCAGGGCCGAGCTGGAGGGACTTGGCATCCGGTCGCGCCTCGACCTGGCCGGTGAGGGGCCGACGAAGGCACCTGATCCGACCGGGATCCCGGACGACCCCTTCGGCCTGACCCGGCGCGAGCGCGACGTCCTGCCGCTCCTGGTCAAGGGCCGGACGAACCGGCAGATCGCCGAGGAGCTGTTCATCAGCGAGAACACGGCCGGCGTCCACGTGTCGAACATCCTCGGCAAGCTCGGCGCCTCGTCACGGACCGAGGCCGCCGGGATCGCGGCGCGCCTGGGTCTCGGCCTCGACGAGGACTGACCCCTCGGGCGGAAGGCCCGAGGGGTCAGTGATTCGATAGGCCGGCCGTCATCGGATCGTGGTCAGGTGATGCCGACCCGATCGTGGGGGAGACGCGGATCGCTCGACCCCTCGCGGCTGTCGACGCCCCAGCGCAGCGCCGCAGCACCGAAGGCCGCCAGGCCGGCGACCGAGAGGAGCAGAGCCGCGAAGCCCACCAGGAGAGCCATCATCGGTCCGTCTCGCCGCGCGTCACGATGACGACTTCGAGGTACTCGCTGGGCACGACCATCGTGCCGTCACTGGCCCGGTTGAAGCGCTCGATCAGGTCGATCAGGTCGGCCTCGAGCGCGGCCGAGCCGGCCTCACCCACCGCCTCGAATGCCTTCATCGTCGGCCCGTAGAACCGCCGCCAGTAGTCGAGATACGCCTTTGGCGATGGATACCGGAAGGCGAACGTCCGTCGCTCGACCCGGATCTCGGCGATGTCGTCGGCGAACAGCTCGCGCAGGCGCTCCTCGGTGCCCCACAGGACGGGGGATCGGAGACCCGCCGGCGGCGGGACGTGTCGGGCGTTCGTCTTGAACAGCTGGCCGATGAAACCTTCGGGCGTGTGAGCCACCAGGCCGATCCGGCCGCCGGGTCGGCTGACGCGAGCGAGCTCGCGCGCCGTCTGCTCCTGGTCGGGCGCGAACATCGCGCCGAAGACCGAGGTGACGACATCGAAGGTCGAAGTCAGCGAAGGGCAGCGCCTCGGCGTCGGCCTCGATGTAGTCGGCGGCGAGGCCTTCGACCTTGGTTCGACGGCGCGCTCGGTCGAGGAGGGCCGGGACGTAGTCGATGCCGACCACCGAGCAGCCGCGACGCGCGGCGGCCATGGCTGCGTTGCCGCTGCCGGTGGCGACGTCGAGCACGGACTCGGTCGAGTGGACGTCGAGGGCTTCGATGAGCAGCTCCGAGACGAGCAGGATCTGGGTCCCGATCATGTGGTAGTCGCCACTCGCCCAGGTCGCCTGCTGGCGCACCTTGATGGCGTCGAGATCTGGTTGGGACGCGATGACGGTCATGGGTATTCCCCGTGCAGGTGTGTGGACATGACACAGGCTGGCGCCCCGGCCCGGGCGTGACATCGTGCGACCTCGTTATCTTCGGGCCGTCGGCTCCGTTATTTCAGCCACGCAGGCGGTAGACGCGGCCGTCCTTGCGGTCGAGATCCTCGAGCTCGGTCGTGGTCCGGACTTCGTACCGCGCCAGCTCCTCGAGGTCGTCGGCCGGCAGGTAGCGGCGGCCCGGATCCCCGACGATGACATCGATGCCCCGGTCGCGAGCCCGGCGGAGCCACGGCAGCACGCGCGCCGCCAGACCCGCCTCGTACCAGCAGTCGCCGGCCAGGAGGACGTCGGTCTCGGGCGGGGACTCGTCCAGGAGGTCACGGCGCGTGGCAGTCACGCGAACTCGGTTGGCGCGGGCGTTCAGACCGATGGCGGCCTCGGCGAAGCGGTCGATGTCGACGCCGGTCGCGGCCGACGCACCGGAACGGAGCGCGGCGATCGCACACAGCCCGGAGCCCGAGGCGAAGTCGACGACCCGCTTGCCGGTCACGGCCTCCGGGTGTTCGGCCAGATAGCGCGCGATGGCCAGCCCGCCGCCCCAGGCAAAGGCCCAGTAGGGGAGCGCAGCGTCAGGGTCGCCGGTCTCGACCTGGACGGCGTGCCACAGCGGCAACACCTCGTCGGCGAGGTGGAGACGGATCCCGTCCACGCCGGGGACGGCTCGGACCCGCGTGTGGCGCAGGACGAACGCGCGCGGCGATGAGGCCATCGCCCAACGGTACGCGTCCTCGACGCGCCCGACTCGTCTACCCGACGCGGAACCCGATCGCTTCGGCGATGACGGTCGCCTGTTCGTAGTCGATCCGAGCGCCGCCGATATCGGCGTTGATGGGGTCGAGCATCGAGAGGTCGCTGCCGCGGAGGTCGGCGCCTATGAACGACGCCCGATGCAGGAGCGCACCGGATAGGTCGACGTCGCGCAGGATGGCTTCGTCGAACCGCGCCCCCGTCAGGTCGGCCTCGCGCAATCGCACGTCCGTCAGCGACGACTTGCGCAGGTCGGCACCTGGCAACCCGACGAGTGACCAGTCACCGCCCTCGACGACGAGGGCCGCGAAGGTGCAACCGTCGAACATGCTGCCGACGAGCTTGCAGCGGGTGAACCGGGTATCGAAGAACGTGCATTCGACGAACGTGCAGTTCGTGAACGCGCCATCGATGTGGGTCGAACCGCTGAACCGGACCTGCCTGAAGGTGCAGTCCACGAACGACGCGCCACGCTGGAGGACGTCCGACAGGTCGACGTCGGCGAACAGGACCGCCTCGTGTCCGGTCCCGGAGAAGGGCGCGTCCGCCCAGGCGACCGGGTCGAACCGCGACGTCGTCGGCGGAGGTGGGACACCGTATCGTCGGTCAGCCATGCGCCGTCACGATAGCGCGAGATCACCTGCCGCGGCGCAGGACCCAGACCGAGACGAGCGACCCGACGACGAGGATCACGACGGCGCCGATGAGCGTCTGCGGCGGCATGCGATGCTGCCCGCTCCAATCCGAGAATGCCCCGACGAGGTAGACGAAGCCCGACGCGATGAGGGTCGCCCCGAAGATCAGCAGCGCCGCGATCCGACGTCGCCACGCATGAGCGGTCCGAGCGGGTGCCATGCGGCCTCCTGGACAAGACGAACGCGAGATGTCGCGCTTACCAGCCAGCAGACGTCCGGCTGACAGTCCTGTTACTGGTGCAGCCGGTCGAACAGCTCGGCGCCGGCCAGGTCGGCCGTGTCGAGCCGTTTGGTGGAGGAGCTCGGCGCGTTTCGAGACCTGTCATCGCCTCCGGCCTCGGGATCGCTTTCACGATGACATGACAAACGAGAGGACCGAAACCTTTGACCGGTCAGATGAGCAAGGACACCCCGAGCGCGATGAGCCAGATCGACCAGGCGATGTAGGCGACCGGCACGATGAACCGGCCAGGTGCCAGCCGTCGCGCTCGTTCGGACCGACGAATTCGAGCGTGCCGACGAGTAACGCGAGCCCGATCGGCAGACCGACGACACCGAGCCACGAGGGGGGACGACCGCCGTGCGGTCAGGATCAGATTCCGCCACGAGCAGCGTCCAGAGCCCCGTGAGCAGGTAGCCGAGGTGCTCGCCGATGCCCACGCCGAGGAGTCGATGCAGGGTCGCGAACACGACCGTCACCGTCTGGCGCGCGGCATCACCTTCCGGCCCGTCGGGGGCGGCCAGGTAGCGGCGCGCGAGTTCGGGGACCGCGAACGGCCAGCGGACGAGCCCGAGCACCTGGACGAGGGCCGCCCCGGCGCCCGTCACGACGGCCAGGACGGACAGTCCGGGGGCCGCCCCGAAGACGACCGCGAGCAGTGCGCTCAACGGCAGCATCGCGAGCGCGCTGAGCAGCAACGCCTCCCAGCGAAGGATCGAATCCCGCGCCGCCCGCATCGAACCGCCGCAGGATCTCATCGGGTTCCTTGCGCAGGATGTCGGGGTAGTCGAATGCGCGGCCAAGCTCGAAGAAGGCGACGTTGAACGCGACCGGGACGACGATGAGCAGGATCGCGGTGGCGAGCTCGACGGTCATGGCCGGGAGTCTAGCGGTCGACTGGCGCTGCCCGTGGCCGTCCCTAGCGCAGATCGCGTCGAGCGAACCCCCAGGCGCCGAGCAGGACGCCGCCGACCGCCAGGAGGACGGAGGCGACGACCCCCGCCAGGTCCCAATGGCCGACCATCGGCGCCCCATAGTGCGACGACAGGACCAACGTCTGCAGCACGTCGGGCAGCCCGAGTGCCGGCCCGAGGACGCCGACGGCCCAAGTCACGATGGTGAGGATCGCGATGAAGCCGCCGGCCCACCCCGCTCGGATGACCCCCCCGACGGCAAAGCCGACGCCGAGGAATGCCGCCGCGTACAGGCCGAGCACCGCTGAACCGACGACCGGCGTCAGCAGATCGCCACCGGCCAGCGAGGCACCGATGGCGATCCCGACGGCTGTCATCGCGACGATCAGGACGATCGAGATCAGCGCCCCGACGCCCTCCGCGACGACCCAGCGGAACCGGGCGAGCCTCGATGCCAGCAGCATCTCGGTCCGGCCGGAGGTTTCGGTCGACGCCCATCGTCCCACCAGCGTGGCGGCAGCCAGACCGGCCAGGATCAATCCGAACTCGACGAAGACGAGTTCCAGGAACCCACCCACCGACGCGAGGTCCACGTTCGGGAAGACCGTGTTGAGCATGTCCATCAGCTGGGGAGTCTCGCTCAGCTGCGTGATCCACGAGCCGCCGGAGCCGGCCAGCACAAGGCCGAACAGGCCGAGACCGATCCCCCAGGAGATCGCGAAGTTGAGGTTCTCACTGGCGGCTCGTCCGACGGGGCCCTGGACGCCCGCCAAAGCGTGAGGGAGGGACGGGGTCCGGATCGCGCTGGTAGCGCCCAGGTCGCGCCGGGCGAACGCCTCGACGCCGATCACCGCGAAGATGACGACGACGACGGCCACCAGCCCGACGGGTGCCCAGTCGAACCGACCGGCCAGCGGCAGGTGGTCGCTCGTCCATCCGAACCAGGTCAGATTGGCGAACGGCTCAAGGCCGGGGATCGCCGCCCGGTAGCCGTTGAGGAAGAACCCGGCGAACATCACTGCACCGGCGATCCCGACCGCGGCACCGCGCCCGAGGAACGGGGCGACCGCGAACGCCAGAGTCCCGGCGGCGAGCGCCAGGAGTTCGAGCCAGACGGCATAGGCGGCGGCCATCCCGACGCTGATCTCGTCGCCGGGCAGGACCGCGAACTGGTTCCCGACGAATGCGGTCGACAGGAAGATGACGACGACCGCGAACGTCAGTGGCACGATGTGCCCGAAGAGCTTCTCGAGCGCGATGCGTCGTCGGGTCAGCGACTCGGCGGCAACGAAATCGAGGCTGCCGCGGCGGGCTTCCGATGCGAGGGTGCCGGACAGGGCGAGGATCGACCACAGGCTGATGACGATCGGGAAGAACGTCCCGTACTTGTAGTTGACGTAGCCACCGAGCGTCTCGATGTTGACCGGCTTCCCGGCCATGCCCGCCAGGATCGGGGGAACGGACCGGACGATGGCGGCGAGTCCTTCACGCGATGCCGGCGTGTTGAACTCGAGGGACACGGCTCGGGTGACCCCGATGAGCAGCACGCTCATCGTGACCGCCACTGCGATCGTCGCTCGGCGCAAATCCCGCAGCGTCTTGGCGAAGACACTGCCGAGCCCGTAGAGACGGTGGAAGGCCGATGGCTGGATCGTCGTGGTCGCTGCCATGTCAGGCGACCTCCACCGGTCCGCGCGCGTATTCGGCGAGGAACGTCTCCTCGAGCGACGGTTCGCGACTCACGAAATCCGCGAGATCGTATGACGCAGCCGCCCGGATGACCGGCGTGATGGACCCGCTCACGCGAAGGTGCATCGTATGGTCGTCGACGCGCACGTCGGCCACGCCGGGCAGCGCTGCGAACGCCGCCTGCGGGACCTCGCCCTTGAACACGATCTCGACCTGGTGATGCGCCAGGTCGCGCAGTTCCTCGACCCGGCCGACGCGGGCGAGCTGTCCGTCCCGGATGATCCCGACCCGGTCGCACGTCTTCTCGACCTCGGACAGGATGTGGCTGGACAGGAAGATCGTCCGGCCCTCCGCCTTGGCCTCGCGGATGATCTCGTAGAACGTCTGCTGGACGAGCGGGTCGAGGCCGGACGTCGGTTCGTCGAGGACGAGCAGCTCGGGCCGATGCTGGAGGGCGATGACCAGCCCGATCTTCTGCTTGTTGCCCTTCGAATACTCCCGGAACTTGCGACTGGGATCGATATCCAGGCGCTCGAACGAGCGCCTGCTGGTAGGCCGCGTCGACGCCGCCACGAAGGTTCGCGAAGTACTCGATCGTCTGGCCACCGGTCAGCTTGTCGTACAGCACGAACTCGCCCGGCAGATAGCCGAGCCGCGCGTGGATGGCCATCGGGTCGACGGTCGTGTCGATGCCGAAGATCCGCGCCCGGCCCGAGGTCGGTCGGAGGTGGTCGAGCAGCGTTCGGATGGTCGTCGTCTTGCCGGCGCCGTTGGGGCCGAGGAAGCCGAAGGCCTCGCCCTCCTGCACCAGCAGGTCGAGCTCGATGATCCCCCGATGGGAGCCATAGGACTTGGTCAGCTTGTCTGTCTCGATGACGGTCGTCATCCGGTCTCCTTCACGGTCTGTTCGAACCACCAGCGCAGGGTCGCTTCGTCGACGAGATGGAGGGATTCGTCCCGCAGGCCGAGGACGCGTTCCATCCCCAGGCGATAGGCATCGAGCGTGGCGACCATGGAATCGATCGATCGCGTCCCGTCCCGGCATGCGACGAAGAGGTGGCCGGCGAGCTCGTTGACCCCGAGGATGAGGGTGACGACGACCTGCGCCGCGTCACTCGGGTCGTCCACGGCCATCGATCCCTCGCGTGCACCCTGGCGGATGATCGACGCCAGGAGGGGCGTCATCCGCGTGGCGACGTACCGTCGGAACTTCTCGCGGACGATGGCGTTCTCGTCGGACAGCCAGACGTCGAGGATGGCCATGACGAGATCGTATCGAGCGGCCTTGTACGAGCCGATCGAGGCGAAGACGAGGTCGAACTTCTGCGGCGCCGTGAGCGCCTGATCGTCGAGCGACCCGGCCATCTCCGAGATCGCGGCGTCGCCCATCCGTTCGATGACGGCTTCGAGCAGCGCCTCCTTCGAATCGAAGTAGTGGTAGAAGGCTCCACGCGACACACCGACGTCATCGAGGACATCCTGGATGCTCATCCCGGCGTAGCCCTGCGTCTGGATCCGTTGAGAGGCGGCGTCGACGAATGCGTCGCGCCGGACCGTTCGTTCCTCGACGTTGACTGTTCGTGCCACGAGAGTGGAGCTCCTGCCGAATTCATAAACCGACTGTCGGTCTAAGAATAGCGCAGACGCAGATCGGCGGCGTGACAGATCGGGCCGGCGACGGGCTCAGTCCTCGCGGGAGTAGATCACGACGCTGTACGGGCCCAGCGAGACGACACCGCTCTGGGCACAGCCGTCGATGGCCGGACCGTCGGCCTCGACGTCGAACGTGTCATGGCTGCCGAAGTCCGCGCCGTAGGTCGTCGCGTCGGAATTGAAGCGCACCGTCCACCGGCCCGCCGCCGGGAACCCGACCGGCATGTCATCGACCGTCCGGTCGGCGAGGTTCGCGATGACGATCGTGTCGTCGTGCGGCCCGCCATCCCTCCAGCGATGCATGACCAGGACCTTGGCGTCCTGGTCGGCGCGGAGGATCGCGACGTTCGGGCCACGAAGCCCGCGTGTGACGCCGTCCCGATCGCGGCGCAGGCGGATGAGATCGCGATGGAGCGTGACGACGCCCCGGTTCGAGCTCGTCTTGTCCCAGTCGAGCGGGACGGTGTCGTCGAAGAACCCGTCCTCGAGCAGTTCCTGGCCCTGGAACAGCATCGGGATCCCGGGCGATGTCAGGACGAGTGCCGAGCCGAGCATCGCCCGCTTCCGGGCGAACCAGCTACCGGCATCGCCTGGTGAGATCGCCTCCGGGATGCGTACCAGGCCGTTCGCGACCTCGTCATGCGACTCCGTGTAGATGACCCGGGCAAGGGGTTCGCCGCGACCTTCACCGACGATCCCGGCCACGATGGCCGCCATGTCCCGCTCGGCATCCTCGTGGGCCAGCAGCTGTGGCCGGATCCGACGAATGAACCCGACGTCCCACTGCGCGTCGAAGCCGGCTCCGCCTTCGGCGGTCGGGCGTCGTGAGGATGGGGTCATCCTCGAGGTCCTCGGCGATCGTGATCTTCCACGGCTGGCGCGCCCGGATCTCATCGTTGATCCATGCCAGGAACGACCAGCCGTCGGGCAAGGCGACGGATCCGGGCAGGGCAGGGTAGCCCTCCCGGGTCCGGATGTGGACGGTCGAGTCGAAGCGAAGTCCGTCGCAACGGAACTCGTCCAGCCACGTCATCGCGCTGTCGCGCAGGAACGTCCGGACTTCTCCGCGACCGTAGTCCGGCCGGGTCGCGCCCCACGGCGTGATCGCGCGGTCATCGTTGTAGAAGTAGATCCCGCCGCCGTCACCGTCGGGCCAGCCGTCGAACCGCCAGAGATCGAGGTCGGACGGGCCGAGGTGGTTGTAGACCACGTCGACGATGACAGCGATGCCCCGCGCGTGTGCGTCACGGACGAAGGTCTTGAATGCATCCGGCCCGCCGTACGTCGACTCGATCGCGAAGAGGTGGGCCGGGTTGTAGCCCCACGAGATATCGCCGGCGAATTCGAGTGGCGGCATGATCTGGATCGCCGACACGCCGAGGTGGTCGAGGTAGCGCAACCGCCGGCGGGCATCGTCGAACGTCCCGGCGCGATCACCCGACGGCGCGAAGGTCCCGACATGCATCTCGTAGATGACGAGGTCGTCCCAACTCGGCATCGCGACCGGGTCGTCGCCCCAGTCGAAGCTGGCCGGGTCATAGACGATGCCGTTGCCGACCGAGTTCGTGACCAGGCGTGCATACGGATCGATCCTCGACAGGTCGCCGTCGGGCGTCCGGATGGTGAATCGGTACTCCATGCCGGGGCTGACATCGGCGACGTCGACGGACCAGGTGTCGCTGGCGCCACCGTCGTCGCGCGCCATCGGGTCGGCGTCGGCGGCCCATGCGTTGAAGTCGCCCGTCACGAACACTGCCGTGGCGTGCGGCGCCCAGACCCGGAACGAGGTTCCACCCGGGTGGGGGATCGCTCCCATGCCCGGGTGAGGTGAGGGCGCCACGGTCCGCATCTTGCGACCATACAGAAAACGAGGGCCGGGAGGAGACCGGCCCTCGTCGTGTGGGAGGCTGGAGCTGGTGACTACTGCGTGACCTGTGCGTCGCGATGGCCCATGCGCCTGGGGTAGGTGTTCACCGGATTGCCGCCAAGCTTGGTCGTTCCGCCAGCCGAGAGCGCTCCGCCACGATTCGATTCGATCTGTCCGAGACGCTCCGCCACGTTGATTCGATCTGGTCGTAACTGCCGTCCGCGGACGGCGCTCCCGCCATCGAGACCGTGCCGCGCTGGGCTTCGATCTGGTCCAGTCGATGGTCGGCGGCCGGGGCGGGGGCGCCCTTGTTCGCCGCCAGATTCGAGGAGATCACCACGACCCCGGCGCCGACGGCCAGGATCATGATCACCGCCAGGAGGGCCTGCCAGAGCCCGTTGGTGGTCGACGTCGCCGGCTGCTTCGCCAGATCGGTCGGTGTGCCCGCATGTGCCATTCCGAGTGCCTCCGTTTCGTGTCCTCTGCTTCGACCGGGGGTGGTCGAGGTCATGCCGACACGCTACGAGGCGGCGCCCACCACGCACATCGGGCGACCATGCAGCCGTGACGGCGTCCTACCCTCCATTTCGTCTCCAGCGAGCATCACCGACCCTTTACTCGACTGGCCGTGGCTGAGTGGGAATCCGGCCGTTCGGCACTTGGCGATGCTTCTGGCCGCGCGTAGTCTTGTCTGCGCGGAAGGGGTTGAAGCCACAAATTCAGCACACGCGATTCGATGGGTCGCCGAACCACGTTTGAAACTCTGGCCCGGCGACGTCGTCGACCCGCGGAGGCGAAATCATGGTGCTCCAACAGCCAGTGGCCGGGCACATGGCCGAGGATCTCTTCCGCGTCCTGCTGCTCGTCGTCGCGCTCGTTGCCGTGATCGCGGTGACGACGGCCTTCCTCGGCATGGCCCTGGCCGGGCCGAGCTATGACTTCACCATCGACCCGGCTCATCTGAGCGGCCTTCAGTTCTAACGCGACCGGGCGGGCTCGCGACCGCGCAAGTCGCGAGCCCGCAGTGGCCTACCGCTCGAGCATCGTGCGAAGACGCCGCCATCGTTCGACCGCGCGTCGGTGTTCGGCCGCCGCCAGGGTCCGGTGCCCGAATTCCGCGAGGGAGTAGTCGGCTGCGAGGCGACCGAGCGTCGGCCCGATCGGATCGGTGCGCAGTCGACGGGCATGCTCAGCCGGCGTCTCGGATTCCGCCCGGGCCAGATCGGGCAGGGGTGCGAGGACGTCGAGGCTCGCGAGATAGGCCTCGCTGGCAGTCTGTGGGACAGGCCGTCGACGAGGTGCCGGCAGGTGAGGCAGGTGGATCCGCAGCCCGCCGGTCGGCCCCTCCGTCTCGCGGATCTCGAGGATCTCGTGGCCGTCGTTCCCTGGGACGGGCTGGCCGAGGAACCGCCGGACGAGCAGGAACAGCACGACGACCGCGACGACGATCGGCACAAGCCCGAGGATCACGGCCTCGGCACCGGACGGTCCGACCCCCTGCACGAAGCCGAGGTCGAGGAGGCCCGTGCCGATATCGGGGATCTCCGGCTGCGCCGACGGGCCCGTCTGAAGGGCATTGATCAACGTGACGAACATGGCTCCGAGGAGCGCGAATGGCAGCAGGAGGACGCTCACGATCGGGGCGAGGACATCACCGATCGGCCCGAGCGCTCCGCGGATGGCCTGGTCGACCGGGACGCCGAGGATGAGCGCGAGCGGCATGGCAACCGCCAGCATCAGGGCCAGGACGCCGACGAGCACACCCACCCAGGAGCGACGATCTGCCCCGACCTCGCCGGCGTCACGCAGGTCGGCCAGCCGGGCCAGACCCATGCTGAGCAAGCCGGCGGTGACGAACGCGACCGTCGCGGTGAACGCAGCGTCCACGGTCGATGGTTCGTGCGTCCCGTTGCTCAGGGTGAGGGCCGCCCAGATCGCGGCGATCCCGGCAAGACCCGGTCCGAGCGCCACCTCGGCGATCCGCTCGTCATCGTCCGGCTTGACGTGCGCCGTGCCACGGATCACGGCAAGGCCAAGCAGGATCCCTCCTGGGTGCATCTCGAGGACCGCCATCGGGGAATCGAAGAGGTGAGCGGCGTCCGAGCCCAGAGGGAGCAGCCAGCCGATGAGCGCGGCGGCGACCACGAGGATCGCCAGCGGCGTGCGATAGGGTCGTCGTTCGTCCCGCGCCGCCCAGCGGGCGTATCCCAGGCCCACGAGGACTGCCGCGGCGAAGGTGACGAGCGTCAGCGGCACCGGGCCGCCTTCGGTCAGGCTGCCGACGAGGGTATAGACGAGCATGAGCCAGGCCGCCTCGAGCGAGCAGGCCGCCAGGACGGCGAGGGCTCCCTCAGGCGATACGGTCGAGCGCATCCGCGGTCTGCCAGTCGGGAACGAGGCGATACCCGACGCTGTGAAGGCCGTAGGCCCGCGCACGGGCGGACCACCTCTCCGCGTCGGGTCCGAACGCTGCGTGGCTCGCGACGAAGCCCTGGGCGTTGAGCCGGCGCAGGACCGACGCGAATCCGATCGGATCCCTCGCGCTGATGGCCACCACGGAACAGCCCGACGGCGCCCGTCGGGTGGCGTCGGCGAGCAGCTGTTCGAACGGGACGGAGGCATACGGGCTGAGGTCGGCGAGCAGGTCGGCGATGACGCCGACCTGGCTGAGCGCGGCCGCCGGTGGCAGGTAGACCGTTCGCTGTGGACGGTCGCTGAACGCATTCACGGCCAGGCCGACCGCGGTGCCATCCAGCAGGAACGCTCGAGTCAGCGATAGCGTCGCCACACAGAGGCCCTCGACGAGATCGTCATCCCAGTTCAGCATCCACCAGGCATCGGGCATGGTCTGCATGTCCAGGGCGAGCAGGACCTCGCGCTCGCGCCCGGGGTCGTAGCGGCGGCTCACGGGGCGACCCACGCGTGCCGTCGCCTTCCAGTGGATCCGGCGCATCGGGTCGCCCGGCTGGTACGGGCGCACGCCGGCGAAGAGCGACGGTTCCTCGAACAGACCGTTGGCCGCCCTGGTTGCCCCGACCGACGGGCTCCGGGCGACGGTCGACCGCACCGACACCATCCTTGGGATCACCCGGTAGGTCGTCGAGATCGGACGTTCCTCGCCACGAGTCGTGCGGGCGAAGATGTCCGCCACCCGAAGCTCGGCTGATGAGAACCGGTAGGTGCCTCGCCGCGAGCCGACGATCTGGAGCCGCCGCGTGACGCGCTCGAACCAGCCGACGCTCCATGTCCCGCGCAGCACGTCGACGTCTCGCTGGGCCGACTCAGTCAGGTGGTGGTCCGCGATGTCGGCGCCGTGGCTGACGAGGTCGTCGATCTGCAGCCAGGGCAGGGGCAGGGCCTTCGCGTTGCGGACGACGAGGTCGAGCTCGATCCGCTCGCCCCAGGGCACGCGGCGGGCGGAGAGATGGCGCTCGTACTCGAGTTCGCGCAGCCCGTATCGGGACCAGATCGACTGCACCACGACGACCAATCCTGCCAGGACGCCGGCGAGCACCAACCCGCCGGCTCCGAGGACCGCGCCGGCCGCGATGAGGAAGAGGGCGAAGCCCGCGCCGACGCCCATGGATCAGGCTCTCGGTTCCTGGGCCATGTCTCCGACGGGAGGGGCCGCGACGGATGCGAGGACCGCCTCGATCACGTCATCGCCGGTCGCTCCGCGAAGCTGGCGGTCGATGTCGAGCACGAGGCGGTGTGCCAGCACGGCCGGGACGAGCGCCTTGACGTCGTCGGGCAGGGCGAAGTCGCGTCCGGCGAGGAACGCCCATGCCTGTGTCGCACGGTAGAGCGCCATGCTGGACCGCGGGCTGCCACCGAGGCGGATCTCCGGGCGGGCTCGCGTCTCACGGACGACGTCGACGATGTAGTCCTCGACCGGACCGCTCACCTCGACCGATCGGACCGCGTCGCGCATCGCCAGAAGCTGCCCGGGCGACGCGACCAGCGTCACAGCCTCGAGCGGCTCGGCACTCGCGCGATAGCGCCGTGCGATCCGGCCTTCACCGTCGCGGTCCGGGTAGCCGAGCCGGATCCGGACGAGGAATCGGTCGAGCTGGGCCTCCGGCAGCGCGAACGTGCCCTCGAGTTCGATCGGGTTCTCGGTCGCGAGCACGAGGAACGGGTCGGGCAGGACACGCGTCTCTCCCTCGATCGACACCTGGCCTTCCTCCATCGCCTCGAGCAGGGCCGATTGTGTCCGCGGCGTCGCCCGGTTGATCTCGTCGACAAGAAGGACGTTGCTGAACACCGGGCCGGGGATGAATCGAAAGCCGGGACCCTCGAGGATGCTTGCCCCGAGGACGTCGCCCGGCAGCAGGTCGGGCGTTCCCTGGACCCGCGAGAAGTCCATCCCGAGCGTCCGGCTGAACGCCCGCGCCAGCAGGGTCTTGCCGACACCCGGAACGTCCTCGATCAGCGCATGACCGTGGGCCAGGACCGCCACCAGGAGGAGGCGGATGACCTCCTCGTCGACGACGACCGCCTGCACGACCGAGTCACGCACCGCCCGCCAGAAACGCTCTCCGTCAAGCGGGGCGATGGGGATGCTGTTCGACTCGATGACGGGCTCCGTTCATTCGAGGTCCGGCGTTCCGGCCGAATGGTACCCGACGCTCATCGGCCGGACCCGAAGTCCTGACGGAGGTGTCAGGCGGTGGTCAGCTCGAGCTTGTCGGACGGCTTCGCGGCCGTCGCCGGATCGAGCGTTCCCGGCCTCTTGGCGAACGTTCGCAGCTGGAGATACTCGAATCCGAGCGCGGCCATCGTGCCCTGGACGGCTCGCGGCAGGTCCTTGGCCTCGGTGGCCGGGATCATCGCGGGCTCGTCGAGGTCGTAGATCGTGTCGTGCCATCCGAGGCGGCAGTGGTCGGCTGCGAGGACATTACGCGCCCATTCGGAGTGCTCGCCGAGTGGCACCATGATCCGGAATCCCTCGGCTGTCGGCTCCGGGTGGACCGGCGTCAGACGACGGATGCCCGACGTGCGGCCGACGTGCTCGAGCGTTCCCAGCTCCGAGCCTCCAGCGCCGGCCAGTCCGCGATCGAGCAGCCACGGATTCACGACCGTGTTGGCGAAGCCGCTGCCGATCCTCGGATCGCGGTGCCAGGCGATCGCAGCTCCCGCACCCAGCCCGATGAGCGTTGCAGACGCGACGATGATCCTGCGCATGGGTCCTGCCTCCTCGTCCAAATCCTCCTCTGTGGCGAGTGGTGAGGTCAGTGCCGAACGGTCCGATGTCGGCAGGGTAGGATGCCGCGATGCCCGAAAGCGCTCCTGTCACTCTCGCCCTCGACGGTGACGCTGCCGTCGTGGTCGAGCGTTTGCTCCTCAAGATGAAGGCGAGCGAGCTGTCGGACCTGCGCCGGGTCCAGACGCAGCTCTCCGTCTACGGCGAGCGACGCGCCAGCATGGACGGTGAGCCAGCTGCGATCCAGGCCAGGATCGACGTCCTCGATGACCTGCTCGCCCAGATCGCGCGACAGCGGTAGAGCGCCGGCCGCGTGAGCGACCGGCGCCCCAGCGCGGTCCATCACACGGCGATGGGCAGCTCGTACACCTCCTCGGTCGGGTGGCCCGCTCGCTCATGGACGCGGATGGCCGCCTCCCTGCTCGGGGCGGTGATCAGGCAGAACGCCTTGCCGCTGACCGGGTCGAGCCACGCCTGGTCGTAGCTGACGCTCTCTTCGGCCTGGATGTCGAGATCCGCCTGATGGGCGGCCTCGAACTGGGTCTGGCTGACGCCCACGAAATCCTTCGTGGACGTCGATGAATCGCTTCATCGGTTGCTCCTCGTCGATCATCGGATCGATCATCGGTGACAGGTCGCTGTCGCGGATCCGCGGCGCTCGCGGACAACTCGTACTGTCCGTCGGTGACACGATGAGCACCATGATCAGGAAGCCGTCCGACTTGACCGAGACACCGGATCCCGCCGTCGCGGACCCGTTCGCGGTCGTCCCACGGGTGCTCGACCTGATCCGTCTCAACGGTGCGATCTTCTTCCGGTCGGATTTCCGTGCTCCGTGGTCGTACACGTCGCCCCCGACCACGGAATTGAAGGATGCCCTGCCGCCGGGCACCGGGAGCCTCGTGATGTTCCACATCGTGGCTGACGGCCATTGCTGGGTCGCGATGGGTGACGGCGTGCGCCACCGCGTGTCTCGGGGCGACGTCATCGTCATGCCGTACGGGGACGCCCATGCCTTCGGGTCCGACGAGAACGCCGACCCGGTCTCCATCGCGACGTTGTTGCCGCCACGCCCATGGACCGAATTGCCGCACCTCGAGTACGGCGGCGAGGGCGAGGAGACGAAGGTCGTCTGCGGCTACCTGCGCGGCGACGCAGTCCTGTTCGATCCGGTCCTGCGCGCTCTTCCGTCGCTGTTCATCGTGCGGCCGGACGGGCCGGCAGCCGCCTGGGTCACGGCCAGTGTCGAATATGCGCTGACCGATCCCTCCACGGCTTTCGCGGACGGACCCGGCTCCGGGCAGCGGCTCGCCGAATCGCTCTTCACTGAAGTCCTTCGCCTGTATCTCAACGAGCGTCACGATGCGGACCTGACAGGCTGGCTGGCGGCTCTGCGTGATCCGGTGGTCGGAAAGGCGTTGGCGCTGCTGCACGCCGAGCCAGCCCGCGACTGGAGCGTGGCCGAGTTGGCTCGGGCCGTCGCTGCGTCCCGGACCGTCCTCGTCGATGGCTTCGTCCGGCTCCTCGGGCGGCCGCCGATCCGCTATCTGACCGAATGGCGGCTCAACCTCGCCTCCGGCCTGCTGCGGACGACCGACGCCGGGGTAGGGGAGATCGCCCTGACCGTCGGGTACACCTCGGAGGAGGCATTCAGCCGGGCCTTCAAGCGCGCCTTTGGCCAGGCGCCGGCGCATTGGCGCGCCGACCAGGGCTAGTCGCAGGCGCTCGCCAGGGCCTCGAGCTCGTCGGCGATCTCCTCGACGGACGCGGCCGCATCGATCTCCCCGACATCCCGGTGATCAGAACCTTCGCCATGGCCCGATACTAGTCCAGCGTGCGCCACCTCCCCACGATCCTGCTCCTCCTGTCGTTCCCGGCCGGTGCCATCGGCTATGCCGTGACCGTCCAGGTCATGACCGCCATCCTGCCGGGCACGTCGAACGACCTGATCATCCTGCTGGCAGCGCTGTTCGTCGCCGGGCTGGTCATGCTGCCGTTCCTCATCCCGTTCTTCGACCGCAAGGCGAAGCAGGACCTCGCGGCCTATCGGGCCGACCACCCGGAGACCGACCCTGGCGCCATACCGGATGACGCCGCTCCGGATCGAGAGGAGTCGCCGTGAAGGCCGCCGTCCGAGATGCATACGGGTCGCTCGACGTCGTCGAGCTGCGAGACATCGACCGTCCTGAACCGACAGGCGATCAGGTCCTGGTCCGCGTCCGGGCGGCGTCCGTCAACCGTGCGGACTTCGACGGGATCGAGCCGAGACCGCAGTTCTCGCGACTGTTCCTGGGTCTGCGCCGACCGCGGAACAAGCGACTCGGCATCGACGTTGCCGGCGTCGTCGAATCGGTCGGCGCCGGGGTCACTCGCTTCACGCCCGGCGACAGGGTCTTCGCCGACCTGTACCCGTTCGGATCGGGCGCCTTCGCGGAGTACGTCGCCGCACCTGAGAAGGCGTTCCTGCCGGTCCCCGAAGGCATGACCTTCGAGGACGCAGCAACGCTGCCGCATTCCGCGATCCTGGCCATCCAGGCACTGCGCACCCGCAACGGTCGGACGGTCCAGCCAGGCGACAAGGTCCTCATCGACGGCGCCTCGGGCAACGTCGGTCCGTTCGCCGTCCAGATCGCGAAGGCTCTGGGGGCCGAGGTCACCGGGGTCTGCAGTCCGGCGAAGATCGAGTTCGTCCGCTCCCTCGGCGCCGACCATGTCCTCGACTACACGACGGTCGACTACACCAGCACCGGCGAGCGCTACGACTGGATCGTCGACACCGACTCGCACCATCCGATCATGCGGATCCGCCGGGCGCTCCGGCCGAAGGGCATCTACGTGACCCTCGGCGGCGAAGGCCGACCGATCGCCGCAGCCATGCTGCTCGGTCCGGTCATCTCGCTTGCGACGAGCAAGCGCATGGGCCTGATGCTCTGGTGGAAGCCGTTCAAGGCGGAGGACATCGCGACGCTGGCAAGGATGATCGCTGCGGGGACCGTCCGGCCGGTCATCGATCGGCGATATCCACTCGATGAGCTGGTCGAGGCTCTGCGGTACGCGGACGGCGGCGATGCCAGGGGGAAGGTCATCATCACGGTCTGACGCTCGGTACGATTGGCGGGACGACACCACGAGAGGGCACGAGATGATGACCGCACCAGCGACCATGACCGACCTGCGTGATTCGATCGCGCCGTTCCTGCGCTTCTTCGACGGGCCGATCTGGGCACGCAACGGGACGCCGGGTGTGGCCAACTTCGCGGTCGGCAACCCGCAGGAGATGCCCCTCTCCGGCTATGTCGCCGCGCTCCGGGCGCACCTGGAGCCTCAGAACCCAGACTGGTTCGCCTACAAACTGAGCGAACCCGCGTCCCAGGCGCGTGGTCGCCCGCAGTCTCACGGCTCGGACGGGTCTCGACTGGGATCCGGCCGACGTGGCGATGACCAATGGTGGCTTCGCGGCCCTCGCCGTCGCGTTCCGGGCGATCCTCGAACCCGGTGACGAGGTGGTCTTCCTGTCGCCTCCGTGGTTCTTCTACGAGCTCCTCATCCGCGCCGCCGGCGGGGTGCCGGTGCGTGTCCCGCTCCAGCCGCCGTCGTTCGACCTCGATCCAGCGACGATCGCGGCGGCCATCACGCCGCGGACCCGCGCAGTCCTGCTCAACTCTCCGCACAACCCGAGCGGTCGGGTGTACCCGCTCTCGGATCTGCGTGCCCTCGCGGCTGTCCTCGATGACGCGTCGATCCGGAACGGCCGCGCCGTCCATCTCGTCTCGGACGAGCCGTACAACCGGATCGTCTTCGACGGTCGGGAGTTCCACAGCCCGTCCGAGGTCTATCCCGAACACGATCACGACGTACTCGTACGGGAAGACGCTGCTCGCCCCCGGGATGCGTGTGGGGTATCTCACCGTGCCGCCGACCATGCCCGATCGCGAGGCACTCCGCCAGCGGGTCATCGTCGCCCAGCTTGCCGGCGGATTCCTCTTCCCGAACGCCCTCCTGCAGCACTCCCTCGATGACCTGGAGAAGTTGTCGATCGATGTGAGCGCCCTCCAGCGACGGCGAGACCGCCTCGTCGGGGCGCTCCGGGACATCGGCTACGAGACGACGATGCCCGAAGGCACGTTCTACGTCATGGCCCGCAGCCCGATCGACGACGACGAGGCGTTCGGGAACATGCTCGCCGAGGAAGGTGTCCTCATCCTTCCGGGGACCGTCGTCGAGGTGCCGGGCTGGTTCCGTATCTCGTTGACGGCCAGCGACGCGATGGTCGAGCAGAGCCTCGCGGGATTCGAGAGGGCGCGCGAGGGCGCAACGAGGCGCTAGGTTCGTCCACGGTCACAGGAACGGCACGATCTCCCGAGCGATCAGCTCGAGCTGCTCGACCTCATCCTGGATCGGCCAGACGAGGAGGCGTCCGAGACCGACGTCGCGGTACCGTCCGAACAGGTCCAGGCACGCCGCCGCCGATCCGATCGGGAGGCGATCGGCAAGCTCGTCGACCGGCCGACGGACCATTCGGGCCACGCGTTCGAGCATCTCCTTGGCCCGCGCGTCATCCTCGGTCACGTAGGTCCAGGTGGTCGCCAACGTCGTCGGGAAGTCCGACGGATCCCGCCTCTCCGCTTCGAGCATGCCGCTCAGCATCGCGAGCGACGCGACGAAGCTCTCGGGCGTCGTGTTGTACCCGGAGGCGAGCCAGCCGTCGGCCAGTCGCGCCACGCGTCGCAGGCCCGCCGCCGAACCCCAGCTCCCGATCCAGATCCTCGGGCCCTTCGGCTGCGCCGGCAGCGGCAGGATCCGGACACCGGTCGTGTCGTAGAAGCGCCCGACGAACGGCGGCCCGTCCGGGTCCCAGACGGCGCGGATCGCCGCGACCGCTTCATCGAAGCGTGCCCAGCGCTCGGCGAACGGGATGTCCGCCAGTGCGTAGTCCGCCTCCGACGAGCCCGGCCCGAGTCCGGCGTCGACTCGGCCGCCGGACAGCAGGTCGATCGCGCCGAGCGCCTTGGCCAGCGCGAAGGGCCCGCGGACGACCGGGAGAGCCACGCTCGTCATCAGGCGCACGCTCGGAGCGACCTGAACGATCGCGGCCAGGGCCGACGGACCGTCCAGCCACGGGCGTCCGTACACGAGGTGGTCGTTGGCGGTGATCGTCCCGAACCCGAGGCGTTCGGCGGCGCTCGCCACGGCGAACACGCGGTCCATCGTCAGCGGCTCGTCCTCGAAGCCGATCTGCGGGACGTGGACGCCGAGCTCCATCAGGTGATCCCCGGGTCTCTCGTGCGAGAACGTCGTGGCGCGACCAGCGCGTGGAACGCGGCGAACGCTCGGCCACTGCGACTTCGGCGAACCGGCATGGCCGCCAGTCTAGACCGCGACGCCGGCCGCACGGATGTCGACTAGGCTTCCGTGATGGATGCCTGCGAGTGCGATGGGCTCGCCTGGATGTTCGACCGCCGGACGGCCGAACGCGATCGCGACGAGTACCGTCGCATGGGACCGGATCGGACGACCCGGATGTTGCTGGACCTGATCCGGCCATATGGCATCGAAGGCTCCACGGTCCTCGACGTCGGCGGTGGCATCGGTGTCATCGACCAGGAACTGCTGAAGGCCGGAGCACGTCACGCTCGCCTCGTCGATGCCTCGCCTGCCTATCTCGAGGTCGCGCGCGATGAAGCCCGCACGGCCGGACTGCTCGGTGCGATGGACATCGTGGATGGCGACTTCGTCCGACGGGCAGATGAGACCGACGCCGCGGATATCGTGACCTTGCACCGGGTGATCTGCTGCTACCCGGATGCCGACGCGCTCGTCGCGCTGTCATCGGCGCGAGCCCGGAGCGTCTATGGGCTCGTCCTTCCGCGAGACAGGTGGGTGACACGGGCCGTTCTCGGGCTCCTCAACCTGACGCTCCGCCTCCGCCGGAAGGCCTATCGCGCGTTTGTGCACCCGAATGCCCGGGTCGATGCCCTCGCGGCGGCGAACGGTCTTCGGCCTCGGGCCGAGACGGGCACGTTCTTCTGGCGGGTCGTCGTCTACGACCGGGCGCCAGGAGGTGGGACTCCATCGATCCGCGATACCGTCGAATGACGATGAGAAACACGACCGACGTCGATGGCAGTCGCCGCGAGGTCGGGCCACGATCGACGGATGACACCACCCCCGACCGGCCCGGCCCGGCGCCCGCTTTCGATCATCGACCTTCTCTCCCTCTTGTTCCTCGGAGCCGTGTGGGGGGCAGCGTTCCTTTTCCTGCGGATCGCCGCACCGGAGGTCGGACCCGCCTGGGCGGCTGAGATCCGACTCGCGATCGGGGCCGGGGTCCTGCTCCTCGTGGCCGGTCCGGCGACGGTGCGTGTCGCGCGCGGCCGTGTGTCGACGTTCCTGATCGTCGGGGCCTTGTTCTCGGCGGTCCCATTCACCTTGATCGCCATCGCGACCGTGACACTGCCGGCGGGTTTCACCTCGCTCTTGAATGCGGCGACACCGCTCTTCACCGCCGCGATCGCGGTCGCGTTCATGGGACAGCGCATCTCCGGTCGGGTCGTGGCCGGGCTCGCGGTCGGTGTCGTCGCCGTGATCACGCTCGTCGGGTGGTCACCGCTCGAGCCGGGGGTGACGACGATCCTCGCGGTGGCTGCCGGGCTCGGGGCGCCCGCCAGCTATGCCGTCGCCGGCAACTTCGCCCGTGCGCGGCTGTCCGACGTCGCGCCGCTCGAGCTTGCGACCGGGATGGTGACGGCGGGCGCGCTGGTCGCACTGCCGGTCGCGCTCCTGTCGGGTCCCCCAGGCGCACTCGCCCTCGACGGGGCGCTCTCACTGCTCGCCGTCGGCGTCCTGTCGACCGCTGTCGCCTGGCCCATCTTCTTCCGGGTGCTGCGCCGAACGACCCCGACCGCGGCGAGCACCGTGACCTTCATCGTTCCGGCGTTCGCCATCACGCTGGGGTTCGCTCGTCCTCGCCGAGCCGGTCGGCGTGGGCCTCCTGCTCGGGTTCGGGCTGATCCTGGTCAGCCTGGTGCTGGTCCTCGGGCTCGTTCCCGCCGTCCGTATCCCGTCATTGCACCGTCCTGTCGCGGCCGCCCCGGGAGGGACGCGGTAGGGCTCTCCTCCGCTCAAAAGCTCGGATTTCGCGCGCCCGAAGCCGTTGTCTGGCCACGCCCTCGACCGAGGCATCGAGTAGGCCCTTGCACCGGATCCCCCGGACTCACGCTGACGAGCTGCCGGCTCGTCGTCCGCTAGGACGCCGTCGCAGTCCCTTCGTCGATCGCGGCCCGTCGCGCGAGCCACGCGTCGCGCGCCAGGACGATCGCAAGGAAGGTGATGAGGAAGCCGTTCACCGGATGGAGGGCGGCGACCTCCGGGTTGCTCTCGCGCAGCCCGACGAAGACCGACTGGAGCAGGAAGAGGCCGAAGATGCCGGCCGCCAGCAGCGCCGCCCGGCGACCGAGTCCGGCGATCAACCCGAGGACGAGCAGGACGAGCGGCAGCAGTTCGAGCGTGTACCCGAAGTCGCGGTGCGTCGCGAAGTTCTCCGGTCCGCGGAAGACGCCCAGACCGGCCAGGAAGATCTGTGTGAGAAGGCCCGCGACGAGCAGCCACGCGACCACAAGGTGAATGGAACGAACGACCGACCGCATCGGATCCCCTCCACTGGACGCTGCGCCCCCGGCTGTGCGGCAGGGTACTTCCTCGATGACGGGCTACGTCAAGTGGCGAGCCGGCGCAGGACCCATCCAGCGGCGGCGCAGCGACCCCGGCCCGCGACGAGCAGACCGGGGTCCGGCGCGAGGCCGTCTAGCTCCACAACACGCGCGTGACGAGGACCTCGCGCAGCTTGGCGGCGAAGGCGTCGGGGTCGCCGGCCTGGCCGTACTCGCCGCCGAGGAACCCACCGTGATCGCTTGGAAAGCTCACCACCGTGGTCCCGAGACGCTCGGCGGCAGCGTACGCACCACGGGACGCCATCTGGCCTTCGGATTCGATGCCGGCGGCCAGGATGATCTTGGTCGATGCCGCTCGCAGCGCCTCGAAGTCGGGCTGGTAGTGCGTGCAGGTCACGATGTTCTGATGAAGGAGCGCATCGGTGCGGTTGCCGTCGTCCTCGGCGGGCAGACCGAACATCGCCGGATCCGGCGGCGGCTGGCTCGCGAATTCCGCGGTGATCGGCCCCCGGTGACCCACCGCCAGGATGAACTGCGCCATGGCGGGGCCGAAACCACTCCGCTCGTAGGTGTCACTGATCGCCTGGGTGAACGCCATCGCACCCTCGCGGTCGGGCAGGATCGCCGCGAGCGGCGGTTCGTGCGCGACGAGCGTGCGAACGTCCTCCGGATGCTCCGAGACGAGGGCGAGCGCGTTGACCGCGCCACCGCTGCTGGCGAACAGGTCGACCGGCCCCTCGTCGAGGTCGGCGATGATGCGATGCAGGTCGTCGGCGTGTTGCGCGGGCGTCGAGAGGCTGGAGGGATCGGCCTTCACGCTGCGCTCGACACCGCGCGGGTCATATGTCACCACCGTGCGATCGGTGAAGTGGCCGGCCAGCGTGCCGAACCCGCCGGCACCCATGGGCGACCCGATCATGAGCAGGACCGGGGCGGTCGGCGAGGCTGCCCGCCGGACGTCGTAGGTCAGGACGACCCCGGGAACCTCCAGGGTCTTGGTCGTTGGTTCGGTCATCGTGGTCATGCTGCGACTCCTTCCGACAAGATGGCGTCGACCTGGCCGACCGCCCCCGTGAGACCTTCCTCCATGCCCATGCCGAGGTAGAGCTCCATCGCGGTCGTGCTCTGGAAGTGGAAGTCGATCGACATGCGCGTCCGGCCGGATCCGATCGGCTCGATCGTCACCGTGCCCTCATTGCGCGGGAAATCCTCGTTCGGCGTGCCGTCGTCATGCGCGAACCCGTCGAGGAAGACGAGTCGACGCGGGGGCTCGGCCTCAACGATGTCCCAGAAGCCCCGCGGCTGGTCGCCGCTCGGCCCCGTCATGTGGTACTCGACATGACTCCCGGGGGCCAGGTCGTGGGTCGTGAACGTGGCCGGGTAGGTCGGCGGACCCCACCATCGTTCGAGCTGGCGGGGATCGGCCCACAGCTCCCAGATGCGCGTCGGCGGGGCATCGAACTCGGCGGTCAGGATCATGGTCAGGGCGTCAGGGTCCTTGCGGACGGACGTGACAGTCATGGGCGTTCCTCCTTGCTGCTGGTGATGAGGTCGGTCATCCGATCGATGCGGCCGCGCCACAGGGCTTCGTACTGGTCGAGCAGGCCGCGTGCCAGGCGGAGCGCTTCCATGTTGGTCTGCACCACCTTGCGACGGCCGTTCCGTTGCTTCGACACGAGCCCAGCGCGCTCGAGCACCGCGACATGCTTCTGGACCGCCGCGAAGCTCATCGGGTAGTGGCCGGCGAGTTCGGCGACCCCTTCGCGACCATCCAGCGCACGCAGCACGATGTCACGTCGGGTAGCGTCGGCCAGGGCGGCGAAGACCGTATCGGGATCGAATGTGGCGGTCATTGATACAACCATACGGTTGTACGACGGGTTCGTCAAGTGGGTTGCGGTCTGCCCGCACATTCCCTCCGCCCCGGCTGGTCACCCCGTTCAGCTCCGGAGCAGATCCTCGAACGGCACCGGATCTGCGAATCCATCACGTGGCACCGATGACGGCCAAGCCATCGCGGCCGCGAGCTCCGTGGCGGCCCGCTCGATCCGCTCCGACGAGGCTGCCATCTGCGGCCATCGCGCCCTTGGCCCCAGTCCTCGGTCGCGGCGTAGACGCCGGTCGGGACGACGGCTGCCCGGAGGTAGGCGAACAGCGGGCGGATGGCGTGCTCGATCGCGAGGGAATGCCGCGGCGTGCCGCCGGTCGCGGCGATGAGCACCGGCTTGGCGCGGAACCCATCGCGGTCGATGGCATCGAAGAACATCTTGAACAGGCCGTTGTACGAGCCGCTGAAGATCGGCGAGACCGCGATGACCCCATCCGCCGCCAGGACCGCATCCAGGGCACGCCTGGAGCGACGGGCTCGGGAAGCCCGTCAGCATCTGGTTGGCGAGATCGATGGCGTGTTGCGCGCAGCTCGATGACCTCCAGGCGAGGTTCGAGTCCGGCCTCGCGGAGGTGGCGCTCCACGGCGGCCGCAAGCCGGTCGCCCAGCAGGCGACTCGACGATGGCTCGGACAGGCCGGCCGTCACGACGACGAGCGACCGGGCGTCGCGGCGCGGTCATGCCGGCGTCTCCGCCAGCACCGCCGGCGACTCGGACGCGCCAGCCGACTGAGCGGCGACGACCCGCGGATGGAGCGGCGGGCCCGCCGGCACGTCCGCGGGACGGAGCGCCTCGAACTCGCGGCGCAGGACCGGCACGACCTCCGAGCCCAGGATGTCCATCTGCTCGAGCACGGTCTTGAGCGGGAGGCCGGCGTGGTCGGCGATGAACAGCTGTCGCTGGTAGTCGCCGACGAACTCGCGGAAGCCGAGCGTCCGGTCGATGACCTGCTGCGGGCTGCCGATCGTCATCGGCGTCTGGGCCATGTAGTCCTCGAGCGACATCGCGCCACCGTAGACCGGCGCGTGGTCGAAGTACGGCCGGAACTCGCGGATCGCATCCTGGCTGTTCTTGCGCATGAACACGTGCCCGCCGAGGCCCACGATGGCCTGGTCCGCCGGCCCGTGGCCGTAGTGCTCGAAGCGGCGCCGATAGAGCTCGACCATCCGCTTCACGTGGCTGCTCGGCCAGAAGATGTTGTTGTGGAAGAAGCCGTCGCCGTAGAACGCGGCCTGCTCGGCGATCTCCGGGCTGCGGATGGAGCCGTGCCAGACGAACGGCGGCACGCCATCGAGCGGTCGCGGCGTCGAGGTGAAGCCCGTCAGCGGCGTCCGGAACCGGCCCTCCCAGTCCACGACGTCCTCGCGCCACAGGCGGCGGAGGAGGTCGTAGTTCTCGACCGCGAGCGGGATCGCGTTGCGCAGGTCCTGCCCGAACCACGGGTAGACCGGACCCATGTTGCCGCGGCCCATCATCAGGTCGACCCGGCCGTCGGCCAGGTGCTGGAGCATCGCGTAGTCCTCGGCGATCTTGACCGGGTCGTTGGTCGTGATCAGCGTCGTCGCGGTCGAGAGCTGCAGGCGCTCGGTCTTCGCGGCGATGTAGCCGAGCAGCGTGGTGGGGGAGGAGGGGACGAACGGCACGTTGTGGTGCTCGCCGGTGGCGAAGACATCGAGGCCGATCTCCTCCGCCTTGAGCGCGACCGTCACCATGATCCGGATGCGCTCTTCCTCGCTGACGGTCTGCCCGGTGGTCGGGTCGGGCGTGACGTCGCCCACCGTGAAAACGCCGAATTGCATGGTGTGTCGTGTTCCTTGACGGCTGGTCCGTCGTGCCGGCGGCCATTGGTGGACCGCTCAATCACCGCAGTATAGCCGCTGGATAGTTGCTCCCGCAACTACATGCCACGAACGAGGTGCCCCCCTCATCAAACGAGCTCGTGGATCGCTCTGACGCGTGACAGTCCGACCGCGAAGGCGGCGAGGAGGATGCCGCTGATCGCGAGGGCCGCCGGGGCGCCGATGGCGTTCGCAGCCGCGCCCAGCCCGACGAGGCCGAGGGGACCGAAGCCGATCGCGAAGAACCAGATGCCGCCGGCCGAGCCGCGCTCGGTGTCCTCCACGTTCCGCTGGAGAAGCGTCTGGCTCAACGTGTCGGAGCCCGCCATCGCACCGCCCACGAGAACGAGCACCGCGAACGACAGCGCGAAGGATGAGCTCAGCGCGAACGCCGTGAGGCCAAGCCCCATCGTGGCGATCGTCAGCACGATCGCGCGTCCGCCGCGGGACCGGGCCACGCCGACCCGGGCCAGGAGGAGCAGGACCGCGATCGCGCCGATATTCCTTGCTGTCCCGAGGGCACCGAGTCCGGCAGCGTCCGAATCCAGGATGTCGCGTGTGAACGTGGGGAAGACGGTGATGCTCGAGAACCCGAACACCTCGGTCATGACGACGACCAGCGCGATCAAGGCAACTCTTCGGTTCCGCGTGATGAGCGTGATCGATCGCGAGAAGCTGGGGACGAGATGTGGTTCCGGTCGTTCCCGTCCCGCCCGCGCGCCACCGATCACGAGCCAGACGGCGGCGATGATCGCAGCCGCGGCGGCCAGGATGAACGGGGAGCCGACGCCGAGCCGGTCGATGGCGACCCCGCTCGCGATCGATCCCACACCTCCGGCCAGGAACACGCCGAGGTTGACGAGGGCGAGGGCGTTCGTCGCCCCGCCGGCGCCGGCGAGATCGAACGAGTAGGTCTGGGTGGCCGTTCCGCTGAGCGTGTCGGCCACGCCGAGGACGAGGCTCAAAACGAGCAGTTGCGAGACGGCAAGGTTCCCATTGGCAGCGACGACCGCGGCCCACAGCAGGGGGACGGTCATCGCGAGATTGACGAAGATGAGCGTCGCCCGACGGTCATGCCGGTCGACGAGGCCGCCCAGCGGGATACCGAGCAGCAATGCCGGGACGAGTCGGATCGCGAACGCCGCCCCGACCGCGAGGATCGAATCGGACGCGCTGAGGGTGATCCAGCCGATCGCCACCTGGGTGACCGACCGGGCGAATCCCGAGGCCATGCCGCTCAGCCACAGAGCCGGGTAGCCGGGAACGCGGAACGCCGCGAGGGTGCTGCTCGATGCGAATGCAGCCACCGTCCGGGTGCGAAGACTCCATGTCATCGTTCGTTGCCGCCCTGCATGGCGTGAGTATCGGCGGCGGACATCAGCCCGGTACGGCCTGACCGGATCGACAAATGTCCATGCCATCGCCCGACCATTGACGATGCCGCGATCAGGAGCGTTCTGGCCAAGATGGCCCGCGGAGATGGCCCAGCCGTCGTCTCGCCCGGAACCGAGGAGCGCCTTCGATGACCCCGACCGACATCGGCCTGATCCGCAGCAGTTGGACAGCCGTCGAGCCCATCGCCGACACGGCCGCTCGCCTGTTCTACGGCCGGCTGTTCGAGCTCGACCCGGCGATCGAGCGGCTCTTCCGGCGGACCGATATGGATGCCCAGCGCAAGGTCCTCATGCAGACCCTGACGGTCGTCGTGAAGAGCCTCGACAAGGTCGATCAGATCGTGCCGGCGGTTCAGGCACTCGGCCGTCGCCATGCAGGCTACGGCGTCCGCGAGGAGCACTACACGACAGTGGGCGAGGCGCTGCTCTGGACGCTCGAGCAGGGGCTTGGCGAGGCGTTCGGGCCCGATGTCCGGGCCGCCTGGGCGACGGCGTACGAAACGCTGGCGACGATCATGGTCGAAGCCGCCCGCGCCGACGCAGGAACGGTCGTCGAGGCCGCGGCCTGAGGTTCGAGCGCGTCCAACGGCTGACGATCCGGAGACGCTCTCCGGTCATACTGCCGCGATGACGGGCCGACAGACACCGTCTCGCGAGCGACCGCAGGCCTACGATCTCGCCATCATCGGAGCAGGTGTCGCCGGAACCTCGATCGCGGCGGCGATCGTCGCCGCTCGGCCGGACTGGTCCGTCGCCCTCATCGAACGATCGAGGCGGATCGGTGGTCGCGTCTGGTCGAAGTCGGTCCCGGGCGTCGAGCACCCGATCGAGCTGGGCGGCATGCGCTACTTGACCAGCCATCGGCGGGTCGTGGCGGCGATGTCGGCGCTGGGTCTCGAGTCGCGACCGTTCGACGTCATCCACGGCCCCGAGCGTTCGTTCCTGCGAGGTCACCTCGGTTCGGGTCCGACGGATCCGTCCGCCGGGGAGGGCTACGACCTCCCCGAGGGCGAGCGTCATCGGTCGGCGGTCGATCTGACGCTGGAGGCGTTTCGGACGATCGTTTCCGGTGCGGATCGCCTGGACGAGGCCGGGTGGACGCGCATCCGCGCCGGGCACCGGTATCGAGACCGGGCCGTGACCGAGTGGTCGATCGGCGACGCGATCGCGGCGGTCCGATCCCCGGAAGGGCACCGCTTCATGTCCGATTCGTTCGGCTATGACTCCGGCTTCCGGCCATTCAACGCCGGAGACGCGATCCAGTACCTCCTTGGCGGCGGTGACCCCACCGCCGAGGCCCGCGTGCCCATCGGTGGGATGGATGAGATCCCGAAGGCGCTCGTCCAACGGTTCGAGGAGGCGGGTGGGACAGTCCTGCTCGGCCATGAGCTCGAGCGTCTCGAGGTCGACGGCGACGGCGTCCTCCTCCGGTTCGCGGGCGACACCCTGCGTGCGCGTCGGGTCGTGCTGACGATGCCCGTCCCGGCCCTGTCCGCACTGTCCGATGCGTCACCGGTCATCGCCTCACCCGTGTGGCGACGCCTGCTTGCCTCCGTGGAGGGCTTCCCCGCGACGAAGCTGTACGCCTGGTACAGGCGGCCGTGGTGGCGCGGCGTGGTCGGCGGGATCGAAGGGATCCGGACGACCACGGACCTGCCGAATCGGAAGGTCTTCTATTTCGACAGCCGGCCCGACGCGCCCGCCGCGATCATCGGGGCGTACACCGACGGCCGCCATGTCGTGCCATGGGTCGAGCTGGCGAACGGCGTCTCGAACGGCGGGCCGGCCCCCAGCGGGATGCTCGAGGCGCTGAAGGCCTCACTGGCCGCGTTCCATCCTGAAGTCGCGCGGATCCCGGAACCCGTCGGCACCGCATTCATGCATTGGGGCTCGGACCCGCTCGAGATCGGCTGGACCTTCTGGCGAGCGGGCGCCATGTCCGACGACGTGATGGCGGCGGCCGTCCAGCCGGACCCGGCCCTGCCGATCCACATCGCCGGCGAGACGTTCTCGCGGGCCCAGGGGTGGATCGAGGGTGCATTCGAGTCCGCCGAGACGGTCACCCGGCGGATCATCGACGCAGACAAGACACGGGGCTGATCGCCGCGGGCATGTGGTCCGGGCATACTCTCGCCAAGAGAGATCCGAAGAGACGAGGAGGCGTCCCATGGCCAATCTGGTCGTCCATTTCGAGATCCACGCGTCGGAGCCGCAACGGCTGATCGACTTCTACACGGAGCTCCTCGGCTGGCGGTTCACGCAATGGGGCGACACGCCGTACTGGCCGATCGCGACCGGCGAAGGGGCCATCGGCAACGTCGCCGGCACAGCCGGTCACGGGATCAACGGCGGCCTGGTCCCGCGTCAAGGCCCGAAGCCCGAGATCGGCGCACCGGTCGTGGGCTGCAACATCGTCATCGGCGTCGATGACGTCGACTCATTGATGCGTCGCGGCATCGAGCTCGGTGGCACGGAGGCACTCGCGGCGGAGGACTACCCAGGGCGTCGGTCGCGTGGGATACCTGCTGGACCCCGACAACAACGTCTTCGGCATGATCTCGTCCGTCATGTCCGACGGTACGACCGGGATGGGCGGCGGCGCCGGGTAGTGCCATGACTGTCATCGACTGGTTGCTCGACGCGGATCCGTCGATCCGCTGGCAGGTGATGCGCGACCTGACCCACGAGCCACCCGAGGTCGTTGCCGCCGAGCGGACGCGAATCGCGACCGAGGGCTGGGGCGCCCGCCTTCTGGCGCTCCAGGCGCCGGACGGCCTGTGGGCCGGCAACGCGTTCTCGCAGGACCGGACCGACACGTTCCACGTGCTGGAGCTCCTGCGACGGCTGGGACTTGATCCGGAGAGCGAGCAGGCACAGCGGGCTGTCGGCCTGCGTTCGCGAACACGTCACCTGGGGGGACGGGGCCTGGTGGAACCCGCCGTGGGCCGCCAGCGGGTTCTTCGAGGGCGAGGTCGAGCCGTGCATCAACGGCAACGTCGTCTCGACCGGCTCGTACTTCGGCGTGGACATGACGTCGCTCGTCGAGCGTCTCCTCGGGGAACAACTTCCGGACGGTGGCTGGAACTGCGAGGTCGAGAACGGCGCGACGGTCTCGTCATTCGGGACGACGATCAACGTCCTCGAAGGTCTGCTCGAGTACGAGCGCGCCATCGGCGGCTCGGCCAGGGTCGGGGAGGCACGCCGGCGCGGCGAGGAGTACATGCTCGAGCGACGGCTCTTCCGTCGCAAGTCGACCGGCGACGTGATCGATCCCGACTGGCTCACGTTCTCGTTCCCGACCTGGTGGCGCTACGACGTCCTCCGCGGACTGGAGTACCTGCGTGATGCTGGGGTGCCGGCCGACGATCGCATCGCCGAGGCCATCGACGTGGTCGAAGGCAGCCGGGATCCGGATGGCCGGTGGCCACTCCATACGGTCGACGAGGGTGAGACCGTCTTCGAGATGGACGAGGGCGAGGGCAGACCGAGCCGCTGGAACACGCTCCGTGCGCTGCGCGTGCTCGACTGGTTCGGCAGGCGAGCAGGTCCGATGTGGTGACGGACGACTCCGCAAGGACCGCCATCCGACTCCCCGACGCCGAACGACGTCAGCTCGACGCCGTCGTCGGACTCGTTCGCGATCTCCTGGGTGATGCCGCGTTGGGTGCCTATCTCCATGGATCCGCGGTCACGTCCGGCCTTCGGGTCGATAGCGACTTGGACATCCTCGTCGTGGCCAGTCGACGCCTGACCGGCGTCGAGCGACGCGCCGTGATCGACGGTCTGCTGCCGCTCTCGCGTGCGCCCGGCGATGCCACGGGCAAGCGGCACCTCGAGCTCACCGTGGTGGCACTGCCGGACATCACCCCGTGGCGCTATCCGCCACCGATGGAGCTCCAGTACGGGGATTGGTGGCGACGAGAGTTCGAGTCGGGGCTGGAGCCGTGGGCGTCGCCGAACCCGGATCTCGCGGTCCTCCTGACCGCCGCGCGTGCGGTGGGCGTGCCGCTGTTCGGCCCACCCGTGGGCGAGTTGGTCGACATCGTCCCACGCGACGATCTAGGGCGAGCGATGCGCGACGTCGTTCCGGACCTGCTGGCCGATCTCGAGGATGACGTCCGGAACGTCCTCCTGACGCTGGCACGCGTGTGGTTCACCTTGGCGACGGGGACGATCGTGGCGAAGGACATCGCCGCCGAGTGGGCGTTGGCGAAGCTGCCCGAGGGCACGGGCAACGCCCTGCGACGCGCCCGCGCCGGTTACCTCGGTGAGGCCGATGACCGCTGGGACGCCGAGGCGATGACGTCCGCACGCGCCGACACGGCGGCGATACAGACGGCGATCGAGGCGGTCCAAGGACGCAGGACCTGACCGCCGTCTCGGTGGCGGCCATACTTCGGAGATCAGAGAAGTCGCGACCGAAGGAGGCGTCCCATGGCACCTTCGTCCTCCGGACTGACCCGCGAACAAGCGCAGCGACTCAGCGAGGTGTTCGCCGGCGACATCATCAGGCCGGCCGACGACGTCTACGACGAGGCCCGCCGGCTGTGGAACGCCGTCTACGACCTTCGACCGGCGGCCATCGTCCGGCCCTCGTCGCGCTCGGATGTCGCGACCGCGATCCGCTTCGCGAGAGACCACGACCTCCCTCTTGCGGTCCGCTCAGGTGGCCACAGCGCCACCGGTCATTCGAGCTGCGACGGCGGGCTCGTCGTGGACATGTCGCGGATGCGCGGCGTCTCGGTCGATCCCGAGACCCGCATCGCCAAGGTGAATGGCGGCGCCCTGCTTGGCGAGCTCGACGTCGCGGGTCAGGAGCACGGCCTTGTCTGCCCGGTCGGGGTGATCGGCCACACCGGCGTCGCCGGACTGACGCTCGGTGGTGGGATCGGCCGACTCCAGCGGCGGTTCGGCTTGACGATCGACAACCTGCGAGCTGTCGAGCTCGTCACCGCCGATGGACGGTTCGTCCGCGCCAGCGAAACGGAGGAGCCGGAGCTGTTCTGGGGCCTGCGCGGCGCCGGGTGGAACTTCGGCATCGTCACCGCTTTCGAGTTCGCCCTCCAGCCGTTCGGTCCGGACCTGCATCGTGGCGTGCGGGTCTACCCGGCGACCGTCGCACACGAGGTCTGGGATGTCTTCGAGGACTACGCTGCCACAGCGCCGGAGACGGTCTCGATGATCTACGAGATCTCGCAGGCAACCGCAGAGAGCGATGGTGGAAGCGCCTTGAGCGTCGGTGACCCTGTCGTCGCCATCGCGTTCAATCACAGTGGGCACGCCGACAGGGTAGAGATCGAGACGGCCGGCCTGCGGCGCGGCCCGGAGCCGACATCGGTGAGCGACGGCAGTCAGCCGTACCTGGAGGTCCAGACCGCCCACGACCTCGTCCTCGGCTGGGGCGGACGGTCCTTCATCAAGGGCTTGTACGCGAACGTCATGCGGCCCGAGGCACTCGACGCGCTGATCGACCACGTCGCCGGTGGACCTGCCGGCGGAACTTTCTCGGTGACTGCTCAGGGCGGAGCGATCGCCCAGGTGGACGAGGATGCAACGGCGTTTTCTGGCCGCGCCGCTCGGTTCGACCTCAGCGCCGATGCCATTTGGGTCGACGCCGTCGACGACGAACGCGATCGCGCCTGGGTCCGCGAGGCGATGGCAGTCGTCGAGCCCGACGCGATCGAGGGCCGCTATGCGAACGAGAACGCCGACGCCGGGCCCGACGAGACCCGGGCCATCTATGGGAACGCCAAGCTCGCCCGCCTCGCCGCGCTCAAGCGCACGTGGGATCCAGACAACGTCTTCCGGCTGAACCACAACATCGAGCCGGCATCGAGCTAGGGCGACCGGAGACCGAGTATGGCGTCCATCCTGCGACCCAAGGCTTTGCGAGCCGGCGACACCGTGGCGGTCGCCGCGCTGTCGAGTGGGATCGACGAGGTCGACAGGGCGGCCCTCGAGCGTGGGATCGAGGCCATCCGACTGATGGGCTTCGACATCCACGTATCGCCCTTGGTCGAGCGAGGTCAGCACTGGTGGTGGTCCGCCGCTCGCCCGAACGAGATCGCAGACGAGCTCAACCGCCTGCTTCGAGACCCCGGGATCCGCGCGATCTTCGCCGTCGCCGGCGGACGGACCACCCTGAGCTATCTCGACCAGATCGACTACGAGGCAGTTCGTCGCGATCCCAAGCCGCTGTTCGGCTTCAGCGACATCGACGTGCTCCACGTCGCGCTGCACTCCCAGACGGGCCTTGTCACTATCCACGGCGACAACGTCCTTGAAGGGTTCGCGGACCGGCACGCCCTCGCCGACGGCGATCGCCACGCCCTGGCCGAAACGTACCGCCGCCTCCTGACCAGCACCGATGCGCCTGGCGTCCTCCCGTCGATCGGGAAATGGGAAAGCTGGCGATCCGGCCGTGCAGAAGGGCCATTGGTCGGCGGCCTGCTCAACCGCCTGATCCTTATGCAGGTGACCCCGTATGCGCTCAGCCCCGACCGTTTCGACGGAACCATCCTGTTCTGGGAGGAGCTGGCGACGTCGTTCGCGGCGATCTGGAACGGCCTCCACGCGCTCCGCTACGCGGGCGTCCTCGATCGCATCGCCGGCATGGTCGTGGGGACCGCCGTGGGCGTGAGCCCGGTCGACGGTGGCCCGGACAACATGCGCGAGGTGGTCCTCGACGTCCTGGGCGACCGGGACATCCCGGTCATCGGGAACGTCAACATCGGGCACAACCCACCGAACATCCCGCTGCCGCTCGGTGTCCGGGCCGAGGTGGACGCCGATGCGCTCACCATCTCGCTGCTCGAGTCGGCGGTCAGTTGATCAGTTTCGAAGAAGCGGACATCGCGACGGCTGCCTAGCATGGACGCCGAAACGCCAAGACTCGTACAGGGGAACCTGCCATGACCGATGCCAAGAAGTCCACAAAGAGCTCGACCGTCTTCTCGGACGACGAGAAGGCGGCGATGAAGGAGCGCGCCAAGGAACAGAAGGCGGAGGCGAAGCGCGGCGCCGCGAGGGCGGACGGCCTTGCAGACCTGCTGTCGAAGATCGCCGAGATGCCCGATGCCGATCGCGAGATGGCCGAGCGGATCCATGCACTGGTGACGACCATCGCGCCGGACCTCTTGCCCAAGACCTGGTACGGGATGCCCGCCTATACCAACGCCGCCGGAAAGATCGTCTGCTTCTTCCAGCCGGCCGACAAGTTCAAGTACCGGTATGCCACGTTCGGCTTCAACGAGGACGCCAACCTCGACGACGGAAGCATGTGGCCGACGGCGTTTGCCTTGACGAAGCTGACCGCCGCAGACGAGAAGCGCATCGGGGCCCTCGTCAAGAAGGCCGTGAGCTAGCCCGGTCGGAATCGGGAAAGTGGGGCGCAGGGGAAACGCTCACGCACAAGATGGGGTGTGAGCCGCCATCGACGTGCGCTACAGTGGCCGCCGGGACGACCCGCGTACGGGGGTGGGGAATGGCACGGCGGGAACATCGCGGTTTGTGGTTCGGACGATTCGCTGTGATCTCGGCAGCCGTCGCGATCGCGCTCCCGATCCTGACGTGGTCCGGTCACGCCAGCGCGGCGTCGACCCTCTTCGCGCCGTACCAGTCGATCGCGCTCGGAACTGACACCAAGGCCGTCGCGATCGGTGACGTGACCGGCGACGGGCGGGCCGATGTCGTGGCCACCAGCAGCCAAGGCTTCTACGCGGACTACCGGGTGTATGTGCTCGCCGGCCAGGCTGACGGAACCCTTGCCGCCCCGGTCTCATACCCCACACCAGGATCCGGGACGAACCGGATCGAATCCGTTGCGATCGGCGATCTAACGGACGATGGGCGTGCCGATGTCGTCGTCGGGGCAGCCGGCCTCGGCATCCTTGTCTACCCGCAACTCGCCAGCGGCGCGCTCGGCAGCCCCACGGTCATCGCCACGCCGCACACCCTGCGCGTCGCCGTCGGGAACCTCGACGGAACGGCCGGCACCGATCTCGCGGCCATCGGCTGGGGTGACGACCTCGTGAGTGTCTTCCTCAATGACGGTCAGGGCGCCCTCGGCAGCACGACCGACTATCCCGCCCGGCACAGCGGCTACGACGATCTCGAGATCGGCGACGTCTCGGGCGATGGGCGCGACGACATCGTCGTGATGTCCGGTCAGACGTACGCGACACCGAACATGAGCGTCGTGCCCCAGCTCGCCGACGGCGGGTTCGGCGCGGCCGCGGAATACCGAGTCGGCGATCAGATCAACTCCAACGGCATCGGCGTCGGTGACGTGACTGGCGACGGCCGCATGGATGTCGTCGCGGCCTACGGCGGCAATCGTCCGGCATCACGCCTCGCCGTCTTCGCCCAGACGACGGCCGGCGTTCTCGCATCGCCGGTGAGCTACCCGGTCTACGACATCCCGACCCCGGTCGCGGTT
Source organism: uncultured Chloroflexia bacterium (assembly GCA_963776385.1). GTDB lineage: Bacteria > Chloroflexota > Limnocylindria > Limnocylindrales > CSP1-4 > SPCO01. The sequence continues at coordinate 290,472 of CAVZME010000010.1, forward strand.
GCCGACGTGGACAACGACGGCCGCGCGGACGTCGTGACCCTCCACAGCGGGTGGCTCAGGGCCGGCGTGTCCCTCGGTCGGGCCGACGGCACGCTCGCACCCGAAGACCTGTACGGGCTACCGTACGGGAGTTACGACCCACACGGGCTCGCGGTCGGCGATTTCACCGGAGACGGCTGGCCAGACCTCGCGATCGCAGACTCGAACAACGGGTTGGTCGTCCTTCGAAGCCTCGGCATCGTCACGCCGCCGCCGACTCCGACACCGGAGATCACGCCCAAGCCCACGGCCGTCCCGACCCCGACACCCGCCCCGACCCCGACCCCGACGCCGACCCCTCAGCTCCCATCCGCACCTCGGGACCTGGCAAGTAGCCCGAACCAGCCGGCTGGGGTCGTGCTGACCTGGGCCGAGCCCACGACGCCGGGGACCGGGGGCGTGACAGGCTATCGGATCTACCGGAGCAGCGAAGGCAGCATCTGGGGGGACCTCGCGACGATCGGAATGACCTTGTCCTTCACCGATACGACCATCCCGAACGGGGCGCGGTTCTTGTACAGCGTCGCCGCGATCGGTCCATTCGGCGAAGGCGCACGTTCCGCTGCCGTGGTCGCGCAGCGGGCTCTGCCCCCGAGCCAGCCGTCGAATTTCGCCGCCACGACCGCCGCCGGCAAGACCGGGATCGCGCTGAGCTGGAAGACCCCATCAACCGACGGCGGGTCGCTGGTTACGGGCTACCGGATCTATCGCGGCACGGTCAGCGGCAGCGAGAGCTTCCTCGTCAGCGTCGGAGCGACGACCACGAGCTTCACCGACGCCAACGTGGCGCACAAGGTCCGCTACTACTACCGCGTGACGGCACTCAACTCCGTGGGTGAGGGCCCGTCGGCAGCGGCCAACGTCACCTCCCGCTGACGCCGGTCCTCGGGTTAGGCCTCCACGCCTCCCGATTCAGGTCGTCCGACACTTCCCATCCGAACCGCCGACCCGCTAACTGTTCCTGACATCAGGAAGCGGGCCGGCCTCGAAAGCCGGACGGGAGGATCGACATGACACAGGTGCTCGTCGTCTACGCCAGCCGGCATGGCGCCACCCGCGGGATCGCCGAGCGCATCGGTGACGTCCTCCGAACCGAGGGGCTCGATGCGTTCGTCGCATCGGCGGATCGGGTCGTCGATGTCGGTCGGGCCGATGCGGTCGTGATCGGCAGCGGTGTCTACATGGGCAGCTGGCTCAAGGAAGCCACTGGATTCATCCAGCGCAACCAAGTCGCCCTCGCTGAACGACCCCTGTGGCTCTTCAGCAGCGGGCCGATCCCCGGCTCGTCGAAGAACAAGGGGCCAGCGACGGACCCACTCGAGGACGCACTCGGACCGGAGAGCGGCCCGGGGAGCGGCGGCCGAAAGAAGATCGCCGAGATCAGCGCTGCGACGAACCCGAAGGACCACCGCGTCTTCTACGGGGCGTTCGATCCTCACGACCCGCCTCAGACCATGGCCGAGCGGCTGGTACGGATGATGCCCGCGGCCAGGAACATCCTCCCGGCCGGCGACTTCCGCGACTGGGAGGCCATCGAAGCATGGGCGCACGAGATCGCCGCGACTCTGGCGACGCCGGTGGTCCAGGTCTGATCGGAATCTGGAGATCCGGACTCAATCCGGGCTCGCGCGCAGGCGCTCACCCCAGGTCCGCAGATCGTCGACCACAGCGGCAAGATCCGAGGGCACACCTTTGGCGATGAGGTTGGTGTGCTCGGCCAGGTCATTCGAGATGTCGTAGAGCTCGTCGCTGCCGTCGTCGTACACGATGAGCTTGTAGCGGGCGTCGCGCACCGCCCAGCCTGAGCGATCCGCGAATCGCCCAGCGCGGACCGAGTCCATGTAAACATGGTCGCGCCCGGTGAAGGCCGGATTGCTGAGGGCAGCCTGGAAACTCACTCCGTCATGGAACGAATGCCCGGCCCCAGCAAGAGCGGCGATGGTTGCCGGGATATCGACCCCGTTGACGAGTGCATCCTCGCGCTGTCCGTGCCGGGTCACGCCTGCGCCCCAGGCGATGAGCGGGACGCGAATGCCGCCCTCGTACAGCGACGACTTGGAATGAGCCTCCGAGAACGGTGCTTGCACCACCGGCGCATCCGTACCGTTGTCCCCCATGAACAGCACCGTGGTGTCGTCGCGCACCTCCGGTGTCATCGACGCCAGAAGCCGGCCGATCTCCGTGTCGAGCGCCTCCGACATCGCCATCGCGTAGTCGAGCTGGTGTGCGTCGATATCGTCCTGGCCGCCGGGCAGACCGCTCGTCTGTAGTTCCGCTGGGGGCAGATGGATCGGGAAATGCGGCTCGTTGTGGGCGAGCCACTGGAACCAGGGATGGTCAGCCTGGCTGCCGATCCATTCGATCGCCTTATCTGTCATCCATGTGGCGCTGTATGTCGTGGTGTGAGCTGGCTTCCCGTCTTCGACGTAGTCCCAGCTGAAGTAGTCATCGATGAAGCCCGACAGGAAGCCCGCGTAGTGCTGGACCCCGAATGTCGCAGGCGCATCGGGATCGGGGTCGTCGTCGCCCGAAACGTGCCATTTCCCGATCAGGGCGTTCGATTCGCTCGGGTCCGCCCGGGTGATGACGTCCTGGATAGATTCGGTGTCGGCAAGCACATCGCCCACCTCGCGGACGTCCGTCCGGAACCCGTAACGCCCGGTCAGCAGGGTGGCTCGCGTCGGCGTGCACATCGGACTGACCCACACGTTGTCGAAGACCACCCCCTCATCGCACATCCGCTCCAGGTTGGGCATCTTCGGCTTCCTGGCGCCGACCTGGTAGCACGGGCTGAGATCGATGCCGAAGTCATCGGCGATGATCAGCAGGCTGTTCGTCTTGCGCCCCAGGATCGTCGCCTTTGCCGACGGGGTCGCGGATCCGGACGGGATCGCGCTCGGGACGACGCCGGCGTTTCCCGCGCTGGCGCGTCCGGCGGGTGTGGCGACGGTCGAACTACAGCCGGCGGCGATGGATCCACAGAGGAGCGTGAGCGCGACCGGGTGACGCATGCGAGACCTCCGATCGTCAGGGAGCAGCGGGTAGCCAGGCCATCGTCCCGAATGCGCCTGGGAGGACCTGCCTGCCGGGTTCGGATCCGTCGGCGCGCAGGAGGTACAGGCCGCGGTTGGCGCCGTAGCCGTCGGTGTCGGCCTGGGCCAGGATCCAACGCGAGTCTGGCGACCACGAGAAGTCGAGGACATCGGGTGGAACAGGCCCCGACTGCGTCGAGCGTCCTGTCTTCAGGTTGATGACGGTCACGAACGGCTGGTTGCCATCGCTGCCCTGCAAGATGAGAGTCCGATCGGGTGACAAGGCCCGACTGAGAGGCCACATCCCACCCGAGACGGACGCCTTGATCGGGGAGGCAATGCTGGAGGCGAGGTCGACCCGTGCCAGTTCGCCGTTCCGTTCCACCAGGAGCGTCCGGTCGTCAGCCCACCCGACGAGCGTGTAGAGCGTGCCTCCGCCGTCGTCGGCGATGGACACCGGCTGCCACTGCCCCTGCGGGGAGACGAGTGCGATGCCGCGACAGCTGGCAGTGTCACCCGGGGCCGGACTGGCCACTCCGCATCCCAGGTTCGTGTAGTCGAGCGCCAGCACGTACCCGTCGGGCGACCACACCATGGTGCCACCGCCGAGGACTCCGCCGACCGGCCTGCACCGCTCGCAGGGACGGCCGAGATCGACGATCTTGTCTGTCTCCGCATCCCAGACGAGGAGGTGGGCGAGCGGGGTTTCCGTGGGTTGTCCGTCGGCCGACCACGGTGCCGTGACGACCGCCAGCAGCCTGCCGGCGGGTGACCACGCCGGCGAATAGGCGTCGTGGTCGGGCGAGGCGAACGGACGCCTGAGACCCGTGCCATCCGACCGCATGACGAAGACGTCGCTCGGGCAACTCTGCTGCTCACCGAGCTCGACGGCAACGGCCGTGCCGTCCATGGATGGGTTCCAATGGTTGACGGCGAACGAATCCAGGTTCCACTCGGCGATCGGGGCAGGGGAGGGTGATGTCGTCAGCGGGTCGAATGTCTCCGGGCTGGCTGACGCACCGCCGAGCAGGATGACCGGGCCGCTGCGTGGGATTTCGGGAGCGACACCGGGAACCGGGGTCAGGCCCGTCCCCACACCGCCAGTCAATGCGGCGCGGTCGAATGCCCCGCAGCTCGTGCGGGCTGGTTCCGTCGCGGACGGAGAGGGGCTCGACGGAGTCCCTGTGGCTGCCGGCGAGCCCTGGGCGATGGCAGCCGCTGGCGTGGCAGCGGGCGGCGCCGTCCCCTGCGATCCGGCCCACCCGATCGCCAGGGCGGTGCCCCCGACGACGAGGGCCGCCGCCACGAGGAGGACGCCCCGTGGTGACTGGCCGCGATGCTGGACGGAACCCTTGTCGACGCGGGCGTCTCGAACGCGCGAGACGACAACCGCCTGAAGATCTGCAGGCATCGGCGACGCCACGCGATCCGCCAACATCCCCGCGATCTGGTCATCCGTGAGTCGGGTCGGGTCGGTCATCGCTCGGTCTCCAGGGCTCGCTCGAGTGCTGCTCGAGCCGTGTGCAATCGGGACTTCGCAGTGCCCACCGGGATCCCGATGACGTCGGCGATGTCGGTCACCGACCGGCGTTCGAGGTGGTGAAGGACGAGGATCGAGCGCTGGTCGACGCTCAGCCTGTTGAACGCGCGGTCGAGCGCCTCGCGTTCGCCGATCTGGTCAAGGTGACCCAGGGGCGCTTCGACATCGATGTCTTCGACGATCGGGATCTCGCGCACGCGACCCCGCTTACGAAGGCTCATCCGACACGAGTTGACGAGGATCTGGTCGAGCCATGCGTCGAAGCGGGCTGGATCGAGCAGCGTCGGCAGCTGCCGCCACGTCGCGATCCAGGCATCCTGCACCGCGTCGCGGGCATCCGCTTCCGACCCCAGGATCGCCAGAGCCATCCGATACGTGCGCGGAAGGCGGGTGCTGACCAGCGCCTCGAACGATGCGCCGTCGCCCGCGACGGCGGCCACGACCAACTGACTCGGCGCATGCGCGGCCCGACCCAGGATCGGCTCGGACTCACTCATCGACGTGGCGTCCATATGAGTGAGATGCCCGACATGCGGCTGCGGTTCACCGATCCACGCGCATTTGTCAGCGATTGTGCGCGTCAGCTGTCCGGCCGCGCCTCGCGTTCGGCGATTCGCGCGAACTTCTCGAGTTCGCCTCGGAAGCTGCCTTCGTAGGAGCCGCGCGAGAAGAGCCACGACGAGACGGCCGAGATCCAGCCGACCGTCTCGAACTCCTGGGTGAGTCGCGTTCCGTCGCCGTCGGGTTCGAATGTCGCGCTCGCACGGCCGCGGAGCAGCCAGTTCCCGAACTTCGTGGCGAACCGTCGCGGCGGCTCGACGTCGAGGATCTCGGTCGGGCTCTTCATCGGGCCGAAATGGACGACGTAGGTCGTACCGGCCTGGTCGACGGGTCCCGACACATCGCTGACGCCGGTCACGCCGCCCACCCAATCGCCCATGCGCTCGAGGTTCGTCCAGAGCGCGAAGACGTGCTCAGGCGGTGCCGCGACATGGGTGGTCAGGATGTAGTGGGCCACGGGCCGCCTATTCTGCGCCGCACGCGCCACGGGATGCTCAGGTCAGCCGCCCGGTTCGTCGCGTCCGACCGTCGGCACGGTTCGCAACGCGTACACGTCAAGGGTCGCCTCCCGGCCGCGGACGTCCACCGTCCGCCGGTCGAGGCCGGTCGTGTCGAGTGAGCTGTGCTCCGCAGCCGCGAGCGAGACGAGGAGTTCGCCGGGGCCTGCCAGCGAGGCGAGTCGCGCCGTCGTGTTCACCGAGTCGCCGAGTGCGGTGAAGTCCGAGATCTCCTCGCTCGAGCCCAGCGCCCCGACGTACGCCGTCCCGGTATGGACGCCCCCGCCGGCGGGGATCGGCCCGCTTGCCGAGGCATCGGTCCGTGCCGTCGCCTCGATGAGCCGACGACCGCCGTCGATCGCTTTTCGGGCATGGTCCCGACCCGCGTAGCTCGGGACGTACAGGCCGATCGCCTCATCGCCGACGTACTTGTCGACGATGCCGTCCGTCTCCACGATCGCTTTCGCCGCGAGCCGGTAGAACGCGGTCAACACCGCCGCGAACGCCGCAGGCCCGAGCCGCTCGCCGAGGCCGGTCGAGCCGCGGATGTCGACGAACAGCATCGAGATCTCGACCTCGGCGCCACCGACGCCCTTCTTGGTGAGAGCCCTGATGCAGTTCTTGCACAGCTGCGGGTTGCGCTCCCACGGCCCGAACCAGGGCTTGAGCACCGCGCCGCCGACGCCATGGAACGGCGCATAGCAGAGCTTGCAGCGCGGCGGCGATGGCAGACGCGCGAAGCGGCGGCGCAGCCAGAGCATGCCTTGATGCTCGCCGGTGAGGATGGCGCGCCACTCGTCCTCGGTGGTCTTCTGGTCCACGCAGCGAGTCTAGGCGCGGGTGGCAACACTCAGGGCTCGGTCGCCTTCGTTTCGGCGACCGCGCGTCTGCGTGACAAGGCGGCGCAGCTAGGCTTGGGAGAAATCGGCCGTCGTCGGGATCTGGGCGGGCGGAGTCCCGATCACGATCGCGATCTCCCGATGGTCGGTCAACTCGATCGCGCGGGGGTCTCCCGTGGTGAGCGCGCCGTCGACGTAGACCCCGATCTCCGTCGCGGGCGTGCAGAACGTCGCGACGCATGACGCATCGAGGGCCACGCCCCACTCGATGAAGAGCTCGCCGAGCGTGTTCGGTTCAGGATCGGCGGACTCCGTGTGGATGATGCCCGACGCATCGTGCGTGTGGAGAGGCGAGATGCACGGCCCGTTGCAAAGCTCGATGCCGCCGTAGGACACCGAGCCATCCGGCGCATCGAGCCGGCGCACGGCAGGGTCATCGATCTTGATCCCGATCCCGGCCGGCACGATGACCGGCTTGCCGTCCACGAACACGTCGAGGTGGGCGTGGACATGATTCTCGACGAACTCCTTCGGCTGAGGCTTCAAGCCCGCTTGGACCGTCCGTTCCATCGGATCCGGAGGGGCAGGCCACAGGGGGACAGCGGCCTGGCTTGAGGGCGAGGCAACGACCGGGGACGCCGCGGGCACGGCGCTCGGGGACCCACCTGCACGCCCACTCGGGGAGGCGAGGGGAGGGGATCCTAGAGGCGCTGTGCCGCAACCGGCAGCGCAGACGACGAGGGCGATGGCAGCGATCGCTTGCCGCATGATGTCCCTCCTCGTTCGCACCGCGCTGCCACTCTGTCTGTGCGCAAGCAACCCGGCCCGGACAGCATACGAGCCTGTCAAACCTCTGCTGCGAATCCTGGACTGGCGTCTACCCGACCCCTGGTCTATCAGCCCTGGCTGTTGCATTCTGGGTGACTATACGTATACTGCTACGTATGGCCAGCAGAACAGCCAGGAGATACGATGCAGACGTGCCGAACAAGACGATCTATGTCTCCCAGGGAGACCTTGCTCTCTACCAGCGAGCGCAGGAGCTTGCCGGCGACAACCTGTCCGCCGCTATCTCCGCCGCGCTCAAGCGCTACGTCGACGTCGAGGAAGGGAAGAGCGAAGGCTACGACGAGATCAAGGTCCGCGTCGGAAGCGGCAAGGGCCGCAAGGTCCGATTCACCGCGCTCCTCCTTGGCGAGTGGGCGAACTCGAACAACAGCGGCTTCGAGCGCTTCCGCGTCTGGCGCGGCCGGACCGGCAAGTACGTTGTCCATGTCGAGCGCAGCGCGGGCTTCACGATGGTCGACCAGGACGGCAAAGCGGCCGGATGGCGCGGGTACCTCGGGATCGGGAATCTCAGCTATGGAACCAGTGTCGCTCAAGCGAGCCTCGAGGTCGTCGCGTCGCTGGATGAACTTCGCGAACGCATCCCGCCACAGCTCTACGACATGGTCGCCCGCGCCCCCGGAGAGCCGGAGTTCGAAGACCTCGACGTCTGACCATCGGACGGTGTCCGGCCGGGGAGGCGAGCGATGACTGCCATCGACGCCCGACTCGCGATCCGGGCCACCGGACTCCGCAAGTCATACGGCAAGCAGGTCGTCCTTGACGGCATCGATCTCGAGATCGCCGAAGGCACGGTCTTCGCCCTGCTCGGACCGAATGGCGCCGGAAAGACGACCACCGTTCACATCCTCTCCACGCTGACTGCCGCGGATGGGGGAGAGGTCCAGGTCGCCGGCCATGACGTCAGTCGCGAGCCCGACAAGATCCGCGCCGTGATCGGCCTGACCGGTCAGTTCTCCGCCGTGGACGCACTCTTCACCGGCGAGGAGAACCTCCAGCTCATGGCCGACCTGAGGCATCTCGGCAAGGTCGAGGGTCGCCGTCGCGTCGCGGAATTGCTGGAGCGGTTCGACCTCGTCGACGCCGCGAAAAAGCCCGTCTCGACCTATTCGGGCGGGATGAAGCGGCGGCTGGACCTCGCGATGACACTCGTGGGCGACCCGCGGATCATCTTCCTCGACGAGCCGACGGCAGGCCTTGACCCGCGCAGCCGGCGGGTCCTCTGGGACATCATCCGGGACTTGGTCGGCCGCGGCGTCACGATCTTCCTGACGACTCAGTACCTCGACGAGGCCGACCGGCTGGCGCATCGGATCGCCGTCCTCGACAAGGGACGGATCGTCGCGCAGGGGACGCCGACCGAGCTGAAGCGCCTCGTCCCGGGCGGGCACGTCCAGCTGGCGTTCTCGGATGCCGCCGAGCTCGGCCGTGCGGCACGGATCTTCGAGGATGGGATCCCCGACGAGGAGTCGTTGACCCTCCAGCTCCCCAATGACGGTGGCACGCGCTCGCTCCGGGAGCTGCTCGACCGGCTCGACGCCGAAGCGATCGACGTCGAAGGCCTCGCCGTCGGGACTCCCGACCTCGACGACGTCTTCCTGTCGCTTACCGGCTCCCCCGAACCCAAGGAGGTAACCGTGCCATGACCGCCTTTCCGATCGCCGTGGCCAATTCGGCCACGATGCTGCGCCGCAATCTCCGCCGGCTGCGCCGCTATCCCTCGCTGACTGTCTTCATCGCGGGCGCGCCGGTCGTATTCCTGCTGCTCTTCGTATACGTCTTCGGCGGGACGATGGGCGCCGGCCTGGGTGGCGTGGCCGGCGGTCGCGCCGAGTACACCGCCTACGTCCTGCCCGGGATCCTCGTGATCACGGTCGTCGGCGCTGCCCAGGGGACCGCCATCTCGATCGCGATGGACATGTCGGAAGGCATCGTCGCCCGTTTCCGCACGATGGCCGTCTCGCGATCGTCGGTCCTCGCGGGTCACGTCGTCGGCAGCGTCATCCAGACGATGCTCGCGCTCGCCATCGTGGCCATGGTCGCCCTGCTCATCGGGTTCCGCCCGACGACAGGCCCGATCGAATGGCTTGCCGCGGTCGGGCTCCTGGCACTCGCCGCACTCGCTGTCTCGTGGATCTCGGTGGCGCTCGGCATGTCGACCAAGAGTGTCGAGACAGCCAGCAACCTGCCGATCTTCCTGATCCTGCTGCCCTTCCTGAGTAGCGGCTTCGTCCCGACGGATTCGATGCCCGATGGACTGGGCTGGTTCGCCGAGAACCAGCCGTTCACGCCCGTCATCGAGACGGTCCGCGGCCTGTTGCTGGGCACGCCGATCGGTGACAGCGGCGTCATCGCCATCATCTGGTGTCTTGCGTTGGCGGCCGTCGGGTACGTGGCCGCGATGCGCCTGTACGAGCGCGACCGCGCGCAGTAGGGGCTCCTCAGGCCCGATCTGTCAGGGGTTGCTGAAGCCGAGCATCCAGGAGTAGATGTCGCCGCCGGCTCCGCCGTACGCGGGGTCCCAGCTGTTGTGGTCCCGGTCCGGGAAGACGGTCAGCCTCGCCTCGTCCGGCGGGATGCCCGGGCAGCCCGCGAGCGCGGTCATCGGCTCGATGCTTCCGAGCGGGTCGACCGTGTCGTCGAGAGCGCCATGGAACGCCCAGAGCGGCGTCGCACCAAGCGCGCAGTAGTCCGCTGAGGAACCGGGACGGCCATCGCCGGCGATCGGGACCGCGGCCGCCACCTTCAGGGTGGCGTGGTACTTCGCCAGGTATTCCCAGACCCCGTAGGCACCGCACGACAGCCCGGTCAGGTAGACGCGTGCCGGATCGACGTTGTAGTGGTCCACCGCATAATCGATGAAGGCGTTGACCTCGTCGGGCGTCGTGCAGAAGGCTGGTGATGCGTTGTCCAGGTCGTGCTGGAGCTGCATGCCGCACGACCCGACCCATGGGACGCCTTCGCAGGACGAGAAGTCGAAGCTCCCAGGCCCTTCGACGTGCTGGAGCGCGAGCACGACGAACGGGCGGTCGGTCGACCAGCCGCCGACGTTGATGTACTTCGGGATCCCCGCGCCGACGAGGGTCGAAAGCCCTTCCGGCGTCCCATCGCCGCTCTCGCCGTAACCATTGAAGAACAGGAGCAGCGGGCTCTTGTCACCGGTCGCGGTGTAGCTGGGCGGAAGGTATTCGTCGAAGCCCATGGGGAACTCGGTGGAGCCGATCGGCCGTGGCGTCAGATAGCGGGCCGAATCGCCGCCGGTGAGTGGCGCGACGATCAGGCAGAGATCCATGTCGAAGGTCGGGTGAGGGCCCGAGAGCCTGAATCCAGTATCGGTGCCCGTGCCGTCGGCGAAGTCGATCGTGTAGTCGAAGGTGACATTCCCGCGATCCCTCATGACCACCTTGCCGGACGAGTCACTGATCGTGGTCAACTGACCCGGGATGTGGAAGGTGAACGCATAGAGCTGCCCGGTGACCCGCTTTGCCTTGATGTCCTTGTAGAGATTGTGTCCATCCAGGGTGAAGGACCGTCCGTCCTCCGCAGTCCACGTTTCCTTGAAGGCGTGGCGCGTGGTGACGTAGACGATGTCTGCGTTCTTCTTGTCGGCGCGGACCAGGACCTCGTCCGAGAAGGAGCCCTGGACATGCAACGGGTAGCCGCAGTCCCAACTCGTGAACTCATAGGGATCGCTGAACGTGCCGCGTTCGACGATCGTCGCGCTCGCCGACCCGGTGGCCAGTGTCGCGGCGATCAGCGCCGAGCCGAGGACTCCGAGTGCGCGCACTCGACGCGTCAGCGCCCGCTGGTTACGAAGCGTGCTCGAGGTCATGTCGCGATCTCCATCAGTGTCTCGAGGGATCCGTCGTGCGGCGACGTCGTTCGACACAGGCGTCCCGGTGCGAAACGTACGCCCCGTGCGTTAGCCCCGCGTCTCGCCCGAGCGCAACCGGGCGCCGTCGGTCGACTGGGGGGCGCAAGCGCGACGTAGCGTTCCTTACCCGGACCGTGGGCGGAGCAGGCCCCGATCGTATGCAACGGCCACCGCCGCGGCCCGGTCGCCGACATCGAGCTTGGCGTAGATATGGAGAAGGTGCGTCTTGACCGTAGCCTCCGAGATGAACAGGCGGGCGGCCGCTCCGCGATTGGTCTCGCCCTGGGCGATGAGCGCCAGGACCTCGAGCTCGCGTTCACTCAACTGTTCGTGGGCCGGGCTGCGCAGGTCGGTGACGAGCCGGGTCACGACCGATGGGGCGAGTGCCGCCTCGCCGCGGGCTGCCGCGCGAATGGCTCGGAGGAGTTCGGCTCTCGGGGCATCCTTGAGCAGGTAGCCCGTCGCGCCGGCACCGAGAGCCGGGAGGACGTCACGGTCGCTGTCGTAGGTCGTCAGCACCAGCACCCGCGCCGCCGAACGGCGTTGCGCCAGCGTCTGGATGGCTTCGAGGCCGCCGACACGGGGCATCCGCAGGTCCATGAGGATGACGTCAGGCGCGAGGGCGTCCACGAGCGCGAGTACCTCGGCGCCGTCAGCAGCCTCGCCCACGACCTCGAAGTCCGGCTCCGCGGTCAACATGCCCCGGAGACCGTCGCGCACGATCGGGTGATCGTCGGCGATGAGCACGCGGATCGGGCTCATCTCGTCGCCGCCGCGGACGTGTCGAGCGCGACGGCGGGCACGCGCGCGGAGATCGCGGTCCCGCCGCCCGGCTCCAATTCGATGTCGAGCGAGCCAGCCACCCGCGTGACGCGTTGACGCATGCCGTGGAGTCCGAACCCGGCGCCGGGCACGGCGACGGAACGCTCGACGTCGAACCCGACTCCATCGTCGCGCACGTCCAGGGCAACCTCGTCGCCCATGTACGACAGCGTGATGCGGGCGCGATGCGCGTGTGCGTGCTTTGCGACGTTCGTGAGCGCCTCCTGGGCGGTCCGCAGCAGGGTCACTTCGATCTCTGGGTCAAGCCTGATGGGTTCGCCGGTGACCCTGACCTCAGCCGAGACGGTCGTCCATTCGGACCACTCACGTGCCACTTCGCGCAAGGCATCCGGGAGCGTCGCAGCCTCAGCGGGGTCGGCAGTGCCCCCTCCACGGACCGACGCGCCTCGCTGAGGCTGTCGCGGGCCAGTCGCTCTGCGTTCGCAAGGTGACGATCGTGCTCATCCGGTCGGTCGTGCGCGTGGTGGGCAGCCTCGAGTTGGGTGATGACCCCAGTGAGGCCCTGGGCGATGGTGTCGTGGATCTCCGCGGCCATCCGCTGGCGTTCCTCCAGCACGCCGGCCTCCCGAGCCTGGGCGAGCAACTGGGCGTGGAGTCCGGCGTTCTCGGCCAGCACCTGCTCGAGTCGCGCGACGGTCTCGCGACGCTCCTCGCTCTGTTCGGCGACCCGATCGGCGATGAGTGTGCCGACGCTGAGGACCACCGTCTGCACCACGATGATCACGAACCAGAACGTCCAGGCGGTAGCCGTCTGCGGGAGTCCCGCCAGCAGTGAGTTGACCAGGATGGAGGTCACGGCGATGGCGGCCACGGCCACCGCGAAGGGGCGGAGCACGGTGGCATAGAAGAAGCCGCTGATCATGAAGATGAAGAACAGCGGCTGCCGGAGCATCAGGATCGAGGCGAGGAACGTGACGCCGATCCAGAACATCAGCAGGCGGGCCTGATGGTCCCGACGCGGCCGCGGTAGCCGCGTATACCCGACGTAGATCCAGACCGCCGCGACGACGGTCAGGACCAGTGTCGTCAGCCGCCCGGCGGGATCCGAGTCTCCCAGCAGGACAGCAAGGATCGTCCCGACCGCGAGGAGCGCGTACCCCCCGACCTCGAGCATCGCGTCGGACAGCCCATCCCATGACGGATTCCGCAAGGATCGCATCGCCGCACGCTACTCCAAGCTGACCCGTCTGCACACCTGTCCGCTCACTCCCAGCGGAACGTACGGGCCGCGAGGACGCCGCCGACCACCGTGAAGATCGCCATCGCGACGAGTGGGCCGAGCTGCGGGCCCCTGCCCACCCACGCGTCCTGCAGGCCTTGGACCCCGGGCGGGGTGAATTCGCCGATGCGGACCAGCACCTCAGGCAACGCGGCACGCGGGACGTAGACACCGCCGAGGAACATCACGGCGAAGAACAGCGGGATCGCGACGGACGTCGCCACCCGGGCGGTCGGCGCGACGGCCGCGAGGAACAGTCCGACGACGAACAGGGACGAGGTGCCCAGGGCGACCGCCGCGACATAGCCGAGGGACGTCGTGCGGGAACGGGACGTCGTAGACGATCCGGGCCACGACGATCAGCAGGGCGAGCGCCATGAGGGCGGTGGCGAGGTACGTGACGAGCTGTGCGGTCAGGAGGCGCATCGGATGGGCAGGGGTGGTCGACAGACGCCTCAGGACGCCCTTCTCGCGGTAGGTCGCGAGCCGGATGGGGAGCGTCTGGATGCCCAGGGTCCCCACGGTGATCACGACGAGCGACGGGACGAAGACATCGATGAAGCGGAGGCCACCGAGGCCCGGGTCCGGTCCCTGCCCTGCGAACAGTCCCCCGAAGATCACGAGGACCGCGGACGGGAGCGCGATGGCCGCCAGCCACGAGATCGGCTCGCGGAACAACAGCTTCGCCTCGGTGCGGATGAGAGCCAGCGTTTCGTTCATGACAGCTCCTTGGAAGCGGCCGCCGTGCGGCCGGTAAGGGTGATGAAGGCGTCATCGAGAGTCGCCTGATCGAACCGCAGGTCCCTGGCCACGATCCCGTTGCGAGCCAGGACCGCAGTCACGGCAGCAAGAAGATCGCCCCGGCCTGTGACGACGACCGTCGGACCCGATCGCTCGATGCGGCGGACCTCGGGCAGGCCGGCGAGAAGCCCGTCATCGAGCTCCACGGAAGGCCGGAACCGGACCCGCTGCTCGGGGTCGGCACGCGCCACGATCCCGGCAGGAGTGTCGACTGCGATCACGCGACCATCCCGGAAGACCGCGACCCGATCGGCAAGCCGTTCCGCTTCTTCCATGAGGTGGGTGACGAGGACGACGGTCACGCCCTGGTCGCGGATGGACTCGACGACGCGCCACGTCTCGCGGCGGGCATTCGGATCGAGGCCCGTGGACAGTTCGTCGAGGATGGCGACGCGCGGCCGTCCGACAAGGGCGAGAGCGATAGACAGTCGCTGCTTCTGACCGCCCGACAGGTTGCGATACGCGGTATCGCGACGATCGGCAAGATCGAGATCGTCGAGCAGCCGGGTCGGATCCGCCGGCGCTTCATAGAACGACGCGAACAACTCGAGCGCCTCACGTGGCGTCATCCGCTCCGGCAGCTCGCTCTCCTGGAGCTGCACGCCCACGAGGGTCCGCAGGCGTTCCCGGTCGCCCTTGGGGTCATACCCGAGGACGCGGATCGTGCCTCCGTCCGGGGTCCGGAGACCGGCGATGGACTCGACGGTGGTCGTCTTGCCCGCGCCGTTCGGACCCAGGATGCCGAAGATCTCGCCTTCCTCGACGGCGAACGACACGCCGTCCACGACGAGGCGGTTGCCGTAGCGCTTCTGGAGGTTGGTGACTTCGATGACGTTCATGCCGGCTCCCCCCGCGCCATGGATCCCCGGGCGCGCATCAGGTTCAGCCGGTAGCTGGGGAGCGACTCGTCCCGGACGGCCCTTGAACCGACGGGAACAGGATCGCTGTTGGTGGTGGTGACGCGCTGGGCGTCGGTGATGCTGTTCATGCGGCGCAGCATCCGTCGCCGACGGTTCCGCAGACATCGGACGATGCGCCGGTCTTGCGGCGACACCAGGTCGAGCGCCATATCAACCGTTCGGTGGATGCCGGGCTAAGTGAAGTTCCCCGGGGGAGATGAGACTGGCTAACGTGCCCTCCGAGGGAGGGTGCCGATGCCGATCAAGTCCGATCCTCGACGGCTGCCGCGACGGAACCATTACCAGGAGGGCCCGGGGTTCCTGTTCGTCGCGACGCAGGGTGGACGCCCGCTTGGATCGTCCCTGATCTCGACGCCGGCGACGGTCGTCCGGCGCAGGCACGGCGCGCTTCGCCGGTGGCATGCCGGCGAGACGGTCGAAGCCGTGTGCGCCGAGGCCAAGTGCAGTCGGGCGACCCTCTTCCGCTGGCGAACCCGCTTCGAGACCGACGGGCTGGCAGGTCTCATCGATCGTGAGCGCCGCGGGGACCGGAGCGATCTCGCGCCCGAGCTCGAGCGGGCGATCCTCGTCGTCCGGATGCTGAGCTACTGGAACAGCCGACGGATCGCCGCCGAGTTCGGACGGCGGGGTATCGAGGTCAGCCACGGCCAGGTCGACCGGCTGCTCGCGCGGGCGGGCACGAACCGGACGAGCCTGCCCAGGGTGCCGGGCCCGCGCTATGAGCGGACGAGCCCCAACGAGCTGTGGCATATCGACCTCAAGGGCCCGTTCTATCTGGCTGATGCCGGAGGACCTCGCCGGACCTGCCACTTCGTCGCCCTCGTCGACGACTTCAGCCGCTTCCTGCTCGGGATCCGGGCGGTACCAACCAAGGAGGCCGTGCCCGTCCTCGAGACGCTGGCCGAGGCGATCGAGCTGTGCGGGATTCCGCACGAGCTGATGACCGACAACGGAACACCCTTCGTGACGATCATGCGAACGATGCTCAGTCGCTTCCAGCGGACCCTCGCCGAACTCGAGATCCGGCACATCCGGACGCAGATCGACACACCCTGGACGAACGGCAAGATCGAGTCCTTCTGGGCGACCCTCCAAGCCGAGGTCCTCGATCGCCAGTACCTCGCCGACCTCGCTGCCGCCGATGCCGCCGTGACCGCCTACGCCTCCTACTACAACTACCACCGGCTCCATGGCTCACTCGCCTGGCAGACACCGGCCGAGCGCTTCGACGGCACCCCGTTCACCGACCTGGGCTTCGAGCACGTCCCGTCCCTCGCCGCAGTCGCCGACCTCCTCGCGGAGCTGCTCGCGGCGTGAGTCTCATCTCCCCCGGGGAACTTCACTAAGCCGCGGCCGGAGCTGGACCTGAGGCAGGGAAGCAGGAGCTCGGTGTCGCGGAGCACGGCCGCGGGGACCGACACGTGCTCCTTCTGGAGATAGCCGTGAGCCTCGTGGAAGCCCGTGCCGAACCGCTCCACGAACGCGAGCCGATCAGGCCCCGACAGCCATACTCGCGATGGTCAGGCACCCGGAGCGCGGAGTCGCTGCCCTCGTCGAGAGGTGGCGTTGCTCCGTATCAGAGCCGCGGCCGTACGGGCGTCGTCACGGCGCCGGACTGTCGCGACTTCCGCTCTGCGCCCCCGATCGGATCGGGTCTCGCGCTTCGAAGACGGCGACGGAGCCGACGATCTCGATGTGGACCTGCCGGAACGCGGCCTCGAGCATCGCCCGGACCGCCGTCTCGCTGTCGTCGAGGTTGTCGAAGCCACCCTGCCGGTTGAACGCCTGGAGGACGCGCCGAGCCAGCCACGTATGCGGGCCGGCTTCGCCGAGCACGGTGGCACCGAACAGGACCCCGCCCGGCGCCAGCACGGAGGCGACGTTGGCCACGGCGTCCGCCTTGCGCGACTGCGGTCCCGGCAGGCAATGGATGACGAGGTTGATCGCGGCCGACTGGAACGGCCCGGTCATGGGCAGGGGCTTGCAGACATCGGCCTCGACCACGTCGAGGTCGAACCGGCCGAGCTTGGCCGCGGCGAAGTCCAGGACGGTCGTGTTCGGGTCCATGATCGTCACCCGAGCACCTTCCGCCAGTCCAGACCGCAGCAGGAACCAGCCCGTGCCCGGCCCGACATCGAGATGCCCGTCGCGGATGTTCCGCCGGTAGTTGTCAAGGAGCGGAGGCCCGGGACACCGCCACACGAACGGCCCGATCCGACCGATGATCAACCGGTCATAGACCTTCAGGAGCCAGCGGTTGTAGCCGGCCTGGCCCTTGTACGCGGGATCGTCGCGATCCATCGCCGCAGCGTAGCAGGCACCCGTCGTGGGTCAGCCGAGCGGCGTGAGCCGCGCGATCGGGATGATCCTGGTGGTCTTCGACGGGTACTCGGCGAATTGTTGGTGTTCCGCGACGTGCCGGGCCCACAGGGCGTCGCGGTCAGCCCCTTCCGCCACAGTCGCGTGAGCCCGGAACTCCTGGTGGTCCGTTTCGACCGTCACGACCGGGTTAGCAACGAGGTTCGTGAACCACGCGGGGTCCTCGGGTTCGCCGCTCTTCGACCCGACCACGACGTAGTCGTCCCCATCGCGCGTGAACGTCACGACCGTCGTTCTCGGTTCGCCACTCTTCGCCCCGGTCGTGGTCAGGACCATCACGGCCTTCCCTTCGAAGTAGCCACTCGTGGGGCGGCCGTTGGCGCGGATATCGGCGATCAGGTTCTTCTGCCAGTCGGCGTAGTCGGTCATCGGAGATCCTCGGGCTCATGGCGTACTCGGTCGTATGAGCAACCGTCCCATGAATCCGTGGCTGGCGCCGGGCGTTCCGATCGATCAGGCGTCGGCCTCGGGCGAGTAAAGGCCGGAGATCCTTGGCGGCGTCGCAAATGAGCGGTCAGTGGGCGGGCGAAATACAGGAAACGCTCGATGGAGCCGAGCCGCGCACTCCCTAGCGTGATCCTGGCACCCGAAACGGTCGGGGACAGCGGGGATGGAAGGAGCACCGCAATGTCCAGGTACGAGCGAACGAACTACTTCGAACGGCTGGTCGAGCTCCACGTCATCTATGCGATGCGCGGCGACGAGGACCGCACGAGCGTCATGACAATCGACGAGGCGATCGCCTGGGTCGAAGCAGAGATGACTTCGGCACCGACGCCGGACGGCCGAGGGGAGCAGCCAGATTGAATGATGGCCAGCTGGTCGCTCGCGTCCTCATACGCGAACCCCACCGATGCTCCTGGGACACCGCGTGCTCATCCCACGTAACGTCTGAGGGGTGTCCCGCGTCCCAGTCTCGTCGGCCGAGACGATAGTGGCGTGACAGATTCGCGTGCACGCGCGAAGATGGCGCGGCTGCCAGGGACGAAGTCCGACGCAGGCCGACCCCGCATGAGTATCTGATGACCGAGCTGCCCAACTCAACACCAGAGGACGAGACGCCCGCGGGCGACCCCGAGCTCGCGGCGCTCGTCCGGCCGCGCGAGTCGACCGACGTCGCCCCGGCGGAGATGTCGCTCACCTCCGAGCCTGGCGTCGATACCGTGCCGGTCCAGCCCCTCGCGGCCGCCGTGACCGATGGTGGGCCCCCGGCACGGCCCCGGCGCCGACGGTCGCTCGCCCTCCGCTTCGGCGTCTCGTTCGTCCTGGGCTTCCTGCTCGCCGTCGGCATCGGCGTCGGCGCCCTCTACGCATGGGGCCAGCAGTACGAGGGCCGGGTCTTGCCCGGCGTCCGCGTCGGCAGCACCGACCTCGGCGGGCTCACCCGCGAACAGGCGCAGGCGGAGATCGCGAACGCTTATGGGTCGCTCGGCACCGGGCAGATCACGCTCACCGGCCCGGACGGCCAGACGACGACCATGAGCTACGCCGACGTCGGCCGCGGCCCCGACACCTCGGCGCTGGTGGACGCGGCACTCGCGGCAGGCCGCCAGGGCGAGCCCCTCGCGGACCTCATCGGCGCGCCCCAGACTGCGATCCACGGCGTGGCCCTCGACTCCGGTGTCACCTACGACCGCGACAAGCTGGCGGCCGCCGTCGATAGTCTCGCCACGACGATCGACGAGACCCCCGTGGACGCCTCCGCGTCGGCCGACCAAGACGGGACGTTCAGCGCCTCCCCGTCGAAGGACGGGCGCGCGGTGGACAAGGCGGGCCTGCTGACCGCGCTCGACCAGCAGCTCGCCGCGCTCGGCACGCCGGACTCGATCGCGATGGCCGTACCGGTCGTGCCGTTGCCACCGGCGGTCGCCACCGCCTCGGCCGAGGCGGCGAAGACCGCCGCAGATCGAATGGCCGCCGACGTCGTCGTCGCCCGGGGCAAGGACAGCTGGACGATCGCCGGCACGAGCCTCGCGCCGCTGATCTCGTTCTCGACCGCGGCCGACGGGAGCATCACCCCGGTCTTCGACCAGGCGGGTCTCGACCCGCTCCTCACCACGCTGGCGAAGGATGTCAACCGGAAGGCGAAGGACGCGGGTCTCAGGCTGGTCAGCGGACACGTCGTCGCCACCGGTAGCAGCCACGAGGGCCGGACGCTCGACGCTGCCGGCATGAAGGCCGCGATCATCAGCGCGATCGCGGCACGCCAGGCGGGCGCGGCGGCATCGCCCGTCGAGGCGGTCGTCAAGGCCGTCGACCCGAAGCTGACCTTGGCGGACGCCAAGGCGTTCGCCCCCAAGATGAAGGTCATCAGCTCGTACAGCGTCTACTACTTCGTCATCGTCAACAATCACTGGGGCGGGAACATCGAGGGTCCGGCCACGGTGATCAACGGCACGGTCGTGCCGGCGGGCGGCAAGTTCGACTTCTGGAAGGTGGTCGGCGATCTGCACAACGCACCGGGTGTCGGGCCAGGCAACGCGATCGAAGGCGGGAAGATCACCGTCACCGGCGCATTCGGCGGCGGCATCTGCACCACGTCGACGACGCTGTTCAACGCGGCGTTCCGGGCAGGCATGGTGCCGCTCGCCCGAAAGAACCACAACGAGTTCATCAACAGGTATCCGCCGGGCCTCGATGCAACCGTCTGGGTCGTCGGCAGCACCAAGCAGACCATGAGCTTCAAGAACGACACGAAGTACCCGATCATGATCACGCGGACCATCACCCACGCCGGCAGCAAGCGATGGATCACGTTCAAGATCTGGAGCGTGCCGAACGGCCGGACGGCCAAGGTCAGCAACACGGTCATCCAGAATGGCCCGCAGGCGCGCGACACGATCGTGAAGGATCCGTCCAAGCCCGTCGGGTACCGGTACCGCAACAACGCGCCGGCGGACGGCGCCAAGGTGTGGGTCACCGTGTCGATCTACGACCACGGCAAGCTCCACTGGAGGAAGCGGTACTTCTCGAACTACCCAGCGGTCAACGGTGTCACCATCGTGGGGACCAAGACGACCTGACGCCGGCACGGACCTGGAACCAAGACGGGCAGGGTAGGGGACCGCGGCTGGCCGGCGTGATGTCCTAGACGGTGCCCGGTCGCCACGGCTCGTGCTCGTGCGCGAGCCAGACCAGTTCCGGGTTCAGCGCGCGCACCAGCTGCTGGCCCTGGGTGTGCGGCTCATCGAGCTCGCCGAACCAGACCGCCACGTCGCCGCCGATGACGACCAAGTGCTCGCCAGTCCCGACGACGATCACCTGCGTACCCCGCGTGTGGCCCGGCGCCGGGACGAGTCGGACGCCGGGAAGAAGCTCGAGCTCGCCGTCGACCGGCACGTACTCGACGCCGGCCGCATCGACCCAGTCGCGAATGGTGTAGTCGTCCTGGCTGCGCGCGTCGTCGAGCTCCTGCCGCTGGACGTAGATCGGCTTGCCGGCGAACAGGCGGTTGCCGCCGCAGTGGTCGAAATGCAGGTGGGTGTTGACGACGATGTCGATGCCCGCGAGATCGAAGTCCTGCTCGCTCAGTGGGCGGAGGCGGGGATCCATGTCGGCCACCGCCGGGTGCAGCTCCGTCATCCCGGTGTCGACCAGCACGCGCGCGTCGGGATGGTCGATGACGTGCACGTAGACAGGCATGAGCTCGCCCTCGGCAAGCAGGTCGGCAACGTGGATCGGCGTGATGGTGATCGAGGCGAGGGCCCTCATCGGGTCCCGACCGCAGGCCTCCGCGGAGGTCATCGCTTCTGCCCTCCGAAACCGGGGATCGCCGCGGCCTGTGTCATCCATGAAGCGACCTGGCGTTCGTCGAGGTCGTCGACAAATTCGAGGTCCACGCCGCGCGAGTCCTTGCCCATCCCGATCGGCGTGACGGGCGGTACGGGTGTGAGTGACGTGCCGCGCCCAAAGGTGAGCTTGACGTGGCCGGCGAAGCCGCCGCACGAGAAGCACCAGCCGTCGCCGACGCCATACCACGCCATGCCCCATTTCACGCTGCGTTGCAGGGTCGGCAGCGTCTTGGCCGCCAGGGCATCGACGCGTTCGGCGATGGAGCGTTGCGGCTCCGGCAAGCTGCTGATGTAGGCGAAGACCGGCTTGTCGCCCAACGCGGCCTTTGCCGGGCTTGCCCGACCAGTCATTGCAGCCGGAAGCCCCGCGGTTGACGCCTCGACTGAGTCCTTGATCGGCTGGCCGGCTTCGACCTTTGGCTGCGTTCCGTTGTCAGGCGACGTCATCTTCAACCTCCGTAGCAGGGCACAAGCGATCGCCGACGGGCTGCGGTCATCGATCGGGATTCTCGGCGAAGACGATAACGGCATCTTGAAGAGCTGGGAGCGAGGTTGGATATCGCCTCGGCGACGCGTCTCGCGGCGTCGGCGGATCCGACGTGACCCGCATGGCAGCGTCCGAGGTCACTAGGGTAGGGGAGGAAGTTCCATGACATCGCCAACCCGATCAGCGTGACAGCGGTCCAGTCGAAGTCGTGAACGTCCCCGGTCCGCAAGGTGGTGTAGCCAACAGAATCACTCACGATGTGAGCTATCGTTCCCTGGATGAACGAGAAGAGGACGACGGCTCGAGCCTTCCACGACGCTGACGGAGTCGAGGACTGGCGGGTCCTGTTCTCGGGCGCACACGCCTACTTCCGTGTCAGGTCGTTCGAGCATGGCGCCAGGTTCGTGGCGGCCATCGCCGAGGTTGCCGAGGCCGTCGGCCACTTCCCCGACGTCGACCTGCGGCCGGAGGGAGTGACTGTCCGCACAGCCTCCGGAGAGTACGGGGCCTTGAGCCAGCGCGATGTCGAGCTGGCCCGCCGGATCTCGGTCGAGGCTCGGAGGTTGCAGGTCGAGCCAGACCCCTCCCAGGTCCAGGTGATCGGCATCGCCGTAGCGCAGGATGCCGGCAGCGATGTTGGTCCTTTCTGGGCCGCCGTACTCGGGTACAAGAGCCTCGGCGGGGATGAGGACGTCGTCGATCGACACAGACGCAATCCACACGTCTCGTTCCAACGCCTGCACCCTCCCAAGCCTGGCCGTGGCCGTACGCACATCGACGTCAGCGTGCCCGCGGATCAGGCGGCGGCAAGAGTCGCGGCGGCTCTCGCGGCGGGCGGACGCCTAGCCGATGAGACACACGCGCCCCACTGGTGGACGCTCGCTTCGCCCGAGAACCACGGCGTCGACATCGCGGCCTGGCCGGATTTCGAAGACGAGGACAGTTAACGACGGTCTGTGAACTCTCCAGAGTTCCGTCCGAACGGTTCTCGGAGGGTTGTCGCCGACCCTCACTATTGCGCATCCAACTCTCGGGTTCCGCGAGAGGCGCATGGTGCCCTTCTGCCTGCCCCTTGCTGACGACCGGCACCTCTCGCCAGGGGTCGACCCGAGCATGCTCCGTTGGTCGTCAATACGTGGAGGACGCGTGGGGCTGCTGCTCGGCCTGTTCATGGTCGTGATGGGGATCGGCATGGCGGCCATGTGGACCGTGGACATCACCCGGAGTCCCGAAGTCGACAGGACCCGCGGCGTGCTTCGGGCACGTGACCGCTCGAGCCACTCGCTCCTCGCCCCTCACTGGATCGCGGAGTATTCCACGGCGATCCTCCTCGTCATCGGCGGGATGCGGACTTGTCGTTCGCCCACGACTCGGGCCCCTGGACGCTGGCAGTCCCAGTCAGTCTCGGTGCGCTCGCGTACACGTCCTGTAATAGCCTCGGCTGGGTGCTTGCCGACCGGTCCCGGACGAGCTACGGGATCCCGATGGCCGTCGGACTCGTCGGCGCCGTTGCCGGGCTCGCGTGGATCCTCGCCGGAGCCGTCGCAATTCCGATGTAGTGCAGCATGAATCCTCGCAGCCCCCAGCTCGAGAGAGCGTGCCGATCGACGCTGGCGTCAGACGTGCGGCGCGACGCCCTCGGCGAGTTGCTGCATGACCTCGATCTGCGCGTCGAGCTCGAGGTATGGCAGGTGGCTGCGCGCGACGAACTCGACCGCGACCGGCACCTGGTTCCGGACGTTGAGCAACGTCTCGACGAGTTCGTCCGGCGTGCCCGCGTGCGCCGTTCGGCGTGCCAGGAGCTTCTCGTCCTCGCCTTCGAACGGGGGAGGGGAGGCCGGCGGGAGCGGTCGGGTCGCCGATGCCTCCATGTCCGAGTACTTCCAGTTCAGCGCCCAGACCGCGTCGCGGTAGCGGGCGAGTGCATCGGCCCGGGACGCGCCGGGCAGCAGGATCGAGTAGTGGATGAACCGGAAGGTCGAGGGATCGCGACCGGCCTGGTCGAGCTCGTCGAGCACCCACCCGACCTGCGCTGCGAATCGGTCGGCCGGCGCGTTCGAGAAGATGCCGTCAGCGAGACGAGCGGCCCGGCGGATCGCCGGCTCGGCGCCACCGCCGACGAGGATCGGGATCCGGGTCGATGGCGTCGGACGCACCGCGAGGGTCGGGAGCTGGTAGACCGAGCCTTCATGGGTGAACGGCTGACCACTCCATGCCTGCGGCAGGATCCGAAGGGTCTCCTCCATCGCCGCGCCACGACGGCGCATGTCGGCGCCCAGCCCGGCGTACTCGACCTCCGACCACCCGAGCCCGAGCCCGAGCGCGAGTCGCCCGTGGCTCAGCAGCTGGACCGTCGCCGCGTCCTCCGCCAGGCGCAGCGGGTGGTGCATCGGCGCAAGGATGACGCCGGTGCCGATCTCGATCCGTGACGTCGCCTGGGCGAGCGCCGCGCTGACGACGAGGAGCGACGGCATGTAGCCGTCGTCGACGAAGTGGTGCTCCGTCGTCCAGACCGAGGAGAAGCCGAGCCGTTCAGCCTCGACGGCCAGGCGCACCGTGTCGTCGTAGGCACGCGTCCAGTCCGTTTCTCCCGGTCGAAGCTGGGCGCTGAGGAGTCCGAATCCGAGGGTCATGCCGGAGAGGCTACCTCAGTCACGAGACGATCGATCCTCCGGGGTCGTCGCCCGGAGGATCGTGTCTGGCCGTCACAGCCGGCCCCGTCAGAGCTCCGCCGGATCGACCATAGTCAGGCCGTTGCGGCGGCCAGCTCGCCCATGACGATTCCGATCCGGCCTGTCCGGTTTTCGATGAGCTGTCCGAGGTCGGCGATGTTGGCAGCCACCCAGGTGCGAGCGGCCGCCGTCGCCGCGTCCGCCGCCTCGGCGGTCGCCCAGGTGCTGACGGAACAATTGATCCCGTCGCCCAGGTCCGCGAACGCATACGCGAGGAAGCCCGGCGTGGCTCGGAAGACGTCGGCGAGGCCGCCGGGCGCCAACACGATCTGGCAGACGTCGTCGAACGTGCCGGCCGTCTGACGGTAGGTGGCGATCCGGAGGTACTGCATCTCGTTGCTCCTTGGCTGATCCCCGCTGACGTGTCGCGGGATTGACGGCACCGTACGTGCGGAGCCTTCGACACCGGAATGCCCCCGGAGGTGAGATTCACCTTGCCATCCGGTAAGGTTCGGCCGAGGAGGGGCCCACAGTGGAACGCAGCGAATCCGCCGCGACCGCGATGCCTGAGCTGACACGCCGCGAGCGCGACGTCCTGGCGGCGCTGTGCCGGCCGCTTGCATCGGATCGCCCCGTCGCCATGCCGGCGTCCACCCGTGAAATCGCCGCCGAGCTCGTGGTCACCGAGGCGGCGGTCAAGCAGCACCTCCTCAATCTCTACGACAAGTTCGAGGTTCGCGAAGGCACCGAGAGCCGGCGGATCGCGCTGGCCCGAGAGGCGGTCGTGCGCGGCTTCGCGGGCGACCTGACCGCGCCCGCGCCCAGGGTTGGGAGCACGCTGGAGAGAGGTCGGGCGGCAGCCGCCCAACGGTCTTGGTCCGAGGCGGCCGAGGCCCTGTCCGAGGCGGCGCGGGTCGCGCCTCTCGATGTTGCGGACCTCGAGCTTCTCGGCGACTGCGCCACCTGGGCGGGGCAGTTCGATACCTCGACGGCTGTCCGCGAACAGGCGTACGCCGCCTACCTCGCGCGCGCCGACCAACGCTCGGCGGCGCGGGTGGCGCTCGGCCTGGGCTGGAACGCCGCGGTCACGCTGCGATTCGCCGTCGTCGCCGGCTGGATGGGCGCAGCGGGCCGGCTTCTGGCGGCAGCCGATGGAGCGGCGACCGGACCTGTTTGGCCTGAGCACGGCCTGATGCTTTCGCTCATGGCCCTCGGCGAGCTCGGCTCGGGCGACACGGAGGCGGGCGTGGCCCATGCGCGAGCGGCCTTCGAGGTCGGCCGTCGGACCGACGACCGCGACATCCAGGCACTCGGCCTCGTCTTCGAGGGCTTCGGCCTGGTCCACCAGGGTCGTCTCGAAGATGGTCGCGCCCTGCTCGACGAGGCGATGGCCAACGCGGTCGGCGGCCGCCTGGGGACCTTGGCCCAAGGAATGGTCTATTGCCGGACGCTCAGCGCGTGCCTCGACACGTTCGACTACCGCCGCGCCATCGAGTGGACCGATACGATCGAGCTGCGCGCTCCGGATCTGGGGACGGTGGGGTTCCCGGGTGACTGCCGGACGCACAAGGCCGCGATCTGCATCGTGCGCGGTGACTGGCAGCGTGGCGCAGCTGAAGCCGAAGCCGCGGCGACTGAGTCGCGTGCGTACGACCTCGGACACACGGCCCAGGCGCTGACCGCCCTCGGCGAGATCCGGCTGCGCCAGGGCGATCTGGATGCCGCACGAGCCGCGTTCGACAGGGCCGACGCATTCGGTTTGCCGCCCGGACCAGGGCCTGCGTTGCTGCACTTGGTGGGCGGTGACGGTGCTGCGGCGCGGTCGGCGATCGCGGACGCTTTCGGATCTGTTGGCCCCGACCCGCTGACCCGGGCCCGCTACCTGCCCGCCGCCGTCGCGATCGCTGTGGCGGTCGGTGACCTCGGTGAGGCCCAGGAACGATCCGCTGAGCTTACCTCGATCGCGGAACGGTTCGGCGGTCCGGCGCTCACAGCCGCTTCCCTTGACGCCCGTGGTGCGGTGGCCCTCGCCGACCACGATGCCCAACTTGCCGTCGCCCACGTACGCGGCGCGGCCCACGAGTGGCGTACGGCTGGCGCGCCATACGAGACGGCGAAGAGCCGCCTGAGGACCGCGGAGGCGCTCCACGAGCTGGGCGATCGCACGGGTGCGGTCCGGGAGGCGCGGGCCGCTCTGGCGGCGTTCGAAGAGCTGGGAGCGAAGTTGGACATCGTCTCGGCGACGCGTCTCGCGGCCTCGGCTGGTCCGTCGTGATCCGGATGGCGAACGAGCTCCAACATCTGCCTGTACGCCACGCCAGTAACACCGTCACGAGGGGAGGGGAGGGAGGAAGAACCAAGACTGGCCGACACCCAAGAAGGGGCCGGCCCGTTCGTCGATAACCGGTGGTAAAGGTCACGGTTGCCATCGAATTTGTCGTCGGCGGTCTAGCGGAACGCGCGTGCGCCAGGCTCGAGTGCCGACACGACGCTTCCGCGTCCGACGGGTGGTCGGGTTGCCTTGGGGAGCTTGGTGGTCGCGTCGGGGTGGCTGTCATGGAATAGGCTGTGGGCCAGCCATCCCGCCAATGGAGGTGCATTCATGACCATGGAGTACGTCTCCCTGCCCGGCGAGACCGCTCCGCCCGTTCCTGACGGGCCGAAGCTGTGCAACGGCGACGACATGCGCATCCTGCACAATGCCTTTCTGTGGGGATACGAAGTGGCGCCTGGACTGGTGCGCGGCGTTCGCCCCGGTGACATGGCGCGCAGCGAGTTCGTCGGGCAATGGCTCGCCGATCTCGACGCGACGCTGCACACGCATCACGAGAGCGAAGACGAGTTCCTGTGGGACAAGCTCGAGCAGCGCGCCCCTGCCTGCGCGCTCCATGTCGGCCAGATGCGCGCGCACCACGCACAGGTCGCGGAGTTGCTCGAGGAGGCAGCTCCGCTCCTCACCCGATGGCGCGCGACGGCCGAGCCGGCGCTCGGCGAACAGCTGGCCGATGCCTACGAGCGGATGCTCGGTGTCCTGAAGGTGCACCTGCGCCGTGAAGTGGTGGAGGTCGTCCCGGTCGCGGAGCGGGTGGTCACCGCGGAGGAGTGGACGGCGATGGGCGACCACAGCGTCGACGCGATCCCGAAGAGTCGCCTCCTGCCGCAACTCGGGACGCTGCTTGCGAACTCCACGCCCGCGGACCGCAAACAGTTCTACGCCGGCCTGCCCGTTTCCGTGAAGGTGCTCTGGCGCCTCGTGGGCAGGCGTCAGTACGCGAAGCAGTTCAGGCAACTGTTCCCGGGCGAGCCGGTCCCACCGACCAGCTGACCGACACCCCGGCGGCGCCAGCGTGCGCTAGGACACTTCTACGCGAATTCACATCAGCGGCCTGCGCCAGCCTAGTGTGACAGACATAACTCACCTTATCGGAAGTGGTCCCGGACGCGCGCAGGCACTGTCTGACCGCGTCATGCCGCGCCCGCCCGCGTCAGCAGTTCGTCGAGGATCTCCGGCTCGTGTCTGTACGGCGTCAGGTGCCCGGCGGCGTCCCATACACGAAGCCTGGCGTTCGGAAGCGCTGCGACGACGCGCCGAGCGGCCGACAACGGCGCATTCCGGTCGCCATCGCTGTGCCACCAGGTGATATCGGTCTCGATCGAACCGAAGTCGATGCCCCAGGGACCCTCGATGGCGAGACCCTCGTCGTACCAGCCGCCAGGACCCTGACGAAGTGCCTCGACGGCCGATGCGAGGAAGCCGCGTTGCCACTCGGGATCCTCGATGATCGCCCGGTCGGCATCGGTCGACGACGCCATGGCCGCCCGGAACCCGGCCAGTGGATCGGCCAGGATCTGTTCGCGCATCTCAGCGGTGATGCGCCAGACCTCGTCGTAGCGACCCTCGTGGATGAGCCGGTATTCAAGGGCGTTGAGGTCGATCATCTGGGCCGCCTCGTCAGGCTCCAGCGGGGCGGCGCCGACGAGGATGGTCGCAGCGGTCACCCGGTCGCGATGCCGGGCCGCAAGATCGAGGATGTGCGGGCTCGCGCCGCTCGCGCCGTAGACCGGCAGCGCATCGATCCCGAGCGAATCGAGGATCGCGGCCAGGTCGTCGGAATGCTCGAGGAACGCCCGGCCCTCGAGTCGCGTCGACGCGCCATAGCCGGGTCGTTCGGTCGTGATGACGCGCAGGCCGCGCTCGATCCAGGGCGTGCGGTCGGCCCGGATAGAGAATCCGGCAGCCGGGCGTCCCGGGCACCCGCAGAAGAGGACGGCCTCCGGCGACGCCGGATTCGGTCCACGCGACGACGCGACCGTCCGGTCGCGTCAGTCGATGGTCGGTGACGTCATCGCCCAGATCGTCGATGGTCACGGAGCCACCCTCCCGGCGATGTAGGCCTCGAAGCTCTGCGCCGTCAGCGCCTCGAGTTCGGTGAACAGGACCTCGTCGATGGCCGTGAAGTCGAACGTCGTCTTGCCCTTGAGATGCTTGCGCAGCCCCGGCGAGACGTCATCGAGCAGGTGCGGATAGGTGTAGACGGGCATCAGGTGGAAGGCGACGTGCTTCGGGGCAACGCGTACCCCCGCGAAGAAATCATGCTGCTTCGCCCCGGCCCACTTCAACGTCACCAGACCGTACACGCTACCGTCCTCGAGCCGATCCCGGTAGGGATCCAGGATCGCCGTGAGTCGGGCTTCGATGGCGTCGAACTCCCCCATCACGGCTTCGGGTGCGCCGCGAAGAAGTCCAGGACGGCCGCTGGGAATGCGTCCGAGATGGTCGGCGCGTGATCACCGCCGGGAATCGTCCAGAGCTCGGCGGCGCCGCCTGGTCGGCAGCCGCTCCAGCGCGTCACGCTGGACTCGGCCGGCGCAGCGGTGGTGCCGAGCCGGACATCGACGTCGACCTTCTCGTCGACGATCGACGAGCTCGCACAGCCGTCGGTCTTCGCCCAGGCGGCGACGGAGGCCTCCGCGCCGGGGTACGGCCCCATCGATAGACCCGGACCCAGGTCGAGCGTCCCGCCCGTGAAAAGGACCGTATCGTCCACGATGCCATGGACTTGGAGGACCGCGACCGGGACCGTTGCGTGACAGTCCGTCGACTTCGCGAAGGTCGCTCCCGCCAGGCTGACGATCGCGGCGATCGTGTCCGCGTGGGCGCACGCCATGGCGTAGGACATGAACCCGCCGTTCGAGTGGCCGATGAGGTCGATCCGCTTCGGGTCGACCGCGAACGAAGTCTGGATCTCGGCGATCGCGCCGGCGAGGTAGGCCGCATCGTCGACCCCTTTTCGGTCGAAGTCGCAGCACGCGTCGGTGGCATTCCAGAACCTGTTCCCGTCGTCGTCGAACGTACCGTCCGGGTAGGCGTACAGGTAGCCGCGCTGCATGGCGAGCTCGCCGAGATGGAAGTAGGCGTCGTGCTCCTTGCCGGACGAGCCGTAGCCATGGAGGACGATGACGAGCGGGGCGGGCCGGCCGGGGTCGTACCCGGGCGGAACATGGACGGTGACCGGTCGATCGCCGCCGACGCGGACCTCCGGCGAGCTCGACACGACCGCGGATGTCGCCGCCGAAGGCGACGGCGCGACCGCTGAAGTTGCCGCTGGTGACGAAGTCGCCACGGGCGAAGCGCTCGGCGTGCCGACACCAGCGCAGGCGAGGACGAGCACGGCGACCAGCCCGAGGAGCCATCGAGGATCTCACGCTCACGCCACCCCTTCGACCGCTGCGAGCACCACGTCCTCCGCAAACTGCATCCTGTGCAGCCGAGCGTACAGCCCGTCCATCTCGAGGAGCTCGTCCTGTGAGCCGAGTTCGACCAGCCAGCCGTCGTCGAGGACGGCGATCCGATCCGCGGCCCGGATGGTCGACAGCCTGTGGGCCACGATGATCGTCGTCCGCCCGACCTTGAGCCGGTCGAGCGCGTCCTGGACGAGCGCCTCCGATTCGTTGTCGAGTGAGCTCGTCGCCTCGTCAAGGAGCAGGATCGGTGGATCCTTGAGGATGGCCCGGGCGATAGCGACGCGCTGACGCTGGCCGCCCGACAGACGCGAGCCGCGGTCGCCGACGACCGTGTCGTAGCCGTCGGGCAGAGCTCGGATGAAGTCGTCGGCGTTGGCCGCCCGAGCTGCGGCAAGCATCTCGGACTCGGTGGCGTCTAGTCGCCCATACAGGATGTTCTCGCGGATCGTCCCGCCGAACAGCGTCGCTTCCTGGGCCACGAGCCCGACCTGGCCACGCAGGCTGTCGACGGTGACCTCGCGGATGTCCTGGCCATCGACCCGGATCCTCCCCGACGTCACGTCCCACAGGCGCGGGATGAGCCCGGTCAGGGTCGTCTTGCCCGAACCCGAGGGCCCGACGAGGGCCAGGGTCTCCCCTGCCCCGATGGCGAGCGTGATCCCATGCAGGACCAGCCGTCCCGGGTCGTAGCCGAACGACACGTCATCGAACTCGATCCGACCGGCCACCGCAGTCAGCGGACGAGCGTCCGGCGCATCGACGATGGTCGGCCGGCTGTCGATGATCTCGAAGACCCGGGTGATCGCCCCGGTCCCCTCCCGGAACTGGCCGTACAGGCCCGCGATCGTGCCCAGGCTCGCCGCGATCGCAACGCCGTACAGCAGGAAGCCGGTCAGCGTCCCGATGCCAAGTTCACCCGAGATGACCTGGTGCCCCGTGTACCAGAGCAGACCGGCCAAAGCGCCGAACCCGAGCAGGCCCATCAGCGCCCCGAACGACGCCCGCCAGAGCGCAAGACGCGAGCCAGTCGCGACGACCGTCTGCAGGTCCGCGTCGTAGCGCTCGAGCTCCCACTCCTCGCGAACATAGCTCTTGACGACCCGGATCCCGGACAGCGCCTCCTCGGCCGTCGTCGTGCTGCGCGCGATGGTGTCCTGGACCTCCGTGCTGACGCGCTCGAGCGGCCGCCCGAACACGATCGCCACGACGAGCAGCGCCGGCACGAGCAGCAGGACGATGAGCAGCAGGCTCGGGCTCAGCGTGAACAGGATGATGACCGAGCCGACCAGGCCGATGATCGACGACAGCAGGCTCGTGACGGTCTGGGTCAGCATCGCCCGCACGAGCGTCACGTCGCTCGACAGGCGCGACACCAGCTCCCCTACCCTGCGGCTGGCGTGGAAATCGAGCGAGAGGGTCACCAGGCGTCCGAACAGGTCACCGCGAAGTTGCGCGACGACCCGCTCGCCCACGACCCCGAGCAGGTACGTCTGGAGGAAGCTGCCGACCGCCTGGATGACGAACAGCCCGAGCAGGATCAACACGAGACGGTCGAGTCCGGCCGCGTCGCCGCCGGCCACCACCTCGGTCGTGATCCCCGCGATCACGAGCGGGAAGAGCAGGCCCAGCAGCGACGACAGGACGAGCCCGACCATCGCGATGGCGAATCGCCATGCGTTCGGGCGGAGGTAGCGGAACAGGCGCGCCCACGGCACGCCACCGAAGCCGCGGACCTCGCGGACGACGGCGCCGGCGTCGGTGGGGACACGGGCGAATTGCTGCGTCATGCCCCGATGATGTCACCCGGTTGGCGTCTTCGCGGTGGTGACATCATGGAGATGCCGTGGATGTCATCGAAGTCGCCCGGCAGGAGAGCTTCGGCGACCCTCGGTCCGCGCGTCAGGTGGCGCAGGCGAACGCGTAGTAGATCGGGATGTCCAGGCCGATATGGATGGCCATCGGCAGTAGGAGTGAGCGCGTCCGGACGGTGATGACACCGGCGATGAGCCCACCGACCCCGAGCGCCAGCATCAGCGGGACGCCATTGCCCACGACGTCAGCGCCCGAATGGGCGAGTCCGAACACGACAGCCTGCCCGACGACCGCGGGCCATGTGCCGATGACCTTGGCCGACCAGCCGAGCAGCGCGCCGCGATAGGCCAGCTCCTCCATCGACCCGTTTGCGACCGCGAACACGAGCGCCGGCGCGATGGCACCCACGACCGTCAGGTCGTAGCCGACATCGCCGAAGAACGGGCGGGCGAGGATCGGTCCGAGAACGAGCGCGACGGGTCCGGCGACGAGGAAGCCCAGGATCGACCATCGCACGATGGGCCGCGCGGGCATCTGCAGCGCGAGCGACGAGCGGCCGGCCCTCAGGACGGCAGCCAGTATCGCGAGACAGCCCAGGACGACCGCGGCCTCGGCGAGGCGCCACACAGCGACCGGAGACACCAGGTTCGCGCAGTCGGAACCGTCAGCCGCGGCGACCGGTGCGGGCCAGAACCCCCAGGCGAGACTGATCGCCACCGGGATGCCGGCCGCCCACGTCCAGCGGACGATCGCGTCGCGATGGATCGCGACGGCCGTGCCGGCGACGAGCGCGGCCAACACCGGTAGCCGCAGGACCGGGAATGCAGCCGCCAGGGCGAGCAGCCCGAGAGGCACCGCCGACCGGGCAGTCTCGCGCCAGTCGGTCGGGAGTGCGCCGGGTCGGCGTCTACCAGTCGCTATGGCGCGGCACGCTCCCAACCCATCCCTTGGTCCACCAGGTCCGCGCGGTGCCTCGTCACACGTTACTACCGGTCACGATGACCACGGCCGGGCCGGTCGGTCGCGGGCCGGCCAGCAACCCAGCCCAGGAAGCCGCCGCCGCCCCTTCGACGGTGATCCCGAGTTCCTCTGTCAGCTCGGCCTGTGTCTCGTGGAGTGCCGCCTCCGACACGGTCGTCATCTCGTCGACACGACCGGGCATGAGTTCGACGGCCCGCGGGATCGCGACCCGGGATGCGATGCCATCTGCGTACGTGTCAGCGCTGTCTGTGTCGACCGCGCGGCCGGCACGGAAGCTCAGGGTCATGGCGGCGGCGCCTTCGGCCTGGACGCCGAGCACACGGCACGCCGGCGCCGCCCCGCGAAGCCACGCGCCGACGCCATTGAGGAGCGCGCCATTGCCGACCGGGACGGCGATGACGGCGAGAGCTGGGAGGTGACCGGCCTCGACGCCGTCGGTCAGTTCGAGTGCGAGGGTGCCGGCGCCGGTCGAGATCCGCGGGTCGTCGCCGTCGACCAGCAGCTCGGCCGGGTGTTCGCCGAGGTACGCCTCGGACGCAGCACGAGCCGTGTCGAAGTCCTCCCCCACCGAGATGACCTCCGCGCCGAGGCCGCGCATCCGGGCGATCTTGCCGCGGTTCGCGTTGACCGACGTGAACACGACCGCCGGGATCCCGAGGGCACGGGCGGCGTAGGCGACGCCCTGGCCGAAGTTGCCAGCCGAGGCGCAGACGATGGGCCGCTCGGGCCCGATCCTCCCCTCCCCCGCCAGCGCGGACACGGCCGTCCATGTCCCGCGGCCCTTGAACGAGCGGATCGGGTTGGCGGTCTCGACCTTGACGATGACCGGGACGCCCAGGCGCCGGGTCAGGCCCTCGTGGACGTACTGGGGCGAGCCGGTGAAGACCGGGTCGATCCTGGCATGGGCGGCGCGGATCGCGGCGGGTTCGAGTTCAGGGATCGTGAGCAACGCGGGCTGGGCTCCCGGTGTCGCACGGCGGACAAAGAGAAACGCCCGAAGGAACCACCGGTCCGTAGTCAACGCCGCTGATTTGCATCCGCGACACTGCTTTCGGTCTGGGGCCCCTTCGAGCAAGTCCTACTTTAGCGGAGGATGCCGGTCGGGCGATACAGACTTATCCACGAGTTTCACGGGAATGTGGTGCTTTCCGCGGGCGTTGTCCACAGGCTTTCCACGGCGCGGGTCAACCGACCTCGAGAGGGCGCCGTTGCTGCGCGTCGAGGACGGGCAGTCCAGCCTCGTCGACGTCGATGGCCGGCCAGTCGGCGACATGCCACCGCGTCTGCGACAGCCGTTCGATGCCGAGCGCATCCTCCCGACGCAGCCCGCCCATCTGGTCCACGACGACCGCATCGACGACGACCGATCCACCGACATCGACCAGGCCGGCCAGACGATGCGCCACGGCCGCGAGACTGATCGGCGAGCCGTCGACGAGGAGCACATCGTCGGGACGGAACGACCAGCCTTCCACGTGCCGGACGCCGGCCTCGCTCCGGTCGACGTGGTTGCCGTGGAGGGTCCCGTCGCCCTCCGGGTGGAACGTCCAGAGCCCGTCGGCCCGGGCCAATTCGAGATGGCTGAACGATGCCGTCCGGGTCGGTCTCGAGCAGGAGGGCGTGGATGACCTCCGTTCCGCGTGCTACGACCTCGCGCCAGCGACGCCCCTTCCGCCCGTCGGACACGGTCCAGGTGATCACGGACCCGTCCGCCGCGGTCCCCCACCCCGCCATCCGGGTCGGTGCAGCTCATCGATCGGGCGCGGTTGCCGCCTCGAGCGCCTCGGTCGCCATGGCGTCCTCGAGCGTGGCGGCGGACCATCGCGCTGCGGCTGCCTGGAGCTCGCCAGCCAGCGGCGGCGACACCCGCCCGACGACCCGGACCTCGCGCTCGCCGTATTCGAGCTCGATCGTGCCCCGTTCGCGCACCCGTGCCAGCAGCTCGCCCGCGGCGTACGGCAGGCAGACGTCGACATCGACCCACATCGACGCCAGCAGTGCCGCGATCTCGGCTCTGAGGGTCTCCATCCCGTAGCCGGTCAGCGCCGACACGAAGACCGCGCCCGCGATCGCCGGCGCCGGCGTGGACCCGTTCCGTGCGGCCGCGTCGAGCAGGTCAGCCTTGTTGAACGCGAGGAGCCGCGGTTTCTCGCCGGCGCCGAGCTCGTCGAGGACCGTCTGGACGGTCGCCCGGTGCTCCTCGAAGTGGCCGTCGGAGGCATCGACGACCTCGACCAGGACGTCGGCGCGGTTGACCTCTTCGAGGGTGGCCCGGAAGGCGTCGACCAGCTGATGAGGGAGCTTGTGGATGAAACCCACGGTATCGGTGACGATCGCGGTCTGGCCGTCACCGAGCTTCACCTGGCGGCTGGTCGGGTCGAGCGTCGCGAACAGCTTGTCCTCGGCCCAGTGCCACCTCGGAACCGACGAGCGCATTGAGCAATGTCGACTTGCCTGCATTCGTGTAGCCGACGATGCCGACGGTCGGCCACAGTCGCCGATCGCGGCCGCGCGCAGCCGTCTCGCGCTGTTGCCGGACCTGCTCGACGCGTTCCTTCATCTTGGCGATCCGCGTCCGGATGATCCGCCGGTCCGTCTCGAGCTGGCTCTCGCCCGGTCCGCGCGAGCCGATGCCACCCTGGGTGCGCGAGAGGTGGGTCCACAGCTTGGTCAGGCGCGGCAGCTGATACTCGA
Source organism: uncultured Chloroflexia bacterium (assembly GCA_963776385.1). GTDB lineage: Bacteria > Chloroflexota > Limnocylindria > Limnocylindrales > CSP1-4 > SPCO01. Next base: position 326,044 of record CAVZME010000010.1, read on the forward strand.
GCTGGGCGAGCTCGACCTGCAGACGCCCCTCGTGAGTCTGGGCGTGCAGCGCGAAGATGTCGAGGATCAGCCGGCTGCGGTCGATGACCTTGACGTTGAGCAGGCCCTCGAGCGCGCGCTGCTGGGCCGGCGACAGCTCGTCGTCAGCGACGAGAAGGTCGAAGCCGGTCTCGCGCTTGGCGGCGACCAGTTCCTCCGCCTTGCCCTTGCCGACATACCAGTTCGGGTCGACGTGGCGGCGGTTCTGCCATTCTGCCCCGACCACGTCGGCCCCGGCCGTCGTCGCGAGGTTGGCCAGCTCGGCGAGCGAGTCCTCAGCAGTCCAGCCATCCTCGCTGCCGGTGTCGACGGCGATCAGGAATGCCTTCTCGATCGGCTGGGCGAGATCGATCATGTCAGTGCGCATCGTCGCGAAGGATACCGCCGAACGGCCCGAAACCCGCTGACGCAATCGCCTCGTTGTCCCTTGATTCGGGCGCTATCCTTGCCAACGCAAGCGCGCACGTCCCGTGAGCGCTGGACAGAGGGAGGCACACCGCACTATGCATCGACCTATCGGGGTCACGCTGCTCGCCGTGGGAGCCGGTCTCGCCGCGCTCTTCGAGATCTGGCGGACCCTGGTTTTCCTCGGCATCGTCAACTGGACATTCCTCGGCAAGGAAGTCTCATTCAAGGAAGCCCAGTGGGGATCAGCCCTGTGGGCCATCCTCCTCGCCGCGATCTGGATCTGGGTCGCCGAGGGCTTCTGGAACGTCCGGGCCTACGCCTGGTCGTTCGGCATCTTCATCAGCCTGTTCACGATGATCTTCGGGTTCTTCGCGATCCTCGCCGGGTCGACGACGGAAGCCGAGTCCTTCGGCATCCTGCTGGCCGTGATCATCTTCTTCTACCTGAACTACCCGGGCGTCCAGGAGCAGTTCGTGGCGAAGGAGAAGTCGCTCCTGACCCCTGAGCAGCTGGCAGCCCTCGAGCAGATGCAGGCCGCGCAGGCGCAGATGGCGCAGGCGACCGCTGCATCGCAGTCCGTCACCCCGCCGCCCCCGCCCCCGGCCGCTCCGCCGGCGTCGCCGACGAGCTAGGTCCACACCCTCCGCCCCCAGCGGAGATTCCGAGACGATCGACGAGACCGATCCGCATCAGCGGGTCGGTCTCGTTCCATGTCCGGGGGTCAACCCTCCAGCATCGGCGCGACCCTCAGGAGCGCCGCGTCCAGCGGGAGTGCCGGCGTCGCATCGAGCCAGTCGATGCCGGGTTCCGAACGGAACCATGTTCGCTGGCGCTTGGCGAACGCGACATTGCGGCGAGCGTCGAGCTCGACCGCGGCGTCTTGGTCGAGCGCGCCGTCGATGACGGCCCAGGCCTCGCGGTAGCCGATCGCCGAGAAGGCCGGCAACCCGGGGTCGAATCTGTCGCGGAGGACGCGTGCCTCATCGATGAGGCCGGCAGTCGAACTGGGCTCGTGCCCGGTCGGCGATGCGCTCGAGGTGCGAGGCGGGTTCGACGGTCAACCCGAGCCAGACAAGCGCTCCCGGATAGCCGCGGGCGGGCGGGCGTTGGCCGTCGCCCGTGAGTTCCACGATCTCCAGGGCTCGGACCACGCGGCGCGGATTCGCAAAGTCGACCGTCTCGGCGAGTCGCGGCGCCGTCGAGGTCAGGCGTTCGACGAGTGGTGGCAGCCCATGAGCTGTGAGCTCGGCCTCCAGGCGGGCGCGCACGACCGGGTCGCTCGGGAGCGCGTCGGTGTCGAGCCCACGGGCGACCGCCCGCAGGTAGAGTCCGGTGCCGCCGGCGAGGATGGCCACGCCACCGACCCGGGTCATCGCGTCCAGGACCGCGCGAGCGTGCTGCGCGAAGTCAGCGACGCTGAACGGTTCGTCCGGGTCGACGAGGTCGAGGCCGTGGTGGGGGACGCGCGCTCGGTCGGCCCCGGTCGCCTTCGCTGTGCCGATATCGAGCCCACGGAAGACCTGGCGTGAGTCGGCCGAGATGATCGCCGCGGGCCGGCCGCGGGCCAGGATCGCCTCACCCAGGCGGATCGCCAGCTCGGTCTTGCCGGTCGCGGTCGCCCCGGCGATGACGATGAGCGGCGGGGCGGCGGTCACGCGCCGACGAGCGCGCCCCGCAGCGCGTACGGACCAGCATGGTCGATTCGGACCACGACCTCGCGACCGACGAGCGTCTCCTCGCCGGAGAGGTGGACCAGCTTGTTGCCGCGGGTTCTCCCGGACAGGCGGCTCCCCGTGCCCGCCGTCGTCTCGGCGTCGTGGTCGTGGCCGCGCGGCGGGTTGATCGCGTCGACCAGAACCGCGACCTCGCGACCCAGCCACGCCCGGTTGCGATCCAGGCCGATCCCTTCCTGTCGCGCGAGCAGCTCGTTCAGCCGACGCCGCTTGACGTCGGGCGGGACGTCGTCAGCGAGGTGCGTGGCCGGCGTCCCGGGACGCGGCGAGTACGCTGCGGCGAAGACCTGGTCGTAGCGGACCGTCTCGAGCAGGGCGAGCGTCTCCTCGAACTGGGCCTCCGTCTCGCCGCAGAACCCGACGATGATGTCGGTCGAGATCGTGATGTCCGCGACGGCCTCGCGGATCCGTGCGAGTCGCTCCTGATAGTGCTCGACGGTGTACTGGCGGCCCATCCGACGCAGGACCGAGTCCGAGCCCGACTGGACCGGCAGGTGGAGGTGCTCGCAGACGCTGTCGCACTCGCCCAGCGAGGCGATGAGCCGATCCGACAGGTCCCACGGATGCGAGGTGACGAAGCGCAGGCGTCCGATGGCGGGCCGGCCGTCCGCGGTCCGGAGCGCGTCGATGGCGCGGATGAGCTCGGCAAGATCGGGGCGCCCGGCGAGGTCCAGCCGCCGCCCCGCCCGGCGCGCCTCGGTCACGGCCGCGAACCGCGGGTCCGGCGCCAGGTCGTGGCCGTACGAGTTCACGTTCTGGCCGAGCAGCGTGACCTCGCGGTAACCGGCGGCGGCGAGGGCGCGCGCCTCGTCGACGATGTCGTCGAAGGGACGGCTGCGCTCGGGACCGCGGCTGAACGGCACGATGCAATACGTGCACGTCTTGTCGCAGCCGTAGATGATCGGCAGCCAGGCGGCGATGGCGGATCCACGGGCGACGGTACCCTCGCCGATCGCGCGCGCCCGGGTCGCGGCGAGTCCGTCGGCGACGCCGACGACCGCACGACCGACCGTCGTGGTCGCTCCGACCGATCCCGCCGCCCCGATCGGTGCCTGGGCCGAGGCCAGCCCGAGTCGATCGACGAGTTCCGGTTCCTCGTCCGGCCGCAGGAAGAGGTCCACCGCCGGATAACGGCGACGGAGGCCTGCCCGGTCGGGTTCGCGTACGGAGCAGCCGGTCAGCACGACGCGCAGGGACGGATCGGCCGCCTTGAGCCGGGCGAGCTGGCCCATCCGGCCGATGACCTTCTGCTCGGCGCCCTCGCGGATCGCGCAGGTGTTGATGACGATGAGGCTGGCCGACTCGACCGATGTCGCTTCCTCGCAGCCGGCTGCGAGCAGGCGCCCGGCCATCTCCTCCGAGTCGCTTCGGTTCATCTGGCAGCCGAGCGTCCAGACATGGAAGCGCGGCAGCGACCGGGTCTCGGGCAGGTATTCGACGAGCCGGTCGTCGGCGGGTGCGGCCGGCCGGCGTGCCTCAGGAATGACGGGCGGCACGAAGTCGAGCATCGGCAGGTCGCGCATCGTGGGCGTCGGTCGATCGGTCATGGCTGTCCCGGCGAGCCTACGACGCCGACGCCAGGCACGCCAGCGATGACCAGTCCCGCCTCGACCCCGGGCGGCACCCACAGGCCCGCGTGGGCCTCGGCATAGGTGCCCGTGTCGCCGTGATAATCGCTCCCGCCGCTGGCGGCCAGCCCGAGCGCCACGGCGACCTCCCCGACCGCGAACACCGTCGCGGCATCGAACGAGCGGTAGTAGACCTCGAGCCCGCCGAGCCCGGCGTCGACCAGCTCGCGAACGACCTCGACCCGTGCGGCGGCCTCCCCGAAATGCGCCAGGACGGGCAGCCCGCCGGCCTCGCGGATCGCCCTGATCGCCTCGACCGGTCCGAGCCCCGTGCGCGGCACGTAGCCGGGCTTGCCCCAGGCCAGGAGCCGCCTGAACGCATCGTCCACGCTCGTGGCATGGCCGGCATCGATGAGCGCCCGGGCCACCGTCGGCCGGCCGAGAGCGACGTCGTCGCCGGCCGCGACGGTCGTGATGTGGTCGTCGATCGCGAGGTCCAGGTCCCGCAGCCGGGCGACGGTCGTTTCGAACCGCTCCCGCCGATGGCTGCGCTGAGCGGCGAGGGTCGACTCGAACGCGGCGTCATCGGGGTCCATCCCGAAACCGAGGATGTGGAGTTCGCCCTCCCACAGCCCGAGGTCGCGGGTGACGATCGCGTTGATCTCGACGCCGGGGAGGAGGGCCATGTCCGGCGGCACGGCATCAGCGGCCAGCACCTCTCGATAGCCGGCCAGCGTGTCGTGATCGGTCAGCGCGAGGAGCCGGACGCCCTGCGTCGAAAGCTGCGCCGACCAGCGCGGCCGGTGCCATGATCCCGTCGGAACGGGTCGTATGAGTGTGCAGGTCGATGGTCGACGGCGATGGCGGCTCGACCCGGCCAGCGCCGCGCGGAGGCAGCGGGTCATGGCGCCGGCGTCGCGGGGTGGCCGTCACATCACGCCTCGACGAGGCGTTGGATGCGCTCGATGGCGAGGGCACGGCCGGTGGCAGGGTCGATATCGATCTGGACCGCGTTGAAGATGACGGTCCCCTGCCCGACCTCGAATCGCGTTGGCAGCGCATTGATGAACCGCGGGATGACCGTCCGCGGCTCGAACCCGATGACGCTCCAGACCGGCCCGGTCATCCCGAGATCGGTCTGGTACGCAGTGCCGTTCGGAAGGATCCGCTCATCGCCGGTCACGACGTGCGTGTGCGTCCCGACGACGACGCTGACCCGGCCGTCGAGGTACAGCCCGAGGGCGTTCTTCTCCGATGTCAATTCACAGTGGAAGTCCACCAGGCGGACCGGGGGCAGCGGTTCGGACGACTCCTCGAGCAGGCGGTCGGCGTCCGTGAACGGGTTCTCGATCTGGGCCATGTACGTCCGGCCCTGCAGGTTGATGACCGCGATATCCGTCCCGTCGAGGCCTTGGTAGGTGCCCCAGCCCCGGCCCGGGACCTCGTGCGTGCCGTAATTGAGCGGTCGGAGGACGCGATCGTTCACCTCGAGATACGGGTAGATCTCGCGCTTGTCCCAGATGTGGTTGCCACTGGTGATCACATCGACGCCTGACGCGAGGATCCCGTCCGCGGTCGAGGGCGTCAGGCCCATGCCGCCGGCGACGTTCTCGCCGTTGGCGGTCACGAAGTCGATGCCCCGTTCCTCGCGCAGGTCCGGCAGCAGGCTCTCCACCGCGACGCGACCGGGCTTGCCGATCATGTCCCCGATCATGAGGACACGGCAGGCACCGGGCGGTCGCGGCAGGTTGCCATTCGCCGGATTGCCGAGGCGGGTGCGCCCGACCGTCGTTCCGGGGTCGTCGTGCATCCGGTCAGTGTGCGGCATCCGGCCCGTCAGCGGCCGAGGGCGGCCTACTTGAAGACGAGCGTGCCGCCGTCCTTGAGCGTGATCGTCAGCTGGCTGTTGGCGATCGCGTAGCTCGCGGCGTTGCTCAGGCCCGCAACGTACTGGTCACCCATCGAGCCCTCGGGGCAGGCGACGAGCGTCGACGGTCCGGGCGTGATCGTCATGCCGCCGCTGGACGTCGTGACGTACTGGCCGGAAACCTGGTTGCAGTCGGCCTTCGCCTGGAAGTTGCCATCCGACTTGAACTCGATCGTGTAGTTCGCCTGGTCTGCTGCCGGGACGACGCCCTGGAACGCCGGCGTCAGCTCGGTGATGGCGGTCAGCTGCCATGTCTTGCCGGTCAGGCCGCTGCTGCTCGAACAGGCGACGGCGATCGCCGCCACGGCGATCAACAGGGCGGTCATGGTGATACGGCGCATGGGATCCCCTCGGTGACGATGGAGCAAGGGCGTGCTCTCGCGGAACGAGCCGATGATACCGAACGCCGATGACTACAGGCCCGCTTTGAGTGCGAGGATGCGGTCGTACGACGCCTGGAGCAGGGACCTCGAGATCGACCCGTTCGCGGCCCAGATCATGAGCTTCGAATAGATATCCCGCGTCGCCGACTCGGTATCGCTGGTCAGGATCATGTCCGTCCCCGCCCGTGCCGCGCGGACCGCAAGCCGCCATTCGTCGATGCCGCGGGCCTTGGCCGTCCCCTTGAGTGAGTCCGTGATGCTCACGCCCCGGAAGCCAAGCTGGGTTCGGAGCAGGCCGATCGAGATCGCGTGCGACCAACCGGCACCGTTGACCTTGTCATAGGCGGTATAGGTCGCGTTCGACAGCATGATCATCGGGATGCGGCTCGCGATGGCCGCCTGGTATGGGATCAGGCCCGAAGCCAGCGTCGCCTTCGATGCCGTGAAGGTGACGACGTACAGGTCCGTGTTGTAGCTCGTCCGGCCGATACCCGGGAAGTGCTTCATGGTCGGGCTGATGGCCTGCGACTTGAGGCCGGTGGCGAAGGCATTCGCGAGGCGGCTCGTTTTGCTTGGATAGAACGAGAACGTGCGCCCCGCCACGTACATGAACGACGTGTGGTGGAGGGGCACATCGCCCACCGGGGCGAGGTCGACGTTGAAGCCGAGACCCCGCAGGGCGGATCCGGCCGCGGCGCCCTGGGCCTGAGCGACCGAGTTCCGACCGTCGATCCCCATCTGCTTTGCCGACATCGTCGGGGGCGCCCACGGGACGTGCCTGACGGTGCCGCCCTCCTGGTCGACGGCGATCAGCAGCCGTGGCTGACCGCCGGCGGTCGCGGCGGCCTGGAGTGTCGATGTCAGGGAGCTGAGCTGGGCCTTGCCCACGATGTTGAAGCCGAAGATGATCACGCCGCCGACCTCTCCCCGCTGGATCCGGCCGAGCAGGTCCGAGCTCGGGGTCGTGCCGGACATCCGGACGACGAGCTTCTGCCCGATCAACTGCGCGAGTGTCGGAGCCGCGATGGAGTTGGTCGCAGGGGCGACGGCAACGCTGGTGCCTGCGTCCGTGGTCGCCACCTGGCCGGAGCCCGCCAGGTAGGCGAGCGCGACGATCAGGACTCGTGCGACGTGCCCCATCAGGGGGCCCACGGATGCATGCTGATCGAGGCGGCCGACCCGAGGCCGTTACACGGCGGGACTGTCGCGTCGCTCGGCGAGAACGGTGTGGCCACGATGCGGCCGCCACCATTCAGGAGGAACGCGACGCTGATGGGCGGAGTGGGAGTCGCACCGCAATAGTTCGAGTCGCTGACCATCGTCGTGACGACGTCGCCAGGCGCGATCGTGACACGTGTCTTGCTGGTCGGGGTCACACCTTGGATCAGGACGGAACCCGCGCCATCCACCAACTGCGGCGTTTCGATCGCACGAAGCGTGCAGGTCTGGGTCCCAGCGTTGGTCAGTTCGACGGTCGCGATCCGGTTGCCGGCCGCACCGCCCCAGGCAGTGATCCGGGCCACGAGCTTCGATGGATCGCACGGCCCAAGCGTCGGCTCCACGGTGTGCACCGGGGTGGGTGTCGGGCCGGCGGTCCCTGTCGGCGCGGCGGTGAGACTTGGGCTGGTCGTTGGCGTCACGATCGCGCTCGGGGTCGCCATCGGCGTGACGATCGCGCTCGGGGTCGCGGTGGGGCGGGGCGATGTGATCGCACCGATGCCGCCCTCGGCACCAGGCCGTCCGAGCCAGACGGCAGCGACCAGGACAACGGCAAAGAGGACGCCTGCGCCCGCGATGTTCGTGACCGACGCCACGCTCCGGACACCGACCCGCCTCGGGGGCGCAGCAGGACGTCGGGCGCCAGCGGCGACCTCGCCCCACTCTTGCAGGATCCGGTCAGGGCGGGATGGGTCCATCACGCTGTCTCCAACTTCGTTCTCGCGCGGCTCACAGCGGCGCGGAGCGCTCCCGCCGTCGTGGCGAGCACGAGAGCGGCTTCCTCATACGTGGCCCCCTCGATGGCGGTCATGACCAGCGCAGATCGCTCGAGCGGCGACAGCTCGCTCATCGCCGCCTGGACGTCGAGCCAGCGCGCTTGCACCGACGCGTCGAGGGACGCGGGTTCCGACGCGGACAGCAGGCGTCGACGGAGTCTCCGGAAGCGATCGGTGGCCAAGCGACGCACCGTCACCAGGAGCCACGGGAGGACCGGCCGATCCCAGTCCAGTCGGGCGCGGTGGTTCCAGAGCCGCAGGTATGCCTCCTGCGTCAGGTCTTCGGCCTCGGCCCAGTCGTTGGTCCAGGCGAGAGCGAAGCGGAAGACGTCGGGCCAGTGCGCCTCGAAGACGCGATCGTAGGCGAGATCAATCGAGCCGCTCATCGCCATCTCGGGGGTCACATAGACAGACACGACGAGCACGGTCAAAACGCACGGTCGCGTCCGACCCTCGACTCATCCGCGGCGCGGCTCGCGTCGGGCCGGTGGCGTCATGGCGTCGTGCCGCATACCCGGACGACGAGATCTTAGCCTCAAGCGGGCGAGCGTCGGTGTGTTGCTGGTCGACAGGACGCGGTTCTTTGCCTCATGCCGGCATGGTAGGCGGAGTCACCGAAGAGGGCATCTTGGACGACCGGTCCCACGTCTCCGTCAGGACATCGGCGCGCCAGTGAGGTGATCGAGCGAAGGTGGCGACCGGCTAAGCGGGCGTGGCCGGGGCTGGGGCGGACGGTGCCGTCGCCGCATTGGGAGCGACGTGGCCCGCCAAGGCCGTCTCGAGGCGCTCGAGGAACGGCGTCGCGCCCAGTGACAGCAGGATCGCGCGCCCGGACTCTGCGGCTGCCATGACTTCCGGGTCGGATGGGTCGAGCAGCATCGCCATGTCGATCGTGCAGAGCGCCTCATCCCAGACCGCGCCGAGGTCACGCGACTCGCGCAGCGCCTCCCGATAGAGGGCCATGGCATCGCGTGGTCGCCCCTCGAGAGCGGCCAGACCGGCCTCGATCGCGGACCGCTCGGCCACCACCGTCCGGCCACGCCGGCCGGACGCCGCGGCGACCGCGAGGTCTTCACCCGCGGCAACACGGTCACCCGCCAGGAGCGCGCACCGGGCGGCCAGGATGCGAGCCTCGAGGAGGGCCTGATGGAAGAGCTCGCCCGTGGTGTGGGCACGTTCCCTGGCGAGATCGTAGCGTCCCTCCGCGAATGCGACCCACGCCCCGACCTCGGCGATGGTCACCGGCTGAACCGTGTCGTCGCCGCTCATCGGGATCGCCTGCGAGTTCGGCGAACCGTTCCGCGATCGGCTCGCCCCGGAATGCGCCGATCATGATCGTGCCGCCGAGCGCGGATGTTCGGTCGAGGGCGTCCACATCATCGCCGAGGACGGCCGCCAGTTCGCCGACGATCCAGTCCCACTCCCCCAGTCGGATCGACTGATCGCGGGCATTCTCGAGCAGATGGAACGACGCGAGCTCCGAGGCGCTTCGATATGTGCCAAGCCCGCCTTCGCGGCTTCGAGGCCCGCCCGTGGGTCGTCGTCACGCAGCAGGCTGGACAGGTTGTTGAGGGCGCGGTTCTCGGTCCCCGAGAGGGAGTGCGTCGCTGCGAGCCGACGTCCCATCTCGACTGCCCCGAGGCCCTCGTATCGCCGTCCGAGAGACGCGAGCGCAGAGCCTCGGGTGACAAGCGTATCTGCGACGACCTCGACGAGATCATGTCGCTCCGCGAGGGGGAGCACACGATCCGCGACGAGGACTGCTTGCTCGGAGTCGTCATTCAGGAACCACGCGCGCGCCAGCTGGCCGTCAAGCATCGCGAGCGTCGGTTCATCATCGAGATGCTTGAACCGCTCGGATGCCTCGGTCAAGAGTGCCAGTGCCGGCTCGAAGTGGAAGAAGCTCAGGAGTGCGCGCCCGTATCCGGCGGTCGTCTTCGCCTCGGCGATCGGATCGCCCAGCTCGGCACGGAGCGCGAGTGCGGCTTTGAAATGCCGTTCCGCGAGGTCCACTCGCTGGGTCACCCAGGCGAGACGTCCCCGCCCGCTCGTGAAGTGCCGCCTTCTCGGCAGGATCGGACGTGACCGTCAATGCCTGCTCGCACATCGAGATGGCCTGCACGTGGGCACCGAGCCCGGCCGCTCGCTCGGCACCGGCCCGGAGGGCGATCCTAGCCTGGTTGCCGAGCGCCTCGCGTTCGGGACCTTCCGGGGCGTTCGCATGGGCCGCCAGGTAGTGGCCGGCCAGGGCGCCCGCGAGTTCGTCGGACCCGAGGGACTCGAAGAATCGGGCCGCGGCGAGGTGGCGGACCTTTCGCTCGGGACGAGCCAGCGTGGCATAGGCGACCTCGCGGATCAGGGCCTGGACGAAGGCATACTGGCCGCGCTCGGGAGACCGAGGGTCCGCCTTGAGTTCGAGGATCTCGCGTCGGACGAGATCCTGGAGTCTCGGAGCCGAGCGCGCCTGGGTCACGACCGGAGACGGCGGCCAGACCGGCGATGGTGAAGCTCTGGCCGAGGACGGCGGCATCGGAGACCAGCGCCGCGATCGTCGGGTTCCAGCGCGTCCAGGCGCGATGCGATCAGGGCGGTCAGCGTCGCGGGAACGGCAAGCGATGCCAGGTCGCCGACCGGTCGATAGGCACCGTCGTCGATCGTCAGCCGACCATCGGCGAGCAGCATCCGGACGGTCTCGACGGCGTACAAGCGGGATGCCATCGGCGCGCGCCGACGATCGCTCGGACGGCGGTGTCCGGCAGGCCCGGGACGAGGCCCGGCCAGGAGCTCTCGCATGGCCGGCGCATCGAGCGGCTCGAGGTAGAGGGAGTTGAAGGCCCGCTTGCCAAGACCCCAGTCGGGACGTCGTTCGACGAGGTCGGGTCGTGCCAGCGTCACGACGTAGATCGGGCACGCCTCGACTCCAGTCGAGGAGGTGATCGACGAAGTCGATGAGGCCCGACATCCGCCAGGTGGAAGTCCTCGAAGACCATGACCACCGGACCCGTCGCAGCGAGGCGCTCGAAGAATGTCCGCCATGCCCCGAAGAGCTGGTCGGAGCCGATCCCCGACTCGATGCCGAGCAGGGATGAGCAGGGCCGACTCGATCCAGCGCCGCTCCTCGAGATCCGGGACGAACTCGGCGATGGTCTCCGCGACCTTGCGCCCGGGTCGTCGACTCGTCATCGGTCTCGAGAAGACCGCAGCGGCCCCGGACCATCTCGCCGAGTGCCCAGAACGTGATGCCCTCGCCATAGGCGGGACTGCGGCCGTCGTGCCAGTAGACCGTTTCGACCAGCCCGTCGATGTACTTGAGGAACTCCCAGGCTAGGCGGGTCTTGCCGATGCCGGCCGCTCCGATGACGCTGACCAACCGGGGCCGCTGCTCGCGGGTCGTGGCGTGGAACAGATCCTTGAGCAGGCGCAGTTCGTCGGCGCGTCCGACGAATGGCGCCTTCGAACGTGTCCGACCGATTCCGACCGCCACGCTCCGAGACGACGCGGAGCGCTCGCCAGGCCGGGACCGGGACTCGCCTTGCCCTTGAGGGTCTGCTCGCCGGCCTCCTCGAAGACGATCGCACTGGCGGCGGCTCGGTGGGTCTCCTCGCCCACGAGCACCATGCCCGGGGCTGCGGCCGACTGAAGACGGGCGGCGGTGTTGACGAGGTCGCCCGCGACCATCCCCTGGTTCGTGGCCCCGATGCGTGACCGCTGCCTCCCCGGTCAGGACGCCCGCCCGAGCCTCGATGCCGGGGCCGAGCGTCCGAACGACGTCGACGAGCTCGAGCGCGGCACGGACCGCGCGCTCCGCATCGTCCTCATGGGCGGTCGGGGCGCCCCAGACGGCCATGACGGCGTCGCCGATGAATTTCTCGACCGTGCCGCCGTAACGGCCGATCACATCGCGCGACAGATCGAAGTACCGGGTGAGCAGGTCGCGGGTCTCCTCCGGGTCACGTCCCTCGGCCAGGGTCGTGAAGCCCGACCAGATCGGCGAACAGGACCGACACCAAGCGACGCTCGGCGACGGGCGCGGCATGTGCCGTCGATGACGGTCGCATCGTCCGCCGTCGAGCGTGGCTCCGCCGGCGGTGAGTGGCGTCGCACACTCCCCGCAGAACTTGACCGTCGGTTCGTTCGCCGCCCCGCACGTCGGACATGTGATCACGAGCGGCGCGGCGCATTCGCCGCAGAACCTGCGCCCGGCCGTATTCGCGCTGCCGCAGTTCGAGCAGATCACGACCACCCTCACCTGGGAACGGCGACGCCTACTTGGCGTACTCGACGGCGCGCGTCTCGCGGATGACCGTGACCTTGATCTGGCCCGGGTAGGTCAGCTGCTCCTCGATCTTCTTGACGATGTCGCGAGCGAGCCGGCTTGCCGTCAGGTCGTCGATCTCCTCGGGCCGGACGAGGATGCGGACCTCGCGTCCCGCCTGGACCGCGAACGAGCGCTCGACCCCACCGAAGCTTTCGGCGATCGCCTGGAGGTCTTCGAGGCGCTTGACGTAGGTGTCCATCGATTCGCCGCGGGCTCCCGGCCGTGAGGCGCTGATGGCGTCGGCGATCTGGACGATCGGGGCCTCCAGGCAGGTGTATTCGACCTCCTGGTGGTGCGCGGCGATCGCGTTGATGACCTTGGGCGAGAGGTTGTGCCGCTGGGCGATCTGGGCACCGATGGCGGCGTGCGGTCCCTCGACCTCGTGGTCGACGGCCTTGCCGATGTCGTGGAGCAGACCGCCCATCTTGGCGACCTGGACGTCCGCGCCGATCTCGGACGCGATGACCGCCGCGAGATGGCTCGTCTCGACGACGTGGTTGAGGACGTTCTGTCCGTAGCTGGTCCGGAACTTGAGCCGACCGAGGGTCTTGATGATGTCCGCCGGGAGGCCGGGGACGCCGGCGTCGTATGCGGCCTGCTCGCCGGCCTGGCGCATGATCGTGTCGACCTCGGCTCGAGCCTTGGCGACGACCTCCTCGATGCGGCCGGGATGGATCCGCCCGTCGGCGATGAGCTTGGTGATGGCGATCCGGGCGACCTCGCGACGGACCGGGTCGAAGCCGGAGAGGATGACGGTCTCGGGCGTGTCATCGATGATCAGGTCGATGCCGGTCGCCTGCTCCAGCGCCCGGATGTTGCGGCCCTCGCGGCCGATGATCCGGCCCTTCATCTCGTCCGACGGGAGGTGGACGATGGACACCGTGTGCTCGGCCGTGTGATCGGCGGCCACCCGCTGGATCGCGGTCACGACGATGTCGCGGGCCTTGTCCTGGGCATCCTCTCGGGCGCTCCGCTCGATAGCGCGAGCGATCTTGACGGCGTCGTGCTCGGCCTCCTCCCGGACGGCCTCGATGAGCACGTTCTTGGCGTCCTCTGCGGACATGTTCGCGACGCGCTCGAGGGCGGCCACCTGCTCGCCGTGGGCACGGGCCAGTTCCTCGCGGGTCTTGTCGAGCTCGCGTTCCCGCTCGAGGAGTTTGCGGTCGCGCTGTTCGAGCATGTCGGTGCGTTGGTCGAGTTGCTCGTCGCGTGCGAGAAGGCGGCTCTCGAGGGTCCCGAGCTCTGCGCGGCGTGCCCGAGCCTCCTCTTCCGCCTCCCGCTGCATCTTGAGCTTCTCGTCCTTCGCCTCGAGGATCAGCTCCTTCTGGCGCGCCCGCGCTTCGGCCTCGATCCGGCGTGCTTCCGAGGTGGCCGCCTTCATCGTCTGGGATGCCCAGAGACTCCGCAGGAAGAATCCTGCGACGGCTCCACCGACGGCTGCCACGACGGCCACCGTCAGGATGAGCAGGGGTTCCATATTCGGTTCCTCCCATCCGACCGATCTCGGGTCGGACGTGCGTGATGCGGTGGTCGGTCCGATCGCTGGTGGGCTGAGCCGGTCTCCTTGAGCGAGACCGGCCCTCCCTGGGCCACGAACGAGCCGAGGCTTGGTCTGCGCACCGCCGAGGCGGTACGTGGTTCGTCTGGTGCGTAGCCTACGGCGGGCACCCTCGAGGGTCAACCGAAGTGCGGCCGACGGCCCTCAGGCGTGGCTGCGCTCCTCCAGCCGCCGACGATCAGCCGTTTCGAGCTGGAAGGTCGAGTGCTCGATGTCGAAGTCGTCGGACAGACAGGCGCACAGGGCATCGAGCGTGGTCGCGGGATCCGCGCCGTCTTCCAGGATCACGTGGGCCGACACGACATTCATCCCCGACGTGATCGTCCAGGCGTGGAGATCGTGACAGTCAGCCACGCCGGGAGCCTCCAGGATGTGGCGTCGGATGTGGTCCATGTCGATACCCTTGGGCGTCGCCTCGAGCAGGACATCGGTGGCATCGCGGAGCAGCCCGTACGTCCGCGGCAGGATCAGGAGCGCGATGAGCACCGACGCGACCGCGTCCGCGTCGACCCAGCCGGTCGCGGCGATGACGAGGGCCGCCACGATCACGGCGACCGAACCCGCGAAGTCGCCCATGACTTCGAGGTAGGCCCCGCGCATCGTCAGGCTCGTCTTCTGGGCATCGCGCAAGAGGAACAGCGAGACCGCGTTCACCCCGAGCCCCAGGAGGGCCACGGCGAGCATGACGCCCGACGCGACGTCGGGCGGTGCCGACAAACGCTGCCACGCCTCGAACAGGATGAACAGGGCGACTCCGAACAAGAGGACCGCGTTCGCGACCGCGGCGAAGATCTCGAGCCGAAGGAAGCCGAAGGTGCGCTCGGTCGTGGGCGTCCGCTGGGCGAACCAGATCGCGAGCAGCGACAGACCGATGCCCGAGACATCGGTCAGCATGTGGCCGGCGTCTGCCAGCAGCGCCAGGCTGTTCGAGGCGAGCGCGCCTATGACCTCGATGACGAGGATGCCGAGACTGAGCGCGAGGACCGCGATCAGTCGGCCGCGGTCCGCCGCGGCGGCCGTGGGATGGGTATGCGGCATCAGTTAAGTCTGGCACCAGTCGATCGGGCCCATTGCGGATGAGGGTGTAGCCGTGGGCGGCGCGATCGACAGCGACACGGCAGTCGGCGTGATTCCGGTTGCGAACCGCGTCGCGGGTCTGCTAGCGTCGCGGCGATCGTGATCCGTCGGAAGGAGGTGAGACCCATGAACGCATTTTCCACAGTGGGTCCTCCCCCGCCGTCCACGATCGCGCGACTGAACTAGTCGCCACCGGGAGCGCCCGACAGGCAATTCGCGAAAGGCGGCTCCCATGAACACGACACCTTCTTCGACTCCGCACCTCGCCTCGACGACAGCCTCCGATCCGCCGAGGTCCGACCGGGATCAGCCGCGGGTCGACGCCACACATGCGGCGCGCGCCGCGGGCGAGCGAGCGTTGGTCCTCGGTGGCGGCGGATCGACAGGCAACGCGTGGCTGATCGGCGTCATCGCCGGCCTGTTCGATGCCGGGCTGGACGTGATCACAGCCGACCTCACCATCGGGACGTCAGCCGGCTCGACGGCCGCCGCCCAGATAGCCGGCGCGACCCCGACCGAACTACTGGCCGCCATCCTTGCCGCTGTCCCCCAGCAACGGATCGGTCCGGTCGTCTCGGGCGGTGGACGCGCTCCGAGCAGGCCGGTGGTGGACCATCTGGAAAGAACGAACCGGATCATCGCTGCCGCAGAGGATGCGGCTGACATGCGCCGCAGGATGGGCGCGGCGGCTCTCGACATGGATGCGGTGTCGGACGGATCCTGGCAGACACAGTGGCGCGCCACCGTCGCCGCACGGCTGCCCAGTCAGAGCTGGCCGCAACGAGCCGTCCTTATCACGGCGGTCGACGCGCAGACCGGTGCACCGGTCGTGTTCGACCGCCACAGCGGAGTCGACATTGCGGACGCCGTCGCCGCCAGCTGCGCCAGTGGCCTTCCCTACAGGATCGGGAACAACCGATACATCGACGGCGGCTACCGATCCAACGCCGAGAATGCCGATCTGGCGGCCGGATACGCACGGGTGCTGGTGCTGTCACCCTTCGGCGGCCGAACACGCACGCCACTGGCCTGGGGCATGCATCTCGCTACACAGGTCGACGAACTTCGCGCGCGCGGCAGCAGAGTCGAAACGATCTTCCCGGACAGCGACTCCGAGCACATGTTCGGCGCCGATGCGATGGATCCGTCGCTGCGCCCGCCCGCTGCTCGAGCCGGTTACGGCCAAGGCAGAGCCCTGGCCGCGCAGCTCACTGGATTCTGGCGCTGACCCTCGAGATCAGTCGACTGCACCCTCGATCATGAAGTTCCGTCAATCGGGATCATCCTCGACGCCCGCCTCGCGGTCCACGGTCGACGCGACGGTTCGGCAGACATCCGGATCGAAGCCGTTTCGGGCGAGCAATGCATAGGCGCGCTGGCGACGCTGACGCGGGTCGACGATGCGCGCCAGGCTCCTCGCGTTTCGGGCGAGCAATCGTTCTGCTGCGACGAGATCGGCTGAAATGGTGCCACCGTCCTCCGGGGGAATCCCCGCAATGGCCTCGCGGCGCCCGGCCAGGACGAGGTCCACAGTGGTCCGGTCCACGCCCTTCAGGGCGAGTTCCTGGCGCATGGCTCGCTCGCCGCGCGGCCGAGCCCGGTCGCGCGATTCGATCCAGGCGCGCGCGAACGCTTCGTCGTCGAGCAGTCCGAGGTCGAGCAGGCGCGCGATCGCACCCTCGACGAGTTCGGTCTGGTATCCGGCGCTGGTCAGCCGCCGGCGCACCTCGGCTACGGAGCGCGAGCGGACCTCGAGGAATCGCGCGGCGGCCTCGAGGACGATGGCCGGATCGTCGATCTCGGCCTTGCGCTCGCGTCGCTCCGCGTAGGACGTGCGATGGCCGCGTCCGGCGGGCTCGCCCGACACCTATGCCTCGGCGATGCCCTCCACAGGGATCGGCACATCCGCGATCTTGGCCCGGATGAGGCCGTCGATCTCCTTGGCGATGGCAGGATTGGCCTTCAGGAAGTCCTTCGACGCCTCGCGACCCTGACCCAGGCGGGTGTCGCCGAAGGTGAACCAGGCACCCGTCTTGGTGACCGTGTCCATCGCCACCCCGACATCGAGCAGGCCGCCCTCCTTGGACACGCCCTCGCCGTACATGATGTCGAACTCGGCCACCCGGAACGGTGCCGCCACCTTGTTCTTCACGACCTTCACCCGGACCCGGTTGCCGACCGACTCGGTGCCGGTCTTGATCGTCTCGATGCGCCGGATGTCGAGCCGGACCGAAGCGTAGAACTTCATGGCGCGACCGCCCGGCGTCGTCTCGGGATTACCGAACATGACCCCGATCTTCTCGCGCAGCTGGTTGGTGAAGATGAGCGCGGTGTTCGAGCGCGACACAGCGCCGGTCAGCTTGCGCAGTGCCTGGCTCATCAGTCGGGCCTGGACACCCATGAAGCTGTCGCCCATCTCGCCTTCGATCTCGGCGCGCGGCACGAGAGCCGCCACCGAGTCGACGACGACGCAGTCGATGCCACCCGAGCGGATGAGCGTCTCGGTGATCTCGAGAGCCTGCTCGCCCGTATCCGGCTGGCTGACGAGGAGCTCGTCGACATTCACGCCACAGGCGCGGGCGTAACCCGGGTCGAGGGCATGCTCGACGTCGATGAACGCGACGACGCCGCCGCGCGCCTGGGCCTCGGCGAGCACGTGCTGGCAGACCGTGGTCTTGCCCGACGACTCCGGGCCGAAGATCTCGGTGATCCGGCCGCGCGGGATGCCGCCGACCCCGAGCGCGAGGTCGAGTGCGATCGATCCGGTCGGGATGGTGTCGAGGACGAGCTTCTCGCGCGACCCCAGCTTCATGATCGCGCCGCGGCCGAACTGCTTCTCGATCGTGGCGAGCGCGGCGTCGACCGCCTTGCCTCGTTCGGCCGCGTTTCGCTCGGCTGCCCGTTCTTCGGTCATCGCCATCTGTCCGTCACGCTCCTCATCCGATCCATCGGACCGCTCGCCGGAGGGACGTCGCAGGCGTCCGTTCGTCGATCAGCCTTCCTCTGCTGCGTCGTCCTCGACGACGTGTCGTTCCTTGCGAGGCTTGCGGATCACCTCGACGTTCTGCGGTGGCTCCGACAGCGGCGACAAGCTCGGCTGGCTGGCCTTCGCCTTCGGCTTCTTCTTCTCTTTGCTCGGTCGATCCCGGGAGCCCATGGCTCAGCCTCCGCGTCGTTGTGCAGCCTACCGATCGATCCTTCACGCCGACTTCTCGGCGTCTTCACCGCCACTTATCCGACCCGCGCGAAGGCGCAGTTCCGACATCGTGGCTGGGAAGGTTCCGGCCTGTATCGAGGCTCGGACTCTGGCCATGAAGTCTAGGGTGAAGGTCAGGTTGTGACAAGTCGCCAGGCGGTAGGCGAGCAGCTCCTTGGCCCGGAACAGGTGGGCCAGGTAGGCCCGCGAGAATCGCCGGCAAAGGACGCACGGACAATCGTCCTGGATCGGCGCCGGATCATCGAGGAAGCGCTGGTTCCGCATGTTCAGTCGACCACCCGGGACCCACAGCTGGCCGTTCCGGGCGACGCGTGCCGGCAGCACCGAATCGAACAGGTCGACCCCGCGATGGACGGCTTCGAGCAGATCGGCCGGTGAGCCAAGGCCCATCAGGTAGCGCGGCCGCGGATCGTCGGCGAGGAGCGGGATCGCCACATCGAGCGCGGCGTCGCGCTGGGCGGGCGTCTCATCGCCTGCCAGGCCACCGATGCAGATGCCGTCGAATGGCAGGCTCGCGATGAACCGTGTCGACTCCGCTCGCAGCTCGGGATCCAGCCCACCCTGCACGATGCCGAAGATCGCCTGGTCCTCGCGCGAGCGGGTGGCGAGCGACCGCTCGGCCCAGTGATGGGTGCGGGCGGTGGCCTCAGCCACGACCGACCGTGGCGAGCTCGGGAAGACCGGCTGGTCCAAGGCGACCGCGATATCCGACCCAAGGGCGGCCTGGACGCCCATCGCGACCTCTGGCGTGAACCGGTGGGTCGAACCGTCGAGGTGACTCCGGAACGTGACGCCCTCGTCGTCGACGACGCGCAGGTCGCCCAGCGAGACGACCTGGAAGCCACCCGAGTCGGTGAGGATCGGGCCGTCCCAGTCCATGAACCGATGCAGGCCGCCGAGCCGAGCGATCCGTTCGTGCCCCGGCCGCAGGTACAGGTGATAGGTATTGGCCAGGATGATCGATGCCCCGGTCTCCCGGATGTCATCCGGGCTGAGCGCCTTCACTGTGGCATTGGTGCCGACCGGCATGAACTGGGGCGTCTCGACGACGCCGTGGGTCAACGTGAGGCTACCGGCGCGGGCGCGGGTCGAGCCATCGGCGGGTGGTGGCGTGGTGACCTCATAGCGCGTCGCGGTGCCCACGAACGGGCTCGTCACGCCTCGTCGATCTCCGGCGGCTCGACGACTACCGGCAGGTCCCATAGCCCGGGTTGCCCGGGTTCCGTGCGACGCGGCGGCGGGATCTCGTAGCCGAGCGCCGACAGATGGGCCCGGGCGAGGTCGGTGGCGATGCGGCCCTGAGGTGTCCGATCGATGAAGCCGAGACGGAGCAGGAACGGCTCGTAGACGTCCTCGATCGTCTCGATCTCCTCGGACAGGACGGCCGCCAATGCGGCGACCCCGACCGGCCCAGACGCGAACTTCTGGACGATCGCGGCGAGCAGCTTGCGATCCGTTGAGTCGAGCCCTTCGTCGTCGATCTCCATCGCCCGCATCGCCGCGGTGGCGGTCGCCTCGTCGACATGGCCGTCGCCGTGGACCTGGGCGTGGTCGCGGACACGCTTGAGCAGCCGATTGACGATGCGCGGCGTGCCTCGGCCGCGCCGGGCGATAGCCCGCGTCGCGGGCGGATCGATGGTCACCGCCAGGATCGCGGCCGATCGGTCGACGATCGCTGCGAGTTCCGGTTCCGTGTAGAAATCGAGCCGGTAGGTCGCCCCGAACCTGTCGCGCAACGGGCTGCTGATCCGTCCGGCCCGCGTCGTCGCGCCGACGACCGTGAACGGCTTGAGGCTGAGGCGCAGCGACCGGGCCGAGGGGCCCTTGCCGATCATCACGTCGAGGGCGTAGTCCTCCATCGCCGGATACAGGATCTCCTCGACCGCCCGGTTGAGCCGATGGATCTCATCGATGAACAGGACGTCTCGTTCCTCGAGCGACGTCAGGATCGCGGCCAGGTCACCGGCGCGCTCGATCGCCGGCCCCGAGGCGTACTTGACGTTGACCCCGAGCTCGCGGGCGATGATCGTCGCGAGGGTCGTCTTGCCGAGGCCCGGCGGGCCGTACAGGAGGACGTGGTCCGCCGCCTCTCCCCTGCCCTTCGCCGCGGTCAGCAGCACGGACAGGTTGGCCTTGACCTCGCGCTGGCCGATGTACTCGTCGAGCGTGCGCGGCCGGAGGGTGCCTTCCACGACGAGGTCGCCCTCGTCCTCGAGATCCGCCGAGAGGATGCGAGACAGGTCGTCGGCCATCCGGTGGAGTCTAGCACGCGAAACCCCAAACCGCACGGATGTTCGACGGAAAGCCCCACCACTCGACTAGGATTTCCCGTCTACGATACGTCGATGCGACTCTCCCGCCGTTCCGAGTACGGCCTGCGAGCCCTGGTCGATCTCGTCCGCCACGAGGGCGAGGGTCCGATCGCGTTGGCCGCCCTGGCGGAACGCAACCGGCTGCCGACCAAGTTCCTCGAGCAGATCATGGCCACGCTCAAGCACGCCGGCGTGGTCCGGACGACGCTCGGTGCGCATGGCGGGTACGCCCTGGCGGCGGACCCGTCGGCGGTCTCGATCGGGCGGGTCATCCGCTTGCTCGACGGTGCGCTGGCGCCGCTCGGCTGCGTCTCCCTCCGCTACTACGAGCCGTGTTCGTGCATGGACGAGGCGACCTGCCCGCTGCGCGACGTGATGATCGACGTGCGCGACGCGATGCTCGAGATCCTCGACACCGAGACGCTGGCCGAGCTGGCCGCCCGCCCGGGACGTGCCTCGATCGACCCGCGCGGGCGCCACGCCGACGCACTCGCCGGCCATCGCCCCTGACGGCTCGTAAAGGCCCCCGCCACCAGGCCCGTCTCGAAATGAATGGTCCGCGTCGGGACGGATGCACAGGATGCTCGATGTGGCCACGCCTCCCTCGCTCGTAGCGTGTCGTCAACGGCCTCGAGACACGAGGCGACAGGGCTCAGGAGGCCGACATGTACATGCATCCGAAGACGTTCCTGTGGCTGCACGAGATGGACCGCGAACGTGAAGCCACCCAGAAGGCCCTCGAGCGCGCTGCCCGTGGTGGCGAGCCCGACGACGGCATCGATCGAGGCGGGATCAGCCTGACCCGCGCCCTGGGCCGCGCCCGGGACGCCGTCACGCAGCTCCACCTCGGTGGACCCGGCTCCGAAGCTCCCCTGACCGGCCCTACTGGGGCGTGAGGCCGGTCATCGCGCCCCTCCTCGTCCGGGGAGGGGCGCGACCAGCGTCTATCATCGGCGGCATGGCCCGCCGCCTGTCCAGCCCTGTCTTCATCGGCCGCACCGACGAGCTCTCGACGCTCCTCGATGCCGCCGGCTCGGCCGCGTCCGGACAGCCCTCGATCGTCCTCGTCGGCGGGGAGGCTGGGGTCGGCAAGAGCCGGCTCGTCGCAGAGGCGGCCGCGCGGTTGCGCAGTGACGAATGGCTCGTCCTCGAAGGCGGTTCCGTGGCGCTCGGCGACGACGCCCTGCCGTTCGGACCCATCGTCGAGGTCCTGCGCGCGCTCGCGCGCGAGGTACGAGCCCGCGACCATCGCGGATGCCGCGGGCCCGGCCCTGCCCGTCCTGGCCCGGCTCGTGCCCGAATTGTCCCCGGTCGATCCGACCGACGGCAACGGGACGGCCGGCAGCCACCCGGACTGGCTCCAGATCCGGATCTTCGAGGGCCTCCTCCGCCTGCTCGGTCGGCTGGGCGCCGATCGACCCGTCCTCCTCGTCGTCGAGGACCTGCACTGGGCGGACCGATCGACCCGCGACCTCCTCGCCTTCCTGTGGCGCAACGCCCGTGACGAACGGCTTTGCATCGTCGGCACCTTCCGGAGTGACGAACTCCATCGCCGGCACCCGCTCACCGCCTGGCTCGCGGAGGCCGAGCGTCAGCCCCGCGTCGACCGCCTCGACCTGGCCCGATTCGAGCGGCCCGAGCTGATCGAGCTGCTTGCCGGGATCCTCGGTGCGCAGCCGACGCCCACCTTGCTCGATTCGATCGCGCGTCGCTCCGACGGCAACGCATTCTTCGCCGAGGAACTCGTCGCGGCCTCGGACCCGGCGGCTGGTGCGCGAGACCATCTGCCCGAGACGCTCCGCGGTGTCCTCCTGGTTCGGCTCTCGACGGCGTCGGAGCACGCCGGTCACCTGATCGAGGTGGCGGCCGTGGCCGGACGCGAAGTCGGGCACGACGTGCTCGCGGAGGTCTGCGGCCTGTCAGAAGCGGACATGGCGACCGCGATCAGAGAGGCCGTCCAGGCACAACTCCTCATCGTCGATCCGCTCGCCACGGACGAGCGGTACCGCTTCCGACATGCTCTCGTCCAGGAGGCCGCCTACGACCAGCTCCTGCCATCCGAGCGGCGCGGTCTCCATGCGGCCTACGCCAGGGCGATCGGCGGCCGGCCCGTGGCGGGCGGCGCGGCCGAGGCAAGCCGGTTGGTGGAGATCGCCCATCACTGGACGGCCGCGCACGAACCGGGACATGCCCTCCCCGCGGCGATCGCGGCGGGCGACGCGTCACGTGCTGTCTTCGCCTATGGCGAGGCGACCCGCCAGTACGAGCTCGCCATCGAATTATGGGACCTGGGCGACCCTGCGGACCGACCTGCCGGACGCGACCTGGTCAGCCTGTTCGACGCGGCGAGCGCGTCGGCGATCCTGGTCGGCGACGCGGGGCGGGCGGTCGACCATGCCCGGCATGCGCTCGAACTGGTCGATGCCACCTCGATCCAGGACGATGGCGCCGATCGTGAGCGGCGCGCCCTTGCCCGCGAGCGCCTCGGAAATGCCGCATGGCTTGCCGGTGACACGGCCACCTCGATCAACGCACTCGAGGAGGCTGTCGGACTGCTCGATGGCGCCCCCGCGTCGACGATTCGGGCCCGGGTGCTGGCTGGTCTCGCCGCGAACCTCATGCTTGCCGCCCGCGCCTCCGAATCGACCCGGTTCGCGCGGGAGGCGATGGAGATGTCACGGACGATCGGCGACCAGGCCATCGAATCACGCGCGATGAGCATCCTCGGCGTCGACCTCGCGACCCTGGGCGACCTCGGCGGCGGCATCGAGCTGCTGCGCGGGTCAGTCGCCCTCGCCAACCCGGCCGACGACCCGACGATCGTGCCCCGGGCGTACGCCAACCTGGGGACCGTGCTCGAGATCGGCGGCTTCGTCGAAGAGGCTCTCGAGGTATCGCTGGCCGGCGCCGAACAGAGCGCCCGGTTCGGAAGCGAACTGACGTTCCTCACCTTCCTCGAGGTCAACGCAGCGGCGATGCTCATCGAGCTGGCGCGATATCCGGAGGCGGCCGAGCTGCTCGAACGCAACGTCCCCCGCGTCCTGCCGGGGCTCGGAACCATCCACCTGTTCACCGCCCTCGCCCACCTCGCCCTTCGGGTCGGCGACCTGGCCGCTTCGCGGCGATACCTCGAGACGGCCGAGCGCGAGGCCGGTCGGATTGCCGACGCTCAGTACGTCATCGACCTGTTCTCGTTCGCGACCGAGATCGCACTGTGGGATGGCGATGCCGCGACGGCCCTGGCCATTTCGCGCGACGGCTTCGAACGACTGGCCGAGATGGACGACGCCGTCATCCTTGGTCAACTGGCGATCCCGGCGGTGCGCGCAGCCGCGGACCTGGCCGTGGCGGCACGGGCAGGGCGGGACGAGGCACGAGCGACTGTCGCCGTCAACGATGCGCGTGACGTCATCGACCGCTATCGGACATCGACCGAGCGTCTGACCGAACCCGACGGCCTTGCCCTACACGAGATCGCCTGGCGGATGGGCCTGTGTGAGGCCGAGCTGGCGCGCGCATCGGGTGACGACCGGCCGGAGCACTGGGCGGACCTGCGTCCCGCGCTGAGTGCCCGGCCGACGCCGTTCCTCGAGGCGTACTCGCTCTGGCGCGAGGCCGAAGCACACGCGGGCGCCGGCGACCCAGTGGCAGCGGGAACCGCGTTGCGGGCAGCCTCGACGCTCGCGCGCACCATCGGTGCGGCACTGCTCATCGAGCGGATCGACGGCCTCGCCCGACGGCTGCGGATCGACGTGACGCCGCAGACCTCGGCGGGAACCCCCGTCGTGGCACCGCCGGCCCCCGCCGAGGTCGAACCGGCCGAACCCGCCGACCCGTTCGGCCTCACGACCCGCGAACGCGAGGTGCTCGCTCTGGTCGCCGAGGGCTATACGAACCGTCGCATCGCCGACATGCTGTTCATCAGCGAGAGCACGGCCGGGGTCCACGTGTCGCACATCCTGGCCAAGCTCGGCGTCGATTCGCGCACGGAGGCCGCGACCGTCGCGGTCAGGCTCGGGCTGGATCGGCCGGTGTAACGTCGGATCGGGCGGCGCGTCGGGTAGATGTGGAACCCGCCGACACGCTCCCGATCGCGCGTATCGAACGGAGTAGCCTGGACATGCTCAAACGGCTGACCCGGGTCGGTTTCGCGTCGTTCGTCGGTTTCGGCCGAGGGATCTGGCTCCTCCCGCTCGACGTGACGTTCCGCACCGTCGGTCTGCGCTATGACTGGCTTCGGACCCTCTTCATCGGGACGCCGGCACCGTTGCTTCGCGGGATCGGCCGTCTCCGCGCCGAGCGCGCGGCATGGCGAGCCACTCGCCGGGTGCCCGCTTACTCCGCGTTCCTCGAGTCGGCGGGCGTCGATGCCGCCCGTCTCTTCCCGCTCGGTGTCCTGCAGCACTTGCCCGAGACCGACAAGCCGAGCTATGTGGACCGCTACAGCCTCCTCGCGCGCTGCGTCGGCGGGGCGGTCCCCTACGCCGGGACGACGATCGACGAATCGAGCGGCTCGACCGGCACACCCTACAACTGGATCCGCGGCCACCGCGAGCGCGACGTCGCCCACCGCAACATCGGGTTCTTCGCGAGATACGCATTCGGGGCCGGACCACTCGTGACGCTCAATGCGTTCTCGATGGGCTCGTGGGCGGCCGGCTTCAACATGAGCCTCGGGATGATGCGTCACGGCATCGTCAAGTCGATCGGCCCCGATATCGACAAGATCCTGTCCACCCTTGAATACCTCGGTCCAGCCTACCGCTATCTCGTGGCGGGGTACCCACCCTTCCTCAAGCACCTTCTCGACGAAGGCGAACGGCGCGGCTTCCCATGGGCCGACTACAGACTCCACGCCCTGGTCGGCGGCGAGGGCATGTCCGAGGAACTCCGCGACCTGCTGCTCGAGCGCTTCCAGTCGGTCTACTCCGGGTACGGCGCGACCGACATCGAGATCGGGATGGCCGGTGAATCCCCGGTGAGCATCGCCGTCCGGCGGCTGGCACGCGCCCGGCCGGACGTCCGGCTCGCACTGTTCGGTACCGACGCCAGATTGCCGATGGTCTTCCAGTACAACCCGCTCATCCATTACCTCGAGGTCAACGCTCGAGGCGAGGTTCTGTGCACGGTCAGCCGGCTAGACCTCCTCGCGCCGCGGATCCGCTACAACGTCCACGACTCGGGCGGGATCGTGCCCTACGCGACGGTGAAGGAGATCCTCAGGGGCTTCGGTTACGACCTCGACCGGCTGGGCGCCGTGCCTGAGGTCGCCGGCCCGCGCGGTCCGCTGAGGTGGGCGCGCCCGATCCCCCTGCCGTTCCTGTGGATCCATGGCCGGCGTGACGCGACCATCAGCGTCATGGGCTCGAACATCTACCCCGAGGACGTCGAGGCTATCCTGTATCGCGATGCCGTCGTCGAGCCCAGGCTGCATTCGTTCATGGTCTCGGTCGTCGACGACGCGGGTGGCACCCCACGGCCAGCGGTCGCACTGGAATTGACCGACCTCGAGGGCGTCGATGGGGCGTGGCTGACCGCGACAGCTGAGCGACTCCGGGACGGGCTCCGCGACCTGAACATCGACTACCGGGCGTCGCTCAAGGAGTTTCCCGGGGCGATGCTGCCGATCGTGACCGCCTATCCACCCGGCGGCGGGCCGTTCGCCGGCGACGCGACCCGGATCAAGCAGCGCCGGGTCGCCTGAACGGCCATCTACTCCCGAAGCAGGCTGCGCAGCGCGGCCTTGACCCGCTCCTCGAGCGTGGACTCAACGCCGACATCGGCCAGGGCGGCGCGCGATGCATCACGCGCCTCGGCCAGCGAGTAGCCGAGCGCCTGGAGCGCGGCCACGATCTCGCCTTCGCTCGCCGCGCCGCCCGGGATGGACGGGCCCGACACGGTCACGCCGGCGGCGGTCACCTTCTCGCGGAGTTCGAAGATGATCCGCTCCGCCAGCTTCTTGCCGATGCCCGGGATGGCGACCAGGACGGCCTGGTCCTGGGCCATGATCGCGAGCTGGAGGTCCGGCGTCGGGCGGGACCCGACGATGGCGAGGGCGACCTTCGGTCCGACGCCATTCACGGTGAGCAGCAGCGTGAAGAACCCGAGTTCTTCGACCGACCGGAATCCGTAGAGGGCCTGCGCATCCTCGCGGACGAGGTGGTAGGTGTGGAGTTTCAGGACCTTGCCCGGTTGTGCCGACGCCAGGACGGCCGGAGCCGCGAAGACCCGATAGCCGATGCCGCCGACCTCGATGACCAGTGAATCGGCCCCGACCGCCCCGACGACCCCCTCGACCGATGCGATCACGTCTGGCCCAAGGGCCTACGAGGCGTCGCGCTTGTCGGCGCGGACGGCGGCCCGCTCGGCAGCGATGGCCTCCCTGATGGCGCGTTCGTAGCCGGTCTCGCCGCGGGTGATGGGCGCGACCGCAGCCCGGTCCATCACGCCGGCCGTCTGGGCGGCCAGGCCTCGGTCGGTGTTCGCGACCCAGGTCGCGATGGCCAGGGCGTCGGCCGCATCGTCTGGTCGCGGCAGCTCGCTCATCCCGAGGACGAGCTGGACCATCCGCTGGACCTGTTCCTTGTCGGCCGCGCCGTAGCCGGCGATGGCGCTCTTGACCTCGTTCGGGGTCGCCTCGCGGACCGGCGTGCCGTGCTGGGCGGCCGCCAGCAGGACGACGCCTCGCGCCTGGCCGACCCCGAGGGCCGTCTGGACGTTGCGCGAGAAGAACAGCCGCTCGACGCCCATCAGGTCCGGCTGGTGGAGTTCGATCAGTTCGATGACCAGGGCATGGATGGCCAGCAGCCGCTCCGGCATCGACAGGTCGGCGCTCGTGGTCAGGCAGCCGTGGTCGACCTCGCGGAGACGTCCGCGCGACCGTTCGACGATCCCGTACCCCAGCGCCGCCGTCCCCGGGTCGATCCCGAGGACCTTCACCCGGCGACCTCCGCGAAGACGTCTTCGGGGATGTCGAAGTTAGCCGTGACCCGTGACACGTCGTCGAGGTCCTCGAGCAGCTCGACCAACCGGAGCGCCTGGCGCGCCTTCGACGAATCGAGTTCGACGGTCTGCTTGGCGATCATCGTCGACTCGGCCGACTCGACCGAGACGCCCGCGGTCTCGAGAGCCTGGCGCACGGATTCGAGCTCGCCCGGCGCCGTGTAGATCTCGATGGTCTCTTCGCCGTCGGTGTCGACGTCCTCGGCGCCCGCATCGATGGCGGTCAGGGCGACCTCGTCGGCGTCGATCCCGCCCCGTGGTACGGAGATCAGCCCACGCGGCTCGAATTGCCAGGCGACTGCCCCGGAACCCGCCAGCTGGCCGCCCGATTTCGCGAACATCGAACGGACCTCGGCCGCGGTGCGGTTGCGATTGTCGGTCTGGGCCTCGACGAGGACCGCCACGCCGCCGGGGCCGTAACCCTCGTAGACGATCTCTTCGTACTGCTCGGCCTCGCCGCCGCCGGTCGCCTTGTCGATCGTGCGCTTGATGTTGTCGGCGGGCATGTTGACCGACCGGGCCTTCTCGATGGCCAGCCGCAATCTGTAGTTGGCGTCCGGGTCACCACCGCCCTGCCGGGCCGCCACGCTGATCTCGCGGGCGACCTTCGTGAACAGGGCTCCGCGCTTGGCGTCGGTGATGCCTTTCGCGCGCTTGATCGTGGACCACTTGCTATGACCTGACATCGCGGGCCGGAGTATAGCGGACTATCATGGCCGGACCCCGCGCTCCCCCGGACGTCTCCCCCTCCCCTGATGCAGTTGAAGGACGGACGAAGCCGATGACCATGAAGAGCGTCGACCTCCCCCACCTTCGGAGCGTCGTCCTGGCCGGCCACGCAGGCGCCGGCAAGACGACGCTCGCGGAACAGCTCCTGTTCAAGGCCGGGGCTATCCCACGCCTGGGTCGGGTGGATGACGGGACCGCCCATCTCGATTTCGAGCCCGAGGAGCAGAAGCGGCGAGAGTCGCTCAGCCTCGCGGTCGGGACGTTCGAGGCGGACGGGACACGGATCTCGCTGGTCGACACGCCCGGCTACCCGGACTTCATCGCCGACGTCATCGAGGGCTTCACTGCAGCCGACGGCGCGATCATCGTGATGGACGCGTCGGCCGGGGTCGAGGCGGGGCTCGAGCATGCGGTCGCCGAGGCCCGTGCGACCCAGACGGCCGCCTGCTTCTTCATCAACAAGAGCGACCGCGAGAACGCGGACCCGACCGCCGCCCTCGACGCGCTGCGGCGGACGTTCGGCGAGAAGATCGCGCCTCTCCAGATCGCCATCGGTGCGGCCGAGACGTTCGAGGGCTACGTCGACCTCGTCCATCGGAGGGCATGGCGGTTCACCGGCTCGGCCGAGGAGGAGATCCCGATCCCAGACGGGATGGCCGATGAGGTCGCGCGGCGGCGCGACCAGCTGCTCGAGGCTGCCGCCGAGGCCGACGACGACGTCCTGACGAAATACCTCGAGGGTGAGGAGATCTCCGACCCGGAACTCGAGGCCTGCCTGCGCAAGGGCGTCAAGGAATCGATCCTGGCGCCGGTGCTGGTCGGCAGCGCCACGAGGGGGATCGGCTTGCGCGGGCTGCTCGACGCGATCGTGCGCTACTTGCCCTCCCCCGCCGACGAAGCACCGGCGCGGACGACGGACAAGGCCGGTGCGGATGTCGAGGTCGTCGCTGATGAGGGCGGCCCGCTGCTGGTCCGGGTCTTCAAGACCACGGCCGACCCATTCGTCGGCCGCCTGACCTACCTCCGCGTCATGTCGGGCACGCTCCATTCCCAGGCGCATGTCTGGAACGGGACGCGGAACGAGGACGAGCGGATCGGCCAGCTGTTGCTCCTTCATGGCAAGGAACAGGAGCCGATCGGCGAGCTCAAGGCCGGCGAGATCGGCGCCGTCGCCAAGCTCACCGTCACCGAGACGGGCGACACCCTCACGTCCCGCGAGAAACCCCTCGTCCTCGCGCCGCTGGCCTTCCCCGAACCGTCGCTGATGGTCGCGATCGAGCCCCAGAGCAAGGGCGACCTCGACAAGATGGGTCCCGCCCTCGCCCGGATGCTCGAGGAGGAGCCGACCGTTCGGCTCGAGCGGAGCGCGACGGGCGAGCAGGTCCTGCGCACGATGGGTGAGGCCCATACCGCGGTGATCATCGAGCGGCTCAAGCGCAAGTTCGGGGCGGCCATCGCGACCCACACGCCCAAGGTCCCGTACAAGGAGACGATCCGCGGCAAGACCCAGGTCCACGGCCGGTACAAGAAGCAGACCGGCGGCCACGGCATGTTCGGCGACGTCTGGCTCGAGCTCGAACCGAACCCGGATGGCGGCGTCGAGTTCGCCGAGCGGGTCGTCGGCGGGGCCGTGCCCAAGGGCTTCTTCGCCGGCGTCGAGAAGGGCATCCGCGAGGCCGCCGAAGGTGGCGTCATCGCCGGCTATCCGCTGTCGGACTTCCGAGCGACGCTGTATGACGGGTCGTTCCATCCCGTCGACTCGAACGAGCTTTCGTTCAAGATCGCTGCGTCGATGGCACTCAAGGATGGCGTCCACCAGGCCAAGCCGGCCCTCCTCGAGCCGATCATGGCGGTCCGGATCCGCATCCCCGAGGCCTACATGGGCGAGGTCAATCGCGATCTCAACGGCCGCCGCGGGCGGGTGCTGGGCATGGACAGCGATGGCGAGTTCCAGGTCATCATCGCCCACGTGCCGCAGGCCGAGCTGTTCAACTACGCGACCGAGCTGCGGTCACTCGCGCAGGGGCGAGGGTCGTTCAGTGCGTCGCTCGACCACTACGAGGACGTGCCCGGCCATATCGCCGAAAAGGTGATCGAGACGCATCGCAAGGAGCTCGAGGCGGCCGGCGGGCACGTCGGCGGCCACTGAACCGGTCAGACGTCTCAGGCGTCCGGGATCGGTTTGTTCATGGCGGCGCACGCGAGCGTGACGCCATCAGGCAGACGGACGTCGCTGTAGTCGACGACCGCGAACCCGTAGTGCTGGTAGAGCTGGAGGCCGGGCAGGGTCGCCATCAAGGCGAGCGTCCGGAATCCTTCGGCCCGAGCGGCCGCCTGGCAGGCATCGAGGATCCTCGTCCCGAGACCGCGCCGGGTGCGGTCGGCGCGGACGAACATCGCCCGGACACGTGCGGGCTCGGTCGCGGGGTCGAGCAGACGCGCATCGGTCGTGCCCTCGCCGGAGCCGGTATACAGCTTGTCGCGCCGGCTCCATCCGCCGCAGGCGATGATCTCCTCGCCCTCCTCGATGACGAAGTATGTGCCGTCGTCGATCAGCATCCGGTCGACGCTGCCGACATGGACGACCGACGACGCAGTCTGACGTTCGTCGTAGAAGGCCGGGAAGAGGTCGGCGATCGATGCCTTCATCAGCGCATCGATCGCGG
The DNA here is from genome assembly GCA_963776385.1 of uncultured Chloroflexia bacterium. GTDB lineage: Bacteria > Chloroflexota > Limnocylindria > Limnocylindrales > CSP1-4 > SPCO01. The sequence continues at coordinate 356,975 of CAVZME010000010.1, forward strand.
TCGCGTCCCGTGGGGTCGCGAGTCGGAGTTCGGTCGCGGTGTCGGACGTCATCGACTGCCTGCCTCCAGTGCGTCCCGCAAGGATAGGCGGCCCGCGTAGAGCGCCCGGCCGATGATCGCGCCCCGGCATCCGAGTGCACGGACCGCGCTGATGTCGTCGACCGTCGTGATGCCACCCGAGGCGATGATGTCGCCGCGATCGAGCCGGACCAGTCGTTCGTACAGCGCGAGATCGGGACCGGCGAGCAGCCCGTCGCGCTCGATGGCGGTCACCTCGAACGTTTCGACGCCCACGTCGGCGAGCCGACCGATGATGGTCGCCGCGTCGACACCGGTGTCGCCGGCCGACCAGGCGTCGCCGACGGCTCGGCCCTCGCGGATGTCGATCGCGACCGCGATGCGCGCGGCTCCGTGGACCTCGACCATGATCCCCGCGAAGACCGGATGACGGATCGCCGCAGTCCCGATGACGGCGCGCGCGGCCCCACGCTCGAGAGCGGTCGCGACAGCCTCGTCGGTCCGGAGTCCTCCTGCGACCTCGACCGACACGCGCTCCCCGACCGCTCCGATGATGGCGGCGATCGCCGCTTCATGCGTTGCCGCGCCGGTTCGCGCGGCGTCCAGATCGACGACGTGGATCCAGCCGGCCCCATCCTCGGCGAACCCCTCGGCCACCGCCGCCGGGTCGTCGGCGAAGGTGGTCTCACGCGCGAAGTCGCCTTCCTCGAGCCGGACCACGCGGCCACCACGGAGATCGATCGCGGGCAGGATATCGAAGCCCGTTGCCATGACCATGACATCATGATACCGTAGTAGCACGCTAATACGCTACAACGATGTGGCGGGCACGCAGCCAAGGACCGTGACGACCATGGCCGACGACTGGAAGACCCCCGAAGTCGAGGCGCTCTTTGCGGCGATGCTGCGGCTCGAGTCCATCGACGAGACCGAGCGGTTCTTCCGCGACCTCTGCACGTTGAACGAACTCCGTGACCTGGCCCAGCGCTGGGCGGTCGTCCGGATGCTCGATGCCGGCCTCCACTACGCCGAGATCTCGCGCCGGACCGGTGCCAGCACGGCGACCATCACCCGCATCGCGTCGTGGCTCAACCACGGCGAAGGCGGCTACAAGTCGATGCTCGCCAAGCTCGACGCCGCATCGCGCGACGGCACGACGCCCTACCCGGTCGCAGGCGACCGGTGAACCGTCGCCTGCGCCTGGCGGTCCCCAACAAGGGCCGGATGGTCGAACCGACCCTCCGCCTGTTGCACGACGCGGGCCTCGTCTTCGAGGAGCACGATCGCAGCCTGGTCGCGCTCGTCCAGAACTACGACCTCGACATCCTCTTCGTCCGGACCAACGACGTCATCGAATTCGTCGGTGACGGCGTCGCGGACCTCGGAATCACCGGCCTCGACCTCCTGAGCGAGACCGGCACCGACCTGCCGCAGGTCCGGACCCTCGGCTACGGCCGCTGTCGCCTGGCCGCGGCCGTTCCGAATGACACGACCATCGGGTCGGTCGAGGAGCTTGCCGGGCTGCGGGTCGCCACCGCCCACCCGAACACGGCTCGCCGCTTCTTCGGGGACCGGGGCATCCCGGTCGAGATCATCCCGATCTCGGGTGCGGTCGAGGTCGCGCCGCGCCTCGGGCTGGCCGAGGGCATCGTCGACCTCGTGTCGACTGGCTCGACGCTCGCCATGAACGGTCTTCGCCAGATCGGTGACGTCCTCGCCTCGGAGGCGGTCCTGGTCGCGAACCCGGCGGCCAGCCGTGACCGCCCCGACGACCTCGTCGCCGTCGATACGATGCTCAGCGCGGTGATCGCGGCCCGGGGGCGCAAGTACCTGATGATGAATGCGCCGGCAGGCTGCCTCGATGACCTCCAGGCGCTCCTGCCCGCCCTCGAATCGCCCACGGTCATCCCGCTCGCACACGCCGGGATGATCGCCATCCATTCGGTGGTGGGTGCGGACGACGTGTGGAGCCTTCTGCCGCGGCTCAAGGGCGCCGGTGCATCCGGGATCCTCGTCCTCCCGATCGAGAAGATCGTCCCATGAGCGTGACCCTGCCCGCCCTGACCCTGACCCGTCTCGACCTGGCGGCCGTGGCCGCAGGCGATCCGGCCGCTCGGCGCCAGCACACGGCCCTGATCCGCCGTGGCGCGGTGCCGGATCCGCATGTCCGCGAGACCGCCCGGACCACTCTGGCCGATGTCCGAGCACGTGGCGATGACGCCGTCCGTGCCGCGAATGCCGCGGTCGGCGGTGGGCGCCCGGACGGCCGGCTCGTCCTCGACCGCGCGGATCTGATCGCGGCGCGCGACGCCCTCGACCCGACTGTCCGTCGCGCCCTCGACCAGGCGATCGAACACGTCCGTCGCTTCGCCGAGACCCAGCGCCCGGCCTCGACGACGACCCGGATCTTGCCGGGCATCGAGATCGAACGCCGCTGGAGCCCCATCGACGCGGTCGGCGCCTATGTGCCCGGCGGCTCGGCCGCCTACCCATCGTCGCTCGTGATGACCGTCGTCCCGGCCCAGGTCGCGGGCGTCCAGCGCATCATCGTCGCGTCCCCGGCCGGTCGCGACGGGACGCTCGACCCTGTCCTCCTCGGCGCGGCGGGTCTCCTCGATGTCGATGCCGTCATCGTCGCCGGCGGCGCGCAGGCGATCGGTGCCCTCGCCTTCGGGCTGCCCGTGGCCGGCATCGAGCCTGTCGACCGCATCGTCGGCCCTGGCAACGCCTGGGTGACTGCCGCCAAGATCGAGGTCTGTGGTGAGGTCGGCATCGACCTGCCGGCGGGCCCGTCCGAGGGGATGGTCCTTGCCGCGCCACCCGCGGCCCCGACCCGTGTCGCGGCCGATCTCATCACCCAGGCCGAGCACGGCCCGGACTCCCCGGCCATCCTGGTGACGACCGACGCCGCGTTCGCGGACGCGGTTGGGACGGCCGTCGCGACCCTGCTCGCGCGGCGCATCCCGCCGCGACATCCTTGCGGCCGCCCTCCGCGACCACGGCCGGATCGTCCTCGCTCCGACGCTCGACGACGCCATCTCCTTCGTCAATGCATACGCGCCGGAACACCTGTCGGTCGACGTCGAACCCCTGGAACCGGTCGTCGCGCGCCTGCGCAACGCCGGGTCGATCTTCGTCGGTCCGTGGGCGCCGGAATCGGCCGGGGATTACGCGACAGGGGCGAACCACGTCCTGCCGACCGGCGGCCTTGCGCGGGCGTCGGGCGCACTCGCCGTGGAAAGCTTCGGCAAGTTCAGCCAGGTCCAGCGCATCGACCGCGCCGGCCTCGCCTCGATCCGCGAGACGATCGGGACGCTCGCTGAAGCCGAAGGCCTGCACGCCCACCGTGACGCCGTCGAGATCCGCTTCGAGGAGCCAGCCCGATGAGCCCGACCCCGGTGACGTTCACCTCACCGACGGCGCCGGCCTCCTACAGCTGGGAGGCGACCGACGAGGAGGTCGCGGCCCGCTACGGCCTCGACCCGGCGACGATCGTCCGCTTCGACCTCAATACGTCCCCCACTCCGCCGGCGCTCGTGGCCGGACTCCTGGCAGCAGGCCAATTCGAGGCGCCCCTGTCCGAGTACCCGCCCACCGACTATCGCCGGCTGGTCGAGGCCGCGGCCGCGCGGTACGGCGTCGGCCCGTCGGAGATCCTGGTCGGTGCCGGAGCGGACGAGATCCTCGACATCGTCGCCAAGGTCCATCATCCCGGCCGGCGGCCGTGCCCTGGTGCCGGTCCCGACGTACGCGATGTACCGCGTCCTGACCGAACAACGCGGGGCCACGGTCGTCGCCGTGCCGCGGCTGGGCGCGCAGGACGACTACGCGATCGACCTGCCCGCGATGCGCGCCGCCGTCCGCGCCGATGACATCGCGGTGGTCTGGCTGTGCAGCCCGAACAACCCGACCGCCCTCCCGGAGCCGGACGGCACGATCGCCGCGTTCCTCGCGGGCATCGCCGAGGATGCGACCACCACAGGACGCCCGGCACCCATCGTCGTCCTCGACGAGGCCTACGCCGAGTTCGTCGGGTCGTCGCTGGTCGGCCTGCGCGAGACCTACCCGAACCTCATCACGGTCCGGACGGCCAGCAAGGCGTACGCGCTGGCCGGCCTTCGGGTCGGCTTCGCCGTGGCACGTCCCGAGATCATCGCGCGCCTGAACCCGTTCCGGCCGCCGGGGTCGGTGTCGACCGTGTCGGTCACCCTCGTCACGGAGGCGCTGCGGGACCCCGCCGTCCTCGACGACAACCTGGCCCGCGTGGTGGCCGAACGGACGCGCCTGACCGTCGGCTTGCGGGCCGCGGGCTGGACCGTCGGGCCGTCGGTGACGAACTTCATCCTGGTCGACTTCGGCACCGTCGAACGCGCCGCGGCCGTCGCCGAGTCCCTCCTGTCGCGGGGCCTCGTCCCGCGGACGTTCGGGGCCGGCCACCCGTTGGCCGATCACCTGCGGTTGACGGTCCGCGACCATGACGAGAACGACCGCCTCATCGCCGCGGCGGCCGACACCCAGGAGACTCCGGCATGACGACGCCACTCGGCGAGATCGAGATCGGCCCGCGCGAAGGCCGCCGGGTCACCATCGCCCGGACCACGAACGAGACCGAGATCACGGTCACGCTCGGCATCGATGGTGCGGGTCACACCGGCATCGATACGGGGATCGGCTTCTTCGATCACCTGCTCGGCTCGCTCGCCCACCACGGCCTGTTCGATCTGGCCATCCACGCCGACGGCGACCTCCAGGTCGATGAGCATCACACCGTCGAGGACGTCGCATTGGTCGTCGGTGCAGCATTCGCGGAGGCACTCGGCGACCGGGCCGGGATCGCCCGTTTCGGGCAGAGCTCCGTGCCGATGGATGAGTCGGTCGCGACGGCCATCGTCGATGTCGGCGGCCGCCCGTACGCCGTCATCGATCTGCCGTTCCGCGGCGAGCGCGCCGGCGGCCTGCCCCTCCAGCTGGTCGAGCACGCGCTGGAGGCATTCGCCCGGACGGCGGGAGCCACGATCCACGTGTCCGGCACCGGCCGCAACGACCACCACCTGGCCGAAGCCGCTTTCAAGGCGCTCGGTCGGGCGCTGCGCGTCGCGTGCGAGGTCGACCCCCGGCGGGACGGCGTCGCGTCCACCAAAGGCAGCCTCGGGTGACCCGATGACCGACCGGCCCAGGATCGCCGTGATCGACTACGGGGCGGGCAACCTCGTGAGCATCGACCAGGCGCTCACCACGGTCGGGGCCGATGTCGTCATCGCCCGGGACGCCGACGCGCTCCGCGGCGCTCAGGCAGTCGTCGTCCCGGGTGTCGGAGCGGCGGAACCCGCGATGGCACGGCTCGACGCCGCCGGCCTCACCGAGCCAGTGCGCCGATGGGCGATGGGCGATCGACCGTTCCTCGGTATCTGCCTTGGGCTCCAGCTCCTGTTCGACGGGAGTGACGAGGACGACGCGATCACCCTCGGCGTCGTGCCCGGGCGGACTGTCCGTCTCGAGGAGGCCCCGACGCTCCCCCACATCGGCTGGAACCAGGTCGAACGGACGCGGTCGCATCCGCTGTTCGACGGGATCGCCCAGGGTGCCGACTTCTACTTCGTCCACTCGTATGCCGGCCGTCCGACGATCGATGGGGGCGACGGCGATCCTCGCCACGACCGACCATGGCGCCACGTTCGTGTCCGCCGTCGCCCAGCGGTCCCTCCTCGGCGTCCAGTTCCACCCGGAACGCAGCGGTCGGGACGGTCTACGCCTGCTGGCCAACTTCGTCGACCTCGTCCGAGCCGCCTGATGCTCCGCCGCCGGGTGATCCCCTGCCTGGACGTCGCCGATGGACGGGTCGTCAAGGGCACACGCTTCGTGGACCTCGTCGACGAGGGCGATCCGCCAGAGCTGGCCGAGCGCTACGCGGCCGAAGGCGCCGACGAGCTGGTCTTCCTCGACATCACCGCCGCCCCCGAACGGCGGGGCACGCTCCTGGACATCGTCGAACGCACCGCGCGGCGGGCCTTCATCCCGCTGACCGTCGGTGGCGGCGTCCGAAGCGTCGAGGAGATGCGCGACGTGCTCCGCGCGGGCGCCGACAAGGTGTCGCTCAACACCGCGGCGGTCGCCGATCCCGCGCTGATCGACCGATGTGCCGTCCGCTTCGGCCGGCAGGCCGTCGTGGTCGCGATCGACGCCCGGGCCACGACGCCCGGCGCCTGGGAGGTCGTCGTCAAGGGCGGCCGCGAGGCGACCGGACTCGACGCGGTCGCGTGGGCGCAGCGAGCCGTCGATCTCGGGGCGGGCGAGCTTCTCGTGACCTCGATCGACCGGGATGGCACTGGGACGGGTTTCGACACGGCGCTGCTCCGCGCCATCACCTCTCGTGTCCGTGTCCCGGTCATCGCGTCGGGCGGCGCCGCCGGCCCGGAGGACTTCGTGGCCGCGATCCGCGTGGGCGGGGCGGATGCGGTCCTCGCAGCCTCGATCTTCCATCGCCGGATCCATGCCATCGCCGATGTCAAAGCCGCGATGGCGGCCGCGGGTCTTCCGGTCCGCCTCGTCCCTGAGCCGGTGGCATGACGACCAGCCGAAGCGCCTGCACGTCACGTACGGCCCGGACGGCCTCGTGACTGCCGTCGTCCAGGATGTCCATGACGGCCGCGTCCTGATGGTCGCGCACATGGATGGCGAGGCGCTCGCGGCGACCATGGCCACCGGGGACGTGCACTTCCACTCGCGGTCGCGCGACCGGCTCTGGCGGAAGGGCGAGACCAGCGGCAACGTGCTGCGCCTCGTCGACATCGCGATCGACTGCGACGGCGACGCTGTCCTGGTCACCGTCGACCCCGTCGGACCCACCTGCCACCGCGGGACGCGCAGTTGCTTCGACGCCGACGGCGAGCCCGTCAGAGCGGAGACCGCAGGGCTTCGCCTGGCTCGAGCGGTTGTGGACGACGATCGAGGAGCGCGCCACGGCGCGCCCGGCGGGCTCGTACACGACGTCGCTCCTCGACGCCGGGGTCGACGCAGTCTCACGCAAGGTCACCGAAGAGGCCACCGAGGTCCTCCTCGCCGCCAAGGACGACGCATCGGCACAGATCACCGGCGCCGACCGGGAGGCGACCCGCCAAGCCCTCGCCGGGGAGACGGCCGACCTCCTCTATCACATCCTTGTCCTGATCGAGGAGCGCCAGGTCGAGCCTCGGGCCGTGCTCGATATCCTCGAGGCGCGACATCGGCCGTAGCAACCAGCGCCACGAAGGCGGAGGCCAACCATGATCAGGATCTGGAGCGAGGTGCCGGGGGCGCGACGGAAGGAACTGGTCGCCGACGCCGCGACGATCCTCTGGGTCGTCTTCTGGGCCAACATCGTCTGGCAGCTGTTCCAGTTCCTGTCCAGCTTCGCCGAGGCCGGGCGGACCGTCCGCGCCGGTGGTCAGACGATGATCACGGGCGGCCGCGACCTGGGCGAGTCGCTGTCAGGGCTGCCGCTCGTGGGGTCGCAGGTCCGCGACATCGCGCGGGACACGTTCGGCGGAGCAGGCCGGCCGTTGTCCGACTTCGGCACGGAGCTCGAGCAATTCATCTTCGTCGTTGCCGTCGTGCTGGCACTCTTGCTTGCGCTCGTGACCCTCGAGCCGTGGCTGGCACGCTACCTGCCATGGCGCTGGGAACGACTGCAGACGATCCGTGCGGCCGACCGTGTGATCCACAAGGCGCCCGGGTTCACCCACACGACGAGCTCGGACGCCGAGATGCAGGGCGTCCTCGCGATGCGTGCCGTGACCCGGCTGGACTACGCGACCCTGCTCGAGTTCACGCCGGACCCGCTCGGCGACTGGTCGAGGGGACGTCACGATCGCCTGGCCAAGGCCGAGCTCGCCAGCGTGGGCCTGCTCCCCTAGGCAGCCGCGCTACGACCGCCGCCGGCCGATCTCCCGCCGGCGCTTGCCGATCCGGACGTCGAGCCATTCCCCGGCGATCGGTGCCGGGCGACCGTCGGGCTCCGAGATCCTGGCGCCGTTGATGGTCACACCACCACCGGTGATCATCCGCCGCGCCTCTCCGCGCGACGCGAAGACCCCGGCTTCCGCGAGCAGGACCGCGGCACCCGACTCCAGCCAGGCAGAGTCGAATTCGAAGCCGCCGGCCGACGCATAGAGCGATGCGAGTACTGAGGGATCGACGATCGGCTCGGTGGAGAACAACGCCTCCGAGTCGGCGATCGCCCGGGCCGTCGCCTCGTCACCATGCGTCCGGGTCGTGATGTCGACGGCCATCGCGCGCTGGGCGGCTCGCGACTCCGGGCGCGCGACGAGCTCGGCCTCGAGCGCCTCGATCCGTTCGCGCGGCAGCTCCGTGAACCAGCGCAGGTAGGTGCCGATGTCGCGGTCGTCGACATTGAGCCAGTACTGGTAGAACGCGTATGGCGATGTCCGCCCGGGGTCCAGCCAGACGGACTCGCCCGACTCGCTCTTGCCGAACTTCGTGCCGGATGGCGACAGCAGCAGCTTGTAGGCGAGGGCGTGCGCCGGTTCGGCGTCCTCGGCCAGGTCGCTGGTCCGCCGGATCAGCTCGAGACCGGCGGTGATGTTGCCCCATTGGTCGGCGCCGCCCATCTGGAGCTCGACACCCATCGTCGTGTACATGTGGGCGTAGTCGTAGGCCTGCAGCAGCATGTAGCTGAACTCGGTGAACGAGAGTCCGCGCTCGAGGCGCACCTGGACCGAGTCCTTGGCCAGCATGTACGGCACCGTGAAGTGTTTGCCGGTCTCCCGCAGGAAGTCGATGAGACTGATCGACCCGAGCCAGTCGAGATTGTTGACGAGCGTCGCACCGTGCGCGCCCGGCGAGAAGTCAAGGAACCGCTCCAGCTGGCCGCGGATCCCGGCGACGTTCCGTTCGAGCGTGTCGCGGTCGAGCAGGTTCCGTTCCGACGACCGGCCCGACGGATCGCCGATCATCCCTGTCCCGCCCCCGACGAGCGCCACCGGCCGGCCCCCGAAGCGCTGGAGCCGGAGCAGCCCGAAGATGGGCACGAGATGTCCGATATGGAGCGACTCGCCTGATGGGTCGAAGCCGATGTAGCCCGCGATCGACGGGTCGCGCGCCAGGCGGGCGGGCAGACCGGGTGTCGTCGCGTGAAGGATGCCGCGCCACTCGAGCTCGTCGAGCAGGCCGCCCGTCACAGGCGTGGACGTCGAGCCGTCTCGACCAGGACAGGGGGGATCCACCGACCGTTCACGCCCCCTATGCTATCGTGCGGCCTTAGATGCAGACCAGTCTCGCGCGGCGCCAGCGCCACCGAAGGGCGCTCCAGCGCAAGCCGCAAGGGCGAACCGGAACGACCATCGGCCAGGTCCTCCTCGCCTTCCTTGTTCTCTTGATCGCCACCGGCGGCCTCCTCGCGGGGAGCGGCGCCGTCGTGGCGATGGGTGCGTACAACCATTACGCCGAGGGTCTGCCCGACCCCGTCGCCGCGTTGACGAGCATCCCGTTCGAGCAGCAGACGATCATCTACGACCGGACCGGCAAGATCGAATTGGCGCGTCTCGGCGACCTCAAGCGCGAACTCGTGACATTCGACCAGCTGCCCGGCGAGATCCTCGACGCCACGACCGCCATCGAGGACAAGGATTTCTGGGTCAACCCCGGCTTCGACCCTGCCGGCATCGTCTCGGCCGGCCTGGACACGATCTCGGGCAAGCCCCGCGGAGCATCGACCATCACCCAGCAGCTCGTTCGCGCGCGCCTCCTGCCGCCGGCAGGCGTTCGAAGGGACCACCTACGAGCGCAAGGCTCGCGAGATCATCCAGTCGATCCGCCTGACCCAGGCCTTCCCGGGCGAAGAGGGCAAGCAGGCCATCATCACCGCCTACCTCAACCAGAACTTCTACGGCAACCAGAGTTACGGCGTGAAGGCCGCTGCCAAGGGCTACTTCGGCAAGCCCCTCGACAAGCTGACGCTGGCGCAGGACGCCATCCTCGCAGCCATCCCGCAGTCGCCGAGCAAGTTCGACCTCCTGCGCAACGCCGAGGAGATCTGCCTCGACAAGAGCCTCGCCGACGGCGAGGAATGCACGAAGTTCAAGCTCATCGTGCCGCCCGACTCGGAGATCGTCCAGCGTCGCAACAAGGTCCTCGACCTGATGGAGACGCGCAGCCCGCTGACCGGCAACAAGCACACCCTCGCCGAGTACGAAGCGGCCAAGGCCGAGCCGGTCGAGCTCGTCCCGCAGGTGTCGACCGCCTGGAAGGCGCCGCATTTCGTGTGGCAGGTCCGCCGCGAGCTGGGCAGGATGTACTGCCCGGACAGCCCGTCGGATTGCCCCGAGGTCGACACCAAGGGCCTCAAGGTCATCTCGACCCTCGACTGGAACGATGCAGAAGACCACCGAGAAGTGGGTCTACGTGGCCGCCCGCGCTCCGAACGCCAAGGACCCGTCCGCGCTGCTGACGAGTCGCAAGATCCCGCGCTCGGCGCGCTCCTGGATCCTCGGCCTGCGCCATCACAACATCAACAACGCGGCGGCGGCGGTCGAGGACTACCGGACCGGTGAGATCCTCGCCTACGCGGGCTCGGCCAGCTACACCTCCAAGGGCAACAGGAAGTTCCAGCCGCAGTTCGACGTCCTGGCCGACGGCTGGCGTCAGCCCGGATCGGCCATCAAGCCGGTCAACTACCTCATCGGCATCGACGACAAGACCCTCACCGCCTCGACGATGATCATGGATGTGACCACCAACTTCGGTGGCAACTTCATCCCGACCCAGGCTGACAAGCTCGAGCGCGGCCCGGTCCGTGTCCGGTCGGCCCTGCAGTTCTCGCTCAACATCCCGGCCATCAAGGCCACGATCATGAGCGGCCTCGATCACGTCTACGAGCGGACCAAGGAGTTCGGGCTGACGTATCCGAAGACCGCGGTGCCGGTGCTCTCCGAAGGCATCGGAACCCTCGAGGTCCACCCGATCGACCTGCTCGGTGCCTACGGCATGATCGGCAACGGTGGCGTCCTGATGCCGCGGCGGGTGATCAGCACCATCATCGACTCGAATGGACAGACGGTCTGGCCGACGCCCGAGAACACGCCCAAGGGGACACGTGTCGCCAGTGCGGGTGCGGCCTACATCCTCACCGACATCCTGGCCGGGAACACCGACAAGAAGGTCAATCCGTTCTGGGGCAAGTGGGCGATCTATGACGGCAAGACCCGTCGCCCGGCGGCGTACAAGACCGGCACGACGAGCGACAACCGCGATGTGGCGGCCTACGGCTTCGTCGCACCCCCGACCGACAGGAAGGCGCCGGCGCTGGCCGTCGGGGTGTGGATGGGCAACAGCGACAACACCCCGAACGACGGCAAGCTCTCGCTCGACACGTCCGCACCCCTTTGGTCGGCGATCCTGACCGAGGTGAGCAAGGGCGAGAAGATCGCCAAGTTCAAGCCGCCTGCGAATGCGCTCGTGACAGCCAAGGTCGATGCCTACACAGGTCTCAAGCCGGGACCGTTCACATCGCGAACGGTCACCGAGCTCTTCCTCCCTGGGACGGTACCGACCCAGAAGGAGACCGTCCGCAAGGCGGCCTCGATCGACAAGGCGAGCGGGTTGCTGTGGCGCGATGGCTGTCAAGGACCCAAGATCACCAAGGGCTTCTTCAACCTGTCGGACGTCGAGTCCAACTTCCCCAACTGGCAGAAGGCCAACGCCAACTGGGGCGCACGGGCCGCGCGCGGCTCGGGTGTCGGTGGCGGTCCGAAGGGGACGCGAACCTCGTACTTCTACAACGGGGCGTTCGCACCGTTCGGCCGCACCTGGGGCGCGAAGTTCGCACCGACGAAGCTCTGCCCGCTCTACACCGCGCCGACATACTGCGACCCGTTCCCGCAGTTCCCGTTCGGATCGATCCCCACGGCGAGCTGCATCCCGTTCCCGACTGACGGCGTCAGGCACCCCACCAACTCGCCGCGACCGCGCTCGACCCCGAAGCACTGATCAGAACTCGACGATCGTCGCCCCGTCCCCGCCTTCGCCGCGCTGACCGGGCCGGATCGATCTGACCAGGGGATGCCGGGCGGCCGCCGAGCGGACCGCATCGCGGACGGCGCCGGTACCCATCCCATGGATCACCAGGACCTTGTCGAGGCCTGCCAGCCCGGCGTCGTCGAGGTAGCGCGAGAGCGCGTCGAGCGCCTCATCGACCCTCGCCCCGCGCAGGTCGAGCGATGATGCAACCGACTGTGCGCGCTCGAGCCGCAGCTCCGCCGCGTTCGAGGTAGGTGCCGCCGTGTCGCTCCCGGTCGACGGCACCAGGTCGTCGGCATCGACCGTGACGCGCATCCCGCCGGCCTCGAGGGTGATGCGCTTGCCGCCGCGCTCGATCGCGGCGATCCGCCCTTCCCAGCCGCCCGACCGGCTGCGGGCGCGCTCACCGAGATGCCACGAACGCTCGATGGCCACTTCCTCGACGGGGGCGGGCTCCCCCTCCGGCAGACGATCGAGGGCAGCCTCGGCACGGGCCACGGCCTCGTCGAGGACCGGTGCGGTGACGGTCTCACGCTCGAGCGCCTCGCGCGTCGTCCGGACCTCGGTCCGCAGGTCGTCGACGATCCGTTCCGCCTCGGTCCGGGCGGCGAGGACCGCCTCATCGCGTTCCCGGCGCGCGCGGCGGCGTTCCTCCTGCGCGGCGTGCAGCGCCTCCACCGCCCGCAGCTCGGCAGCCCTCGCGCGGTCGAGCGCCTCGCTCGTCGCACCCTCGGACGCCTTGAGCGACGCCAGCGTCGCCTCGAACGACTGCTGCGACTCGGAGAGGCGTGACCGGGCGTCGGCGACGATGTCCTCGGGCAGGCCGAGCCGCTCGGCGATGGCGAACGCCTGGCTGCCGCCCGGCAGCCCGATCGTCAGGCGGTAGGTCGGTGAGAGCGTCTCGAGGTCGAACTCGACGGCCGCGTTGCGCGCCTCCGGGGTCGTATGCGCGTACGCCTTGAGCTCGGCGTAGTGCGTCGTGGCCGCGATCAGTGCCCCCGCCCGGATGAAATGATCCAGCAGCGCCTGGGCCAGCGCTGACCCTTCCGTCGGGTCCGTGCCGGCCCCGAGCTCGTCGAGCAGCACGAGAGTGCCCGGTCCGGCCGCCTCGACGATCCGGATGATCGACCGCAGATGCCCGGAGAACGTCGAGAGCGACTGGGCGATCGACTGTTCGTCGCCGATGTCGGCGAAGATGTCGCGCCAGATCGGCAGGCGGCTGCCCGGTTCGGCCGGGACATGGAGGCCGGCCTGGTGCATCAGGCTCAGGAGGCCGAGCGTCCGGAGCGTGACCGTCTTGCCGCCGGTGTTCGGGCCGGTCACCACGAGTGCCGTGTAGCCGTCGCCGAGGCGGATGTCGATCGGCACGACGCGGCCGGTCAGGCCCGGATGACGTGCGGACAACAGGATCGCCTCGAAGCGGTCGGTCGTCTCGGCGCGGCTGGCAGACATCTCGCCGGCAAGCGCGGCCTTGGCCATCCACAGGTCGAACCGGGCCAGCGCGTCGAGCGTCTCGCGCAGTGCTGCCGCGTTCGCCGCCACCAGCGCCGACAACTCGTCGAGGATCCGGGCGATCTCCTCGGCCTCGGCGACCTGCGCCTCGCGCCAGGCATTGCCCAGCTCGACCGCCACGAGCGGCTCGATGAACAGTGTCTGGCCGCTGCCCGACGCGTCGTGGACGATGCCCTTGACCCGCGCCCGCGCCTCGGCCTTGACGGGCACCACGTAACGGCCGTTGCGCAGCGTGATGATCGGTTCCTGCAGTGCGCTGCCGAGTTCTGCGCCGACCAGCGCATCCAGCCGCCGCCGGAGCCGGTCGTAGGCGACCCGGACGGCCGCCCGCAGGCCACCCAGGCGCGGCGACGCCGTGTCGAGCAGCTCGCCGACCGGGTCGAAGCTGCGCGCCAGGGTGGAGCGCACCGCGGGCAGGGCATGCAGGTCGTGGCCGATCTCGCGCAGCAGCGCGCGTCGCTCGTCGGCGAGCAGCGTCGCCAGTCGCGCTGTCGCATCGAGCGTGGTGGCGATCTCGAGGAACTGGCCGGGATCGAGCCGACCGCCGCGTGCGGCTCGCTCCACCGCCGGACCGATGTCGTGGGCAGCGCCGATCCCGACGCCCGGCCGATCCTCGACGAGTGCTCGCGCCTGGTCGGTCTCGTCGAGGCCGCGCGCGACGATGACCGGATCGTCCGACGGCTCGAGTGCCTCGGCCAGGCGGCGCGACGGCGGGAACGAGGTCAGGCCCGCCAGCCGAAGCCGGACGGCCGGGAACTCGAGGAGGGTCGCGGATCGTGCGTCCACGGTCGACTGGCGCTCAGTCCCCGGCGACGGCGCGCAGGCCGGATCCGGAGACAGACGGGTGGCCACGCTCGACGAACCGCCACGGCTTGCCCGCCCATCGCTCGCCTGCGTACGCCACGCCGATCCTGGCGCTCGTCGCGACATCGGGAGCCGGTTCCCCGGCCGGCGCGGTCTCGAGTCGCAGCGGCGACGACGCCTCGCACAGGTCCATCCCTGTCCAGCCGGTGTCCAGCCCGAACGCAGCCGCCAGGACGCCCGGGCCCGAGGCGAGCCGCACATCGGGCAGTCGTTCGACCCGGCGAGCCGCGGCGGCCGCCTGAGCGGGCGTCAGGCCGCGTCGTCGCGACGTCGTCCGGAGGATCCGATCGATCCGCATGGCCTCGAGTCCGTCGAGCGGTGCGACAGCACGGATGAGCAGCGCGGAGGCGGCTCCGATCCGGTCCGGTCACCACGTTGAGGCAGTCGTACATCCCGTAGACAAGGTACACGTAGGCATGGCCCGCCTGTCCGAACATGACCCGATTGCGGGCCGTCTCGCCGAATCGGGCGTGGGACGCACCGTCCTCCGGTCCGAGATACGCCTCGACCTCGACGATCCGCCCCACCCGTCGCCCCGTCGTGTCGTCGCGAACGAGGCGGGCGCCGATGAGGGCGCGGCCGGCCGCCAGCGTCGGGCCCGCCAGGAGGGCCCGATCGATGACGCTCAGCGGAACGGGTAGTTGGCTTCGATGTTGTCCGGGACGAACAGGCCGGTCAGCACGAAGAACACCGGGATCAGCGTGTTGCGGAACACCTCGGTGATCTTGGCTCCATCGAGCGCGCCCCAGATGTCGCGCAGGAACGGCAATTCCTGCGGATCCTGTGGGATCCCGGGGATCTGGAAGAACGAGTCGAGGATGATGATGACCGCCCCGAGGATGATGGCCGCCTCCAGGAGGCCGAGAAGGCCTCCGATGATCTCGTCGGCGAAGCGGGCCTTCTGGAACAGCGGCTGCGGCTTGTAGTAGGCCTGGGCGACGAGGGCGAAGGCGATGGCGGCGGCGACGAAGATCGTCGCGAACCCGATCATGTAGCTGTACTGCTGGGAGAACTGGGTCCAGTTCTGGCCGAGGAAGTTCGAGACCGGCTCGGCGAGAAGTGCCGCGAGGAACCACGAGAACAGGATCGACCCGATCCCGATCAGCCGGCGGATCGTCCCCTGCGCGAATCCGAGCAGGAAGAAACCCATGAAGAACAGCACGATGAGCAGGTCGATCGTCCCGACCCCGTCAAGGAACGCCCCCACATCCACGCGGTCTGCCTCCAGGTCCAGAAGGCCCACGGCGGCGCCGAGGGCGGCGCAAGGGTAGCAGCGGCCATCCGGCAGCCGCAAGGCTGACCAATGTCCGCGTCACGTCCGGCTGGGCGGAGCGCTGCGGTCCGGTGCCGTCCGCGGTGCGCCGGTGCCCCGCGATCAGGCCCGGAAACGCGCTCCGACATCGGTCGTCACGCCGGCCATGACCGCCGCGACCACCGCATCGAGCTCGGCGTCGGTCAGCGTCCGCTCGTCATCGCGCAGGAGGAGCCGGTAGGCGAGGCTCTTGTCACCCTCATCCAGTGGCCGTCCACGGTAGATGTCGAACAGGGTCACGCCGCGCAGGAGCGGCCCCGCGTGTCGGCGGATGGCCGCCTCGACATCTGCTGCGGCCCGTTCCGCCGGCACGATGATGGCCAGGTCCCTCTCGACGGTCGGGTGGCGCGACGGCGCCGCGACCCGATAGCGGGCGGGTTGTCCACCCGCCAGACCGGCGATCGCGAATTCCCCGACGACGACCCGCTCGGCACGCAGGTCGAGTGCATCGATGAGCAGCGGGTGCGCCTCGCCAAGTCGTCCGACGAGGGCGCCACCGGCCACCACGTGGGCCGCCCGACCGGGGTGAAGGTTCGGGTCGTCGGCGAGGGGTACGTAGGCGGGCGTCGGCGCGCCGAGGCGGCGACAGAGCAGTTCGATCAGGCCCTTGGCGTCGTCGATGTCGTACGGACGGGCAGGTCGATCGGTGGCGGGCGGCACCGCCGACCCGGTCAGCGCGAACCCGAGACGCCACCACTCGTGGGTGGAGCCATCGTCTCGCGCGCCGTAGCCCTTGCCGACCTCGAAGATCGCGATGTCGTCGCGGCCATGGCGGAGGTTCGTCGAGACGACGTCGAGCAGGCTGCCGATGAGGCTCTGGCGGAGCGTCGAATGCTGGCTCGAGAGCGGGTTCGTGACCGTGATCGGACGGCCGGCAGGTCGCTGCTCGGGTTCGCCGTCGAGCGTCCCGTCGTCGTGGGCGGGGAACCGCTCGACCACGCCGGGTGCGGTCAGCGCCAACGTCACGGCCTCGGTCAGGCCGGCGCCGACGAGGGTGTCGCGGAGCATCGTCCGGATGACCAGCGGATCGGGTCGGAAGGGCGGCATCGGCGTGTGCGGCAAGATCGTCGGGACGAGCTCGTAGCCGCGGACGCGGACGATCTCCTCGGTGATGTCGGCCTCGACCAGGAGATCGCGGCGCCAGCTGGGAACCGTCGCGTCGATGACCTCGTCATCACCCGCGGGCACGTCGAGCGGCCGTGATCCGGCGGCGACGACGATGCGCGTGCCCGGGACGGCCGGTGCCGTCTCGATCCCGACCCGGGCGAGCAGGGCGCGCTGCTCGTCGGTGCCGAGAGATGTGCCGACGAGTCGGTCGACCCGGGCCGGGCGGAATGCGACGTGGGCGGGCGGTGGATCGACGGGCGCCGTATCGACTGCGCCGGGCGCAACCTCGCCGCCGGCCCACTCTGCGATGAGCCGCGCGGTCCGGTCCGCACCGAGCCGCGCCAGACGGGATTCCTGGCCCTTCTCGAATCGGAGGCTCGCGTCCGACCGCAAGGCGTACCGGAACGCGGTCCGGCGGATGCTGATGGGGTCGAAGATGGCCGACTCGACGATGACTTCGGTGGTCCCCTCCCCGACCTCGGAACCGGCACTGCCCATCACCCCGGCGATGCCGATCGGACCGTTCGGATCGGCGATGAGCAGGGTGTCGGGGTCGAGATCGCGGACGACGTGGTCGAGTGTCTCGAGACGCTCGCCGGGGGACGCGCGGCGGACGATGATCCGGCCGTCCCGGACGAGCGCGGCGTCGTAGGTGTGGATCGGCTTGCCGAGCTCGACCATGACGTAGTTCGAGGCATCGACGATGTTGCTGATCGGCCGCTGCCCGGCCGCAAGGAGGCGCATCTGGATGTGGTCGGGCGATGGGGCGACGTGGACGCCGCTGACCCAGCGACCGACGAACCGGGGGCACAGGTCGGGGTCCCGGACCTCGACCTGGAGGCGATCGGCGGTCGGTCGGCCAGCCTCGGTCACGTCGGTCGGTGGCATCCGGACCGTGCCGCCGGTGACAGCGGCGAGCTCCCGCGCCAGGCCCACGATCGACAGGGCATCGCCGCGGTTGGGCTTGACGTCGACGTCGAAGACGACATCGCCGTACAGGTCGGTCAGGGCCGCCCCGATCGGCGTGTCGGCGGGCAGGATGAGGATGCCGTCGGCGTCGCCGGTCAACCCGAGCTCGTCGCCCGAACAGAGCATGCCGTTGCTGACCACGCCCATCTTCTCGGTCCGCTCGATGCGCCGGTCGCCCGGGAGGACCGCGCCGGGCAGGGCGACCGGGACACGCTGGCCGGCGGCGATGTTGGTCGCGCCGCAGACGATGTCGAGTTGCTCGCCGGACCCCACGGTCACGCGCGTCAGCGACAACCGGTCCGCACGCGGGTGGCGGTCGACCGACAGCAGCTCGCCGACGACGACGTTGCGCCAGTCATCGCCCCAGCGGACGATGCCCTTGACCTCCATCCCGAGCAGGGTCAGGCGCTCGGCGATCTGTTCGGGCGTGAGATGGACGTCGACGAACTCGCGCAGCCAGCTCAGCGGCGCCTTCACCGGAACTGCTCCAGGAATCGCAGGTCGTTCTCGAGGAACAAGCGCAGGTCCGTGACGCCGTGCTTGAGCATCTTGATCCGCTCGGGACCCATCCCGAAGGCGAAGCCCTGGTAGCGCTCCGGGTCGAGACCGCCGTACTGGAGCACGACCGGGTGGATCATGCCGGCGCCGAGGATCGTCATCCAGCCAGTTCGTCCGCAGGCAGGACAGCCCGTTCCGCCGCAGACCAGGCATTCCACGTCGAATGCGACGGACGGTTCGGTGAACGGGTAGTAGCCTGGCCGGAAGCGCGTCTTCTTGTCCGCGCCGTACATCGCTTTGGCGAACTGGTCGAGCAGGCCCTTGAGGTCGCCCATCGTGGTTCCCTCATCGACCATGATCCCCTCGACCTGGAAGAACTCCGAGGCATGCGACGCGTCGATCGCCTCGTAGCGGTAGCAGCGCCCGGGCAGGAGCGCACGGATCGGCGGCTCGAACGTGCGCATGGCGTGGATCTGGCCGGGCGACGTGTGGGTCCTCAAGAGGCGGCCCTCGACGTCGACGTAGAGCGTGTCCCACAGGTCCCGTGCCGGGTGGTCGGGCGGGATGTTGAGCATCTGGAAGTTCGTGAGGTCGTCCTCGATCTCGGGGCTCTCGAGGACGACGAAACCGAACCGGCCGAAGATCTCGGCGATCTGGTCCATCGACACGATGCTCGGGTGGAGGCTTCCGCGCCGGACGGGCCGGCCGGGCGTCGTGACATCGGTGGCCTCGTCGGCGAGGCGTTTCGTCAGCGCCGATCCGCGCAGCTCCGTGCCGCGCTCGGCGAGCGCAGCCTCGATCGCGACCCGGACCGCGTTGGCGACCGCGCCGACCTTGGGTCGGTCGTCAGCCGGCAGCGCACCGATCCCGCGCAGGACCGTCGTCAGACGACCCTTCTTCCCGAGAACCTCGAGTTCGAGCGCCTCGAGAGCGGCGACATCGGCGCACGCCGCGATCGACGCGAGGGCGTCGGTTCGCAGGGTCTCGAGGTCGCGCGTCAGGTCGGCGAGATCCACGTCCGTCCTTCCATCCTGGGGCTTGGAATCAGGAACCCTCGAGCGTCCGGGACGTCGAGGGCCTGGCGGGGGTCGCGGTCGGCAGATGGCCGGCCGGTGTCAGACGCTCTTCGCGAGCTCGGCGATCTTGCCAAAGGTCGCCGCGTCCCGGATGGCCAGGTCGGCCAGGATCTTGCGGTCGATCTCGACGTCGGCCTTCTTGAGGCCAGCGATGAACGCACCGTAGGTGATGCCGTTCTGGCGAGCGGCCGCGTTGATCCGGACGATCCACAGCTCGCGCATCTGGCGCTTGCGCTGCTTGCGGTCGCGGGTCGCATAGGCCATCGCGTGCAGGAGCGCCTCGCGGGCCGGCTTGACCAGGCGGGACTTGGTGCCCTTGCGGCCTTCGGCGTCCTGCATGAGGCGCTTGTGTCGCTTGTGGGACGTGACGCCCCGCTTGACTCGTGCCATGAGGTCGATCCGCTCCTAGAGGTACGGCAGCAGGCGACGGACCTGCTTGGCATGCTCGGGCCCGATGACCGACTTGCCGGCATAGCGGCGGGTCCGTCGGGACGACTTGATCTCGAGGTGGTGGCCGCTCCAGGCGTTGACGCGGATGACCTTGCCGCTGCCGGTCACGCCGATCCGCTTCTGGGCCGCCTTGTGGCTCTTCATCTTGGGCACGGTCGCCTACTCTCCTGACGTCACCGGCTCAGGGGCCGGCGTGCTCTCGGTGGTCTTCTTCGCCGCGGCGACGGGAGTCGGGGCCGGTTCGGCCACCGCTTCGGGCGCTGCTGGTGTCGGTTCTGGGGCTGGTGTCGGTGCTGCGGGTTCGGGCCTCGGCGCGGTCGCCGTCGTCGGCACCGGTGCGGCGGCCGTCGGTTCCGGTGCCGCCGCATCCCTCGGATGCGATGACTCATGGACCTTCGGCTTGTGCAACGAGGCCATCGTGATGTGCATCGACTTGCCTTCGAGGAGCGGCGTCCGCTCCGCGACCCCGTGCTCCTTGACTCGATCGACGAACCTCGCGAGGAGGTTCCGGCCGAGCTCCGGGTGGGTCAGCTCGCGTCCGCGAAAACGGACGGTCACCTTGATGCGATCACCATCCTCGAGGAATTCGATCGCCCGATGCACCTTTGTATCGAAGTCCCCCACCCCGATCTTCGGTGAGAGGCGGACTTCCTTGAAGGTCACCGAACGCTGCTTGCGCTTGGCTTCCTTCTCGCGCTTTGTCAGGTCGTACTTGTACTGGCCGAAGTCCAGGAACTTGACGACCGGCGGCGACGCCATCGGTGCGACCTCGACGAGATCGAGGCCTCGTTCCTGCGCCATTTCGAGCGCCTTGGGCGTGGGCATGACCCCAAGCTGGGCACCTTCTTCATCGACGACCCGGACCTGTGGGATTCGGATCATCTGATTGACGCGCAGGTCTCGACTGATGGTTGGTCCCCTTCGTTGTGTTGGTTCCGATTCCGTACGGCGCGTGGGCACGGCGACCCGGTTCACGGCCGAAGCGGGAGGATAGCATAGGCCGTTCCGAGGCGACAATCGCGGGACCCGATCCGGGCGTTATCGAGCCTCGGGCTGCACCTAGTCGCGGGTGATCAAGAGGACGATCCCGCCGGCCACGCCGACGATCGCGACCCCGGCGGCAGCGAGGCTGGTCAACCCGCCGACAAGTACGCCGGCGCCGAGGAATCCGAGGGCGACCGCCCGGAAGAGACCGGCGCCAAGCAGTTGGTCCTGCTCATCGATCTCCCACGTCCCGGGTTGCCTGCGCGAGCGACCGAGCGACGGGATGTATGTGGCCCAGACCGTGGCCCCGACGACGACACCGCAGACGAACAGGACCACGGCTCCGACCAGGACCGCGACGGTCGCGGCGCCCAGCCACGACGCCAGGCCGCCAACCGCCACCCCGACTAGGATCAGAGCTGCCCACCGGGCGACGACCCGGAATCGGTCGCTCATGAGTCGCCGCAGAGGCCGGCCGATGCCGTCATCTCAGCCGACGGCCCGGGCCTCGGATTCACCAGCCAGTCGATCGGCGAGGGTCTCCCAGGCGACCGCCTCCTGCTGCTCCCCGCGCGCGGCGTTGCGCGCGCGCGGCGCGACGGTCCGTGCCTCGACCTCCCGGTCGCCGAGGACCAGCATGTACGGCACCTTCTGCTCCTGCGCCAGCCGGATCTTGTTCTGCATCCGGTTGTCGGAGGTATCGACCTCGACTCGCAGGCCACGCGCCCGGAGGACGCCAGCCAGCTCCTCGCCCGCCTCGGCATGACGATCGGCGATCGGGATGACCACCGCCTGGACCGGTGCGACCCACAAGCGGGAACGCACCGGCGAAGTGCTCGACCAGGATGCCGATGAAACGCTCGAGAGAGCCGTAGATCGCGCGATGGATGGCGATCGGGCGCTGCTGTTGCCCGTTCTCATCGATATAGGTCAGGTCGAAGCGCTCGGGCAGCATGACCAGGTCGACCTGGATGGTCGCCATCTGCCACTCGCGCCCGAGCGCGTCGTCGATGTAGATGTCGATCTTGGGAGCGTAGAACGTGCCGTCCTTGGGCTTGAGGTCGTAGCTGATGTCTGCTGCGGCGAATGCCTCGCGGATCAGTTGTTCGGCGCGGTCCCACAGCGCCGGGTCGCCGATGGCCTTGTCGGGCTTCGTCGCGAACGCGAAGCGCGGCGTCAGCCCGAACCAGGCGTATGCCTCGCGCACCTCGCCCAGGAGCGCCTGGATCTCGTCCATCAATTGGTCGGGGCGGACATACAGATGCGCGTCGTCCTGGATGAACTGGCGGACGCGGGTCAGGCCGCTCAACGTGCCGGAGCGCTCGTTGCGGTGCAGCCGGCCGAACTCACTGAACCGCAGCGGCAGGTCGCGGTACGACCGCAGATGCGAGCGATAGATGAATGTGCTCTCAGGGCAGTTCATCGGCTTGAGGCTGAACAGCTGGTTCTCCGACTCGACGATGAACATGTTCTCTTTGTAGAGGTCCCAGTGACCCGACTGGCGCCACAGCCGCTCCGACACGACGATCGGCGTGCTGACCTCCTGGTAGCCCCGCTTCGCCTGGAGGGCGCGCATGGCCGTCTCCAGCGTTCGCCAGATCATCTGGCCCTTCGGGTGCCAGAAGGCCGAGCCGGGCGAGACGTCGTGGAAGCTGAACAGGTCGAGCTGGACGCCGAGGCGCCGATGATCGCGCTTCCTGGCTTCCTCACGCCGCCACAGGTACGCGTCGAGGTCGTCCTGCGTGGCCCAGGCGGTGCCGTAGATGCGCTGGAGCATCGGACGCTTCTCGTCGCCGCGCCAGTAGGCGCCCGCCGTGCCGAGCAGCTTGAACGGGCCGATCTTGCCGGTGCTCGCGACGTGCGGGCCGCGGCACAGGTCGATGAACGGACCTTGCCGGTAGAAGGTCGTGGGCGGAACAGCCGTCCCGTCGCGCTCGGCGCCCGCCAGGAGATCGTCGATGATCTCGATCTTGAACGGCTGGTCGCGCTCGACCATGAAGGCGCGCGCCTCGGCCGGCGTCATCTCACTCAGCTCGAACGGGTGGTCCGCGGCGATGCTTTCGCGCATCCGCGCCTCGATCGCGGGCAGGTCGTCCGGGGTCAATGGCCGCGGCAGGAGCAGGTCGTAGTAGAAGCCGTCATCGATGACCGGACCGATGCCGAGCTTCGTGCCCGGGAACAGGTCCATCACGGCCTCGGCCAGCACGTGCGCGGCGGAGTGCCGCATCGGGCCGAGTTCGCCGCTCGCCCCGTGATCCATCAGCTCGGCGGCGGAGCCGCGATCGGGCGCATCGAGACCGATCTCGATCGCCTCCTCCATCGCCGCCGCGCCGTCCTGTTCCTGGCTCATCCGTTCCGACCTCCTCGAGAATCACGAAACCCCTCGTCCATCGACAGGACGAGAGGCTTCCTCTCGCGGTCCCACCCGCCTTCGCCACCGAACGGTGGCGCACTCGTGATCGCGCTAACGGGCGACTCCCGGGCCGGTTCGCCGGCCGCTCACGGGTGGTACCGATGCGGAGACGATCGTCGGACTCACAGCCGAGGCCCGACTCTCTGGGGATCCGCTCCGCGCGGCGCGTCCCGCTCGACGCTCTCTGGACGGCCCGAGGGCCGGGATGTGGTGGGCGACACTGGACTCGAACCAGTGACCTCTTGCATGTCAAGCAAGTGCTCTAACCAGCTGAGCTAGCCGCCCGATGTCACGAGGGATCAGAGCCGATAATAGCTGCTCGTTGCCTAGAACGACGCTCCAGAGCCTGTACGTCAGTGTCTTACTTCTGGCATCCAAGCTGTTGGAGGTAATCCCTCGATGGCGGCCAATCTACCATCCCTCCCTGCTCTCGTCACCCCGGGTGGCCTCGGCAACTAGGTGGGCGCATTCATCCGACACCTGCGCGCGGAGAACCTGAGACGACCGTTCGGAGAGCCGGTCGATGACTGCTCAACCCGGGACGTCGATCTCCGCGTCATCGAAGACGACGTCATAGGTTCGACCGGTCTGGACTTCTCCGATCTGGAACCGCCCGACGGGCGCCGTTCCCCAATCCACTGTCTTGGATAGGCTCGTCACCGTCGTCCCGTCGACGCTGACGCTCGCCGTGCTCGACGCGCCGTTGATCTGAAGCGTCATGTCAAGGAGGTGCCAGCCCGAACCGGGAACGACCGAGCTGGTCAAGGTCACAGCGCCCGCGTCATTGCGGAAGCACAGCGTCCCGGTCGCGCTGACGAACAGGTAGCCGATCGACGTGTCGGTCGACGTCTTCACCCGCAGGAGATTGACCTGGTCTGACGCGCTCATGATCTGATACCAGACGCTTGCGTGGACGGACGTGGATGCCGACGCGAGCGTCTTCTTGGCGTACGTCGCGCCGTTCGTCGTGTTGCCTTCAACGGCCCACGAACCGGCGTGGATCGTCGTCGACTCCGCGACGAGTCCGCTGCTCGACGTCCACTGCGACAGGTTGCCCGTCTCGAATCCATCACTGAACAGCAGGGCCGCGCCGCTTGGTGTCGTGGCGCTCGCGGCCGTGGACCAGTCGGACACATTCCCGGCCGAATCGACAGCCGCCACGGCGTACGAGTACGACGTCGCTGCCTGGACGGTGGTGTCGGTGTATGACGTCAACGTCGCTGTCGCGATCAACGATCCATCGCGGTACACCTCGTAGCCGGTGACGTCGACGTTGTCGGACGAGGCGCTCCACGACAGGTCGACCCGCTGTGAGCTGACCGCGGTAGCCGAGAGCCCGGTCGGCAACGACGGCGCGGTCGTGTCATCGGGTGTCGTGACCGAAGCCGTGCCAGATGGTGCCGAGTGATTGCCCGCCGCATCGAACGCGTCGACCGTGTAGGAGTACGTCGTCGCCGGGGTCAGGCCGGTGTTCGTGAAGCTCGTGACCGTTGGTCCGACGGTGCCGACCGTCGTCGACCCGCGGCGGACCGTGTAGCCGGCGACGCCGACGTCGTCAGTCGACGTCGACCACTGGACGGTCGTCGACGTCGCCGAGTCGGCGGCCGCCGTCACGTTTTCCGGGGTCGTCGGCGCGATCGTATCGCCGGTCGAGCCGCCAATGACGGTGTACTTCTGGACGTCGAATGTCCGGCCCATCTCATCGGTGGGTGTCACCGTCACGGTGTTGCCGTCGACCGTGACGAGCAGGAAGTGGAAGACGTGGTCGATCGTGGTCGGCGGTGTCGCCGAGCCGCACTGCGAGCCATGGGTCGTGGATGAGTAGCTCCAGCCGATCGCGTACGCGATCAGGGTGTCGCTGCAGAGGCTGACGGGCTCGAGCTTTCCGCCGCCTCCACCGGTGACATAGCTGATCACGCCGCCAGCGGCTGCTCGGTTTCGCTCGTAGATGTGCGCGTGACCGGTGAACGCAACAGCGACACCGTTCGCGCCCAGGAGCCCTTCAAGGCTGTTCGCGCCCTGCAGATACGTGTCGGAGGGCTCGGTCGCGTTCGCCGAATACAACGGGTAGTGGAAGAACGCGAACTTGACGGCATTCGGGTGGGCCTTCAAGTCGGCCTCGAGCCACTGATACTCGGCACTCGTCGACGACCAATGGTAATCCGCGTCGACCTTGTACTCGGTGGCAGTCCCGACGTTCGCCTCGGTCCATGCGGCCTCGAGAACATAGAACCGGGCATTCCCGGCATCGAATGCGTACCAGGTGCTCGGCGCGGTCGTCGATGACGTTCCATCGACACAGCAATACGTTTCGGCCTGGTACCGGCCGTCGGACGCTGCAACGGCAGTCGCCTGCGGGAAGTTCGCCAGATGCGGATGGACGGAGTCACTCCGAACGAAGCCGTGGTTCCCGATCGCGGGGAAGATCGGGATGCTCCGGCCCGGGATGGACCAGAAGGACCGCCCGAACACGCCACTCAGGTTGCTGCCGACCTGGGTCAGATCGCCGAAGTTGCTCTGGCTGCCGCTCGGATAGCCGTTGTCGCCGGTGGTGACGGCGAATCGCGCACCGCTCGTCGCGATCCGCCTCATCACGCGGGCCTGATCGGGGTTCGAACCGTTTGCGTCGACCTGACCCCAGTCGCCGAATACTGCAAAGGAGAACCGTTCGGTGCTGCCGGCCGGAAGCTGGGAACGGAAGACCGGTGAGGGATCCGAACCCAGCAGATCGGTCCCGCTGGGCGACGTCCCGAGGAAGACCCGGTAGCAGTACGCCGTCGCGGCTGCCACCGGAAGGCTCGCCTTCCATTGGTATTCGGCGATGCGGTTCACGGTGATCGACGTTCGCGTCGCGGTCGCGGTGTTTGCTGTGCAGCTTTCCTGCCCGTCGATGCCGTATGTCGCGTAGGCCGTCGTCGTCGACCTGTCAGTTGCCCAGTTCACCGTCGCGTTCGTTTGCACGACATCGGTCAGGTATGGGTATCGCCGGAGGGCGCTCGAGGGCGCAGCCAGCGCGGTCGCTGCCTGTTGGACGACCGGCCCGCGGACCGCGCCAACCGTGGCCACACCCGGGCCGAACGCTGATGCCGCATACAGAAGCACCACTGCCCCCGCGACGGCGGCACCGTGTCTGGCTGTCTCTCGCCGGCGGACCACCGTGGCGTACGACATCTCGCTCCCCCATCCTCCCGACACTAGCCGTGTGTCGCGGAAGTCGTGTCTGTCGCGGATCAGCCGGTCGCGTCGGACTGCCGCAGTGCCACTCTGTTGTCGACGATGACCGTACCTCAGGAACGGGATCCAGGCGGGCCGTGACCCGCACAGCCGACCGTTACAGATCCGTCGCAACGCCGAAGTGGCGATGACTCGGCCCGTCCGGCGTGCCGTCCGTCGCCGACGTGTCGCCATGCTCGGATTGGTCCCGTACCGCTGAGCCGAGTACGACCAAGGTACCACTGATCCGACGAAAACAGAGGCGGTCCCGGGTCATCAAGACGTTGAGGCCACGGCGCCAGACCTACGGCCGTGCGGCATCTGTGTCCATTCGCGAGCAACCCATCCAGACGTCGCGTCCGCTCGTGACCCCGGGTCGATTCAACGCGGCCCTGATGGGCCCTCCACGGCTGTGCGGCCAAGCGTGATGACGTTGAATGCGCGTACCCAGTCGCGCTTGCCGTCGAGCCGCAGGTTGCCGAGGTCCTGCATCACGACCACATCCTCGACCGCGTCGTGGGTCGGCTCGTCGATCAGGATCTGTCCCGGGCCGGCGGCCACCTGGAGTCGCGAGGCCACATTCACAGAGTCGCCCACGACTGCGTAGTGCATCCGGCGCTCCGAGCCGACGTTGCCCGCGATGACCTCCCCGCTCGTGATGCCGATCCCCGCCTGGAGCCGGACGCCCGGCATCTTCGGGATCTCCATCCTGAGGACGGCGGTCTGGATCGCGAGCGCCGCGCGGACCGCTCGCTCGGGATCGTCCGAGTGCATGACCGGGGCACCGAAGAATGCGAAGACGCCATCGCCGAGGAGGTCGGCGACCGTCCCGCCGTGCCGTTCGACGGCGTCGCTGACGACGGTCAGGTACCGGTTGAGCAGGTCGAGCGTCGCTTCGGGCGGATGATCGGCTGCCAGGGCCGTGTAGCCACGGACGTCGGCGAACAGCGTCGAGACATAGCGCCGGTCCCCACCGAGCGAGACCGTGAAGGGATCGCGGAGCACCTCGGCCGCCACGTTCTCGCTGACGTACCGTCCGAGGAGGTCGATGAGCCGATCCTGGAGGGCCTTCGTCCGGAGCAGCGAGCGCATCCGGGCCGTCAGCTCGCTCTGGTCGAATGGCTTCGTGAGGAAGTCGTTTGCGCCGGCCTCGAGGCCACGGACCTTGTCTTCGGGTCGATCGAGTGCGGTCAGCAGCAGGATCGGCAGGCCGGCCTGCTGCGGCTGACGGCGGAGACGCTGGCAGACCTCGATGCCGTCGAGCCCCGGCATCATCACGTCGAGGCAGACGAGATCCGGTGCGTACGCTGCCACGGCTCCCAAGGCGGATGGCCCGTCGACGGCTTCGATGACGTCGTAGCCCTGTCGCGTCAGCAGCTTGTTCAGCAGGGCAAGGTTGGCCGGCTCGTCGTCGACCGCAAGGATCAGCGCCCGGTCGCGCATCAGGCCAGGTACCCGGCGACGGTGGCGACGAATGTCGCGTACTCGATGGGCTTGCTCAGGTAACCATCGAACCCGGCAGCGAGCGCGCGTTCGCGGTCACCGACCATGGCATCGGCGGTGAAGGCGATCACTCGCAGGCCTGCGGCTCGATCGTCGCCACGGATCGCGGTCAGGGCGTCCCAGCCGTTCATGTCGGGCAGTCCAAGGTCAAGCAGCACAAGGTCGGGAAGCTGGTCCCGGGCGAGGGCGATACCGTCCGTAGCGGTATCGGCGCTCAGGACGCGGTGGCCGGCGGCCTCGAGCAGCTTCCTTGCCAGGGCCTGGTTCGCCGGCGTGTCTTCGACCAACAGGATCGTCGCCATCAGGACGCCTCCGAGGGGCCCGCGCCTTGCTCCTCGAGCAGGCTCAGAAGACGGTCCTGCCGAACGGGCTTGCCGAGGTAGCCGTCCGCAAGGTCGGGTACCTCGCCCGCGTCCACGACCGACACGATGATGACCGGGATGGCCGAGATCTCGGAGTCGGTCTTCAGTTCGCGGAGCACGTCACGGCCGTCGCGGCTGGGCATCAGGACATCGAGCAGGATCGCGGCGGGTCGCAGGCGGCGGGCGTCGCTCACGGCCGCCTGTGGGCTCGAGGCCACGATCCGGTACCCGTAGCCGGCGACCATCTTCTCGAGCAACGGTGCGACCGATGGGTCGTCGTCCACGCTGAGGAGGACCCGCGCCATGTCGGACGCGCGATCGGGCTCAGCGACCGGCTCGACGACCGGCTCGGTCCGGCAGTCGAGCGGCAGGGTGAGGTAGAACGTGCTCCCACTCCCGGGCGCGCTCTCGAGCGTGATGTCGCCGCCCATCGCCCGCGCCAGTCGGCGGCTGATCGCGAGGCCGAGGCCGGTGCCGCCTCTCTCGCCCTCGGCCTGGCGGAACTCTTCGAAGATCGCCTCGTGCATATCGGGGGCGATCCCAGGCCCGGAGTCCCTGACAGCGACACGGAAGACCGACTCGGCCGCGCCGCTCGTCTCGACCCGGACCTCGCCCTCATGGGTGAACTTGAGGGCGTTGCCGAACAGGTTGACGAGGATCTGGCTCACCCGCTGCCTGTCGAGCACGACCTCGGCGGGCGCTCCGCGGTCCTCCCAGCTGAAGCTGAGTCTCTTCTGAGCGGCCAGCGACCGTGACCCAGCCACGACCGTCTCGACGAGCTCGCGCGGGTCGAACGGCCGCGCGTCGATGGTCAGCCGACCGGCCTCGATCCTCGACAGGTCGAGGATCTCGTTGATCAGACCCAGCAGGTCACGACCACCGCGCTGCACCCATCCGAGCGAGGTGGTCTGTTCCGGGTTGAGCGGTCCGTCGACGCCGCCGAGGAGAGCGTCGGTGAACCCAAGGATCGCATTCATCGGCGTCCGGAGCTCGTGGCTCACGCTGGCCAGGAAGCGTGACTTGGCCTCGCTCGCCCGCGCCAGCGAGGCGTTCGTCTCCTCGAGCCGGGCCGCAAGGGCGCGCTGCTCCTCGAACAGATCGGTCAACCGGGCGCTCGTCTTGTTGAGATCGCGGGCGAGTTGCCCGAACTCGTCGCCGTTCGGCACGTCGACCCGCTGGGCCAGGTCGCCGCCGGTGATCCCGGCCAGGGCGCGCCCCATCTTGCGGATCGGCAGGATGAATGCCCACGACAGGACGAACCCCAGCAGGAGTGCCGTGCCGACCGCGATCACGGCGAACACGACCACAGCATTCGTGAGCAGGGCGCGATCCGATTCGAAGGCCGCCTGCGCTTCGTTGATCTGCTGGTCGGCCGAGTCGATGAGGGTGTGTAGCGAAGCCTCGAGCACATGCGAGTCCGGATGCTCCTCGCCGAGATGGACCTTGCTGGCGCCGACAAGGTCGCCGGCGACGTAGAGGGCGACGACCCGGTCGCTCGCGGCGGCGTAGACCTCATTCGCCGTCCGCAGGTCGGCCAGGGCCTGGGCATCGCTCGGGTCATCGCGGGTCATCGCGTCGAGAAGGCCGGCGAAGGCCGTCTTCTGGTCGACGACCTGGGCGTTGTACTTCGGGTCCTTGGTCAGCAACGCCATCGCCCGGTAGTGGCTCTGGGCGGTGACCGTATAGAGCATCTGCTGGGCCCGGCTGGTCTTGACCTGGAGGCGGTCGATCTCCTGCACCCGCTCGTTCATCCGCCCGATGATGACGAGACTGAGGACCGCCAGCGCCACGAGCAGCAGGGCCCCGACGAGGAAGCCCGAGAGCAGCTTCAGGTGGACGCTCGCCCTGATCCGCGCCGCGACGTCGACGAGCGGGCGAAGCCAACCCAGGAAGCGTGGCAGCCGCGGCTCGGCGAGTGTCATCCCGCGATCCCTCCAGGACGGCGCCTACCGCCCGCACCAACCCGATACGCGAGGCCATCTGGACGAGCATGACCCGGGCGCGACCACCGGCCAGACGATCGGAGCATGGGACGATCTCGGCGCATCTCCGATGGGAGTCTGCCTTGTCCCCGTCACCAGTTCAAGGGTCGCCGTGCCAAATCCGCCGAGCCGGCGCCGCTGGACGAACCTCGACGAATATCGCCCGCGCGGTTGGCTCGCGTCGATCACGCGACCGCGGTATCACCGCTGACGTTGGCGGGCGAGTTGCCGGCGGGCTGCCACATGTGCGCAGGAACGGACTCCGGCCCGACGATGTGCGATCGCGGCCCGTCGAGCGACGCCTCCGACCAGACCGGCAGCGTGAAGCCGAATTCGGCGCCACCGTCCGGCCTGCGCAGTGCCCACGTCCGGCCACCCATCGCCGCGACCAGGTGGCGGCAGACGAACAGGCCGATGCCGGATCCAGGGGCTGCCTGACTCGACTTCGACCGGAAGTACAGGGTGAACAGGGAGTCCGATTCGTCCGGATCGATCCCCGGCCCATCATCCGAGACGCGGATGGCGACCTCATCCGAGGGTTCCTGGCGGACGGAGACGGAGACCCGAGCGTCACTGCCCGCGTACTTCCCGGCATTCGAGATGAGGTTCCGGAGGACCAGGGCGAGCGAGGCCTCGTCGGCCGCGACCAAGGGCAGGCCGCTCTCGATCTCGGTCTCCAGGGTCATCGACGGCCAGTTCGCCTGCTCTCGCGCGATGACCTCGGGGACGATCCGGTGCGCCAGGACGGGGACGACCTCCGACACGTCCGCCCCACGTTCGACGCGGGCGAGGATCAGCAGGTTCTCGATCATCCGCTGCAGACGCTCGGCTTCTGCCGCGACATCGGCGAGCAGCGTCTCGCGCGTCTCCTGGTCGAGCCTGTCGCCATGACCGAGGAGGACCTGGGTCCCGCCGAAGATCGAGGTGATCGGAGTTCGAAGCTCGTGCGACAGGACACCGATGAATCGGTCTCGGATCGCGTCGGCGTCATGCCGCCAGGTGATGTCGGTGACGACGACCAGGGTTGACGGCGAGCCATCGAACTCGAACGGCGATTCGGCGATCTCGGCCGGGAACGTCTCCCCGCTGGATCGCCGCCCGGTCGTCTCGTAGCGGACGACTCCCGACGGCGTCGCCGTGTCCCGATCAGCCGCCGAGGTGTCGACGATGTCCTCGATGCGCCGCCCGACCAGATACGGCCGTTCGGCGCCGAACATCTCGGCAGCCGAGCGGGTATACCAGCGGACGATCCCGCTGCCGTCGAGGCTCAGGATGGCGTTCGGTTCGGCGTCCAGAAGCGAACGGAACCGGGCCTCACTCTCGCGGATGACGCGCGCCTCGGCGAGCTCTCGGGCGGCGTCGGTCAGATCGGCAAATGCCTGCTCGCGTTCGGCAGCGCGAGCCGTCAGCGACCCGAGGAGTTCGATCAGGGCGATGTCGTCTTCGAGGAACAGCGGCCGCCCGTCGAGCTCCGCAGAGAGGCGGGCGACCTCCCTGCCCTCCGACACGAGCGCGACGTCCGTGACCGTCGTGCGCGACCCGGCCGCGGGACCCGGATGAAGACCGCGGAGTGGTGGGCGCGTGTGGGTTGCCTCACCGAGCGATCGATCGCCGTCGTGGATCCACACCCGGCTCGTCCCGAGGATGTTGCTCGCCGCGACCGCGAATGCACCCCACAGGACGCTCGGATCGGTCCCTGTCGGCGTGGCCACGATCGAGCGAACGAGGTCGAACGCCAGGGCTCGATGCGACAGTCGCCGGAGCCAGTCGGGCGGGACGAAGGCGGCCACGTAGCCGAGTCCCGCGAGCAGAGCCAGCAGGCGCGAGACGAGCACGACACCGGGATCGGACGGGACACCCGGACCCCGAGCGGCGGATGCGACCCCGGAGATGAAGATCGACAGCCCGAACAGGATCGAGGCCGCGCCGGCCGTTGCCAGGCGCACGCGTGGCAGTCCCTGGCGGGCGCGCGCTTCCATGAAGAGGGCGATCGCGGCAAGAGTCTCGGTCAACGCGAAATAGCCGACCAGGAAGAGGACAGCCGGGGTACTGCGGTTCGTGGCATAGAAGCCCATCACGGAAGCGACGAAACCGGCGATCGCGGCCGGTCCGGCCCAGCGCGGCATGGGCACGATGAGGCCCACCAGCCTGACCATCAAAGCCGGCTGCGCGACCAGGAGGGTGACCGCCAATGGACTCATGATCGGCCCGAGCGCCGGGTCGATGGCATTGACCGCGGCGATGGCGAACAGCGCTGCCGTGCTGCTGAAGACGAGCACGACCGCCAGCTCCACGACGCCGCGGTGCTGCAGATAACGACGGATCGACGCCGCGAACACGAAATAGAACGCGACGACGATGAGGACGGTCAGGACATCCATCTGGGCGGCGGTCGCTTCCCTCATACGGACACGCTCGTCGGACTGCCGATATCGTCGAGGGCGACCATTGCGACGGCGAGCGTCCGCGGACCCGGTCGGGATACAAACGCATTACAGGATCCCGGCGCAGACATGGAACGTCGCCAGTCCCTCGGTCCTTTGGTCTCGGGATCGCTTGGTTCACGGGTGTTCCACGTCCGTGCCGAAGCCGAGACCGCCGGATCGAGGAGCCAGCGGCGACGCGCATCATACCGCGACCGCACCCGGAAGCGGCAACCGCCGTACCATCCGTCGCGATGTTCGACCGGCTCCGACAACCATCGATGGCGGCCCCCGTGGCCGCCATCATCACGTCGCTCGTGGCGGCGACCGTCTATGTCCGGACCGTCCTGCCCGGCGTGAGCGTCGGCGACTGGGCGGAGGCGGAGATGATCCCGTCCCGACTCGGGGTCATGCATCCGACGGGCTATCCGCTCTACACACTCCTGATGAAGGCGTTCACGACCATCCCGATCGGCTCCGTGGCGTGGCGGGCGAACGTGTTTTCCGCGGTGGCGGCGGCGGCCGCTGCGGGAGTCGCGGTCCTCATCATGGTGCGGCTCCATGTCCGCCCGGTCGTCGCCGCGGGCGCTGCACTCTGCCTCGCCTTCACCGGCACGCTCTGGGAGGAAGCGACGTTCTCCGAGATGAACGGACTCCACCTCCTGCTCGTCGCGCTGCTCCTGCATCGCGCGCTGGTCTGGCGCGACGAGCGACGCGATCGGGACCTTCTCATCGGGGCGCTGCTGGGCGGCCTGTGCGTCTCGAACCACGGCCTCGCGATCACCGTCGTCCCGCTCGTGGTGGTCTTCGTCCTGGTCGATGCCAGGCGCGAGATCGCGGAGTACCCCTGGATCCTCGTCCAGGCAGCCGGCGCGTTCGTCATCGGCCTCCTGCCATACCTGTACATCCCGTTCCGGGCGTCGCTCGGCCCCCCCGAGGTCTATGGGTCACTAACCTCGTGGAACGGCTTCTTCAACCTGATCAGCGGCGCCCAGTTCCGGGGCGACATGCACTTCCTGTCGCTCGACAGCGTGCGGGCGGCCTGGCTGGCGATGCCGCAGGTCATCGACCACCTGGTCTCGACGTCCAACGTCGTCTTCATCGCCCTCGGCGTGCTCGGGATCGCCCTGCTCGTCGTCCGAGACCGCTGGTTCGGGTCGCTCCTGATCGTCCTCGGGGTCGTCAACGTCTACTTCTACGCCAACTACCTGGGCGACCTGTCGCACTACCTGCTGGCGACGTGGCTCATCCTGGCCATCGGGCTCGCGGTCTCCGTGGACTGGGCGGTGGACCTCGTGGTCGGCGTCGTCGGGACGCGCGGCACGGCTGTCCAATTCGCGATCCTGGCCCTGCCGGTGGTGCTGCTGGCGTCGAACTGGAGCGCCCACGACCAATCGGCGAACCAGGACGGCGAGCGACTGACCGAACAGATCTTCGCCGCTCTTCCGCCGAACGCGGTCCTCATCACCTACTGGGATACGCTCACGCCGCTGAGCTACAAGCACTGCGTCGAGGGCGTCCGGCCCGATGTGAGCCTTCGGGCCTACGACGAGGCCGCCCTGGTGACCTGCGACCCGGTGGAGAAGCCATTGAGCGACCTGGCGCGGCGCCGGCCGGTCTTCGCCCTGATGGTCTACGACGAGGGCCTCGCCTCGGCGACGAAATTGACGCCGGTCCCTGTCGGCCGCATCAAGTTGCCATGGGGTCAGCGGTATCCCCAGCTCGATCGGAACCTCTACCGGATGTACCCGCCCGACCAGGTGCCGTGAACGCCGCACCCGCCGGCTACGAGCTCCTCGACCTGGGCGGAGCGGCGCGACTCGAGCGGTTCGGCGCACATGTCGTCGACCGGCCCTCGCCGGGAGCGCTCGGAACACGGTCAGAGCCCGATCGCTGGCTCGACGCAGACCTCCGATTCGAGCGAGAGCGCGGATGGAGCGGGTCGGCCGCCGGCGACGGACCTTGGCCGATCCAGATCGACGGATTGACCCTCGAGTTGCGAACGACCGACGCCGGCCAGGTCGGACTGTTCCCGGAACATGCCGCGATGCTGCCGTGGCTGCGCGACCAGGTCGCAACGCGTGCTGGCTCGGACTCGCCGGCGGTGCTCCATGTCTTCGCTTACACCGGCCTTGCCACGCTGGCCATGGCCGGATCCGGTGCTGCCATCACACACCTCGACGCCTCGCGCCCCGCGGTGACCTGGGCGCATACAAATGCCGAGCGATCCGGCCTGGCCGACAGCCCGATCCGTTGGATCGTCGACGACGCTCTGGCGTTCACGCAGCGCGAAAGACGCCGCGGGCGCCGATATGCCGGTGTCGTCCTCGACCCGCCGACCTATGGCCACGGACCCGCGAGCGGCGACTGGCGGATCGAGGACGACCTTCCGCGGCTCCTCGGCGCCCTCGCCGGCCTGCTCGAGCCGGACGGCTTCGTGCTTCTGACCGCGCACACGCCGGGCTTCGAGGCAGACCGCCTTGCCGGGACCGTGCGCGCAGCGCTCGGCCGCCGTCCCGTGGATGTCGATGCCGGCGAACTCGCCCTCGAGACTGGTGACGGGCGACGCCTCGCCCTTGGTGCCTTCGCCCGATCCGCCGGCCGGTCATGATGTCGGCATGCCCTCGCCTGCCCCGCCGCTGCTGACGAGTCTGGCCAACCCGCGCGTGGCCGCGGCCGTCGCCTTGCGGGACCGGCGCGATCGGGAACGCACCGGTCTGACCCTCATCGACGGCGCACGCGAACTTCGCCGGGCGCTCGATCGGGGCGTCGAGGTCGTCGAAGCCTTCGTCTGCGAGCCGCTCCTGGCCGGACCCGATGCTCGCGCAGCGCTCGACCGGCTCCGGGCGAACGGGACGACGATCCGCCAGACGACCGAGCCGGTCTTCGCGAAGGTCGCCTTCGGGGAACGAGCCGAGGGCCTGGTCGCCGTCGCCCGCATCCCGTCGACCGATCTTGCCGCCCTGATGCCACCCACCGCCGCGCTCGTCGTGGTCATCGAGGGTGTCGAGAAGCCGGGCAACCTGGGCGCGGTCATGCGCAGCGCTGATGGGGCCGGAGCCGATGCGGTCATCGCGGCAGCGCCACGAACCGACCTCTTCAACCCGAACACGATCCGAGCCAGCGCGGGCACGGTCTTCGCGCTCCCGCTCGCAGCAGCACCCACGACCGAAGTCCTCGCCTGGCTGCGGGACCATCGGTTCCGGATCGTCGCCGCGCGCGTCGGCGCCGAGACGTCCTACACGAAGACCGACCTGACCGGCCGGCTGGCCATCGTCCTGGGTGCCGAGGCCGGCGGGCTGACCGACGCCTGGGCGGGCCACGACGTCCTGGCTGTCGGGTTGCCGATGCTCGGCGTGGCCGATAGCCTCAATGTCTCGGTCAGCGCCGCCATCCTGCTGTATGAATCCCGGCGCCAACGGGGGTGACGATGGACAGGTTCGACTTCGCGATCATCGGTGCCGGACCGGCCGGCGAGGCGGCAGCCTTCAAAGCACGCGAGCTGGGCGCTTCGGTCGCCATCGTCGATCGGCGCTGGTTCGGTGGCAGCTGCCCGCACATCGGCTGCCTGCCCTCGAAATCGCTGCTCGACGGGGCCGCCCGCCATCATGCCAACGCGGCGGCCTACGACTGGCCGGCCGCATCCGCAGCCCGTGACTACATGGTCAACCGGCGGGCGGACGCCGCCGAACCCGACGACACGGGTCACCTGCAGCGCCTGGCCGAGGCCGGTGCGGTCGTCTATCGCGGTGACGGCTCGATCACCGGGCACGGAGCCGTGACGATCAGGCACGACGACGCCGTCCACGACATCGAGGCGGACAACGTCGTCATCGCGGTCGGTTCGGTCTCCAAGGTGCCGCCTCTCGAGGGCATCGACGACATCCCGACCTGGACGAACCGGGATGCGACGCTGGCCCGGGAACTGCCGCGAAGCCTCCTCGTCCTCGGCGGCGGACCCACCGGCTGCGAGCTGGCGCAGGTCTATGTCCGGTTCGGTGTCCCGACGACCATCGTCCAGTCCGGGCCACGCCTCGCCCCGACCGACCACCCACGCAATTCGGAGGCGCTTCGGGCCGCCCTGGAACGGGATGGGGTGATCGTGCGGACGGGGGTTCGGGCACTGCGCGGTCGAGCAGGCGCCGGCCGGGATGGCGCGCATGTCATCGAGCTCGACGATGGCTCGACCGCCGAGGGTCACGCGATCCTGCTCGCGGTCGGGCGGGCGTTCCCGCTCGAAGACCTCGGGCTGGAGCATTACGGCATCGACACGACCGGGCGAACGCCCTTTCCCCGCGACGGGCGGCTCCGGATCGGAGACGGGCTCTGGGTCATCGGCGACCCGGCCGGCCCCGAACTCCACACGCACCAGGGGCACTACCAGGGCGAGCTGGCGGTGCGGATGGCGCTCGGTGAGGAGATCGCGCCGGACTAC
Organism: uncultured Chloroflexia bacterium; assembly: GCA_963776385.1. Taxonomy (GTDB): domain Bacteria; phylum Chloroflexota; class Limnocylindria; order Limnocylindrales; family CSP1-4; genus SPCO01. Next base: position 394,108 of record CAVZME010000010.1, read on the forward strand.
CGGGCATTGCCGCGGGCGACCTACACCGACCCCGAGGCCTCGTCCGTCGGGCTCACCCTCGACGGTGCCAAGGAGGCTGGGATCGACGCCTTCGAACTCGTGGCGGATTACGCGACGAGCACCAAGGGCTACGCGATCCAGGCCAAGATCGGGCACGTCACGATCGTCGTGGATCGCGCCACGCGCGAACTGGTCGGTGCCGCGATGGCCTGCCCGGATGCTTCAGCGGCGATCCACGAATGTGTCGTCGCCATCCGGGCGCACGTGCCGGTGGATGTCCTGGCCGAGACCATCCACGCATTCCCGTCGACGTCGCGGATCTTCAACGGACTCTTCGCCGACGCGCTCCGCGAGCTTGCTCGAGGCGGAGCGGATCCTGCCTAGCGCTCGTAGACCACGCGTCCATCGAGCAGGACCATCGACGGTCGCGCCGTCGCCAGCGCGCCGCCGGGCTCGACCGGCTCGTCGATCGCGGCGGCAGGGATGATGACCACGTCGGCGCGCTGGCCGACCGTCAAACGACCCCGATCCTTCTCGTGCGCCGAGAGCGCGGGGTCCACGCATGCGGCGCGCAACGCCCGATCCAGCGAAAGAGCCTGCTCCGGGGCGAACGGCGCGGTCCCTGTCGGCCAGCGCCTATCCTCACGCCGGACCGCGAGCGCGATGCCGGGCCACGGATCGAACGGCTCGACCGGTGCGTCCGTTCCGAACGCGAGGACCGCTCCGGTCGCCGCGATCGATCCCCAGAGATAGCCATTCCGTTCCGCGCGGTCGCCCCACAGCCGGCGCGCCTGGAGCGCGTCGGTGCCGAGGTGTGCCGGCTGGACGCTCGCGACGATGCCGCCCGCGGCGAATCGGCCGAGGTCGTCCGGGTCGAGCAGCTGGACGTGCTCGACCTTCGGCATGAACGGGACAGTGCGGGCGGTCGGTTCCAGTGCGTCGAGGGCCGCGCGGGCCGCGGCGTCACCGATGGCGTGGATCTGCGTCGCGATGCCGCCCGCGGCAGCCCGCTCGACGAGCTCGCGGAGTGCCTCGCGTCGGGTGATCCACACGCCCCGCCGCAGGTCCTCGGCGAGGGGACGGTCGGGTTCGCGTTCGATGTCGGCGAGGAGGGCGGCCGTCCGCGATCCGAGCGATCCATCCGCGAAGGCCTTCTGCCAGCCGACCCGCGCTCTGCCGGCGGGGTCCGCGCCAAGGATGTCGCCGCTGCGCAGTCCGCCCGCCAGAGCCGCATCGAGGGCGTCGTCGCGGAGCGATGCGATGACCCTGAGGGGCAGCCGGCCGGTCTCGGACAGGTGCGCGTAGGCGGGGTATGCCCAGCCGAGATCGGCGTCGGGCGAGAGTCGGCCGGGATCGTGCGCGGCCACGACGCCGAGCGACAACAGCTCCTCCGACACCGCGATGATGGCGGCTTCGAGATCGGCGGTCGACATCGCGGGCACGAGCCGATTGACCACCTGGGTCGCCGCTTCGTACAGCACACCGTCAGGGTCGCCGGCCGCATCACGACCGATGACGCCGCCCGGCGGGTCGGGCAGGATGCGGTCGATGCCGGCGGTCTCGAGGGCCGCCCGGCTCACGAGGAGCGCGTGGTGGTCGTGCGCCCAGAACGCGGCACGGCGTCCAGGAGCCACGCTCTCGAGGGCAGCCGCTGTCGGCCAGCCACCCCACCGATCGGCATCCCAGCCGTGGCCCAGCAGCCAGGCGTCGGGGTCCGCGGTGGCCCGGTGCGCGAGGCCGATCCGGACGAGGCCGTCATCGAGCGTCGCCGCATCGCTCAGGTCGACGTGACGGCGCGAATTCGCTGCCCCGGCCAGGTGGAGGTGCGCATCGGTGATGCCCGGGATGGCGACCTCGTCCGGTTCGAGGGCGATGCGCTCGGTGAATGGGTCCGCCCGTGTCTCGAGATCGACCTCCGAGCCAGCGAACGCGACCCTGCCGTCGCGGATGCCGATCGCTTCGACCCAACCGAACCCGCTGTCGCCGGCCAGCGTCGCGATCCGCCCGGTGATGAGCATCTCGAGTGGCATGGGCGCTACCCCGCCGCCGGATCGGCGAGCAGCTCGGCCAGGCCGTCCCGATCCAGCCCTGCACCGATGCCAAGCGCCAGCGCGACGCGTGCCTTCGTCGCGCACAGGTGACCGACCGGGATGGCACCGGCCCGCAGCCAGGTCGCACCACCGCCCGGGAAGGCATAGGCGGCGCCGGCCGCACCCGAGGGACAGCGGCTCGCCAGCGCCACCGGGATGCCGGCATCGATCGCCCGAACCGCGGCAGCGAGCAGGCGCGGGTCCGTATTGCCGGCGCCGGTCGCCGCGACGACGATCCCGTCTGCACCGGCAGCGACTGCGGCGTCGAGCAAACCACCATCCATCGCGACGGTCGCGGTGACGAGATGGACGCGTTCCGCGGCACGCGTCGTCGCTACCGACCGCCGGGCAGCGCGCCGGCGGAAGACCGAGACACCGGTCTCGTCGATACGCCCGAGCGACCCGCCGTTCGGGCTGGCGAAGGTGGTCAGCGACGACGTGTGCATCTTGAGAGCGTCATCGGCCGGTTCGATGGTCCCACCCAGACAGACGACGACGCCGGTGTCGCGCATCGCCGGATCGGCCGCGACCCGGACCGCGTCGCGCAGGTTCGCGGGCCCGTCGAAGCCCGGCGCATCGGAGGCTCGCATCGCGCCGGTCACGACGACCGGCTTCGGAACCTTCGAGGACCAGGTCCCAGCAGAAGCTGGTCTCCTCGATCGTGTCGGTCCCCTGGACGACGACCGCCCCGTCGACGGTCGGATCGGCCAGCGACGCGCGCACGGTCGCTGCGATATCAAGGAGCATCGGGAACGTGAAATGACTGGCCGGTGTCCGGCCGAGATCGACGGCCACGACGTCGGCGACATCTGCCAGGCCGGGCGTCCGTTCGATGATCGCCGCCCCGTCGAGGACCGGCACGTTGCCACCCGCGACCGGGTCGAAGGCCGTGCTGATCGTCCCTCCGGTGAACATGACGACGACCCGGGGCATCGATCGTCTCAGGCGCGGTCGGTCGGGTCGGCCGGTCCGGCGCGCTCGGGGTCGACCGGTCCGGACTCGATCGGCTCCGGGCCCGCGGTGCCCAGGAGGACGGCGACCGGATCCTCGGCCGCGGCATGAGCCCTCTCCGACTTGGGCAACGGGCCCCGCGTCAGGATCGAGATGACGCCGATGACGGCCACGGCGATGGCCAGGGTGAAGATCACCGCAGTCGTACCGACGAGCGTCCGAGATCGGTCCGACGATGATGATCGGCAGGAAGCTCGCGACCGACACGAGCATCCCGAGGACGCCGAAGACGCGCCCGCGAACATCCTCGGGCAGGTCCTCCTGGAGCTGCGTCTGGGACGGGATGGCGACGAGGCCGTAGGCGATGCCCGGCGAAGAACGCGATGACCACGACGACCGCGAGCAGTGACGTGACCGCCGACAGGTCGACTCCGCCCGGCTGCGTCCGCCCGCTGGAGGAGCCGGCTGATCGGTCCTGCCGCCGACAGTGCGGCAAGCAGGAGGCCGAGCGCGATGAGGCTCGATTCGATGACCCGGCGGCGCACGAAGTAGTGGCCGTACGAATTGAGCAGCAGGATGCCTGTCACGATCCCGAACCCGAGCGGGAGGACGACGACAGCGAAGTCCTCCGCCTTGAGCCCGAGCGTCTCCTCTGCGAACGCCGGGCCCGAGGACGCCGAGCACGCCGATGAGCGAAGCGGTGATGGCGAGGTAGATGAGCGACCAGGTGATCGACCGATGTGCCGCGGATGAACGAGAAGCCTTCGCGTAGCTGACCGAAGGTCGATCCGACAGCCTTCTCCGCGTCGCCCACGCCGAGACCGCTGAATGGGGATCCTCGGGCGTCGATGGTGGTGGCGGGGACGCCGGCAGGGTGATGCAGAACAGCGCCGCAAGGAAATAGAGGCCCGCGACCGACGACGATGACCGCCTCGGGTCCGGCGACCTTGACCACAAGCGGCCCGAGGAGAGCGAAGCCCAGCGCAAACGCCGCATTGAGGGTCAGCGTGAAGATGCCGTTCGCGGCCAGCAGCTGGCTGCGCGGGACGAGGACGGGGATCATCGCGAGCTCGGCCGGTGCGAAGAAGACCGTGATCGTCGAGATCGCGACATTGAGCAGGAGGATCGAGCGCGAAGTTCGTGCCCGCCAAATATAGCGCCACGAACGCCGCGCCGCGCAGAAGGTTCGTCGCGATGAGGATGATCCGCCGGTCGATGCGGTCGACATAGACGCCGGCGACGGCGGAGAACAGCACCGCCGGGACGAGGAACGACAGGATCAGCAGGCTGACCGCGGTGTTCGAGTTGGTCGAGTTGAAGACGATGACCGTCAGCCCGAACAGGACCATGTTGCCGCCGATCTGGGTCGCCGCCTGCGACAGCCACAGCCGCAGGAAACCGCCGTATGCGGAAGACCGCGAGCGGACCCGTCCTCCTCGGGCTCGGGGACGATCGCCTCGGCCGTCACCCGGCGACGTCCGTGCCGTTGACCGCAGCGGTCACGGCCGGGTCGCCACGCGACACGAAGCCCGCCAGGCGACGCTCGACGGTGCGTCGTTCCAGGAGGACGTGCCGGCCGCAGGTCTCGCAGCGCAGGCCGATGTCGGCGCCGAGCCGATCGACCAGCCAGGTGTCGCCGCCACACGGGTGGGGCCGGCGCAGCCGCAGCGACATCGCCAAGGAGCAGCATGAGGACGGGTTGCTCGGTCATCGGCGGGTCAGCGTATCAAAGCCGGGGACGCCCGTGAGCCGGGACGAGTGAGCGCGTCGTGGCCGGGAGCTCCAGCCGGTCGACCGGCGTGACGGTCACCTCGACGTCGGGCTGGGTCGCGGCGAGCTGGGCGATGACGCCACCGGAGCGGGTCAGCGAGCCGGTGAGCTTGTCGGGCGCCCCGATCGCGTCGAGGTCGAACGCGATGCCCAGCGCCGTCCCGTCGACGGCGGCCTCGCCCGGGACACCGACCACGACGACCCCGGCCACGACCCGGACCCCGCCCGCGCTGATCGCCTCGGCACCGGCGTTGCGGAGCTCGTTGATGAGCTCCTCGACGCCGGATCCGTCGATCGGCCCCCGGACGGAGATCGTCACGCCGGGACCGCCGACCGGGTCGAGGCCGGCGTAGGCGCGCACGCGGCGGAGGTCGGCCGTGATCTCGTCGATCGAGACGTCGCCGCGCGACCGGTTGGCCTGGAGCGTCTGGAGTTCGCCTTCGAGCAGCGATGTCTCGCGCCGCAGCTGGTCGTTGCGCGCATTCAGGTTGGCGACGAGGACGGTCAGGTCCTGCGACGACAGCTGGGCCAGGCCGGACGGTCCCGCCTGGGACCGGAGCTGGATGACGACGAGCACGCCCAGGATGGCGGCCACAGCGGCGATGGTGAGCTGGCTCGAGCGCCGGTGCATCGTCAGCCGCCCGTCTGGCCGGCGTCACCCGCCGGGGGTGTCGAGGGCGAGGGCGACGCGGACTCCAGGGGCCGCGAGTAGCGCAGCGTCACGGTCCCGACGAAGGCGGGCATGTCGACCGACTCCGGTTCGGCCAGCGAGACGCGGATGCCGTAGCCCTCGCCGCGGGCACGCACGAAGTCGACGAACCCGGCCGACGTGCTGAGGCGAGTCGTACAGCTCGGGCGGTCCGAGCGCGGTGACCTGGTACGGCGGGGTCAGGTAGGCCGAGTTGACCAGCAGCGACGAACCGACGTCGATGATCGCCGAGGTCGGCGTGATCCGTTCGCCGTTGACCGCGATCGCCTCGGCGCCCGCCCGCCAGAGCTCCTCGACGACGGCACGGATGTCGCGCGACCCGACGAGGTAGTCGGACTCGTTGCCGTCCGGCGGCACCGGGGCCTTCGAAATCCTCGAGCTGGAGGACGATGCCCGTGCCGGTCAAGCGGGATGAGACCCGCCGCGATCCGTGCGTCCTGGAGCTCGTGCGTTGAGCTGGCGGACGAGATCCGCGGAGTCGGCGCCCTGGCCTTCGACGCCCTGGATCTGGGCGCGCAGCTGGAGGATGCGGTCCTTGAGGCCGTCCTGCTGCGACTGGAGCTCGTTGGCCGTCTCGACCAGCGGGGTGCGCTCCTGGGTCGTGTAGCGGACGCGCGGACCCTCCGAGGCGAGCTGTGCGGCGATCAGGAAGCCGAGCGCGAGCAGGGCGACGCCGAGCGTGATCTGCCAGCTCGGGATCGCGCGAAGGCGGGCCATCGTCACCCGGCGGCGTCCGTCGCGCGCCGCCGACCGCGCGCGACCAGCGACGCCGACGACGATCACCGCGACGACCCCGACGACCACGAGCGATGGCGACGCCGCGTCCCGCCACCGGACGAGCCGTCGGACGCCGGGGCCGGAGCCGCCGACGGCGCGCCGTGGCCGCAGCCGCCGCGTTCGAGCGCTGCCGGCGCGGCCGACGACGACCGTGCCACCGACCGCCGCGCCGGCCCAGGCCGACGGGACCGGACCTGGCGGCGCGGGCTGCGGGCCGTACTTCGGTCGGCGCCTTGGCGTTGACGTCCTTGAACCACGCCTCGCCGAAGGCCGTCATGTCGAGCCCGAGCGCGGCGCTGAACGCCTCGTCGTCGGTCCGGCCGTCGGCGTACGAGCGGATCGAGCGTGACGAGCGCGTCGCTGCCGTAGGTCTGGACCATGTAGTCGACCGCGGCGACGCTCTCCGAGTAGGCGAGGAAGAAGTCCTGGCCGTTCGGGAACTGGCCGGTCAGGCCGTCGAGCGGGATGAGCGTGCCGGACTTCGCGGCGGCCTCGACCTGCGCCGCGATCGTCCGAGCCGTAGCCCTCGCTCTGGTAGACGGCGAGGCCCTCGTTGAGCCAGCGCGGCGGGCCGTGATACGGGTTGGACGACGCCGTGTCGAAGACGAGGTGGACGAACTCGTGCGGGATGCGGACGGCGACCAGCGGATCGTCGATCTGGTCCGGCGGGATGAGCCCGAGGAGCGTCCGGATGTAGCGCGTACGCCGTGCCCGCGACGTTCTCGTGGGCGCCCGGCCCGAGCGCGCCGTAGAAGTCGTCCTGGTTGGCGTAGACGAAGAAGTCGACCGGCTCGGTCTCGGTGACGCCGAGCAGCTTGGACGTGTCGCGGACCTCGTCCTCGCCGAGCTTGAGCGCCTTGGCCGCGAACGCCTCGCTCGCCCTCGTACCAGTGGACCCGGACGAGGTCGCCCGGACGACCGTCTTCCACTCGAACCGGTCGTCGGCGTAGACGACGCGTGAGCTCGGGGCCCAGCGACGCCGTGCTCGGGGTCCGACGCCGGGAAGAGCCGCCACCGCGCGACGATCGGCGTGTTCGGGATGAGGTGGCGCTGACCCGACGTCTCGAGCGTGGTAGGTCAGCGTGTCGCCTCCGGCCGCCGGCAGGCGGCACCTCCGTGACCGTCGGGCCGATCGCATCCGCGAAGGTCAAGCAGCAACTCGGCCCGAGCGAGCGGTTCGCCGGCGACGAACGGCTGGCTGAAGTCGATCCCGTCGCCGAACTTCGACGTCGCGCGTCGGCGTCCCGAACGTCGGCGAGGCGGCCGCGACGCCGGGCACGAGGCTCAGCGACGAGCGCGAGGGCCGCCAGCGACCGGCAAGGACGCCGCCGTCGCCAGCCGAGCCCATCACTCCGCCCATGCCAGGCCCGCCATCCGGACGATGCCGAGGCCGTTCTGCCCGGCTCCGAGCAAGCCCGTCCGGGTCAGCGCCCAGCCGGGGCCGTAGGACACGGGCACGACCGGGACCTCGTCGCGGACGACCGCCTCGGCCCGGTCGTAGGCCGACGCCGGCGACCGCCGGATCGGCCGCCGAGACGGCCTCGGCGATCGCGGCGTCGAAGGTCGGGCGAACTCCAGCGGCCGTAGTTGTTGGACGCGCCCGTGCCCAGCAGGACGCCCAGGAAGTCGTTCCGGCCCGGGATAGTCGGCGACCCAGCCGAGCGACCACATCGCCGGCGGGTCGGTCGACAGCCGCTCGAAGTAGCCGTCGCCCATCGTCTCGGCCTGGAGGGTGATGCCGAGCTCGCGCTTGACCTCGGTCGACGATCGCCTCGTCGAACCCGGAGCCGCCGGTCATCAGGGTCGTGGTCGGGAAACCGGCGCCGCCCGGGTAGCCCGCCTTGGCCAGCAGCGCGCGCGCGTCGGCCGGGTCGTACGTGGGCAGGAAGTCCTCGTCGCTCCGCCCGGGGATCCCGGGCGGCACCATCGAGTTCGCGACCTGGACCGTGCCGTCCGATGCCGCTCAGCGCCGCCATCCGCCGCCAGTCGATCGCCTTGCCGAATGCCTGCCGGACGAGCGGATCGTCGAACGGCGGCTTCGTCGTGTCGAAGCCGTAGTACTGGACCGACGAGCGAACCGACCGAGCGGAGCTGCGGCCCGAGCGTCTCGTCGTAGGCGAGCCAGGTCGCATCGATATCGAAGACCGGTGCGTAGTCGAGGTCGCCCGCCGAGAACGCGTCGACCGCGCCGCGGCCGCCGAGGTCGGCGACGAGCTCGATCGTCGGAGACCGCCGGCCTGCCCGCCCAGTAGCGGTCGTTGGCCGTCAGTTCAAGCCCGTTCGACGTCGTGCCGCTCAGGACGTACCCGCCGCTCGCCACGAAGTCCTTGCCCGGCGTCGAGGGCCGGTCCCGGATCGTCGTCCACTCCGGGCGGCACGACCCCGAAGGACGGGCCGGCGACGATGTTGACGAAGTCGGTGGCCGGCCGGGCGAGGTCGACGGTCAAGGTCGCCGGCCGCGTCATCGGCGTGGAGCCCGACCGTCGCCGGGTCCGTCGCCTGCCCGCGGACATACGCCTCGGCCCCGGCGATGTCGAAGGCCAGCGAGGCGAGCGGCGACGGTGCGCTTCGGATCGATCAGCCGCAGCCAGCTGCGCGCGACGTCGGACGGGCGGAGCGGGCTGCCGTCGGAGAAGGTGAGGTTCGGGCGAAGGCGGAAGGTGACCTGCCGGCCACCGTCGGCGAACGTCCACGATTCGGCGAGCGCCGGACGGACCTGCAGGTCGGCGTCGAAGGCGGTCAGCGACTCGAACAGCTGGGCCGTGATGGCGGCACTGCCCGCGTCGCCCTGCGCCGCCGGGTCGAGCGTCGTCGGCGTTCCCGAGAGGATCCGGACGGGACGGTCGGGGCCGGCCGCCGTCTGACCCCATACATGAGGCGAACAGCGTCGCGGCCACGGCGAGGGCGATCAGACGGCGCATCGCCGGGAGTATAGGGCGGGTCACGAAGAAGCCCCCTCCGGGCCTCCAGGGCGGTGCCGGACACGGGACGAGACCTCGCAGGTCCACACCGCCGGGGGAACGATGGAACTGGACCGCGAGGCCTCTGGTGGGATAACGAGTCGTCGCCCCGATTCGTTAGGGCCACCGGCCGAAGTCGCTAGGATGGGCCTCGATGACACTCCGGCTGCGCAACACCCTGACCCGACGGGTCGAGGCGGTCGAACCCCTCGAACCCGGCCGCGTCCGGATGTACACCTGCGGTCCGACCGTCTATCGCTTCGCTCATGTCGGCAACCTGCGCAGCAACCTGCTCGCCGACCTCATCCGACGCGTCCTGCTCTATCACGGCGTCGACGTCTTCCACGTCAAGAACATCACCGACGTCGGCCATCTGCGCGACGAGGGGTTCGACCGCGGCGCGGACCCGATGCTGGTCGCGGCCGGGTCTCGAGCACAAGACGCCGGCCGAGATCGCGGACGCCTACGAGGCCGCGTTCCACGCCGACGAGGCGGCGGTCAACATCCTGCCGGCCCACGTCTTCCCGCGCGCCACCGAGCACATCCCCGAGATGCTCGTCGCTCGCCGAAGGCGCTCCAGGACGCCGGCTACGCCTATGCGACCGACGAGGGCAACGTCTACTACGACGTCGGACGGTTCGACGGATACGGCCAGCTGTCCGGCAACACCCTGGCGGACCTGCGGGCCGGCCATCGCGGCGACATCGAACCGGACAAGCGCGATCCCGCCGATTTCGCGCTGTGGAAGTCGGCCGGGCCGGGCCGCCTCCTCAAGTGGCCGACCGAGCGCTGGGGCGAGGGCTTCCCGGGCTGGCACCTCGAATGCTCGGCGATGGCGATGCGCTATCTCGGGCCGCGTTTCGACATCCACACGGGCGGCATCGACAACGTCTTCCCGCACCACGAGGACGAGATCGCCCAGTCGGCCGCGATCACCGGCGAGGTCCCGGCGCACGCATCTGGGTCCACGGTGAGTTCCTGCTGATGGACGGGCGGAAGATGGCCAAGTCGGCCGGCAACTTCCAGCGGGTCACCGAGCTGGTCGAGCGCGGGCTGGATCCGCTCGCGTTCCGGTACCTGCGTCCTGACATCGCGCTACTCGCGGAAGCTCGAGTACTCGGACCGTTCGCTCGCCGCGGCCGCGGCGGCGCTCGCGTCGCTGCGCGCCGGGCTGCGCGGCGCTCGGGCCGCCGCCGGCGGACGGGCCGTGGGCCGCGCCGCCCGCCCTTGCGTGCCGGACGCGCCGGCGATCGGCCGGTCGGCATCGCCGCCGGGGTCGCCGGACACGGGTCGGCCGACGACGGCTTCGACTTCGAGCTGACCGATCGCGCGACGTCACCTGCTGCGCCGCTGTCGGCCGCCGGGCGGGCACTCCACGACCGGTTCGTCGCTGCCATCGACGACGACCTCGACATGCCGGTCGCGCTGGCGCTCCTGCGCGAGATCCTGCGCGCGCCGATCCCCGACGACGAACGGCGCTGGCTCATCCTCGATGCCGATCTCGTCCTGGGCCTCGACCTCGACCGCGTCTGGACGGAGGCGGCGACCGCGGCCGCGGCGGACGACGCGATCCCGGCCGAGGCGGCCGGCCTGCTCGCCGAGCGCGGACGCCGCCCGAGCCGCGAAGGACTACGCCCGCGCCGATGCCCTTCGCGACGAGCTCGCGGACCTCGGCTGGGACGTCATCGACGGCCCGTCCGGCAGCCGACTGACCCGACGCGGGCCGGAGGCGACCGGCTAGCATCCGGTGGTGCGACGACCGCCGCATCCCGACCTTCCTGACGCGACCTCGATCGCGAGCCGGGCGCGGTGGCGACGCTGATCGCCGCGAGCCTCGCCCTCCTCGCGGCCGGCCTGGCGCCCGCGGATCTTCTCGCCGGGCCTCGCCTCGGTGCAATCGGCCGTCCGCGAGCGCCCCGGGATCGAGGCGCTGCTGATGGTCGCCTCGATCGTGACGGCGGGCATGCTCCTCGTCGGTGGCGTGCTCGGCGATGCCGACGGGCGCCGGCGGGTCATGCTCATCGCGCTCGGCGGCCTCGTCGTCACCGGCCGTCGGCGGTCTCTTCTTCGGCGACGGCCCGCTGTTCCTCGTCGGGCGGTTCGTCGACGTGGCCAGCGCGAGCATCGTCCTGCCCGTCGCCCTGGCCGGCGTCGCGACCCGTTTCGAAGGCGTGAACCGGGCCACCGCGATCGGCCTCGCGTACGGCGCGTACGGAGCGGCCACCGCTGCCGCCCCGGTCCTCCTGACGCTGTTCGGCCCGACCGGCACCCGTGCGCCTGCCTTCGCCGCGGCCGCGGCCGCGGCCGTCCTGGCGTTCGTCTACTGCCGCCGGCACTGGGACGACCTCCCGACGGCCGGCCCGGCGCATCGGGCGGAGGTCATGGTCACCGCCGCTGTGGGCGTTCGGGATCGTCGTCATCACGGCCGGCCTGATCGGCTTCCAGGGCAACAGCGCCGACGCCGTTCGCGTCGGGCCTCGTCGCTGGTCGGGGTGGTCCTCACGGCGGTCGGGCTGTCCATCGAGCGGCGTTGGAGTCGGACCGGCCGCCGGCGACTCCAGGTCCAGCGCCGGCCGGTGGCGATCGCCCTGTTCGTCGGCTTCGTCATCGCCTACGCCCAGACCGCCGCCTTGTTCCAGGTCCCCGTCTACTTCCAGGTCGTCCTCGGCTACGGGCCGATCCTGTCGGTCATCGCGACCATCCCGTTCATGGTCGCGCTGGCGGCGGCCGGCCCCGTCGCCGGGATCCTCCTCGCCCGGTTCCGCCCGCGGACGCTGATCGTCGGGGGGATCCTGGCGGTCGGTCTCGGCAGCCTGGTGATCGCCGCCATCCTGCGACCGAACGCCGGGTACCTCGGGTTTGCATTCTCGTTCGTCCTGATCGGTGCCGGCTTCGTCATCGCCACCACCGTCCGGACGGCGATCATCTTCGCGAGCATGCCGCGCGGCCTGCCGGCCACGGCCGCGGCGCTCAATGAGGCGTCCGTCGCGCTCGGGAGCCGCGCGGCGCTGGTCATCGTGACCGTCCTCGTCACGACCCTCGCGCTCGACACCTACGCCGGCTCACTCGTCGGCCAGGCGCCGGGCGAGATCGATGCCGCGGTCGACGCGTTCCGGACGCTCCTCGCCGCGATCAACATGCCGACCTATGGCGTCCTCGTCGGTGGTGTCGAACCCGCCGATGCCGTGGCCTACGCCGCCGCCTACACCGAGGCCGTCCGGACGGTGATGGTCAGCACCGGCGTCCTGACCCTCATCGCCGCGCCCGATCGCCTGGTTCGCGATCGGGGGGCGCGACCCACTGCAGACGGTCTGGCAGAACCAGGACGAACGCGAGGCGGTCCCCGCCGTGGTCAGCGGCTGACGAGCAGGTCGCGCCGCCACCCGAATCGGTCGATGATCCGGTAGAAGTTCCGCTTGCTCTGGCGGTCACGTTCGGCCTCGGGCAGGCTCGTGTATCCGCGGTGCGTCGTGGCGGACGGCGGGCAGATCCGCAAGGCTGACGGCCCGACGCGGCGACGCGTCCTCGCCCTCATCACGCAGGACGAGGCTCCACCAGATGTCGAGGTTGCGGTAGAAGCGGAACCGTTCGTCGAGCGGCCCGCGGGCGGCGGCATCGGCCCGCCGGAAGGCCTGCAGATAGCCCTCGATCGCGTCGACGTCGCCCGGCGGAGCGTCCTCGAACTTGCGCAGGTCGCTCGACACGATGCCCCAGCCGCCGGCGACGGCGACGGTCGGGTCGGCCAGCGCCTGGATGAGCGGCGTGACGATGTCGCCAGTCGGTTCGACGCTCGTGTCGAGCAGGACGACGACAGCGCCGCCGCAGCGTCGCAGGCCGATGTTGGTCGCAGCGCCATGACCCAGACGTTCGCTCGTCCAGACGATCTCGGTGTCCGGGGACGGCGATCCATCGACAGCGAGGGCGGCTTCCTGGTCGGCCGACGGACCGTCGGCGACGATCACGACAGACGTCCCGGCAGGCGACGCGGCTCGAAGCCCGGTCGAGCGCCCTGGTCAGGTCGTCCGGCCAATCCGTGGCGATCAGCACGACGGTCGCGGGCCCGACGGGCGGCTCGTCGAACCGCGACGGGACGCTCCGACTGGCGCCGTAGCGGACCCGGTCGCCCTCGGCCAGGTCGGGCGGGTCGGCGGGCGTCAGCGCGAAATCGGTCCCGCGGTCGGCGATCTTCCAGCCCGCGGCCTCGATCTCGGCACGCAGCCGGTCCGCCTCAGGCCAATCCCCTGCCGCCCGGGCGGCGGCACGGGCGTGCGCGGCCGTCAGCACCTCCTCCGGGATCCGTCGCCGGCGTCACGGGGCGCCCAGGGTCCTGAGGGCACGGATGACCGCCGGATCGGATCTCCTGCCGTCGCCCAGGGCGGGCAGGATGCGGTCGGCGTAGAGCGCAGCGAGGTGCAGCGGCAGGACCGTCCGTGCCGTCGTGAGAGCGTTCCGACCGCCCGCGTCCGTGACCGACGCCGGCAGCGAGCCACGGGGCGAGATAGGCCGACACGCGCTCCTCCGATGGCGCCCCATCGGCGAGCAGCGATGCGGCGGACAGGAACGGGTGCGTGATCGAGCCATCGGACCAGTCGAGGAAGACCGGCCCCATCTCGCCCAGGATCACCTCATCGGACGTGAGGTCGCCATGGTCGAGGCTGTCCGGGATGCCGCCTTGCGACAGCGCGTGGCAGGCCTCGACAAGCTCCGGGATCCGAGCGCGGAGGACGGCGGCCTCGGCATCCGACAGGCCCTCGGGCCGGCCGATCTGCAGCAGGTCGTCGTCATCGAGCAATCGTGGGACCACGCCCGCCAGTGCACCGACCGGCGCCGCAGCGACCCCGGCCATCGCCAGCGCCGCGGGCTCCAGTGCGAGCACCCGCTGGATCTCGGCCAGCCGGGAGAGCGTCGCGGTCCACGCGTCGGCACGATCCGAAAGCGCCGCGAGGAAAGGGCCGGCGACATGCTCCGTGATGATCCGACCGAGAGCGGCATCGGCTGCGACGACCGGCGGAACGGAGCCAGGATCGATGTCGGCAAGAAGCACCGTGACGCTGACTTCGTGCGCGAACACTTCAGGCACGGCTTTCGCCCACAACGGGCCGCGATCCGTGTCGAAGCTCACGGTGACCGCCCGAGCCCACGCTCGCCCGACCACCGGCTTGCTTCGTCGCCGGATCCCGACCGCCGTCAGCCGGTCGTCGATCCACGTCGTCAGCTCATCGAGGAAGGCACCGTCGGCCCATGGCGCCCGCGTCGCCGTCATGGCAGGGACATATCTGACACGGTGCCCACTCTAGCGAGTCGGACCGCAGTGCTGGCTCCCATCGGCGCAGCGCCGCCACGCCGAACCCGGGGGCCGACCGGTGCAGAAGCCGACTCAGGCGCGACGGGTGGCCCGGCCGCCGCGCCCGACGTGGATCCGGTCGCTGGACCGGGCGATCGGATGGGTCAGTTGGCGGGACGTGTTCGGCCCATGACGACGGACAGCAGCGCGAGCAGCGCCACGACACCGAGGATGATGAACGCCCGGACGTCGAGCGTGCCCGATCCGCTCGCCGGCGCGGCGACGTCCGTCGGGGGGGCCGTCAGCGCCGCTGACGGGGCCGACGACGGGGGCGCGGCCGCGAGCTCGAAGTCCCACGTGTCGGTCACGCCGTCCACCGTCAGCGACACGCCGTCGACAAACGAGGTCGTCGGCGGGATGCCCTTCCCGATCGCCACTTGCAGCCCGAGGACCGCAGCGTTCGGATATTGGGTCTTGAATGCGGCGAACGTGCACGGCGCGGCGACGAGGCAGAAGTTGCCGGCTGCATTCGTCTGGTAGACCATCGTCGTGTCCGACAGGGTCGTCGTCTGCCAGACGCCCGCCGTCACGGTTGCGCTATACACGCGTTCCACCGACATCGTCGTGAACTCCGACAAACCGCCGAGCCGGTACATCCCGAACTTGAGAGAAGCCGGCTCTCCGTTGAGGAGACCCGATGTCCCCGTGACGTAGGTCATCCACGAGCCGCCGGTCACGTCACTCAGAGGCCCGGGCACGGCGCGACCGATGCCGACGAAATCCGTGTCGGCGGTGGCGGTGGTGAGCTCGACGCTGCTCGTCCCCAGGCCCGCGACAGGGCTCGTGGCGATCACGGCCGCGCGCCCGGCAGTGTTGTCCGGCCCTTGGACCCAGCCGCCTCCCGGGATCGCATTCACAGTGACACTAGCGGCCGCGACGAGCGGCGGTGCAGCAAGGGCAAGCATCGCGAGCACCAATCCTGCGCTCGCGCCCCTTGAGCGCATACGGAAACCGCCTGAAAGCATGACGTCCCCCTTTCCGTGCTGACTCGACAGTCTGCGCGCTCGTGTCAAATCGAGGCGATGGACGAGCCGTGGCGGTCCGTGATTCCGGGCCGGTCCGCGACCTTCCCACGGGATCCCGTTCTTGTACGATCCAGCCGATGACCACAGACGCACCGGACTCGGCATTCGACCGGATCCCGAAGGTGGAACTCCACTGCCATGTAGAAGGGACCGTGCGCCCGTCCACGGTCGTGGAACTCGCCCGAAAGGCCGGCCGGCCGCTCGCGGTCGAGGACCCCACCGAGCTCTACCGCTACGACTCCCTCGACTCATTCCTGGCGATCTTCTGGCTCGTCCAGGAAACGGTCGTCGAGCCTGCCGACTGGGCACGGATCGCGTACGAATCGTTGGTCGATGCCGCCGCCCACGGCCTTCGCTATCGGGAGATGTTCTTCACGCCAGCCCGTCACCTGGCAGCCGGACAGGACCTCGGTGAGATCGTCGCCGGCCTGCAGGACGGCATCGCGAGCGCCGAGGCCGAGACCGGCGTCCGCTGTCGCCTCATCGGTGACATCGATCGCGCCTATGGAGCTGCCGCCGGTCTCGAATTCGTGGATCGACTGGCGGAGCTCCGGCGTGCCGGCAAGGCGGAGCACGTCATCGGTGTCGGCGCCGATTCGACCGAGTTGGGCGTGGATATGCGGACCTTCGCGCCAGCCTTCGAGGCAGCCCACAGCGCCGGCTTCCACAGGACTTTCCACGCCGGCGAGGCGCTCGGCGCAGGCCCTGCGAATATCCGGACCGCGCTGGACGTCCTCGGCGTCGAGCGGATCGACCATGGCGTGGCCATCGTGGAGGACGCGGATCTCCTCCGGCGGGTCGCTGACGACGGGATCCCGCTGACCGTCTGTCCGTGGAGCAACGTCGTCATCGCGAACCGCTTCGAGTCGCTCGACGAGCACCCGTTCCGGGCCATGCGCGAGGCCGGCCTGCGCATGACCGTCAATACGGACGACCCGGCGATGATGACGTGGGACCTCGGCCGCGAATATCAGGCCCTCGGCGAAGCGCAGGGATTCGATATCGCCGAACTCGGTCGCATCGCGATCGACGGCATCGAATCGACCTGGCTCGATCCGTCCGATCGCGCGTCGCTCCGGCGCGAATTCGAGGAGTCGATCTCGTCCCTCTAAGGGTCCGCTAAGGGTCCACGATCAGGCGGCGAGACCCATCCGATCCGCCAGGACCTGCGCGTCCCGGCCGACCCCGAACAATGTCGCCGACGCGAGGTCGTGCTGCCAGAGCGACCCGATGAAGAGAAGTCCGGGGACCTCCGACACGCCACGGACTTGGCGTGCGAAGCCCATCTCGTCGGTGATCGGCAGATCGATCCAGCGAAGGTCCTGGCGGTAGCCCGTCGTCCACAGCACCGTCGAGATGCCGGCGCGGGCGAGGTCGAGTTGCTCGATCATCTCGGGGACGAAGCCGACCCGTCTGGCAGGGTCGGCTGGCGGCGCGTCGATGTCCGCGGCAGCGATGTAGGCGTCGATCAGCCCGCGGAAACGTTCGTCGAAGAATCCATCGGCGAAGTCGAGGTTCGCCTGCAGATCGGCGCCGAAGCGAAGGCGCTCGCCGTCGATGCCGCTGAGTCGGCCGAGCAGCGTCGTCCCGTCGCGGCCGATCCGGCGGAGGTCCGTGTCATGGCCGCCGCCATGTCCCGACAGGTGCGGGTTTCCGGCGAGGCGTCGTCGCAGGTCGGGCAGGTTCCCGACCGTCGGCAGGGATGTCCCGAGGTCCTCGCCACGCATCGCCATCGCGTGCAGCCAGAAGAAGATGTCCTTGCCGCGGTAGCGGCGCGGCATCCTCCCGGCAGCGCCGACGCTCAGGTACACGTCCCGGTCGGCCGCGCGGAACTCCTCGACGAGCTGGACGCCCGTCTGGGCAGATCCGACGACAAGGATGGCTCCGGGTGGAAGGTCGGATTCGCGCCGATAGGAACTTGAATGAAGGGTGTGGACGCGTGTGCTCAGGCCCGAGGCGAGGGCTGGGACCATGGGGACGTGGAACCCGCCCGTGGCGACGACGACCTCGCTGGCCGCGACGGAGCCTTGCGTGGTATCCAGCACGAACTGGTCGTCCATGACCCGCCGCAGCCGTTCGACAGACGCCTCGAGGACGACCGGAGCATCGATCGTCTTGGCGTAACTGGCTACCCGCCCAACGATCTCCCCTCTCGGCATGTAGCCATCGGGATCGTCGCCGCCGTACGGCGCATCCGGGAACGACGCCGTCCAGTTCGGACTCACGAGCCGGAACTGGTCCCAGCGGTCCAGCCAACCACCACCGAGCGAGTCGTGGCGCTCGAGGATCACGTGATCACGGCCTGCGCGCTGCAGGTGCCAGCTCATGGTCAATCCCGCCTGGCCAGCCCCGATGACGACGGTGTCGACGTGCCTTGGGAGCGTCATCGCCCCATCTTAGGTCGAGTCAGGTGGCCCGATCTGTGCCACGTCCGCGTGAAGATGGCGCCCGGCGCACCGCCACGTTCTTGAGCTGAGGCGTCCCGGCGGCACGATGATGTCTTGACCTTGAACAGTCAGGGGGCTGGGTCGATCTCCCCTGTTCGCGCGATGGCCAACATGTGCGCTCCATCCAGATCTTCGAGGAGGTCGCGGATGTGCCTACCTTGGTCAGCCGACGGTTCCCTGCCGACGAGAGCGTCGAGGGCTTCCAACCATGTCGCCTGGGCGGCCCACGCCGCTCGCCAGATCCCCCCGCGACGGCATTCCCGCCGCGCCTCCATCGCGATCCCGCGCATCTCGGCGTGTCTGGCGGCCGGGTCCTCACCCTCACTGATGTGCCGGACGGCCGCATTCGCAGCGACGAGTGACTCCTCGAAACGAGTCCAGGCGAGGCGCGCTTCGAACCGATCGCCCAGCAAGCGACTGGGCAAGCGAGCGATCCACCGATCGCGATCCGGGCCGCACACGACGAGCGAGAAGGAGGCGCAGGCGATCAGGTAGATGCCGAACGCGGTCCATGTCGGCGCGTCGGACCATGTCGAGACCACCTGCGAGATGGCCGTCAGAACCGTGAGGGGCAGGACGAGGAGCAGGATGACACGCCACGGATACCGTTCTGCCACGAGATACAGCGTCAGGCCGAGCGGCAGGACCGTCCAGATCAGCGGGTGGACCAGGATGTTGATCGCGACGCCATAGGCGATCCAGCCAAAGAAAAGCGCGATCCCCGTACCGGCAGGCCACTTGATCGGGTCCAGTCGGGAGAATGGGGCGAACCGAGGTCGAACACTCACTGCTACATGGTCCCCCTGGCGGCTGACACGTCAAGGTCCGAGCTCATGATGACCTCGATGGGCTGGAATCGCTCGGCAGAATGGACCGGCGCACGGAGATGGAACGTACGCGGCGCTCATCGGCCTAACATGAGTGAGCGGTGTGCAGGACTCGCAGCCGGACCACCGGAGAGTGGATCGACGCGACGCTGGTCGAGCGTGCGCAACCAGGGGACGAGGCCGCCTTCACCTCCCTGGCCGAGGCGGTCGTCGGCCGGCTCGAACGAACGGCACGATCGATCCTAGTGACGACGAGCGCGCACCGATGCGGTCCAGGACGCCCTCGTGGCCGCGTGGCTGGACATCCGGGCGGTGAAGCCGGATGGGCCCGACCTGACGCAGCTCACCGAGGACGGCTCCTGGGCGGCACTGGGGTGACCTTCGCTCCAACCCCGGACGGGCGCAGTGTTGCCGTAGACACGGGCGAGATCTGGGTCACCGACCTGGGCAACGGCGCCTGGCAGCCGGTGCCGTAGGCGGCCGCGGCTAACGCCGCGGTCAGGCGCTAGCCATTGCCTTGGAACCCTCGGTCACCTCGCCCTTGTGCGCCGCAAAAGCCGCCAAGACCTCCGCCTTCTCCGCCTGCGGCACCTTGAAGGCGTCGAGGCTCCGACCAAGCTCGGCCGCGACCGCATCGAATTCCTCGGGAGCGATCCTGAGCGCTCGGTGCGCCTCCTCCAATCCGAGATGCGTGGATCCGGGCACCGTGGCCGCGAACGTGAATGGTCCGCCCGCGGCCTCGCAGAGCCAGAGCGTCCGCATGAACTTCAATCCGTCCAACCGCGCGAGCTTCTGCGTGTGCCACTCACGGAGTTCCGGATTGGCAGAGCGCTCGCCAGCGATGGCGTTCGTGACGACCGCGTCGCTGAAATGATCGACGACTGCTGCAATGGCATAGACCCCACCAAGTCGCTCATACAGACTCTTGTCGGCCATCGTTCCGGACCTCCCCGCTACCCCCCGAAAACCACACCCGAACATACGCCCAAGACCGGCGATCGGATCCCGCGATGTCCGACGGCGCAGATCTACCAGCGTCGATGGGGCTGCCGGCGGCATTTGGTCCGGTCGGCCCCGAGCCTGACGACCTTCAGCCCATGCCGTCCGCCTGCCCGCCCCCCACAGTTGGCGTTGCGTCCCTCGCGCGATCACCTGGGAGCTGGGCCGGACCATGAGTCTTCGTCTCGAGGGGTTGAAGAAGCGTTTCGGTGACGTGCAGGCGCTGGATGGCGTCTCGTTTGAGGTCGCACGCGGCGAGGTGTTCGGTTTCCTCGGGGCGAACGGAGCCGGGAAGACCACGACGATGCGGATCATCCTTGGGTTGCTTCACGCCGACGAGGGATCGGTCACCTGGCTCGACCGCCAAGCGACGGACTGGCCGCGACGGACGTGGGGCTACATGCCTGAAGAACGAGGCCTCTACGGGCGGATGTGCGTGCTCGACCAGCTCGTCTTCTTCGCGTCGCTCTATGACGTCCCCCGCAGCCGCGCGCGCACGGACGCGCTCGGGTGGCTTGGGCGATTCCGGATCGGGGATGTCGCCGACCGACGGGCTGAGACCCTCTCGAAGGGGAACCAGCAGAAGGTGCAATTCATCGCGACCGTCCTCCACGACCCAGAGGTGATCCTGATGGACGAGCCATTTGCGGGACTCGACCCGGTCAACGTCGCGCTACTCAAGTCCGCATTCCTCGAGATGCGCGATCGGGGCAAGACCCTTGTGTTCAGTACGCATCAGCTCGAGATGGCCGAGGAGCTGTGCGATTCGGTCGCCATCATCGACCACGGACGGCTCGTCACGACAGGGTCCACGAGAGACGTCAAGCACTCGACCGGTCACCAGGTCGTCCGCGTCGCCACCGGTGCCGGCGGGGAGCTCGAGTGGCTCCGATCGCTGCCCCACGTCAACGTCACGCGACCGGGCCGCGACTTCACCGAGCTCCACGTCGACGCCGGGACCGATCCGCAGATCGTCCTCCGCGCGGCTGTCGACCGCGGCGACGAGATCCGTCGGTTCGAGGTCGCCGATCCGTCGCTCGAGGAGGTCTTCGTGGAACGCGTCGGCGCACTCGATCTCGAGGAACGGACGCTGGCGACGCCTGCCGAGGTCGAGGCATGAGCACGATGTCGCACATGACCTCCGTCGCGCGACGCGAGGCGAGCGTCCGAGTCCGAACGCGAACATTCATCATGGGCACGGCGCTCCTCGTCATCGGGGTGGTCGCGATCGCCCTCGTCCCGGTCATCGTCCAGTACGTCGAGGGGAGCTCGACGCAGCGGGTCGCCGTCTACGTCGGCGCGAGCGACCTGCGCAGCGATCCCGTCCCAACGCTCCGGACCCTGTTGAACCTGGGGCCGTCCACCGGCGCGACCGCGACGTCCCCATCCCGCGAGGCCTACGTCATCACGACGACGTCGGACCTCGCGGCAGCGCGTTCCGATGTGACCACGGGCAAGACGAATGCGGTCCTCGCGATCGAACGGGGGGCCGACGGAGAGCTGGCGTTCACCCTCTACTCGAACGACCCGGCGACGGGCCGGACGGCCCAGCTCATCCAGCAGGCCGCCAGCTCGGTCGCGGTCGCCGATCGGCTCGATCGACTGGGCGTCCCGCCGACCGAACAGGCCTCGCTCTTCGGTGCCGCCGCCTACGTGGTCAAGTGGGCGGACCCGACGCGGACGGAGCCGACGCAGGACTCGACCGCGCTCGGCTCGTCGTACCTCCTCGCCTTCGGGATCACGCTCCTGATCTTCATGATGATCGTGCTCTATGGGAACTGGGTGGCGATGAGCGTGGTCGAGGAGAAGTCCTCGCGCGTCATGGAGGTCATCCTCAACGCGGCGACGCCGTTCGAGCTGCTCGGTGGCAAAGTGCTCGGCGTGGGTGCTGCCGCCTTCCTGCAGTACCTTGCGATCCTCGTCGCGGGCGGCCTGGCGCTGCTCCTCCAGGGCAACATCGCAGGGTTGATCCTCGGCGACTCTGCGGGGGTCTCTCTGCCGGAGGGATTGACCATCACCCTCCTCGTCCTGTTCTGCGTCTACGGCGTCCTCGGGTTCCTTCTCTATGCCGTCCTCTACGCTGCCGCTGGATCCCTGGTGAGCCGCCAGGAGGATGTGAACGGGGCCGTCATGCCGATGACGATGATCACGATGGTCGGGTACATGATCGCGGTCTACGCCTCGACCGGCCTGCTCGACATCCGGGCTGGGTGGGTCGTCCTCCTCTCGGAGATCCCGTTCATCAGCCCGTTCATCATGCCGGGCCGGATCGTGGCGGGAGAGGCAGCGGGATGGGAGGTCGCGCTCTCGATCGCGATCCTGTTGGTGACGATCCCGGTCGCACTGTGGATCGCCGCGCGTGTCTACTCGGCAGGCGTTCTGCTTTACGGGCAGCGGCCGAGCATGCGTGCGGTCTGGCGATTGGTGCGGTCCGCTGGCTGATATCGCTGGGACACTCGACCCGATATCCACAAGCTGTCGAATAGCGACCGCGAAGGTCTCTAGAATCAGCGCGTGAAGAAGATCGGGTTCCTGTCATTCGGACATTGGTCGGCGTCGCCCTACTCACAGGTCCGGTCGGGCTCGGACGCACTCATCCAGTCGATCGAGCTCGCCGAGGCCGTCGAGGACCTGGGTGCCGACGGTGCCTACTTCCGCGTCCACCATTTCGCCCAGCAATTGGCATCGCCTTTCCCGCTCCTGGCGGCGATCGGCGCTCGCACCAAGCGCATCGAGATCGGGACAGCCGTCATCGACATGCGCTACGAGAACCCGCTCTACATGGTCGAGGATGCCGGTGCCACCGACCTCATCGCGGGCGGCCGCCTGCAACTCGGGATCAGCCGCGGATCTCCCGAACAGGTCATCGATGGCTTCCGATACTTCGGCTACGACCCGCCCGATGGTCAGACCGACGCCGACATGGCGCGCCAGCACGCCGAGGTCTTCCTCCAGGCGCTGACCGGCGCAGGATTCGCCCAGCCCAACCCCTCCCCGATGTTCCCGAACCCGCCCGGCCTGCTCCGCCCCGAGCCGCATTCACCCGGGCTGCGCGACCGCATCTGGTGGGGCGCAGGATCTCGGCCGACGGCGGAGTGGGCGGCCCAGCAGGGCATGAACATGCAGTCGTCCACGTTGATGACCGAGGACGCCGGCGTGCCGTTCCACGAGCTCCAGGCCGAGCAGATCCGGTTGTTCCGTGAGGCGTGGACTGCGGCCGGACACGAGCGTGAGCCGCGGGTGTCGGTCAGTCGCAGCATCTTTGCGCTCGTCGACGACCGCGACCGAGCGTACTTCGGGCGCGGCAACCAAGGGTCGGATCAGGTCGGCTACATCGACGCACAGACCAAGGCGATCTTCGGGCGGTCGTATGCGGCGGAGCCCGACGTCCTCGTCAAGGAGCTCGCCGGCGACACGGCGATCCAGGCGGCGGACACGCTCCTGCTGACGGTCCCCAACCAGCTCGGCGTCGAGTACAACGCACACGCGATCGAGAGCATCCTCCGATACGTGGCCCCCGAGCTCGGCTGGCGCTAGTGGCTCTGAAAGGATCCACCGAGGTCTGTGTCCGCAATAGCCTCCACTGGTATGAGTCGATCTTTCGGACGCATCGACTATCAGGCGAGCTCGTCGAAGGCCTCTGGCTCTCGCACGACCACGCGCCGCCGTACTACTCGAACGCGATGACCCTTGTTCCGACCCCGGTCGCTCCGCAGCTGGATGTGCTGAGCGATCTCCGATCGGTGCTGCACGGTCCCTGGTCTGTCAAGGACAGCTTCGCCGCCCTCGACCTGGCGCCGATCGGGTTCGAGCCCTTGTTCGATGCCGAGTGGGTCTGGCGGGATCGAAGGCCGCCGCGAACGAACACCGTCGATTCGGACTGGAGACAACTGACGACAAGCAGCGAGCTCGAGCGGTGGGAGGGCGCATGGCGGGACAACGGTTCGCCGGCCGATCGCCGCGTGTTCCTGCCCGCGTTACTCGCCGATCCGACCGTCGCCCTGTTCGCGGCCTACCGCGGCGACGCACTCGTGGCAGGTTGCGCGGCCAACATCTCGACCGAGGCTGTCGGCTTCTCCAACTTCTTCGTCGCGGACGGGGACGAGGAGCGATTGACTGCCGGCGCTGTCGCTGTGGTCAGCCGCTTCGGCGGAGACTTGCCCGTCGTCGGATACGAAGCAGGCGATGCGCTTGTGCGAGCGAAGCAGATCGGCTTCCAGGCTGTGGGGCCGCTTCGCATCTGGAGGTGGTCGGAACCTCACGCCTGACCAGCCGAACGCCCCCCGGGATATGGCCGATCTGAGTCTGGTGCCAGGGTGCGGGAGGTGGCAGCCCATGTCCGCTTGAGCGCGCCGAGAAGAGGCGGTGCACCCGCCTGAGGGTGTGGGTGATCGCTGACTTCCGCCGATCAGCCAGCCCGAGACGGTAGTCCTCAGGTCGAGCGACCGAGGAACGGCCCGTGCGTCCTCGCTTCGCCGAACGGGAGACAGAGGCGCTGGTCTGCGCCTCCGTTCACGTCCCCGGACGGATCGGGGCCGTGGACTGATCATCGGAATCGCGCGACGCCTGAAATCAATCCTGCTTCGGCCCGTATCTCTATGGCATGGTGGGCATGATGGCGGTCCAGGTCGCGGAACTCGTGCAAGCTGCCGCCACGGGCGACGAGGCGGCGTTCACGGAGCTCGTTTCGCGTCATCACCGCGACCTGCTGCGGGTCGCCTACGTCATCTGCCGAGATCCCTCACTCGCTGAGGATTCGGCACAGGCGGCGTGGGCCATCGCCTGGCGCCGGATGGGCGACGTCAAGGACCCGGCTCAGATCCGGGACTGGCTCGTTGCCGTCGCCGCGAATGAGGCTCGCCGGACGATGCGGTCTCGCCGGCCGAGCGTTCACGAGATCTCGGTCGCCGACATCGAGCTCGAAGGGGTCCCCGACTTCCGCGCGGACCCCCTGGCCGACAGCATCGCGAGCTCGGATCTGCGCCGTGTCCTCGAGTCCCTTGATCCCACCGACCGGGCCCTGATCGCCCTTCGCTACGTGGCCGAGCTCAGCTCCGACGAGATCGGGCGCGCGCTCGGGATGTCGTCGTCTGGAGCCCGCGGCCGGCTCTCGCGCCTGCTGCTTCGGCTCCGGGGAGAACTTCGTGATGGATGACTTCGACCAGTTCGAGCGGCGCCTCGGGGCCGCCCTTCGTTCCGACGCCGACGAGAGCGTTGGTCCGTTCGAGGCAGGGTCGGTCGCCCGTGCCGCGATCGCCGGCACCCAGCGTGCCGCGCCCGAGCCATCGCGTTCCGCGGCGCGGGGCCGCGGCGTCACGCTTCTCGCGGCCGCAGCCCTGCTGCTCGTCGGTGGGGCGTTGGCGGCGGGCTCCGGCCTCCTGCGGCTGCCATCCGTCGTCCCGCCTGTGCCTGCCCCATCGTTCGGCGCGGTCGCCACGGCATCGCCCGATGCGACGTCCCCGAGCCCGAGCTGAATCGGCAGGCACCGTCGCGCGTCCGACACGCTGTCGCCGGTCCGGAAGGCGTCTGGATCCCCACCGGGACGATGGGCACGCCCCGCACCGACCCCACGGCGGTGCGGCTCCTCGATGGCCGGGTGCTCGTGGTGGGCGGCTCAGATAGCGACGGCTCGACCTGACCTCCGCCGAGCTGTACGACCCGGACCAGCGGGACCTGGGCAGCCACCGGGAGCATGGTCCATCCCCACGGGTCGGCTTCCCCGCCACGCTGCTGCGCGACGGCAAGGTGCTGGTGGGCGACTTGTCGAGGCCGGAACGTGCTTCGGGCGATCCGGACCACGCCGAAGGCTACGGCGCCGAGCTATACGACCCGGCCAGCGGGACCTGGACCTCCACGGGGAGCCTGGCCTGATGGAGGGTTTGAATCGATCGGCCACGCTGCTGACCAACGGCAAGGTGCTGGTGGCGGGTGAGCATGGCTCCCAGCTGTACGACCCCGACAGCGGGACCTGGACCGCCACAGGGAAGATGGTCACGCCGCGGTGCGAACCACACGGCCACGCTGCTGCCCGATGGCAGGGTGCTCGTGGTGGGCGGCGAATTCCCGAGCGTCAAGGCCGAGCTGTACGACCCGGACACGGGGTCGTGGACTGCCACCGCGGATATGCGCGAAAGCCATCAGAGCCATGACGGCGAACGCATCACGGCCACGCTGCTGAGGGATGACACCGTGCTCGTGACGGGCCGAGGGAAGGCCGAGCTGTACAACCCGGCTAGCGGGACCTGGACCGCCACTCGGGAGCAGCCGAAGCGGGACAGGACTGCGAGTGCTATTCGCAAGCGACAGCGCGACGCTCTTGCCGGATGGCACTGTGCTGCTGGCCGGGCTCGATGGCGCCGAGCTGTACGACCCGACCACCGGGTCCTGGACGAAGATCGGGTCCAAGCCTTGCTGCGACTACGGCACATCGGCCACGCTGCTCCTCGATGGCACGGTCCTCGTGGCGGGCGGCGTCACCGCGCCGACGGAGCCCTGAGTGCAGCCGAGCTGTACGTCCCTGCCGGCGTGTCGCTGCCACCCGCGGTGGTAGCCCTCCCGACGCCGGCACCGACTCCGACCCCGAGCCCCGACCCCGAGTCCCGACGCCGGTCCCGACGCCGTACCCGCCCGCGGCCGGTCCCGTCCCGGCGGGTGCACGGTCCTGGACCGTCACCGTCGGCAACGAGAGCTCCGCACCCGGGACGCTGTTCCTGGCCGAGGACGGCGAGAACGGCATCGGGCAAGCTGTGCGGGTCCGTGACCCCGAACGTCGTGCCTGCGGGCGTCACCGAGAAGGTGACCTTCCTGCTCCCGCCGAAGCGGATGACGGATTGTTGGATCTGGATGAACCCGGTTCCGGGCCGGGGCGGAACGATGTTCCAGACGTCCGATGCACCACTGAAGGGCGAGTTCCACTTCATCGAGGGCGAGCAGGGAACGCAGGGGGGGCCTGGTTGAGGCAGTAGGTGGCGTCCAGCACGCGAACCGGCGACGCGGCGCATGCTTCGCCTTTCTACGCTCCCGCCCGATCATCCCGTGCGAGGCATGTACGCGCTCCGGACGGATCCTACGGTGCCGCCGGCGTCCCGTCTGGGCTCGGCGTCCGGGTCGGCCCAGAGTTGGCGTCCGGGCTCGCTGTCGGTGTGGGCGTGGGTGTCGCCGTTGGGTCCGGGCTCGGGGCGGGCGTGGGCGTCGCCGTAGCGTCCGGGCTTGACGTCGGCGTCGGCGCGGGCATATCCGTGGCGTGCGGGCTCGACGTCGGGGTCGCGGTCTTGGTGACGCCTGGACTCGATGTCGGCACGGGCGTAACGGCGGATGGCAGCGGCGCGACGACGACGTCGGATGCGCTTGAGACTCGATTGTTGTCCTGTCCAGAGAACGTGCTGCCGTCGGTAAGTGACCCCTGAACGACAAGGACGAGGTCGCCCCGGTCAGTCCCCATGACTCCGGCGAGTGCCGAGCAGGCGAAAGTCGCCGCCACCTGACCACCATCGAACGTGGCTGGTCCGTCGCTAGAGGCGCACACGCCCTGAAAGCACAGCTCGACCGAGGTCAGGTCGACCTGCTCGAGCGAGTACGGATCGGGCAGACCGTCGACGAACGCGGTGACGTCACCCTTGTCCTTGAGGTCGATCGCCTGCGGCTGGATCCGGACGGTCGCCGCGAGATGCGGTGTCGGCCAGGACCCCACGGTGATCGTCATTGCGGCCCCGACGCGGTCGACGAAGGCGGCCGTCGAGACGTCAGGGGCAGAAACGACGTGTCCGAGCCACGGGATGGTCGCCACATAGACGCCGACGACCCGCACTTGCTGACCGCCCCAGTCGTCGTTCACCTGATTTGCGTCGCCGCGGGTCACGAACGTGCCATCGGCGTTGACGGCGACCACGCGGTGCGTGACGACCTGGTCACCCACGCTGAGCACGACGATCATGCTCGGCTCGATCCGCGCCGGGGCCGTGGTGACCACGATCAGGTCGCCACGCCCGATAGTGGGCGCCATGGAGCCGCCATTGATCGAGACGATGTGATACCAGGGATTGCCGACCAACCCAAGGGCGACCAGGACAGCAAGGGCCACTGCGACGATGAACGCGACTTCGATCGCCAGTCCGAGGACGCGACCGATCCCAGTGTCGCGCGAACGTGACTTTGTCACGTGCAGCGAGGCGCGTTCTGAAGTGCGGCTTATGGACCCGTGGACCCGGTTACCGTTCATCGACTCCGACCGTTTTCGAGATGGATCACCGCAGCGCGGTGACGATATGGGTGGCAGGAGCCCGGGCAGCGTGGCCGCCCGGGCGTGTGCCGATCACTTGGCGAGGGTCAGTCGACGTCGTCGACCGGCCCCGCACGCCCCAGCCCGGTCGTACCGGGACAGGTTCGTATCGAGTCTTGCCTAGTTGGTTGCCGTGATCTGGACCGCGGGCATGTATCCGACGAAGTCATCAGCGGGGCCCGTGGGCATGTTGGAAACCAGGCTGGACCCGATGAATGTCGACGGCACGGAGCCCGAGCTCAGGTACGTCTGCACGTTGCTGGGAAGCCAGGAACCGACGAGTGCCGGCGTGTTGACGCCGTTGCCCGGGTACGTGGCGATGTTCAGCGAATTGGTCGGAGCATTGGCGCCGCCGATGTGGCTGTATCCGTAGTTGTCGGTGTCGAATGTGACGCCGAAGATCGCGGTATTCGGCAGTGTCGTCCCCGTGGGGAAGGAGAAGGTGATGTTGCTGGCGCGGCCGTTCTTGCAGGCCGTGCCATCGAACCACTTACCCGCATCGGCACCGACGCAGACGGGATCAGCCGACGGCCGATATGGGATTGCGAACGTCTGCGTCTTCGAG
Organism: uncultured Chloroflexia bacterium; assembly: GCA_963776385.1. Lineage (GTDB taxonomy): Bacteria > Chloroflexota > Limnocylindria > Limnocylindrales > CSP1-4 > SPCO01. The sequence continues at coordinate 422,850 of CAVZME010000010.1, forward strand.
GTGATGAGCGTACCGACAGCACTCCCGGCGACGTTGTAGACATTGAACGTGATCGGAACGTTGTAGGTCGAACCGAGAGCCGAAACGCAGTCGCCGGTGCTCCAGCCGCCCGTCTGGCAGGTGAAGCTACTCATGGTGACCGTCGAGGTAGCCAGATTGCGCGCCGTTCCGGCGAAGGTGACTCCCCCGCCCCACTCATTGAACGCGTAGGCCTCGGGGCCGTAGCTCGCCAGGTTGGAGGGCACCACGGCCGGCGTGTTGTCGAAGATGGCCGTCCCTGCGCCGGCGACGTTCGCCTCGCCGCAGTCAACGGTGTAGGTGACCGTACCGCTCGAGCCGAGGTCGGCGTTCGAGAGGGTGGACCACTGGACGCCGACACCGATGGCCTGGCTTGCACCCGCTGTGAGGGGGAAGCTGGCGCTCGGCGTGATCGGCATGTAAGACCACGGCGGGGACAACACGGGGCTCTCGGAGACCGAGAGCTGGGCCCCGATGCTGCCCGTGTTCTTCACGGTGAAGGTGAACGGGGCCGAACCCGGGGCCGAGCTGTTGATCGTCGGAGATGTGAAGTCAACGGACTTCTGGTCGGCCGAGACCGTCCCGCCACCCCCGTCGGTGATGAGGCACGCGAACGTTCCGACATTGATGTGCTGGATGGCCAGAACCTGATCGGTGAACTGGGCACCGACGCCGCTTCCGATGAGACCGAAGACTAGGCCGAACGCCATAAGGAGTCCGGCGATTTTCCGTAGATACACGATGGGGTTCCTCCCTCTCGGGGATGAGGATATGCCTGGGAGACGCGATCAGGTCAGGATTGGGTTTCAGGCAGAGTCTTGGCCGTCCTGCGCCTCACCTTCTTTAGGAGATCGAGCAGGATGGCCAGCACCAACGAGCAGGCCGGCGAGCAGGAGCGCCGGACGCTGCAATTCGGTCAGCCAGCCGAGGAAGGGCAGCACCGCGACCATGCGGTAGGCGATCGAGCCATTGAGCGTCACGTGCCAGGGGTCGGCGACGCCATTGGCATCGCCCTTCGTCGTGATGACTGTGTTCTGCAGCGACGCGACTCGGTGCAACACCTGCTGGGTTTCGTTCGGCGGGGTGAAGGCGATGACGTCGCCGACGCGAAGCGAGCTCATCGGCACGGCCTGCGTGATCGCCAGGTTGCCGGCGACACGGTGGGTCGCATCGAGCCAGATAGGACCGTTTGGGCGTGGAGGTCAGCGACCCTAAAGCCGATCCCGACAGCCAGGATCCACACACCCGCCGCCAGCAGTAGTCCGGTCAAGAGACGTGACAGGCTCATCGGTTCCATAGCTGCTGGGGACGTCACTGGGCCTTCCGCCAGCGATCCGCCGACATGTGCCCGCAGAGCCTCTTCATCGGGAACCTCAAGGATGCATGCGGGCGCGGTCGGTGGACTAGCCCTCACAGCGAGCGCAGGAGCGCCGATGCTCCGGCGCGCGGAAGATGCTTTCCGGGCGTCCACGCCCGCTCATCGAGGAAGTCGGTCTCGCCATTGGCAAGCACGGCGGTGTGGCAACCGGATCCTGACAGCGTGCTGAGGAGCCTCGCGCTCCTGCCTCACTCTCGATCGATTCAACGTACTCGGGGTCTTAGCCCAGGGATATGTCCTTTGTCCAGAATCAGGTCAGCGATCGTCCTGGGCGGCGTCCGCCGGCAACGGCCGTCGCGAAGCACCGAAACTCAAGTCACGGCGAGCGGTACGATCGAGGTCACGCCAAGAGGATACCTGATGGGCACGACCGAATCGGTTGGTTCGCATGTTGCGCGGCTCTTGCCGGGCGTCGACGCCGATACGTTGCGTCGCCTCGAACAGTCGGCCCGACAGCGGACCTTCTGCCGCCGCGACATCCTGCACGCACGCGGGATCCAAATCCCTCCCTTCATCATCCTCGAAGGCCACGTCATCGATCGCCGCGTCGCGGAGACGGGCCAGGTGCACGCCGCATTGATCGCCGGGCCCGGCTATCTCGGCGGATTCGATCGATGAGCGAACCGGACGCCGAGGCGCTCTATGAGCTGGTCGCCCTGACCGACGGGACATGGGCAACGTGGGATCCGCGACTCGTCCGAGAGCTCGCGCTCCAGGACGCCGAGCTGGCCGTCGGCTCCTCGACTTGTCGGCCGATTTCGCGGTGGTCCTAACATGCGGCTGGACGCGCGGTCCTTCGCGACGGCGCGCCAGCGGATGGCAGCCATCCTGCTCCGGTACGGCAAGGTGATCTTCGACACGCCCCACCCGGTCGCACAGCGAGCCGACCTGGCGGCGATGATCGGCACAAGCCGCATGATGATGTACCGGACATTGCGCGACCTTGAGGCCGACGGTCTCGTGAAGCGCCACCATGGCGGTGGGATCAGCATCGTCGAACCGCGAGGAGCTCGCTCGGCTGGTCAAAGTGGCTGCCCCTGAGGGCACTCCCGCCCTCTGAACACGCCTGTAGTCCGTGGACTTGGATGCACGAAGGTGGACTCGGACATTCTCCCCTGTCGACGCGGGCTGCACCCTCGATGCGTCGGCCATCCCGAAATGACGTCGCAGGCGCACTGAGACTGACAGTGATACGCAATCGCCGATATGCGAGCCATCGCCGAGCTACGCATAACGCAGTCAATGCACCCGACTCGACTCCAACGAGCCGGGAAGGTGATCTCGGCTTGACCGATCTCGAACAACACGTCATCGCCGACCTGCTGGGCGAGCTTCAGTCGTCACCCTTCATCCGCCGCAGCATCCTGCGCAAGCTCGACATCAGCTGAAGCGGCGGTCGTCGGGTCCTGCCTGTTCGTTAGTGGGTGCCGGCGAAGGCAATCGACGGGCTCGCGGGTCGGGCCGGTTGGCCGATAAGTTCATGACTGGCGGCAGATGTCGGCGGAGTGGCGAACGGTGATTCTGATGGTGGATGAATCTCCCTTTGGGAGGACAGGACATGTTCCGCCTTCAGCCAGTCGTCGCACTCCTCGTCCTTGGCCTCATTGCAGGGTGCGCCGCACCCGCGGCAAGCCCGAGAGCAACGACCTCGGGCACCCCCACGGCGAGCCTCCCGTCGCCGACGGCTTCGTCATCGCTCCCGTCCACGACTGCTCCCACACCACCGTCGACGCCGTCACCGACGCTCACTCCGGCGACGCCGGAGCCGACGGTCGCGCCGCCGAAGCCCTCGCCGACGCCCACCACGATGATCGTTCGCGCCTATTTCCTGCTGGAAGATACGACTGGCGAGGATGCGGTTCTCGTGCCGGTCCTGCGGACAGTGCCCAAGATCCCGGCGACGGCAACGGCCGCGATGAAGGCGTTGCTCGCGGGACCATCGGCCAAGGAGCGAGCGGCGCAGCCGCGGATCGAGACGCTCATCCCGGCCGGCTCGAAGCTCCTCGGGGTCAACATCTCGAGAGGCCTCGCGACGGTCAACCTGTCTTCCGAGTTCGCCTCTGTCTCCCCTGACGACGCCTGGGATTCCGGAAGCTTCTCGCTCCGCGGACGTCTGGCCCAGGTCGTCTACACGTTGACCCAATTCTCGACGGTGAATCGCGTCAACTTCAAGCTCGATGGCAAGCCCGTCACGTCGTTCTCGTCAGAGAAGATCGCGCTGGACAAGCCCGTCACCCGGGCGACGTACCGCGAGCGCTACCTGCCGCTGATCTTCGTCGATCGGCCGGCGTGGGGCGCCGCCCTGCTGAACCCAGGCCGGGTCACAGGGCTCGCCAACGTCTTCGAAGCGCAATTCCGGATCGCTCTGCTCGATCGCAATGGCAAGGTCCTGGTCGATGTTCCGGTGGTGGCGAGCTGCGGCACCGGCTGCTGGGGTCGGTTCGACGTGACCCTGAAGTACGACGTGTCGAGGTCGCAGTGGGGCACTCTGCGGGTCTGGGACATCTCGGAGTACAGCGGCAGGCCGGTGGCCGTGCGCGAATATCCGGTCTACCTCCGGCCGGCACCCTGAGCGAGGTCGAGCTGCTGATAACCGGCGCGCTTCATGCGACGCCTGCGATCCCGTACGCCGAGGGCCGGTCGGTGGTTCCGACCATGACTACGACCTAGGCGTGCTCCGGCTTTGCCCCGCCGACCGAACGAGGTGGCTCCCGCGGCTGCCCGCCGGCGCACGATCGAACCCTATTCTCCCAATTAGGTGGCGAGGCCGGACCCGAGACGAGATGGCGCCTCGCGAATCTTCGCCACCTCGATCGGAGACTCGGTCGGCCCAGAGTGATGTAACCGAACTCTCGGGCCTACGGGTTGGCAAGATTTGTCCGCATGGTGCGAGCGCCAGATGTTGACCGTCGGCCGGATGCCAGAGGCTGCAGCGGCATGCCTGTCGAGCATATCGGCTGCGGAGGCTGCCCGTTGGACAGGGAAGTCCAGAATGGGATCATCAGCCGGACCGGACGTTCCGAACCTTGGCCCGTAGAGAGGTCCTGATGTACCAGCCAGGCCACGGGATGCTGCGCCACGTCGTCCTGTTCGCCTTCACAGAGAACGAGCAAGAGCCGACGCGGCGCCCGTCGGCGTCGGCGAGAGCCCAGAAGGCTGTGTCGGCGCCGTCACTCGCGCAACTCGATGTCGACTCGCTCGTTTGGGCCCGCAAGCGTGACCACGTGAGGCCATCAGCTGAGTGCCACAAAGCCGCCCCGATCCAGACCCCATCATCGGACTCGTCGCCGGTGTAGAACTCTTGTGCGGCATCCCAGCCGCCAGTCGGAACGACCCAGGCCGAGCCGAACGCGCTGCCGCCTTGACCAGCGGGGCCAATGGTTCCAGTCGAGGGCCCGGAGCCACGCCACGTCAGCCCGTCATCCGACACCCACGACGCGGGTCGACGGCGACACCTCCCGTATGGGTCCTCGTTGTAGGCCGCGATCTTGCACGGGGTGTAGCCCCCGAGCGCGAGGACGCGCTTGCCGTCCGTGGCGAAAGACATGGCTTGGAGCACCGATCCCTTGCCGAGCGGCAGCCGGACCGAGGCCCACGCGGTGCCATCCTTCGAGAATTGGATCTTCGGTGTTGTGTCGATGAGGTAGTAGCCGCCAAGATCGGAGAGGACGTACCCGTCCTCGAAGCCGACGGCGGCAATCGGCCCGCCACCATCGTCGGTCGACTGAGGCGCGATCGTCCCGACCCGATCCCATCGGGCCTCGGCGACCGGTGACGAAACGGGCGACGATGGCGTCGGCGTAGGGCGTAACTCGACAGTCGGCGTTGCGGCTACGAGAAACGATGGGACCGGTTGTGCGCTCGGCTCCACTCCGGCTGTGCAGCCGGCCGCCGCCAGGAGGATAACTCCCAGGATCACGAGTCGACGCAAGCTCCACCTCCCATCGGGTTCGTAGCCCGGCGACAGCTGCGACGACGTCGATGGTGAGCGCGACAGCAAGGGCCGGTGGTCGTGATTCCGGACCCATCGCTCGTGGCCTCCGTTGAATTGGCATTCGCAAAGAAGGAGGTCTTGCCTGGTCGCGGTGGAGTGAGATCGAGCGCAGTGGAGCTGCGCAGTGCCCGAGGTCAAGGCTTCCGGCCCTGGCGGATACGACGAGCGCTTCTCAGCCTGTGGGGCGGGCGTCCCATACTCGGAAACCCACGGGGAGTGGGGCCGTGCGTGTACGTGCGCGCTCGTGCTGGCCGCAATCACAGCGGCAGCCTGTGGTTCTGTCGCAGCACCGAGCACTCTGCCGACGGCATATCCATCTGTATCGGCTCGGGCCGGGTGATCGTCGAGGTCCTCGAGTCCCTCGAGCGACTGGAGGAGACACGGCTCTGATGCGCGCGTCGGTCGAAGGGCTCGGTTTCGCTCGATAGTTGCCCGAGGGTTCGCCTCGACACTCGGCCGATGCCGGGTTCCGGGCAGCAGCTAGTGGGACAAGCGGTGTCCGATCTCTCTCGCGAAGTCGGGGAAGTACCTCCCGATCACTGCGAGGTCGACCTCCCGCCGGATCGACTCCTTGGGCTCACGCTCCAGCTGGAATGCGAAGCTCGCTTTCACCAGCTCGACGGGATCGGATGCACCCGGAGCGAGGCGGGCGAGGTCTCGGCCGACAACGTGGACTCGGTGGAGCGTCGCGCTGCCATTGTGGACGGTGACCGTGCAGTCCCAGCCATCGGCCGTGGCAGCAGCGATGACCTCCACTCTGGTCATGCCGTCCTCCCTTGGGCTCCGGCACGTCCGCCTGGATATTGCGCGAGCACCCGCTGGAACCTCTCCTTCGTCAGGCTGCACGACGGCGCCACATCGGAGCCGACGGATAGAGGTGCCCGACCACGTCGGACATCATCGCGGTCATGCTAGTCGCGCCGGGGTGGGTCATCGGTGCTATCCCGAGCGTCTGAGGCCGGATGCTGGGCCCGGCGACATGATCCGGAGCGTCGATGTCAGAGGATCTCAGTCCATCGCGACGAGCCACCAGGACGACTGGCGGCGTCCTGACAGGCTTCCCGTGGAACCGCGTGGCCCGCCACGTGACACTCGCGGTGATCGGCGTCGCGATATTCGCCATCGCCGCCCAGCTGGTGATCGGGTTTCCTTACGCGAATCAGGGCGGCACCGACTGGGGCGCCGACCTGCGTGGCTACGTCGAGGCGAGCCGGTCGTGGCTCGCTGGCGACGGCTTCTACCTGCCGCGCCAGCTCCACGGTCCGTATCCGATCGAACTTGGCGACGTGCTCTACCCGCCGACGGTGCTCTATCTGTTCATCCCGTTCCTGGTGCTGCCGTTCCAGCTCTGGTGGGTCCTGGCGGTAGGGCTCCTCGGCTACGTGGTCTGGTCGTGGCGACCCGCGCTGTGGGCGGTCGCATTGATCCTCGTCTGCCTGGCCTTTCCGAATCAGCCAGTCCTCTACTTCCGAGGCGCGCCGGTGATCGTCTTCGCCGCTCTCGTGGCCGCGGCCCTGCGCTGGAAATGGCCGGGCGCGCTCATCCTGTTGAAGCCATCCATCCTGCCGTTCGCGTTGATCGGCATCCGGACCCGTGGCTGGTGGATCACGGCCGGGATCCTGCTCGTTCTCAGCCTGCCATTGATCCCGCTGATCCCCGATTGGCTGCGGGCGATCGTCGACGCCCGCGGTCGTGACGGCTGGCTGTACAGCGTCAAGGACCTGCCACTGTTGATGGTGCCCGTCATCGCCTATCTCGGTAGGACGCGGAGCCCGCACCTGACGATCGGCCGCCCTCGCGCCCACGAGATGACCCCAGGTTCTGGCAGCCCATGAGGCGGACTCGTACGATTGCATTCCACAGGAGGAGCGATGCGGACGATGTCGACGCCCGATGCCGACGACTGCCTGGCGATGGACTGGAACAAGGGGCTCGCCGTGTGGTCGATGCTCGTGGCTCAGGGCGCCGCTGTGACGCGCGATCGGCGTCTGACATCGGCCCGGCTTGGACCATGGCTCGGCGCCCTTCGTTCTCCGCCCGGCAAAGCCGGTCTCTCGATCGCCCTCGGCTCGTGGCTGGTGATCATCGGGCTGTCGGCGCCTGGTCACCCATGGAGCGCTGCGCAGGAGGCCTGGTGCTATTGGATCCCCTCGATCCTGGATCCCTACCGGCAGTCCGACTGGACCAGCCCGGTCGCCTATGTGTATTCACCGGCGTTCCTCGAGGTCATCGCGCCGCTCCGGGCACTCAGCTGGACTGCATTCGTGGGCGTTTGGACCGCTTTGCTCCTGGGGGCCGTGCTCTACTTGACGGGCCCGCGACTCCTGTGGCTGGGTGTGCTCGCGGCCGCGGCGGAGCTGTACGGCGGCAACATCTCGCTCTTCCTGGCCGTGGCCATCGTGCTTGGTTTCCGCTGGCCGGCGACGTGGGCATTCGTCATCCTCACGAAAGTCACGCCCGGCATCGGGCTGCTGTGGTTCGCCCTGCGGCGTGAATGGCGGAACCTGGGCATCGCCCTGGCCGCGACCGCCGTCGTGGTGGGCGGATCCGCCCTGGCCATGCCACTCGCCTGGCAAGAGTGGTTAAACGTCCTGAGCGCGAACGCGGGTCGCGACGGGACGTGGGCGGCCGTGCCGATCGCGTTGTGGGTGCGGTTGCCGATGGCAATCGCCCTCGTGGCCTGGGGGGCCAGGACGGACCGGCGCTGGACGGTCCCCGTCGCATCGATGCTGGCGTTGCCCGCTCTCTGGTTCGGCAGCCTCACCATGCTCCTGGCAGTGATAGCCCTCGGGCCGATGCGAGGGTCGGCCGGATCAGCTGTTGGTCGCGCGGACCCGGGCGACGGTCACGGAGCGGGTCCCGGGCTACCGCGTACCGGGTGGACGCCGCGTGCTCGCCCGTCCTTCGATGCCGCTGTGCTGCCATGGCGCCCCCGGACGGACTCGAACCGCTGACTGTCTACCCGTGATGTTCTGGACTGGTGCGCCACCTGGATATCTCGACGGCTGATATAGCCTCACAGGACGTGGCCCTCGCCGCACGAAGTCACCACACGGAGATCGATGGATGAAGCGCTCGCGCACGCGCGAAGATGACCCCGAGTATGAAGAGGCCATGCGCGCATTCGCGGAACTCGGTTTCGACCTCGACCGCGAGAGTATCGACGCACAGTCGCGGCGACTGGGCCTCCCTGATCCGCACCCCTCGACCCCAACGCGGACTGGGATTCCTTCGTTGCTGCAGTCGCTCCTGACAACAGCGACCCGTGGCAAGACGACGATCTCGATCCGATGTCGTGGAGCACGGCCATCCCGGTCGAGATCTTCGGCGACTTCGAGCTCAATCCCTTCGATCTCACCCTCGAGCTCGAGGGTCAAGTCGGAAGCGCGCAACTCGATGCGCTATCGGCGCTGATCGCGATAGCGGCTCGGACGTCAGGAACGGACGAGGATGGCCACGTCTCTTGGTTGGGCGCCGTACGCTCTGTCCTTTCGCCATCCGGGATGGATGCCGCGACCTGGACCCTGGATGCGGCATCCGCCGGACCGAGGACGATCGAACGACTGATCGACAGCGTCGTGCGCGGCGTCGTCGATCTTGCGATCCCGGTTCGGCGGGTCATCATCGGCCAGTTGACCTGACCCGACACCATCGGGCGACCCAGATCACGGCTCCAGAGAAGCGCCCCATGCAACGATAGGCATATCGGACCCCGCAGAGTGTTCCCTCGGATGCAGTCCGCTTAGCCTGCCGACGTCGCTCCAGGGCGGCAGAAGCCCCTAAGTGGCGGACGATGCGTGACAACGCCAGCAGCGCTGGTGCCCCCGGACGGCCTCGACGGGCGGGTCCCACCACGGAAGACCCACTGGGATGGTACGCAGCTCTCACCGATCGAGCGGCGGTACGCAGACCGGGACCGCGGCCGGCGACGACTGCGTCAGTCGGACGAGTCGTCCCGGAGCGCCGCCCACACCCGCCCCGAGGTCATCGGGAGCTCGCGGAGGCGCACGCCCGTGGCCGCTGCGATCGCATTGGCGATGGCCGCCGGCGCTGGCAGGACCGGAGCCTCGGCCATGCCGCGCGCGCCGAACGGGCCCTCCGGCGCCGGGATCTCCAGCCAATGGGTCTCGATAGGCGGGAGCATCGACGCCCGCGGCAGCGCGTAGTCCATCAGCGTCCCGGTGAGGAGTTGACCGGCTTCGTCGTGCATCAGCGCCTCGACCAGCGCCCGGCCGATGCCCTGGACGGCGCCGCCGACCATCTGGCCCTCGACGAGCGCCGGGTTGAGCGCCCGGCCGACGTCCTGCACGGCAACGTAGTTCAGCAGCGTGACCGTGCCGGTCTCCGGGTCCACGCGCACATGGGCGAGGTGCGCCGTCGCGGTGGGCGCCTGCTCGGTGTGAGAGGTGGCGCCGTGGCCCTCGACCGGCGGATGCGGCGACGCCCAGGTCGTGGCCAGTTCCTGCGCCAGATCCGCGACGACGATCCCCGACCACGAGCCATCGCGTGGCCGGATCATCCCATCGACGAGCTCCAGGTCGTGCGGGTCGATCTCCAGGTCCTCAGCGGCGATCGCAAGCAGCCGGTCGCGGGCATCCTTGGCGGCCGCACGGACGGCCGGTCCGACCGCGTAGGTGATCGCGCTCGCGCTCGTGGCGGGCGTGGGCGGCGCGCTGTCGGTGGACGGGACCACAACGCGCACGGCCTCGAACGGAACGCCGAACTCCTCCGCCGCGATGGCGCCGAGGATCGTCAGGCTGCCGGCGAGGTCGACGACGCCTGTGACGACCGTGAGCGTGCCATCGGGCTCGAGCCGGCAGGTCGCCGCCGCAGGCTGCATCGAATTGCGCCACACGCCGACCGCCACGCCGACGCCTTCGCCTGCAGGGAGCGCGTGGCGCTCCACCCACAGCGGGTGGGCTCTGACCGCCTCGAGGCACTCGGCGAGACCGATCCGGGGCCATCGGTCCCCCCCGATCATCGGGTCGCCCTCCGCGACGAGGTTATGCAGACGAAGCTCGATCGGATCGATGTCGAGCGTCGCCGCAAGCTCGTCAAGCAGGGACTCCAGGGCGAACAGGCCCTGCGGCCCGGAGGGGGCCCGATAATGGCCGGACCCGAATTTGTTCGTCCGGACGCCCGCCGAGCGCACGTCGATCCCTGGCCAGCGGTATGGGCCCGAGATCAGGCCCGCGGCGAACCATTCCCACGAGGCGTCTGGAAATGCTCCCGCGTCATAGACCATGTCGGCCTGGAGGCCGACGAGCCGGCCGTCGCGTTCGGCGCCGATGCGCAGCCGGGTCGTCACCGCCTGAGCGGGGTTCGTCGCCGCCAGGTCCTCGCGACGGGTGAGCACCAGGCGGACGGGCCGGTGGAGACGCAGCGCCGCGCCCGCCACCAGTGGCTCGATCAGCACCTCCTTGGAGCCGAACGCGCCGCCGATCGGCGGCGCCGTGACGCGGACCCGGCTCGGCGGGAGATCGAACAGCGTCGCGAGCGCGTCGCGGGCGTCGAACAGGCCCTGCGTGCTCGATGCGACCACGAGGGTGCCGTCGTCATCGATCCACGCCGTCGCGGCGTGCGGCTCGATGTAGCCCTGATGGACCCACGGAGCGGCGAAGCGGCCGTGGACCACCACGTCTGCGGTGGCGAGCGCAGCAGCGGCGTCGCCATCGGTGACGTGGTACCGCTGGAGTACCTGGTCGGCGCCTGCATCGGCGGCGGCCACCGCGTCGAGGACAGGCTCGAGCGGCTCGACATCGACGAGGACGGCCTCGGCGCCGTCCGTCGCTGCGGCTTCCGTGTGTGCGACGACCAGGGCGACCGGCTGGCCCGCGAACACGGCGATGTCCCGCGCCAGCGGCACGGCGCTCCGCCCATCGCCAACCGCGACGACGCGGAAGTCGTTCGCAGTGAGGACCGCGACGACGCCGGGCACCCCGAGGGCGGCAGAGGCATCGATGGACCGGATCCGCGCGTGTGCGTACACCGATGGCACGATCCGCGCGTGGAGGAGCCCGGCAGGCGCCGTCTGGTCTGCGGCGAAGCGGGCGGTGCCCGTCACCTTGGCGAGCGAGTCGGCGCGAGGTCGAGAGACTCCGATGACGCGGTAGGCTACGCCGTCCCCGCGACCGTCTGCCATGTGCGCATTGTGCGCTGTGCGACGGTCGTGGGCGTTCCACTCGGAACCCGAGCTGCCAAGAATCAGCCTTACGACGCCTCCACGTCCTTCTGGGATCCCTGCGGACCGTTGCGTCCCGGCACGGCGCGTACCAAGCCCATGACGAGGGACGCCGTCGCACAAATCGCTTTGACCCTCGGCCCGACTGACGGGAGATGGCGGCCTCGGAGGGACCAAGGGGCAGGGATCGCAGCCTACCTGACGTCAGGTGCGGAGCACCTTCTCCAGTGCCCGGCCTTTCGCGAGCTCGTCCACGAGCTTGTCGAGGTAGCGGATCTGCTGCATCAGCGGGTCCTCGATGTCCTGGACGCGCACTCCGCAGATCACGCCCGTGATCAGCACAGCGTCAGGGTTCAGTCGCGCCACCGCGAAGAAGTCCGCGAAGGTCGTGCCGGCTGCCAGGTGCCGCTCGAGCTCGGCCTCGTCGAACCCTGTGAGCCAGCCGATCACGGTGTCGAGATCGTCCTTCGTGCGACCCTTCTTCTCTACCTTCGCGAGGTAGAGCGGGTAGACCGAGGCCACGGTCGTCGAGAAGATCCGGTGTCCGGTCGCCGTGGTCACTGCGTCACCGCGAACCAGCGGCCCTCCGGATCCGAGAAGGCGAAGCTTCGCGTGCCCTGGTGGTCGCCCACGTCCGTCGCCTGGACCCCGCGCCCGACGAGGGCGGCGTGCGTGGCCTCGAGGTCGTCGACCGTGAAGGCGATCGACGGTGTCGCGAGGTCGAGGCCGTCCGGGTTGTCCTTCATCAGCTCGAGCGGCACGAGCTCGAACGCGAACGGCTGGTCGGCGAACCCGACCTGCGCGATGGTGGAGGTCCCCGCCTCGGACCGCCGCTTCTCGACCATGCCGATCTGTTCGACCCAGAACCTGCGGCAGGCCTCCGCGTCATTCACGTACAGCACGACGTATGAAACCTTCATGAGCGACTCCCCGGAACGTGGCGTCATGCACGGCGCTCGCGCGCTCGACATCCAGCATATCCCCGCTCGCCGACTCGCCAGGGCCTAGATGGCGCAGGTCCGCCGGCCCTTCGTCATAAGTCGCAGGTGGCGACGGCGTTAACGTCCTCCGGGTTTGACAGCCGATGCGGCCCGTCGAAGGACTGACTGAAGGGGGTCGTCCCCGTTCGTGTTCATGCGAAGAACTCTTCCAGTACCGGTGCGAGGACCTTGGGGCTCACTCCATGAGTCTGGCGGGCGAGCGTGCGAAGCTCCGCTTTTGGAATGGCTTCGCTGATCGCCTGGGCGGCATCGCGCATCGCAGGAGATCCGGCACCGCCGCGCATAACCAAGGTTGGCGTCCTGACACGCGCAAGGAGAGCCTCCGGCAGAGCGTGCCCCACGCCGAGGACCTCGCTGTCATACACCAGCGTTGGGGCCAGCTTCTCCAGCCCTTTCCACATCGGCATCTTCCTCATGGCCTGAACTTGGGCGTCAGACACACCTACAGATCGGACGAAGAGGGCGACGGCCTCGCCGTTGTGTTCGGACGCGAGCGCTCGCTTGAGGGCAACGTTGTACTCCTCCGCAGACTTTCTCGCGGCGCTGTCCAGCGAGTAGGGCGCTTCGTAGATGGCCAACTTCGTGACCTGCTTGCGCAGCTTGACTGCGGCCGCGATCGCGAGGGCAGCACCAGAAGAATGGCCGTAGAGGGAGACCGGTCCCCCGACCGCATCAATGAGCGCCGCAATGTCATCTACTTCGCGATCGGGCGAATACGACCCGTGGTCGGAGCTGTCGCCGCGTCCTCGTCGGTCATAGGTCACGGCCAAGAACGCGGATGCGAGCAGCTTCGCCAGCTTCGTTCCAGACCTTCTCGAGTTCAGAGCGCCGAGAACGATCAGCACCGTCCGCCCGTCGCCGACCGTTTCGTAGGCGATCCTTGTGCCATCGTTCGAGGTGACGAACTGTCGCATTTCTTCCTCCGTGTCGGGAAGCCTCGCCACGCGAGACCCGCCTCTCGAAGCTCCCGAAGTTGTACTCGTGGTGACCTGACCGACGAGGACTAACGAGACCAGATCGCCGCGCCAAGGTCCATGCTGGCGGAGCTGCTGAAACCGAACAAGCTGGTGGCCTTGGACCGCAACGGCCACGTTGTGGTGACGATGGCGCGAACGTACACACCGTCGCCAGTTCTGCTGATCCCGGGGGGCTCGGCGGCAATGAACATTGGGTCGAGATGGACAGCGCGAGGCGGAGGCGGCTCCTCGTTAGGGTTGGTTGGTCGCGACGAGGCTCATCCGGCCGTTGGCTCTAGGACGACCCGGTCGCGGACGTGCGCCGGCATGCTTGCATACGAGGCCCTGTTCGCGTGCGTGTTGCGGACTGCGAATGGCCGAAGGCGGAGCACTCACCGGGGGTGTCGGCGAGATCGTGCGGGACAAGTCGAGGGCGAGTCAGCGCCTCAGCGATCACGGAGCGAGTCGCTGCCAGGATGCATCCCCGAGGTCGACCGTCTTGAGGATCTGCGGTGGCGTACGACCGGAAGCATCAAACACAGCGAGACCGTCGCTGGACCTCTGCTGGGCATTCCACATGTAGGCAAGGAGCTTCGAGCCGTCGGGCGACCAGATCGGCGAGTTGGAATTCACCTCTGCTCCTGCGAGAAGGATCGGGTCCGATCCGTCCGGATTCACGACGACGAGGGTGCCCGTCTCGGCGGGCCCGAGTGCCCGGTAGAAGGCGATCTTCGTGCCATCCGGGGACCAGCTCGGCCAATATTCAGCCTCGGCGCTGTTGGTGATGTTCCGTTCGCCCGTACCGTCTGAGTTGATGACCCACACGTCGTATTGATCGAATTCCGCGAGAAAGGCCAAACGCTTGCCATCGGGTGACCATCGGGTATTCAAGAATGCGTCTTTGTAGCCGGGTGCCTGCGCCAACCGATGGGCGTTTGTTCCGTCTGCGTTCATCACCCACAGCGCGTCCGTCGGGCGGTGGTTCTTGAAAGCGAGCATGGTGCCATCCGGCGACCAGACAGGCTCGGACCCGACGATCTCCGGCCCGCCCAGCTCGGATGTTCGTGAACCATCCGCCTCCGCAACGTAGATGTGTGAAAACAATGGGAACATCACCGCGCCGAACGCCAGTCGGCGGCTGTCCGGAGACCAGGAGAGGTCGCCGAGCCCGATCAGATCCCTGGCTATCGTGACTGATCGCTGACCGTCAGGGCTCATGACGACCAATGCCGAAGCCTGGCCGGTCCGCGCCTCGTGGGCGATCAACGTTCCGTCGGGAGCCCACGTCGGGCGACCGTCAGCCTGCGAACTAGTGATCTGCGTTCGCCCCGTCCCATCGGCATTGGTTACGTAGATGTCCCCACCCGAACTGAACGCGATCAGACCAGGCCGGGCTGGGCCGATCGGCGGAGGCAGCCGCCGATGCGAGCCGACGACCGTGATCACGGCGATCGAAACGGCAACAAGGAGCAAGATCAGAGCAAGCAGGCCCAAGGCACGCGTCGTCTTTGCCAGTCTGACCGCCGTTCGCGGGGGAACCCATCGCTCGGGCACCAGCCAGCCGGGGCGCTGCGGGGTCCCCTCGATCCGTGCCATCGTCGCCTCCAGAAGCCCATCCGGCGCCTCGCTCGTGGATCGAGCTTCGAGGTAGGCGCCGAGGTCACGATCGAGGCCGTTCGGTGCACTCATCGGGGGCCCCTTGTGGCGAGCGAGGCGTGGTCGCGGGCGTCCGCTTCGAGCTCCGCTCGCATCGCTGCGGCGGCCCGGTTGAGCCGAGACTTGTAGGTGCCGGCACGAATCCCCAGGATCTCGGCCGCCTCGTCGCCCGACAGCCCCAGGTAGTGATGGACGACGAGCGCCGCCCGGAACTCGGGCTTGAGCCGGCGGAATCCGCGATCGATGTCGTCACGATCTGCGATCGCGCTCGCCAGATCAGGGGTGTGTGTCGTCCGGTCACGGAGCGACTTCGCCCGATCGATCTGGCGCCGTTCACCTCTCGCCACCCGGTACACGCAGCGGACGAGGATCCGCTGGAGCCAGGAGTCGAAGGCGTCGGGATCACGCAGGGCCCGCAGATCGCGCCACGTCACGATCAGGGCTTCCTGAACCGCGTCCTCGGCGAGATCGCTGTCGCCGAGCATGAGCCGAGCGATGTTGTACAGCCGGGCGAGCGACATGGCCGCGAGCACGCCGAACGACTCGCTGTCGCCGCGCTGTGCCCGCTCCACCAGGTCGCGTTGCACGTGCCCTCTTTCCGCGGGGCGATGCCCTGCTGTGCGTAAGGGTACGTTCGGCCCCGAATTCGTTCCATCTGGCGTGGCGTGCCGTCGATCAACGCCCGAGCCATGGGCAGATGGAACGAACCAGGTTCAGTGGCGCCCTTTGAGCCGACAGCGCGTTCGACCTTGAACGCGTCAGGAGGCGAGAAGAGATGAACACTTCGCGGACCCCGAATCGCCGCTCCGTTTCCGCTCAGGCGATCGTCGTGGCGATGCTGCTCGGCGGATGTGGATCTGCCGGAACATCACAGGCGCCCGCTAGCCGGGTACCGAGCCGGACCTCAGCGCACATCGCGATCCGGGACTCGACCTTCCCGACGTACAAGTGTCGAATTGCTGGTCAAGATCCGTGCAGCCTGGCCGACTCCACCGTGAAAGCGATCGCTGCGAGCAACTTCGCGGGTGATGGCGTCCAGGACGCAGTCCTGGTGGTCGATTCCTCGGATCCTGGGCTGGACGCAGACTGCAAGACGATCGACGAGACGGGCACGTTCACGTTCCCGACGGGGACCATCTCGTTCCACTCGCTCCATCGTGATTGCAACTCGTGGGGATCATGGGCCGTCAGTGTTCCGCCGTTCTTCGGCGGTCCACGAATCAGAACGATCTTCGTCGTGACCGGCGGCACAGGCGAATTCTCCGATGCCACAGGCTACGGGACCGAAAGGGACGTGGACGATGAGATCACCTACGACGGGACGATCATCTACACGACCTCGGCAACCAGCGCTGCCGGCTGAGGTGGAAATGCTCGTGGTAGTCGGGGCGAGAGCATTAGCGCCGACACAACGTCGCCCGTTCTGATGATCCCCGTCATGAACGTCCCGAGCGACGTTCACCGGGTGTCCGGTGTTGCGCAGGCGTTCCCGTGGTAGTCCGAACGCTTATGTGGTCAATCGCCTGTCGATGACCGAGCGTCCTGTTCCGGAAGCTGACTGGGGCCCGCGGGTGGTGGCCGTGGGCATCAAGGATGTAGGCGTCGTCATCCGCGTCGTCATCGGCGTCCTCTGCCATCTCGGACGCCCTCACTACGGTCGGGCGCGTCCATCCTTCCGTCAAATTCGCCAGTTCCTGTTCGCGGGCGAGCAAGGCGTCGTAGGGATCCTGTCCATCCGCCCAGAACTCGTGCCGGCAGTACCGTCAGATCCTCGCTGCCAACTTGACCGACTCGGCGCAGTCGGGACATGTCTTCGTGTCGTCGTCGGCTACGCGTTTGACGGCGATGGGCCTCTGGGTGGCCCCCATGAACTGGTAGGTGACCGTCAGGGTCCCATCCGGGCGCATCGAGTTGGCGAACAGCCCGACCATCAACACCCTGCCGATGCCCGGGCGATCGTCGGCCCAGCTCTGCGAGCTCGGCTGGTAGCCGTCGGCAGCGAGGATCTGGGCCTCCTCGGCAAAGATCGCTGCTGCGTCGCTCTGTGTCGACCTTGATAGACGTGAACGACGACGGGGTTCGTCTCGGGGTCCGGACCCGAACAAGCTCCTCGCCTTCGACCGCAACCGCCGAGTCATGCTGACCATGGCCGAGAACGTCGAGAAGGCGACCAAACCACAACTCGCCGAGTTGGTCCAGCTTCTGGTCTAGCGGGTCCAGGCCAATGGCCGCACCGTCGAGACTGAGTCCATCGAGTGGACGCCGCCGCCCCGCCCCTTCTTCGAGCGTGCTGCGTTGCTAGAGCGCCCCCGGACGGACTTCGGGGCGCGGAATGCAAACGACCCGATCCGCTCACGTGGTACGTCGCCAGCTCGTCGATCACGATCTCGGCCGCGAGCCGGCCGGCGGAGATCAAGACGTGCACGCGTCGGCAGTCAGGGACTTTCCAGGACGTAGTCCCAGCCAAGATCGAGATCGAGCCCGACATAGGCCACGAAGGCATCAACACCCCGCGGGTTCCGGAACTCGACCGACCCGGAACCGTCGTGCCGAGTACCCCACTCGTCGCCGAGGAGAAGGACCGGCGGATCTTGGCCGAGGACGTAGTAGTGCTGGGGCAGGGCCACCCAGGGCTCGCCGGCGGGCGCGAATGCGGCAGCGACCGTCATCGTTCCACCCGCTGTCGCGATCCGTACCCGCGCCTCCCAACGATCGTGATTGAGGGCGACGGCGAGCCGCCCTGGAACCCGCCCGAGGCCATGACGCCACCACATGCGGTTGACGGCGTCCGACGGTGCCCCGATACAGGCGAGACCGCCGATTCCGTCATCGGGCGAGACGCCGGCCGGCGGGTCGGTGATCACGTTGACCCATCGGTGTGACACCGAGCGGCCGTTGAGCGAGTCGTCCCCGACCGTTGCATACAGGGTGATCGCGCTCGGCAGCCCCAGGATGCGCTCGGCCGGTATCGAGGGCGCCAGCATGTCCGCGACGATCGATGCGCGATCGTTGGTCATCCGGATCGCGATCCCGATGGCGTCACCAGGCTCGACTCGATTGTGGTCCCGCAGCGCATGCGCTGCGGCCGTGGCTGATCACGTTGTGTCTCGGGGGTCGGAGTCAGGCCAGAAATACGGTTGCGTCGATCGAGATTCGCAGGCCTCGTGGCAGACTCACGATCGGGGTCGCGCGGGCAGGCGGGGCCGACGGGAAGAACTCGGCGAACAACGCGTTCATCGCGGGAAAGTCGTCCGCGTTCGCGAGGAACACGGTGGTCCTGACGACGCGCTCCATGCTTGCGCCGGCGGCTCTCACGACCGTGCGCAGGTTCATGAACGCCTGGCGGGCCTCCGCGTCGAAGCCGCCCGGTGGCACCGCGCCTGTCGATGGGTCAATCCCGGGCTGTCCGGAAACGAACACAAAATCGCCGGCGCGGACGGCATGGGAGTACGGCCCGATTGCCACTGGCATGTCGGGCGATTGGATTGGTCCGAAGTCCATCGACGCTCCCCTAGGCTGCGGGAGCGAGTGTCCGGAGCAGGAATTCGCGCTCGGCACGACTCGCCAGATCGAAGAGCGCGCCGGGATGGTAGAGGAGGCCGAAGTGGCCGCCATCGATATCCAGGAGCTCCTTCGGTCCGGGAACGAGCTCGAATGCAAGATGCGCGATGACCGAGCTGGCCCCTGGCATCTCGTCGTCGGTGGCGATGACGAACAACGAAGGCACTCGCACCTGGCTGGCGCATAAGACCGGCTGATACGGCTCCGACGCATCGCGGCTGACCCCGGTGACCCAGTTCTGCCAGCCCGTCCCGTATCGGCCTCCGTACTCCATGAACCAGCGAAACGCGGTCAAGGGCGTGAGGGCCGATGGGTTCGCGAGCTGGTCCGCTGCGACGACTGGCGTCGGTCCCTCGCCGGGTCCCGACACCGGACGCAGCCGAGGGCTTGCATAGATGCCGGCCATGGCTTCGAGAATAGCACTGGCGGGATCTGCCGCAGGCGGCGCATCGCCGCAGGCGGGGACCTGGGTGACGACGGCGGTGATGCGCTTGTCGAAGGCGGCAGCCACCAGGACGCACGCGCCACTCTTGCTGTCGCCCCACACGGCCAGCTGCGAAGGATCGACCTCGTCCAGCGTGGTGACGAAGTCGATGGCGTCGCGGTAGCCGATGACCTGCAGCCAGTTGTCGATCTGCTGGCGCGGCTCGCCGCCGCTCCGGCCGAAGTTGCGATGGTCGTACAGCAGGACGGCCATCCCGGCGTCGCAGAACGCTGCCGCGTACTGGTCGGCCACCATGCCGTGCGCTGTGGCCGAGAAGCCGTGGGCCATGATCACGATCGGCGGCCGACGCGCCCCAGTCGACGGCAGGAACAGCCGCCCGCGGAGCGTGGCGCCCTGCGACGGGAACTCCACGAGGCGCTCCATCTTCACCCCCGCTTCAGCGGCTCCCACAGGACATTCACGATCCGCCAGCGGTCCTCGAACCGCGCGATGTGCAGGAAGTCGACGTAGCGCGCGGAGTCCACCCTGGCCGTCGCGATGTTGCGGAAGGCGTCCTCGATCGTGACCTGGTAGTCGCGCGGCAGCTTCATCCCGCGGCCGGCACGGGTCGCCTCGACCATGTCGAGATGCGTCATGGCGTCAACTGCGTTGTCGTCGATCGATCGCTTGGTCAGGTCCTGATGCAGGCAGTCCCCCATCCGGTCCGCGTCGCCGGTCAGCCACGCCTCGATGTAGTCCGTTGCCGCACGCTCGATGGATGCGAGATCGTCCGCGGTCACTTCCTGGTGTCGGATCGCCATGGCCTCCCCTCTTGCGCTGCGTTCGCCCGGACGGCACTCGTGGCCGGTGTTCACCAGGTGCTGCCCTGACGCTATGGTCCGCATGCCTGCCCGGCATCGGTGGAGACCGCCACACCAGCCGACTCCATCACCGCAGCAGCGGCACTACCACGTACGTGTTCAGTCGGGCGCCGGCGCCACCTCGGGGAGTCGCGCGGCGGCGGCGGCCCTTGCGGACCTCCCGAGCAGGCCCATCTTGGCGTACAGATTGGTCAGGTGACGCTCGACCGTTCGTACGCTGATGGAGAGCGCTTCGGCGATCTCGGCGTTGCTCCGTCCAGCAGCGACGAGGCGAAGAACCTCCAGCTCCCGATCAGACACCCCGACCGTGGGGCCTGCAGTCGGCAGCGCAGCCGCCGAATGAGCAGGCCGGGTGGCCACGACAGACGCCTTGCGGAAGAACGCGTCGAGCGCTTCGAGAAATCGGGGCCAGGCTGGCTCGTCGCCAAGCAGCAGGTGGTTACGACCTTCCAACGGGACGAACTGCGCGCCTGGGATCAGGGTGGCGAGCTCTCGGCCTCGCCCGAATTCGACCATCGCGTCATCGCGGACGTGGAGGATGAGCGTGGGGGCGGCGATGGTGCCCGCAAGCCGCGAGACGTCGATCCGGCTCCTGGCTCGCATGAGCCGTGACGCCATCGTGCCACTCGTCGACTGGCGTTGGAGCTCATCGAACCACCGCATTTGTGCCTCCGTCCCGCCCGGGATCAACGCTCCCGTGAAGATGCGACGGAACGTGGGGTCCGCTCGGCCCCAGCCGATGCGAGCGAGGGTGTTGAGCGCCCCTGCCTCTTCCTGCTCCTCACGAGTGCGCTCACGGAGGGCGCCGCCGCGCGGATAGCCACCAAGGCAGACCAGGCGGCTCACCCTGTCGGGGTGACGCGCAGCGTAGGCAACGGCGATCGCGGCGCCCTGGGACATGCCGAACAGCGCTACCCGAGCGTGACCGGTGGCGTCGACGACCGCCTCCAGGTCCTCGACCCAAGCTTCCACGCCCAGCCGTGAAACCTCGCGGTCGGAGAGGCCACAGCCCCGGTCGTCGTAGCGCACGAACGTGAATCGATCGCCCAGCTCAATCAGCCAGTGCCGCCAGACGACACTCTCCCAGTCGTGCTGCAGGTGGGTCAGCCAGGTCCCGACCCGGACGAGCGGTGGACCCTCGCCATGCTGCGACCAGGCGATCCGGACGCCGTCACGACTGGTGGCGAAACGGACCTCGGGGAGCATCGTCCCGCGATCGTATCGGGAAAGGATGCCCGTGGTCTACCTGCCAGACCAGCCGGAGCGAGCCGCGCCCCGGACGGCCGCAGGGCGCCAGTGCCGTCGTGGCGCCCCCGGACGGACTCGGGGGCTCGGGTACCCCCATCGTGGATCCGCTCGCGCGGTACGGAAGTGTCGCTTGACTCCCGGATCGCCTGACTTCCGCGCGGACCCGCTGGCCGACAGCATCGCGAGCGCGGATCTCCTCGCCGACGCCGAGAGCCGAGTCGCATCTGGCGTCTCGTCGAGCGTAACTCTGCACATGAGCGCAAACTTGCGCTTGGCTGCACGGTCTGCTACGGTGTGTCCATGCAAGAACCCACCAGTCTCCGCGAGCGCAAGAAGGCGGAAACGCGTACAGCTCTCAGCCAGGCTGTCCTGGGCCTGGCTCTAGAACGAGGGCTGGACGCGGTCGACGGCCGACGACATCGCGGCGGCCGCCAACGTGTCCGTGCGGACATTCCACAACTACTTCGGCACGAAGGAGGAAGCGCTCGTCGCGGCCTGGCGGTCGGAGTTCCAGGTCTACGTCGATGCACTACGCGATCGGCCGGCCGACGAGCCGATCCTCGCGTCGCTCGAACATGTCTTCTCGCGCATCGCATCCAGCGTCGGTGACGGTGGGGACGGTATCGCCGCGCACACCGACCTGCTCTGGACGAGCCTTGCGATGGCGCGCTATCGCTCGGCGCTGCTCGACGAGGGTATCCGCTTGATCACCGACATCGTTGCAGCCCGAACGGGCACCGATGCCGCGACCGACGTCTATCCACACCTGCTGACAGCAGCGGCCATCTCGGCGATCGTCACCAGCTTCCAGTTCCCGGGGGCCGGAGGCACGGCGTCGCTCGAGCGTGAACGCCACCTCCACGAATGCTTCGACCTGCTGCGCGCGGGTTTCGAGCGTCCAGAGGCGGTGGCCACCTGATCGACCGCTGCCGCGCCGGCTGAGCCGGCTACTACTCTCCTCCCCCAACCCTCAACCCCGTCCATTGGTCGAGCGTGCTTCGACGCGCCCGCGGACGGTCACGTCAACATCGAAACGGAGCTACGACATGGCAGAACTTCTCTATCGGATCGGCGGGTTCGCGAGCCGACGAAGCGGCATCGTGATCGTCGCCTGGGTCGCGATCCTCGCCCTCGCCGGCGTCGCCTTCGCGATCGGGGGCGGACACCTCGCGACCGGGCTCTCGATCCCGGGCACACCGACAGCACAGGTCACCGAGCGACTGGCCACCGAATTCCCCGCGGCAGCCGGCGGCAACGGCACGATCGTCTTCCGAACGGAAGATGGCAAGCCCTTCACGGACACCCAGAGGGCCGCGATCACGGCCCGGATCGGGGCGTCCTCAGGGATCGACGGCGTCACGCAAATCGTCGACCCGTTCTCTACGCAAGCCTCCCGCACCACCCAGGAGCAGCAGATCGCCGGGGGCCAGGCGCAGCTTGACCAGGCGTCCGCTCAACTCGACCAGGGTCAGGCGCAGCTTGACGCCGCGCGCGCGCAGGCCAAGGCGACCGGAACCCTCGACCAGGCCGCAGCCGGCCTGGCCGCCAAGCAGGCAGAACTCGACCAGGGCAAGGCGCAGCTCGATGCACAGCGCACCAAGCTCGAGGCGGGAGCGGCCCTGCTTCAGGTGTCGTCCGGGATCCGACTCGTGTCGGAGGACGGCAGCGCCGCTGTGGCGCCAGTCATGTTCACGGAGACCCAGTTCGACGTTTCTCCGGCCACGAAGAGTGCCGTCCAGGACGCGTTTAGCACGCAGCCGAACCAGGGCGTCGTGGTCGACTTTTCGACGGAGATCGCCTCGGGCATCCCGTCCATCCTCGGCGGCGGCGAATTGGTCGGCCTCGTCATCGCGGCGATCGTCCTCATCGCCATGCTCGGCACCCTCGTCGGTGCCGGACTGCCGATCCTGAGTGCGCTCGTTGGCGTGGGCATCGGCGTCCTCGCCGCGCTGTCGCTGTCGGGCGTCGTCGAGATGGTGTCGGTCACCCCGGTGCTCGGCGTCATGCTCGGCCTCGCGGTCGGCATCGACTACTCACTGTTCATCGTCAATCGACACCGCCGGCAACTGAAGGAAGGCTACAGCCTGCGAGAATCGATCAGCCTCGCCACGGGCACCTCCGGGAACGCCGTCGTCTTCGCCGGGATGACCGTGTTCATCGCGCTGCTCGGCCTCAACGTGACCGGGATCCCGTTCCTCGGCGTGATGGGCACCGTCGGCGCGGTCTGCGTGGCGATCGCCGTGCTCATCGCGGTGACCTTCACCCCGGCCATGCTCAGCCTCATCGGCGAGCGTGTCCTCAACGGTCGCGAGCGCGCCGCGCTGACGACGCACGCCGCGCCGCCCGTCACGAAGCCGATCCGCGCGATGTCGACCCGTCGGGCGATCGGAAGCGTTCTGCTCGGCGTCGCCGTGCTCGGCGCGCTGGCCGTTCCCGCCATGTCGATGCGGCTTGGCCTGCCAGACGGCTCATCGGAGGCCTCGGGGTCGACGCAATACCAGGCGTACGCGACGGTCGCCGACAAGTTCGGCGCCGGAGTCAACGGTCCGCTGCTCGTCGTCGCGGACCTGCGGGGTCCCCACGCAGGACGAGGTCCTCGCCCAGCAAGTCAGCATCGGGCGACAACTCTCCGCGTTCGACGATGTCGTCGCGGTCGCCCCGATCGGGACATCGGCCAGCGGGACCACAGTCGCCTTCCAAGTGGTCCCCTCCGAAGGACCGTCGAGTGTTTCGACGGAACAGCTGGTCAAGCAGCTCCGGGCGGCGTCGCCTCTCGATGGTGGCGTTCAGATTGCCGTGGCCGGTCAGGCAAGCGGGAACATCGACATCTCGCAGAAGCTGGCGGACGCCCTCCCGCTCTACCTCGCGCTTGTCGTCGGACTGTCACTGCTCATCATGGTGGTGGTATTCCGGTCGATCTTCGTCCCGTTGATCGCGACCGGCGGGTTCATCCTGTCGCTGTTCGCGGCCTTCGGCGCGGTCGTGGCGGTCTTCCAGTGGGGCGGCCTGGGTGGGATCCTCGGGATCCACACGGGCCCGATCTTGAACTTCCTGCCAACCATCCTGGTCGGCATCCTCTTCGGCCTCGCGATGGACTACATGCTCTTCCTGACCACAGGGATGCGGGAGGCATACATCCATGGCGCGCCGGCGCGCACGGCCGTCGTCCTGGGCGTCCGGGCCGGGCGATCCGTCGTCGCCGCGGCGGCGATCATCATGGTCTCGGTCTTCGGAGGGTTCATCTTCTCCGAGAGCGCGATCATCCCGGCCATCGGTTTCGCGCTCGCCATCGGCGTCCTCCTGGACGCCTTCGTCGTGCGCATGTTCATCGTCCCGTCGCTGATGCACCTCGCTGGCGAATGGGCGTGGTGGCTGCCGAAGTGGCTCGACCGCCTGATCCCCAACGTCGACGTCGAGGGCGCCTCCCTGGAACGGCGACACCCGCACGTGGCAGCAGAGCACACGGCGTCCGGAACCGGGGCGATCGGGCCGGCGGCTTCCGCGACCGGGCCGGCGCAAGCGGTAGCGGGGTGATCACTGACGAGGACTGACGACTGAGCGAGGACGGGCGCCCGAAGAAGAACGGGCGCCCGTTCTTTGCATTGGCGGAGCAGGCACTCGAGGGCGAGACTGTGTTGAGATGGCGCCCCCGGACGGGCGCGGGGCGCTAACTGCCAGACTCGCAGCTTACTCTTGAGGATCGTCGGCGTCAGTAGCAGCCAGCCGCCTTCAGCTTGGCGTCGACATAGCCCATCAACTTCGCATTGTTGCGACCGAGGCGACTCATCGTGGCGTCGTTGTTGGCGTCGGCGGTGTCGAACTCCGCCTGCAAGCCAGAACAGTCTTTCGCTTGTGCCAGAGAGTCGATGCGGGTCCGGACGCTGACGGCGTAGTCCTGCCATTGAACGTCCCCGCCCTGGGTGACGGGCGCCGCCGGGGTCCGCGCCCCCGCACAACCGGCCAGCAACACGATCGAAGCCAGCACGCACAACAACCGTCGGCGCATGGGTGGGCGTTACTTTCTGCCGCGTCCGCGGCAGGTCAACCTCGGTGCCTCGCGACGGCGGCTCGGCCATGGTGACCTTTGAAGACCAGCTGGGTCACGGGCCAAACGAACCCTTTACGGCAGCAAGAGCCCGGGTCGGCCCGGACAGGCTGGTCGCTCGACGCGGGATCGCGAGTCCCGGGACCCGGAGCCGATGGGTCAGCGTCGATCCCTGGACCCGGACCGAAGGAACGAGCGAAGCGGCAGCAAGACCAGGGCGGCGATCAGCGCGACCAGGATGCCGAAGACGCCGTGCTGCAATCCGTTACCGGTCTCGAACAGGCCGAGCTGTCGCGCCGTGTCAGCCGGGTCGATGGCGGTGTGATCGCCCGGGGCTGGCCTCTTCGCCCGGAGACTAAGGCGGGTCTTCTGTCGCACGACGTGTCCATGATGCACCTATCGTCCCAGCCGGGGCACAGGCGCTTGTAAACACCCTTCGTTCTCGGTCGGCCCGGACGGGCTGGCCGCGTGACGCGGGATCGCGAGTCCGGGACCCCAGGGCAGGCGATCTTAACTCGCTCGATCAGGGCAACGGGAACCCGGCCTCGGCGAGGCTGCCGGGGCTGACCAGCGGAGACTTCTCGCCGATCGTGCGGCGGAGGAGGAAGTACTCGGGCAGCGGACGGTCGTCCGTGACGAGCGGACCTGAGCCCGCAAACGACGCGACCTGCGCGCCCGTCAACCAGGGCAGCCTCGGGATGAGAGCCGCCCAGCCATCAGCGGTCTTCGCAGGAGAGTCGTAGGCACCCGAGATGTCTTCGAGGATGCCCGGCCGCGCCAGCACCTCGCGCACGCTACGGTCCTCTAATGCCATCGGCTGGCCGGAACCAAGCAGGAAGAAGCCGTAGTTGCCCGGGCTGCGGAGCACCAGCACTTCAGGGAAGACGTCGGCGAAGGTCCGGACGTGCGCCTGAAGCTCGTCGACCGTCATGCCGTACGAGACCCACTGCATCATGATCCCGCCCGGGGTCAGGCGGTCGTGGCCGGCCCGGTAGTACTCGAGCGATGAGATGACAGTGATACCCGACGCCTCGACCGGCGGCGGCGGGTCGGTCACGATGATGTCGTATCGCTTGTCGGTCAGCTCCATGTGGTTCCGGCCGTCGGCGATGATCACGTGGCCGCTCGGGTTCGTGCGGATCTCGGCGGCGTCGGGGAAGTAGTAGCCGAACATCGACGGCACCGAGGGCACCAGCTCGACGGCGTCCGTCGTGAGGCCAGCGATGACGCTCGAGCGGAAGCCGGAGCCCATCCCGAAACAGACGATCAGGGCGTCCTTCGAATCCGGTCGCGCGATCAGCGGCAGGATCACCATCAGCCTCGCATCGACGGTAAGCGCGGTCATCGATGCGCCAGTGACCCACAGCTGCTTGAACCCGTTGACGCTGCCGGCCTGGACGGATGCGATCTCGTCCTCGCGACTCGCGAACAGCTCCCCGTTCCGATTGGCGATGTTCGCCACGCTCGGGTCGACGAGGATCCCGCTGGTCGCCAGGGCCACGACGAGAACGACCGCAGTCACCGCACCCACTCCGTACGTGGTCACTCGCCCGACGGCAGACCTGATCGGCGCCGCGTAGGCGAGCGCGAGGCCCAAGATGACGTTGATGAGTGCGATGACGCCGATCGCGTCAGGCGCACCGATGGCCGGGATGACGAAGAACGGCACCACGAACGTCCCGACGATGGCGCCGAGTGTGTTCGCAGCAAGCAGCAGGCCGGCGCTCGTCGCGATCCTGCCGCTGCGGCCTGCGACGAGGGCAGACGAAGCCGGGAAGCTCAGCCCCATCACGATGGTCGCGGGCAGAACGACGAGGAGGGCCTGCGAGAACAGGACGCCGATGATGCCGTCGATGCGGCCTTGCTGGACGGTGTATTGGAAGGGTTTCGAGAGGACGAAAACAACTCCGGCGAGAGCCAGGACGCCGATCACGATGTTGGTCCGTGCCAGCAGAGCGACCGGATGTCGGATCCATCGCCGGACCACTGTGAAGAGCACCGCACCGATCGCGATCCCGGCGAGGAACACCACGAGGATCAGCGTGAAGACGTACGCGTAGTTGCCGCTCCCCGACGCGAGGAGCCGCGTCCAGAGAACCTGATACGCGAGCGAGGTCAGGCCGGAGACGAACGCCACCACGAGCGCGATCCGGGGCCGCGGGTCCGCGTCTGCGGTCTCGTCAGGTACCCCCATCGCTTCGGGGGCGGCGGTCGTCGAGGCGGTCTGGGCAACTCCATCGGACGCGGACGCTCGACGCCGACGGTCCAGGACGATCGCGGTCAGGCCCGCGAGGGCGGAACAGCCCGCGGCCACCACCAATGTCTCCGATAGGCCGAGGACCTCGATCAGCACCAGGCCGGCCGCCGCCGAGCCGATGATCGCCCCGATCGTGTTTGCTGCGTACAGACGCCCGAAAGCCGAGCTCAGATGGGCCGCGTCCCGGGAGAGATAGCGTGTAAGCGTCGGGAGGGTCGCGCCCATGAGGATCGTCGCAGGCGCGAGTGCCAGGAGCGCGAGCCCGAACCGAACGAGGCCGAGGACCTGCGGCGACGCTTCGAGAGACGTGAACGCGCCCTGGTAGACCGAACCGATGAGGCGGAACGTCAACGGCGTCAGGAGGACGACGACGACGAGGATTCCCTCCAGGACGCCGTATAGCAGCAGCGGCCGCGAAACCCTGTCGGCGAGCCGTCCCCCACCCCACGAGCCGATCGCCATGCCGCCGAAGAACCCCGTGAGGATCGTTGAGATGGCCTGCGTCGTGTTGCCGAAGACCAGGACGAGCTGGCGCGACCAGACGACCTCGTACATCAGGCCGGCCGCGCCGGACAGGATGAAGATGGCCAGGATCGGCCAACGCCGAGACGTCACGGGTGGCCGTCGGTCGAGCGCGATAGGGGCAAAGTCACTGTCCGGCCGGGTCCACGACAGCAGTCTGCACGGCCGCGTCAAGGTCTCGGTGGGGCCGCGCGTTCCTGCGCCCGGGAGCGGGTCGGACGCGTCGTAGCATCCGCGTCAGTCCGCAGTACAGGGGGACATCGCGTGCGCTTCGACCACCTCGAGAACCACATCCCGTGGATGGTTCCCGACCCGCCGAGAGTCAACCGGCTGACGAAGAGCACGCCGCTGCCGCTGACGGAGGTACCGAATGCCTTCGCGATCGTCTACTCGCCCGGGAATCACTGACCGGGGCTAAACCTTACCCTTGACTTGGTACTCCGCCTCTTCCTAGCCGCCTGCTAAGAACTCGTTGCTGGCCACCGTGAACGTCGTCATCAGCGTATTTCCGACCAACGTGGCCCGGACGCCGACGCTGGGCGCGATGGGGTTGCTCTAGTCAGCGTGTGCGCCGGTAGTGCATGGCGACCGATTGACCTGAGCATCCGGGACGCGTCGCCGGAACGCGCTCGAGCGATCATCAGGGACATCGTCGAG
Organism: uncultured Chloroflexia bacterium; assembly: GCA_963776385.1. GTDB lineage: Bacteria > Chloroflexota > Limnocylindria > Limnocylindrales > CSP1-4 > SPCO01. The sequence goes on from CAVZME010000010.1 coordinate 451,629, forward strand.
AGGGTGACCTTCGAGACCGGCGAGGTCACCGGGATCACCGTGAACATGGAGGCGCGGCCGTTCTTCGACGACTACGGAACTGGTGTTGTAAAGCGCCCCCGGACGGACTCGAGGGCGCGGGTACCCCCACGGATGATCCACTCGCGTGGTACGCGCAGGTCGCTTGATCCCGGTCTACTGGCGCCCCCGGACGGACTCGAACCGCCATCAGCAACGCAGCATCATTGGATTGGTATCTCGAGGTCGGGTAGGCAGCTCCCTGCGCCATCAGGACCACCCAGGCTTAGCTGCTGCGCCCGCGCTACGCGACGCATTGCTGCGCTCCCTCGGGCGGATGCAGGAGCTCGGCGGCCGTCGCGGGCCCCCCTTCAAGCTCACGCTTTACCGATGCGCGTTGCCCTCGAGGTGGCGAACCCGACCACCCGGATGCCAAGTGCTCGGGCTCTGCTCTGGCTTGAACCTAGGCGTCCTCCCTGAGGATGAGGACCTACTCGCGCCGATGAGGTGGTCCTCACGCCTAGCCGACAGCCTCGGGCACGCGACTTAACTCGGGGCCGCATGATGTTCCGGTCTCCACCCCGTCGTCCCGAAGGGAGGCCCGTCGTGCCCCGACCACAGGTCAAGAGCTTCGCCACCGCCGACGACGTCCGGACGATGCCGAATTTCAGCTCCGCGACCGTCGACCTCGGCGATGCCACGGTCAGCCATGGTCGCTTCGAGCCCGGCTTCCGCTGGTCGACCGATCTGGGCCCGATCATCGGCACCACTACCTGTCCGTTCCATCACCTCGGCTACTCGATCTCCGGAGCCGTGCGCTCCGTCATGGACGACGGGCAGACGTTCGACGTCGGGCCCGACACAGTGTTCGACATCCCGCCCGGCCACGACTCGTGGGTTCTCGGCGACGAGCCGTGGATCATGGTCGAGTGGGGCGCGACCGCTCGCGCCCTCCGCGTGGCGCTCAACGAGGGCAGTGCACAGTCCCTCGCGACGGTGCTCTTCACCGACATCGTCGACTCCACGGCGCGGCTCCAGCTGATCGGTGATGCGGCGTGGCGCGAGTTGCTGGCGGCCCACAACACGCGCCTGCGCGAGCAGCTCAATATCCACCACGGGCGTGAGGTGAAGACGACCGGTGACGGGTTCCTGGCCATCTTCGACAGCCCGACCCGCGCCGCCCGGTGCGCCACCGAGATGACGCGCTCCGTCCGGGCGCTCGGCCTCGAGATCCGGGTCGGCCTCCACACCGGCGAGATCGAGTTCGTCGGTGATGACGTGCGGGGCATCGCGGTCCACACGGCTGCGCGGGTCCTTGCGCTGGCTGGTCCGGGTGAGGTGCTCGTCTCCTCGACGACGGGTGGGCTCCTCGAGGGTTCGGGGATGGAGCTCGAAGATGCCGGGCTTCACGAGTTGAAGGGACTCTCAGGTGCGCGACAGGTGTTCCGACTCGTCGTGCCGCCGACTATGTAGCGTCGTTGTCCGGGCGCGCCGTTCTTCCACGCCGCAAGCATCGTGCGCCCGGAGTTTTGAGGCCCCCGGACGGACGTCAGGGCACACGAGGCAAAGCGGTCGCCGCGCTCGGCTGGTACGCGGCGAGTTGACGACAGCTCTGCCTCCGCTCGCGTGCCGGGCAACGGCGCTTCAGTCGCAGGAGTCAGGGATCTGCTTTGGGAGGTTCATGCCCGCTACGAAATCCACGCCGTGAACCCGCCGCACGTCGGCACGGAACCACGCGTCGGCTCTTCTTCGGTATCGCTCTCAGTCATTGAGACGGGCATCGCCGACGTGCATGCGACCTGACGCTTCGTCGTCTTCGCGCCACCGCAGCCCGGCTCATCGGAGACGAGGCGATTCGATTGGACACCCGGGGGCGTGGTTGCGCAGCGAGCCAAGATGGAGCACCTTGACACCGTGACCACGCAGCCAACCAGCACGCCGGGCGGACCGCCCCAGGAGCCGGCGGCGCCGCCGCCCCCCGAGCCGCCCGAGGGCTCTCCCGAGTGGTACGCCCTGCCGTTCGAGACCCGCGAGACCCGCAAGGCGCGCGAGCGAGCCGCCCGCGCCTCGCGGCGCGCCGATCGCGCCGCACGACGTCTGCGCGAGGCACAGGAGCGGGCGAGCGGCCAGCGGACGGGGACGCGCCAGTTCCTGGACGTGGCCGGGGACGCCGCGACGGCCGCGCTGACGGTGGTGTCCGCCGCGGCCGACGAGGCGCAGGCGAGGCTCGCGGCGAAAGCTCGGATGCGTGAGCTCGAGCAGTCCGTCGTCACCGCCCGGGCCGGCGGTCGCGTGGAGGTCTCGCCGCCGACGCGGACGGAGGCGTTGATGCTCGCCGACAGGGTCGATCCCGGGTCGTCGGGGGCATCGGTCGCCCGGGGCGTCGGGCTCATCCTTGCCGGGATCGTGGCGCTCGTGATGGCGATCATTGGCGGGTTCGCCTGGCTGGGCGTCGGCGTGCCGGTCGCCATCCTCATCGGCGGTGTCTGGGTCGGGAACCGGATCGAGATCGAGGACCGGAGCCGCAAGGCCGCGGTGATCCAGCTCGAGCTTGCACGCGCCAGCCTCCCGGCAGGGGAGCTGAAGGCGGGTGCCGTCGCGGGGCTCGCCGGTGAGTGGCCGAGGCTGTCCCGGGGTGGTGACCCGCGGACCCGCTCGGAGGTCCTGGCCGGACTCGACCGTCTCATCGCGAACGTCGAGGGGCTCCTCGAGGAGGGCGACGTGGCCACCCTGCAGCGCATCCGCGACAACGCAGCGCTCGCCCTCCCGGCGACTGACGCGCCGCTGGACCTCTCCGACCACGAGACATGGCTGCTGCGCCAGATCTGCATCGACTACCTGCCCGGGGCACTCGAGCACTACATCGCGCTCCCAGCCGACCTTGCCTCAGAGCCGGTGCTCGACGGACGATCGGCCCGGGAGGTGCTCGACGAGCAGCTCGCGCTGATCGAACGCCGCCTCGACCAGATGGCGACCCGGACCTACCGGCGGGAGGCGGGCGACCTGCTCACGCACGCGCGGTTCGTCGCCGACGTCCTTCGCCCGGACCCGTTCCAGGCACGGCTCGCGGAGCTTGCCGCGGAGGGGCCAGCGTCGGCGCCGGTCGCCGCACGGGAGCCGGGTGACGCCGCGGAGGCGTCGGCGACAATGGATGGGGCGGCTGGCCAGACGCGCGAGCGCGCGTGAGCTCAACGCACATCAGGAGCCAGTGATGACCGACCAGTCACTCGAACTGCCGGCCCCCGAGCCGGGGACGAGCGCGGAGCACCAAGCAGCGGATCCGGCCTCGACCGCGGCGGCGCTCGTCCTCGAGCCCCCGGCCCCGGTGGCGCCGGTCGCACCGAACGAGGCGGCCGGGGCGGTCCCGATCTCGGAGACGGACCGCGCGAAGCTCGACGACATGGTGTCGGGATACCTCGACGCCGTCATCTCGCTCGACGTCCACAGTCAGGCGTTCACTGACCGGCTGCGGGCTATCGGAAGGCTCGGCGATGACGACATCCGGTCCGCGGCATCCGTGTCCAACCGGCTGCTCGACAAGCCCATGGCCGCGATGCAGAACGGCGGCCTCACGCAGAACTCCGCGGTGAGCCGCTCGCTGCTGGACCTGCGGCATCAGATGGAGGACCTCGACCCGTCCACGCAGGGCGACCTCCTGAGCCCCCGCAAGCTGCTCGGAATCCTCCCGTTCGGCACGCGCAGCCGGGTGCGTGACTACTTCGACAAGTACCGCTCCAGCCAGCACCACATCGATGCGATCATCACCGCCCTCTACCAGGGGCAGGACGAGCTCCAGCGCGACAACGCGTCCATCGAGCAGGAGAAAGCCAACCTCTGGGTGGCGATGGGCCGGCTGCGCCAGTACAGCTACCTGGCGCAGCGCCTCGATGCCGCCCTCACGGCGAAGATCGCGTCGCTCGAGGCGACCGATCCCGACCGGGCGCGCGTCCTCAAGGAGGACATGCTGTTCCCCGTTCGGCAGAAGAACCAGGACCTGCTCACCCAGCTCGCGGTCAGCGTCCAGGGCTATCTCGCGCTCGACATCATCCGCCGCAACAACCTGGAGCTCGTCCGTGGCGTCCAACGGGCAACGACCACGACCATCGCCGCCCTGCGCACTGCGGTGATCGTGGCCCAGGCACTCGCGGACCAGAAGCTCGTGCTCGATCAGATCGCGGCCCTCAACACGACCACCTCCAACCTTATCGAGTCAACCGGCCAGATGCTCCACCAGCAGTCGGCGGACATCAACGCACAGGCCGCCTCCTCGACCGTCGACGTTGCCAAGCTCCAGGCGGCGTTCCAGAACGTCTACGCGACGATGGATGAGATCGACAGCTTCCGCGTCGGAGCCCTCGATTCGATGCAGAAGACCGTCGGCGCCCTCTCCGCGGAAGTCACCAAGTCGCAGGCGTACCTGGATCGCGCGCGTGCGAACGAGACGCCCGAGATCGACGCCGGACACGAGCTGGGCATCAGCGAGGCGTAGTCCGCGTTTCAAGGGAGGCGATCCGCGCAAGCGGCCTTGACGCCCACGCGGTCCCGCACATGCTCGATGGTTGGGCAGGAACCTGGCGCCCCCGGACGGA
>CAVZME010000011.1:0-883976 GCA_963776385.1 uncultured Chloroflexia bacterium
CCTGAGGGCGCGGGTGCCCCCCACGGCCGATCCACTCTCATGATACGCACGGGTCGCTGGACCCCGGTCTACTGGCGCCCCCGGACGGACTCGAGCCCCCAGCAGCAACGCGGCGTCCTCGACTGGTACCTCGAGGTCGGCTGACGGGCTAGACCGGCGCGCCTCGGAACTCGCGAGCTTGAGGGCCGATCAGCCCGTCAGCATCAGGCGCAGCTCGTTAGACGCCGGGTAGAGCTAGCGTCTCAAGAGTGCTCGTGCCCACTCGACCGGAGGGTGCGACGCGATAGGAAGCGCTCAGGGATACCGCGCCGGCCAGGCACTATCGGAAGGTCAAGCTCGTCAGGTTGGACGCGGGGTCGTCGTCGGGGCCGAAATGGTCGGACCACCGGGAAGAAGACGCATCGTCGACAGATAGGCTTCGACAAGCCGTCTGGCACCCCCGAACGGCAGGACGCTCGGGTCGTTCTCGGGTCGCCAGCACGCGACGACGTACATCCGGTCGCCGACGGGGATGAAGGCCTGCGTGTCACTCGTGAACAAGACGAGTCGGCCGGCATGGCCATCCATGCTCGCCGGGACCGTGCTGGTCTGCAGGGCGGTGCAGGGCAAATCGGGCTCCATCACCTGGCAGTAGGCCTGGATCCACCCGTCGGCAGTCGTGCCTGCCGGGAGAGCGACCGACCAGATCGACATGCCGACGTCATCGACCGGCGTATGGATATTCTCGGTGGCCGGAGGAGGGCAACAGACCGCCGCGTCCGCTGGGAACACGTAGTCGTGCTGCGCTGGCCGCTCGACCCAGTCGGCCGGGTGACCGATGGTGAAACCGTAGCGCGTAGAGGTGTAGGTCGTCCAGGTCGAGGTGTCGAGCGGACCCAACGCGGCTGACCCGGGTGGCGACGCTGGCGGGACCGCTGACGGCGCGGTCGACGCGGCCGCGGCATAGGGAGCGACCGGCGACCGGGTGACCACCGTCGAAGGTGCGACCGCGGCCGGAGTGCAGGCGGCGCCGGCGACGACGGCGAACGCCGCCGCGATGGTCATCTTCAGCGAGCTGTTCACTGGGGAGCCCTCCATACCGACCACGTCGCGGCGCCGATGCGGTCGGGGCCGGCTGGCATCGGTCGCCATTCCGCAGAACGCCGGCGTTTCCGGCGCATCTGCCTCGTATGAGTCCACTTCACCCCCAAGCGTTCCATCTTCGGCTCCTGGGATCCCGACACTCGAAGATGGAACGACTCGCTTGCGGCCCGACTCATGATGGGTGAGCGCGGCCACCGGGGCCGCCACGAGCCGGATGTCCGATGCAGCGAGACCTCGTCCTTCGGGCCAGGGACGGCGACCATGACGCCTTCACCGCGCTTGCCGCGGGTGCCTTCGATCGGCTGCATCGGACCGCGCGGCTGATCCTGCGCAGCGACGACCTGGCGGCCGATGCCGTCCAGGAGGCGCTCATGGCCGCCTGGCTGCACATCCGCGCCGTCCGGGACCCCGACCGCTTCGACGCCTGGCTCAATCGGCTGCTCGTCCACGCCTGCTATCGCGAGGCCCGGCGGGTCAGGCAGCGCGGGGTCGTGGAGATCCACATGTCCGCGCCCGAGATGCCCGGCGACCGCGACGCCCAGGACCTGACCGCCGTGCGCGACCAGCTGGAGCGCGGGTTCCGTCGCCTGACCCCCGAGCAGCGCGCCGTGCTCGTCGTCCACCACTACCTCGGGCTGCCCGATGCCGAGGCGGCGATAGTCCTCGATCATCCCGGTCGGCACCTTCAAGTCGCGACTCAACCGTGCATCCACCGCCCTTCGCGCCGCCCTCGAAGCCGACGAGCGCACGCCGACCGTCGCCAGGGAGTCCATCGCATGACCGGCCACGACGACTTCGACCGAACGCTCGCCGACTGGTTCGAGGCCGACGCGCTCGCGCCCGCGCCCGCCGGTGGCCTCGATCGGCTCGTCGACGCCACCAGCCGCCGCCGACCCCGGCCGGCGTGGCTCGCCGGTCCCGGCAGCCACTGGGTCGCGGCGGTGCCGGGTGTCGAGTCGGACTCCGCCGTGCCGACGATCCCGCGTCTGGGCCCGCGGTGGTCGATGGTGCTGATCGTCCTCTTGGCGATCGCGGCGATCCTCGGCGGGGTGCATTCTGGTCGGGGCCCGACTGATCCAGCCCTCACCGCTGCCGATCGGTCGGCTCGGCCACCTCGCCTACGGCCTCGACGGCGACATCTACCTGGCCGACTGGGACGGTGCGAACCCCGTCAGGATCGCGGACGGCGCTCCCGGCGGCGGGCCGACAGCGTGCAACAGCTACTGGGGAGAAGGGCCGATGTGGTCGCCCGACGGCCGCCATCTCGCCTATCGATCAGCTTCGGGCGATCGGTGTGCGGGGGTCGTCGTGATCACCGATCCAGTGACGAAGTCGGTCGCCTCGTTCCCTGGCGACGGTTGGTTGGTCTCGTGGTCGCCGGACTCGACTCGGGTGGCCAGTTGGATCGACCTGGGAAAGACCATCGGCATCTACGGGTTCGATGGCGCTCGCCAGGCGGTACTGACGGTGCCTCCAGGATGCGCGCTGCCGGGCGACTTCGACCCGGTCTGGTCGCCCGACGGGGCCTCGGTCATCGTCTGGCCCTGCGAGATCCCGGTAGACGGCAGCAAGCCGGCGCCCCTCCCGCCGAGTGACCCGCGATCGCACGAACAGTGGGCGTACTCGCCTGACCGTACGCGCGTAGCCTGGGTCGACTCCGGGTCGTTGATCGTTGCCGCGGCCGATGGTTCCCAAAGGCGCGTTCTTGTCCCTACAGGGGTCACCATGGGAGGGCTGATCCCCAAGTGGGCGCCGACGGGTGATCGAATTGCCTACGACGCAGGGCCGACCCTCTCAGCACCTGACGAGATACGAGTCGTCGACGTTGCGACTGGGACCGTGGGGCGGGTGGCCGGCGTCGGTGGGGACGGGCCCTCGCACGTACTGAGCATTTCACCCGGTGGCGATCGGATCCTCTTCTGGCAGCGAGACGCAACGGACGTGCCTTCGCTGTGGAGCGTCCTTGTCGACGGCAAGGACACGCAGCTGGTGGCGCCCGGGACCGACTGGGGCGATTGGCAGAAGCAACCGACGCCAATGTCCAACGCCTCGCCAACGGTGACAATGCCGCCATGACCGAAGAACCGCGCGCTTGACACGGTCGCTTGAACGGCCCCCCGTGAGGCCGTTCTTCGAATTGTCAGAGCGCCCCCGGACGGACTCGAACCCCCAACAGCAACGCAGCGTCCTCGACTGGTACTTAGAGGTTGGATGAGGGCCCGCTCCCCTACCCTGCTCGCGCATCATGATCAAGTCGAGGCGAGAGGAGTCGGGCCTTCACTATCCGATATGGGGCTGGGTGGCTCCACCGCCCGGGTTCCGCCTCGTCCGCGAGGACACCGCCTAGCCCACGGGCGCGTCGCGCCACCGCCTTCGATATAGACTCGCTCGATGGTCCAGCTAGCGGGGCGGCCGGGGCGCCATTCTCGACTAGAACACGTGTGCTAATCGAGGCGTAGCGATTGGCCGACTGGCTGGCTGAGCGCCCTACCGATCCTCAAAGCCTTCCCGACGGTCCGTCATTGGCACCCCAACGGCACCCTTGACTCCGCGCGTGACCGCACGCCGACCGAGGTGCGGAAGCTCGGGGGTGGGCCGCCGCTCCAACGCTTGGACCTCCATCTGCCCGTGCGGCGAAGTGTGGACCGGCGGCGCTGATCATCAGCCCGCAACCCTGAGAGGCGGCACGAGCGGGGCGGCCGCTCCCGGGCGGTCCCGACTTCATCGCACCCACGTGGGCATCTGGTGACGCTCGTGCAGATCAACGACGACCCGGTGGCCCGGAGGTTCGCAGTCGTGCACCGACGTCCTGCCTCCGTTGCCAGCTCCTGAGGCTCGTCTCGGGGCACGTCACCAGCACGGCATGTGGCCGCAGAGGTGACCCTTGACAGTGGCCCGAGTCGCTCTCACGCTGGGATCCGACGCGTGACCGACAATCCTCGGGCGGCGCTTCCCAATCCGCGGTGCCGTCCTCCGCCTCCCGAAGCGACAGGAGGACCAGCGCATGTCAGCACACGCAACACGCTCCCCGGACCTGGCGACGCACACCTACGCCGTCGCGCCTGTCCTGAGGATCCTTGTGGTCATCGACGGTCGCATCCGGCTCGACAAGGGCCCCACGGAGTTCGGACTGGGCTATGTGCTCGACACCCTCACTGACCCGGGCTGGGGCCCCGCACAGGTCGAGCTCGGGATCGTGACCCGAGAGGCCTCCATCGCCGACGAATCGCGAGACGGACGCGATGTCCTGCACGTGGGGTTCAGGTTCGACCAGGATGGCTTCCACATCGACGAGTGGGACCAGATCTGGATCTTCGCCGACCGGCCCAACCTCGACGACGGCGGGCCCTTGGACACCGACGCGCGGATCGGCCCGCCGTACGTCCTGGAGGACGACGAGGCACTCGTCCTTGCGGAGTGGATGGAGCGCGGTGGCGGCGTGTTCGCCACCGGCGACCATGGCGTTCTCGGCGCTTCCCTGTGCCACCGCATCCCGCGGGTCCGAACGATGCGGCGGTGGCGTATCGCGGACGGTGTTCCCGCCCGCGACGGCTCGCGGAAGAACCAGACCTGGCAGGGGCCGGATCCCGACTGGCCCAACGAGACCGACAGGCTGCTGCAGCCGGTCGAACTGGTGACCAAGCGCGTGACCGGGTCGCTGCCCTTCTTGTCGCTCCGGCGGCCGCACCCTCTGATGTGCTCCGGCGAGGGCCCGATCACCGAGTTCCCCGACCACATGCACGAGGGTGAGCTTGTACCTGACGATGAGGTCGACCTCGAGCGTCCGCTCGGCATCCCCGGGTACGAACGCCCCGAGTACCCGGAGGCGGTTCCGAAGGTGCTCGCACTCTCGCTGGGGCCCGCCACCGAGGCGATGGTCCGGCCGCGCCCGAGCATCGTGGCCTTCGGGTACACCACCAACCCGCGGTACCTGGACATCGTCGAGCCTGGACAGTTGGCTGGTGCCATCTTGTTCCGACCGGCCCTGCCGCCCAAGAGGTTCGGCCTGGTGAGCGCGTACGACGGAGATCCGGTCGGGCTCGGACGGGTTGTCTGCGACTCGACCTGGCACCACTGGCTGAGTATCAACCTGCACACGCTCGCTGAGGACGGCGGTCCGGTGTACCGCAAGATGCAGGCCTACTACCGCAACGTGGCGCTGTGGCTCGCCCGCGCATCGCAGCGCCGCTCGATGTCGGTAGCGGCGGTGTGGACCGCGCTGACGCACAACGGCCCGGTCGCGTTCTCCGAGCGCCGTACGTCCTGGGCGCTGGGCGAGCGGACCCTGATGCTGCTCGGAGAGTGGCTGTCGCCGTGCTGGGTAGACGAGCTCGTCAACGTCCAGGTGAACGCCACATCGATGGTGCTGGCGCGATCCACGGACGACGACGATCCATGGGCGCCGCAGTGGGGCAGCATGCCCGAGGACCTGGTCCACCGGGCCGTCGTGGGTGCCATGTGCAAAGCGCTCCTGCCGACCGCGATGGAGGTACTGGGCGAACGGACCCTGCGTGATGACGTCGGGGTCGACGTCGCCGCCATCGAAACCCTCGCCGCGGCCGCGGTGGGGGACGTGCCCCGGCTGATCAGGGAGAGTCTCGACGGTGCCATCGAGGGTCTCGAGTGGCTCCGCAACGGAGTCACGGAGGCCGAGGAGCGGTGGACGGGTCCGGCGACGGGCGGTGCCGGGCAGTAGCCGCGTCTGGCCCTGACTCATCGTTCCGCTGGTCAGAGCCGGTTCCTCGGTGGGGTATGGGAGCGCATCCGGAGCAACGGTCAGCTCGACGAGGTCACGACGAGCGACCGCAAGATTGAAGTCCGACTGCGACCCGAAGCGCGACCGTTCTTCGCCGAGGCCGGGACTTTGGTCTTGGCGCCCCCGGACGGACTCGAACCCCCAGCAGCAACGCACCGTCCTCGACTGGTACCTCGAGGTCGGCTGACAGTTCCCTACTCTGTCGTCGCGTCCGCTCTCCCGCTGGCGTGGTAGGCGAGCGTCGCGTGACGCCCAGACGAGTTCGATCAGGCGGATGGACTGTGACTCGGCGCCATGGAACTCTCATCAATTCGGACGCCTCCTGAAATCAATCCACCTTGGAGCGGTATCTCTATGGCATGGTGAGCATGATGGCGGTGCAAGTCGCGGAACTCGTGCATGCCGCCGCGACAGGAGACGAAGCGGCATTCACGGAGCTCGTCTCGCGACATCACCGCGACATGCTACGGGTCTCCTACGTCATCTGCCGAGACTCTGCCCTGGCGGAGGACTCGGCTCAGGCGGCGTGGGCGATCGCCTGGCGTCGGATGGGCGACGTCAAGGACCCGAACCAGATTCGCGGCTGGCTCGTGTCGGTCGCGGCGAACGAGGCCCGCCGGACGATGCGATCGCGTCGGCCGAGCGTCCAACTGATCTCGGTTCGCGACGTTGAGCTCGAAGTCGTCCCCGACCTCCGCTCGGACCCTCTGGCCGACAGCATCGCGAACTCGGATCTGCGCCGCGTCCTCGCGTCCCTTGATCCCACCGACCGTGCCTTGATCGCCCTTCGTTATGTGGCCGAGCTCAGCTCCGACGAGATCGGACGTGCGCTCGGAATGTCTTCGTCTGGCGCCCGCGGTCGGCTATCGCGCCTGCTGCTTCGGCTTCGGGGAGAACTCAGCGATGGATGACTTCGACCAGTTCGAGCGGCGCGTCGCTGCCGCCATCCGCTCCGACGCCGATTTGAGCGTTGGTCCGTTCGAGGCAAGGTCGATCGCCCATGCCGCGATCGCCGATACCCAGCCGGGTGCCACGCGTCATCCACGGGTCTCGCCACGTCGCGCTGGACGGTTCGGCCGCGGTCGCGGCCTCACCCTCCTCGCGGCCGCTGCGCTGTTGCTCGTGGGTGGGGCGTTGGCGGCGGGCTCCGGATTGGTTCGCCTGCCGTCGCTGGTCCCGCCGGAGCCAGAGCCCTCGTTGGCTGCTGACGCGACGCCGCCACCGACCACTGCACCACCTGCTCCGACGGCCCTTGCCTCGCCGGCCCCGACAGATGTGGCTCCGCCGGTCGCAGGTCCGGGCGGCGTCTGGATCGCCACGGCGCCGATGGTCACGCCGGGCAATGGCTCCACCCCGGTTCGGCTCCTCGACGGCCGCGTGCTCGCGACGGGCGGCGCTGTCGGTGAGGCCAAGCCGCCGACCTCCGCCGAGCTGTACGACCCAGAAACCGGGACGTGGTCGGCCACTGGCAGCATGATCCATCCCCAGGATGGCTTCGACCCGACGCTGCTGGGCAACGGCAAGGTCCTCGTGGGTGATGCGCTCGACGACGCCCCGGGTGACGGAAGCGGGAGCGGTGGCGCCGAGCTGTACGACCCGGCCACGGGGACCTGGGCCGCCACTGGGAAGATGGTCCGCGGCACTGCCCTCGCGTCGGCGACGTTGCTACGCGACGGCCGCGTCCTCGTGACCGACGATGTCGGCGCCCAGCTCTACGACCCCGACCTTGGGACCTGGTCCGCCACGGGCAGCATGACCACGCCGCGCTACAACACCACGGCCACCCTGCTCCCCGATGGCCGGGTGCTCGTGGCGGGCGGCGACGTTCGCGATGTCGCGACGGACTCGGCGGAGCTCTACGATCCCGACACAGGGACCTGGACCAAGACCGCGAGCCTGCCCGCGACGGGGAACAAGCGGTACGACCACATCACGGCCACGCTCCTGCAGAACGGCACGGTGCTCGTGGTGCGCCATCAGTACGCGGCGACCTACGACCCGTCCACCGGAAAATGGACCCCCACTCGGGCGGGACATGTCCAAGCCGCGCCGACCGCGGCCACACGGTTGCTCGATGGGACGGTCCTGGTGGGGCGTGCCTCGGACAAGACGTTCGCCGAAGTGTATGACCCGGCCACCAAGTCCTGGACCACGACGCTCGGGGGCATCCCCGGCTACGGCGCAGGTTCGGCCACCCTCCTCCTTGATGGCACGGTCCTCGCGATGGGTGGCCCGTTCTCAGAGCTGTACATCCCGGCCGGTGTATCGCCGCCACGCGCGTTGCTCGACCTCCCGAGCCCGACCCCGACGCCCACGCCCACGCAGATCCCGACCCTGACCCTGCCCGCAGCCGAGTCACCTGGCTTATCGTCGACGGCAACGAATCGGGAACGTCTCCCAGGTCAGTGTCCTGACACGCTCGGGTGACGCATCCAGATGTCCGCGACGGTCGGCCGAACGACCAGATCCACAGTGCTCACGAGGTCTGCGGCGATTCGCGCTAGGTCGACCTCGTCTCGGAGTCGGTTCGCAAACAGGGCTGCCGTCCGCTCGCCGTCGAACCGCGCCCGGTCGAAGCGACGATCGACCGCGGTGCCGATGCGTCGCCGGGCTGGCTGGAACAGCGCCGCCACGAGGAGCGTTGAGGCGGCGACACCTAGTGAGTTGCCCTGCGCGATCGATGCGAATACCCCCTCGAGGACAAGGACCGAGCCCGCGTATACGACGACGAGGAACAGTGAGACCAGGGCATACACGATGGTCCGGCTGACGATCCGGTCGAGCTCGTAGAGCCGGTAGCGCATCACCGCGATCCCGATGGTGATCGGGATCAGCGGCTCCGTGACCCCAGCGAAGACGAACTCCCCTGTGACCGCCCCGATCATGACGGAGATCGTCACGGCTGCGAGAGCCGAGACGATCCACCGGGACTGGAGGCGTTCGATCCCGGTCGAGCGACGGGCACGGACGACCATCGAGGTCGCGCCAGCGGCGAAGGCCCCGAGTATCACGGTCAACGACGCCGCCTGCCAGGCCGTCCAGAACGACGACCCGGGCGCGATGGCGATCGGGTTCGGAACACTGGCCTTTGCCTCGGACCCGACGAAGTACAGACCACTGAGCAATGGCGCAAACGCAGAGACGGCGAACATCACAACGGTGAGGCCGATGGCGATCTGGGATCGCCGTCTCCATGAGCCCATCGGCAAGCTGCCGGCGGGGAGCACCACCGTCAGTGCTAGAAGCAGGACGAAGAGGGCTGGTCCCGCCACTGAGGCCGCGACGACGGCCTGTACCTGCACTTGGAGCGAGGCCGTCCCGTCGGAGAACGCGGCCGGAGTGGAGCCGATGGGTGCGAAGGCGAATGACGCGGCGCAGATCAGCCCAATCAGGATCCAGCCGATCGGGTTGGCTGGCCGACGGAGCACGAGGATCGCCCCGACGACCGCGAACGGTGCGAGCGGGATGAGCCAGAGCGGCGTGCTCATCGAAGCCATCACGCTGAGGGCCAGGACGACCCCGATGACTGCGCTACGAGCCACGTCCCAGCGACTCGGTCGTCGGCGCGTCATCGCCGATCCGACTCGCGGTGCTGCGGTGGCCGGCGGATCAGCGGCGGTGACGACTTGAGACGCGGTCACCTTGGCGACACGACCCGCCCGTTGCGGAAGGCGAGTGCAGCGAGGGCGACACCAGCCACGCCGAGCACCAGACCTCCGGCTTGAAGGAGGACATGGAGTATCGTCGGTCGCGTGTAGAAGGGCACGCCGAGAACCTCGATCAGGCAGAGGACTCCCACCAGGATGACGCCGCCCATGTCACCCCGACGTAGCCGATATGCGCCAAGGGCGAACAGGCCCGCAAAGACCAGTCCCAAGATCGCCGGGACGCCGATCAGGACCACCGAGCCGACCTCGAGGACGGCGAATGCGACGGCGATCCATGCCAAGTAGATCCGCGAGTCTCTGGCAGCCACAGAAGTCTCCCTTTCGATGTACTCGAACGATGCGGTCGGGTCGATTTCCTGGTGTCTGCGACGCTCGGTCCTTCGTCGATAGCCGCGAACGATCTGCCTCATCTCTGGAAGCATTCGGCGCCGCCGTCCGGGAAACGTTACGGCTCTAGCGTTCCCGCCCGCTCGGCCATCGCGGCAGCGGCGACCCTTCACTTCGTGGCGACTCGAGCCCGCGAGTCAGCTCGACGATGCTCCGGAGGGCGTCGATCGGAAGCGCCTTGGAGCCGACCGTGGCCACGAACTCGCGTCCCTCGTTGATCGTTGACGGCCGGCCGAAGTGGACCTGGAGTCGGTCGACCAAGAGTGCCAGGTCGCGGGGGCCGACCAGCACGACCGGCACCTCGACCCACCTGCCGTCGACGAGTTTCATCTCCGTCGACTGGAGGTCCGCCCGGGACTTTGTGATCGCCTCGTCGATGGCCTCGATCGCGTGGTCGCGCAGCTCCGCCTCGCGGGCAGCGGCACGGTCGGCATGGCGCTCGATGAACGACGCCGAAGCTCGGGATCGGTAGGTCTCGCGTTTCTCCACCCACTTGCCGTCCCGCGCCTGGACGACGACTGCGGAATGGGCGGTGATGCCGTGGCGGCGACACAGCTCGCGGAGGCTCATCGTGCTGGTGATGTATTCGCGCTCGAGCTGGGCGTAGTCCCGGACCCTGTTGATGGCTGTCGCCTTCGGTTGATCTCGGCCCCCGGGTGCGCCTCGCCGCCACGAGGGCCTCGCGGAGTTACCGTCTGATGTGATCGTAGCTGCTAGCGTTCGACCCCACAACTGGACGGATGAACGCGAGGCGCGACGCTCGTGCCGAAGTCTTCGCGCTCGGAAAGTCGACGGGGTGCGCGGGTTCAACCCGTCGAGAGGTGCCTTCCGAGATCGTGATCCCCTATGGATGACGTTTCGGGTCAGGTTCGCGGCGACCCGCCGAGTGCGGCGCCGGCCTTGAAACGCAACCGCGCCCTCCTTGGCCGGTGGCCGAGCGCGGATGGTGGACACTCCCTGGACAGAATGTGGTCAGGTGGGATGGCATCTCGAACAGTCCTGATCTGGGAGGCCAGCACCGATACGCCGGTCGGCCCCGACAGCCTGGCCGCGTCACGCGGGATCGCGAGTCGGGACATCACCCCCCGGGTGGGCCGTCGCCATTGATGAACGCGCCCGTCTTCGCATCCACCGTCGCCCAGGCGGTGCCGCCATTCGCTCCCGGCACGGTCGGGTACCCCACGAGCCAGATGGCCAAGCTCTCACCGGGCCTCACGAGGCCCCGCTTGGCGCAGTTCTTCGACGGATCGACGCAGGTCACGATGCCATAGATCGGTGCCTGGGCGACCGGGTCGGCGGAAGCTAGGGGCGGGAAGCCGTCCGCTCGCAGCTTCGCGATCACTGCCTGCGCGGAGACGATTCCGGTCGCCGGGACGGGGGCCGGCGTGAACCGCTGCCCGTAGCCATCGAGATAGGCAACAAACGACTCGGACGGCACCGCGATGACCGGGCTCGGTCTCGGGGTTGGAGCGGTCGTAGCCGAGGGAATCGGTGATGCCAAAGCGGCCGACGCCATCGTCGATGCCGAGGACGCGGACGGAGCGGTCACGGCCGAAGGGGCCGGTGATGCCGAGTTGCCGCAGCCGACCAGACACATACCCAAGAGGCCGGCCAGCAACAGGGAGCTTCGTCGAATGTTGGTGACCACGACGACCGTCCTTTCGCCGGCCGGCGTCATTCGACGGCGGCACATCGCGGACCCTATACAGACGCCGTCTTGCTAACGTCTGCCCCGGTCGGCCCGGACAGGCTGGCCGCACGCCCGAGAATCTAAGCGCGTAATCCGAGAATATGCTGGCTCTCGCGGAAGGAGGGTCGCATGGCTGTCGCCTTGCTTGAAGAGAACCCCGTCATGACGTCGGAGCTTTACGACCAGGTGAGAAAGAAGCTTGACCTTGAGAACAACCCGGCAGCGGGTTTGATCTTCCACGCGGCGGGCGTCGGCCTCGAATCGTGGGTCGCCTATGACGTCTGGGAGTCCCGGGCCGCGTGGGATCGGTTTCTCGAGGAACGGCTCCAGCCGGCGGTCAAGGAAGTATTCACCGCTGCGGGACTGGAGCTGCCTCCGCCGCATCGGCAGGAGATCTTCGAGCTTCACGCATTGAAGGTGGCCTAGCCCCGGTCGGCCCGGACAGACTGGCGACATGACGCGGGATCGCGAGCCCGGGGCCGGAGCCGGGGCGAAATGACACGGCACACACTGACGCGCTTGCCGCAGAGCGTCGCGGGGGTGCGGCTCGGCCGCGCGGTTGGTGCTGCAGTGGCAGAGCAGGGCCATCCCGCTGTCACCGCAGGCTCTGCGCAGACTACGGCTGGATGGTGTGCCAGTTGATTCGGCGAGTCACGGATCCTATCGAGCCCGGCACCTAACGGAATGCCGGGACGACTTCGGCGACGAAGCGCTCGAGAGTCCGCAGGTCCTCGAACCCAATGATGACTTCCGAGACACCGAGGTCGATCAAGGGCCGGAGTTGCGCGATTGCGTCCCGGGGGGTCGGCCCCAGCGGGGTCGTCATGAAGTCCAGGTAGCCGCTCCAGTACGGCGCCGGGAAGTCGGCCGCATCGGCCGGGAAATGCGCCTCGGCCTCGCAGGCCAGTGTGATCTCGGCGAGATCGCGGCCGACATCGGCACAGCTTCGGACAAGCCGCTCGTAAGGCACGCGCCAGGTCTCGAGCGGGTAGTCCCAGATCCACATGTCGGCCTTCTCCGCGACGAGCCGCATGAGCTTTGGGCCCTGGCCTCCGATGAGGATCCGCGGCACCGGGTCGGGGCGCGGTCCGGTCCGTGCCTCGGTGACCCGGTAGCGCCTTCCCGCGTAGGTCGCAGGATCGGAGGTCCACATCGTGCGGACCAGGTCGATGGCTTCGCCGAGCTCTTCGATCCGGGTTCCGGCCGAAGGAAAGTCGTAGTCATACGCGGCGTACTCCTCGGCACGCCAGCCGGCCCCGATCCCGAGCACGAATCGTCCACCGGTCAGATGCTGGAGGGTCGCCCCCATCTTCGCGAGCAAAGCCGGGTTGCGGAAGCTCTGGGCGAGGACGAGGTGACCGACGCGGTAGCTGGGAGCCAGCGCGGCAAGGTAGGTCAGGGTCGTCCAGCCTTCGAGGAGCGGCCCGCTCTCGCTCTGCAGGTGATCGGACACCCAGACGCTCGTCAGCGCACCCTCACCGGCGCGGAGCCAAGTAAGGTGCTGCTCGAGCAGATCCTGGGGCGTCCTGCCCGACACCGCGACGCCCAGGTGGATGCCGAACTCGACCATTTGGCGTCTCTCCCTCGAGATTGGCGGCGCGGGTTTCGCACCACCCGATCCGGACCCGTCATACCGTATAGGGCACCGCAATACCGAAGGTCGCCGATCTCCAGGCCGCGCTATCGTGCGGACCATGACGTTCGACACGGCCTATCGGACCGGAGTCCCTCCGTGGGACATCGGACGACCGCAGCCGGCGATCGTCCGTCTGGCCGAGCAGGGGCTGATCGCTGGTCGGGTGATCGACCTCGGCTGCGGGACGGGTGAGAACGCCCTCTACCTCGCGTCGCGTGGTGTCACGGTGGTTGGGGTGGACGCGGCGCCGACGGCTATCGCCCGGGCGGACGAGAAGGCTCGGCTCCGTGGCATCGAGTCTACGTTCCTGGTGGCCGACGCCCTCGCGCTCGAGGCGTTGGAACGAACGTTCGACGTTGGCATCGACTGCGGCCTCTTTCACACGTTCTCGGACGCCGATCGCGTCCGCTTCGAGCGGAGCATCAAGCGAATCCTGCGGGTCGGCGGCCGGTATGTCCTGCTCTGCTTCAGCGAGAACCAGCCGGGCGACTTCGGTCCCCGCCGGGTGACTCAGGCTGAGATACGCGCGACGTTCGCGACCGGTTGGACTGTGGACTCGATCGTGGCGGAGCGCTTCGCAGCCCGGCTGCCCGGAGGCGGGGCGGAGGCATGGCTGGCACTTCTGACTCGCGCCTGAGTTCGTCAGGGCTCGACGACCGGGGCAAATCGACGCCACACCATGGCAACTTAGTGTTGTCCCAACCTCGACAAACGGGTGCGCGGAGGTTGTCCAGTGCCTACGCCAGAGGTGACGTCACCGCGGAAAGGTCGACGCGGGCGAGCCGCGCCGGATCGGTGAGGATGTCGATCTCGGCGATCCCTCCGTCGCGGAAGGTGAAGCCGAGGACTGCGAACGGCTGATCACCGGCGAAAACGACCAGGCCGGGGCCGCCGTTGACGATCGCACGTCGGGCGCCGGGCGCGAGGCGGGCGAAAGCGAGGGCCTGCCTCCCAACCTCGTTGGCACCTCGTACCTCACGCGAGCGTCCGGCCACGCCGATCGTCGTGCCCGCGTCGGCGCGGACCACGGCGTCCGGATCCAGCACCGCCACGAGCGCCTCGAGATCGCCGCCTCGGGCAGCAGCGAGGAAGGCGTCGACGATCTCCCATTGGCGCGCTCGCGAGACGGTCGAATGCGGCTCTGCGCCGCGAACACGCCGGCGAGCACGGCTCGCGAGCTGGCGCGTCGCGGTCGGAGTTCGATCGACGATCGGTGCGATCTCGTCGAACGACAGGCCGAACGTATCGTGCAGCACGAACGCCAGGCGCTCGGCCGGGTTTAGCGTCTCGAGGACGACGAGCAGCGCCAGCCCGACCGAGTCGGCCAGGATCGCCTCGTGCTCCGGGTCGACGCCGTCGGCGCTGTCGACGATCGGCTCCGGGACGTGAACGCTCAGCTGCTCCTCGCGCCGCGCCGCTCGCGAGCGGAGCCGGTCGAGCGCCAGCCGGGCGACGATCGTCGTCAGCCAGCCGCCGAGGTTATCGACCACGGCCGCATCCGCGCGGCTCGCTCGGAGCCAGGCGTCCTGGACCGTGTCGTCGGCCTCGGCCATCGAGCCGAGCATTCGATAGGCCACCGCCCGCAGATGGGAACGGTGGTCCTCGAAGCGCTCGGCAAGCCAGTCGGGATCAGTCATCGGTCACGTTCTCCGGTCAGGGTCCGTCAGACAGTTGACGAAAGCAATCACCCGTAACGTGACCGAGGACTTCACGATGACACACTCCCCACGTCAGGCACCCGCCCTCGTGCGCCACTCCAACTCGCTCACGAGCGCGCTGTTGCGCCTCGGCGTATCGATGGGCCCAAACGGCCTCCTGACCGTTCGGGGCCGCACGAGCGGCCAGCTTCGAACGGCACCGGTCGCCGTGGTCGAACTCGACGGCCGCCGCTACGTCATCGGCGCCTATGGTGACGTCCAGTGGACCCGCAACCTGCGCGCCGCGGGTGAGGCCGACTTCCGGCTGCACGGCCGCACTGACCACGTCACCGCTCGCGAGCTCGACCGAGCCGCTGCGACCGCCTTCTTCCGTGAGACCCTGCCCGGCTTCGTGGCCGGCCTGCCATGGGTCGGCAGGCTGTTCGCGCGAGTTTTCTTCGGGATCGTCGGCCCCGAGCTGCTCAACGACCCCGATCGCGCCGCCGCCACCCGCCCGGTATTCGAGCTCCGGACGTAGCGCAACGAGCCCGCCAACGCGAAATGGCGCGGGTGTCGACTGGCGTCAACCTCGGCTCAGGCACGCAGGTGAAGGGTGTTCTTCGCCGGCCCCGCTCGCGTCCGAGCCAGCGGCGGATCGTCGCACTCACCGGCCTTGCGTCCAAACCGACACGATCACCCGATCGTGCGAGATTCAGCGGAGCGGTCGTCCCTTGGATCTTCGCGGACCGGCCGGCTGCATCCCTCCGCCATCAGCAACCCTTTTGAGGAAGGCCCAGGTGGCACAGAACGGGCGTCACGCACCGCTCGGCCCGCTTGGGGGAACCTCTTCTACTTCGTGAACTGGAAGAGGGCCTCGTGCGTGACTCCGCCAATGAGCAGGCGGAGGGTCTTACACGAACCTGCGTACGTCGAGGGTGACTTCCAGTTCAGTTGGTAGAAGCCGCTTCCGAGGTTCTGGAGGCCGGATGAGCCGGCCGCCACCTCTTCGAGCTGGTCGGTCGTGGTCCCAAGGGCGCAGGACATCGTCGCAACGGTGACGCCGGCCGTCGAGAGGTTGGTGATCGGCGTACCGGCACTGTCCACCAGTCGCCATTTGATCGGGATCACCTGCCCCGCCTTGACACGGTCAAGCGACGGTCAGCACCGCGACGCGAGCCCCGTGATGCGTGGGGTCCGGGCCGTCGTTGTCATTCCCGCACCGTAGCACCCCGGTCGACCCGGACGGGCTGGCCGCCTAACGCGGGACCGCGAGTCTGGCTATGAACGCTCCCTGTCGGCCCAGTACCCGCCACTGTCCGGCGATTCGGAGCCGATCTCGACCGGCGTCCGCAGCACCGGGTCGCTGGCCGACGGTGGTTGGGAGAACGCATCGGCGATGAGCTGGCGGAACCGCCGCCCGACCACTGCCAGCGTGATCGACAGACGCACGATGAATGCGACTAACGAGATCAGGCCCACAACGAGCGCGAACGCGCCATAAAGGGACTTCACGTCACACGTCCCCGGGATAGAGGATGAGTGGCGCAAGCGGACCGGGAAGTCGATGACCGCCGAGGAACTGGAGCGCGTACCGTAGATCGATGGGGCGTTCTGGGCGCTTCACCTTCATCACGATGCAGCCTACTCCGCCTGCGTCGGCCCGGACAGGCTGGCCGCATGACGCGGGATCGCGAGTCCAGGACCGGGGCCGACGCCGTTCGAGCCCAGCGCCGTCGAGCCTCACGGCGCGATCGTGAACTCCCCTCGAGCAAGGACCTCGTTCCCGGAGCGGTACTCCGCAACGTAGTGTCCAGGCTTGAGGTTCGGGGAGACATCCTGGAAGAGACAGAAGACGGACGAGTCGAGGGTCTGCTGAGTCGTTGCCGTTCGGCCATCCGGGAACGTCAGGGCGGCGGTGACATTCTCACCCTCGGCACTCGGCGCGTCAGCTGTGCCGCGGCCACGAAACCCGTGGAAGACGGGAACGTCGTTGCCGCGTCCTCCACCGCGCAGCCCGACCCGGGGCGCCCGAAAGCCATCGTCCCTGCCGGAATTGACGGACCCTGCGGGCCGCTCGCGCCGAGGGCCGGTAACAAGACACCGAGGATCAACACTGCGATCGCGACAACGGCGACGATGATGAAGCGGCGTGAGCTTCGTGCAACCCCCGACGAGTCCGCGAGGATCGAGACCAGCGGCGCAGGGACCGCCGACTCGTAGGTGTGCGGCGGCTTTGACTCCCCAACGGGCTCGTCGATCGGTTCAGTCATCGGGCCACATCTCGCCGCTTAGACGCGAAGGCCGCCCTGTTGTCACGCGCGAACAGTACGCCGTCGGTAATCTCGTGAGTCTTTGCTGTTGTCAGCGGGCGTTACGGAATGAGACCAGACCCGGTCGGCCCGGACAGGGCTGACCGCATGACGCGGGGTCCCTCATTGGATCGAGGCCTGGCCTCCAGCCAGTACGCGGCCGGCTGCTTCCCAGGCGGCGATCGCCCCGAACACCGGCACGACCGAAAAGAACGGGAAGAGGGCGACGAAACCGCTCCAACCCACCGAGGCGTAGTTGACGATCAAGAAACCGTCAACGGCGACGGCCCCAAGGAGAAGCGCGACCGACAGCAGTCTGAGGGCGACCGCGACAACGTTCCTGCGCGTGATGCTCTTCATCTCGGGATAGAGACGCTGGGATGACGAGACTGTTACGCGGGACGTCGCCCGGTCGGCCCGGACAGGCTGGCCGCATGACGAGCGGGATCGCGAGTCCGGGACCGGAGCCGAGGCGGGCCTGAGCCTAGCGGCTGTCGCTTGCGACTTATGTAGACCATGCGCGTGCATCGCGGACGACAGTGCAACCAGTGGCTGGCTGTCGTCGCGAAAGGATCCTTACGACGCACGGTCGTTCGTTGACGGGGGTTGGTGTCCCTAGTGGCAAGAACCGCTCGGGGGAGCAATGTAGGTGCAGCCGGCATGAGCGTTCCTGGACGGGCGGCACCGTGGCAACGATCCCTTCGGCTACCGGAGCGCCCGCGACGATCGTCGGGTCCTCCGTCGCCCGCGACAGCTCGAGGTCCTGCCGGACGAGGCCGACGTCGTCCGTCTGGTCTGGCGGATGGCCTCCTCAACCTCCACGACCGCCACCTCCGAGGAGTTGAACACGTCGGGCGTCCGCCGTCGGCCGAAGAAGGTCCACCGAACCGACAGAAGCGACGCCCTCGTCTACGAGCCATGGACCCGAGACGCTATCAAGGACATCCTCAGGCGGGGTCGCTTCTACCTCGGCTTTGTGGTCGAGAAGCGGGGCCTCGATGAGCGGCCCGGCCATCACGAGGCGATTATCGACGAGGCGACGTACAACGCGGGCCTGATCGGCGCGAGAGCCCGGTTCCGACCGGGGCAGCGCCCGAAGGCCCACCGCCTCTATCTGCTCCGTCGCGTGATCTCATGCGAGAACGGCCATCCAATGCACGGAGAGGCCCGCGTCTCGCGGGGCAAGGAGTGGCGGTACTACGCCTGCCGTCGATGCCACGCGCCCTCGCTGCCCGCAGACGATGCGGAGCGGGTGGTCATCGAGGCGATAGGGACAATGAGGCTGCCGCCGAGGGCCATCGACGAAGCCCGCGCTGAGTTGGCTCGGCGGCTCGACGTGCCGCAGGCCGACGTGGTGGGGACGAAGCGCCGCCGGCTCGAGGCCCGCTTGGGCAAGTTGCCAAAGCTGTACTCGTGGGGCGACCTCGACGATGACGAGTACCAACGCGAGATGGCCGAGACGCGCAGGATGCTCGCCGAACTGCCCGACTCCAACAAGCTCCTCGCGTTCGACCGAAACCCGCATGTCATGGTGACGATGGTCGAAAACGTCAAGAAGGCGACCCCGGAGCAACTCGCAGAGCTCGTTCAGCTCCTCGTTGATCGGGTCCATGTGAAGGGTGGAACGGTCGATCCCGAGTCGATCGAGTGGACCCCGCCGGCACGGCCCTTCTTCGAGGATGCTGCGTGGGTATGGCGCCCCCGGACGGACTCGGGCCCCCAGCAGCAACGCGGCGCGTTGGACTGGTATCTCGAGGTGGGCTAACGGTTTCCCTACCCTCCTCGCAGTGGGCAGAGCGTGCTATCGGCGCCGTCCTGCGCCGTCTTTGCAGATCCGGTGGCGCATCCGCGGCTCGCCGACGAGGTGGCGGCCTGTTTGGTTTCAAACGGCTATGTCGTCGCGCCTCGAAATCCTTGGGGCCGCCCTCCCCAAAAGCATCAGAAACCGAGCATCAAGGGCGTAGAGTACCGACCGTGACCATCAGGCGTCCGTCCGTCATCGGCGCCCCGATCTGTATTGGCTTGCTCGTCGTCGCAGCGTGCGCCAGCACGACTGCACCTTCCCCGTCGTCTCTGACCCCGACAGCACCGCCCACCGGTGGGACGCTGCGTGTGGCGATGGGCCTCGCCGGCGACGAATTTGGGACAAATCCGGACAGCGGCCTGAACGCCACCTGGGACCCTCAGGCAACGTCGTTCGCCGAGCAATTGGAGCTCTTCCGCTGCTGCCTCCTGCGCACGCTCTTTTCGTACAGCGGGCACTCGGTTCGAGGCGGCGGCGCCGTGCCGCAACCAGATCTCGCAGCGGGCCTGCCTTCGATCTCCGCGGACGGACTGACCTGGACATTCCCGATCAAGTCCGGGATCCACTACGCACCTCCCATGGCCGACACGGAGATCGTCGCCGGTGATTTCGTGCGCGCTCTCGAGCGCGCCCTCCGGCCCGACCCGTTCCAGCAAAACCCCCATGGCTACACGTTTTATGCGCCGTATTTCACCGAAGTGATCGCCGGCGCATCGGAGTTCAGCCAGGGCAAGACGTCGGCGATCTCCGGGTTGGAGACGCCGGACGACCACACCCTGGTGATCCACCTCGTCAAGCCGACCGGGGATCTGGGGTCGCGCCTGGCGCTGCCGCTTGCCGCGCCGATCCCGCCGGGAGCGGCGGATGGTCACGACAAGGGCTACGGACCATTCCTCGTCGCGTCCGGCCCGTACATGATCGAGGGCTCGGAATCAGTTGGATCCGACGCTTCCCGCCGACCAGCAACGACCTGTTTCTGGCTACGTGCCCGGGGACCACCTGGATCTCATCAGGAACCCTAGCTGGGACCGAGCGACCGACACCCTGCGCAGTGCCTTCGTCGACCGCATCGAGGTCAGCAATATCGGCGACTACGCGGCCGTCATGTCCGCGATCCAGGCTGACCAGGTGGATGTCTCGCTCACCACGGGTCTCAACGCCGCCGATGTGACAAGCCTTCGCGCCGATAGCGCCGTCGCTTCGCGCGTTCACGTTACCCCGGGTCTGATCAGCCGCTACATCAACATGAACCTGGCGGTTCCTCCCTTCGACGACATCCATGTTCGACGCGCGATCGAGCTTGCGACCGACAAGAAGACCATCGTCCCTCTCCTCGACCCGAATGCGGTACCGCAGACGCACGCCATCCCTGATGCATTCGAGAACGGGCTCCTCACCGACTACGACCCATTCGCGACGCCAGGAGGATCAGGCGACATCGCGGGCGCGAAGGTCGAGATGGCACGGTCGGCATACGACGGCAACAAGGACGGCATCTGCGACAGCCCGGCATGCCAGCACATCGCGTTTCCAGTGCGCAACGAGACCCCCGAGATCGGCATCGCGGCGCAGGATTTCGTCGCCGAGGTGGCCCCCCTTGGCATTCAGCTTGACTTCAGTTCAGGCGACCAAAATGACGACCCCGCAAATCACGGAGCGATCGGGTTCGATCTCGGCTGGGGGTCCGACTACTTCAGTGCCACGGCCTGGTTCGTGCCACTGGCGACGAGCGCCGCGATCGGATCAGATACGGGTAGCAATCCGTCGCTGATCGGCGCGACCCCTGAACAGCTTGCGCACTACGGATACACGGTCACGACGGTGCCCTCCCTGGACGAGCGTATCTCGACGTGCTCGGGATTGAGTGGCGGTGATGCGTTCGGGTGTTGGTCGAGCGTCGACCAGTACACGATGGAGCGGGTCGTTGCCTGGGTGCCTCTCTCGACCGCACAGGCTTCGCGCCTGACGTCGACGTCTGTCACCGGGTTCGATTTCGACGCGGCGTACGCTCTTCCGGCGCTCGATCAGATCCAGGTGGCCCACTGATGACCGGCCGCGGCCAGCAGCACAGCCGGTTCCTGGCCACCGTCCTCTTCACCGACATCGTCGGCTCGACCGATCTCATGTCTCAAGTCGGCGACGACGGCTGGCACCGTCTGGTAGCCGCGCACCACGCGGCGATGAGGCGGCAGCTTCGAAGATTCGGCGGGAAGGAGATCGATACCGCAGGCGACGGATTCTTCGCCTCATTCGACAAGCCGGCGCAGGCTGTCCGGGCAGCGGACGCCATGCTCGACGAGGCGGCCCGGCTGGGACTTTCCGTCCGTGCGGGAGTTCATACCGGCGAGGCGGAGCTCATCGGCCCGAAGGTCGGCGGCATTGCCGTCCACATCGCGTCGCGCGTCATGGCGACGGCGGCAGGCGGCGAGGTTCTGGTCTCCAGCACGGTTCACGACCTTGTCGCGGGCTCCGGCCTCGAATTCGCTGACCGCGGCCTCCACGTCCTCAAAGGCATTCCCGGCGAGTGGCACCTCTTCGCTCTCGATCGGCCCGATGCCGCGCCCGTAGCTGCGGTCGATGCCCAAAGCATCGCGACGATGGCCAGTGCCGGACGACGACGAATGGTCCTGACCGGCGCAGGTGCCGGGTTGGTCGTGCTGCTCGGACTTGCCGCCTTGGGCGTCTTCGTCGTCTTGGCGCGTGGCCCGACCGGACCCGCAATGCCACCCGGCCCGGACACGATCGTCGGTCTCGACTCAGCGGGCAAACCTGTTGATGTTCGCCAGGTGCCGGCCGGTCCGATGGCCGTAGCCGCGAACGGGAAGGATCTTTGGGTCGCGGCGCTCGACGCCGGCGTGCTCGTCGCTCTGCCGGCGGACGGGTCGAGTGGTGCGCGCACGTTCGGCCGTGTCGGGCGGCCGACCGGCATCGCCGCCGGCGGAGACCAGATCTGGGCAGCAGACGCGTTGGACCAGACGGTGATCCTGATCGATCCCGCGAGCGGCAATGTGAACCGAACCATCCAGATGCCGTCGGCCGCGATCGCCTTCGGCGCCGGGGCCACGTGGCTCGTCGACGACATCACGGACTCGATCCACCGCCTCGATCCACAGTCAGGTGATCTGGTCGCGACGATCCCTCTCGACGCCGGTGCTTATCCGGATGCGATCGCCGTGGGCACCGACGCCATCTGGGTCGCGAATGAGGGCACGAACACTGTTTCACGCATCGATCCATCCAAGAACAAGGTGGTCGCGACCATTCCGCTGCGCTTCGCGCCAGACTCCATCTCGGCCGGTGATCGGATCGTCTGGATCGGCTCGCGCGCCTCTGACTCGGTCGCGCGCCTGGATCCGGCGTCCGATACGGTGGCCGCGACAGTGCCCGCATGCGATCAGCCGCGCGCCGTCGCCGCTGACGGGACAACCGTTTGGGTCGCGTGCGTGGGCGCCGGCGAGGTCTGGCACCTCGACCGCGATGGCAAGCAGCTCAGCACGACCCCGGTCAATGGCGACCCAACGGATCTGATCATCAATGGCGGCCGACTCTACGCGACTGTCCGTCAGCCGTGAGCGAGCCGCGGCCCACTCGAGCTTGGCCGCCTCTGACCGTCAGCCAGCGACAGGCGCGAGGTGAGCGTGGTGCAGCGGAGGACCAAAGCGCCCCCGGACGGACTCGAACCGCCGACGCAGGCCTTAGGACGGCCTCGCTCTGTCCACTGAGCTACGGGGGCGCGGACCCCATCGTACCCCGGCGCGATCCGCGCTTCGATCGGCCGAAGGTCTGCCCTGTGTCCTGCTGGTGGACATTCGGAGCGATCGAGGTCCCAAGACGCGGCGTGACGACGGCCACCACGCGTCGCCTGAGCGTGGACGGGTCATCAGGTTGTCTTCGGGCGGCCCGTTTCGGCCGCCATCGACCATGTCGTGAAAGAGGCAGAAGATCGCGGAGAATGCCGACTGACCGGCGAAGGATGGCCGTTTCCCGACCCTCCCATACAATCCGTCGCGAGATGCACGACACTCCCCTCCCCGACCTGTTCCTGTACGGTCGCGCCGGCTGTCACCTGTGCGACGACGCGCGCGACCTGCTCGCCGCTCTCTTCCAGGAACGCGCCGCCTCGGGCCGTCCGAACCCGACGCTCGTCGAACGCGACATCGAGACGGACCCGGCCTGGGAGCGCGCGTACTTCCCGTCGATCCCGGTCGTCGTCCTGGGCGACCGCCGCATCGAATTCGCGACGAGCGCGGCGAAGCTCCGCCGACTGCTCTCCGACGTCCTGGACGCCTGAGTCGACCTCGCGATGGACGGCACGAACCTCACGATCCTCGTCGCCCTTGCGGCAGGCGTGATCAGCTTCCTGTCACCGTGCGTCCTGCCGCTGGTCCCTGCCTATCTCGGCCAGCTGACGGCGATCGCGGTCGCGGGCGCGGCACCGGGGCGCGACGCCATCGCGTTGGCTCGCGGTGCGTCATGCACTCGCGTACGTGGCCGGATTCGGGGCCGTGTTCACGGTCCTCGGCATCACTGCGACATTCGCCGCCGGCCCGCTGGTCGACTACCTGCCGGCACTGCGGACGATCGGCGGGATCGTGCTCATCGTCCTGGGCCTGGACCTCGCCGGCCTCCTTCACATCCCCGTCCTCAGCCGCAACTGGCGACCACTCGACGCGGGCGCCGCGGGATCGCTCGCGACCGCCACCGGTACCACGTCATTCGGTTCGCGGCACGGCCGCGCCGACCGTCGGTGATCGCATCGGTGGCCACGTCGTCAGTTCGCGTGGCGGCTGGTTCGCATCGTTCGGCCTGGGCGCGATCTTCGCGATCGGCTGGAGCCCGTGCATCGGCATCATCCTCGGCGGCATCCTGACCCTGGCCGCGACCTCCGAGACCGTGCTCCAGGGCGCCGTCCTGCTGATCGCCTACACGATCGGCCTTGGCCTCCCGTTCCTCATCCTGGCGGCGATCTTCGACCGCGCTCCGCGTGTCATGGCGCCGCTCATCCGACACGGCAAGACGGTCTCGCTCATCGGCGGCCTCCTCGTCGTGCTCATCGGTGTCGCGATGGTGTTCGACTGGCTCGTCCTGCTGCCGCGCTACTTCAACTTCAACACAGCCATCTGATGGCGGAGCGGCCGGAATTCAGCCACAAACGCGAGCGCCATGGGGTCATCGGCCCGTTCAGCGGTCGCCAGCTCGTCTTCGCATTCGCCCTGGTCATCGCGCTGGCGGTCGTCCTGGTCGGGGATCACGACGCCGCTCGGGACCACCGCGAACGGACCCGCCGCCGTCGACCCGCGGGCCACCGCCTACATCCTGTCGTCGCCACCGCCGGTCGGTCTCAAGGTCGGCGCGACCGCCCCCGAGTTCTCGGTCGCGAATGACGACGGCTCGACCTATCAGCTTGCCGACCTCGACGGCAAGCCGATCAGCCTCGCCGACCTGAAGGGCAAGGCCGTGTGGGTCAACTTCTGGACGACGTGGTGCCCGCCCTGCCAGTCCGAAGTGCCGATCCTGCGCGACCTGGCGACGCGCTACAAGGACCGTGGACTCGAGGTCGTCGCGGTCAGCGTCCAGGAGACCTCGCCGGCGGACGTCAAGGCGTATGCCACGAGATACCAGCTGCCGTACACGATCGGCTTCGACGGCTCGGGCAAGATCTTCCACGCCTACAAGGCGTATGGGCTGCCGACTCAGGTCTTCATCGATGCGAACGGGGTCATCCGGTCGATCGTCGGCGCACCGCTGGACATGGCCGGCGCGACCGCCCAGATCGAGGCGATCCTGCCGCCGCAGGACTAGCGAGCCTCGTAGCGGAAGCGGTCGCGGTCGCGGACGAGCCGCCCGATCGGGTGGCGAGACTCGTGTGAGAGGACGACGATCCAATCCTCGTCGACGGCCTGGGCGAAGAGTTCGGCCTTGCGCGCGACCGAGTCCAACGGGAAGTCATCGAACGCCGTGACCCAGCGCGGGTTGGCCGCCCACGGTCGCATCAGCAGGTCGCCGAAGAATGCGAGCGTCCGCGCGCCATCGCCGGTGCCCCTGACGATGACCGCCTGATGCCCGGTCGAGTGCCCGCCCGTGGGGATGACGCTCACTCCGGGCAGGATCTCGCGCTCGCCGTCGACCCAGCCATGCTTTCCCCACGCCTCGACCAGGCGCAGTTCCGGCTGCACGTACGACGCGACCAGACGCGGGTTATCCCCGAGCGCGACTTCCCACTCCGCCTTCTGCGCGACGATCGTCGCGTGCGGGAACGCGCGCTCACCGTCGGCGCGCAGGAGGCCGCCGGCATGGTCGAAATGGAGGTGGCTCATCGCCACGACGTTCACGCTCTCGGGCGGGAAGCCGGCGGTCTCGAGTGCGGAGACGATCCAGGGTCCCTCGTAGGAGCGCATCGCCCGAGTCTTCTCGTCGACGCGATCGCCGATGCCGGTCTCGACGAGGACCCGCCCTGACCTCGTCTCGATGAGCAGGCAGTTGAGTGCCTGGAGGAGACGTCGCTTGTCGTCGACCTCGTCCTCGACGAGGCCGCCCCACAGGACCCAGGGCACGGGCCCGAGCAGGGTCCCGGCATCCGAGCGGAAGGTGCCTGCCTGGACCAGCGCCACGCGAGTCCCGCCGCCGAGATGCTGCGCCCAGTCAACCGCGTCGTTCATCGCCATCGACTATTCGCGCGTCGGCTCCCCGGCGCGGCCGGCATCGAAGTCGCGATGGAACGCGGAGGCCGTCGGCTCGGACTGGCCCTGGTACTTCGACCCGAGCTCGGGCGATCCGTATGGCCGCTCGACGGGGCTCGACATCTTGAAGAAGCTGATCTGGCCGATGCGCATCCCGAAGTAGAGGGCGATCGGCAGGTTCGCGACGTTCGACAATTCGAGCGTCAGGTTGCCCTTCCAGCCCGGGTCGACGTAGCCCGCCGTCGAGTGGATGAGCAGCCCGAGTCTCCCCAAACTCGACTTCCCTTCTAAGCGCGCGACCAGATCGTCGGGCAGTTCGACCCATTCGTGGGTCTGGCCGAGCACGAACTCGCCCGGGTGCAGGATGAACGGCTCGTCCTCCTCGACCGTCAGCAGCTCCGTCAGGTCGGGCTGGGGCGAGCGCACGTCGATGAACGCGTATCGGTTGTTGCGGAAGACGCGGAAGCTCTTGTCCAGGTGGAGATCGACGGACGACGGCTGGAGGTCGTGCGGATCGTACGGATTGATCGCCACGTCGCCCGCCTCGAGGGCGGCCCGGATGTCGCGATCCGACAGGACGCTCATGCCCGCGACCGGGCGGGCGCCTTCGGGCGCAGGTCGACCGTGATCGTGTCGCCTCGCTCGGCATACAGGGTGTCGACCTCGCGCTTCAGCGCCTCGAGGTCCTCGAAGCTCTGGTAGACGCTCGCAAAGCGGATATAGGCGATCTGGTCGATGCCCCGCAGTTGCTCCATCGCCAGTGCACCGATGCGAGACGACGGGACCTCGGTGACCCCGGCCGCGCGGAGCTCGGCCTCGATGGCGTCGGCGGCGGTCTCGGCCGCCCCGTCCGGCACCGGCCGCCGGGTCAGCGCCTTGCGCAGCCCCGACACGAGCCGGTCGCGGTCGAATTCCTGGCGCGTCCCGTCGCGCTTGACGACGATCAGCCGAGCGGCTTCGACGCGCTCGTAGGTCGTAAATCGCATCGAGCATGCCGCGCATTCGCGGCGGCGGCGGATCGTCGCTGAATCGTCGAGGTCACGCGAGTCGACGACGCGGGTCTCCCGCTCGCCGCATTGGGGGCAGCGCATCGCTCTCCTGTCGTCTCCGACCACTAGGGATGGTGGTGTCAGGCGAGGATACCACTAGATGGTGTGGTCTCGCGGGCCTCAGGGGCCGACGAAATGGAGCGAGTCCACGAACTCCTGCGCGACCGGCAGCCAGGTGGCCAGGTCCTCCTCCGTCCGTGCCCAGATCTGCACGCAGACGGTCTTCCCATCCACATCTGCCACGAGAAGTCGGTATGGCCCCCTCATGAAGACATAGCGACCCGACAGGCCGGTCATCTTTCCGTCGACGTGAAGGTCGTGACCTGCACCCGTGCCGGGGACCGTCCGGGCCGTCAGGGCGGGCCGGCCATCGAGCGTGGCGGCCGTGACCGGCTCCAGGTCGACGCCGGTCAGGAGCGTGTCCATGTCGGCCAGGAATCCCGCTGGATCGGACCGCAATCGGACGCGACCATCAGGACCGTGCCCCCAGGCTCCACTGACATCCGCGATGACCACACCGCGGAGGTTGCCCGTCTCGGGACCCTGGCCACCGAAGGCACCCGTCCCGGTGGAACCCGCCGGCAGACGATTCGGACCGACGACCCATGCGACCGCGCCGGGCATCCCGCCGATGCCTGTGAGACCGGAGCCGTCGGGAATGGTGTAGGTGAAGGGCGGAACGAACCGGCTCGTCATCGGAGATCCTTGCGGACCGTCGCTCGGCGCGGATGAGGGGCTCGGCGCTTCAGACTGGTGGGCGATCGGCGGCATCGCTGCGGGCAACCCCGAGATGGCCAGCGTCGTGGCGAGGATTGCCGCCACGACAACACCCAGTGAGGCGAGCCGGATCGCTGGTCGGCCCGTCGGACGGCTGACGGCTTCGCGCAGGGTGGCGCTCCATCGGACGTGCTGTCGCGAGGATCGCGCCCGTGCGATGACGCTCGCATGGATCTCGGTGGGGACGGTGGATGGTGCCGTTTCGAGGAACCAGCCGGCCAGGATGGTGTCGATCTCGTCGGGTCTGGTCATCGCGCTGTCTCCGTGGCGAGGTCGGCGAGTCGGTCGTCTGCCTCGAGGGCCGCGCGCATGGCGGCAGTCGCTCGATTGAGTCTCGATTGGACCGTTCCGAGCGGCACGCCCAACACGTCGGCGGTCTCGGTCAGCGATAACCCCAGGTAGTGCCGCACGACCAACACGGCGCGCTGTTCGGTGGACAGGTGGCGGAAGCCGCGCTCGAGCTGGTCGCGCGTCGCGAGCGCCCGTTGGACATCGGGAGCGTGGTCGGGATCGGTCGACACCCTGACTTCGACGACTGCGCGGGTTCGATGCCGTTTGGCGGTTCGATAGCAGGCGTTGATCAGCAGACGATGGAGCCATGCGTCGAACCGATCCGGGTCGCGCAGGCTCCGCAAGTTCAGCCACGCTGCGAAGAGCGCATCCTGGACCGCGTCCTTGGCTGCCTCGTCCTCGCGGAGGATCAGGCGCGCCGTCGCGTGCAAGCGCTTCGTCGCGTCGAGAGTCAGCGCAGCGAACGCGTCGACATCCCCTGACTGCGCCCGAACGACAAGATCACGTCGCACCGCGGATCCCTCACCCGTTCGATGGCATCTCCGCCACCGTCAACCTGTCTGAGACACCAGAGGCGGCGTTTGTTCCAGAATCAGCAGGTCACGTTCCGTACCGGTCCGCCTTGGCAGGCTCGTCCGCGGTCTTCAAGTCCTGCGCTTCGAGCGCTCGACGCGCGAACGACTCGCGTGCATGGATGAGGTTCAGATAGCCGCGCTTGATCGCCGTCTGCGCCTCGAGCTCGCGCGGTCCGCGGCGGACGGTCAGCATGATCGTCGTCCCGTGTTCGACCATGCCCAGGGCGCGTTCGGCACGCTCGAGGTCGGCGACAAGGTCGGATCGGATCTGGGTCGCCTGACGTGGGCCGCGCAGCGCCTTTGCCTCGTCGGTGTAGCGCCCGACTGCGTCGATCGCGGCCGTCAGCGTGTCCGCGATGAGATCCGGGTCGACCTGACGGCGACGCACCGCATCGATCTGCCCTGCCGCGCCGCCCAACGACGCGTCGACCCGGGCCGCAAGGTCCTTGACCGAGCTCCGGAACAGTTCGACTTCGCGCGTCCGAGCGACGATCCTTCCGGTGCCGCGCAGGACGACAGCCAGGCCCGCCGCAAGCGCGATGAACGCGGCGATCGGCAGCAGGACGGCGATCTCCATGCGATCCGGCCCCCGCCCGTTCAGCCCGACCGGGCGCGCAGGCGTTCGACCAGGGCCGCCCCGACCTCGAACAGGTCGCCGACCACGAAGAGATCCGCGAAGTCGGCGATCGGGGCGTCGACGTCACGATTGACGGCGACGATCGTGCCCGACGTTCGCATCCCGACCTTGTGCTGGATCGCGCCACTGATCCCGAGCGCGAGGTACAGCTCGGGCTTCACGATCTTGCCCGTCTGGCCGATCTGCTGGCTGTACGGGATCCAACCCGAATCGACCGCAGCACGACTCGCGCCGATGGCCGCGCCGCCGAGCGCATCGGCGATCTCGCGCACGATCTCGAACCCGTCCGGCCCGCCCACGCCCCGTCCGCCAGAGACGATGATCCGGGCTTCCTCGATCGGGGCGGCCGCGTTCGCCTCACTGACGCGGTCCACGACCCGGACCGCGGGGAGTGTCTGGGTCACGGTCGTGGTCCGCGCCTCGACTCGTCCGGCCGAGGTGGCCGGCGCCGCCGTCGCGACATTGGGCCGGATCGTCACGATCCCGCGGCCGGTGGTGAAACCGGACATCGTGATCAGCTTCCCGCCGAAGACGTTCATCTCGACCTTCGGACCCGTGTCGGACCAGTCGACGGCGGTCGCATTCACGAGGACGCCGAGCCCGGTCAACGCCGACACGGCGCCGGCCAGATCCCGGCCGTCCGCTCCCGCCCCGACGAAGACCGCGTCGGGCGATTCGTCGGCGACGAGCGCGGCGATGTGGCCGGCTGCGACCGACGACCAGGCATGCTCCGCGGCCGCGGGATCGGTGATCGCCCAGACGACCGGCAGATAGGTCGCAAGGTCGGCTGCGGCCGGGCCCGGATCTGCGGCGACCACGATCCCGATCGCATCGCGCTTGGCGCTCGCTGCGAGCTCGCGGACCAGCGTCGCGGCTTCAGCGCTGATCCGTGCCAGCCCGCCGTCCGGACCCGGTTCGCCGATCACCCACACGGCGCCCATCAGATGATCCTCCGCTCGGCGAGGAACTCGACGATGCGGGCGGCGCCCTCGTCGGGCGATCCGCGGACGATCTCGGTCGCGGCTCGTGCCGGGGGCAACTGCGTGTCGAGGACGGCGGTCGTGGCCACGCCCCCGCCGACCGAGGCCGTGTCGATCCCGAGATCAGCCAGCGAATGGGTGACGATCTCCTTGCCCCGGGCCGCCATGATCCCCTTGAGCGACGGGTAGCGCGGCTCACCGAGCGCCTGCGTCCCGGCGATGACGACCGGCATGGGCGCTTCCAGCAGGTCGTAGCCAGTCGGGCTGATCCGCCGCACGCGGACCGTCCGGCTCGACATGTCAGGTTCGATGCGCGCCGCGTAGGACAGGAACGGCAGCCCCAGATGTGCCGCGACGGCCGGCGGGACGATGCCACCGACACCGTCGGAGGCGTCGATGCCCGCGAACACCATGTCGAACTCGAGCTGTCGAAGGGCGGCGGCAACGACCGTCGCCGTCGAGACGAGGCACGATCCACCGAGCGCTGGGTCGGTGACCAGCACGGCGCGATGGGCGCCCATCGCGAGGGCTTTGCGGAGCGTCTCCGGCGCGTTCGCCGGGGCCATCGACAGGAGCGTGATCTCGCCTTCGCCGGCGGCCTCGATCAGCTTGAGTGCCGCCTCGAGGACGTACTCGTCATTGCCGTTGACGATGGCCGGGATGGCGGCTCGGTCGAGACGGCCGTCCGGGCCGAGACGTTCGCCCGCCGACGCCGGGTCGGGAACAGGCTTGACGAGAACGACGATGCGCACGAAGTCGATGTCCCTCCGCTGTCTCCGAGGTCAGTCGTCCTTGCCGAGCAACGCCCGTGCAACGACCAGCCGTTGGATCTGCTGGGTGCCTTCGTAGAGCTGGGTGATCTTCGCGTCGCGCATCATCCGCTCTACCGGGAACTCATCGATATAGCCATATCCGCCAAGTACCTGGACGGCATCGGTGGTCACGCGCATCGCGGCGTCCCCGGCCACGAGTTTACACAGCGCCGCCCAGCGGCTGGCGTCGGGCGATCCGGCATCGATCTCGACACAGGCCTTGTACAGCAGCTGACGGGCCGACTCGGTCGCGGCGTCCATGTCCGCGAGCATCGCCGCGACCATCTGGAGGTCACCGATCCGCTGGCCGAACTGGTGACGATCGCGAGCGTACGCGGTCGCCGCCTCGAGCGCGCCCTGGGCGATCCCGACAGCCTGCGCGGCGATGCCCGGCCGGCTCCGGTCGAACGTCCGCATCGCGATCCCGAACCCATCGCCTTCCGCGCCGATCCGGTTCTCGGCCGGGATGCGAACGCCGTCGAAGGCGAGCTCTGCGGTCGGACTGCCTCGGAGGCCCATCTTGTGCTCGATCCGGGCGACCTCGAAGCCGGGCGTCGGGACCTCGACCACGAAGCACGACAGCCGCGTATGGCGACTGGCCGCCGGGTCGGGATCCGTGACCGCGAAGACCGTCAGCAGGTCCGCCACGGAGCCGTGACTGATGAACCGCTTCGAACCGGTGAGGACGTAGTCGTCTCCGTCGCGGACGGCTCGCATGCGGATCGAGCCGACGTCCGAACCCGCCTCCGCCTCGGTCATCGCGAATGCGATCAGGTGCTCCCCGGACGCAAGCCTCGGCAGCCAGCGTTGGTGCTGTTCCTGGGTCCCGGCGAGCACGATCGGCAGCGACGCCAGTTCATGGACCGCGAGGATGAGTCCCGTCGTCGCGCACGCCCGACTCAGCTGCTCGACCGCGAGGCAGACCGTCAGCAGGTCGGCGTCGAGACCGCCATATGCGGCCGGGAACGGCAACGCCAGGATGTCCTGCGAGGCGAGGAGCTCACGGAGGTCCTGGGGGAATGTGCTGGTCTTGTCGATCTCCGCGGCGCGCGGCGCGACTCGTTCGTCGGCGAGGGTGCGGACGGCATCCCGGAGGAGCAACTGCTCCTCGCTCAGGCGGTAGGTCGGCTGTGTCGCATCGGTCACCTCCCGCATCGTAACAGCGGTTCAGAGGGCGCCGGGGCGGTCCTCGGGCGGCTCGATGGCTTCTGTCGGGAGCGGCGGGACCTCGTTGGTGAACGATGACGAGAAGTCCGGCCGGTTCGCGTCGAGGAACGGGTCGCGGGCACCGACCGCGCGGCCCCGATCGAACCGCCAGGCGAACACCAGCAGGATCACGACATCGGCGATGAACATGACGCCGAGGCCGATGATCCCGAGATACGCCAGCAATGGCGGCACCAGGAGCGCGACCAGGATCAGGAGAGCCATCCGTCTCCTTCCGAGCACCTCGACCTCGCGTCGCCTACTTCCGCTTGGTCGCCGCTGCATTCTCCGCCACCCGGATCTCGACGATCCGGCGGACGAGCGCCAGGGGGATCGGCCGACTCGCCGGGAAGCGGATGGTCCCCTTTCCAGCGAGGTAGGGCGTCAACTCGTCACCGAGCGTGCCGACGACCTCGTCGCTCGCAGGGAACAGGCTGTAGTGGTTCTTGAACGCAGCGTACGACACCAGGAACTGACCGCCGTGCGAGCGCAGGGCCGGCATCTGGTACGCGATCGACTCCTCCGCGTCGGGCGCCGCAGCGTTGACCGTGCGACGCAGTTCCTCGAGGGCTGCCCGCTGCGCATCCGGCAATCCGGCCAGGTATTCCTCGACGGTCGTCGGGGCGGTCATCGATCACTCCTTCCCGGTTCGTGGTGCGCTGGTGCGCCCCCCGGATGCCTCTCGTTGTTAGCCGGAAGGTCAGGCTCGTCATCAGTCAGGGCCGCGAGGATACTCGACAAGACCCTCAGGGCCGCGCCGACCCACCGGCGCTGACGAGCCGCCGCATATCCGCGGCCGGCGTCACACACCGTTCGCCGTGCTCACCGCGGCGTCCCGGCAGAGAGGAGAGACCGTTGCAGGTTCCCATGAACGGCGCCCAGCGGGCGTCTGGCTATCGATCGATCCGGTTCGCGGTGCTCGCGATCCTCGTGCTCTCATTCGCAGTCGGCGGATCCGCCGCTGCACCGACCCCGACCTCCGCAGCGGCGCAGGTCAAGGTGGTCATCGTCGTCGGTCCCGTCGAGGGCAACACGGCGAAGTACATCTCGCATGCCAAGGGATACGCCGCCCTGGCTCGCTCGCTCGGCGCGTCGGTCACCGAGGTCTACAGCCCGAGAGCCACGTTCACCCACGTGAAAGCGGCGGCCGTCGGCGCGAACATCTTCATCTACCTCGGTCACGGCAACGGCTACCCCAGCCCGTATGGTGCGTTCTCCAGCCTCCGCAAGAACGGGATGGGCCTCAACAGCTCGACCGGCAACGGCAACTACAACGTGAAGTACTGGGGCCAGTACTACATGCGGACCGGGCTCCACCTCGCGCCGAACTCGGTGGTCCTGCTGAACCACCTGTGCTACGCGTCCGGGAATTCCGAGCCCGGCCAGCCCGATCCGTCGAAGTCCACGGCGATGAAACGAGCCGACGGTTATGGCACCGGCTTCCTGAGAACCGGCGCAAAGGCTGTGTTCGCGAATGGCAGCGGCAGCCTGTCGTCGATCATCACGGACCTCCTGACGAGCGACAAGACGGTCGGCCAGATCTTCCAGGACGACTGGTCGTTCAGTGGCGACCGTGATTTCAAGTTCGCATCCACTCACACCGCGGGTTCGACCGTCTGGATGGACCCGAAGGCAGCGGGCCGCTACTACCACGCGGTCAGCGGCAAGCTCACCCTGACGGCCGCTCAGGTTCGCGGCGGCTGACCGATCCTGAGTCCGCCATGAAGAGAGGCCGCTCGGCGACGAGCGGCCTCTCGGTTTGACGGACCCGCTGACTATCCGGCGGCGACCGCCGTCGGCGCGCTGTCGACGACCAGCTCGGACGGAGCTCCGGCGGGCATCTGCGACATGTCGAACCCGTGCGCATCGGCCGCGTGCGCGATGAACCACTTCGAGAAGTCGTCGTCACGCTGGAGAAGCTGGCCGAACGAGGCCACCGGATCGTCGCCCTCCAGCGTCACGATGACGAGATCACCCATGGGAGTCGACTGCAGGAACGTGCGCTCGTGGAGTCCCACATCCCGGCGGGATGCCTGGAATTCCTCGCGGCGCGAGCCGTTCAGCTCTTCCATGAAAGCTCGCCAATCGGCCATCTTCCCGGGAACGATCGGAAAGGCCACTGCCATCATCGCCATGGGAACCTCCTTGGGCACGTGCGTGCCCCGCCACGGTGGGATGGCTCGCCCCTGCCTCCCAGCCGATGGATCGAGTATGCGCCGGGTGCGGGAGATGAGAACTCAGGCCTCGGTCGGGGCAAGTCCCGCGGCGATGCCGTCCGCCCACGCGTCGATGGCTGCCCAATCGCGGAAGTCGCCAGACGGGATGGCGTCCCGGGCCACGGCCGGGAGATGCCGGGCCATACGCTCGGCGAGGCCGATCGGCGGTGCCTCTGGGTCGAGCGCCCCGAAGAAGACCCGCTCGTCGCGCGGCTGGAGCATCGGCCGGAACTCCGCGAACTCCTTCGGCTCCGACGCGACCATCACGTCACGGCCCTTGGCGTCGACCAGATCGGTCCCCACCGGGCCGCTGCTGAAGAGCCAGAGCGGACGATCGGCCAGGGTCGCGCGGTTGTGCTTGACGAACGATCGGGCATCGTCCAGCCAGTGGTTCATGTATGCGGCGCTCCCGACGACGAACGCGTCGTAGGCCGACGCGTCGTGCACGTCCTTGGCGGGCAGGGCGACAGCGTCGCACCCATCGTGCTGCAGCCGCTCCGCGATCCGCTCAGCTATCCCACGAGTCGAGCCATGGCGACTCGCATAGGCGACAAGAATGGTCATGACGCACCTCCCGACGGTTCGAACCGGTGCAGTGAGGATGTCGCTGTCGCGGTCCCCAGCCAAGTGCCGGACGTCCCGAAGGCACAACTCCTCTTGCGCCCGGCGGTTAGGGTACGTGGGATGCGCGACGACAAGCCAAAGGCTCAGCCGACCCCACCGCCGAGCGAGGCGGAGCTGTCCCGGATCGCCCGCGAAGCGGTCCATCAGCCTGCCGACGCGCGGCTCGATCGGCAGCTGATCCGGATGGGCGTGATCGACGCCGATGAACCGCCCGTGCCCGTGCCAGCACAGCCGGCGAGCGTGGCGCCCGCGGTCGACCAGGCAGTGATCGTCCTTCAGGCCGAGATCCGGCGCACCAAACGCCTGGTGTGGCTGCTGGTCGGGGTCGTCGTGATCCTCGCGATCGTCATCATCGGCCTCCTCGTCCGCTAGGACTCCCCGGCCTGGCCCGCCGATCAGCCTCCCTCGACCTCGCCGGCGTCGGCGATCGTGTCGTGATCGAACGGACCCGCCAGCGTGTCGAGCGCATGGTCGAGGACGGGCACGATCGCCTCGAGGGATTCGAGCGCACCCCGCGGGCTGCCGGGCAGGTTGACGATGAGGCACCGGCCCCGAACGCCGACGACGGCTCGCGACAGGTCGGCGAGTGGCGTCGACGCTCGCCCGACCGCGCGCATCGCCTCGGCAAGGCCGGGGATCTCATAGTCGATGACGGCGAGCGTCGCCTGAGGCGTCACGTCGCGCGGGGTCAGCCCGGTCCCGCCGGTCGTGACGACCATGTCGTGGCCGTCGGAGCCCTCGACGAGGGCGGCCTCGATCTCCCACGCCTCATCCGGCAGCAGGCGGCGCTCGACCCGGAAGCCGAGCCCTTCGAGACGCGCCTGGACCTGCGCGCCCGACGTGTCCTGGCGGACACCGGCGCTGGCGCCGTCAGACGCGGTGATGACCAGGGCCGAGCGTGCCGCGCGGTCCGTCACCGCTCGATCACCCGGCGCCCTTGCGCTTCGAACCGACCCGACCGGCGACGCGTGCACCGGGACGTGGTTTCGGTCGGTGGGCGGGCGCCTCCGACGGCGCCTGGCGGACCCAGGTCCCGCTCTTGCCGCCGGTCTTGGAGACGAGACGGACACCCTGGATCTCGACGCCACGCTCGACGCCCTTGACCATGTCGTAGATCGTCAGGGCGGCGACCGACGCCGCGGTCATCGCCTCCATCTCGACGCCGGTCTGACCGGTCGTCGCGGCCTCGGCGCGGATGCGCAGGACGCCCGCCGCACGATCCGGGGTGATCGCCACGACCAGATCGGTCAGGGCCAGCGGATGGCAGAGCGGGATGAGCTCCGAGGTGCGCTTGCCGCCCATGACCCCGGCCAGCTCGGCGACCCCGAGGACGTCGCCTTTCGTGCCGCCACCGTCGATGACGAGGCTCATCGTCTCCGGCGACACGGCCACGGCCGCCTCCGCAACGGCCCGGCGCGCGGTGACCGGCTTGTCCGAGACGTCGACCATCCGTGGCCGGCCGGCGCGATCCATGTGCGAGAGCCGTCGCCGTTCGGCGCGGGGCTGGGGTCGTTCCATCGGTCCTCCGGGGTCGGGATGCGGGGGTGCTGTCAGGCGCTCGCCATCATCATGCGCGGTCGAGCCACCACAAGGCGACCTCGGCGCCGGCAGGAAGGCTGTCGTCGGCCTCGGGGATGACCGCGAGGGCATCTGCCGCTGCGAGGGCCGAGATGACGT
The DNA here is from genome assembly GCA_963776385.1 of uncultured Chloroflexia bacterium. Classification (GTDB taxonomy): domain Bacteria; phylum Chloroflexota; class Limnocylindria; order Limnocylindrales; family CSP1-4; genus SPCO01. The sequence continues at coordinate 36,495 of CAVZME010000011.1, forward strand.
GGCTCCCCTGCCCGCCCGCGAGCTGGACGAGGACGCGGCCACGCGCGTCGCGGACGCGGAGCGCCGGTCTCGTCGGTCTCGGCGATCGACGCGGATGAAGGCGCGGCGACCGTGGCTCTTGGCGACGGGCTCGCCGAGGACCGCGCGATCGACCGGCCGCAGCAGGTCATGGCGGCCGGCGAGAGCCCGGATCGCGGGGCGGACGAAGAGCTCGAAGGTGACCGCGGACGAGACCGGATTGCCGGGCAGGCCGAACAGCAGGACCGGCGCTCCGCCGCCGGGTCGCGCCGTCGTGCCGAACGCGAACGGCTTGCCGGGCTGGACGGCGACACGCCACAGGTCGATCCGGCCGATGGTCTCGATCGCGGTCTTGACGACGTCGTACGGTCCGACCGAGACGCCGCCCGACACGATGAGCGCATCGGCGCCCGCGGCCAGGCCGCCACGAAGTCGCGCCAGGACGTCGTCGAGGTCGTCCCTCGCGATACCGAGGTCGATCGGCTCGCCGCCGGCGGCCGTCACGAGCGCCCGCAGACCGGGACCGTTCGCATCGGGGATGCCCGCCGGACCCAGCTCCTGGCCCGGGCGCGCGGACCTCATCGCCCGTGGCCAGGACGGCGACCCGGGGTCGGCGATGGACGGACACGAGGTCGACGCCGGCGCCCGCGACGAGGGTGACCGCGGCCGCGGTGAGTGCGGTGCCGGCCCTCGAGCGAGCTCGGCTCCGGCGGCGAGGTCGCTGCCGGCAGCGCGGACGGAGCCACCACGGCTCGACGGATTCGTGCACAAGGGCGGCCGCGGGAAGCGGGCCCGTCGCGTCGCGCCCTCGCGCACCGGGACGCCGTTCCGCGTCGAGCGGCGTCGTCGCCTCGACCGGGACGACCGCATCCGCGCCATCGGGAAGCCGGGCGCCCGTCGCGATCCGGGCGGCGGTTCCGCGGATGACGGTCACCTCGGGCGCGGCCCCCGCCGCGATGTCGCCGATGACGCGCAACTCGACCGGGCGCTCCTCGGCTGCGGCGACCGTGTCCGCGGCGACGATGGCATAGCCGTCCATCGCGGAATTCGGCCACGGTGGGAGCGAGACGCGGGCGCTGACGGTCTCGGCGACGACGCGTCCCAGCGCATCGGCCGCGGCGACTCGTTCCGTGCCGACCGGCTCTGCCACGGCGAGGACCGCGTCACGTGCCTGCTCGACGGTCAGGAGCCTGGCGGTCGGCGGAGCGCTCACGAGCCCGGTTCCGGGACCGCCGCCAGGTCCGGCGCTGGTGCGCGTGACGTCCGCCCGCATGGCGCGACGGCCGGCGACGAACGCCACGAGCAGGGCGATCGCGATGATCACGGCCCCGACCACCATCGCCGTCTCGTCCCAGAACTGGAACGGGAAGAGCTGGACGAGCCGGTCCGTCGCCGGGTCGAACAGGTAGGACCCCGCCGGGAAGAAGATCTCGTGGAAGACGCTGAACAGCTGATCGAACGCGACGAGCCCGACGACGCCCGAGCACGATCGTGCCGACCGTCAGCCCGAGCGCGCCGCCGCGGACCGCCCGCCAGGTCCTCGCCCGGTCACGCCGACGGCTGGCGGCGACCAGCACGACGACCGAGGCGAGCGCGAGGATCCACAGTCCGCGGAACACCGTCCGGACGTCGGCCATGTGCGCCTGCTCGCGTTCGTTGAGGACCGGCGTCGCCGCCGATCTCGACGGCGAAGTCGCCCCCGAGCGACGAGGTCGGACAGGATCGAGTCGGTCGCGGTGCGCAGCTCCTCGGTCGTGAAGCCCGTCCACGCGGTCGCCTGCGCTCGTCCCTGCTCGAAGGCGACCCATTGCGGGGTCAGGAACGGCAGGATCGCGACCGCGACGATGACGATCGCCACCGCGATCGCGGTCAGGATGGACGCGAGTCGGCCGGCCAGGCTGTTCACGGGCCAATCGTAGCCCGTCGAGCCGCGTCGGAGGCTATTCGTCCTCGAGCGTCTTGGCCTGGTCCCACCAACCCTCGAGGGTGAGGTCGGTCGGCGGCTCCATGTCGAGCTCGCGCGGCGGCCCGGCGGACCCGCTCGCTGAACGTCGCGAGGTCGAGGTCGAGGATGTCGCGCAGACCTTCGATGCGAGCCTGGATCATCAGCTGGTGCTCGTTCGGCCCGAAGCCGGCGAGGTTGAGCATCAGCGCCTCGTCGCGCCACGTCAGGACGTCGGTCGTGTCCGCTGCGACCTGGTCGGCCAGCGTCTGGCGGCGGGTCGGCGTCTCCGACCGCTCCAGCAGGAGTCCGGTCGTGAAGATGCCCTGGTGGTCGAGGCGCTCGAGGTGGGCGGGCTCGATTCGCGTCAGTTCGTCGATCGGCGGCATACGCGGATGATGCCACGCCGACGACGACACCGACGCGCTCGCGGCAGCGTACATTGGGCGCCATACGGGGGTAGACATGCTGTCCGACATCATCAACAACGTCGCCAACGTCATCCACAACGTCGTGAACTGGTTCCAGACGGTCGCGCCCGGCGGCTTCGGGCTGATCCTGCTGCCACTGATCGCCCTCGGCATCATCACGATCCTGGTGAGCCGGAGGCCATAGCGCCGCGGGCGATCAGGCCCGAGCCGACGAGTCGCGCGGCCTGAGTGTCCGCCACGCGCCCCACGACACGCCGAACGCCAGGAGGACCATCGAGACCACCAGGATCCGAAGGTCGCCGTGGCGAGCGAGCAGCGCTGGGCCCGCGAATTCCGCGAAGACCACCGCCAGGATGAACACGGGCATCCGGACGATCGACCTCCATGTCGAGCCGCGGAATCGACCGATCGCGATATAGGCGACGACCAGGATCAGCCAGACTGCGATCGATGGACCGGACATGCCCTAAGACTGATGTCCCGGGATTACAGGGACGCTAACGGATCGTCATCACAGGGTATGACGACGCATCAACGCTGACGTCGAGCGGCAACGAAAGGCCCCGGAGCGCCCGCCTGGCGGGTACCCCGGGGCTTCTAGTTCCCGTAGCGAGGAGGTCCGCTACGAGGGTGGTGCTACTCGGGCTTGCCCGGGTTCGCAGGCTTGCCGGCGTCAGCGGGCTTTCCTGCCTCCGCGGGGCGATGGGTCCCGGCGATCGTCTGGCCGGCATTGGCCTTGGCGACCGCGGACACGTCCGCGCCATGATTCGTCTCGGGGGTGCTGTCCTCTGCCGTCGCGACGGCGGACACGTCCGCGCCGTGCGTCCCGGCCCTCGGACCACCGGCCCCATCGGTGCTGTCCTGGACGGTCGCGTCCTCGTCAGTCTCGGTCGTATCGGGGGCGACCGCGGGCGGAGCCTCGACCGTCGCGGGTCGGGCGGGGACGGTGTGCCCCGACGCGGTCGTCGCCTTGTCGAGGCCGCCACTGGCCGCACCGGGCATGGATGCGAAGCCGAACACCGCGCCGGCCGATAGGAGCAGACCTGCGACTGCGACTGGGATCGTCCTGAATCGATGCACCATGGGTACTCCCTGCGTGGATCCGGGGGTCGATGGTGAGAACGAGCCGACACCAGGTGTCGTTAGGGGTACTTCAGTCCTGACCCTGATGGGACTGATGGGCTACGACCGGCGGACGGTATGGCCCGGCTCACCTTCGGGGGAAAGGGAGCCAGGGCCGAGATCGAACGTAGCGCACGCGACTTGCGGTTCGGTCGGCGAACCGGCTAAGAAGCCTGAACGTGCTACGGCCTGGCCAGTGCGATGGCGATGACGATCACGACAAGAAGCGCGGCCCCCGCCAGGACGATCCAGCTCGTCCACTTCGCCAGTGTGCGCGACCGTCGGTTCGTCATCGCCGCATGCTACCCGGGCGGCGGCCCTCCCGATCAGAGGGCCGTCCCCGTTCCCCGCCTACTTGCAGCGAGTGGTCGACTTACTGGTGAAGACGTCGACGAAGCCCGATGAGGCGGAGGCCGTGCCGTCGACGGTCAGCGTGCCCGCCAGGTCGGCGAACTGCTCGGTCGTCGTCATCTTGGTGGTGCAGTTCCCGGACGTGGTGGTCGAGCGGGTGGTCGATGTCGAAACAGGTCCGGTCGGGCTGTCGCTCGCCGCCACCGTCACCGTTCTCGACGTGCAGTTCTGCTTGTTGCAGCTTTCAACAGGGATCTGCGTCGCGTCGAGGGTGACCGAGAAGTCCGCTCCGATGGTGATCGCGCCACTCGAGGCGCAGCCGAACTCTTCGGAGATGCTCGTGAACCGTCCGTTGCTCGAGAAAGAGTATGTGGAGATGTTGAGGCACGGCTGACCGAGCGATCCGTCCTCGTTCGAGAACACATCGAGATTGGTGTCCGTGCAGACCTGGCGTCCGCCAGACGTCGAACAGCTCGACGAGCTGCTCGAGTAGTTCGTCCCATTCGGGGACGTGTCCGCGGTTGCCGTCCCGAATGCGATCAGCAAGCTGATCGGAACAGCAAGGAAGGCGACGACGAATCGGCGCACGAGGCACCTCCTGGCATCGCGACGGACCCGGTGGGCCGGTGATCGGCTCGCGATCGCTCCGTCGGGCGCCGACTCTATCGTTCAGGCGTCTCGCTGGCGTCGCGCCACGCGGCCGGGTGATATCCATCTCGTCTGTGGATCTGGCGCTGCGTGATCAGCGGCCGCGGTGACGCCCAAGTCGCAAATCGCGCGCTGATGTCCGCTGGTGTCGGCGCCAAGCGCTTATTCGCGGAGCCACAATGCCAACGATGCAGGCTGCAGAGTCTCGCTGACGGTGGCACTGATGGCGACCTGGAGTTGACCGAGATCGACCTCGTCCCGTACGTGGCGCAGGAGGCCCGTCATCGTCTGCTCGGCGTCGTAACGGCCCCTGTTGAAGCGCCGGTCGACGCGAGCCTGGACCCTCCCGCGCAGCGGCTGGAATAGCGCAGCGACCACCAATGTCGAGACGGCGATGGCGATGGTGTTCGACGCGGTGATCGATGCCAGCAGCGCCTGCATCAGGAGGACGACCGAGACGAACACAGCGGCCAGTGCCGCACTGATCACCGCCCATCCGACCGTGCGGCTGACGATCCTGTCGATCTCGTACAGCCGATAGCGGAGGACAGCGACCGCGATGGCCGGAGGGATCGTCGCGTAGCCAAGCACCGCAAAGACCCAGATGCCCGTGCCGATCCGCGGGACGGCGAGGACGACAGCCACCACGGCAGTGATAGCCGCGCCAGTGAGCGCGAGCGATGCGACGAACCACTTGAGCTGTTCGCGCTCGATCCCGCGCGCTCGCCGGAACCGGACGATCAGCGAGACGATGCCACCGATAAGGAGCCCGATGGTCGCGACCTCGAATAGTCCAGCCATCCCGTCCACGAATGGCAGGAGAGCGACGGGATTATCCAGGGTGCGACCGAGACTATCGGAGCTGAAGTTGCCGGCGAGATGAGGACCGAAGGCGCTCGCCGCAACGGCCGCGATCGGCACGATGAAAGAGATCCGGACGGCGCGGCCGATGCGACCTTCTGGCAGACGACCGAGCGGAAAGACAAGGGTGAGCGCGTAGTAGAGACCGAAGAGGGCCGCGTAGGCCCACGTCTCGACCCATATCAGGAGCAGTGGCAGGCCAGCAGGCAACGCAGCGCCGGCCCTGACCGCGGTGCCGCCGAGGCCGTCAGCAGCTGACGCCGCCGCGAACACCAGCAGAACCCCGAGGAAGAGCCAACCGATCGGGTTTGCAGGTCGGCGGACCGTCAGCAGCGTGCCCACCGCGCCGTACAGAGCCGCCATACCGAGCGTGAGTATCGAGGTCGGATCCGCGATGAGGCTCACTCCTGAGAGGGCGATCGCGACGACCAGCACGGCGCCGACAACGATCAGATGGGGCCGGAGGGATCGTCTGTGCGTGCTCTGGACCTGGGGCGCGCGAACGTCCATCGACTGATCATGAGGCGTCACCGTCCGCGAAGCGTTACGACGCCTCTCGTCGACGTGGCACAGCGAGCAGCGGTTCGCATCGTGGAACCTCGACTAGGCCGTCGGGTCTCGCCGCGCAGCGCGGTAGGGCATCCGCCCTAGTGATTTCGACGGACTCTGTTGCGTACGGTAGGCATATCGGGTTGGCATCCTCCCCCGGGATCCAGTCAGCCCGCGGCACATTCCCCGGAGCGTCGTACCCCAACGGCGTTCCGGGGCCGATCGATCAGCCGTCTCGGTGGTACGCCAACGTGGTCCTGCGCGTCACTCCCCCACCCGAGCTCGATACAACACCGATTTGCTCTACTCGCCGGCTTGTCGCCGAAGATCGTGTAATGCCAGGGCTTCTCGGGCTCGCCGGTCAATTCGAGCATGACGTGCTTGACCTGCGTGTACTCCTCGAACGAGTACGTCGACATGTCCTTGCCGGAGCCTGACTGCTTGAAGCCGCCGTGGGGCATCTCCGAGGTGACCATGAGGTGGTCGTTGACCTGGACGTGCCCGAAGTTGAGGGTGCGGGCCGCCTCCATCGCGACGAAGACGTCGCGGGTCCAGATCGACGCCGCCAACCCGTAGCGGGTGTCGTTGGCCATCGCCAGCGCCTCCTCGACCGTGTCGAACGGCAGGACCGCGAGGACCGGCCCGAACACCTCGTCCTGGACGATCTCGCTGTCCTGCGTGCAGTCGGCGACGATCGTCGGGCGGTAGAAGGCCCCGTCGGGGAAGCCCGGCACATCGGGGCGATAGCCGCCGGCCACGACCCGGGCGCCCGCCGCGACCGCTCGCTGGACGAAGCCCTCCGCCCGGGCGACCTGCGCCGCCGAGATGAGCGTCCCGAGGTCCGTCGACGCGTCGAACGGATCGCCGACGCGCACGCCGTCGAAGAGTTCCGCGGTGCGGGCCAGGAACGCGTCGTACAGGCTGCGATGGACGTATGCGCGCGTCGCCGCGGTGCAGTCCTGGCCACCGTTGATGAGGGCGCCGGCTGTCGCGCCACGTGCGGCGGCCTCGAGATCTGCGTCGGCGCAGACGATGAACGGCGCCTTGCCACCCAGTTCCAGGTGAACGCGCTTGAGGTTCGAGGACGCGAGCTCCTGGATCCGCTTGCCGGTCTCGGTGTCGCCGGTCAGCGAGATGAGGTCGACGTCCATGTGGGCGGCGAGGGCGGCTCCGACCACGTCGCCCCGCCCGGTCACGACGTTGAACACGCCGGCGGGCACGCCGGCCTCGAGGGCGAGATGCGCCAGACGCACGGTCGTCAATGGCGTCGCCGAGGCCGGTTTGAGCACGATCGAGTTCCCGGCGGCGAGGGCCGGACCGATCTTCCAGATCGCCATCCACATCGGGTAGTTCCACGGGCTGACCTGTCCGACCACGCCCAGCGGCTCACGCCGGACGAAGCTCGTGTGGGTGCCCGTGTACTCGTAGGCGGCCTTGCCCTCGAGGTTTCGGATCTGCGTCGCGAAGAAACGCAGGTTGTCGCTGGCGAACGCGAAGTCCGACTCGCGCCGGAGCTTGTAGGTGGTCCCCGTCTGGAGCGTCTCGAGGCGGGCCAGGTCGTCCGCGTCGCGGTCGAGCAGGTCGCCGAGCCGGTTCATGACCGCGACCCGTTCCGGCAGCGGCATCCGAGCCCAGCGTCCGTCGCGGAAGGCCGCGCGTGCCGCAAGCACAGCCCGATCGACGTCCGCCGCGGTCCCCTCCGGGACGCGCCCGACCACCTCCATCGTCGCCGGGCTGCGTACCTCGAGCCAGCGACCACTGTCGGACGGCGACGCGACGCCGTCGATGAACATCGGGTAGTCGGTGGTGACTTCGACGGCCATCGGTTGAGCCTCCGAATGACGTGACGGTGTGGGAGCCGAGTCTAGCGCTCGGTCTCGATGGGTCGAAGATGGGACGTCACGCCGTAGATCTCGCCGGTCTCCGGGTCGCGCCGTGGCGCGACGACGAGGCGACGCGGACCACGGGCGGTGGTCACCGCGCAGGCGCCCGGGCTTGCCCGTCTCGAAGACGAGGTCCATCAGCTCGAACGCCTTCGGCGGAAGATCGAGCAGCGCCTCGCGCGCCGGCTGACCGACGGTCGACGATCCGAACGCCTCGATGAACGCCGGGTTGCCGTGGACGATCATGTGGCCCGGACCGTAGTGGAACGCGGCCGGCGAGGGCGAGGCTGGGGCTCATCGGGCGTCGTTCTCGCGGGCGAGGACCGTCCGCGCGAAGCCGACCAGGGCGACGTCCTCGAGGGGCGGGTTGATCAGACCGGCGCGGACGTCACGGAACGCGCGCTCGAGGCGGCCGCTGAGGAAGCCCGGGCCACCGGCGATCCGCATGGCTTCATCCGTGGCGGTGACCGCTGCGCGCGTGGCGACCAGCTTGGCAAGGGCGACATCCGCGGCCGCGGCGGCCATGCCGGCCGCGTCTCGCGCCGCGATCGCCGCATCCCATCGACGGGCGACGTCGAGGACGACGATCCGGGCCGCCCGTAGTTCGGCATCGAGCCGTCCGAGCCGCAGCTGGACGCTCGGGATGTCCGCGACGGACGTCGAGCCATCGCCGGGCCGGCGATCGAGCGCCCACCGAGCGACATCGGTCCGGGCACCCTCCCCCACCCCGAGGTACGTGGCGGCGATGGCGATCCCGAACCAGGCGCCCGGTGCCGCGCCCCGCGGGTCGGGGGCCGTGGCGAGTCGCCGGACGAGGAGAGCCTCTGGCGGGCACGACCACGTCGTCGAGCAGGAGCCGTCCCGACGCCGACCCGCGCATCCCCATCGCCTCGAAGCCGGGCAGCCGCTCGATGCCGACGGCAGACAGGTCGACCAGCCACGACCCGACCTCGAGCGGATCCGTGTCTGCGATCTGGGCCGACACGAAGGCATGGGTCAGGTTCGGCAGCCAGGTGACCCAGGTCTTCTCCCCGGTGAGCCGCCACGTGCCGTCCGCATCGGCGACGGCGAGGGTGCCCGGGATCGCGCCGCGCGCCGGTGAGCCGCCGCCCTCCTCGGTCGCGGCGTTGTTGACGAGGGCACCGTCATCGACGATCGAACGGTAGACGCGCTTCCGAAGGACGTGCGTCCACATGGTCCGAGTCGCCGAGCGCGCCGACCACGTGCACCTGCATGGCGAAACCCAGCGCAGTCGAGCCGTCGATCGCACCGAGTGTCGCGAGCACCTCCACCGCCTCGGCCATCCGAGCTCCAAGGCCGCCCGCATCGACCGGCACGACGAGTCGATGGAGCCCGGACCCGACCACCACGCCGGCGGCCCGCGGCTCGAATGCGTCCCCGAGCCCAAGTTCTCGCAGCCCCTTGATCGTCCCGCCGAGCGCTTCGTCGATGCCCGTCATCGGTCGCTTGATTGCCATGCGAGCTTGGCCATCAGGGAAAGCATCGTCAGATCGACTCGCCGATCTGTCGCACGATGTCCTCGAGTTGCGGCCCGGCAAACGCGAGCAGCGCCAGGGGCAGCACCAGGAACAGCAGGACGACGATCACGAGGCAGGACGCGATCGCGGCACCCGACCCGCCCGGTGCCGGCTGGACGACGACGGATCGTGCCCACCGGTCGTGGAGACCCTGGTGGAGTGGATGGGTCGCGGTCGTGATGAGCAGGATCAGGACCCACAGTCCCGACAGGAGCCCGAGCGTCCCGGCCACCCTCGGGACCAGGGCGAGGATCGCGACCGCGCCACTCAGGGCGATCCAGCGCAGCAGCGCGTCGTTCCGCGAGAGGGTCGTCGCAGTGGCCGCGCGCGAGCACGCGAAGACCGAGCAGCCGCATGCCGAGGGTCGCATGCCAGCCACTCGTCCAGAGGCCGACGAAGTACAGGCAGTCGACGACCACGAAGCCGATGCTGACGACCAGGTCGAGCGAGGTGTCACGGTCGCTCGAGAAGGCGCCCAAGGCACCCAGGGCCGCGAGGTTCAGGAACCCGAGGAAGAGCGAGTCGATCACGTACGCCACGAGCCTGGTGAACGTGCCGGCGATGACCAGACCATCGACGACCTGGGCGGCGACAGGCTGGACAGGCGGTGTCCAGGCGACAGCCGGGCCGTCCGGCGTCGGCGGCGCTGCCGGCGCGGCAGTCGGGTCGGTCCAGCCGACCGGGTTCGCGGAGATGAGGCCCGCCGCAGGTGGTGGTGGGGTCAGAGGTTCGCCAGGAGGCGAGCCCACGGGAACACGCGTCGTTTCTGCGTCGGCTTCTGGCACCTCGGGGACTTCGGGCGGCGTCGTACCCGGCTCCGTCGGCGGCCCGTCCATGTCCGGCGTCTGCCAGCTCATCGGCTCTCCCTCCTCGCGACCCCAATCGTATCGGAGGGATGGCTGAGCGATCCCGTGACTGCGCCCGGCCCGCGCGACCGTTCGTTAACTCTCCGTGATTCGCTGGACGCCGCGCGACCCGGTCGTCGATGCTGACTCCATGGCGGAGGGACTTCGAGTCGGGATCCTGACTGCGGGTGGCGACAGCCCTGGGCTGAACGCGGCGATCCGGGGCTTCGGGAAGGCGGCGATCGGTCGCCATCGGATGCGCATCATCGGCTTTCGCGATGGTTTTCGCGGGTTGGCCGAGGACCGGCGGATGAGGCTGGATTCGGCCACCCTGGCCGGCATCCTGACGGTCGGCGGGACGATCCTCGGCACGAGTCGCGACAAGCCGCATCGGATGCCGATGGAGGGACGGATCGTCGACATGACCGACGAGATCGTCCGGACCTATCGCCGGCACAAGCTCGACGCCCTCCTGTGCATCGGCGGCGGAGGCACCCAGAAGAACGCCCTCCGTCTCGTGGAAGCCGGTCTCAATGTCATCACGCTGCCGAAGACGATCGACAACGACGTCGCCCAAACGGATGTCACGATCGGGTTTGCCACGGCGCTCGGGATCGCCACCGAGGCGATCGATCGCCTGCACAGCACCGCCCACAGTCACCACCGCATCATCGTCGCCGAGGTCATGGGTCACCAGGCGGGCTGGCTCGCCCTCGGCTCTGGCATCGCCAGCGGCGCGGACGTCGTCCTCATCCCGGAGATGCCGTACGACATCGACGCGGTCGTTCGAGCGATCAGGAAGCGGACCCGCCAGGGGACCAATTTCAGCATCGTGGCGATCGCGGAGGGCGCTCGTGAACGTGCCGGTGCGCGAGCCTACGAAGCCTTGATCGCTCGCCGAGTGGCGGCGCGCGGCGAGTCGAAGAAACGCGCGGTGGATGCCGAGATCGCAGCGTTCGATGCCGAGCACACGGGTCATTCCCTGCGCTTCGCTCAGCGCCTGGAGGCGCTGACTGGGCTCGAATCGCGCGTGACGATCCTCGGCTATGTCCAACGAGGTGGGACACCGTCGCCTGTGGATCGGCTGCTGGCAGCTCGACTTGGCAACGCGGCCGCGGACCTGGCCGCTGCTGGAACGTTCGGGGTCATGGTCGCCGTGGATGGGGAGAGCATCGGCCCGGTCCCACTCGACCGCGTGGCTGGACGGAGGAAGACCGTCCCGGTCGATCACCCGTGGATCGCGACCGCCCGGAATGTCGGGACCTGCCTGGGCGACTGAATCCGATCAGTCGGCGAAGACCCGGCAGCCGTCAACTTTCAGCGTCCATCGATGTGAGGCCTGCGGATCCATGTCATCGGAAGCCGCCGCTCGCGGCCACGGGCCTCTGCAGCAAGCCTGACCTTGAGACGCCACCGTGACGGCCGCGATGTATTCGTATCGCCCCGAGCGCGCTGAGTGGAGGACTCTTCGATGGCAAACGATCAGAAGATGCTTGCCGACTTGAAGAAATGCATGAAGGACGCTCATGGCGATCCCAACGCCATGACGGCGTGCCAGACGACGTTCGAGCATGAAGGGGGAACGTCCGAAGCCGACGGGGGCAAGGTCTTCACCAGCCCCAACGGCGGCAAGGTGTTCGTGACGGACGGTGGGAAGGTCTTCACGATCACGGAATGATCCCGACCAGGACGCCGGCGAGTGAGGGTGACCGGCGCCTGAACTGCTCCCTGGTCGTGCATGGGCCACCAGGGAGCGATGATCTACCAGTAGACCTGCGTCGCATCAAAACGAGGGCCGATCTATCCCGGCCCTCGTTCTTCTCTGTCCTATGGCCGGCTCGCACAGCGCGCAGCCAGGACCGGACGTCCTTCAACGATCCAGGACGGCCTCGCAAAATCGTCCAAACGCAACCGCTTCGTCGAGCGTCGGTCCTCATGATGAAGCACGATGCGGTGCTCCCGCGGATCGTCAAGCGACGCACGTCGCCCGATCGTCGCTCATCATGAGATCGATCGGAGGGTCGGTGACCCAGGTGATCGCGACCGGAGTCGTGGCGGCCGACTCGAGTGAGGCGGCGTACGTTGCTCGTGCCCAACAGGGCGACCGTGTCGCGTTCGAGGCTCTCCTGGCGCCCCGCCTCGATCGCCTGTTCCGCCTCGCCGACTCCATCGTGTCCAACGACGCCGACGCACGCGACGCCGTCCAGGAGTCGTGCCTGCGAGCCTGGCGGGAGCTGCCACGACTGCGCGAGGCCGACCGCTTCGAGGCCTGGTTGTGGAAGATCACGATCAATGCGTGCCGGAGCGCCCTGAGGACACGGCGGCGGGTCAACATCCGCGAGGTCGCCGCGGAGACGATGCCCGGGTTCGACCCTCCCCAACCGGGCAGAGGGCTCGGGGACGACCTGTCCGCCATCGACCTCATCCAGCGTGCGTTCCGCCGGCTCGACGCCGACAAGCGCGCGATCCTCGTCCTCCACCACGTCGAGGAGCGGTCGATCATGGAGATCGCCGCCCTCCTGAGCATCCCCGATGGAACGGCCAAGTGGCGCCTCTTCGCGGCCCGCCAGGCTCTCGAGCGAGCACTCGAGGTTGAACGACGATGAACGACAGCCGAACGCCGATCCTGTCCGACGACCTGATCCAGGTGGCGCTCACCAGGCAGTCGCCGACTCCTGTCGTCGACGACTTCCGAAACGATCTGGCGCGGGTGCTGGCGAGCACCACGCAACGACGACGTCAGGTCATCGTGTGGCCGTGGAGCCCAAGCCTGCCCGGCCTGCCGCCCACGACAGCGCGTCGGCGTCTTCGCGCCGCGGCGTTCATGGCCACTCTTGCACTCCTGGTCGTCCTGTCTCTCGCCGCGATCGCGCTTGTGGGCAGCATCCATCGTGTGCCGCCCCCATTCGGGCTCGCCAAGCCCGGTCTCATCGCGTTCGATTCAGGTGGCGACATCTTCGTCTCGAATTTCGATGGCACCGACCGCCGACAGCTGACATCGGGGCCGGCGATCGACCTCATGCCGACCTGGTCGCCCGACGGAACGAGATTGGCGTTCATGTCCCTGATCGATCCCACCGACCCGGCGAACTACGAAATACCGATCGAGGAGCTCGTCGTCATCGACCCCGATGGGACGGGTCGGACGGTCGTCGGTACGAAGCACGCCACCGGGGACGCATACGGCGACCCGTATCACTACGGCTCCGGTGCCTCGTGGTCGCCCGATGGCAGCCAGCTGGTCTACTCAGGTCCGCCCGATGGACAGAACGATCGGATCTTCGTGACCCAGGCTGACGGGACTGGATCGCGCATGATCGGCGACGAGACTGTCAGGGGCCAGGATCCGATCTGGTCGCCCGATGGCAATAGGATCGCGTTCCGCGGCGGCTCCAATGACAACGACCGGGGGATCTACGTGATGAATGCCGATGGCTCCGATCTTCATCGCCTGGTCGGGTTGAAGGCGTCGTATTCGCCACTGACATGGTCACCCGATGGAAGTGCGATCGCCTTCGTCGAGCGGACCGCCCCGGGGCAGCAGATCTGGATCGTCGACGTGGACGATGGGGTCGCACGACCAGTCTCGAACGCGACCGACGTGAACGACGTCCCGGCATGGTCACCCGACGGTAGCTGGCTCGCCTACGGCCGTCAGCTGAAGCCGTATCTCCCGAATGGCCAATTCGTCATCATCAGACCCGACGGCTCGGGTGAGACACTGCTCGAACCGCAGGTGGCGAGTGGTCCCGCCTGGTCGCCGGATGGACGAACCCTCGTCGGCATCGCCTACGAAGATCCGTCCACGGCGTTCCAGCATTCGATCGCGGTCGTCGACATCGCCGACGGGACAGCCGTCGTCCTCCCGAGGCGTGGAGCCAGCGGATCGAGCGGTGATGAGGTGATCGGCATCGCGAGCTGGCAGCGGCTCGCCGACTGACGTCGAGGGACGACAGATGGGCTGTCTGACACAGGACTCCATCGTGGTCCGACGCGGGCTTGGGTGTCACGGATCGCCGACCTAGTCTCTGTTCACGGAACGAGTAACGACCTCGACCCCCCGGTCGAGGCACCGGAACGGAGGCACCTCAGATGGCACACGCGGGAACGCCGACCAACCTGACGAAGCAGCCGATGACATCGACCATCAACGGCTTCTGGCAGGCCTTCATCGCGGCCATCCTCGTCCTGGCGCTCGCCGCCGGGGTCGTCGCGGTCAGCGCGAACCTCGCCGGCAAGTCGTCCGCCGTTCCGGCAACCAACAAGAGCTACCAGATCCAAAGCCAGCCCGGACTGGACGTCCACAAGGTCGTGGGCCACAAGGGAGCGATGATCTACCAGTAGACCCGCTTCAAACCAAGACGAGGGCCGATCTATCCCGGCCCTCGTCATTCTTTGTGCGGAGGGCGGGGTTCCATCGCCCGCGGGCACGTCTACTACGACGGTCTTGGAGGCGCCAGACGCGATGAAGCCGGCCCGAAGGTCGGCTTCATCCTCGGCCGCTTCTTCGCTAGCCGGTCCCGACGGGGCCCGGCCGATGAACGACCATGTGCCGAACGGTAGCCACCGCCCAGAGGGCGACCGTCGCGATGACGAGTACCCCGAGAGTCTGTTCGGTCGCCTGGGCGACGGTCAGCATGCCACTCGCCAGTGCAACCAGCCCACCGAGCGACGCGAGAGCCAGATACAACCTTGACCCCGAGAGCAGGGCGGCGAACCCAGGGACGACCGCCGATGCGGATGCCATGAACCCGAGCCCCAGGACGAGCACTGCAACGGAACTCGCCGTGAGACCCCCGAGCGCGCCTATGAGCCAGAGCAAGTAGATGGTCGTCGCCGTCACGACGAGTAAGGTCGCGATACGGTCACGCCACGGAATGGTCATCTCAACCTCCGAACGTGTGAAACACGACTTGCCGTCGGTTCGTGGGTCGAGCCCGAACAGCGCGTGAACCTGGCTCGGTCAGGCGCCTGTCGGTCCGTGCCCGTGCGGAGTCATCCGGCTCCAGGCGCCCCACAGGATTCCGACCCCGAGCGCCATCACGCAAAGCGGCCAGATCATGTCCCAGTTCAGTTCTGCGAGCTGGAAGCCGAACACATTCACGAGCGTGTAGTAGACCCCCACACCGAGGATCATCATCCCGAGGAGGATCGCCCCGACATCGATTCCGCGCAGCCTCTCCATGGCGCCTTCCCCTTTCCGTCGGGTCGGTCTCGCCAGTGGCTTGGCGCGGTCCCGGCGGCCAGTTCTTGGGCCGCGCGTCAGAGCCTCCCGTCCACTCGCATAGTGTCGATGGCGATCGAGCGTCCGCCAAGAGGCGTTCGTCATGAATTGCCCCGGTGGGCGCACCCGCCTCGCACCGAACGCGAGGGCCGATCGATCCCGACCCTCGTCTCTTCGTGGGCTCATCGACACGGCCGATGTCGGGTTGCATACTCCCGGCCACAGGGACCCTACTGGCGGGGTGCGTCCCACCGTCGGGGAGAGGCAGTTCGGTACACGGGAGGTAGCCCGATGTCCACTTCGGTCGCAGGACTTGTCCCCGTCACCGTCGCGGCATCGTCAACGCACGGCCGCCACCCGAGCCCGCGGCGGCTAGACCACGTACCGACTGGAGACATGCCATGATCGCGAGAACCTGGCGAGGAGAAGTCCGCGCCGCCGACGCGGAGGCTTACGCCACGTACATCCGCGACACCGGCCTCGCTGCCTACGCCGCCACCCCTGGGAATCTCGGCGCGTGGCTCCTGTATCGGATCGTGGGCGAGCGCGCTGAAGTTCAGACGATCTCGATGTGGGAGTCGATGGAGGCCGTCTACGGCTTCGCGGGCGACGACGTCGAGCGGGCCGTGTTCTATCCAGAGGACGACCGCTTCCTCGTCGACCGCGACCTCAACGCACATCACTGGATCGTGGCGGAACGCGCGCCCTGACGATGCTGGAGCTCGTCGATGCAGGGCGACCGCATGACGCAGGACCGCGAGTCCCGGCCGAGGCGAACGGATGCTAGCGCGCGGCGCTTGGCCGCGGCCTACGCGGAGCTATCCGACGGCGGGAACGCCGCCCATGCAAGCCCGCTGGGCGAAGAGCATGCTGCGGGCATGACCGACCGCGACGACTTCCTGGCGTGGGTCAAGTCCTCACTGTACGAAGCGGAGTTCGCTCTTCACAACGGCGACGCGGCCCCACGCCGCGCGCTCTGGTCCCGCAACGAGCCCGTGAGCATCCTCGGCGCGGCGCGCAACGCCTATGGTCAGCATGACGTGGACGAGGCCTTCGCGTGGCTAGAGAGGAGTTTCTCCGACTGCACGTCGTTCGCGTTCGACGTGCAGGCCTATGACGTGGTTGGTGACATGGCCTACACCGCCGGCCTCGAACACACGTCGACGTCGATGAACGGCGTGCCGCGCAGTTACACATTGCGTGCCACCCAGGTGTACCGCCGCGAGGGCGGCGAGTGGAAGGTGGCCCATCGGCATGCCGACACCGTGCCCGAGTGACGCTCACATGGAAGCGCAGGATCGCGAGCGCTGAAGTGCTGTGCTACAGGCCGCCGAGCGCCAACAAGGGGGCCACTGCGAGCAACGTGACGGCGGCAGCCTGCAGGGCAAGAACGATGAGCGCCGGGCCGGTCGCCCTCGGAAGCCATCGCAGGGCGAAGGAGGCGATGATCGGGACCTGACCGGCGACGAGGAGCTGCCACAGGTGCGCCTGGGCGCCCTCGTCGGATTGGTGCACGACGCCGTGCGCTGCCACGTACCAGACGATCATCGCGAGCGCGCCGAACGACATCACCATGGGCAGGTACCCCGTCGGTCGCCGCATCAGCGTCCCGACGGACATCGAAGCATCGACATCGTGCCGCGAAGCCATGCTCGTAGGGTAGTGCGAGCTCGCAATAGCCCGGGTCGGCCCGAACGAGCTACCGCGGTACCCGAGCGAAAGCTAGGAGGGAGACCTCGGCGGTTCCTCTAGTACGGACAGCTGACCGAATCGGGCCATTCGGCACTGTCGGGTAGCCGGAGTCAACCGGCTAACTTGCGCACAAGCTCCGACCCCCGGGCTGTTGCCGGTCTCGTCCCTTTCCCCCGAAGAGGCGATGGATCCGACGACCCGGGGCCGGAGCCCAATTCGTTCTTCGACCCAGACGATGCGGAGACGAATGTCCCGATGGCGCGGGATCGCACGTCCAAGACCCGAGCCGTCAGGTCGCGGACGCACATGACCCTTGACGTCGCGCATCGCCGCCGAGCGCGACCAACCACCGGATGACGGTGTCGGACGCGTAAGGTCGCTACTTCAGCTGGCCGCGGACCTCGCCGCCGGGGAACGTCGGCGTGTGGACGTTGACGTACCAAGCGTTCGGATCGGCGGCGATCGCCGCAAGGGCTTCGGAGGATCCTGTGGTGCAGGCGGACACGGATCCGGTCGCAGCAGGCGGCGGCAGCAGCGGAATGACGACCGGGCCAGCGACGTGGCGCGGCGCGATGTGGATATGGGCAGCGACCGGCGCCGCCGTCAGGTCCCTGACCTCGAGCGTGTAGCAAAGCTCGGTGCCGTTGATCGTGTAGCTGAAGAAGCCGCTCCCGCCCCCGGTGGCTCCTGTCGTCTCCTGTCCGTTGTTCAACGGGATGGCTGGAATCCCTCCCGCCTTGCCGAGGGCGACCCCGGCCAGGATCACCGAGACGCCGATCGCAAGCGCGAATGCGCGTGTTGCACGGTGCATGACCTCGTACCCTCCACAGGTCCCTCGGCGGAACAGCCATGTTCAAGCCGTAGGCCACAAGAGTCAAATGGTCCGACGCCGAACGGGGGCTCGAATCAGACTTCGGCGCCCCGTCGGCCCAGACGGGCTGGCCGCATGACGCGGGATCGCGGGTCCGCGATCGGAGCCGAAGGCCCTGAGCTGCTGGCGTCATGAAGCGGTGCTCCCGGTCACCAGAAGGCCCGGGCGGGCTTCGCCTCAACCTGGCAGTGTGGCCCCGCAGCTGATGCAGCGGTCGTCCGTCGACTGATTGCCCATGCCGCACTTCGGACAGAGCGTCTCGCCCTCGGTCGAGGCCGCGAACGGTGATTCGCGAGGCGGTTCTAGGGCCTTGTCGCGACTGCGGAGAATCGCGGCGGTCGCGAGTATCCCGACACAGGCCGCTACAACCAGCGCGAGGAGTTGCTGCGTCTGGTCCATGGGCGAAGACCCCCGGGCGCTGGCGCCGTGGCTTCGGAGGGACGGCGACCAGCGGAGTCAGCCTACGCTCAGGTCGGCCCGACGACAAGCCGAAGCAACCCCGGGGACAGTCACCGTGTCACGATTGACTCCCCCACGTGCCCAGGTCGGCCCGGACACGCTGGCCGCCTGAGGCGGGATAGCGAGCCCGGGTCCGGAGCCGGGGTAGCAGAACCCAAGGGTCGACGGGCGAGGTCCGGACTACCGGCCGGCCATGCCCGCCATCATCTCCCCGACGAATGCCTTCGCGTTCGCCAGGCTCTCATCCAGGTTGCTAAGGGCGATGATCTCGACGGTCGAATACGGTCCGAACGGGAAGCGAGACATGATGGCGTCGAGCTCCTCGTGACTCTCGACCTCGACCACGCCAGCGCCGCCGGGCGTGCCCGCGAAGGCCCACATCGACTTCGCCTTGCCTGAGGCGCGGTTCTGGGCCACCCAGGCCTCCATTGCCCCGATCATGGGCATCAACATCTCGGGCGGCGGGGGCGTCGACTGCCTCGTGATGACCAGGAACTGCATGATCGTTCCCTCCTCGTGCGTCGACAGGGTCGGTCTCGCCAGTGGCTCGGCGCAGTCCCGGCGGCCAGGGTGTGGACCCGCGCGTCATCGCCTCCCCGTAGAGCCGAAGTCTCGACCTTCCTGCCATCCCTGCAAAGGGGCATCGGTCACAAAGTGCCCCCGGTCGACGAGACTGCTGGCCGGGGACTTAGCGAGAGCGAGCTCGGGGCGTCGTCCGGCGGTTTCAAAGAAGGGCGCGGCGACCGGCCCTGACGCGCCAGACGGCGAGACCCTCGGAACCTCGCCGGGCACAGGCTTGGCACCAAGGGTCTCGGTCCGTACAACGAACAAGCGCTGGGGTCGTTATACGGACGCGGCTAGATGTATACCGACCCGGCTAGATGTCCCCCGGATACCTCCGCAGCACTCGCTCGAATTTGCCGGCCGTCATCTGGCGCCGGTCCAAATGCGCCCATCCGTCGGCGCCGGGCGATCAACTTGGCGCGGAGGCGACGGTCGGTGAACGCCGGCTGTTCGATCGCCAGGTTGCCACGAAGTCGGTTAGCAGGTGTGCGAGGCGCCTCGCTCACAAGTCTTGAGGGCGGGCGGGGTCGCCCCCGCCCGCCCTCAAATGCCCGATGGCTACTCGGCTGGGTGATTTCTCGTGTCCGACGTGATCCCTGATTTCGGTGGGTAGACCGCGGTGTTGCTGCTATTCGACGCGATCTTGGTGTTGAACGCCTGCCGGACGACCATGTCCGCCATCGCCTTCGACATCAGCGTGAGGTTCTGCGCGTCGACGTTGTCGGGCCAGTTGTCGCACCAGCGGAACGGGTTGTCCACGCAGCCGCCGTCGGTAGTGCCGAGGTTACCCTCGAAGTTACCTGTCTGCCCGCCAAACAGATCGACTTCCTGCTGAGTCTTGCAGCAGTCCTGCCCGGTCAGCAGGCCGCTGGCCGGGACGCCGATGCGATTGAACCAGATCGCGTCGGTGCCGTTCGGCGAGATGAGCTCGTGGTTGAAGCCGACCTTGTCGAAGAACGTGATCGCCTGGTCGCGCGCGACCTGCGAGGGCTTGTAGACCTTGTTCGGGAACGTCTCGGGCACCTGCTTGCTGAACAGATCTGGTGCGGCCGGATCGAGGATGCCGATGAGATAGTTCGGCGTCCCGAACACGTCCGCGTCCAGGTCGTAGCTGATGTGACTCGCCTGCGTCGGCGTCAGGTTGTTGACGTAGAACCTCGATCCGAAGAGGCCGAGCTCCTCGCCGCCGAACCAGATGAACCGCAGGTGGTTCGCCGGGTTGACGTTCTTCATCATCTGGGCGATGTCGAGGATCGCCATCGAACCCGAGGCGTTGTCCAGCATGCCCGAGCCGTAGATGGCGTCCAGGTGGGCGTCCACGACGAGGGTGTGGTTCTTGTCGCCACCCTTTGAATCGGCGATCACGTTCCAGTCGTCAGCGTTCGGCTGGAAGATCGCCTTGATGTCGACGGTGGGCGACGGCGGATTCCCGACCGCGATATCCTGCGCCATCCCGTTCCCGATCGCGAACGTCACGAACACGACGGGGATCGTCGGGACGGACCCCAGGCTGCCGATGAGCAGACCGGTGCGGTCCGGCTGCGTGTTGCCCTCGTTGAAGATGATCACGCCTGTGGCGCCCGCCGCCTGCGCGTTCGCGACCTTCTGCGCGAAGGTGCAGGTGCCGCGCTGGATCAGGACAGGATGGCCCGCGACTTGCGGACCGAAGTTTGCAGGGTCGCAGCCTGCCGCCGAGCTCGGCGTTGTCGTCGGCGGGAGCACGTTGTTGCTCACCGTGGTGAGCGTCTGCCCACCCATGGAGCCGAGGCTCTGCCCCGGACCCCAGTCCACGCCGAGCACGAGGTTCGGGCCGTTGACGCTCATCGTCGGGATGCCGGTGTAGGCGTAGTAGTCGAACTGGTACTTCTGCAGGTGCACGTCATAGCCCGCGTCCTGCATCACCTGGGCGACGTAGTCCGCGGACGCCTTGTACCCCGGCTCACCGGAGTTGCGCGACGGATGCCCATCGGGCCCCGGGTTCGCGTTGGCGATGGCCTGCAGATCGTCCATGAGCTTCGACAGATCGCCCGTCTGGATACACTCGACGAGCTTGCTCGGCGTGTCGTTGACGCGCGTGGCGCACTGCGCCGACGTGATCGCACCTACACTCGCCGGCACGGCGCTCGCAGACGCGAGCAGGAGGACCACGAGACCGGTAACAGCTAGGAAACCGGCTCGGCGCGGACGCAGAGACATGCCAGCGGCCCTCCATTCAATGTGCCGATGGACCTTGGCCCCCGTCCCGAGGCACGTTCGGCAGAGCATAGGGCTCACTGAGGCCCTTGCGCCTGTCGGCTGGACGACTTAGTGGTGCATCGGCGCACCGGGCCACCCTGGACTCCATTCGGGACCCTCCATGCTGTGCCGATCGGACTCGGCCCGTCCCTTGGCACGTTGGCGCAGCATGAAAGGAGCGTGCCCGGCCCGCATCGCGGCTGGACGACTTGGCGGCGCAGCCGCGCAACGAGGTTCACGGGAGAGGTGGAACACCCCGACAGGCCGGCATGAAGAACGGCCCCGAAGGGCCGTTCTGTGCTCAGGTATTGGTCGGGGCGGCGGGGATTCGAACCCACGACCACCAGTCCCCCAGCCTTGGCCATAGCGTCCACGGAGGTCCGTGATTGTTCGGTTTGTGCTCGCGGAGCGTTCTAGACGGGGTCCGATGTCCGGGGTCGTGCGCCCCTATTGCTAACAGCGATGCTAACAAGCTGCCCCCCGGTCGGCCCGGACAGGCTGGCCGCGTGACGCGGGATCGCGAGTGTCCGGGACCGGAGCCGGGGCGTGGCTGTTGTAGATCCGCCATTTGTTGCCGTCGGTGAGGGCGACCCATTCGACCCCCGCGATCGTGGCATAGGCGGGGATTTGGGCCGCCCTCGCCGATGCCTGGCTTCGAAGAACCGCGCGCGGCTCATGAACGGACCCGCCGCGGGTGCGTGACCTCAGGCGTGGGACTTCGCCGAGCCCGCAACGCGTCGAGTCCGACGCGCCGCAGATGGACTGCGGCGCGTCGGTTCCCGGCGTTACCTCCTTCGCCTTACTTGCCGTTCAGCGAGAATGCGTAGAACGTCGTACTGGGAGTTCCGAGGCCGAAGCGTGCGTAGCCGTTGCCCCAGAAGACGACACCGTCGTCGCTGATGGCAGGGCCCGCGTTCGACGATCCCTGACCGACGATGTCCCGGAGGACCGTGCCGTTGGCCGCATCGAGCGCGTACATGTGGCCGCTCATCGATCCGCCGTAGACGACCCCGTTTGAGGTCGCCGACGGGACCGAGCGGGAAGCCGCCGCTCGGGTCGGCGATCTGCCAGAGAGTCGCGCCCGGTCGCCGGGTCCAGGGCTGCGAACGAGCCCACCTGCGGCAGGCTCGGGATTGTGCGGATACGGCAAGATACCCGAAGTTCGCCTCGGCGACGTAGATCCGCTTGCCGTCGGTCGCGGTGCCCCACTCGATCCCGCCGAGCGTGGAGCCCGGCCCGGCCTCGGTGCTCCAGACGATCTCACCGGTCACCGCGTCGAGCGCCCAGTAGATGCCGCTCTTCGGCCCGGCGCCGACGAGCTTCCGCTTGCCGCCCTTCACCTTGGCGGTGAACAGGTTGGCTCCGCGAGCCGAAGTCGAAGTCCGGGCCTGGCGTCGCGGTCGGGCACGGGTTCGGGGAACCGATGCCGGGATGCAGGACACGATCCAGTCATCGAAGCCCTGGACGCCGGTCGCCCACTTGATCGCGCCCGGTCGTCATGTCGAGCGCCATGATCGAGTCGATGTGATCAGTCGGGTCGAGGCAGTCGCGCCGGGGTACCGCCGTCGTCCTGGCAGGTCTTGGCCGACGGCCGGGACGCTGTAGTTGTTGCCGGTCGTGATGTAGACGGTATTCGATGCTTCGTATCGAGCGCCGGGGTGGCTGCCCCAGACGGCGCCGCCGGAGTAGCTGGCCGTCGACACCCGGTTGCGGCCGGGACCGTGTAGGTCGTCCAGCTGGATCTGGCCCGGTCTTCGCGTCCAAGCGCGCTGAACGAACCACGGAAGTGCAGCAGACGTAGCCGGGGATGAAGCGGCCGCGTTCTCCTCCGCCGACGCGGCGCCGACGTAGACGATGCCGTTGTTAACGATCGGGGACTGGGTGATGATCGTGAACGGACGTTGCTGTTGATCACCGAGCTCCACAGCAGGTCGCCGTTCTTGGCGCTGATCGCGAGCACCCGACCGGGCTGGGGGATTCGCTCCTCCACCGCCCTGGTCGCCGATGTAGACCACGTTCCCGACCACCGCCGGGCTGTCCGTGACACGAGATCGGGCTGGCGTTGTAGCCGTAGTCGGAGAGCTTCTTCTGCCAGATCAGGTTTCCGGTCTTGGCGTCGACCTTGTTGATGTAGCCGCCCCAGTCCGGGAAGTAGACCGCACCACCGACGACGGCCGGGCGTTGCCGACACGTCGCCGTGGGTGGTGAAGGTCCACTTCGTGGCGAGCGTGCCGACGTCGCCCGCGTCGACCGTCTTCTGGTCGGGGTTGTCTCGCGTGTTCGAGAAGTCGTGGCCGCCCATCGACCAGCTCGTGGAGTGGCGACGCGGCCAGCCCTCCTGACACCGAAAGCAGCGCGGCGAGAGCGGCGAGCGCGGTCGCACGGCGGAACACGTGGGCCACAAGACCCCTTTCTGGCGCAGACGCGCCCTCCGGGAGGGTCCGGTCTCGCCATTGGCCCAGCGCGGCGAATTGGCGACCGTATCGACGCCGCGCTGGTGGGACCCGAGAGCCGCGCGCCACCCAAGCCGTTGGCGACACGGTAGATATCGGTCCACCGCTCTCCCGCACGACGCGGGATCGCGGGTCCGGGACCGGAGCCGGGGCGATGACAGGCTAAGTGAAGTTCCCGGGGGAGATGAGACTCACGCCGCGAGCAGGTCCGCGAGGAGGTCGGCGACGCGGCGAGCGCCGGGACGTGCTCGAAGCCGCGGTCGGTGAACGGGGTGCCGTCGAACCGCTCGGCCGGTGTGTGCCAGCCGAGCTGCGCCATGGAGCCGGTGGTAGTTGTAGTAGCGTGGCGTAGGCGGTCACGGCGGCCTCGGCGGCCGCGAGGTCGGCGAGGTGCTGGCGGTCGAGGACCTCGGCCTGGAGCGTCGCCCAGAAGGCCTCGATCTTGCCGTTCGTCCAGGGCGTGTCGATCTGGGTCCGGATGTGGCGGATCGCGAGCTCGGCGAGGGTCCGCTGGAAGCGGCTGAGCATCGTGCGCACGATGGTCACGAAGGGCGTGCCGTTGTCGGTCATCAGCGCGAGCGGGATCGCCGCACAGCTCGATCGCCTCGGCCGAGCGTCTCGAGGATCGGGCACGCGCCTCCTTGGTGGGCACCGCCCGGATGCCCGAGCAGGAAGCGGCTGTGGTCGTCGACGAGGGCCACGAAGTGGCAGGTCCGGCGCGGTCCCGCCGGCGCGGCGCAGGTAGAACGGACCCTTGAGGTCGATGTGCCACAGCTCGTTGGGGCTCGTCCGCTCGTAGCGCGGGCCCGGGCACCCGGGCAGCGCTCGGCCGGTTGGTGCCGTGCGCGCGCGAGCAGCCGGTCGACCTGGCCGTGGCTGACCGTCGATGCCGCGCCGGCCGAACTCGGCGGCGATGCGTCGGCTGTTCCAGTAGGTCAGCAGGCGGACCGTGATGATCGACCCGCTCGAGCTCGGGCGCGAGCTCGCTCGCCGGTCCCGGCCTGGCCGATCGACGAGGCCCGCCATCCCGTCCGCCTCGAAGCGGGTCCGCCAGCGGAAGAGGCGTCGCCCGACTGCAGCCGCCTCGGCGCACACGGCGTCGAGCGGCTCGCCCTCTGCCACCGCCGGAGCGCCCCGGCCGGCGCCGGACGACCGTCGCCGGCTCGAGGTCGAGCGCCGTCCGGGCGGCCGTCCGCCCTGCGTCGCCACGAACAGGAAGCCCGGGCCCTCCTGGTAGTGGTTGCGTCTCGGCAGCCGCCGCGGGTCGGACTTGAGCGGCATCGGCACCCTCCCTCGGAGGGCACGCTAGCCAGTCTCATCTCCCCCGGGGAACTTCACTAAGCCGTCGGCGCTTATCTCGGGCTTATGTCCGGCCCTCGAGACGCTCCGATGACAACCGGGCGATATGATCGGGAAAGGGTTCCGGGTCCCGAGCCTGCGGCACACATCAGGGAGGAACCGTTCGATGCCCGACTCGCCGCAGGTAGAGTGGGTAGTGCCGGAGGCCCAGGTTGGACCGACGCAAGCGCCCGGGGTCTCCAAGCGCCGATGGGTCGCGGCGACGCTCGCAGGAGTCGCCGTCTGGATCGCCATCGCCGTGCCGCTGTCATTGCTGACCACAGACATCACCCGACTGCCGCTCCTCGGCTATGTGGCCGGCGTCGCGGTCGCGTGGAGGATCGCCGGCGCGCGAGGCCTCCGCGGTGTGCTTATCGCAGCGGGTGCCGTCTTTGCGGCCGACGCCGTGATACTCGGAGGACTGATCCTGATAGCGACCCTGATATCAACGCTGCTTGACGGGTAGGGAGCTGTCAACTCATAGCGAACGCGCGGAGCCGGGTCTGACACCCTAGCCGTCACGGCTTACGCCACATTTAGCTGATGGCACGCCGATCCGACCCTCAGCGCATCCACGAGGCGCGCCGCGCCGCTGTCCGCTACGGCCTCATGACACCGGCATGGACGAGGCGACCGCCAACCGATGGTGCGATGCCTGGGAGACTCGAGGCGACCGGACGCGGTCTGCCTCGCGACGGCGGCTATTGGCGACGGGTCGGCCTGGATCGCGGAGGTGCAGGTCCCTCGACGGCCGGGTGTAGGAGAGGGTTTCGGCCGATATGCGGATAGCACTGCCGTGTACTGTCGGCGTATGGAGGACCGTCCGACCCCAAGACCCGGTGAATGGTGGTTCTCGGTCCGCTGTGACAAGTGCAGCCGGCCGATCTACGCACTGCGTGACTCATCGAACGGCGACAAGGTCATTCGTCTCGAGGGACCGGGCGCCGAGTTCGCACTCACTTGCCCGAACGGCCATCAGGGGCATTATCCCGCGGTGAAGTTGCGCTCCCAACGCGTGCCGTGACTTTGTAGATGCCCCGCTGAGACCCCGGTCGGCCCGGACAGGCTGGCCGCATGACGCGGCATCGGGGGTCTGCGGCTGATGCGGTCACAAACCCGGACCATCTGCGTCTTTGCTCTGAGCGCACACATCGCCGATGTATGGATGGGAGATGGATCAGGTGGCTCAACGCCAATGGCGGATCGTCCTGCTCACGTCGATCGCAGTCTTGACGGCTGGCTGCGGAGCCGGCACGACGGGTGTATCGCCGAACCTCACGCCAAGCGCCGCGTCGAGCGCGACCCCGGCTGCCGTGGCGAGTCCGCCGCCGAGTCAGACGCCGATCAGCTCGCCGAGCGGCCCGACAACCGGTCAGGCCTCGAGGATCACCTTAGGCGATTTCGGCCAGGCCGACGGGCCGGGGTTGAGCGTCGAGGATGCCATCGCCAAGCCGGGCACCGAGCCGATGCTGGTGAACGGCATCTTGCTGAAGGCGGCCGACGGCACGATCTGGCTGTGCACGGCATTGGCCACCTCGGCCCCGCCGCGATGTGCAGAACCAAGGTTGCTCGTCAAGAGCTCGCTCCCGCCCCCACCTGACGACGAGACATTCGTCAGCGCGGAGGGTCTCCACGAGGCCGCCGGCGTCCGCTGGATCGAGCCGATGCAGCTCTTCGGCGTGGTGCACCGCTAAAGGCCCGACCACCCATTCGACCTGGGTCAGACGTAAAGGGTGCGACCCACCCAATGCCTCGCAACAACGCTGTTTATCCGTTCGAGCGGCGCGTATGATGCCGATCACCCGCGGGGGCGTAGCCACTGGAGGACGCATCGATGGCGGAGAACAAAGCCCTCGCCGACCTGCGGAATTGCATCACTGCCTGCAACGGCAAGACCGCGTGTATGGATAAGTGCGAGACAACGTTCATGAAGGCGGGCGGGACCGTGAGCATGACCATCGACGGCGGCAAAGTCTTCACCGCCCCCGATGGAACCATGATCGTTGTAACCGGGGGCAAGGTCTTCTGACCCCCTGACCGAAGGGCGTCGGGCAGATTGGGCCGGGGCGGCCCGCTGAGTTACCAAGTCATGCTGACGGGTCGTCACAAGTAACCAAGGCAAGGGTAGGTCTAGCCCCGGTCGGCCCGGACAGGCTGGCCTCCCCTGACGCGGGATCGCGAGTCCGGGACCGGAGCCATTGTCCCGCTCGCTCCGCTATCTACCGTTACGCCGTAGTCTCCGGCGACGGCAAGCGCGGTGGAAATGGCCGAGAACGCGCCGGGGTACGCCGGGTCGTTCCGAAGCTCGCCCTCAACCCGCGGGGTGTGGGTAGAACGTTTTGTGGACGATGCGCCAGGCGTCGTCGATCCGGACGAGAGACAGGTCGTCGCTGTACCACACGCCCGCGAACTGGTCGCCGAGCCTGACCGAGGGCCGTGTCGCCCTCGAACGAGAGGCGTTCGATTCGCCATTCGTAGGGCCCCGCCTCTGAGACGTGCCCCCTGGCACTCGGCCACGAACTCTTCGAGGTTCGCCCAGTACAAGTCGCCCCCCTCGTTGCCGACGATGGACGCCCGCGGATGGAAGGCGCGGCCGAGTTTCGCGGCGTCGGCTTCGAACATCCCGTCGTAGTAGGCGCGCACCACCTCGGTCACTGCGGCGATGTCTGCCTCGTTGGTCCGCTGGCTCATCTGTGCCTCCTTCCGGGAATGACGATGGCTAGCCCAAGCACCCCGGTCGGCCCGGACAGGCTGGCCGCATGACGCGGGATCGCGAGTCCGGGACAGGAGCCGAAGTGACGATAAGGTCCGCTCATTTGCCGCCGTCGCAGCCGCCTTTCGAGCAGTCCCCAGGCGGGAAGTATCCGGCGGACACGCCGATCAGTCCGATGATCACGAATGAGAAGAAGGCGCCTAAAGCCGCTCCGGTGAGGACTCCCCACGCCGATTCAGCCCAAGGCGGTTGGTTTGGCCATTTGATGCGCGAGAGCGTCCAGAGGGATCCCACGATAGGAAGCGCGAGTGTCGCCGCCACGGCGACCGACTGGTAGGGGACGGCGCCACCGACTCGGCCAACCGCGATGGCGATGATCGGCGCGCCTACGAACCCGACCGCCAGTGGGACACCACTCAGCCGGCGGCTTCTGGACGAGGATGCCACGTCATCCACTGGACGCGTCATCGGCACAATCTACCGTGCCATCCAACCCGTGTCGTCTGGGTCGCACAATGACGCCATGACCGACCGCGAGGATTTATGGGATGCCGTCCATGAGGCGCTGCCCGCCGGCTGGCGAGTTGGCCCGCCGACGTTCGATCTCGGCGTCCCCGGCTGGTCCGTTACGGCCGCGTGACGACCCGCGACAGCGGACTGGCAGAGTTCAGGCGAATTGCCGCCCAAGTGGTCGAATTGTCGGGTTATGCACGCCGCAGCCGATACAGCAGCTCGGCGATAACACGTCCAACGACTATGGCGCCGGCGGCAGCCATCGATGCCGTGATCGGCGCTCCAGGCCAGAGGAACGAGTTGCCCCACAGTGGTCCGCCGAAGGACCAGGTCGCGATGACCATGCCGACCCAGGGCGCGACGAAACCGGCCGGACCACGGTCGTACCACCCGCCGACCCACCCAACGACGACCGGCAGGATGACGCTCAGGGGACTGAGGTGGTTCTGGGTCATCACCCAGCCAGCGGCCGCGAGGCCGCCTAAGGCGAGAATCAGAGATCCGGTGGCGTTGTAGAGATACTCGACGAGCATCGGCTAGTCCCAATCGAGGCGGCGAGGGTGGACGTCATATCGGACAGACGCGCTTTCCGTGCAGCCGTTACGCCCTCAAACGCGCGACATGCGGCCAGCACGTGGGCGATCGGGTCCTCGCATGACGTAGGATCGCGAGTCCGGGACCGGAGGCGGGGGCGGAACACCGGGTGACCCGCCGGCACTCAATCTCGTTCGATGATCGGCTTCGTAACAAGGGCGACAGGGACCCACACTGCAACGGTTGGCCGAGGGGCGCGTCCACTGGACATGAACGGCCGGGTCCTGAAGCACACATCGGTGATGCCATGATCCCGACTCAGCCTCGCCGCCCGCCGGCGAGGCATGGCCGGACGTACTGGATCGTGCTGGCAGTCATCTGGTATTTCGTCTGGTCACTGGCACTCCTCGCGGCTTTGTTCTTCGAAGGCTTCGAGGTGACCGCCGGTGTGACCGCGGTCCTCATCGCCGGCCTCATCGTCCAGATCGGGCTGATCGCTGCCGTCTTCGTCCGCCCAGCCCGTCCGTCGTTCGATCTAGCCGACTCCGTGCCCGGGGCGGATCTCTCGGTCCTCATGCTCGGTGGGTCGGCATCGCTCGGGGTCGCCTTCGTGGCGACCTGGCTCGTGGTCCCCGACGCGCTGTGGGCCAGTGCCATCAATGTGGGCTTCGACGCCTGCCTCATCGCCGCCATGGTCGGAGCGTGGCTGGCGTGGGGCCGCCGGGGCCCGGAGGTCGACGATCCATCGGTCCTGTCCGCTGGTCCACCGTCGGACCTGACGCCCTGCCTTGCCGTGATCCTGCACGACGGACGAGCACAGTGGCGTGCGCTGAGCGTGGCCCTGCTGGAACTCGCCGACGAGGGCTTCCTGACGATCCATGACGATCCGTATGCGACCGCTGGGGTCGTCATGCCCCGGGCTTGGATCCAGCTCACGCGGCGACACGGGGACGCGGCTGAGTTGCGCGGACCGGAGCGGGTCCTGGCGCGTCACCTGATGCAGGGTCGGCACGACGGTGATGCCGTCGATCCGATCGACGAGTTGGTGCGGCTGGGCGAGGCCCGACCGGAGTTCGAGCAGGCGATCGACGGCGAGCTCGTCGCGATGGGGTTGTGTCGGCACCCGCCGTATCGCACGCGTAGCCAGTGGCAGAGGGCTTCCGAGGCCCTCATCGGGGTGGCCGCGGTCGGATGGATCGTCGTTGTGTTCCTTCGGCCGGTCCCTGTTCCGGTCCTGATGGGCTGCATTGGGCTCGCCTTCGCCGGGCTGCTGGCCTGGTGGATCGCCGGTGCATTACCACCGAAGACGCGCCTCGGAACGTCGGTGACGGCCATGCTCCGGGCCTATCGCCGGACCCTTAGGAACACGCTCGCCGTGGCCGGGTCCGTCCCGGAGGCATACGATGTGGCCGAGCTTGCCTGGGTCCGGACGCCGAACCACATGATCGTCTGGGCAATGGCCCTCGGTCTCGGGTCCGAGCTCGGCGATCTGTTCGCTCGGGTCCATCGGTCGGCATCGGGTGAGGACGCTGCGTACCCGTGGCTGCCGGACTGGTACGCCGCGACAGTCCCTGATCCAGAGGCGCTGTTCAAGTCATTCGACCACCGCGTGTCAGAAGCGTAAGAGCGCCGACGGCGCCCCGGTCGGCCCGGACAGGCTGGCCGCATGACGCGGGATCGCGAGTCCGGGACCGGAGCTAAGGCATGACAAGGCGTTCGATCCGACGACCCTGTCCCGAGGCCACGTCATCGGCGAAGCCGTCCCCCGACGTATCAACTCCGATGGAGTTGGGCGACAACCGAGACGATCGCGGCGACGACGTCTCGCGGCGCATCCTCGGGCACGACGCTCGCACTCGACACGGTCATCTGTTGTCCGTGGCTCACCGACGCCGCCAGCTGCCGGTGGGATGCCTGCCAGGCGGCGAACTCCGCCGGCGCGAAGTCCTGGGGATCTGAGCGCGTAAGGACGACGAGGGGCACGTCGGGGATGGCGAGGCTTGCTTGCCCCGCCTCCCAGAAGGTCTCACAGAGATCGACGTTCTCGTTGAACCTTGTCGAGTCAGGTTGGCCGTGGCACGAGGGGTTGAAGCGAAGGTAGACCGAGGGGATCGGCGGGTCGAGCAACACGAGTCCCGCGACCTCGCTCGGGTTATCCGCAGCGAACCGAAGGTCGACGAGGCCCCCGAAGTGGTTGCCAACGAGCACAACCGGGGTGGCCAGGCCGGCCACGGTGATGAGCATGTGCAGGTCCGCGATCATGTCGCGTGTCGTGCGATCTCGACCCGGCTGAGGCGGGTCGCTGGCGCCTTCGCCGATCCGGTCATACGCGCACACGCGCAATCCTTTCGGCACGAGTGGCAGGACGTCGCGGAACTCGCTCTGGTCGCCATTCAGGTCTGCATCGAGGATCACCGTGGGCTCGCGCCACCCGAGCAGCTCATATAGACGGATCGTCCCCCGAGATCGTAGGTGGCCGCCGACGGCCGGACGAGGATCCGCGGGGACAGGGAGGACTGGGATGACGATGAGGCGGTCGCGGTGAACGTCGTGGTGCCCTCCGCTGTCGCCGGTTGTGTCGATTTCGGGGTGCCAGCACACCCCGCGAGGAGACAGATGCAGAGCACAACAGCCACATTCCAAGGATTCGTACCGCTAGTCCTCTGTATTCGGGGACGCTCGATCAGCAGGGCCTGGGCACTGCAGCGCCGACCGATACCACGACTCAATCGACACCAGCGGCAAACGAGTCGCTCTCATGCCCGGCAGCGTACCCCGCCACCCGAGCCGTCGCGTCTCGGTCGCACAATGACGCCATGACCGACCGCGAAGCCGCCTGGGACGCCGTCCACGAGGCCCTGCCGGCCGGATGGACGGTCGGCCCGCCGACCTTGCTGCTGACGACGATGGCCGACTTGCGATCCTGGACGACAATGGCTTCCTCGACAACTGATCGAGGAGGTAGTCGTCATGCCAACCGACCCTCATCGGGCGCGTATTCCCGCGCTGGCCGCAGGACTTGCCCTCGTCATCGTCGCGTGCGGTTCAAACGGTCCGACAGCGCCGCCGCCCGCGGTGTCGCCAGCGGCATCGAGCGGCGCCATGAACACGAGCCCGTCAACGGTTGCTCCGGCGGCGACCGCGCTCTCGACCCCGATCGTGTCGGCCGCCCCGAGCCCGGCCGAGCCCGGCGCTTCGATCGACCCGGCGAGCTTCGTCGGGGCGGTGGACAACCCGTGGTTCCCGCCGAAGCCCGGCACCGTCTGGACATACCGCGGCGTGAAGGACGGCGAGAAGGGGGTCGACACGATGACCGCGACGGCCGACACGAAGGTCATCGCGGGCGTCACGTGCATCGTCGTCCACGACGAGCTTGTCCAGGGCGGTGAGGTCAAGGAGCGGACTGACGTATCTGTACGCCCAGGACATCGCCGGTGGGCAACGTCTGGTACTTCGGCGAGGCGACCGCGGAGCCTCGATGACAGTGGCAAGGTGGCGACCACCGAGGGGTCGTGGCTAGACAGGCGTCGACGGGGCGATGCCCGGGATCATCATGCCGGCCGATCCGCGGATCGGCGTCGGCGGGCCGCAGGAGATCTATCCCGGCCAGGCCGAAGACCACTACGTCGTGCTGCTGACGAACGCGAAGCGTGAAGGTCCCTGCCGGGTCGTACAGCGAGGCGATGGTCACAGGCGAGTGGACACCGCTCGAGCCCGACGTCTTCAGCGAGAAGGCCTACGCGAAGGGGATCGGCGAGGTCAGCGAGGCCGACATAAACGGTGGAGACGAGCAGTTCGAGAGCTGGTCAACGTCGCGCCAAAGTAGCAGTACTTCCGATCTAATCGGGCGGGGAGCCTACGCCGCCACCCGAGCCGTCACGTCTCGGTCGCACAATGACGCCATGACCGACCGCGAGGACGCCTGGGACGCCGTCCACGAGGCACTGCCCGCCGGCTGGACCGTCGGCCCGCCGACCTTCGACCCCGGCGTCCCCGGCTGGTCCGTCACGGCCCGCTCGACCGCCTACAGCCGCGACAGCCGCCCCAGACGGTCACCGGGACCGGCGTGGACGAGACGGCGGCCCTGCGCGCCCTGGACGACCGTCTCCGCGGCGTGCCGCAGCCGAACGGCTCACGGATGGCCGAGCGCGAGCGACGGATCCGGCTGGCCTACCTCGAGGGTGCCGAGGAGTGGTCGCGGGAGACGACCGGGCGCGGGCTGACCGAGGGCGAGCTGGAGGGCGTCGTCCGGCGGTTCCGCTAGTTCGTGACACCGCGGCCGAGCGACCCCGTGTGCGAGGCTCGGAGGCCCGACGGCCGGCAGGCGCCGGACCGCGGCGACGACAGCAGACCCCGGGTCAGGTGGACCGCGGGGTCTGTCGTGTCCATGCTTGAGGCGGTGGGCGGGTGGGCCGCACCGCGTCAGGTCACGGGACCAGCTGGCTGATGCGAGTGGACCAGTTGCCGAGCGCCGCGCGTGTCCCCGGGGCGCCAGGGGAGGCGGCGCAGGTGCCCAGCTTGTTGTCGCCGGTGGTGGCGCCAAAGAACCGGCCGCCCCACGTCGGTGTAGTCGCAGGCATGGGCGATATACTCGCTGGCGATCCAGATCGAGTTGCCGTCTACGGCCGCCGCGCCGTAATCACCCCAGCGGGTGCGCGGCGGGTTGCCAACCTGCGACTTGTAGCTGGTGAAGCCATCGTCCACTGCGGCGCCCTGGCCGCCAGGGACGACGTTCCACGCACCGACGCCCACAATGGCATCGATCGGTGCGTAGGCGGCGCTCGGGTAGAGGGTGTCACCGGTGGCAGTGAAGGCCATCACGCCGCGCCCGCTGGCGGTGACGCCGATCGCCGGGTATGTAAAGTCATAGCCAGTCGCCCCGAGGTAGCCCTGCATGGCGAGCTTGCCCGCGACCGGGTTGACGATGTACCAGGCGATGCCGGCGCGTTGGGCGCCGCCATCCGGGTTGAGCGCTGTGTCGAGCGCGCCCCACAGCTTGCCGTTGGCGTACATCACCTGCTGCATGCGGGTGTCGTTCGAGTCTGGCCGCGAGATGACCTCGTCGTGTGCAGGCTCGGGCGGGTTGAACAGGAGCCTCCAGCAGCCAACGCCGGCGATGGTCGGTGTGGTCGTGTCGTTGATGCAGTAGCCCTGCGGGACATCCGTCGTCGGGGCAGTGCCTGAGCCGGGCTGCTGCTGCCTCGGCGGGATCGCGTACTGCCCGACCGTCAGCACCTTGTTGCTACAGGTTGAGCGCGGGCGAAGCGGTGTTCAGCGACGAGGTGTTCGTCAGGCTCCAGACCAGGAGGTCGGTCGAAGTTCCGGTGCCGCCGGTGCAGACCGTGCCGGAGTCGCACTGCGCCTCGTCGCCGGCGTCCGAGCTCATGAAGTACTCGGTACCGCCGTTGTTCGTGTTGAACTGGTTGGTGCCCGGTGACTGCGCCGGCCAGACGGTGAAGCCCGGATGGCCGCCGACACCGGAGTGCGCTGTGTCGAACTGAGTCATCGTGACGCTGGCGGCACCCGACGCCAAGTGCCGCCTTCGAGAAGGCGTAGATCTGAGCACCCATGTAGACGAAGTTCGGGAAGAACGCGTACTCGTTCGTGGTGACGTAGAAGCCGTTGGCGTCCGCACCGATGTGCGGGTAGTCACCGAGGCACGGGCCGTGGCCTGTGCCGTCGTTGTTCAGCGCACAGCCGTGGTCCGGCGTGCCGTCGGTGCCGTCATCCTGAACCGGCACGCGGTAGATTGTCCAGGTGCCGGTCGGATTGGATGTGTTGCTGACGGCGATATCGATGTGATTCTTGCCGGTGAACGACCCGTTCGGGCGCGTCTCGAGAGTCAGAACGACGACGAAGAAGCGCTGCGTCGCCGCGTCGTACAGGCAGCTCGGGTCGGTCACGAACTGGGCCGCGGACGCCGGTCGTGCGGTTGATCGCCGGCGCGTAGCCGTAAGAACGAGTTCAGGTCGACGGCATGGTTCACGTCCGTCGGGAAGCCGGCCACGATGTTGGTGGCGGTGTTGTCCGGGAGCACGGACTGCCCGGAGGTATTGAAGACGTTGAGGACGTCATTCACGGCCTCGAGCACGTAGCCGTTGCCGACGCACATGCCCTGGTCGGGCGGCTCGACCGTGAACTGGTTCCCGCCGCGCGCGTAGCGCTGCTGGAAGAGGTTCAGGCCTTCGAAGCCGGTGTTGAAGGTTGGGTTCGATTTGGCCTTCTTGCCGCTGTTTACCGAGACGCCGTTGCCCGATGCCGTGCGACAGGCTGCGGTCGACGATCGACGCCGGGATATCCGCCGCCGTCCGCCTCCGCCTCGTCCTCCTGGCCGGGGAACTCCGCCTCGGTGACATCGCCGTCACCGGACGGCGTGAAGCCGCCGGTCTGGGCCGATGTCGTGCCCCCCGACGACACACTCGAGGCGAAGCCGGGGAGGCCGCCAGCGCCGTCCCCGCCGGGACGGCAAGGACCGCGCCGGCGAGGGCGACCGCGCCGAGCAGGGCTCCGAGACGTTTCCACGTGCGCATCGCGCAGCCCTCCATGTGCGGAAGGGCCGGTCTCGCCGTTGGCTTGGAACACCGCCGGCGACCGGTCCATGGCGCGGTGTTCTCGGGAAGCCCCCCGTCCCTTGCCTCCCTTCGCTCGCGAGAGTATGTGTCGGGACCGGGCGGCGTGCAATCTAGATCACGCAGGATCCACCCGGTGTTCAGCGTCATCTCCGTCGCGCTTTGCGTTCGCCGTCCGGTCGGCGGCGTTCGTGACGATCAGTCGGCGGGCGAACAGGTCGGGTCGGAACCCGAGCGCTGTCGAGACCTCCTACCAGCGGGGGCATGACCGTGGGTCGAGGCCGAAGTCCACCTGGATGCCGACGAGCTCGCCCCGGTCGACTTCCGCGACGAGGGTCGATCCCAAGGTCGATCGGACGGATCCCGGCGGCCCCGGCCAGTCGAGCCGCGTCCAGACCCGGCGCATCCTCAGGGTCGGATCGCCTTCAAGCAGGTTGCCAACTACGGTGGATTGCTACCAGCCGGACACAAAGAAACCGGCCGGAAGGCCGGTTTCACGCTCAGGATATGGTCGGGGCGGCGGGATTCGAACCCACGACCACCAGTCCCCCAGACTGGTGCGCTACCAGACTGCGCCACGCCCCGACGAACCCGGAGTCTAGCACCCGGTCCGCCTCGGACGACCTGACGCCCGCTATCGTGTCCGTGTGGACCTGCAGATCCTCGAAGCGACGACCGACGCAGATCTCGAGCGCGTGCTCGCCGTGCGGAACAGCATGGAGCGGCCGCTGTCGCTGGCCGGCCTCCGCGCCGAACGCTCGTCGGCTGTCGCGAGCCTCGACCTCATCGCCGATCAGCAGGGCGAGGACGTCGGGGCGGGCAGTGTCGCCTGGGGGCCGATCGGCGTGGCCGCAAGCAACGCGTTCATCTTCGCCTGGGTCCTGCCCGAACATCGCCGCACCGGCATCGGGAGTCGTCTCCTCGATCGCCTGACGGCCTTCGCTCGTTCGCGAGGCATCGAACGGATGACGACGCTGGTCTACGCGGCCGAGTCGGACGCGATCGACTTCATCCGCCATCGCGGCCTCGAGATCGACGGCGGCGGGCAATTGGGCTCTCTCGACCTGACGACCGCGCCCGATGTCACTCCGGACCCGATCGACGGAGTCACGGTCGTGTCGCTGGCCGACAGGCCGGACCTCGAGCGCGACCTCTACACACTCCAGATGCTGGTCCACCCGGAGATCCCGATGATCGCGAACGAGCCGTTGCCATCGTTCGAGACGTGGCTGACCGCAGGACCGCGCGATCCCGGTTACGTGCCCGGATTGACCCTTCTGGCCCTCGAGGGCGACCGCCTCATCGGCGGCATCCAGCTGTACGACAACGCAGATGCGGTCGTCTTCATCGGGATGACGTCGGTCCATCCCGACGCCCGGCGGCGCGGGATCGGGCGGCTGCTCAAGCTCGAGCTGGCACGACGCGCACGAGCTGCCGGGATGCGTGGGATCGAAACGTACAACGACGGCACCAACGAGCGGATCCGCGGCCTCAACGAGTCGATCGGCTACGTCTACGACCCGCCCTACGTCGTGTTGCGTGGACCGCTGCCTGGGCCGTCCGACGTCGACCCGAGCCGGGAGATCCAGCTGCCGTAGTCGGCGAGCTCGTCCTTCGACTCGCGAGCGAGCAGGTCGACCAGGCAGCGCTTGACGCTCTTCCCCTCGAACAGGGCGCGCTCGACTTCACGGGCGATGGGCATGTCGACCCGGTACCGGTCGGCCAGGGCGATGGCCGCCTGGACGGTGTAGGCGCCCTCGGCCGTGCCCGGTAGCGTCGCCTCGATCTCGGCCCAGGTCCGACCCTTGGCCAGCTCCTCGCCGAGTCGATGGTTCCGCGACAGGTGCGAGCCGGCCGTGGCGATGAGGTCGCCCATGCCGGCGAGGCCCGCGAAGGTCAGCGGGTTCGCGCCGGCCGCGATCCCGAGGCGGGTCATCTCGGCGAGTCCTCGGGTGAGGAGGCCCGCCTTGCCGTTGTCGCCGAAGCCGAGTCCATCGGCGGCACCGGCCGCGATCGCGACGACGTTCTTCAACGCCCCGCACAACTCGACGCCGAGGATGTCCTCGTTCACGTAGAGCCGGAACCGACGGCGGGCGAGGCGCGCGACGACCCGTTGTGCCAGCTCCAGGTCCGCCGCCGCGACGACGGCCGACGCCGGCAGGTTGCGCGCGACCTCGGCGGCAAGGTTGGGTCCGGACAGCGCGGCGACCCGCGCGATCGGCACGCCCGCGGCATCGGCGATGACCTCGCTCATGCGCAGGAGCGTGCCGCGTTCCAAGCCTTTGACGACCGAGAGCAGGTCCGCATCGCCCTCCAGGAATGGCGCGACGCCCGCAACGGTCGTTCGCAGGTGTGCGGACGGGGCCGCGAACAGGACGAGATCGGTCGCATCCAGAAGCGCGGCGGGATCGGCGGTCGCGACGACGCCCGGCGGCAGGTCGACGCCCGGCAGTCGCGTCTCGTTGCGCCCGGTTTCGCGGATCCGTGCCGCCGTCTCCGGGGAGTGGCACAGAAGCGTCACCGGCTCGACGCGGGCGACGACCCGCGCCAGCGTGGTCCCCCACGCACCCGCCCCGACGACCGCGACGAGCGGACCGGCCATCAGAGCGCTTCGCCGGATCCCATCACCGAAGTCTATCGATGGCAGGGCCGTCCGGACATCCCGCGCGCCACGCGACCGGGTCCGCCGCTACGCGGCCGCCGGAGCCACCTTCACCGATCGTGCGTGGCGGCATACGCCGCAGCAGACATGTCAGTGCCGACCGCCGCGTGGAGCGCTGCGTAGGCTGCATCAGACATATCGTCGCGTGCCGCGGACGATGCCGGTAACGGCAGTCGCATGCTGCGCGGCATAGGCCGCCGCGGACATGTCGTCGCGAACTGCAGATGTGCCACCGATCACAGCTGCGTGCTGCGCGGCGTAGGCCGCCGCCGACATGTCGTTGCGTGCCGCGGGAATGCCGCTGACGGCCGCCGCGTGCTGCGCTGCATACGCTGCGCCGGACATGTCGTTTCCGGCTGCCGGCAGGACGTGGATCGCACTGGTGACCGTGGAGCGACCCGCGACCGCCTGGGACAGGGCGAAACCCGCACCGATCCCGACGATGAAGGTGATCGCGATCAACGTCGCGACGAGCGCCGGATGAAGCCGACGATCGGTTACCGCGATCTGGCTGGTGGTCATCGAACTGCCCTCCTGTGGCGCGCCGCCCGCGGTTGCTGGTCATCCGCTTCGGCTGTCATCACCAACGACGCATCCCGAGGCTGTCGCGTTTGCACCATTGCGAACGGATCGTTTCGACGTCAGGCTGGCAGGGATCCGCACCCATGCGTTCGCTCGGATCGGAGAAGAAAGCGCAAACCCGGGTACCGGCTGGAACGTCCAACGTTCAGGACGGACACGGAGGATCGAAGCAGCACGTGATCGCGATCAGCACGCGACCAGCCGTTCGAGACGAGACCAGCCTGGTCGCGCGTGCCCAGGCCGGCGATCGCGCCGCGTTCGAGACGCTCGTCGCGCCGCGCATCGGTCGACTGCTGCGCCTGACCGGTTCGATCCTCGCCAACGAAGCGGACGCCTCCGATGCCGTCCAGGATGCGTGCCTTCGCGCATGGCGCGAGCTGCCCAGGCTGCGCGACGCGGATCGCTTCGAGGCGTGGCTCTGGCAGATCGCCGTGAACGCCTGCCGGACCGCACTTCGCTCGCGACGACGTTCACACGTCCGCGAGATCGCCATCGACCAGATGCCCCTTGGCTTCGACCCGCCGCAATCGGGGCGGCCCTTCGACGATCAGCTGTCGCAGACGGATCTGGTCAGACGCGCATTCCGGAAGCTCGACCCGGACAAGCGCGCGATCCTGGTCCTGCATCACATCGACGAGCTCTCCGTCACCGACATCGCCGAGCTGTACGCGATCCCCACGGGCACCGTGAAATGGCGCCTGTTCTCGGCCCGCAAGGCCTTCCACCGGGCACTCGAGGTTGAAGCGCGATGAATGACGAACGCATGCCTCGGCCCGACGAATCGACGATCTGGGCGACGATCCGGTTCGAGCCCGACGAAGGAGCGGTCGAGGCGCTCTGGGCCGGACTCTCGTCCAGCCTCGATGCGACGCCCCAACGACCCCGACGCGTCGTGACCTGGCCCTGGTCGTCGGCCCTGCCGGGCATCTCGAGGCAGCAGCCTCGTGTCCCGGGACCGGCACTCGCAGCCCTCGCCGTCGTCGGGCTGGTTGCGGTGATGGCGACGATCGGGTTGATCGCGGGCCACCGGGTGCCGCCTCCGTTCGGGCTCGCGAAGCCCGGCCTCATCGCGTTCGACGACGGCGGTGACATCGTCGTGGTCGAGCCTGACGGCACGGGTCGCCGCGCTCTGACGTCCGGCCCTGCCGACGATGTCCGGCCGACGTGGTCGCCCGACGGTACGCTGATCGCATACTGGTCCCTTCCGCCGGGCGGCACGGTCGCGTCTCTCATGGTCATGGACGGGGATGGATCGCAACCGCGGGTCGCCGCGACGAATGAACTGAGCCTCGATGTCAGTGGCCGGCCCGTCGCGGATTGGTTGGACATCGCATGGTCACCCGACAGCCGTTTCGTGGCCTTCACCGGCGGGATCATCGGGCAATCGCAGGTCGAGGTCGCGCGTGCAGACGGGTCGGCCAGTGCGAGGATCGGAGACCCGGCGTTGCTGGGTCAGACGCCGTCCTGGTCGCCCGACGGAAAGCGACTCGCCTTTCGCGGAGGTCGGGCTGACCGTGAGCGCGGTGTCTACGTCATGAACGCGGATGGCTCGGACATCGTCCGACTGACCAAGGTCGTCGCGGATGACGACGGGAACACCTATTCGTACTTCCAACCGATCTGGTCTCCGGACGGCGCGAGCATCCTGTACTCGAGGATGGTGGGAATCTCTTCGACTCGAAGCTTCAACCGATACCAGGTCTTCGCGGTCGGTGCGGACGGCGGCTCGGAGCGGGCTTTGTCCGACGACCAGACCTTCAACGCAAATCCCGTCTGGTCGCCCGACGGGAGTCGTGTCGCCTACATGCAGTGGAGAGGCGAGGGCCCGAGCCACGTCGTCGTCGTCCGTGCCGACGGATCGGATCCGATCACCATCCAAGTAGCGGGCTGGGCGTCACTCCACTGGTCCCCCGACGGACTGGCACTTGTCTCCGATGGTACCGATCGGAACACCGGTGTCGTCGTGTCGTCACTCGCCGACGGGAAGACCCTGACGATCCCCTTGACGTCGACCGTTGCCACCGACACGGATGCCGGTGCCACGAGCTGGCAACGCCTCGCCCGATGATGCTGGCCGCGTCGGCGTCCTCGACATCTCGGCGGCACATCAGCCCGTCTTGCGTGCCGGCTTGGCGGTGCCCCCACGACGTGCGCCCTTGCCGGACCCGGCCGGTGCGCTGCGCAGCTTCTTGCGGCGCGGCAGCTTGACCGACGAGCGGTCGCGGAAGACGAGGCGGATCGGCGTCCCGTCGAACCCGAACTTCGCCCGCAGCTGGTTCTCGAGATAGCGCCGATAGCTGAAATGGACGGACGACGCGTCCGAGGCGAAGAACACGAAAGTCGGCGGGGCGACCGCGGCCTGTGTCGCGTAGAAGAGTCTCGGCCGGTGGCCGCGGACCGGCGGCGGCGGCGTCCGCTCCGTGGCAGCCATCAGGACGCGATTGAGCTCGCCGGTCGAGATCCGCTTGCGCCGCTCACCCCAGATGTCGATGGCGGCCTCCAGGACGCGCCCGACCCGCTGGCCGGTCTTGGCGCTGATCGACAGGATCGGCGCGAAGTCCAGAAATGGGACCTCGTTGCGGATCCATTCGACGTACTGATCGAACGTCTTGTCGGTCTTGTCCTCGACGAGGTCCCACTTGTTGATGGCGATGACGAGGCCCTTGCCCTCTTCGACGACGTAGCCCGCGACATGCGCGTCCTGTGATGTCAAGCCCTCGACGGCATCGACCACGAGCACCGCGACGTCCGCGCGCGACAGTGCATGCAGTGCCCGGAGCGTGGAGTAGCGTTCTGCAGCCGCGCCACCGGCGACCTTGCCGCGCCGCCGGATCCCGGCGGTGTCGATGAGCACGACCTCGCTGCGACCCCATTCCAGGCGCGTGTCGATGGCGTCACGCGTCGTCCCGGGCACGTCGGAGACGATCGCCCGGTCCTCGCCTAGCAGCGCGTTGAGCAGGCTGGACTTGCCGACGTTCGGGCGGCCGACGAATGCGATCGCGGCCGGCTCGCCGTCCTTCTCAGCGGCCATCGCGGCATCCCAGCGGGCCGCTTCTTCGTCGACCCCATCGAGGTCAGGAGCTTCGAGCCCGTCGCTGTCGGCCGCATCGCCGGCCTCGGGGTCGCCCACGACGAACGGATCGAGATGGCCGGCGGCGACCTCCTCGGCCCAGGCTTCCGCCTCGGCCTCACGGGCCTTGCGCGCGACCTCCGCCTCCGTCTCCGGCGGCAGTGACCAGACGATGACATCGAGCAGGTCGCCGGTCCCCCGCCCGTGCGATGCGGAGATGGCGTGCGTCTCCTCCCAGCCGAGCTGGTGGAATTCGGCACCCTCGAGCTCGCGCTTCTCGTTGTCGGCCTTGTTGACGACGACGATGACCGGCGCGGTCGCGCGGCGCAGGATCCGGGCCGCCTCGAGGTCCGCGGGGGTCAGCCCTGTGGTCGCGTCCACCACGAACA
Source organism: uncultured Chloroflexia bacterium (assembly GCA_963776385.1). Classification (GTDB taxonomy): domain Bacteria; phylum Chloroflexota; class Limnocylindria; order Limnocylindrales; family CSP1-4; genus SPCO01. The sequence goes on from CAVZME010000011.1 coordinate 78,551, forward strand.
GGATGACGTCAGCTTCGGCGATGGCGAGTCGTGCCTGCTCCTGGACGCGGGCCTCGATCGGGTCATCCGGATCGAGCTCGAGTCCGCCCGTATCGACGATGACGAAACGCCGGCCGTTCCACTCCGTATCGCCGTAGAGTCGATCGCGGGTCGTCCGAGCGCGGTCTTCCACGATGGCCATGCGCTGGCCAAGGAATCGGTTGAAGAGGGTGCTCTTGCCGACGTTCGGTCGCCCGACGATCGCGACGACCGGGATCGTCCCTCCCCCGCTGATGGCCACGATCAGGCCGCGCCGGACGCGACGACCGGTTCGGCGGCGCGGGGCGGGTTCGGCAGCGAGGTGGTGCGTCCGGCCGGCGTGGCGGCTCGTTCCAGCGCAGCGTGGGCAAGTTCGGCGGCGTGCGCCTGCGTCTCAGGCGTGCCGGCCATCTCGAGGATGTGCTCGGTGACGTCGCGCAGGTCCTCGATCGGGGTCGATGTCCCGCCGGTCACGCCCACGATCCGGGCGTCCGCGAACTGGGCCGGATCGGTCAGGTCGTGGACGCTCTCGATCTGGATGGCAGCGGTCCCCGCGATCTCGCACAGCCGGGTCAGTTCCTTGGTGTTCGCGCTCGATCGGCCACCGACGACGACCATCAGGTCGACCTCGCCGGCTGCCTCGAGGGTGTCCTGCTGGCGCCGGATCGTGACCGGGCAGACCGTGTTGACGATCTTGAGCTCGTGGGCGCGCGAGACCATGAAGGCGGCCAGGCGCTCGAACTTCCAGGGCGGCTGCGTGGACTGCGAGATGAGCGCCATCCGCTTGCGCCGCGGGATGGCGGCCTCCCACTCGTCTTCGTCGTCGACCACGATGGCATCGGGCGCGAAGCCGAGCAGGCCGACGACCTCGGGATGCTTCGGCGTGCCGAGCAGGACGATCGTGTAGCCGTCCTCCACAAGGCGGACCAGCTCGCGCTGCTCCTGGATCACCCAGGTGCACGTGCCGTCGATGACCTCGAGACCGCGGTCTTCGGCACGGTGCATCACGTCTGGGCGGACGCCGTGGGCCCTGATGACGACGGCCGCCCCGTGATCGACGTCGTCGAGCGATTCGACCGTCTGGATGCCGAGATCCTGGAGGTCACGGACCACGCCCTCGTTGTGGACGACCTGACCGAGGGTGTGCGTGGACTTGCCCGCGGCCGACGCCTCCTTCGCCTTGTCGATCGCCTCGCGAACGCCATAGCAGAAGCCGGTGCGCTTCGCGATTCGGACCTCTTCGACCATTCCCACGGGGCGATTATCGCACGGGGTCCTCGTGAGCCCCGTACACGCCACGCTGCGACGGCGGCAGGAGCGCCGCGATCCGATCCATGATCATCCGCGTGACGAGCGGTTTCGCGGTGCGTCGGTCGGTGTCCGGCGGGAGCGCATCAGCTGGCCGGAACGGGCGCCCGACGCGGGCCGTGACGCGGCCGCCTGGGTGCGGCAGCTTCTGCCCCTTGGGCCAGACGCGGTTCGATCCGGCGATGCCGAGCGGCACGATCGGGGCGCCCGTGCGGATCGCGAGGACTGCCACCCCGTCCTGCGCCTCCTGGAGCGCTCCGTCCGGGCTGCGCGTCCCTTCCGGGAAGACGAACAGGATGTGTCCCTCATCGAGGATGCGCTTTGCCAGTCGGAACGCTTCGACATCGGCCGCTCCCCGATCGACGGGGTGGACGCCGCCATTGGCCGCCGCCCACCCGACGAGCGGCCAGTCGAACAGTTCCTTCTTGCCGAGCCAGTGGATGCGCCGTCCCAGCTTGGGCATCAGCCACGAGCCGAGCACGACGGCGTCCAGGTTCGACGCGTGGTTCGCCGCCAGGATGACGGGGCCGGTCCGGGGGATCTCCTCGATCGCGCCTTCGACCGTGATCCGGCTCATCGCGCGAGCGAAGATGCGGCCGCCGAAGGTGAGCGTCGAGATGAGCGGGGTGATCGTGTCCTCGATCGGCTCGGGGACGGTGTGGACCGGGTGTGCGCCCTCGCTCATGCGCCGGTGCCGGATCTCGCGAGCTCATCGGCGCGACGAGCCGCCGCGTCGCGGATGGCGTTGACCACGGCCTCGACCGTGTCCTCGAAACGGTTGCCGTCGGTCGAGATGACCCGCGCATCCGGGGCGACACGCAGAGGCGCGACGGCGCGACTCGAGTCGAGCTCGTCACGGCGCCGCAGCGCCTCCAGGATCCCGTCCGCCTCCGCACCATTCGGGTCGATGCCGCGTTCGCGTGCGCGTCGCCGGGCACGCTCCTCGGCCGAAGCGTCGAGGTAGATCTTGAGGTCCGCGTCGGGGAGGACGACCGTCCCGATGTCGCGGCCGGCCATCACGATGCCGCCGTCGGCGGCCAGATCACGCTGACGTTCGAGGAGCGCAGCCCGCAGCTCCGGGATCGCCGAGATCGCCGACACGGCGGCGTCGACCATGGGCCCGTGGACATCATCCGTATGGTCGACGCCATCGACCAGGACGCGGGCGAGACGACCGTGCAGGTCCGGCGCCAACTCGACCTCGTCGACCAGCCCGCGCATCGCATGCGGATACGAGGCGGAGACCTTCCGCGCGAGGGCGAGCCAGGTCACCGCCCGGTAGAGCAGGCCGGTGTCGCAGAACCGGTAGCCGACCTCGAGCGCGGCGGCCGCCCCGACGCTGCTCTTCCCGGACGAGCCCGGACCGTCGAGCGCGACGACCAGGCGCGGGTCGGTGCGGATCCCGTCGGCGTCCATCTCGGCAGGATACCCGGCCGGCGTCACGCGACGAGGGATTCGAAGACCGCAAGGAGCCCGTCCGGTGGCACGACCACGATTTCGTCGCCATCGACGTGGTGCGGGACGACCGTGAACGAGCCCTCGTGCCACCAATACGGCTGGTCGGAGATCGAACCCGGCCCTGCGTTCGCGACCGTGACGGCGACGCGATACACAGCTGTCAGCGAAGCGATCGCGCGCTTGTCGACGATCGGGTGGACGATCAGCGAGCTCCGGGTCGGGACCGCGACGATGGCGTCCGTCGTCCCGGGTGGCAGCACGTCCTCGAGACGAAGGGCCCACGTCGCCACGTAGAAGTCCTCGCCGAGATACAGGCTGAGCTCGATCTCCTCGGTGTCGCGCCGGGTCGGCGTCTGGAGCGGTTCTACCTGATTGGCCAGTCCTTGGGCGAATGCTCCATCGGCATCGACCGGCCAGCCGTCGAGGTGCTCCAGATGGACGTTCGCCGTCGAATCCGGGAAGTCGTAGACCAGGACCGCCTGGATGCCGGCGGCGATCGGCCGGGTCACGGAGCCGGACAGGTCGAGGCCCTGCGACGCGTCCGGCATGACCCGGACACGCAGGATCGGCGCGACCTGCGCGTAGTCTGCGGCGAGCGCGTCGAGGTCGCGGCCCATCGTCATGAGGAGGTTGCTGAAATGCTCGGCGATGACCCTGGACCAGTCCCGGCGCTCGATCTGGTGGCAGAGCTGGACGAGGTTACTGAGGCCGAACCGATAAGGCTCGTCTGCCCCGCGATCGACCACCGCGTACCCGTCCTCGATGGTGGCCCGCATCCCGCGACGCATCAGGTCATCGACGACCGCATCGGTGAATGCCGTGAATTCGGCCCGATCCATCACGCTCGCCCAGTCGGGGACGTCGATCGGATCGCTGCCCCGGAACCGTCGCATGAAGCCCATCAGTCTCGCCCTCCCGCATGGTCTTCGGCCATCCTGGACGCCATGTCAACGAAGAAGTCGAGCGAATGCGGGTCTGCGATCGCGCCGGCGGCAGCGACCTCGGACATCGGTCGACCGAGCAGCAGCCGCTTGACCGGCACTTCCATCTTCTTGCCGGTCAGCGTCCGCGGCACGGCGGGGATCGCGATGATCTCGTCCGGGACATGGCGCTGCGACAGTGCCGACCGGATGGCGCCGTTGATCTTCGCCCGGGTCGCGTCGTCGAGGGTCGCGCCCGGGGCCAGGACCACGAACAGCGGCATCCAGTAGCGGCCGTCCGGTAGTTCGAGGCCGATGACGAGGCTGTCGATGATCTCCGGCAAGCGTTCGACGACGCCGTACAGCTCGCTCGTCCCGAACCGGATGCCCTGGCGATTGAGCGTGGAATCGGACCGGCCCTCGATGATCGCGCTCCCCCGCTCCGTGATGCGGATCCAGTCGCCGTGGCGCCAGACGCCGGGGAACATCTCGAAATAGCTCTCGCGATAGCGCGAGCCATCCGGATCGTTCCAGAAGGCGATCGGCATAGACGGCAGTGGTGCAGTCAGGACCAGTTCCCCGGTCTCGCCGATGACGGACCGGCCGGCAGCGTCGAACGCCTCGACGCGGGCACCGAGGGCACGCGCCTGGAGCTCCCCGGCGCGGACGGGCAGCCACGGACAGCCACCGACGAAGGCGCTCACGACGTCGGTGCCGCCGCTCATCGACACGAGCCAGACGTCCGGTTTGACCGCGTCGTAGACCCAGCCGAACCCATCGACCGACAACGGCGACCCCGTCACGCCGATCGATCGGAGCGCCGACAGGTCGCGACCATCGCCCGGGCGGAGGCCGGCCTTCAGGCACGCACCGATGTACGCGGCGCTGGTCCCGAACAGGCTCACTCGGGCGTCGGCGGCGAGGTCCCACAGGACGTCGAGCGAGGGATGGCCCGGGCTGCCGTCATAGAGCACGGGCACACCACCGACGAGCATCGACCCGACGAGGAAGTTCCACATCATCCAGCCGGTCGTCGTGAACCACGACATCCGGTCGCCTGGACGGACATCGAACATGAGCCCGACCGCCTTGGCATGCTCCAGCACGACGCCGCCATGGCCGTGGACGATCGCCTTGGGAAGCCCGGTCGTGCCCGACGAGAAGAGGACCCACAGCGGGTGCTCGAAGGGCACGGGTTCGAAGGTCAGTGGTTCGGGCGGGCCGGCGATCAGGTCCGCCCAGGTCATCTCGTCGGGGTCGTTCGAGGTGGCCTCCGGATCGAGATACGGGATCAGGACTGTCCGCTGAAGCGTCGGCAGCGCCGACCGCAGATCGTCGATCACGCTCCCGACGGTCGAACGGCTTGCCGCCGTACGTGTACCCGTCCACCGCGAGGAGAACGGTCGGTTCGATCTGGGCGAAGCGGTCGACCAGACTCTGCGCCCCGAAGTCCGGGGAGCACGACGACCAGATCGCACCGAGACTCGCGCAGGCGAGCAGGGCGACGACCGCTTCGGGGATGTTCGGGATGACAGCCGCGACGCGATCGCCACGGCGGACGCCAAGGCGCCGCAGCCCGGCCGCGACGGCCGCGACCTCGTCGATCAGCTGCGACCCGCTCACGTCGCGCAACGGGTGGCGCTCCGACTGGAAGAGCAGGGCGGGACCATCGTGTGCGACGCGGCCCAGCAGGGCTTCCGCGTAGTTCAGTCCCGCCCCGGCGAACCAGCGCGCGCCTGGCATCGATACGGGGTCGACGACCGACTCCCAGGACCCGTGGATCGGGACGTCGTAGTAGTCGACGATCGACGCCCAGAACCCCTCGAGGTCGTCGACCGACCATCGCCATAGGGCGGCGTAGTCGTCGAAGGTCAGTCCGCGTTCACGCTCCAGCCAGTGGCGATAGGCGCTGAGGGTCGTCGCCTCCTGGAAGGCGAGCGACGGTTCCCAGAGCAGCGCGCCCTCGGCCAGGCGCGCCGGCTCGCTCACTGGATCGGTGACCCGCCCTGGAAGACCGACCAGAGCTTCGTCGGATCCAGGAGCATGGCCGGATCGGTGAGCGGGTCGCCGTCCACGATGACGAGGTCGGCCCGCTTCCCGGGCTCGATCGTCCCGATCTCGTCACCGAGACCAAGGGCCTGCGCCGAACCCCAGGTCGCGGCACGGATCGCACCCGAGGCTCCCAGTCCCGCTTCGGCGAGTCTCACAAGCTCCCGAGCGCTCGCTCCGGGCGGACCGCTGTCGTAGCCCATCGCGATCGGCACGCCAGCCGCGACGGCCGCGAGGAGTGTCCGCCGCGCGTCGTCCGCCTGGCGCTTGGCTTGCTCGACGAGACGCGGCGAGAAGTCGTCGGCGAATCGTTCCGCGAGGTCATCGAAGGTCGAGAGCGTCGGGACGAGGACGATGCCGCGCTGCGCCATCGCGTCCAGGTGCTCCGGCGAGCGGTGGAGCGATAGGCCATGCTCGATCGTGTCGACGCCCTCTTCGATCGCGATGGTCGCGCCTCCGAGACCCTCGGCATGAGCCGCGACCCGGTAGCCCATCCGATGGGCCTCGTCGACGACGGCCGCGATCTCCTCACGGGTCATCTGGGCGGGTTCCGGGTCCTCGCGCTCCACCGACCGGGCGCCGGTGGCCATGATCTTGATGAAGTCGGCTCCGTCGCGGATCTGCTCGCGAGCGGCCCTGCGCATCTCCCACGGTCCGTCGGCCTCGCGGTACATCGTCCCGAAGATCCGGGCGCCGGGCGCCGTCGCGGACAGGATCCTGCCACACGACAGGATCCGCGGACCCTCGACGAGACCGAGCTCGATGCCGCGGCGAAGGACGATCGCCTCGCCATCGAAGGCACCGACGTCACGGACCGTCGTGATGCCGGCCCGCAGGAAGGCGCGGGCGAGCTGGACGAGGACGAAGTAACCCAGCTCGCGCGGCCGCGGATCGTCGCCATGCAGGGGTGGCGGCGGGCCGAACCCGGGACTCCGTTCCGTGTCACTCGAGACGTGGGCGTGCGCGTCGATCAGCCCAGGGAGCACCGTCCGGCCACCCGCATCAGTGGCATCGGGCGGAGGGTCCCCAGCCGCCCGCCCGATGGCCGCTATCCGGCCATCGTCGATCGTGATCGTCGCTGCGTCGACGGGCGCTCCGCCGAGTCCGTCGATCAGGCGGACGTTCCAGAGCGTCGTGGTCATCGGCGACGGACGGGCGGCGGGTCTGCCTCGGCCGTTGCGGTCGCCTTTCGTGCCCCGGCGCGGCTCGTCCCGGCGCCGGCACCGAGGCCGCGCACTTCCGGGGCCCGCAACCGGCGCGCCCGGCCGCTCTTGAGCTCATCGAGACGCACCGGACCGATCCGGACACGGACGAGCCGGTCGATCGGCGCGCCCACCGCCCCGAACATGCGGCGCAGCTGCCGTTTCCAGCCCTGGGCGAGGATCGCCCGATACCAGATCAGGTTGCCGGGTGGCGGGGCGAGGAGATCGACCAGTCGGCGCGTTTCGATCTCGGTCGTGGGCCGCAGACCGGTCAGCGTCGCGAGCCCCTCGTCGAGCGGGATCCCGGCCTTGATCGCCTGGACCTGTTCGCCGGTCAGCGGCGCGCGCAGCCCGATCGCGTATTCGCGCTCGATCCCGTGGCGCGGATGGAGGACGCGATCGGCCCATGCCCCATCGTTGGTCAGGACGAGCAGTCCCTCGGAATCCTGGTCGAGGCGACCGACCGGGTAGAGCCGCCCGCCCTCGGGGAGCATCGCGGTCGGGATCATGTCGAGGACCGTCTTGGAGGCGTGGCGGTCGCGAACGGTGGAAGTCACCCCACCCGGCTTGTGGAGGAGGATGTATTCGGGCGCAGACGCGGCGCCGATGACGCGCCCGTCGACGGCGATGACCGCCTTGTCCGGGTCCACCTGCATCCCGAGCTTGGCCGGCTTTCCGTCGACCGTGACGCGACCGTTCGCGATCAGGACTTCGCTCGCGCGACGCGACGCGACGCCTGACGCGGCGAGGACCTTCTGGAGTCGTTCGAGGGCCATCAGCGGCCCGCCTCATCGTCCGGGAAGAGTGGATCCGTGACGGGTTCCCGCCTTCCTCGGCGAGTCGGGCGGCGACGTCGGCGTCCAGCGGCGGCAGCTCGTCAAGGCTGGTCAGGCCGAATCGCTCGAGGAACTCGAAGCCGGTGCCGTACAGGAATGGTCGGCCCGGCGCCGCGGAGCGACCCAGCTCGACGAGGAATCGGCGGTGGAGCAGCGTCCGGATCGTGTAGTCCGAATCGACGCCACGGATGCGTTCGACGGCGGATTTCGTCACCGGCTGGCGATAGGCCACGATCGCCAGGGTCTCGAGTGATGCGGGCGAGAGCCGGACCGCGTCGGCGCCGACATAGCGCGCGACCAGCGCGCCGCCTTCCGCCGCCGTGGCGAGTTCGACGCGATCGCCGTCGATCAGCAGGCGGATGCCGCGGTCCCTGAGCGACACCTCGAGATCGCCGAGGCGGGCATCGACCGTCGCCCGGTCCGTGCCGGCGAGTGATGCGATCTCGCGACGCGACAGCGGCTTCTCGGCGACGAACAGGAGCGCCTCCAGGGCGGCCTCGGTCAGTTCGACGGGGGCGGGCGGCGCGGACGTCGGTGCGCCCTCGGGGATCGACGGCGTGTCGTCGACGTCGATGGCCTCGGTCGGCTCGACCGCGTCGCTCACGCGAAGGACTCCAGGCTCTCGTCGATCGGCGCGTCGGCATCGGTGGCATCCACGCCGGCCGCTGCCTTCTCGGCGGCGGTGGTCTCGCGGGCGACGATCGGACCCCACGGCACCGCCTGCTCGACGACGATCTCCCGCCGTTTCATGAGTTCCAGCATGGCCAGGAACGTGACGGCGATGACGACCCGGTCGCGGACACCCGTCAGGAGGTCCTGGAGGACGACCCGTGGCGCGTCGCGCAGGGCAGAGCGGATGATGTCCGCGCGTTCGGTGATGCTGATGGATCGGCGCATCGCCTCGGGCGGCGGCTCGGGCGGCGGCGCGATGGCGGCCAGTCGGGCGAGGGAGCGGACGAGCCGTGCCGGGTCGAGGGCCTTGATCTCCGCCGGCCGAGCGCCGGCCATCCCGGCCGCATGCGCCACGGACGGCTCGCGCCGGAACAGGCCGATCCGCTCGACCGCGCCCTCGGCGAGGACGAGGCCGGCGTCACGGTAGGCGCGATACAACAGCAGGCGCGCGCGCAGCTCTGCCTCCGGGTCGACCCCTTCGTCGGCCAGCGCGGTCGGATCGGTCGGATCGGTCCGGCGCGGCAGCATCGCCCGGCTCTTGATGAGGATGAGCTGGCTGGCGACCGAGACGAACGCACTGATGTTGCCGAGCCGATCGGCGTCGAGGCGACCGAGCGCATCGAGATATGCATCGGCGAGCGCACCGAGGGGCACCGTCAGGACATCGAGTTGGCGCGCTTCGATGAGCGACAGGAGGAGCGCGAGCGGACCCTCGAACTCGGCCATCTGGACCTGGGTCCGGTGCTCCGCCCGACGGCCTTCACCGAAGGTCACGGCCGGCCCGGCGGCCACCTCGACCGCGTCCATCATGGGGACACCGGGGCCGCTCGCGGTCATCAGTTGGCCTCGTCCGCGAGGCGCAGCATCTCGCCGAACTCCGGGTCGGTCGGGGCGTCCTGGTGCCGGATCAGCTCGACGGTCCGAGCCGAGCAGCCGGCCGCGGCCGCCAGCACTGCCGACGTCTCGGCATGCGTCCGCAGGCGCGCCAGGGCCGCCCGCCAGCCCGGCAGGAAGGCGGCGACGTCCCAGACCCACGTGCCGTAGCGCTCACCGAGCGTGTAGGCGACCCGCGGTCCGACACCGGTGTCACCCTTCCCGGCATCGTGGATGAGTCCCGCGATCAGGACGTCCGGCTCGGTCGCGCCATCGGCGCGCAGGGACGCGACGACATCCAGGCCGTGACGACGGTCGGCTAGATGCATCGAATCGAACAATGCCCGTTGTCCGGGGGATGTCCAGGCCTCCAGCGCCGCACGCTCCGCGGGGGCCACGCGGGCCCGCAGGTGCGCCCGGAACTGGCGGGACCTAGACGCCCACCAGGAAGCTGAAGAGTGCATCGAGGATCGGGCTGATGATCCGGCTCCCGATGGAGTTCCCGAACGGGAAGAACAGGGCCGCGAGGAGGATCAGGAAGCCGTACTGCTCGAGGAACGGCCGGACCTGGTACTCGGTCCGGCGGTCCATGAAGGCGAACATCACCTTCGACCCGTCCAGCGGCGGGATCGGGATGAAGTTGAAGATCATCAGGAGCAGGTTGATCTGCACGAACAGGGCGAGCACCTGGACGGGGATGCTGTTGATGTCGACGGACTGGTCGGCCAGGATCACCCGGAGCGGGATCGCGGCGATGGCCGCCAGCGCGAAGTTGGAGGCCGGACCAGCGGCGGCGACCAGCGCTTCACCACGCTGGCCACCGGCCAGGTTCATCGGATTGACGGGCGTCGGCTTTGCCCAGCCGAAGCCCAGGGCGGCACCCGAGTAGGCCGACCCGATGAACGTCAGGGCGAGCAACGTTCCCCCGACCGGGTCGAAATGGGCGATCGGGTTGAGCGTCAGCCGCCCGAACATCTTCGCGGTGCCATCGCCTAACCGGTACGCGGCCAGTGCGTGACTGAATTCGTGGACCGGCAGGCCCACCAGCAGCATGATCCCGACGACGATCGAGGCCGAGATGACACGCTCGATTGTGAACTGATCCAAACGGCACCTTGGCTACGGCTGGGACGCGGTAATCCTAGCGGGCCTGAGCCCGCGGGTCGTCGGTCGTTACAACCGAGCCAGCAGGTCCGCCTTCTTCCGCTCGTACTCCTCAGGGCTGATCGCGCCGCGGTCACGCAGGTCGGCGAGGCTGGCCAGGGTCCGGGTGACCTCGTCCGGGTCCGAGCGGACCGCCGTCGGGGCCGGGGCGGCGGCCGCTGCAGCAGAGGGCGCCGCCTGCGCTGCGCCCGGCACCTGGGTCGTCGTTTCGGTCGTGGACACGGTGCCCTCCCGGATCGGTGGTGACGGTGCCCAGCCGGAGCGCTCCATGTCCACCTCGTACTCGTGCTTCGCATCGAGCATCTTCTTCTTGTAGACGATCGGGCTTCGGATCATCCGCATCTTCTCGATGCCGCCCTCGGAGGCCGTGAGGACGGTGAGATCGCCGAAGTCGAACATCCGCCCGAAGACCGACTGGCTCAGCAGAGCGTCGTTGATCTTCTCGAGCGAGCTGTCGGTCGCGGTTCGGTTGAGCACGCCTCCGACCTGGATGACCCGCCGGTTCGTGAGCACGTACTCCTGGTTGAAGTAGCGCAGCGCCGTCCAGATCGCGACGGCGATGCCGCCGAAGAACAGGACTGCCGTGATCCAGCCGAGGAGCTGACGGAGGGTGCCGCTGATCCCGTTCGGGTCCAGATTGCCCCCGAGCCAGAACAGGACGACCGCGATGACCAGCGCGAGGATCGTGTACCGGGCACCCCAGATGAACACGAATGGGTGCTGCTTGTTCCGGTAGAGGATCCGCTCCCCGGTCGACAGCAACCCGTCGGCGTAGCTCATGTAGCAGGTGCCTCCCTCTCAGGCCCGCGGATGGGCCCGGCTGTAGACGTCCCGGATCCGTTCCCCGGTCAGATGCGTGTACAGCTGCGTCGTGGAGATACTCGCATGCCCGAGCAACTCCTGGACGACCCGCAGGTCCGCACCGCCTTCGAGCAGATGCGTCGCGAACGAGTGGCGGAGCGTGTGCGGGCAGACGCGATCCGTCAGGCCGGCGGCGGAGGCCGCGTGCTTGACGGCGGCCCACGCTTGCTGGCGGGCCAATCGGCCGCCTCGATCGCCCAGGAAGAGCGGCCCGCCATGGATCGGGGCGACGTGATGGAGAGCGATCAGGGCCGCCCGCGGCCCGTCGATCCAGCGGGTCGAGCCAATCGAGGGCGATCTCGCCGACGGGGACGAGTCGTTCCTTGTCGCCCTTGCCGATGACCCTGACGAACGCGCCGTCAGCGTGCAAGTCCTCGCGGTCCAGGTTGATCGCCTCGCTGATGCGGAGTCCGGCGGCGTACAGCAACTCGAGGAGAGCACGGTCGCGAAGAGCGTGCGTCGTCGAGGGCTCAGCGTCCCCGCCGGCGGCCTCGAGCAGCCGCTCGGTCTCGTCCACGGTGAGCGTCTCGGGCAGCAGGCGTGACGGCCGGGGCAGGTCGAGATGCGCGGCGATGTCGACGCCGATGATCCCCTCCCCGTAGGCGAACCGGTAGAAGCCCTTCAGCGCGGCCGCGCGCCGGCGGAGGCTGCTCGGGGCGAGGCCCGGGTCGTTGCGCCGCCCGCGGCGGGTCCGTGCGGCGAGATAGCCGACCGCCGCGTCCGGTGACGCCGCCCAGGCGCGCGAGACGCCGCGCGATGCCTCGTAGTCGTGCAGGTCGGCGCGATAGGCTCGGATCGTCGCTGGGGCGAGGCCCCGTTCGACGTGGAGGTAGGTCAGATAGCCATCGATCGCGCTGGCAAGGTCCGGCATGTGGCCCGGGTCTCCGCCGGATCCCGGCGTCAGCTGGCTTGAGCGACCCCGACGCGCCACGCCTCGGCACGGTCGAGGAGCTCACGAGCGCTGGCCAGGGTCGCGGCGCCGCCGACATCCCCGCCGAGCATCTGGGCGAGCTCGATGATCCGGCCCTCATGGTCGAGATGCTCGATCTCCGTGACGGTCCGGCCGTCACGCTCGCGCTTGGCGATGCGGAAGTGCGCGTCGGCGTGGGCGGCGATCTGCGGGAGGTGCGTGACGCACAGCACCTGGTGGCGACGGGCCAGTGCCCACAGACTGCGACCGATCGGGTCCGCGCTCCGGCCGCCGATCCCGGTGTCGACCTCGTCGAAGACGAGGACCGGCGTGGCGTCCGCTTCGGCGACGACGCGCTTGATGGCAAGCGCGACACGCGACAATTCACCGCCCGAGGCGATCCTGGCCAGGGGCCGGGCAGGCTCTCCGGCGTTCGGAGCCAGGCGATAGACGACCTGGTCGGCGCCGGTGGCGTCGAACGCGACCGCGTCGCCGTCCATCTCGACGGCAGGTTCGTCCGGTCCCGCCGGGCGGCGCCCGAGCATGACTTCGAAGACGTCGACCGGGAAACCGAGCTCGACCATCGCCTCACCGACCGCAGCCGCGAGCGCGCTGCCGGCCAGCGCACGGGCCGATGACAACGTCGCGGCGGCCATGGCGACCTCCGCCAGCAGGGCCACGTCCTCGCGCTCGCGCCGGGCTCGTTCCTCGTCGAGTCCGCGGAGTCGCTCGAGTTCCGCCGCGGCCCGCTCGCCATGGGCGATGACTTCGGTCTCGTCGTCGCCGTAGCGGCGCTCGAGGGCGAAGATCTCGCCGAGCCGGGTCTCGAGGGCGGCGATGGCCGACGGGTCGTGCTCGACATCGTCCGCGAGTGCGCGAACCTCGGCGGCGGCGTCGTCGAGCTCGGCCTCCAGGCCGGAGAGACGCTCCGCGGACGCCTCGAAACGTGCATCGAGGCGGGCGAGAGCACGCGCCTCGCGCGCGGCGATGGCGATCGACTCGTGCGCTCCGGTCTCGTCGGCGGTGAGAGCCTCGTGGACCGCCGCCGCTCCCCGCGCGATCGCCTCGCCATGCTGGGTCGCGGCGAGTCGCCCGCGGATCTCGTCGGCCTCGCCGGGCCGGAGTCGTGCGCCGGCGATCTCCGCGACCTCGTACTCGAGCAGGTCGAGCCGTCGTGCGAGGTCACGCGGCTCGATCGCCAGTTCGGCGAGGGCCGCACGATTCGCCCGCCAGCGCTCGACGACATCGGTCATCGCGGCACGGGCCGGGCCGTGCCGGCCGTAGGCGTCGAGCAGGTCCCGCTGCCATCGCTCGTCGAGCAGCCGCTGCTGGTCGTGCTGGCCGTGGATCTCGATGAGCGGTCCGACCTCGTCGGCGAGACGGGAGGCGGTCGTCGCCAGGTCGTCCAGCCGGGCGCTGGAGCGGCCGCCCGTGGCCACCTCGCGGACGACGATGAGTGGCTCCGGCAGGCGGTCGAACAGCGCCTCGACACGGGCGGACTCGGCGCCGTGTCGGATGACGCCGGTGTCCGCCCGAGCCCCGCGGACGAGGCCGAGTGAATCGATCAGCAGGCTCTTGCCCGCGCCCGTTTCGCCGGTGATGACGTTGAGTCCCGGCTGCAGCGTCAGGCGCAGCCGGTCGATGAGCGCGAGGTCGCTCACGGTGAGTTCGAGGAGGCGTCCGGCGTTCACGATGGCAGCAGCGCCACCTTGCGGCGGAGCAGGTCCCAGAACGGCTGCGCGCCTGCCGGTTCGATGAGTCGGATGGGCCTGCTCACGGCGCGGACTTCGACGACATCGCCGACCGCGAGCTGAAGGTCCTCGCGACCATCCACCGACACGAGCGCCTCGAAGGCGTCGACCACCGTGCAGCGGACGACCTGGTCCGGACCGACGACCACGGAGCGGATCGCCGAGAGATAGGCGGCGATGGGCGTCACGATGAGGTTCCGTGCGCTCGGGTCGAGGATCGGGCCGCCCGCCGAGAACGAGTAGCCGGTCGAACCGGTCGGGCTGGCGACGACGAGCCCGTCCGCGATGAACGTCGCCAGATGCGTCTCATCGATCGAGACATCGAGGCGGCAGACACGGGCGAGCGCGCCACGGGCGACGACGACGTCATTGAGCGCGACGAGCCGTTCGCTCGTCTCGGGGCCGCCATCCGCGCGCGGCGTCGAACCGTGACGGAGGATCCTCGCCTCGATGGCCATCCGCTCCTCGAGCCGGTAGTCGCCCGCCACGATGAGCCCGAGGACCGCATCGAGCTCGCCCGCCTCGGCCTTGGACAGGAAACCGACCTTGCCGAGGTTGATCCCCAGCAGCGGGACGTCGATGTCGGCGACTGCCCGGGCGGCGCGCAGGAACGTGCCATCGCCACCGAGGACGACCAGGGCATCGGTCGTCGGCAGCTCGCGGACGAGCGCGGCCGTATCACCCGACGGGATCTGCCACTCGTCGATGCCACGGACCTGGCACCAGCCGGCGGCGCGCGCGCTGAGATCGACGGCGGCTTCGATGGTCGGGTTATAGGCGAAGCCGATACGGCTGACGGTCACGGCTCGGTGACCTCGGCGATGCGCTCCGAGATCTCCGCACAGCCAGGTCCGGGCGACAGGTCCACCAGGAATTCGCGGTTGCCCTCAGGGCCGGTGATGGGCGAGGCGATGACCGCGCGGGTGCCGAGCCCGTGCGCCCGGGCGACGGTCACGGTCCGCTCGAGGACCTCCCGATGGATCGCCGGGTCGCGGACGACGCCGTGATCGGTCCGACCGCGGCCGGCTTCGAACTGGGGCTTGACCAGGGCCACGACATGGTGACCCGGACCCGGCCGGAGGGTGGAGACGACAGGTCCGAGGATCTTGTCGAGCGAGATGAACGACACGTCGATCGAGACCAGGTCGATCGGTTCGGGCAGCGTCGTCGGCGGTCAGGCTGCGGGCGTTGGTCCGCTCCATCGACGTGACGCGGGGATCGGCGCGGAGCGATTCGGCGAGTTGTCCGCGGCCCACGTCCAGAGCGTAGACCCGGCTCGCGCCGCGCTGCAACAGGACGTCCGTGAAGCCGCCGGTGGAGGCGCCGACATCGAGCGCGACGAGCCCCGCCGGGTCGATCTCGAACGCGTCGAGCGCGGCCGCGAGCTTGTGTCCACCACGGCTGACGTACGGCTCCGGGGCGACCACCGAGATGGGCGTCGCCGGGTCCAGGAGATCGCCCGACTTGCGGTCGTAGCGCGCGCCGTCGCCCTCCCCCACCCTGACCTTGCCGGCCAGCACGAGCGCCTGCGCACGGCTCCGCGTCTCGACCAGCCCGCGCTCCACGAGCAGCTGGTCGAGCCGGACGCGCGGCACCTTCGCCTTGGCCGTCGACGCGGGACTCACCCGCCTATCGTGGCACAGCGCGCTTCACCGGTACTCATCACGCCACAAGGACTACCCCCGTCCGAGCGACGGCGGAGTAGCATCGGTGAGATGAGCGCGTTGGGCCGAACTGACCGGGCGACCTCGACGATCGGCTCCGCCGAGACCCTCGGGCAGCGCGCCGAGCGCCACGTCCACGAACGTCTTCGGAACGCCCTGTCGAGCGACTACGTGCTGCTCCAGAACGTCTCGTGGATCGTCCGGACGCGGGGCGGCGTCGAGCGTGAGGGCGAGGCGGACATCGTCATCGCCCATCCGGACAAGGGTTTCCTGGTCGTGGAGGTCAAAGGCGGCCCGATCGCCCGCGACAGCCAGGGCCGCTGGTGGGCGGGCAACCGCCAGCTCGAGCGCCCGCCGTTCGAGCAGGCCGCCGACAGCCACCACAGCCTCGTCGCCAAGCTGCGCGAGCTGCCGGAATGGCCCTCGGATCTCGACCCGATCGTCGGTCACGCCGTGGCCTTCCCGAACGTGGAGATCGCCAGCCTCGGCACCAAAGTGTTCGACCTGGGCATGAGCTCCGATCCGGACCTCATCCTCGACAAGGCCATCCTCGATCCGGAGGGGCCGCGCAACGCGCGCATCCGGGCCTGGGTCGACGGCTGCTTCGCGCTGTGGTCGGGCGGCGCCCGGCGACCGCCCGGGGCCACGGGCATCGGTCTCCTCGCGGCAACGGTGACCTCGCCACTCGAACTGCGGACCCTCCTGCGATCCGAGATCGCCGACGGGAATCGCGAGGTCGTCCGGCTGACACAGGAGCAGAGCTACATCCTCAACACGTTGCGCGGGGTCCGCCGCGCAACGGTCGTCGGTGGGGCCGGGACGGGCAAGACGATGCTGGCCGTGGCCAAGGCCCGGCAGCTCGCGAAGGAAGGCTTCGAGACGTTGCTCGTGTGCTTCAACTCGCCCCTCGCTCGGCTGCTGGCCGACGAGACGCGCGAGGTCGCCCAGGCGACCGGGCGACTCCACGTGAGCACCTTCCACCAGCTCGCGGAGGACCTCGCGCGCGAGGCGGGAACGCTGCCAGCCAAAGCCCGAGCCGGTCACGACCGAGTGGTTCGCCGCGACCCTGCCTGCTGCGCTCGACGCCGCGATCGGCACACTCGGGCCGCGCTACCACGCGATCGTGGTCGACGAAGGCCAGGACTTCGACAGTGGCTGGCTGGCGTCGCTCGAGGGCCTGCTCCACGGAGGCAAGGAGGACGTCCTCTACGTCTTCCACGATCCCGCCCAGGCCGTCTTCCGTCCGATCAGACCGGGGATCTCGGATCTGACCGAATACCCACTCGACTTCAACTGCCGGAACGCCCAGCCGATCCACGCCCTCATCGAGCCGTTGGCCAAGGGCGGCCTGTCATCGGTCGCGCGTCGTCAGGACGGCCGCCCGGTCGAGATGATCGCGGCCGACGTCGAGAGCGAGACCATCGAGGAGCTGCGCAAGGTGCTCCATCGACTCGTCGAGACGGAGGGCGTGGCGCCCGGCTCGATCGCGGTCATCAGCGGCTTCGGGCTCGAGCATTCGGCCGTCTGGAAGCAGCGCCGATACGGCAACCAGGTCCTGTGGAACGCCGCCGTCGGGGACGACGGTCGCCTGCTGGGCCTTCCCGCCGACGATGTCCCCGAGCCGCCCGCCGACGTCGTCCTGTGCGAGTCGATCCGCCGGTTCAAGGGCCTGGAGCGGCCGGTGATCATCCTGCTCGAGATCCCGCGGGACGACCCGGAACGGATGGACCGGTTGCTGTACATCGGTGCATCGCGTGCGACGCCAGCACCTGGTGATCATCACGCCGCTGGCAGTCCTGCGGCGGTTGGAGCGAACGTCCTGAGACGGGCGCCGGGCGAGGGTCAGCCCGCGGCGACCTCGGAGCCTGATCGACCGGGCGTCGCACGAGCCGTGGCCAGCGCCTCACGGACCTGCGCCGCCAGGCCATCGGGGTCCAGCCGCAGCACCCGCCGGAGATCCGAGACGGACCCGTGGTCCACGAACCGCTCACCGGGGATCCCCAGGATCCGCACCGCAATGTCGCGATACGCCGGATCGGCCAGCCTCGCCTCTTCCATGAGCTCGAGGACCCCGCTCCCGAACCCTCCGACGACGACGCTCTCCTCGAACGTGACGAGCATCCGCTTTCCGCGCGCCTGATCGAGGATCAGCTGCCGGTCGAGGGGTCGCGCGAACCGCGCATTGATGATGCCCACGGACCACCCGTCGGCCGCCAGGAGGTCAGCCGCCGCGACCGCGCGGGCCACGATCGGCCCGAACGCGACGAACAGCAGGTCGCGACCGTCCCGGAGCACCTCGCCCCGTCCGATCGGCACGATCTCCGGCTCGACCGGCGCGAGCCCGAAACCTGCATCACGCGGGTAATGGAGGGCGAACGGATGGTCCTGTGCCAGCGCGGTCCGCAACAGCGACCGCAACTCCTGTTCGTCCTTTGGCGAGGCGATGACCAGATTCGGGAGCTGACGTTGGGCGGGCAGGGTGAACATGCCCTGGTGGCTCGTCCCGTCCTCCCCGACGAGCCCCGCCCGGTCGACCGCGATCAGGACCGGCTGGTCGTTCTGGCACACGTCGTGGACCGTCTGGTCGAACGCCCGCTGCAGGAACGTCGAATACAGCGCGACGACCGGTCGCATCCCGCCCATCGCGAGCCCGGTCGCCATCGCGACGGAATGCTGTTCGGCGATCCCGACGTCGAACATCCGGTCCGGGAACTCCGCCTGGAACTTGGCCATCCCCGTCCCGGTCGGCATGCCGGCGGTGATCCCGACGATCCGCCGATCGGCCCGCGCCAGCTCGATCAGTTCGGCCGCGAAGACCGCCGTGTAGTTCGGGTTCTTGGGGGCCTCGGCGACCACGGCCGGTGGCGCGGCGTCGTCGGCCATGGATTCGGTCGGCATCGGCGTCTTCGAGCCGTTGTATGCATCGGCCGATGGGGTCATCGCGATCGGCGGCAGGGCGGCTCCATGGAAGCTGACCTGGTCGCGCTCGGCCGGGCGGAACCCGCGGCCCTTCTGCGTCCGGACGTGGACGATGGTCGGTCCGGGCAGCGCCAGGGCGCGGCCCAGCGTCTCGAGCAGGGCGTGGAGGTCGTGCCCGGGAACGACGCCGATATAGGTGACCCCCAGATCCTCGAACAGCTGGCCGGGCTGGGCGAAATTGACGACCGACCGGCGCAGCCGCTGGCTCAGTTCGAGGACCGTCCCGCCGATGAACGGGATCCGCTCGACCGTCCGGTCGTAGGCGCTCTTGCCGTGCTGCCAGGCCGGCGACAGCTTGATCTCGGACAGGTACTTCGAGAAGGCACCGACGGTAGGGCTGATCGACATCTCGTTGTCGTTGAGGACGATGAGCATCTGCGTCTGGCGCTGGCCGATGTCGTTGAGCGCCTCGAGCGACAGGCCGCTCATCAACGCCGCGTCACCGACGACGACCGCGATCCGCTCGAGCCCGTGGCGCAGGTCGCGCGCCTCGGCCAGCCCTTCCGCGATCGACAGACCGGTCCCCGCATGACCGCCATCGAAGACGTCGTGCGGTGATTCCGAGCGCCGCGGGAAGCCGCCCACGCCATCGAGCTGGCGGAGCGTGCCGAACCGCTCGAGCCGTCCGGTCAGCAGCTTGTGCGGGTAGGCCTGGTGTCCGGTGTCCCAGACGATGCGATCGCGCGGCGACTCCAACAGCCGATGGAGGGCGATGGTCAGCTCGACCACGCCGAGCGACGACCCGAGATGACCACCCGTGCTGGCGACGGTCCGCACGATCGTGTCGCGGATCTCGACCGCCAGCTGGGCCAGTTGCACTTCGTCGAGACCCCGCAGGTCGGCGGGGTCCTGGATCGTCGGAAGGATCGGCACGGGGTGGCTGCTCCAGATGTGGCCGGTTCGGGCGCCGGACTCCGTGGGACTGACGGGTCGGCATCGGCGCGTGTGATGATTGGTTCGCACATGATGGCGCCCGGGATGGACTCCGCGCAGAGTCTAAACCTGTCCCTCCCAGGTCGCTCGTTTCCGAGCCCGGCAGACGCGGAGGTACACCATGGATCAATTCGTCGTCGATGGCTTGCGGGCCAGCCTCCAGGATCAGGTCATCACGGCCGCTGATGCCGGGTACGACGAGGTGCGGGCGACATTCAATGCCACGGTCTCGCGCCGTCCGGCGGTCATCGTCCAGGCACGCACCGTCGATGACGTGGTGGCGGCCGTCGTCGCGGCCGGTGACCTCGGACTCCCGATCGCGGTCCGCGGTGGCGGGCACGGCGTGGCTGGACACGCCATGGCGGACGACGCGCTCGTCGTCGACCTGCGCAGGATGCGCGCGGTCACGGTCGACCCAGCGACGGGGATCGTCCGCGCCGAGGGTGGTGCCCTGTGGGAGGACGTCGACGCTGCCGCATGGGCGCACCACCTCACGGTCGTCGGCGGCACGTTCGGTGACACGGGCGTCGGCGGCCTGACCCTCGGCGGCGGGATCGGCTGGCTGTCCGGCGTCGGCGGCTTCACCTGCGATCGCCTCATCCGGGCCGAGCTCGTGACGGCCGCCGGAGACCGGGTCGTGGCCGGTGGCCCGGATGGTGATCCGGATCTCCTCTGGGCGCTGCGCGGTGGCGGCGGCAACTTCGGGGTCGTCACGTCCTTCGAGTTCCAGGCGTTCGACCCGGGCCCGATCCTGGCGGGCTACGTCACGTTCCCGGGGTTCGCGGTGAAGCAGGTCCTGCGCAGCCTGGCCGAGGTGTCCGCATCGGCCCCCGGCATGCTCGAGTTGACGGCCTCGATCGGGCCCCTCGTGGACACCCCTGACGAGGTCACGGTCCGGGTCGGCGTGTGCTGGGCGGGCGACCCGACGGCCGCGGAAGAGGTCCTCCGACCGCTGCGGGTGTCGCTGCCCGTGCTGTCCGACACGATCGGTCCGATGGAATACCCGGACCTCCAGGCGATGAGCGGACGACTGCCGTTCGGGTTGCGCCACTACTGGAAGAGTCACTTCCTGCGTGCCCTCGACGAGCCGGTCATCGGCGGCATCGTCGAGGCCCTCGCCGATCGACCGACGGGCATCAGCCTGATCCTCCTCGAGGCGATCCGCGGGGCGGCGCGCGTCGAGCCGGAAGGGGGCACGGCGTTCGGCCTGCGGGAAGCGACCTGGAACGCGAGTGCCCTCGCGATCTGGGACGACCCCGGAGGCGACGACGGCCACATCGGCTGGGCACGCTCCGCCGCCGATCGGATCGCCGTCGGGTCGTTGACCGGCGCCGGCTACGCGAACTACGCCCCGGTCGACGAGACGATCGAGCGCGTCCGGCTGGCCTTCGGGACGGAGCGCTTCAGCCGCCTGGCGTTGATCAAGGCGCGCTACGACCCGCGCAACAGGTTCAGGTTCAACCTGAACGTCGCGCCGACCCTGACCCGACCACCACAGGGTTGATCAGGAGGCGGCCGGATCCTCGGTCGCATCCTCGGGACGCACGTCGCGGGTCTCCAGTGCGCCACCGGCGCGGGCGATGAGTTGCTGCACACGCAGTTCGGCGTCGCCGAGGAGCCGCTCGCAGCGAGCCTGTAACGCGACGCCGCGCTCGTACAGGGCGATCGCCGCTTCGAGTGGCTGACCGCCGGCTTCGAGCTCGGCGACCGTCCTCTGGAGCTCGGCGAGCGCCTCGTCGAACGTCAGGGCGTCGATCGCCTGGTCAGTCGGGATGGTCACCATCAGCCTCGTCGTGCGGGTCGGTCAGCCGGTCGATGCGTGGGGCAAGGAGCATACCAAGCCGCACGCCGACGACTGCGATCAGGACGCACGAGACCGACGAACCCGGCAACGACGATCAGGGGTTCCATCGCGATCCGTCGCGCCCGCTCATCGGTCGTCGGCGGTTGCCGGCAGCTCGCCGGTCGCGACGCGCAGCGCCAGGCGCGTGCCGGGCGGCGCGTCGGTGTCGGCGTCGCGGACGATCCGGCCGTCGTCCGTGCGGCGGACGATCGCGTAGCCACGGTCGAGGGTGGCCTGCGGCCCGAGGACGCCCAGTGCGGCTGCCGTGGCATCGAGCGACCGACGCGCGGCGGTGACGCGCCGGACGGCGAGCGGGCCCATGACCGCCGCGCGATCCAGCCGCGCACGATCACGGGCGAGCCGAGCGGGCAGCGTCGGAGCCAATCGCGTGGAGAGCCGCTCCCCCACGCGCCGCCGATCGCCGACGGCAGAACCGACGGCCCGGGTCGCGCGGTCGAGCAGGAGGCCGACGCGCTCGCGGGCGCTGGCCAGCTGCGCGAGCGGGCTCAGGCGCTCGAGCGCCCGGCGTTCCCCGGCGACCTCGCGCTCAGCGGTCCGGAGCCGGCCCCCGGCGGCCGCATCGAGGCGCCGTCCGCCCTGCCGGACCGATGCGAGGAAGTCCGCGCGATCCGGCACGGCGACCTCGGCGGCGGCCGACGGCGTGGGCGCCCGGACGTCGGCCGCGAAGTCACACAGCGTGACATCGACCTCGTGCCCCACCCCGCACACGACCGGCACGGGATGGGCGACGACCGCGCGCACGACTGCCTCGTCGTTGAATGCCCAGAGATCCTCGAGCGAGCCGCCGCCCCGGGCCAGGATCGTGATCGCGGGGGCTTCGTCCGGTCGGCCGTCGGCGATCCGGGACGCCGCATACCGCTCGACCTTCGCGAAGGCGGCCACGAGGCTGCGCGGCGCCGATTCGCCCTGGACCTGGGCGGCGACAAGGACCACCCGCGTCAGCGGCCAGCGACGCGCCAGCACGTGGCAGATGTCCTTCCAGACCGCGCCGGTCGGGCTGGTGATGACCGCGATCGTCGCCGGCCGCGATGGCAGGGGCCGCTTCCGTGCCCCGTCGAACAGCCCTTCGGCCGCGAGTCGCGCCTTGAGTGCCTCGAACCGCAGGGTCAGATCGCCGAGCCCTGCCGGCTGGATCGATTCGACGTACAGCTGGAGCGCGCCCTGTGGTTCGAACAGGTCGATCCGGCCGTGGGCGACGACCCGCAGCCCGGCCTGCGCTTCGAACGCCGAGCGCAGCCGATCGTCGCGGAACCAGACACACTGGAGCTGGTTGCGCTCGTCCTTGAGCGCGAAGTAGGCGTGACCGGCCGACGAGATCGTGACCCGGCCGATCTCGCCCTCGACCCACAGGTCGGACAGGCGCGGGTCGGTGCGGATCGCTCCGCGGATCGTGCGGGTGACCTCGCTGACGCCCAGGATCCGGACGCCGAACGTGCCGGGCGCCGTCGCAGGACCCGGCCCGACCGGCCGCAGCGCCCGGTCCGCCGGATCGGCCGGCACTGCATCCCAGCTCGGCAGCGCCCAGTCGGGTGGTTCCTGGTCCGCCATCGGGCGATCCCTCACATCCGGGTCTGGTATTCCCCCGTCCGGGTGTCGATGCGGATCGTGTCGCCGGTCTCGACGAAGATCGGGACCTGGACGACGAGGCCCGTCTCGGTGGTCGCGGGCTTCCGGGCGCCGGTCTGCGTGTCACCGGCGAAGCCGGGTTCGGTGTCGAGCACCTTGAGGTCGACCGTCACCGGCAGCTCGACGCCGATCGTCTCGCCCTGGTAGCTCGTCCGATCGAGCGTCATCCCGTCGACCAGGTACTTCGCGGTCTCGCCGAGCTGGTCGGTCGTCAGGATGAACTGGTCGTAGGTGTCGTTGTCCATGAAGTGGTGGTCGTCACCGTCCCGGTAGAGGAACTGGACGGGGCGCTTCTCCATCGACGCCCGCGGCCACTTCGTCCCGGCCTGGAACGAGCGCTCCACGGTCTGGCCACGCTTGATGTTGCGCAGCGTGATCCGGACCTGGGCGCTGCCGCGGCCCATCTTGATGTGGTGGTAGTCGAGGATCTGCCAGAGCTCGCCGTCGAGCTCGATGGCGACGCCCTTCTTGAGTTCACCGGTGCTGATCATGCGGTCGGGGCTCCTGGGGATCGGCCAGTCTGTTGGTGGGTGGTGGCCGATCGTAACAGGGCTACGGCTCGCGCTCCGCGTCACGCAACGCCCGCATCCGGACCTCGTACTCCACCGGGCTGATCTCGCCGCGGGCCAGGCGCCCTTTCAGCTCCGCGACGGCGGGGTCCTCGCGCGCCGGCATCGTGCGCCGGATCGACCAGACGATGACGCCGATGATCGCCGCCGTGATGATCAACGGGACGATGAGGCTGATCGCGAAGATCGGGCCCATCCACCCGAAGAGATCGACCGTGAACCGCGGGTCCATCTGCGGAGCCTAGCGGCGGAGCGTGGTCGCGTGTCAGCCGCCGAGCGCGATGGACCTCGCGCGGGAAGTTCGTCAGCCGGCGGACGAGCCCGGCGGACGCATCGAACAGGACGAGGTCCTCGATCCGGACGCCCATCTCGCCATCGAGGTAGACGCCGGGTTCCACCGAGAAGACCGTCGGGGACGGGAGGGGCGTGTCGGCGGCCAGCCGGCCGAGCGAGGGCTGCTCGTGCGTGGCGAGGCCGATGCCATGGCCCGTGCCATGGCCGAAGTGGTCGCCGTGACCGGCTTCGGTGATGACCCCGCGGGCCACGGCATCGATGGCACGACCGCTGGGTCGTGGCTGGTCCGGTCCGGCCGCGACCGCGCGCTCGAGCGTCTCGATCGCGTCGGCCTGGGCCCGGGTCACCAGCGCGTGGATGTCGAGATCCCGCGCGGTCGGTTCGCCGACGAACAGCGTCCGGGTCATGTCGCTGCGATAGCCCGCCACCTGGGCACCGAAATCGAACAGGAGGACGGCGTCCGCGAGGACCGGCCGATCGCCGGGCGCGCCGTGCGGCAGGGCCGCCTCCGGCCCGGCCAGGCAGGCGACGTCGAATGCGAGCGCTTCGGCGCCACCCGTCCGGATGAGCCATTCGAGGCGGAGGGCCAGATCGGATTCGCTGACGCCGACCCGGATCTCCGGAAGCAGTGCGGCCAGGGCCCGGTCCGCCACGGCACAGGCCGCTTCGATCCTCTCGACCTCGGCTGGCTCCTTGGTCGCGCGGTCCGCTTCGAGCCAGCCTTCGATCGGGACGAGTTCCACGTCCGGGGCGGCGGCCGCGAGTCGCTCCCACATCGCGTACGACACGAAGGCCGCCTCGACGGCGATGCGTCGCGCCCCGACCGAGGCCATCAGCTCCGGCCAGCGGCTCGGCAGGTCCTGGTAGGCCTCGAAGAGCCGCGTCCCAGGCGCTTCGCGACGCGCCTGGATCGTGTAGCGCGAGTCGGCCAGGATGACGACCTCGTCGGCGGTGACGACGAATTGCCCTGAATTCCCGGCGACCTTCTCTTCACCGTCAGCGAGCGCGAAGCCGGTGAGGTAGCGCATGTGCTCGCGCCGTACCCCGAAATAGGCATCCACGGACGCGTCGGCCAGGTGAGCTCGGAGGCGGGACAGGCGGGACGGGCGGGCGGCGCGATCCGCGGACTCCCAGCGCGCGAGATCCGATGCCGGTCGGCGCCGCCGCGAAGTCGGACGGGACCGGCACCGCGCCGCCTGGTGCCCCGTGGATCATTGCTTGAGGTACTTCTTGACGTTCGCCTGGTGCTCCTTGAGCGTCTTCGCGAATGCCGTCGTCTTCGACCCGTCACCCTTGGCGAGGAAGTAGTAGTAGCCGTCCTTGGTGTCCGGGTCGAGGGCGGCATCGATCGAGGTCAGCGTCGGCGTGTCGATCGGACCTGGCGGCAGACCCTTGCTCGTGTAGGTGTTGTAGCCGGCCAGGGCATCCGGCAGTGTCTGGTCGGTCAGGCCACCCTTGATCGGAGCCCAGAAGACGTACTTGGTCCAATCGGTCACGGCCTTCTTGGCGAGCTCCAGCGAATCGTGGATGTAGAAGATCGTCGGGTCGGACTGGAGGAGGCCGAGCGGCCACTTCTTGGGATTCAGGCGGTTGTCGTAGACGCCGGCGATGAGCGGCTTCTCCTCGTCCAGCTGCGCTTCGCGCTCGACGATCGACGCGAGGGTCAGGATCTCGTAGAAGTTCATGCCGCGGGCCTTGGCCACGGCCATCCGCTCCGGGCCCACATTCTTGGCGAACTGGTCCAGCATCAACCGGACGAGCTCTTCCGGCGTCGTGTCCGGCAGGACACGGTAGCCCGCCGGCCACAGGAAACCCTCGAGTGAGGCGCCCTTCGGGGCGTCCTTCAGGATCGTCTGGAGCCACGGGTAGTCGGCGATGAGATCGGGCGGCGGTGACTTGACGATGTCGTAGAACTCGGACGGGTCCATCTGCAGCGGCAGCGTCTCGAGCTTCGCGGTGATCTGCTCGAGCCGGAGACCGGTGCGCAGGCCGATGTCGACATACTTGATCTCGGGCGGCGCGAGCAGCGAGTGGACCAACTGGTCCGGCGTCATGTTCTTGCGCAGGATGAACGTCCCTTGCTGAAGCGAGCCGGTCAGCTTGTCGACGGTCGCGATGAACACGAAGGCCCGTGCGTCGCCGAGCAGACCCTGCTCCTCGAGACGCGTGGCGATGGTGCTTGCGGTGTCGCCGTTCTCGACGAGGAATTCGACCTGTGTCGGCTCGGTCGAGACGGGCGTGGTCAGGACTGACCCGAGGTTCTCACGGACGATGTCCTCGACGAACGGGAGGCTCAGGGCGGCGGGGTTGTCCTCGGCCAGGCTCATGACCGTGCTGGCGACGACCGGCCGGAGCGCCGTCAAGGCGACCGCAAGGACCACTCCGGCGAGAACCAACGCGAAGACGAGGAACTTGAGCAGGCCGATCAGGCCATGGCCCCCACCGCCGCCACCGTTGCCGTTCCGGCGCGGCACCGGTTCCGAGAATTCGGGGATGGTGTCGGTCGCGTAGGCATCCGGGTCGTACGGGTGCGCCGGTTGGGCACGCGTGTCCCGGGGGCGTCCGCCGGAGCGGATCGTCATCAGCTGATCTCCTGGGGGTCTGAGGTGCGTCCAGTGGACGAGCGGCGGCCGGCGCGTGTGTCGAGCTCGTCCTGGAGGATGATGGCGGCGGCCTCGCGATCCACGCGGGCTCGGTAGGCGTCCCGCTGGGTCTTGCTCGGCGGTCCGCCGGAACGACCCCGTTTCATGGGTCCGAGTCGCGACTCGGCGAGGTGGCTGGTCAGCCGCTCGTCGCGAAATCCTACCGGAAGACCGGCTCTGGCCGCCAGCGCTTCGCCCCAGGCGCGGGTGAGTGAGGCCTGTGGACCTTCGTCGCCGGACGCCTCGAGAGGCAGGCCGATGATCAACTCGTCGATCCGTTCACGCTCGATGACGGCCGCCAGCTGCCCGGCATCCGCTTCGATGTCACGGCCGCGGCGGAGCGTCGCGAGCGGCCGGGCGAGCGCGTCCGCAGCGTCGCCGTCGGCGACGGCCAGGCCGACCCGCTTCTCGCCGAGGTCGATGCCGAGCCAGCGGGTCACGGAGCCGCCGATCCGGACGGGGCCGGTGTTTCGATCGTGACGGCCTGCGCGACGGTCAGGTCGACGCGGCTTTCGAAGCTCGGGATCGAGCCGGCCCAATCCGGCGACACGCTGATCTTCACCTCGCCGTACGGCTCGAGGATGAGCCGTGGCCTCGTCGGTCGGCTTGCCGAGGACCATCGCCTCGAGCTCGGCCGGGTCGAGGATGGCGATCTGGTCGGCGGTGACCGTGACCGGGAAGCTGACCGTCTGGCCGACGATGATCGCGTCGCCGACCGCGACGTCGACCGAGCCGGCGACGAGCTCGTGACCGGGTTCGATCGCGCCTTCGACAGCCGCCTGGGCGATGGCCGTGACGGGCGCCGAATCCGCGGCCACGACGGTCCCGGTCGCCGACATGCCGAGCGCGAAGGTCGGGACCTCCTGTCCGACGAGTGTCTCGGGCGGGACGGTCGGGGTCGCCTCGCCGAGGACGCCCGTCGCCGGGAAGACCGTCGCGCCGCCGGGCGCCTTCGATGGGTCGGCCATCGCCTGCCGGAACTCTTCCTGGAGCGACGCGTTCAGTGTTGCGATCGCTGCGTCGACGTCCTGCTTCGTGACCCGGATGAATTCATCGCTCCGCCCGCCCGTGGTGGGCTCCGGGTTCGTCACCTTGAGGAAGAGCGAGCTCTCGCCCTTGGGCACGATCACGATGGCGCCCGCGTCGACGTTGCCGTCCGGGCCCCCCTCGACAGCCGTGACTTTGACACTCGCCCGTGCCGGGAAGATGGTCAATCCGACCAGTTCGGCCCGCGGCACCGTGATCGTCACCAGGGTCCGGAACCGGATGCCATCTGCGGTCGCGACGATGCTCCCCGATGGGATGCGGTTGGTGCTCGTCGGATCCCGATTCTCGAAGCGGACCGTCCCGGTCGCCTTGGTCAGCTCGACGCGCTTGCCCGTGGCCGCGAACGTGTCGTTGACCGACACGGGGATCGAGATCCGCGCGGCCGGGACGACCGGCGGGTCGCCACCAGGTGTCGTGGCCGTGGGATCCGCGACGACGGTCAGGTGGAGCGGCGTGATCGGTTCGGGACGTGGTGTGACGACGATCGTCGCCGATGGCAGCAACACGTAGGCCCCGACCCCGCCGACGAGGATCGCAAGGCCCAGGATCGCGGCGCCGATCAGCCACGGCGTCCGGATGCGACCGCTGCTTCGGGACGCGCTCGTACTGACGGGCGTGGTCGGGCCAGCGCCATCGACGGTCCCGGCGGCGAGCGATCGGGTCGTGGGATGCCGGCGCCCGCGTCATCTCGCGCGGGATCGGTGCCCGGATCGTCTCGCCCGCGTCGGCCGTGACGGCCGATGCCGCGACCAGCCCGAGGGTCCCATCCGCCTCGTCCGGGGCGGGCTCGTCCCGGACGACCGGCGCGACCACGGGGACGACCGCCGGACCCGACCCGCCGGTGTCGGTCAGCGAGGCCTCGTATTCCGCCACGGATGCGAACGCGGGCAGGCCGGCCGACGCCGCCAGCGCCCGTGTCGCGGGGTCTGCCGACACGATCGAAAGGCGCTTGTCGTGCTCCATCGCATCACGGGACAGCAGGCGGAAGTTGATCCGCGACGTGGCGACCCGCGAGCCGTAGGGCAGGACGACCGCGAGCCGATCCTGCTCGGCCTCCCGGATCCGCGTCGCGGCGGAGGTGATCTCGTCGTCGACTTCGAGGTAGATCAGCCGGGACGCCATCGTCAGACCTTCATCGCGCGGAGCACCCGGCGCAAAGCGGCATCGAGCGGGTCGTCCGACGTCTGGAGTTCGATCGCCTGGTAGGCGAGCCCGAGCGGCGTGACGTCCTGCTGGTCGACCAGCAGGTCAGTCGCATCCGAGATGGTCTCGATCTGGTCGGGCGCCATGACCGTGACCTCGGGCGGCCGCGCGAACGGGAGGCGCTCGTAGAACGCCTGCGAGCCGAGCGCGGCCCTGATCTCGGGCAGCCGCGACCCGCCGCCGCACAGGAAGATCCGTCCCGGCAGCAGGTCGCCACCGGAGAGTTCCTCCATGACCAGCTCGACACCGGCCGCCCAGACCCGGACATCGTCGGCGATGATCGTCGCCACATCCGCCGTTTGATCGACGGCCATGCCGCGGGCGTAGTCCACCTTGAGCGATTCGGCGCGCGGGAACGGCAGGTCGAGTCGGTCGGCGAGGCTCTTCGTGAAGGCCCGACCCCCGAGCGCGAACATGCGCGTGCCCTCGATGCCGCCCTGGCGGACGAGAGCGACATCGGTCGTCCCGCCGCCGACGTCGACGAACAGTGCACCTGCCTGTCGGATGTGGTCGCTGCCGAGGACACGCGCGACCGCATACGGCTCGGCGACGATCTCCAGCAGTTCGAGGTCGAGCTGGGACGCAACGCTCTGGAGCGCCCCGAGGTGGACGAGTGGCGCGAACGCGTTGAAGATCCCGATCTTGACGTGGCGGCCCTGGAATCCGACCGGGTTGGTCAGGGCGTACCCGTCGATCGAGGCCCCGGTCACCGCAGCATGGACGAGCCGGACGTCGACATGCGGCAGGCCGGTCTCCCAGGTGATCGCCCGCTCCGCCTCGTGGAGCGCCTCGCGCTGGACGACGTCGATGAGCTTCTGGAGCTCTGCCTCGGTGATCGGCTGGTCCGGCCGCTTGCGCTCCTGGCTGTGGGTCGTGGTGAAGCCCTTGACCAGCTCTCCGGCGATGCCGATGACGACCTGGGTCGGGCGGAAGCCGGCCATCTCCTCGGCTTCCTGGAGCGCGACCGCGCAGTTGTCGACGACGGCCGCGATATCGGCCACGGTGCCCGACTGCATGTGCGACAGCCCCTGTCGCTTTCGCCCGACGCCGCGGACGGTCCCGTGGCCCGAGGGATCGATGTCGAACACGAGCGCCTTGGCGAATTCGGTGCCGACGTCGAGGGCCGTACAGGCGGCCAATGCCTCGGACGAGTCGCGCTGCCAGATCCGGCGCCAGAAGGCCATCAGGCCCCGGTCGCCTCGGACTCGAGCCGCGACCTGATGGCTCCGAGCGCGGCCGTGAGGCCGTCGCGGTTCGTGCCACGTCCCTGGGCCATGCCCGGCCGGCCGCCACCGCGTCCCTCGAGGAACGGCATCGCCACGGTGACAAGGTCGCCGGCCGAGATCCCGCGAGCGACGAGATCGTCGGAGACGGTCACGAAGAGCTGCGGATCGTCGGCGTCGAGGGCGAGCGCGACGACCCCGGAACCGAGGATGACGCTGACGTCACGGGCGGCAGCCTTCAGCGCGTCCATCGACTCGAACGGCACGGCGGCCGAGACGAGATGGACGCCCGGGGCGACCTCCGCGGCTCCGGCAGCGAGCTCGCCGGGTTTGGGCAGACCGACGCCAGCACCGGCCTTCAGCCGTCGCTTCGCCTCGCGCAGCTCGTCCTGGAGAGCCGCGATCCGGTCGGTCACGCCATCGACCGACTGTGCCCCGACCGATGCGGCGACGCCGTCGAGGGCGGCGAACCGCTCACGCACGAGCGCGTCCGCGGCGATCCCGGTCACGGCCTCGATGCGGCGCATCCCCGAGCCGATGCTCCGCTCGCCGGTGATGAGGAAACCACCGACCTGGCCTGTCGCCCGGGCATGGGTGCCGCCGCACAACTCGAAGCTGAAGTCCTGGACACGGATGGTCCGGACCGTCTCGCCGTACTTCTCGTCGAAGAACGCGTCCGCGCCGCCCTCGATCGCCTCCGCCATGCTCATGAATGCGATGGAGACGGGCCGGTCGTCGCGGATGATGCGGTGGACCTGGCCTTCGATCGCGCGGAGCTCGTCGTCGGTCAGCCCGCGGTCGAACGGGAAGTCGAAGCGCAGGTAGTCCGGGGTCACCAGCGACCCGGCCTGGCGGGCCCGCTCCCCGACCACGTTCCGCAAGGCGCGATGGAGCAGATGCGTCGCCGTGTGATTGCGCATCGTGCTGGCCCGACGCTCCGGGTCCACCACCGCCTCGACGGTCGCCCCGACGTGGAGACGCCCGTGGAGCGTCCCGCGATGGACGATGAGGCCGCCGACCGGCTTCTGGGTGTCGGTCACGGTGAACAGCTCGCTGCCGCCGCCCGGTTCGCGCAGGATGCCCTGGTCGCCGACCTGGCCGCCGCCCTCGGCATAGAACGGGGTGCGGTCGAGGACGATCTCGGCCTCGCCGTTGCCGGTCAGCTCCTCGAACTCCATGCCGTCGCGAACGATGGCCAGGACGCGGCCCTCGGCGGTGGTCGTCTCGTAGCCCAGGAACGTCGTGTCGCCGGCGCGCGCCTGGATCGCGCCGTACAAGGCGGCGACGCCGGCATGCCTCGACAGGTGCGCCTTGGTCCCGGAGCGGCTGCGTTCGCGCTGTTCCGCGAGCGCCCGATCGAACCCGTCGCGCTCGACGGCCACGCCGTATTCGGCCGCGAGTTCGACCGTGAGGTCGATCGGAAAGCCGTAGGTGTCGTGGAGCTTGAATGCGATCTCGCCCGGAAGACGCGGAGCGTCGGTCGGCAGATCGTCCGCCTGGCGACCGACGACGGTGGCACCGCCTCCCGCTGCATCGACCTTCGCGATCTCGGCCTCGAGGAGCTTCGTCCCGGCGTCGAGGGTCCGCGCGAACTGCGTCTCCTCGCGCGCGATGACGCCGAGGATCTCGTCGCGCCGCGCAGCGATGTGTGGATACGCCTCGCCCATCACGTCGATGACGACCGCCGCGGTCTCGGCCATGAACGGCTCGCGCCGGCCGAGCAGCCGGCCATGACGGACCGCACGACGGAAGAGCTTCCGGAGCACGTAGCCGCGGCCCTCGTTCGACGGCAGGACGTCGTCGCCGATGAGGAACGTCACCGCCCGCGAGTGGTCCGCGATGACCTGGTAGCTGAACCGCTCGCTTTCGAAGGCGTCCGGGTCATGACCCATCAGCTCGCGCATCCGGGCGTGGATCGGCGTGAACAGATCCGTGTCGTAGTTGGTCGGGACCTGCTGGAGGACGCTCGCCAGGCGCTCCAGGCCCATCCCCGTGTCGACGCTGGTGAACGGCAGCGGGACGCGACCGTCGGGCAGCTGGTCGAACTCCATGAACACGAGGTTCCAGATCTCGAGCCAGCGCGGGCATGTCTCGCTGTGATCGGGGATGCAGTGCGGGCCCTCGGAGAACTGCAGCCCGCGGTCGAAATGGATCTCGCTGCACGGCCCGCACGGCCCGGTCTCGGCCATCCGCCAGAAGTTGGCGTCGTCGCCGTTGTCGACATCGCCCCAGCGGGCCATGCGCTCCGGTGGCAGGCCGATCTCGCCGGCCCAGATGTCCCAGGCGACGTCATCGTCCTTGTAGGTCGTCGCGGCCAGACGCTCGCCGGGGATGCCCAGGTCCTTCGTCAGGAACTCCCACGCCCAGTGGATCGCCTCGCGCTTGAAATAGTCGCCGAAGCTCCAGTTGCCGAGCATCTCGAAGAAGGTGTGGTGGCGCGGCGTCCGGCCGACCTCCTCGAAGTCGTTGTGCTTGCCCGCCACGCGCAGACAGCGCTGGTAGTCGACGGCCCGGTTGTACGAGCGCGTCTCGGCTCCGATGAGGACGTCCTTGAACTGGACCATCCCCGAGTTCGTGAACAGGAGCGTGGCGTCACCGGCCGGGACGAGACTCGCGCTGGGCACGGGCGTATGCCCGCGCTCGGCGAAGAACTCGACGAACCGGCTGCGGATCTCGGCGGCGGGCAACGCCACGATCCGCGGGTCTGGGGTCTGGACGGGGGGCGGCATCGGACGCAATGGTACTCAACCGCTCGTGTCAGGCGGCTGTAATGCGACGCGTTGTCCGGCAGTCGCGTCCGCAGCACCCGATCATCGATGATCGATGCGTCGGAATCGCAGATGGAGGTCACATCATGGCCGTTGCCAAGAAGTGCGAGCAATGCGGGAACGTGGACACCCGGGTGACCTGGCCGTCCGCCCAGGACGCCGCGAAGGATCCGATGTTCGCGAAGTTCACCTGCCCGAAATGTGCCTGGACGGAGTTCGACCTCGTCGACCCTGAGCAGGAGGCCCAGCCAGCCGCCCGTTGACACCGGCCCATAGGTCCCGAATGCTTCGGCGATGACCACCATCGCCACCCTGCTCGTCGCCGTCGTGGCGGCCATCCACGTCTACATCGTCATCCTCGAGATGTTCCTGTGGCGGACGCCCCGCGGCCTCAAGTCGTTCGGGACGACCCAATCCTTCGCCGACGAATCGGCGACGCTGGCCGCGAACCAGGGCCTGTACAACGGATTCCTCGTCGCGGGCCTCGTCTGGGGCCTGCTCGCCGCGGATCCGACCGGCTTCCAGGTCAAGCTGTTCTTCCTCGGCTGCGTGATCGTCGCCGGGCTGTATGGCGCGGCGACCGTCAACCGCCGGATCCTCGTCGTTCAGGCCGTGCCGGCGGCGCTGGCCCTGGTCGCTGTCTTCGCGGCGGGCTCGGCGACCTGACCCTCCGGACTTTCTCACGCCCGTCTCACAAACCTCCGACAGCCTGCGGACCATCGACACGATCGAAGGAGCCGCCCATATGACCGTCCCGACCCTCCCGCCGACCGAAGTCCTGCCCCCGGACCAGTTCGATCCAGACGACGATGACCGACTGATCGGCCGTGTCCTGTCTCGCCGCGAGGTCCTCGCGCTGATGGGCGTGATGTCCGTGGGTGCGGTCGCCGTAGCCTGTGCTCCTGGGTCGGTCGCCTCCGGCGCAACCACAGCCGGTGCGTCCAGCGGCGCGACCGCATCCGCGCTCGCAACCGCAACGGCCGTCGCCGTCGCCAGTTCGCTGCCATCGTGTGTCGTCGTTCCGGAGCTCACCGAAGGCCCGTACTACGTCAACGAGAACCTCGAGCGGTCCGACATCCGCACGGACACGTCAGATGGCGCGGTCTCCGACGGTGCGGTCCTCACGCTGGACTGGGTGGTGTCCCAGGTCGATGGCAACGCATGCATCCCGCTCGAGGGCGTGCTGGTGGACGTCTGGCACTGCGACGCGACGGGCAATTACTCCGATGTCGGCAGCGAACAGGGCCACGACTACCTGCGCGGCTACCAGCACACCGATGCCTCCGGCAAGGCGCGGATCGTGACCGTCTACCCGGGCTGGTATCAAGGTCGCGCCGTCCACATCCATTTCAAGATCCGGACCGACGCGACCGCCACGAGCGGCTTCGAATTCACGTCGCAGCTGTTCTTCGACGACGCGTTGAGCGATCAGGTCTACGCCACCGGCGCCTACGCGGCGAAGGGCAAGCACGACGTCCAGAACGCCAACGATCAGATCTACAACCAGAGTCAGGGGATGACCCTGCTCGACGTCGCCAAGGATGGCGACGGCTACAAGGCGACCTTCGAAGTCGCGATCCAGACGACCTAGGGTCGGCGGCGCGCTCCCCACCAGCGGGCCCAAAGCGAGGAGCCCGCGACGATCGCGCCGAGGATCGCGCCAAGCGTCATCCCGCGCAGGAACGTGGCGGTCCTTCGGTCGTCGCCGCGGTCGCTCATGCGCTTCGCCTCGACGGACCCAGGATCGCCACCGCCGATGCCACCCCGATCCCGATCCAGGCCACGATCGACGCAGCGAGCAGATGGAAGTCACCGATCATCAGGATGTCGAAGCCGAGCCGCTCGGCGAGGGCGTCACCGGCCCATGCCCCGAGGATCGACGCGACCACGATGATCGCCAGGCGCCCGCCGGCGTTGCCGCGGATCAGGACGTAGAGAGACGCGTGGAAGATGCCGACGAGGACGCCGAGGATGAGCGCTGGCCCGATGCTCACGTGCCCGCGCCGACCGCCACCGGCCCCGTCGCGTCCCGCTGCTCCGAGATGACCGGCCGTGCGATCCGCCCGCCGCCGATGACGACGTCGCCGTCGTACAGGACCGCGGCCTGGCCGGGGGCCGCCGCCCAGACCGGCGTATCGGTCTCGACCAGCCAGCGCCCACCGCGCGCGGGCTCCGACGCGGTGGCCGGACGGACGGACGCGCCGATCGGTGTCGTCCGATGGCGGATCCGGATCTCGGCACGGAACGGCGCCGTCCGCCCGCCCGGCGCGTCGCCGGCGACGAAGCTCGTCCGCTCCAGTTCGATGGCGGTCGTCTCGAGATCCACCCGACGGCCCAGCGTGATCGTGTTGGTCAGCGGATCGATCCGGCTGACATAGCGCGGCTCGCCCAGCGCGACCCCAAGACCCTGACGCTGGCCGATCGTGTAGCCCGCCGTCCCCTTGTGCTCCCCCACCCGTTCGCCACCGACATCGAGGAGCGGGCCTGTTGCCGGCTGCCAGCCGGCGCGTTCGCGAAGCGCATCGCGGTAGTCGCCGCCCGGAACGAAGCAGATCTCCTGGCTCTCGGGCTTGTCGGCCGTCGCGAGACCCAGCCCGCGCGCGACGGCCCGGACCTCCGGCTTGGTCAACTCGCCGAGCGGGAACCGGGCGTGCTCCAGCTGGTCCTGGCGCAGGCCGTACAGGAAGTAGGTCTGGTCCTTGTCGGCATCGCGCGCCCGCAACAGCCGCGCCCGGCCGTCCGGCCCGACGTCGCGTCGCGCGTAGTGGCCCGTCGCGACAGCCTCGCAGTCATACAGGTGTCGCGCCCGACCGAGCAGCGCCCCGAACTTCACGTAGGTGTTGCAGTCGACGCACGGCGACGGCGTCTCGCCGCCGAGGTAAGCGTCGAGGAACGGCTGCAGGACGCCCGCGTCGAATTCGCGCTCGAGGTTCATGACGTAGAACGGGATGTCGAGCTGCGCCGCGACGCGCCGGGCGTCATCGGCGGCGTCGAGTGAGCAACAGCTCTTCTTGAACTCGGAATACGTGTCGGCGACATCGTGCAGGCGCATCCACACGCCGACCACCTCGTGACCTTCGGCATGGAGCAGCGCCGCCGCGACGGACGAGTCCACGCCGCCCGACATCGCGACCAGGATCCGACTCACGCCGGCACGCCTTGCCCGAGAGGATCGGCGGTGACGGCGGCCGTGCCCAGCCGCATCGACGCGACGACGCGGGGCACGACATCGCAGGCGACGGCGATCTCGTCATCGGTGGTCGTCCGGCCCAGCGAGAGTCGGAGCGCGCCGCGCGCCTCCTCATCCGGGTAGCCCATCGCGGTCAGGACGTGGCTGACCTCGGTGGAGCCGGTCGTACAGGCCGATCCCACGGCACAGGCGATCCCCTCGAGGTCCAGGGCCATCACGACCGAGGCGCCGTCCGTGTCGCGCGCGACGACCGACAGCAGCCCGGCCAACCGCTCCTTGGGGTGTCCGGTCGCCTCGACGCCGGGGACCGCGGAGAGCGCCGTCGCGAGCCGCGACCGCTGTTCGCGCAGCCGCGCGACCGTCTCCGGCCGCTCCGCGCACGAGAGCTCGTATGCCGCCGCAAGTCCGACGGCCCCGGCCACGTTCTCCGTGCCTGCGCGTCGATGGCGTTCCTGTGTCCCGCCCTGCTGCTGGGCGAGGATGTGCGTCCCGTGTCGGACGTAGAGCGCACCGACGCCCTTCGGTCCCTCGAACTTGTGCGCGCCGAGCGACACGAGGTCCGCGCCCAGAGCCTCGACATCAAGATCGACGTATGGCGCGGCCTGGACCGCATCGACGTGGAAGATGATCGTCTTGCGCGTGCGGATCCGCGCCGCAAGCTCGGCGATCGGCTGGATGGTCCCGACCTCGTTGTTGGCGAGCATGATCGAGACCAGGATCGTCTTGTCGTTCAGCGCCGCCTCCAGCTGGTCCGGATCGACTCGGCCATAGCGATCGACCGGCAGCTCGACGATCTCGAACCCGAACTTCTCGAGATAGCGCAGCGTGTGCCCGACCGCGTGATGCTCGACAGACGAGGTCACGATGCGATGGCCGCGCGCCTTGCCGGCCCAGGCGGCCCCCTTCAGGGCGAGGTTGTTGGCCTCGGTGCCGCCGGACGTGAAGACGATCTCGCGGCCGGCCGCGTTGAGCCGGGCGGCGACGCGCTCGTGCGCCTCATCGAGCCCCGCTCGGGCAGCGCGACCGTAGGCATGGGCGGAACTCGCGTTCCCGAACGAATCGGTCAGATACGGGAGCATCGCGTCGAGGACCTCGCGGCGGAGCGGGGTCGTCGCCGCGTGGTCGAGATAGATCGGCATGGGCCCGATCGTACACCTCACCCCCGACGGAAGCCGTCCGGAGCGGTGTGACACGCGTCCATGGCCGGCGGCGACGAACGGCCTGCCGTCATCACGACCGCGCGCCCCGAGTCGCGTCACGGAGCGGGCTCGGCCGCCTCGCTCACGTATGAGCGAACGGCGCCTGACCTACGACCACAGGCGCGCCGGCTCGGCGCTGGACAGCGGTGAGACGATTCAGCGCATGTCGGACGGGGTCACCTACCTCGGGCTGGTCGTCGTCTTCGGTTTCGTCCTCGTCGTCGCAGCACGTCTGGGGACGGGTCCACAGCGGATCCTCGAAGGCCTCTTTGCGCCGCCCGCTGGCCGCGACTGGCCGCACGGTGTCCAGGAGGGCGACGCACCTCGGTTCGCCGTCGCTCACCTCGACGGTCTCCGGCCGGGAGTGCCCGCGGCGGTCGGATCCGCAACCACCAACGACCACACAGGATCTCCGACCGCCGAGATCGTCGACCTCGGAAGTCGCCGCCTGGACCCGCGGCGCCGGTGACGTCCTTCAGCATCACGCCCCGTGGCCACTTCTCGCTGGCCGCCGCGCAGGATTTCGCCGGTGGGTTCGCGGCCGGGATCGGTGCGCACGGGACCGCCACGGGTCTGTTGATGACGTTCCCGGTCGAGGGCTGGCGTGACTCCGCGGCCGTGGACGTCTGGCAGACGGCTGACGGGGTCGTCCACGGCGAGGTCAGCGGCTCCGACGACATCGAGACCGTCCGCCGCCAGGCTGCCCGCTCGCTCTCGATCGACCACGACGGCGCCGGCTGGGCTGCCGTCGGTGAGCGCGATCCCGTCCTCGGCGCCCTCCAGGCGCGCTACGACTGGCTGCGGCCGGTCTGCTTCTACTCGGCCTACGAGGCGGCCACATCGTTCGTGATCGGCCAGCGGATCTCGATGCGCCAGGCGCGGGTCGTCAAGGAGCGCCTCAGCGCCGGATTCGGCGACGCGATCGATGTCGGCGACCGAGTCGTCCGGCCCTTCCCGCGGCCACAGCGACTGGTCGACGTCGAGGCGGTCCAGGGCATCAGCGCGACGAAGGTGGCTCGCCTCCGCGACCTCGCCCGTGCGGCGAGCGACGGCGTGCTCGACACCGAGCGACTGCGGGCGCTCCCCGAAGACGAGGCGCTGGCCGAACTCCGGACGCTCCCCGGTATCGGGCCATGGACCGCCCAGGCCGTCCTGATGCGAGGCTGCGCTGTCGCGGACTCCCTGCCGCTCACCGACGAGATCAGCCGGACCGCCGTCGCCGCGCTCTACGGTCTCCCGGAACCGCCGGACGACACGGCCTGGGTCGCCCTGTCCGATGCATGGCGTCCGTACCGGATGTGGGCAACGGTCCTGCTGCACATGGCCTGGCGCCGCGAGCAGCCGGTCACACCGAGCTACCGCCAGGCCCGCTAGGCCGGCATCGTCTCGCGTTCAGACGAACGCCGTGCGTCCTCGGCCTGGCCCGCCGCGCGTCGCCGGTCGTGCTGCGAGAGAGCCCGCTTTCGCAAGCGGATCGACTGCGGGGTCACCTCGACCAACTCGTCGCCCGAGATGAATTCGAGCGCGGTCTCCAGGGTGATCGGACGGGCGGGCGTCAGCCGGAGCGACTCGTCGTGCGAGTGGGTCCGGATGTTGGTGAGCTTCTTCTCCTTGGTCGCGTTGACGTCCATGTCGCCCGAGCGGCTGTTCTCGCCGACGATCATGCCCTCGTAGACTTCGACGCCGGCGCCGATGAACAGCTCCGCGCGCTGTTCGAGGTTGAACAGGCCGTAGGCGTTGGAGACCCCGGCCCGATCCGCCACCAGGACGCCGTTCGTGCGGTGGGTCACGTCGCCGGCCCACGGCCCGTAGCCCTCGCCGATCTGGTGGAGCAACGCCGTCCCGCGCGTGTCGGTCAAGCAGCTGGCCGCGGTAGCCGATCAGCCCACGCACCGGCAGCACGTACTCCATCCGGACGCGGCCGTCGGTGTCGGTCGAGATCTGCTCGAGCCGACCCTTGCGCCCGGCCAGCGCCGTCTGGATCTCGCCGATGTAGTCGGGCGGGATGTCGATGGTGATGCGCTCGTACGGCTCCTGGAGCTCGCCACCGACCTCGCGCAGGAGGACCTCCGGCCGCGACGCGGTCAACTCGAAACCTTCGCGGCGCATCTGCTCGATGAGGACGGCCAGCTGGAGTTCGCCGCGGCCGCGGACCTCGAACGCTTCGCTCGATTCGGATGGCCGGACTTCGATCGAGACGTTGCCGAGGACCTCCTTCTCGAGGCGGGCCTTGATCTGTCGGCTGGTCACGTACTTTCCCTCGCGACCGGCCAGCGGCGATGTGTTGACGCCGAACGTCATCCGCAGGGTCGGGGCGTCCACGTCGAGCCGTGGCAAGGGCCGCGGGTCGCCCGGCTCCGTGAGTGTGTCGCCGATCGTCACTTCGGGCAGCCCGGCCACGCTGACGATGTCGCCGGGACCCGCTTCCTCGATGTCGACGCGATCGATGCCGTGGGCGGTCTGCAGGCTGGTGACAGTGCCGGACAGCGTCACCGTCCGACCTGGCTCGATGGTCCCGGCGGTGTCGTCGGCCTCCTCGCGGACCACGATGATGCGCTGGCCCGTCCGGATCATGCCATTCCAGATCCGGCCGACCGCCATCCGGCCGACATAGTCGTTGGCCGACAGGTTGGTCACCAGCAGCTGCAGCGGATGGTCGGGCGTATAGCTCACGGGCGGCGTGACCTCGATGAGGAGGTCGAGCAGCGGGCCGAGGTCGGTCCCGGGTTCGGCCAGGTCGCGCGTCGCGGTGCCCGCTTTCGCGTTCGTGTAGACGATCGGGAACTCGATCTGGTGCGAGTCGGCGCCGAGGTCCATGAACAGCTCGTAGATGTCGTCGAGGACCTCGGCCGGACGGGCGTCGCCGCGGTCGATCTTGTTGATGGCGACGATGACCGGCAGGCGACGGGCCATCGCCTTCTGGAGGACGTAGCGGGTCTGCGGCAACGGGCCTTCGGCGGCGTCGACGAGCAGAAGCACGGAATCGACCATCAGCAGCGACCGCTCGACCTCGCCGCCGAAGTCGGCGTGGCCGGGGGTATCGACGATGTTGAGGCGGACGCCGGCGTGGTCGACCGTCGTCTGCTTGGCCAGGATCGTGATGCCCTTCTCGCGTTCGAGATCGCCCAAATCCATGACTCGGTCGACGACCGCCTGGTTCGACCGGAAGGCGCCGGTCTGGCGAAGCATCGCGTCCACGAGGGTCGTCTTGCCGTGGTCGACGTGGGCCACGATGGCCACGTTGCGGAGGTCGTTTCGGGTCGCGAGGGTCGGGACGTCGGGCACGGTCGGGTACTGCTCCTGGTCGGATGGGACGCCCGATTGTCCCACGGAAAGCGATATTGCGGCAGTGCCCCCTCGTGCCGCGTACACTCGCGGGCATGACCGTTGCCGCCGTCATCCTGTCCGCCACCGCCGACGGGGCCGTCGCCGACACGCTCGGCCAGCCGCGGGTCCGCCGTCTCGCCGACCTTGCCTGGTCGGGCGGGGCGCTGCCGATCGTCGTCGCTGGCACCCGACCCGGATGGCC
Organism: uncultured Chloroflexia bacterium; assembly: GCA_963776385.1. Taxonomy (GTDB): domain Bacteria; phylum Chloroflexota; class Limnocylindria; order Limnocylindrales; family CSP1-4; genus SPCO01. Next base: position 119,303 of record CAVZME010000011.1, read on the forward strand.
ATCGTCGCCGCCGCATTGGTCGGGTCCGAGGCGGTCTACGGCTCCCCTGCCCCGCCCGAAGCCGGGCCCGTCGGGCCAGATGGTCCGTGGCACGGAACTCGCGATGGACGAGGTCAGCGACACGAGCGCGGTCCTGCTCTGGCCGGCGCGGATGACCTGGGTCGGGCCCGGAGACGATCACGTCGCTCATCGAGGCCCATGGGACGGACCGCGGATCGATGCTGCGGCCGGCGTGGCACGGTGAGCCCGGCTGGCCGGTCCTCGTCCCGACAGCCCACCTTGACGCCCTGCGAGCCATCGCGCCGGACCGGATGCCGCCGTTCGTCATCGACGACCTGGCCGCGACGATCCCGACACGCATCGTCGACGTGGGCGACCCGGGCGTCATCCACGACGTCGACACTGCCCCCGGCGACCTGCCGGCCTACGAAGGCCCGCCGGATCCGCCCGCCGGGCATACCCACGAGTGGGGCGCCGACGTCGCCGCCGAAGCCGGTCTCGAGCCCGCCTGACGCGCTCCGGTTCGACGGCCATCCGAACCCGCCCGCCGGTCCGAAGGAGACGCGTGACCAGATCGAGGATCCTCAAGGGCGCCCTGGCCGTCGTTGCTGTCCTGCTCGTGGCCGGCATCGCCGGATTCCTGTGGTACGCCCAGCCGCAGCCGCTCCTGCCCGAGGCGACCGCCGCGCTCGCATCGACACCCACGGTCACGTTCACAGAGGAGGGCGGCACCCTCACCTACACGCCGGTCGGCACATCCCCGAAGACCGGGCTCGTCCTGTATCCGGGCGGGAAGGTGCCGTCGGCCGCCTATGCGCCCCAGGCGCGCGCCATCGCCGAGCTCGGCTACCTCGTGGTCGTCGTCTCGGTGCCATTCAACCTCGCGGTGTTCGGGATCGATTCGGCAGGTCCGGTCATCGCCGACCATCCGGAGATCGACCACTGGGCGGTCGGCGGGCACTCCCTCGGAGGCTCGATGGCGGCGCAGTTCATCGACTCGCATCCGGGCGAGGTCGACGGGCTCGTGCTGTGGGCGTCGTATTCGGCCGCGGACCTGGCGAGCGACGGACTGGCGGTCCTGTCCGCGTACGGCACGCTCGACACCGGCGTCCCGAGCTACACGAGTCCGGCCAACCTGGCCAAGCTCGGGACGGACGTGACGCTCGCGGTCATCGACGGCGGCAATCACGAGCAGATGGGCTGGTACACGGGCCAGCCGAATGACCCGCCGGCGACGATCTCGCGGGCCGACCAGCAGACCCAGGTCGTGGCGGCGACGGTCCGACTGCTCGACCGGATCGCCGGATCCTGACCTGCCGCCGGTTCACGTGACCGGGGCGGCTCGTCTCAGGCCATCACGCAACCGCGCGACGGGGATCGTGGCCGCGGTGATCCCGCCGATGACGAGGACCACGCCGAACAACTGGGTCGATGACGGCGTCTCGCCGAGCAGCACCATGGCAAGACCCATCGACATGACCGGCTGGCTGAGCAGGATGATCGAGGTGACGATGGCCGGTAGCCGCGGCAGCGAGATCGAGATGAAGAGATAGCCGGCCGACTGGGCGGTGATCCCGAGCATCGCCAGCCAGAACAGGCTCGCGGGCCCGGGCGTCAGATCAAGCGTGCCTCCGATCTCGCCGATCGCGAAGGAACAGAGGATCACGACGAACGTCGCGACGGCCACTGGCCCGGCCGGCCGGCGCTGGTCGCGGCCGCCGAGCCGGATGAGCAGCAGATAGGCGGAGTAGCAGATCGCCGTCGCGATGCCGAGGATGACCCCGAGCTGGGGGTTCGCGCCATACGCGTCGCTGCCGATGACCCCGGAGATGAGGATGACCCCGGCAAGGACGATCGGCAGGGCCACCAGCGTGGACCGTGACGGGCGCTCCCCGAGGAGGAGCCAGGCGAAGAAGCCGACGATGATGACCTGGAGGTTCCCGAGCACGGTCGCGAGCCCTGCGCCGACCGCCTCGATGGCGTTGTGCCAGAACATGAGGTCGCCGGTGAAGGCGACGCCGGCCAGTGCGGCGATCGCGACCGCGCGTCGGGGCAGCGGCCCATGCCGCCGCAGCTCCCAGTACGCGACGACCACCAGCAGCGGCAGCCCGAACACGGCTCGGTAGAACGTGCCGGTCGCGGGCGAGACCGCCGCATACAGGTAGAAGACGCCGGAGAACGCGATGCACGTCGCACCGAGCAGGGCCGTGAAGCGTGGTCGCTGCGCGAACCAGTCGAGCGGCCCGAGCTCCGCGTTCAGCTGTGGAGCTCGCCGGCGCGAATGCGCTGGCCCATGGATCAGCCCTCCTCGGTCGCTCGCTTCGGCAGGCCGACGAAGCGGAGGCCGAGCTCCTCGTACTGGCCGGGCTCCGGGACCGACGGCGCCTCGAGCATCGGGTCTGTGCCGGATTGTGTCTTCGGGAAGGCCATGACCTCGCGGATGTTGGTCTGGAGCGCGAGCAGGGCGGCCCATCGGTCGATGCCGAGAGCGATCCCGCCGTGCGGAGGCGCGCCGTAATCGAAGGCGTCGAGGACCGCCCCGAACTTCTCCTGCATCGCCTCGAGCGAATGTCCCTGCAGCAGGAAACTGCGCTCGAGCAGGTCGCGGCGGTGGATCCGGATCGAACCGCCACCGAGTTCCCAGCCGTTGAGCGCGAGATCGTATTGGAGCGCCCGGGCGTGGCCCGCGGGATCGTCCGGCGACGGCCTGGCCGGGTCGCCGGACGCGGTCACGAGCATCGCCTCATCCTCGGGCAGCACGCCCGAGAACGGGTTGTGCGTCGCGTGCCAGCGACCGATGTCCGCGTCCCACTGGTACATCGGGAAGCGATGGATCCAGACATACGACAGGACGTCGGGGTCGGCCAGACCGAGTCGATCGCCAAGTTCGACGCGTAGCCGCCCGAGGACGTCAGCTGTGACCTCGGCCGTGTCGGCGACGATGAGGACGAGGTCTCCTTCGGTGGCGGTCGTCTGCTCGATGATCGCGCGCTGGGTGTCGTCGGACAGGAATTTCGTGATCGGCCCCTTGAGCTCGCCGCCGGGCTCGAGCGCGAGGTAGGCAAGGCCCTTGGCCCCGAAGCGGCGGGCGCGCTCGGTCAATCCGTCGATCTCGCGCCGGGTGATGCCGGCCATCCCGGGCGCCACGACGGCCTTCACCCGGCCGCCCGCCGCCAGGGCGCTGTCGAAGACCCCGAAGCCCGAGGTCGGCGTGCCATCCGGTCCGACCAGGACCGGACCGAGATCGACGAGCTCCATCCCGAACCGGATGTCCGGCTTGTCGGATCCGAACCGCTCGAGCGCCTCCTCGTAGGTCATCCGCGGGAACGGCGTGTGGAGGATGGGTCGCTCGGGGACGGTCGCGCGTGACACGTCGATCGCCATCATCTCGACGAACGCCATGACCGCCGCCTCGTCGACGAAACTCATCTCGAGGTCGAGCTGGCTGAACTCGGGCTGCCGATCGCCTCGCAGGTCCTCGTCGCGGTAGCACCGGGCGATCTGCATGTACCGGTCGATGCCGCCCACCATCAGCAGCTGCTTGAGCTGTTGCGGGCTTTGCGGCAGGGCGTAGACGGTGCCCGGCTGGAGACGGCTCGGGACGATGAAGTCGCGGGCGCCTTCGGGCGTGCTCTTGATGAGGGTCGGCGTCTCGATCTCGACGAAGCCGTTCGCGTGATGGACCTCACGGATCGCCTGGACCATGCGGCTGCGGAGCATCAGGCGACGTTGCATCGGCTCGCGCCGGATGTCGAGATAGCGGTACTTGAGCCGCAGGATCTCCTCGACCGGGGCGTCCGGATCGTTGATGTAGAAGGGTGGCGTCTTCGCCTCGGACAGGATCGACACGGTCGTCGCCTGCAGCTCGATGGCGCCGGTCGGCAGCTTGGGGTTCTCGGTGCCCGGCAGGCGCAGCGCGACGGCGCCTTCGGTCATCACGACGAACTCCGGTCGGACTCTGCTGGCCTCCTCGTGGGCCTCGGGCGCATCGGCCTTGTCGATGACGACCTGGGTGATGCCGTGTCGGTCGCGGACGTCCAGGAAGATGAGCTGGCCGTGGTCGCGTCGGCGGTGGACCCAGCCCGCCAGACGTGCGGTCGTCCCGGCATCGCTCGCGCGGAGCTGGCCGCAGGTGTGGGATCGGTAGGGCGTGGCGAGGCTCGGGGGGGCGTCGGTCATGGCCGCAGTATCGTAGCGGCTCGGACCCGACGGACGGCGCCGCCCGCCGACCCGGTCCTGGAGGTTCGACGATGCTCGCCGAGCGACGAGTCCACACGACCCTGCCGACGCTCGATGTCGACCGGCTCCGACGCTGGTACGAGGACGTCCTCGGCTTCACCCCCTTCGCCGAACGGCCCGGTGCCGTCCTCTATCGAACCGCGGCCGGGAGTCTCTTCGCGCTGTCCAGGGCCGGCAGCGCGTCAGCGGGCACGACCACCCAGATGGCGTTCACGGTTGACGACATCGCCGCCGAGATTTCCGACCTGCGCGCGCGCGGCGTCGTCTTCGAGACGTATGCATCCCCGGAGACGATCGATGGCGTCGCGACCATCGGGCCCGGTCGGGCGGCCTGGTTCAAGGATCCGGACGGGAACCTGCTGGCGCTCATCGAGTTCCACGACCCGGTCTGATCACGGCCGCGACGACGCGGCTGGGACGTCGGGATCCGCTGTCAGTTCGCGACGAGGGCCGCGATCGCGCGAAGGTGCTCGGGCGTGCTGCCGCAGCAGCCTCCGATGATCGACGCGCCCGACTCACGCATCGAGAGCGCGGCCGCCGCCATCGTGTCCGGGTCGGAACGGTAGACCGCGCGCATATCGACCAGTTCGGGCATCCCGGCGTTCGATTTCGCAACGAGACGCGCGTCCGGATCGGCGGCCCGCATCCGGTCGATGACGGTGATGAGCTCGTCCGGCCCGTTGCCGCAATTGCCGCCGACCGCGTCGGCGCCCCAGGCGGTCAGCGACGCGACGGCCTGTTCCGGGGTGACGCCCATCATCGTCCGGCCGCGGGTGTCGAAGGTCATCGTCGTGATGAGCGCGATCCCCGGCGAGACCCGGCGGACGCCTTCGATGGCGGCCTTGATCTCGAGCAGATCGGACATCGTCTCGATCCAGATCAGGTCCACCCCGCCCGCGACGAGCGCAGCGGCCTGCTCGGCGAAGATGTCGACCGCCTCGTCGTAGTCGAGCGTCCCGGTCGGCGCGAGGATCGCGCCGCTGGGCCCGATGTCGCCGGCCACGAGCGCGTCGCCACCGACCGCATCGACCTCGTTGCGGAGCAGGATCGCCGCCGTCTGGTTGAGCTCCGCGACGCGGTCCTGGAGCCCGTGGAGGCTGAGCCTCATCCGGTTGCCACCGAACGTGTTGGTCATCAGGATCTGCGACCCGGCGTCGAGGTAGCCGCGGTGGATCTTGCGGACGACGTCGGGCTTCGAGAGGTTCCAGACCTCGGGCGGGTCGCCGAACAGGAGGCCGTTGGCGAACAGCATCGTGCCCATCGCGCCGTCGGCGATGATCGTTCGGTTCGACGCGACGAGTTCGCGCCAGCGCTCACTCGCGGCGCCGCCGTCGGCACGCAACCGCTCGTCGATGCCCGGGAAGGCGGCCGGATCGAACGGTTCAGGCTCGGCTGTCGGGTTCTGGAGGACTCGTCTCGGTCTCAACGCGGCGACCCCTGGTGCGGACTGGCTCGACTGAGTGTAGCGCGACGTTCCAGGGCGGCGCCGTGACTGCGCGGTCCGTCGATTCGGGGCAGGATGTCGGGATGGTGCCCGGCAGGCGTCTCCGTTCGATCCCCCGCCTCGTGGTGGTCCTCGGCCTCGCCGTGTCGTGGGCTGTGTGGTCGCCCCCGCGCGACGCCGCCGGTTCGTCGCTGCCGGCCTGGACCGGTGGCGTCAACCTGTACCGGGACGGTGCCTTCACGACCCAGAAGTCGTGGCTCTGGTGCACGGCGGCCGGTGTCCAGATCGTCCGCAACATCGTGGATCACAGGGCCGATCACAGCACCAGCGGGCAGCGACGCTACTTCGCATGGATGCGCGAGCGGAACCGATACGACCTGCCGTTGTCGGCCGGTGTGGATCCAGCCGGCTGGGCGGCCGGACTGCGCCACTTCGTCGACGATCGCTACCGGTTGGTGTCGAGCCGGACGTTCACGGCCGCCCTGCGGTCTGCGGTCACCCGTCTGCGGCAGACCAACCTGCCCGTCGCACTGACCGTCTCGCATGGCAACCACGGATGGATCCTGACCGGGTTCCGGGCGACGGCCGATCCGGCCACGACGACGTCGTTCACGGTGACCAGCGTCCGCGTGACCGGTCCCCTCTACGGGCTCCAGAGCAAGAACGGCTACGACATGGCCCCGAACACGAAGCTGACGACGGCGCAGCTGAAGCGCTATCTCACGCCCTGGAAGTACGCGCCGAGATCGATGGTCTGGGACGGTCGCTACGTGTCGATCCAGCCGATCCCGACGACCGATCTTGCACCCGTCGTGCGGCCTGCCCCGACGGCCGGCGCGCTCGGCTCATCGGTGATCGACGCCACCCGCGCTCTCGGCTCATCTGCAGGGGCGATCCCGTCGCATGAGAACGAGGCACTCGTCGGGGCGTCGCCAGCCGCTGACCTTGGTGTGCCATCTCCTGCGGCCGTGTCCCGTGCTCCGGCCGCGGAGGGAGCCTCCACCGACGCACTGCCGGTCGTCGTCGGGTCGGTGGTCGCCGTACTCCTCGTCCTCGCTGTCGGCGGGGTGATCGCCGTCGGTCGGATCCGACGCCGAGGGATCGACGGCTCGGGCTGATCCGAGCGGCCCTCAGTCCGTCGCACTTCCGTGATGGTGCGCGCCGTGCGCCCGCTCGATCTCACGCGCCAGGTCGGTGACGGGAACGACCTTCTGAGTCCCGGCCGGGAGATCGCGCAGGCCGACCTCGCCGTTCGCCAGCTCATCGCCGAGGATGACCGCGAAATGGGCCTGGTCGCGCGAAGCGCCCTCCAGTTGCTTGCCGAGCTTCCGCCGGCCGAGTTCCGCGCGTGCCGCGATCCCCGCCGCACGAAGGTCCGTGGCGACCCGGAGGCGGGCCACCGTGTCGTCCGGGTCGGCGCCGACGACGACGGCCACCAGTCCGGCTTCGGCCGGCATGTCGGCGCCGGTCTCGGTCAGCGCGAGGATGAGCCTGTCGATGCCGATGCCGAAGCCGATCCCCGGCGTCGGTCGCCCGCCGAGCAGCTCGACCAGGCCGTCGTAGCGGCCGCCGCCACCGATCGCCTGCTGCTGGCCCTCGCGCCCGGTGACGTAGTACTCGAACGCGGTCCGCGTGTAGTAGTCGAGACCGCGGACCAGCCCGGGTTCCAGCCGGTACGGCACGCCGAGCGCGTCGAGGTGTGTCCGGACACTCGCGAAATGCTCGGCGCAGGCCTCGCACAGGCGGTCGGTGATCTTGGGCGCGGCCGCGTTGAGCGCGGCCATCGCCGGATCCTTCGAATCGAGCAGGCGCAGCACGTTGCGTCCGAGGCGGTCACGCTCGAGGGCCGGGAGGGCGTCGCGATGCCCCTCGAACCAGCCGGTCAATTCGGCGACGTAGGCCGGCCGGCATGCGGCGTCGCCGATCGAATTGAGGTGGACCGTGACACCCTCGAGCCCGGCGTCGCGGTAGAAGCGCGCACCCAGTTCGATGATCTCCGCGTCGATGGCCGGCCCGGCGTCACCGATCGCCTCGATGTCGAACTGCCAGAACTGCCGGAATCGCCCCGCCTGGGGACGGTCGTAGCGGAACATCGCTCCGGTCTCGGCCAGCTTCACCGGCTGCGGCCAGGTCTGCATCCCGTGCTGGATGTAGGCGCGGACGATGCCTGCGGTCGGTTCGGGCCGGAGCGCCCAGCCGTCCGATTCCTCGGTCCGTGGAGCGAGCCGGAAGAGCTCCTTCTCGACGATGTCGGTGACCTCGCCCACTCCGCGCTCGAAGACGTCGGTCAGCTCGAACATCGGCGTCTCGATCCGCCGGTAGCCGTAGCGCGCGGCGAGGTCCGCGGCCAGCCGCTCGAGGCGCGTCCAGGCGGCGGTCTCCGGCGGCAGCAGGTCGCGTGTGCCGCGGGGCGTCTTGAAGGTGGGCATCGGGGCGAAGTCTAGAGGGTCAGACGTGGCGGCCGCCGAGTTGGGGCGAGTGCTGGCCCCAGCAGCAAACCTCGCGGCTACGAGCGTTAGGGGCGACCACCCCTCGATCTCCCCGTCTCCGTGACCGGAGGCGCGCTCGAATGTCCTCGCCTCGTAGCTCCCGGAAGATCGTCCGACAGCCTTATGCCGCGAGTTGCCCTGGTCTTGCTGGCTGCGGCAGCATCCCGTGGCGCAGGGACGAACCGGCTGGCCTATCCCGTGTCGCGCTGGACGCTGATGACGTCCTTCAACGTCTCGATCCGGCTCATGACGCGAGCGAGCTGCGACACGGAACTGACCTGGATGGTGGCGGTCACCACCGCGGTGTGGTCGGGTGTCACGCCGACGTGCGCCGCCACGATGTTGACCTTGTTCTCGGCTACGACCTGGGTGATGTCGGACAGCAGGCCGGTCCGGTCGTAGGCCTCCACCCGGATGGCGATCGGGTAGGTCTCGGTCGGAGCGGCCTCCCATTCGACGTCGATGAGCCGGCTGACTTCGCGCTCATTGATGACCGTCGAACACGACTGGAGGTGGACGGTCACGCCCTTGCCTCGGGTGATGAAGCCCACGATCGGGTCGCCCGGGATGGGATGGCAGCACTTGGCGAACCGGACGAGGAGGTCGCCGACGCCCTTGACCCGGACGCCACCCGTGCGCTCCGTCTTCTGAGGCGGGGCGACGGTCGGCAGCGTGCTCTGGACGTCATCGACGACGCCGAGCTTCATGACGACGGCCTGGGCTCCGATCGCGCCGTAGCCGATGGCGGCGTAGAAGTCGTCGACGCTCTCGTAGTTGTACAGGCGGACGACCTCGGCGATCTGGTCCTGACCCACGGCCGAGATCGACGTCCGGGCAAGGCGGCGCAGCTCGCGTTCGAGCGACTCGCGGCCATGCACGATGTTCTCGGCGCGGTCCTTCTTCTTGAACCATTGGCGGATCTTCTCGCGGGCGTGGCTGGTCCGGACGACGTTCAACCAGTCGCGCGACGGGCCGTGCTCGCCCTTGGTCGTGACGATCTCGACGATGTCGCCGTTCTTGAGCCGGTAATCGAGCGGCACCAGGCGGTTGTTGACCTTGGCGCCGATCGTCCGGTGTCCGACGTCGGTGTGGATGCGATAGGCGAAGTCGAGCGGCGTGGCACCGGCCGGCAGGTCCTTGATGTCGCCCTTCGGGGTGAACACGAAGACCTGGTCCTGGAAGATGTCGAGCTTGATGCCCTCGACGAACTCGGTCGCGTCGGACTCCGAGACGTCGCGCTGCCAGTCCATGAGCTGGCGCAGCCAGGCGAGCTTGGCGTCGTACTCGCGGTCGGATTTGGTGCCTTCCTTGTAGCGCCAGTGGGCGGCGATCCCGACCTCCGAGACCTGGTGCATCTGGTGCGTCCGGATCTGGATCTCGAGCGGCTTGCCGTCGAGGGCGATGACCGCGGTGTGGAGCGACTGGTAGAGGTTGTTCTTGGGCACCGCGATGTAGTCGTCGAACTGGCCCGGGATGGGGCGCCAGATCGAGTGGACGATTCCGAGGGCCGCGTAACAGTCGCGGACCTCATCGACCAGCAGGCGGATGGCGTAGACGTCGTAGATCTCGCCGAACTCAGCGCCTTTGCGCTGCATCTTCTTCCAGATGCTGTAGATGTGTTTCGGTCGACCCTCGATGTCGGCATCGATGCCGGCTGCCGCGAGGCTCGGACGAAGTTCCGCGATGGCGCGCTCGATGTATGTCTCGCGGCCCTTGCGTCGCGTGTCGAGCAGCTTCGCCAGTTCCCGGAAGCGCTCGGGCTCGAGCGCCTTGAAGGCGAGGTCCTCGAGCTCCCACTTCATCTGCCAGATGCCGAGCCGCTCGGCGAGCGGCGCGTAGATCTCCATCGTCTGGCGGGCGATGCGCTGCTGCTTCTCGACCGGCAGGGCGTGGAGGGTGCGCATGTTGTGAAGCCGGTCGGCAAGCTTGATGAGGACGACCCGGATGTCCTGGGCCATCGCGAGGAGCATCTTCCGGATGTTCTCGGCCTGCTGCTGCTCGTGACTATGGGTGCTGAACCGCGACAGCTTGGTCACGCCGTCGACCAACTGGGCGACCTCGGGCCCGAACTTCTCCTCGACGTCGGTCAGGCTGTATTCGGTGTCCTCAGGGACGTCGTGGAGGATCGCGGCCTGGATCGCCGTGCTGTCGAGCCCGAGCTCGGCGAGGATCTGGGCCGACGCGATCGGATGCGTCACGAACGGCTCACCGCTGGCGCGCTTCTGGCCCTCGTGCGCCGCGACCGCGAGATCGTATGCCCGACCGACCGGTTCGAGATCCGCCCCGGCGTGCTCGGCCAGGATGGCGGCGTAGAGCTTCTTCCGAAGCGCTTCGAGGTCGGGGCCGGTGCCGTGCGGGTCCGCGGCGACGACCGGCGCGCGACGAGGTCCGCGACGGGATTTCGTCGCCGTGGTCGTCGTCTTCGTGCGCGGTGTGGTGCTGGCCATCGACTTGAAGGATACCCTCAGCCGAAGCCGGCCCGATGCAGGGCGGACTCGGCTTCCGCGCGTTCGTCCCAGGGCATCGGTCCATCCGGACCGATGATCGAGCGCTCGTGGCCCTTCCCGGCAAGGAGCACGATGTCGCCGGGGCGAGCACGCTCGAAGGCGGCGTCGATCGCGGCGCGGCGATCGGCGATGACGAGGAGGTCGTGGTCGCGACGCTTGCCGACCGCCTCCGCGCCGCGCGCGATCGCCTCGTTGATCGTGGCCGAGTCCTCGCCGCGCGGATCCTCGTCGGTGACGACGACGATGCGGGCACGTTCACCGGCGATCCGGCCCATGAGCGGGCGCTTGAGGGTATCGCGCTCACCGGCGGACCCGAATACGGCGATGACGCCACCGCCGCCAGACGCCGCGAGGGGCGCGAGAAGGTCGAGGACCGTTCCGAGCGAGGCCGGGCTGTGCGCGTAGTCGACGATGACCCCGAACGGCTGGCCGAGATCGATCCGCTCCATCCGCCCGGGCACGATCGCGAGCGATGCCAGGCCGTCGCGGACGGCCGCCGGATCGAGACCGACGGCCTCGCCGAGCGCGACGACCGCCAGCGCGTTGTGGGCGTTGAACCGTCCGACAAGCTGGAGCTCGAGGATCGCCGGTCCCGAAGGGGCCGTGTAGGCGACGCGGAGGCGGTGCCGATCCTCCTCGATCCGGGTCGCCCGGACATCGGCCGTCGCGTCCGTGCCATAGGTCAGGATCCGGGCACCGGCCTCCTGAGCGACGCCGACGAACGCGCCCGCGGACGGATCGTCGGCGTTGACGATCCCGGTCGGCGGCCAGCCGAGCGGCTTGCCCCAGTCGCGGAGCGGCCCCGCCGACGGCCGGGCGAGGTGCTCGAACAGCCGCAGCTTGGCGTCCCGGTACGCCTCCCACGTGCCATGCAGTTCGAGGTGCTCGTGGGTGAGGTTGGTCAGGATCGCGACGTCGTAGGCGATCTCGTCGACGCGATGCAGCGCCAAGCCGTGCGACGTCGTCTCGACGATCGCAACGCTGTCGCCGGCGCGGACCATGGCCGCGAGGGCGTGCTGGAGCGCCGGCGCCTCGGGCGTCGTCGCGTGTTCGGCATTGCCGACCTGGATGCCGCCGATACGGGTGGCCGCAGTGCCCGTCATCCCCGTCCGGATGCCGGCCGCCTCGAGCGCGGCGACCGCCAGGAACGCGGTCGTCGTCTTGCCGTCCGTGCCGGTGATCCCGATGACCGCGAGGTCCCGGCTCGGGTCGCCGTACCACCATGCCGCCGCCGTCGCGAGCGCGGCGCGGGTGTCGGCGACCACCAGCTGGGGCAGCGCAAGCCCGGGCAAAGGCGTCTCGACGATCGCGGCGGCGGCGCCGGCCGCGGCGGCTGCCTCGACGAAATCGTGGCCGTCGACGTGGAGTCCGGGGACCGCCACGAACAGCGTCCCGGGCCGAACCTGGCGGGAATCATGGGTCACGCCACGAACGGACACCCCGGCAAGTCCGGTCGGGCCGATCGCCTGGCCGTCCTGGCGGGCACCGAGCGTGGCACCGCCGGCCGTGAGCCGGTCGATGAGCGTCCCCAGACGAGCCGGCGCGGCCGGTTCCGCCGCAGCGAGGACATCGGCCAGCGCGTCGTCGGTCATCGACCGAGCACGCGGGAGACTCGGCCCGCGATCCGCCCCGCCTGATAGCCGCGAGCGTCGTAGACCCGCTCGTGGGCGCCGGTCATCGCGAGCCAGCGACCCCCGAACGACGTCTTGTGCTGGTACAGGCCGTACAACGGGTCGCCCTCGCTCGGTTCGCCCCGGGCGCCCGCCACGTCCACTCCGCCCAGATCCATCTCCGAACAGCCCTCGCGCACCGCCAGCTCGATCGCGCGCCAGCGCAGCAAGTGCAGCGCGCCCGGGTGCGTGCTCCGGCTCGCGGCGTGGTCGCCCGAATGGACGGTCGAGAGACGGCCACCGTGGCGATACAGGATGAGCCCGGCCAGCGGATCGCCGCCGGCCGTGTCCGCGCGCGCCTCGAGGTAGACGAGGTGGCCCGCGTCGAGCGCTGTCCGCCACCATGTCACGAAGCCGGCGCGCGGCCCGAACGAGAAATTCTTGCGCTCGCCGGTCTCGAGGAGCAGGTCGTAGAACCGGTCGAGGGCGGCGTCGGCAGCGTCGGCCGGGGCGACGAAGCCCTCCCCTGCCCCGTCGACGGCCGCGCGAGCGTCGTGCCGGACGACCACGACACCGGCCTTCTCGGCGCCGCGGATCCGCTGGCGGGTGGACTTCGCGATCCCCTCGAACACTGCGGCCTCATCGGCGCCCGGCTCGAGCGGCAGCGACACGCGGTGGCGCGACGGTTGGATCTCCTCGATGGCGTGGAACCCGGCGGCTTCGATCGTCGCGCGATAGGCCCCGTCGGCCGCCGGGATCTCGGCGTCCGCGGCGACCACGTCGATGCCACCGGCCGCGAGCGCGTCGGCGAATGCCACGAGTCGCGCTCCGAGCGCGCCACCATCGGCACCCATCGCCACGGGCCCGCGTGGCAGGTACGCACTGCCACCTGGGATCACCGACCATCCGCGCGTCAACGCGAGCGCACGCCCGCCGTCGTCGGCGACGAGGAACCGCGGCTGCCAGCCCGACTGACGACGGTGTTCGGCCCAGGCGCGTGACTGGTACACGTGGCCACCGGGCGCGTCGACGGTCCGGGCGTCCCAGTCCGCGAGTTCTGCCTCGGTCGCGTCGCGGACGTTCAATCCGCCGCCCCGTACGCGGCGGCGCTCCCCCCGTCGCGCACACCGCCGCGTCGCCGTGCCCAGCGCACCCGCGCCCGTTGCGCGACGTCGTACGCCCGCCGACCGACGTCGCTCAGCACGAGGTCCCAGGCGCCGATATAGCGGACCTCGCGCCCCCCGAAACCCGTCTTGAAATGGGCGATACCGCCGGTCGCGAGGCCCCACAGGTCGTAACTCGTGGCCCCAGCTTCGCGCGACGTCCGGATGGCCTCCCACTTCAGGAGGTAGTTGGCCCGCGAATCGGCGCCTGCGGCGGTCATCCCGCCGTATGGCTCGACCACGCGCGGACCGCAGCGGACCAACAGGAGCGTCGCCTGGGGCTCGCCATCCGCCGACTGGGCGAACAGCAGCCGGGCGTTCCCGCTGGGCGAGAAGGCGTCCCACACGTCGCGGTAGGCGGATTCGGCGCGGATGAGGAAGCCGGCCCGGTCCGCCGTCTCGCGGTAGATCCGGTAGAACTCCCCGAGGCGCGTCGCGTCGGCGTCGACGACGGTCACCCCGCCACTCCGCGCCTTGTTGACGTACTGCCGCCATTTCTTGCGGAGGTCGCCCCACAACGCTTCCTCGTCGGCCGTCAGGTCGATGATCCGGGTGGCGTTCGGCTGGATGGGCGGGGCCGACCTCCAGCCGGCGGCCGCGAGGCCCCGTCGGATCGACCCGTCCGGGTCCGATGGTCCGTCGACCTCGATCTCCGGATCGATCCGGAGGTGGCTGATCCGGCCGGCCGATGTCCTGAGATCACGCCGGACGGCCTCGGTGAACGTGCCGACCGTATCGGCGTCCCATGTCGCGGCGACGGGTCCGCGTGGGGCGTAGGCGAACCCCCAGGGCATCGGTCGTGGCCGCCGAACGAGGATCTGGGCCGCCATCCGGTCAGGCGCGCCGACGCGGTGGGAGCTCCAGCCATTGACGGCCTTCACGCGTGCCCAGGACGAGGTCTGGAGGTACGACCCGGGGTCGCTGGCGGCGACGAACCGGTCCCAATCGGGATCCGCGGTCACGACCTGACCGGACGGCGCAGCAGGTCGGCCATGACCCCGACGATAGACGGCAGTTCGGGGATCCGCAAGGCGAGCGAGACTGCGGCATAGACCACGCCGAACGCGACACTGACGACTGCCGCTTCGACGAGCAGCACGATGCGCCCTGGCTCCGCGCCGAGCACGCCGCTGACCGCCCCGAGCACCGGCACCGCGACCACGCCCGCCACCGCACTGCCGATCACCGCCTCGACCCCGACCCGGCCGAGTCCCCGCAGTTCGAAGTGCGGGAGCCGCCGGTACAGGATCGCCAGCAGCACGATCGCCTCGATCCATGCGGCGATGGCGATGGCAAGGGCGATGCCGGGCAGCCCGAACGGCTCGACGAGGAGGACGGCAAGGGTGCAGTTGATGGCGACGGCGCCGATCGCGGCGGCCACTGGTGTCACCGTGTCCTGGCGCGCGTAGAACGCCCGGGCCAGGACGGCGATGAGCGCGTGCGCGGTCAGCCCGATCGAGAAGGCGACGAGGGTCACCGCGATGAGGTCCAGATCCGATGCGCGGATGCTCCCGCCGCCGAACAGCGCGTCGACGACCGGTTCGCGCACGACCGCGGTGAGCACCGCGATCGGCACCATCACGTAGATGAGCAAGCGCAGGGCGCGGGTCAGCAGAGCTGCGAACGCCTCCTCGCGGCCGACGGCCGCGTCGCGCGACAACGATGGCAGCACGATGATCCCGAGCGGCACACCGATGATGCCAAGGGGGATCTGGAGCAGCGCGAACGCGAAGTTGAAGTCGGACACCGCCCCGTCGCCGAGCAGGCTGGCGAGCGCCGTGACGACGATGAAGGTGATCTGCGTGACACCCAGCCCGATGGCCCGGGGCGCCATCAGCGTGAGTGCCTTGCGCGCCTGCGGGTCCCCCGCCTCGATCCGAGCGTCGTACCGGAAGCCCATCCGGGCCAGCGGCCGAAGCTGGACGAGCAGGTGGCCGAACGAGCCCGCGACGACGCTGAGGGCGAGGCCCTGGACGCCGAGGCTCGGGCCGAGGATGAGCGCGCCACCGATGATCGCGAGGTTGTAGACGATGGGCGCGACGGCCGAGGCGGCGAACCGCCCGCCGGCGTTGAGCACGCTCGTCGCGACCGCACCCATCGCCAGGAAGATCGGGCTGAGCAGCATGATCCGCGTCAGCTCGATGGTCTCGTCGAGCTTCGCGCCCTCGAAGCCGGGCGTGATGATCGGCACGATGACCGGGGCGAGGATGAACAGCGCGACCGCCAGGACGGCGAGGCCGATGAGCATGAGGTTGATGACCGTCGAGACGACCCGCCAGGCGCGGGCACGTTCGTTGGTGGTGAACAGCGCCGAGACGATGGGGATCAGCGCCGACGACAGGGCGCCCGCCGCGACCAGCTGGAAGATCAGGTCCGGGATCCGGAAGGCCGCGAAGAACGCGTCGAGCTCGGTCGAGGGAAACGCGTTCGCGATGACGATGACCCTGATGTAGCCGAGGACGCGCGAGATCAGGAACGCGCCCGAGACGATCAGCCCGGCGCGCGCGAGCGAGCCGCCGACGTTTCCGACGCTCACGGGGCGGGGTCGCGCCGCGCCCGCGGATGGGCCTCCCGATAGGCGGCCTGCAGGCGGCCCGGTGAGACATGCGTGTACACCTGGGTCGTCGCGAGGTTCTCATGGCCGAGGAGTTCCTGGACGACCCGCAGGTCCGCGCCGCCGTCGAGCAGGTGCGTCGCGAACGAATGGCGGAGCGTGTGCGGCGACACGCCGACGGGCAGGCCGGCACGAACGCACAGCCGGTCCAGCCGATAGCGCAGGCCACGCACGCCCAGCGGTCCGCCGAGGTGGTTCAGGAAGAGCTCGACCGGCGGCGCATCCTCGGCGTCGACACCAGCGCCGCGACGTTCGAGCAGGATCGGCCGACCATCCTCGAGATAGGCCGCCAGCGCGGCACGGGCCGGGCGCCCGAGGAGGCCGATGCGCTCCTTGCGGCCCTTGCCGAGGACCCGGATCTCGCCGCGCCGCAGGTCGAGCGAGGCGAGATCTGCGGCCGCCAGCTCGCTGATCCGAAGACCGGCCGCATAGGCGGTCTCGACGAGGGCGCGGTCGCGCAGCGCCAGGGCAAGGTGGAGCGCGGCACGCTCCGGGTCCGTCCCGGGCGGGACATCGTCAAGGTCCTCGTCGATGACGGCGAGCATCGCGCCGACCTGTTCGACCTCGAGGACGCGCGGCAGTCGACGCGGCAGGCGCGGTGTCGCGATCGAGCCCCATGGGTCGCCCGGCGCGAGGTCATTGCGCGTCGCCCAGCGGTGGAACGAGCGGATCGCCGCCAGCCGTTGTGCGACCGTGGAGCGCGCCCGGCCCTCACCGAGCACGCCGAGATAGGCTCGCAGGTCCGCCCTGGCCGGTGAACGCCAGTCGGTGCCTCGCGCGGTCAGCCACGCGAGATAGGCGCCGACGGCCGTCCGGTAGGCGCGTTGGGTGTGAGGCGAGGCGTCCCGCGCAGCGAGCGAACGGAGGAACCGCGCTAGGTTCGGGTCGGTCGCAGTCGCGGCCGAGACCCCGCTCACGCGTCGGCGGCCGGCTCGACCGGGCGCGTTCGCCGCGTCGTGGCGCGACCGCCGGCCCGGGCGCCGCTGCGCGCGCGACCACCGGGCTTGGCGGCTCCGCCAGCCCGGGCGCCACCGCGCGCGCGGGCGGGCCGTGCCAACGCTTCGGGGTTCGCCGGGCCGCCCGGGTACGACTGGCCTGGGACGATGTCGGCCGGCGTCGCGTCGCTGGTCGACCCGCAGACCAGGCAGATCGCGGTCTCGTCCTTGCGCGCCAGCGGGCCGTCGTCGAGGTCGTGCAGGCCGCCGAGGGGCTCGTTGTTCGTCGTGAAGTCGCAGCGGGGATAGTTGGAGCACCCCCAGAAGACGTTCCCGGTCCGTCGCGCGCGACGCGGCACGAGATGTCCGTCCTTGTTCTTGGGGCAGACGACCTCGAACGGGAGTGGGTCGGGCGGCGGCGGGCCGTCCTTCTTGATGTACTTGCAGTCCGGATAGCGCGAGCAGCCGACGAACGGTCCGAACCGGCCGGTCTTGCTGACGAGCGTGCCCAGCTGGCACTCGGGGCAGACCTCGCCGGTGCCTTCCTGTGGCGGCGGCTCGTCGCCCGGGACCGGTCGGGTCTCCTTGTGCTCGGGATACATCGAGCACGCCAGGAACGGCCCGTTGCGACCCATCCGGATGACCATCGGGTGGCCCTCCGAACAGACCTCATCGGTCGTCTGCACCCAGCGCTCGATCTCGTCGCCCTTTTCGTCGACGAGCTTCTTGAGCGGCACGTAGAAGCCGCGCAGGAACGGGACCCACGCTCGCTCGCCCTCGGCGATCTCGTCGAGCTCCTCCTCCATCCTGGCCGTGAACGCCACGTCCACGTAATCGCCGAAATGCTCGACGAGGAGATCGGTGACGATCTCGGCGACGGGCTCCGGGTGGAGTCGCCGCTCTTCGACCCGGACGTAGCCGCGGTCGGTGATGGTCGAGATCGTCGCGGCGTAGGTCGACGGACGGCCGATGCCGTGCTCCTCGAGCGCCTTGATGAGCGTCGCCTCCGTGAATCGTGGCGGCGGCTCGGTGAAGTGCTGGGTCGGCGTGACGTCGTTCACGTCGGTCACGCTGCCCTCGGTCAGGACCGGCAGCCGCGCCCCCGCCTCGTCCTCCTCGTCAGCCGCGGCATCGTCGCGACCCTCGGTGTAGACGATGGCGAAACCGTCGAACAGGACCTTGGTGGCCGATGCGCGCAGCTCGTACCGGCCGTCGGCCAGCTCGATGGTCGTCGTCTCGAGTTCCTTGGGTGCCATCTGGGAGGCGAGCGCGCGTTGCCAGATGAGCCGGTAGAGGCGGGCCTCGTCCGACTTGAGGAAGCCGGCCATCGCGTCCGGGTCGCGCCGGAAACTGGTCGGTCGGATCGACTCGTGCGCTTCCTGGGCGCCCTTCGACTTCGTCTTGTAGACGCGGCCCTTGGGCATCGTGTACGGCTCGCCATAGCGCGTTCCGATGACCTCGCGTGCCTCGCCCATCGCGACCCCGGCGATCGCGGTCGAATCCGTCCGCATGTAGGTGATCAGGCCGATCTGGCCCTCGGGTGTCTCGATCCCCTCGTACAGGCGCTGGGCGACCGACATCGTCCGCTTCGGGCTGAACCCGAGCCGGCGGCTGGCCTCCTGCTGGAGCGTGGACGTCGTGAACGGCGCGGCGGGCGAGCGCTTCTGGGTCCGGGTCCCGAGCTTCGTGACGACCGGGTGCAGGTCGCGGATCGCCGCGGCGTGCGCATCCGAGGTCGCCTCGTCGGGGATGTCGAGGGCTTCGCCATCGATCCGCACGAGCTCCGCGGCGAACGTCTCGCCAGTCGCGGTCGCGAGGATGGCCTGGATCGTCCAGTACTCCCGTGCCGTGAACGCGCGGATCTCGCGTTCGCGCTCGACGACGAGGCGCACGGCGACCGACTGGACCCGACCCGCGGAGAGGCCGCGCTGGACCTTCTTGCCGAGGAGCGGGCTCAGGGTGTAGCCGACGAGTCGATCGACGATCCGGCGCGTCTGCTGGGCATCGACGAGGTCCATGTCGATCTGGCGCGGGTTGGCGAACGCCTCGCGGATCGCCGATTCGGTGATCTCGTTGAAGGTGACTCGCTGCTGCTTGTCGCTCGCGACATGGGCGGCTTCCGCGACGTGCCAGGCGATCGCCTCGCCCTCACGGTCGAGGTCGGTGGCCAGGAAGACCATGTCCGCCGCCTTGGCCGCCTTGGTGATCTCGGTGACCTGCTTGCGGCGGTCCTCGGAGATCACGTACTCGGGCTCGAAGTCGTGGTCGACGTCGACGCCGAACTTGCCCTTGCCGGGGTTCTCGGGGAGGTCGCGGACATGGCCGTACGACGCCAGGACCTGGTAATCGGCGCCGAGATAGCGCTCGATGGTGCGGGCCTTGGCGGGCGATTCGACGATGACGAGGTTCTTGGGCACGGCCGGGAGTGTAGCACCGGGTCCTTATCGCGCCCTTTGTCGGGCGGATCAGACCTCGCGGATCCGGCGCAGGAAGTCCTCGTCGATCTCGAGGTCAGGCTCAGCCTCGGGCTCCGGCGCGGGCGGTTGCGGATCCCCACGGCCGTGTGGCCCGGGGTCGCCGGCGTCGTCGTCGATCGTGGCAAGCGATGAGTCGGCGCCGGCCATCGCCGCCGGCGGGATCTCGACGAACCGGATGTGGAGGTACGGGAAGAAGAAGATCGACTTGGTGTCATCGACGAAGACCGGCCGTTTGCCGTTCATCATGCGCAGGTTCGTGCAGCGCAGCCCGACATCACCCGGCGAGGGCGGCTCGTACAGGTCCGCCAGCAGGGGTTGCTCGTTGTTGAGATGAAGGATGACGTTGCGGATCACGACTCGATCGTGGCCCGCGCGCACCGCCGCGTCAGTCGTCCGATGGTCCGGTCAGGGATGGTAGAAGTCGATCACCAGTCGGACGCGGCCACTCGCCACCCAGACGCCGATCCCGACCCGGTCGTACTTGGCGTTCATCATGTTCACGTAGTGGCCGCCGTTGTACGACTTCTCGCTCTGGAAGAAGAGGTGCGAGCCGAGCACTGACGCGCGGGGACTGCCGGCGCGACAACCGAGGTTCTCGGCCCAGCGTGTAGTTGGTGTAGCCCGCGCGGCGCAGGCGATCGCCCGGGTTGCCGCCGATGAAGTGGCTGCACTCGCCACCGACGGCGAGCTTCTTGGCGTACGGACGGCTGACCTTCGAGCTGATGCCGCTGGACAGCTTGAGCGGGGCGACGTTGCGGCCGCCCGGGCTGCTGCAGGCGCCGGTCGACGTCACCCAGCCGCCCGTCCGGGTGCAATTCATGAGTCCGAGGTAGTAGGTCTCCACGGCGGCCCAGCTCCCGCCACCGACCGCGCCGCCGCCGCCGGAGATGGGCGTACTCGGCGCGGTCGTCGTCGTCGATGACGTCTTGAACGCTGCCGAGACCGGGGCCGCGATGTGGACGCCGGCGAGGTTCCGGGCGATCGTGCTCACGGTCATCGTGACGGTCTTCCCGGCGGGCAATGCCGACGACGGTGTGAAGACGAGGACCGTGTCGCGCTCCGCCCACTCGGTCCTGCCGGCGATGGCTTTGCCACCGACCGTCACCGAGAACGCTCGAGCGGTGCTCCGTCGATCCATCGTCTGGCTGAACCGGACTGACAGCACGGCCGCTCGCGTCACGCCGGCGGAGTCGCCGTGCGGTCGGAACCGGATGATCCCCGGCACCGTGGTCGTATGGACGGTGAGGCCGATCGGATCGACCGATGCACCGTCACGGTCGCGGACACCGGACACGACGAGTCGATAGTCGGTGTCGGGGCGCAGCGGCTCGGTCGGCTGGAACGTGAATCGCGCCTGGCTCTCGCTCGGGCTGCTCGAGCTGACGACGCCGGAGGTCGGCGGGTCGAGGCGGATGGCGGTCTGGACGGTCGCGGCATCGACCGGCCGGGCGAAGGTCACCACGAAACCTGTCGTCACGGCGACACGAGAGCCGAGTGTGTCGGTCGCGGAGATCGTCCCGGTCGTCGCGGCCCGGGTCAGGAAGACCGCTCGTGCGGATCGGGTGAGCGGCCGGCCGTTGCGGGCGAGCGCCCCTGCCTGGACCGTCACCGTCTGCAGCACGCCGGCCGACCAATGGTCCGTCGGGGCGACCGTGAGGCTCAGGCCGTCCGGCGACCAGGTGAGATCCGTCTCGGTCGGGGGCACGACGGTCAGGCTGGCTGCGACCGAGTCGGCGTCCATCGGGCTGCTGAAATGGATCGTGACCGGCTCGGTCAGGCCACGGTCCGTCGCGACGGTCGTCTCGAAGGCGGCCTGGGTGAGCGGGAGGATCGGGACCGGGGCCGTGGCGACGGCCGTCGGCGGCCTTCCGGCGGCAAGGACGCCCATGCCCACCAGGACCGACAGGCTGAAGGCGACGCCGATCCGTGCCCTCGCCGAGCGTCGCAACGGGACGCCGACGAGGATGACAAGGGTGATCGGGACGGCCAACAACGCTGTGGCGGCGTGACGCAATAGACGCTCCTGCTCGTGGTCTGGGGACCGATCGGAGGCGGGCCTCGAGGGCCGCTCTGGGGGCGGGCGACCTCGGTGAGGGTAGCACCGGAGCCCTGCCCCGGGCAAACGCGGGATCGTCCTCGAGCGCCGATCAGACGCTGTCACGAGGGCGCTGTCGCTTGGCCGCCGGGTCCGCCGCGGCAAGGCCGCCGGCCGGTCGGTACCGTCCATGGACCCCGACCGCGAGGCCGCTTCGCTCGAGCATCGTGAGCGCCGCGAGCACCGTCGCGACCGGCCAGCCGGTGACCGCGACGAGCTCGTCGACGGTCGAGCGGCCGCGGACGATCTCCCTGCCGAGGCGACCTGCGACCTGCCCGACCTCGCTCAGCGTCGCGGCCAGGTCCACGGGGATGCGTGGCTCCGTCAGGCGATCGGCCAGGCCGAGGTCGGCGATGAGCTGCGGGATGCCGGCGACGATCCGGGTCCGCTCCGGGAATTCGCGCAGGAACGCGAGGCAGCCTGCCGAGGCCGGTGCGTCGATCGGCCCAGGGACGAGAAAGCACTCCCTGCCCTGCTCGAGCGCCCACGATGCGGTGATCAGCGCTCCACTCCGGGCCGGTGCCTCGACCACGACCGTCGCGTCGGCGAGGCCACTGATGATCCGATTCCGTCGCGGGAACGTGCCATGACTCGGCCGTGTGTCGGGCGACAGTTCCGATACGAGCGCGCCACCCGCCTGCACGATCGAATCGGCGAGCCGGTCGTGCGCCCTGGGATGGAGCACGGCGTGCCCCGACCCGATGACCGCAACGGTCGTGCCCTTCGCGTGGACGGCGGCGGCGTGGGCGGCATCCATCGATGCCCACGGCGAGTCCCGAGATGACACTCGCCCCGACCTCGACGAGGTTCGCCGCGATCCGTGCCGCGATCGACCGACCGACATCGGTCGCCCGACGCGTCCCGACGACCGCGACCGCCGCGTCGACGCTCAGGGCGGCCGGATCGCCGCGGACGTACAGCAGGTGCGGTGGCATCTCGATCGCGCCAAGGCGGGCAGGATAGGCGGGATCCTCGACGGTGATGACGGCCAACCCGAGTTCGCGGATGCGACCGAGCGTTGCGGGCGCGCGCGCCGCGGCGTCGGCGATGGCCGCCGCGAGCGTGGGCGCGAGCGCGTCACGTGCTCCCGGGCCCGCCCCATCCGTCCCTGCCGCGCGAACCATCCGCTCCGGGCCACCCGGCGATGAGGCTTCGCCCAGGATCGCGACGCCACTCCCGTACCGTTGCAGCAGGGTGCCGAAGCCGACCGGTCCGAGGCCGAACACACCGGCCAGGACGGCCCACGCATCGCGCTCCGCCTGGCTGGGTCCCGACTCCACCGACCCGCCCGTCGCGTCGCCGGAGCGCGTCATCGATCCGACACCGACCGGCCCGGCCGCCCCGACTCCGATCACGTCAGCGTGCCTCGATGGCGGCGAGGCGCATATCGGCCGAGCGATACCAGGCCGCTTCGGCCAGGTGCTCGTCGCGGACCGATGCGGAGTCCGCGAGGTCTGCGATCGTCCGCGCGACCCGCAGGATCCGCTCCGTCCCGCGACCACTCGCCCGTTCCATCTCGGCGAGATGGATGATGTGTCGCTCCGCGGCCGACCCCAGTCGGCACGCCTCACGCAACACGCGTCCGGTCAGTCGCCCGTTCAGGATCCCGGGCGGGCGGCCCAGCGCGACGCGTCGAGCTGCCTCGATCCGCGGTGCGACCTGCGCCGAGCCCTCCGGCTCGACACCACGGACGAGCAGCGACGGAGCCACCCGGGGCATCGAGATCCAGATATCGATCCGGTCGCGGAGCGGACCCGAGATCCGTCGCTGATATCGCTCCGGGACGAGTGGCGGACACGTGCAGGCACGGTCCGAGGAGCCCGCGAACCCGCATGGACACGGGTTCATCGCGGCCACGAGCTGGAACCGGGCGGGGAAGGTCGTGGCCCGTCCGGCGCGCGAGATCGCCACACGCCCGGCTTCGAGCGGTTGGCGGAGTGCCTCGAGGACGTCGCGGTCGAACTCCGGCAACTCGTCGAGGAACAGGACGCCCTGGTCGGCGCGGGTGATCTCGCCCGGTGACAGGTGGGGGCCGCCGCCGACCATCGCGGCATATGACAGCGTGTGATGTGGAGCGCGGAACGGCGGCCGGCGCCGGAGCTCGCGGATCGGACCCTCGCCAGCCGCGGACGCGATGACGGTCGCGGCCAGCGCCGCTCGATCGTCGAGCTGCGGGAGCAATGCCGGGATCGTCCGCGCCAGCAGTGTCTTGCCCGAGCCCGGCGGGCCGATCAACAGCAGGCCATGCCCGCCGGCGAGGGCGACCTCGAGGCCCCTCCGCGCGTCGGCCTGACCCCTGACCTCCGACAGATCCGGGCCGGCCGCGCTGTCGCCGTCCGACGGCCCGGTGGGCACGGTCCCGGGCTCATCGTCCGTGGCGGCCCCGCCCTGTCCGGCGATCAGCTCGATTCGCGCCGGTGCCGGCGTCACGCGCCGCGACCGCCGCGCCTGGATGATCTCGACCGCGTCGCGCAACCGCCCCACGCCCGAGACGGCCATCCCGTCCACGAGCATCGCTTCGTCCACTGCGTCGGCGGCGACAAGCACGCGGCCGATGCCACGCCTGGCCAGGGCAGCGACCATGGGCAGGACGCCCGGAACAGGCCGGACCTCGCCACCGAGGGACAGCTCGCCGATCAGCGCGACGCTCGCCGACCCGGCACGGATCTGCTCCGACCCGAGCAGGATCCCGACGGCGATCGCGAGATCGAGCGAGGCTCCCGTCTTGCGAAGCTCGGCCGGCGCGAGGTTGACGGTGATCCGTCGCGGTGGGTGGGTGAAACCATCGTTCCGGAGGGCACCACGGACGCGCTCGCGTGCCTCTTGGAGTGCGACATCGGCCAGCCCGACGACGGTGAATCCCGGCAGCCCGGGCGCGACGTCCACCTCGACCCGGATGAACCGGCCGGCGAGGCCGTGGAGAGTCGCGGATGGGACGATCGCCAGCACGCATCGCAGGCTACGGTCGGGCGCTCACCCGGCGGTCAACCGTCACTCATCTCGGGCTTACCCGGCCGTCGCCGGGAGCGGACAGCTACCGGGCGCGTACGGGCTCCGCGGCGGCCGCAACGGGCTTGTCCATGGCACGCGCGAAATGAAGCAGTGATCCGCCGAGCGTCGAATCGGCCTTGGTGAACATGAATGGCGCGCCGGAGTTGAGCGCGCTGATCGCCCCTCGGTACTCGTTGACGATCTGGTGCTGGATCGTCCGCTTCAACGCGCCCTCGGCGTTCTTCACGTTGATCCCGGTGAAGGCATTCGAGCGATTGAGCACGAGCTGGACCTTGTCGGCCGGATAGCCGAGATGATCCATCGTCTCGATGATCAGGCGCACGTTCTTGAGGCACGACAGGTCGGCGGTCATCACGACATAGACGGTCGCGGCCGCTTCGAAGACGCCCAGGTTGACGTCGTCGAGCCGCTTGTCGATGTCGATAAGGGTGTAGTCGTAGAGCGAGGCGAGCTGTTCGGCGATGAACGGCAGGTGTTCCGGCCGGACGAGCTCGGCTGTCTCCGGCGAGGGCGGGGCCAGCAGCAGGTCGATCCCCGAATCGTGCTTGACCATGACCTGGCGGATCAGGTCGGCGTCGATGGTCGGGGCCGAGACGACGTCGACGATGCTCTTGCGGTCGAGGCCGAGGTCGAGGAACACGCGGTGATCGCCGAACTGCAGGTTGCCGTCGACCAGGCAGACCTTGCGTCCGAGTTCGCGATGGAGCGCGATGGCCGCGTTGATGGCGATCGTCGTCGTGCCCACGCCACCCTTGGCGCCATAGAACGCGAGCACGCGACCGAGCGGCGGGCGGACGGCCGCTTCCTTCGGCGCGAAGCGGGCGAGCAGGCTCTTGATACGGGCGAGGAGTTCGGCCGGGTGGAACGGCTTGATCAGGTAGTCGTCGGCGCCCGGCGCGCAGGCCGCGGACCTTCTGCTCGACCTCGCGCTCGGCGGTCAGCATGATGATCGGGACGTGGCTGGCGTTGCCCTCCTCGGAACGGATCTTCGTGGCGACCTGATAGCCATCGAGCTTGGGCAGCATGACGTCGAGCAGGATCAGGTCCGGCGCCTCGGCGCCCCACAGGCGGAATCCTTCGGCCCCGTCGGGCGCCACGATGACGTCGTAGCCCTCCTGCTTCAGCGTGTATTGCAGGAGTCGCTGGACGTTCGGGTCGTCGTCGACGACGAGGATCTTGGCTGCCATCAGTCCTCCACGGAACTCGCCGGGTCGGGCACATCAGCCGGGTCGGGTGGGTCAGGATCAGGCCGCCCCGGCGTCGCGATTATAGGGTCCACCTCCTCGTCCGACGTCGCGGCTGCCAATCCGGCCCTCAGGAAGGCGGTGACGGCCGACTCGTAAGTCGTCGGATCGGTCGCGTGAGCCGTGGCGTGGTCCGCCCCGGGGATGACGAGGTGGATCGTGCCGGGCGGAGCCGCCGCAGCCAGGCGCCGGGCATCGGCGATCGGCACCGTGCTGTCCGCCTCGCCCGAGATGAGCATGAGGGGCGTCCCATCGAGGAGGCTGATGACGCGGATCGGCTCCGTCTCGCGCGGATCACCACCGAGCTGTCGTGCCGCGGCATCCAGGAGGCGGTCGGCGACCAGCCGACGGCCCGGCGCCGGCAGCCGCGACCCGACCGACACCGCGATCTCCGGCGGCACCGAATCCGCGACCACCGCGACGATCCGCGGACGGCGCACCGGTGTCACGAGCGCTGGAGCGTCGGGCTCGGCGTCGGCCGCCGGCAGCGATCCGTCGCCGAGGACCGCGATCGAGGCGAGTGCGGTGATGCCGCCCATCGAGCTGCCGACCAGGGCGACACGTTCGATGCCCCGCTGGCCGAGCCAGGCAAGGGCTCCGGCCACATCGTCGACCTCGCGGAGGCCGAAGGTGGCGGGCGATGGGTCCGACCCGCCATGGCCCCGGAAGTCGAGTCCGAGGACGCCCGCCGTCCGGCGCAGGAACGGTCCGTACTCGACGAGGTCGGGCACCGACGACCCCGACCAGCCGTGGAGCAGGACGATGGCGGCGTGAGGGTCGGGGCGCCAGCGACCCTCGCCGGGATCCGAGTCGGCGGGCAGCCAGCGCGCGGACAGTCGGAGACCGTCCCGCGAGCGGAACCGGACCACTTCGCCACCGAGCGCGTCGAGCGCCGGCATGAGTGCCGCTTCGTCCCGGGTCGTCGCGGGCGCGTCGAGAAGGCGACGGGTCGCGCGTCGGGCGACCACTCGGAGCGTGACGACGGAGACGACTGCGGCCAGTGATGCGGCGGCCGCGCGCCGGATCACGACCGACCGGCCGTCAGCGGACTGTCGGCGAGCAGCTCGAAGACGAGGCGGCTCCACGTCTCCATCCGGTCCGTGACCGCGGCGACCTCGGCCGGATCGGCGAACGCGCCGGTCAACTTGTCGGTCTCGCGGATGGCGACCGGCCGGCCCTCGGCCTCGGCGACGTAGACGGCTCCCAGGTGGACGGCACCGACCTCGGTCGTGTCGTCATTGAGCAGCGCGATCAGTCGGAAGGCCGGGACGAAGTCGGCGACGAGTTCCTCGTGCCACTCGCGCTCGAGGCCGCCCAGCAACCCGCCATCGCCCGGATTCAGGTGGCCCCCGACGCCGATCGAATACCGGCCATGAAGCCGGGCGTCACCACCCGCGGTGGTCCGCTGCATGAGGAAGTAACGCGGACCATCGCGCAGCACGAGGTACGGGATGACCTGCTTGAACGAGGGATCGCGCTCCATCGCCTCGCGGGACTCGTAGCGGCCATCCCGCTCGAGGGCGGCCACGAAGGCGTCGAGGCCATCGGTCCGGAGGCCGTACCAGCCCGCCGCATCCGCGATCGCCGCACGCGGCACGACGTAGACGCGTTCGTCGCTCACGGGCGCTCGGCCAGGATCGCCCGCGCTGCCGCCAGCCGGTCGCTGAGCGAACCCTCATCAGGACCGTCCGCCTGCTCCAGCTCGGCCAGCCATCCATCGAGGACCGCGCGCAGGTCGCGCAATCGTGCGGCGACGGCCGGCGCGTTCGTTGCGAGGATCGCGGCGCCCATCGACGGGTCGCCGCGGGCAACCCGGGTCGTGTCGCGCCATCCACCCGCGGCCAGCGACGCGGCGGTGGCCCAGTCGTGTCCCCGCTCCCCGACGGCCTCGACCAGGGCTGCGGCGACGACCAATGGCAGATGGCTGATCCCGGCGACCGCGCGGTCGTGGTCGGCCGCACCGAGGCGGACCGTCACGCCGTGGCAGGCATCGATGAGTGTCTGCACCCGCTCGAGGTCGGATGGGGTCGCGTGGGCACCGGGCACGACGACCCACGGCCGCCCGACGAAGAGATCCGGCAGCGCGGCGCCGTAGCCCGCGCTGTCGAGGCCGGCCATCGGGTGCCCACCGACGAAGCGGAGTCCGGCGGCGTCCGCCCGGCCGACGATGGCCGCTTTCGTGCTCGCGACGTCGGTCACCACGGCGTCCATCGGCCAGGCACTCCGCCACGGGCCGGCCAGGTCGTCGATGAGCGTGAGGCAATCGGTCGCGGGAGCGGCGAGGACGATGATGTCGGCGCCGGAGACCGCGACCCAGGGCGACGTCGCGGCACGATCCAGGACGCCCTCTGCCTCCGCCGCGGCCGGGCCGTCGCCGGACGGCGACCAGCCTGCCATCGTCCAGTCACCGAGCGCCTGGTTCGCCCGGATGGCCCGCGCGATGGAACCCGCGATCAGGCCGAAGCCGAGGAAGGCGACGTGCATACCGGCGAGTATCGCAGCCGCCAGTCAGCCCCGTCCGCGGCGCCGCGTGGTCCGGCGGTCGGCAACCCGTCGCTCACCGGCCGCGGCGTCGGGTGGCCCGGCCTTCTTGCCCTTGCCACGACCCTTCGGTGGCGCCGGCGGCGCCGGCGGGCCCGGATCGTCCGGCGGGTTCTTGCGCCTGTTGTCGGTCCGTCGCTCGCCTTCGCGCCGATCGTCGAACAGAGGCGAGCCGCATCGCGGGCAGCGCCGTTCGTCGGCGAACAACGAGACGAGCGGCGTGACCGTGTAGAGCTGACGGCCACACGACCGACACGACAGGTTCGGCATGGCGGGCGGGCCTGCTCAGACCTTCGGCAGGCTCGCGAGTGCCGCTTCCACCTTCTCGCGTGGGTACTCGTAGTCCTCGAGGGTCCCGTCGAGGTAGCGCTCGTAGGCGGCGAGGTCGAAATGGCCGTGGCCACACAGGTTGAACAGGATGACCCGAGCCTCGCCCGCTTCCCGTGCCTCGAGCGCCTCGTCGACGGCGATCTTGATGGCGTGGGTCGGCTCGGGCGCCGGCAGGAT
The DNA here is from genome assembly GCA_963776385.1 of uncultured Chloroflexia bacterium. Classification (GTDB taxonomy): domain Bacteria; phylum Chloroflexota; class Limnocylindria; order Limnocylindrales; family CSP1-4; genus SPCO01. Next base: position 148,180 of record CAVZME010000011.1, read on the forward strand.
GCCCTCCGTCCGGGCGAACTGGACGCCGGAGTCGAAGGTCGCTCGCTGGTGCACGCTGCGCGCCTCGATCGAACCGTGCTCCTTGAGCAGACTGACCAGCGGCGACATGCCGTGGTAGCGCAAGCCTCCGGCGTGGATCGGCTCGGGGATGAAGTCGTGCCCGAGCGTGTGCATCTTGATCAATGGCGCCATCTGCGCGGTGTCGCCGAAGTCGTAGGCGTAGACGCCCCGGGTCAGGCTCGGCGCAGCCTCCGGCTCGGCGGCGATGACGCGGTACTTCCTGCCCTCGCGGAACATCCGGCCCAGCCACGGGAAGGTGAGGCCCGCGAAGTTCGAGCCGCCTCCGGCGCAGCCGATGATGACGTCGGGCTCCTCGCCGGCCATCGCCATCTGCTCGATCGATTCCTGACCGATGACGGTCTGATGGAGAAGGACGAAATCGAAGACCGAGCCGAGGGAATACTTCGTGCCGGGATTGGTGACGGTGTCCTCGATGGCCTCACTGATCGCGAGGCCGAGCGAGCCCGTGTGGTCCGGCGTCGCGGCCAGGACGTTCCGCCCGACCTGCGTGTCGAAACTGGGGCTGGGCACGACCTCGGCTCCGTAGGTCTCCATCAGGATCCGCCGGTACGGCTTCTGGTCGTAGCTTGCCCGGACCATGTAGACCTTGACCGCGAGGCCGAACGCTGCCCCGGCGAAGGCCAGGGCGCTGCCCCACTGACCGGCGCCCGTTTCGGTCGCAAGACGGGTGACGCCCTCCATCTTGTTGTAGTAGGCCTGGGGCAGGGCCGTATTCGGCTTGTGGCTTCCGGACGGGCTGCCGCCCTCGTACTTGTAGTAGATGTGGGCCGGCGTATCGAGCGCTTGCTCGAGGCGGTGGGCGCGGAAGAGCGGGCTCGGCCGGTACAGTCGATACGCATCACGGACCGGTTCGGGGATCTCGATCTCGCGGTCCTGGCTGACGACCTGCTTGATCAACTCCATCGGGAACAGGGGTGCGAGGTCGGCCGGTCCGATCGGCTGACCCGTGCCGGGATTCAGGGCCGGCGGCGGGGCGACGGGCAGGTCCGGGGCGATGTTGTACCAGGCGCGCGGGATCCGGGACTCATCGAGCACGAACTTCGTCTGCCGGGGATCCGTCGGCGCCATGGGACTCTCCTGTCCGGTATCTGGGTGGTCGCCGGATCCGCCGGCCCGGGTCGGGAGCCTAGCGCGCGCGGATGACCGAGCGCAACCGGTCCTGTAGCCCGGGACCGGTCAATGCCGGTGACCGACGGGCACGTGGTCAGGGGGCGGATGGTGCTGCGGCTTGTGGTGCCGGGCACGCGTCGGCTTGGCTGGTTTCGGGTCCTTGTGCGGCTTCTCGGCCTTGGTCGGCTTGGGCGGCGGTCCGTGGCCAGCGGAATCCGGCTTGCCGGACGGACACGCCCTGTGGGCCGCGCCGGTCGGACTGGGACGACCGCGAGTCGTCGCGCCCGTGACGTCGTCATGGTGCCCATGTCTCGCCCGTCCCCGGAACCGGCATGTCGCAGGTCGGCGGCTGGTCGGGCTGCTCGGGCTCGTCGGGCTGGTCGGCGGTCTCTGTCGGCGGTGAGGGTGCCACGGCCGGTTTCGGCCGGAACACGACCGCGACGACCGGCGCAGGGGTCGGTGTGGCTGATGGCGTCGGCGTCGGTCGCGTCGAGGGTGTCGGGAGCGGGCTCGGGGCCGGGGCTTCGGATGCGCCCGGCTCGATCGACGGCTCCGGATTCGACGTGACCGGCGTCGGCGCGGGTCGCTCCGACGGGCCGGGCGTCGACGGTTGCGGTCGCCCGCTCGGCGCCGGCAGCGGGGATGCCTGCCCGGTGCCGGGTGTCGGGACTTGCGCGATCGCCGGCGTGGTGGCCAATCCGCCGATCCCGACGCTCAGTGCAACGGCCGCCAGGACGAGATTCACGACACCCAGCGCGAGGACAAGACGAAGCCGCTGCGCAGCCGTCACAGGCGATCCGACCCCCACATATCCCGCGCGCCGGGCATGACGAACGCGTCTCGCGATGGTACCACCGGGCACGCTCACGACGGGTTCGGGCGGGCTCAGCCCAGGTCGACCCTCTCGAGGAGTTCGTAGCGGGCGGGACCACCGCCGGTGATGCTTTCGAACAGGCCGATCTGCCCGACGTGGAAGCGGACGTCCATGTCGGCGGCCGCGGCGATCAGGTGCGAGGCGATGGCGTCGGCGGCCGGGACGCCGTCGGATCGGGCCAGGGTCAGGTGCGCCACGAACGGCTTCGGCTCGAACGCCCATCCGGCGCCGGTCAGGGCGGCATCGACCGCCGCCGCGAGATCGGCGAGGTCGCCGTCGCCCTCGCGCAGCCCGAGCCACAGCGCCCGTGGCCGGCCGTGCGGCGGGAAGACGCCCGCCCCACCGATCGCGACCTCGAACGGCCCCACCGACGCGCCGGCGCTGCGCACTGCGGCCATCGCGGCCGGCACACGCTCGTCGAGGGTCGGACCGATGAACCGGAGGGTCAGGTGGAGCCCGTCGAGGCGGACCCAGCGCACGTCACGACCACCACCGGGCACGCCGGCACTCCTCACACCCTCGACCAGGGCGGCGACCGCCGCGTTGGCGTCCGGCGGGAGCGGCACGGCGACGAAGATCCGACGGCCCGGGAGGTCGGCGCCGGGCCAGCGCGGCCTGCGTCCGGGTTGGGTCACGCCGGTCGGCCGGTCTCGCGCTCCCACGCCTCGCGGTCGGTGCGCAGGACCTCGAGGGCGCGCACGTGGTCGCGCCAGCCGACGACATCGACGTCCTTCTCCTCGAGCGCCTTGTACGTCTGGAAGAAATGCTCGATCTCGACCAGGCGGTGCGGGCGGACCTGCTCGAGCCGCTCGATGTGCTGCTGATGGGCGTCGCCGAGTGCCACGCACAGGACCTTGAAGTCGAAGCCCTTCTCATCGCGCATCTCGAGCCCGCCGATCGGGCGGGCCCAGACGTGGCAACCGGTGAAGGTCGGCTCGTCGATGATCAGGAGAGCGTCGGTATGGTCGCCGTCGCCGGCGCGCGTGCCTTCGATGAAGCCGTAGTCGAAGTTGTAGTAGACGGCGCTCGACAGGACGCGATCGAGCCGGAAGACGTGCGCCTCCTCGTCGTACTCGTACTTGTTGCGAGACCCGCGCGGGATCTCGACCACGATCTCGACGACCTCGGGGAACGTGCCGGGTGTCTTCACCCGGTCAGTCTAGTGCGCTGCGTCCCTGACATGGCATCGACCCTGCTCCTGCGCGCCGCCTCAGCCGGTCCGATGGCAAGGCGGGTCGGAGCACGTGAAGCGAGCGCACCTCAAGGTGCGTGAGCGAGCGCGCGGACGACCCAACGCGGCCAGCGGGCCGGATCAGGCGGCGCTAATCGTTGTACAGACGCTCTTCTATGAGCTTCTCTTGCACCGTCCTGCCGTTCGGGTCGAAGCAGCTGAATTCGAAGTGCTTCTCGAACTCGACGTCCACGTTGTCCTGGCCGCCGCGATTCTTCTCGACCGAGACGACCACCCAGTCGCGGAAACGCTGCGCCTGGTACGGGTTGAACTCGATGTTGACCTTGGCGACGATGTGGTACTTCTCGTTGAGGATCAGGATGATGTCGGCCTCGTAGTTGATGGCCGACGAGCCGCGCAGGTGGTAGTTGCGCAGGCGCGACGCCTTCAGGCCTTCCTTGTCCGCGGCGACGATGCAGACCATCGGCACGTCCTCGGACAGCGCGATGTCCTTGAGGCCGTTGACGAGATAGGTGACCTTCTCGGTCTCGTTCTCGGGCTCGGGGATCTGCGGGACCTTCTGGAGGTAGTCGACGAACACGACGAGGCGTCGGTCGCCCGACAGCTGGCGGTGCGCCTGGACGAGCTTGCGGATGTTCTCGATGGTGCTGGCGGTCTGCGAGCCGCGCATGAGGAACAGGTTCTGGCCGTAGCGCGCGATCCGGTCCATCGACGGTCGGAGCCGCGGGTTGTTGGCCATCTGGGCGTTCGCTTCGCCCTCGGCCATCCACGTCCCGAGGATCTCCTTGCGGACGTCCTGGATCTTGATGGCGCCGGTCTTGTGGGGCAGGTGCGCCAGCGCCGACTCCATCGCGATCAGGCGATTGAGCAGGTACTGCTCGTCGTGCTCGAAGCAGATGTACAGGACGTTGGCCTGGCCGCCGGACGCGACGTTGCGCGCCATCTGGAGGGCCATCGTCGTCTTGCCGGTGCCCTGGGCGCCGCCGATGAGCAGCAGCTCGCCGGTCCGCAGGCCCGTCCCGATCGTCTTGTCGAGCGGCGTGAAGCCGAGCGGGACAGGCTGGTACTCGGCCACGTTGCCGGTCGTGACCTTGTCATTGAGGTCGACGAGGACATCCAGCGCCGATCGGGGCGCCAGGCTGCCGTTGGCGGTGTCGAGGCGCCAGGCCGGCGCTTTGGCGGTCTCTTCGGGAGCGTCTGTGCTCACGCGGTCGGTTCCTCCCCGGACTGGTGCGGTGGCCACAGGGTAGCACCCGGAAGGGCCTGAATCACCCACCCGAACCCTACAAATCCACATAGTCCGTGTGGTGACGACCGTCACCGAGGCAGATCGACCAATTCATCGAACATCCGGGCGAAGGTCCGGATGCCGGTCTCGTAGTTGCCGAGGTCCATCCACTCGTTCGGGGCATGCGCGTTATCGTCCGGCGGGGTGATGCCGAGGAGCACGACCGGCAGCCCCAGGATCGACGAGAAACTGGCGCAGACCGGGATCGAGCCCCCCTCGCGGATGTAGACCGGCGGCTGGCCGAACGTCGCCTCCAACGCCCGGGCGGCGGCTCGGGTCGCCGGATGATCCATCGCGGTGAGGCTGGGGTGCCCACCGCCGAGAAGGCGGACGGTCGTCGTCACGCCTGGCGGCGCGATCTCCTCGACGTAGGCTCGGAATGCCTCGAAGACACGAGTCCGGATCCTGAGCGGCCACGAGACGGCAGCTGACCTTGGCATGGGCGTGGGCCGGGATGATCGTCTTGCTGCCCTCGTCCATGAAACCGCCCCAGATCCCGTTGACGTCGAGGGTCGGGCGGATGGACCGGCGCTCGAGGGTCGTGAAGCCGGCCTCGCCGACGAGGGCCGGCAGGCCGAGCCGCTGCAGGTATTCGCCCTCATCGAAGGGCAGGGCCGCGAGCGCCGCCCGATCCTCGTCGGACAGCGCCACGACGTCGTCGTAGAAGCCCGGGATCCGGATCCGGCCGTCCGGTCCTTTCAGCGCGGCGATGATCTGGGCCAGCGCGTTGGCCGGGTTCTGGACGGCGCCACCGAACCCGCCCGAATGGAGGTCGACGGCGGTCCCGACGACATCGATCTGCGCGTACATGATGCCGCGCAGGCTGAGCGTGATGGCCGGCAGGTTGCCCTCGAAGAAGCCCGAATCGCTGATGATCGCGACGTCCGCGGACAGCCGCTCACGGTTGGCGTCGAGCCACGCGTCGAGATGGACCGAGCTCGATTCCTCCTCGCCCTCGAAGACGTATCGGACGTTGACCGGCATCGCGCCGCGGGTCGCGAGCAACGCGGCTGCGGCCATCACATGGGCGTGGATCTGGCCTTTGTCGTCGGCGGCGCCGCGCGCCAGGATCCGGTCGCCGACGACGATCGGCTCGAACGGCGGCGATGTCCAGAGCTCGAGCGGGTCGACCGGCTGGACGTCGTAGTGGCAGTAGACGAGGGCCGTCGGTGCGTCCGGAGCGTGGAGCCAGTCGGCATAGACGACCGGGTGGCCACCGGTCTCGCAGACCTCGGCGTTCTCGAGGCCGGCCGCCGTGAGCGCGTCGGCGATCCAGTGGGCCGCAGCGCGGCAGTCCTCGGCGTGGGCCGGGATCGCGGAGATGCTCGGGATGCGCAGCAACGCCTTGTACGACTCGAGCCTCTCGGCCTTCGTGGCGTCGAGGTGCGCATCGAGGGCGGCGTCGGGAGCGGCGGACAGGTTCGGCATCGGCGCATCGTACCGGAGCGCACGCGGCCGGGAATTCGATCGAGCGGGCCGTTTCGGGCCCGCTCGTCGGTGGCGGTCGGTGTCGGTCGCGGTCGGCGATCAGGCCGGCTGCGGGTTCGGTTCGGGGACGGGCTGGCCGGGACCGATGATGGTCGGGATCCCGTGCATGTCCTCCTTGGGCGGGAGGTCGCTGAACAGCGCCTCGAAGCCCTCGGCGTCGACGGTCTCCTCCGCGACGAGCTTCTCGGCCAGCGCCGTCAGCTTGTCGCGATGGGTCGTGAGGACCTCGGTGGCCCGCTCGTAGGCCTTGTCGATGATCGCGCGGACCTCTTCGTCGATGGTCCGGGCGACCTCGTCGCTGTAGTCGCGCTGCTCGCCCATCGAGCGGCCGAGGAAGACCATCTCGTCGCGCTTCCCGAAGGACAGCGGTCCGAGCTTGTCGCTCATGCCGAACTCGGTGACCATCCGGCGAGCCAGGTCGGTCGCCTTCTCGATGTCGTTGCTGGCGCCGGTCGTCGTGTCACCGAAGATGAGCCGCTCGGCGACGTTGCCGCCGAGGAGCCCGGCGATCTTGTCCTCGAACTCGGTCTTGCTCTGGAGATAGCGGTCTTCGGTCGGCAGGGCCATCGTGTAGCCGAGGGCCATGCCGCGGCTGATGATCGTCACCTTGGCGACCGGGTCGCACTTCGGCAGGATCCGCTGGACGACCGCGTGGCCGCCCTCGTGGTAGGCGATGATCGCCTTCTCGGCGTCCGAGATGATCCGCGACTTGCGCTCCGGGCCGGCGACGATCCGCTCCAGGGCTTCCTGGAATTCGGACATGCCGATGACCTTCTTGTTGCGCCGCGCGGCGAGGATCGCCGCCTCGTTGACGAGGTTGGCCAGGTCCGCGCCGGAGAAGCCGGGCGACTGGCGGGCGACGCCTTCGACCTCGACGCCCTTGTCGAGCGGCTTGCCCTTGGTGTGGACCTTGAGGATCTCGGTCCGGCCCTTCATGTCGGGCCGATCGAGGATGACCTGGCGGTCGAACCGGCCCGGGCGCAGGAGCGCCGGGTCGAGGACATCGGGCCGGTTGGTCGCGGCGACGACGATGACGTTCGTGTTGGTGTCGAAGCCGTCCATCTCGACCAGGATCTGGTTGAGGGTCTGCTCGCGCTCGTCGTGGCTTCCGCCGAGGCCCGCGCCACGCTGGCGGCCGACCGCGTCGATCTCGTCGACGAAGACGATGCACGGCGAATTGCGCTTGGCCTGGTCGAACAGATCGCGGACGCGGCTCGCACCGACGCCGACGAACATCTCGACGAATTCCGAGCCGGAGATGCTGAAGAACGGGACGCCCGCCTCACCCGCGACGGCGCGTGCCATCAGGGTCTTGCCGGTGCCGGGAGGTCCGACGAGCAGCACGCCACGCGGGATGCGCGCGCCGAGCGAGTTGAACTTCTCCGGGTACTTGAGGAACTCGACGACTTCCTGGAGCTCGGTCTTTGCCTCGTCCACGCCGGCGACGTCATTGAACGTTACGACCGTCTTGTTGCCGAGGAACATCCGCGCCCGGCTCTTGCCGAAGGAGAGTGCCTGGTTATTCGTGCCCTGGGCCTGGCGCATCATGAAGAAGATGAACCCGCCGATGACGAGCAGCGGCAGGAGCCCGGTCAGGAGCAGGCCGAGCCACGACGTGTCGGGCGCCGGTTCCGCCTTGTAGATCTCCGCGGGCAGATCGATGCCGCCAGCCTTGGCGGCCGCCTGCATGTCGTTCGGGTAGACGATCGTCAGGATGCTCGGGACGGTGACCGTGTACGAGGGCGGCGTGCCCTCCTTGAGCTTCACGGTCAGCGTGTCGCCCTGCTGGACGACCGATTGGACGTGGTTCAGCTGAACGTCATTCAGGAACGCCGAGTAGCCGACCGTCGTCGGCTGCGAGCTGGACTGGATCCAGGTGAACAGCAGCGCTGCGGTCCCCACCACGAGGACGAGCATCACGATGCCGTTCCGGAAGAACTTGGGATTCAAAAGGAGCCTCCGGGTCGAGCGAGCGACGACCGTGCGTCGCTGGTGTTTCCGAGTATAGCGTCGAGTGTCATGACGACCCAGTGACAGAGGTCCCATGGGTCATGGTGTCGTTCGGACGGCTGGCCGTGGTGGATGGTGGCGCGCCGCAAGATGAAGGAATTGAAACGGCCCTCCCGTGTCGGAGGGCCGTCTCGGTCGGACGCTTGCCCGGGCCACGAAACCCTATGGGCAGCTGAGCTCAGGGTTCCAGTCCACGAACATCCCGGCAGGGTTGTGACTCCAGACCCAGACGTGCTGGATGTAGAAGCCGACCGCTGGGACGAGGATGTGCATCGGCCGACCGAAGATCGTCGGCGGCTCCGAGACGCCGGGCGGATTCGAGCCTGCGCCGGGAACGACGTACTCGACGGCCACCAGCTTGAGCTGCCCGTCAGGCCCCGACGTGTAGACGAGGCCCTCGGGCTGCCGCTCGTCGACGACGAGGTCGTCGATCAGCTTCTTGTTGAAGTAGTGGTAGCCCATGACGCCAGCCGTGGCGTTCGCGATGCAGCCGGTGATGATCCGGGTCCCCGACCCGTTCACGTAGCCAAGCTCGTAGCCGGCGGCCTTGGCGGCCTCCACATCGTGGAACCGGGCCGTGACGTTTCGGACGATGGCGACGTCACTGTCGCCTCCGGTCGCCGCGAGGACACCGCCCCCGAGCGTGACGAGACCGACGACGGCCATGAGCAGCGCGAGTCTGAAGCGAGTGTCCATGGTTGTCACCCCTACGTGCCTGCGGAGGTCAGCCGAGATCCCGACCATCGCCGACTCGGCTCACGGCGCGGCTTGGTGTCGCGCTGGAGCATATGGCGGCCCCACCGTGTCTTTCGTTCCCGAATCGCAGGCGGAGCTCAGGTGCTGCGCCAATGGGCTCTCGCCCGGGCGTCGCCAGGGCCTCGAGGCGCTCCAATGGGCTCGGCTCGATCAGGACCGGCCTTGGCGCCAGCTTCGATCTCGACGGCGACGCGCAGATGTTCAGGCGTCGCCCTGGATCACCCCGACCGGCCCCCGCCGCATGAGGTAGTTCGGGATGCTTGAGACCATGACCTCGCGAGTCGTCTCGAATCCGTAGTGGCGGTAGAAACGCACGTTCTCGGGCCGGTCCGTCTCGAGATAACCTCCCGTTCCGGTTCGATCGAGGCTGGCGCAGTACTCCTGCATCAGGCGCTGACCGACATGGTGTCCCTGGGCCTCCGGATCGACGCCGATCGGCCCGAGATGGAGGTGGGTTTCGGCCGGTTCGCACCTGGACCAGGTCGACAGCCACGACAGCAACCGCAACGAGGCCGAAAGACCCACTCCGCCCAGCATCGTGGGAGCCATCCGTGCCTTCTCGTATCCGGATGGCTGACATGACGGGGACGCGACCCAGTTGATGAAGCCGATGATCCGCGTTCCGTCGGTCGCCACCAACCTCGTTGCCGTCGACGAACGGAGGACGAGGCGGAAGAACGCTTCATTGCGGTCATACCGGTCTGCGCCAAAGGTCGCGACGTGCAACGGATTGGCCACGAAGGCGCGTGACAACATCCGGACCACCTCCGGTGTCATGTGCTCCGAGAACGTCTCGATCCGGGCATCCGACATCGTCATGACTCGTCCTTGCAGGATCCGCGGCGTCTGCCGTCCAGGCGATGGTCGACGGGATGCGTCCCGGAATCGTTACGGCCAGCGGACTGGTCCTGGCGGACGAAAAGAGCCCCTCCGGCGGGCCAGGGGGGCTGTCTTCACGTGGGTGCTGGTAGCGGAGGGCGGATTTGAACCACCGACCAAGGGCTTATGAGTCCCCTGCTCTACCACTGAGCTACTCCGCCGCCGATATTCGCTCGGTTCCCACGTGGACTGAGTCCCTACTCTGAGAACCGAGTCGGATGGGGCTTGTGTTCCCTGCCGGTACAGCGCATAACGTTCGGGAGGTCAGTCCCGGAGTAGCGAGGTACCAGCGATCAGCCAAGCCTCCATCCAGGCCTCGGATTCTACCGCACCCCCGGACATCGGAGCCAACCTGGCTTCGTTCGCCTCGCATCTTCCCGCGGTGACGCGGCCAGTTAAAGACTCACCGTATCGGAATGGCGGGCCTTCTTGCCGGATCGCCCGTACGCGCCCTCGTGCGGTCCGTAGCCCCGCGTCAGCTCGATCGAGCGCGCCCCTGAGCGACTCCGCCACGACCGGATTCAGGTCACCTCGTGGAGCCGGCCGGTGGCGACGTCGAAGACGAGGCCGTGGATCCTGTCGACCTTCAGCCATGGATGGTTGCGCAGGCGCTCGACCGAGGCGCGGATGCTCGCCTCCAGGTCATCGAACGACCCGAGTGCGACCTCGAGGTCGACCCCGGTGTCCGCCGCGAGTCGGGCACGGATGGCGGCCTCGTCCGCGCCTAGGAGGCCGCAGCGGGTGTGGCCGATGACGACGATCTCGTCGGTGCCGAGCAGGTGCTCGCTGACGATGAGCGAGCGGATGACGTCATCGGTCGCGATGCCACCGGCGTTGCGGATGATGTGGGCGTCGCCCGTCCGCAGGCCGAGGGTCTCCTCGACATCGAGCCGGGCGTCCATGCAGGCGACGATCGCGAGACCGCGCAGCGGCGCTGCCGTCAATGCCGACCGATCGAACGCCTCCGTGTAGCGCTCGTTCTCGGCAAGGATCCTGGCGTATTCGCCGATATCGCTCACGGGCCGGTCTGGCCGGCGGATCGGCCGCTACCGGCAGGCGAGGGTCGCCGCATCGTTCGTCAGCCGCCTGGGCCGAACAGGAGCGTCAGCCAGCGCTCGAACGGACTCATCGAGGTCGGTGCGCCGAGGCGGACCGAGGCGGAACCCGGGGCGTTCGGGGGCAGCGACGGAGCACCGGCGGCGAGGCTGAACGACACCTCGTGGGGGCCGCCCAGGCCATAGCCTCGGGCCTGCTGGAGGACGTAGCGCCGATCGCCGATCCGCTCCAGCTCCCGTGCGAGAGCGGCCACCTCGTCGCGTCGCTGGTCGTTGGCGACGATCATCGCCTCGGCGCGGCCTGGTCGCCGCTGCCGCCTCGCTGACCTGGCGCGCGAAGACGATCACGATCCAGGCGACGAGGAGCGTGCCGAGCATGATCGCCATCCTCCGGCGCGTGAAGCCGACGATCGGGAGGGCAGCCAGGGTCGGCTCGGCCGGGCGACCGGCGGACGGATCCGCGGACGTGGTTCCGTCCACGTCGTCTGGGGCGTCATCGGTCGGGGTCGGGAGAAACCGGCGGAGCATCGCGGCGAGGGTAGCTGAAGCGGGAGCTGCGGTGTCAACCCGGTGCAGTCGTGACACCCGACCTGTCACAGCGCACACGCACCGTCTGCTAGTATCGCGACGTTTCGAACGTCCGTTCGTTTCCAGAGGCAGCCGACATGCGTACCTATGCCCCCGCCGACACCGGCGCCGTCCTGGCCGGCCTGCTCGACGAGCCGTCGATCGCCCGTGGCGTCGTCCACCACGCGGTGCTGCCGGCCCGCCCGGCCGACTTCTCGATCGTTCCCGGACTGGCTCGACCCGCGGATCGTGGCGGGTCTGGAGGGTCGCGGGATCGTTCGGCCGTACACCCACCAGGCCGAGGCGATCGACGCGGTCCATGCGGGCGAGGACGTCGTCGTCGTCACCCCGACCGCGTCGGGCAAGTCGTTGTGCTACGCGATGCCGATCCTCCAGGCCATCGCCGAGGACCCAGCCGCGCGGGCGCTGCTCCTCTTCCCGACCAAGGCGCTCGGCCAGGACCAGGTCGCCGAGTTCGGCGAGCTGGCCAAGGCGAGCAACCTCCACGTCTCGGCCTCGACGTACGACGGCGACACGCCCGCGCCGATCCGCTCGACGGTCCGGGCGGCCGGCCAGGTCGTGGTGACCAACCCGGACATGCTCCACTCTGCGATCCTCCCCCACCACACCAAGTGGTTCCAGCTCTTCGAACAGCTCAGGTTCATCGTCATCGACGAGCTGCACACGTATCGCGGGGTGTTCGGCAGTCACGTCGCGAACGTCCTGCGACGTCTGCTTCGGATCTGCGCCCATTACGGGAGCCATCCGGTCATCGTCTGCTGTTCGGCGACCATCGGGAACCCGGCCGAGCTGGCGATCGATGCTGACCGCCCGCCCGGCGCGCCTCATCGACCGCAACGGCGCGCCGGCCGGCGAACGCCACGTCGTGCTCGTCGATCCGCCGATCCTGCACCCGGAGAGCGGGGCGCGCGGCTCCGCGGCGACGCTCGCCCAGCGCTGGGCGCTGCCGTTCCTGCGCGCCGGGCGGCAGACGATCGTCTTCGGGCGGTCGCGGGTCGCGGTCGAGATCCTGCTGACCGGGTCTGCGCGAGTCCCTGCGCGAGAGCTACGGCCCGCGATCGCGTGTCCGCGGCTACCGCGGCGGTTACCTGCCGACCGAGCGGCGGGCCATCGAGCACGGGCTGCGCGACGGCGAGATCCTCGGGCGTCGTCGCCACCAACGCGCTCGAACTCGGTGTCGACATCGGCCGCCTCGACGTCTCGATCCTGGCGGGCTATCCGGGGTCGGTCGCGGCGACCTGGCAGCAGTTCGGGCGCGCCGGACGGCGACAGGGCACGAGCGTCGCGGTGCTCGTCGCGTCTGGCGCCGCCGTCGACCAGTACGTCATCCACCACCCGGAGTTCCTGCTCGAGGGGACACCGGAGGAGGCCCGCCTCGACCCGGACAATCTGCACGTCCTCCTCGCCCACCTGCGCGCCGCGACGTTCGAGCTGCCGTTCGAGCCGGGCGAGCGGTTCGGGCCAGCGCCGGCGGACGACCTGCTCGCGTTCCTCGCCGAGGAGGGCCACGTCCGCCAGGCGAGCGACGGCCGCTGGTACTGGTCGAGCGAGAACTTCCCGGCCTCGGAGATCTCGCTGCGGACGGCCGCCCCGGAGAACGTCGTGATCATCGACACGACGCCCGACCGGCCGCGCGTCCTCGGCGAGGTCGACCTGTTCAGTGCCCAGGTCCTCGTCCACGAACGGGCCATCTACATCCACGAATCGATCCAGTACTACGTGGACCGGCTCGAGTGGCACGAGCGCAAGGCGTACGTCCACCGCGTCGATGTCGACCACTACACCTACGCCAACCGGGCGGTCACCCTCAAGCCGCTCGATGTCTTCGCCGACGCCCCGGCGATCGGTGGTCGGCGGATCCACGGCGAGGTCATGGTCGCGAGCCTCGTCACGCTGTTCAAGAAGCTCAAGTTCGTGACCGACGAGAACGTCGGCTGGGGGCCGATCGACCTCCCCGAACTCGAGCTCCAGACGACCGCCTACTGGCTGACCGCGGATGCGTCCCGCGGCGCGATGGCGGCGGGACGAACTCGACGTGGCGCTGCTCGGGGCCGGCCGGGCGATCCAGACCGTCGCGGCGATCGCGTTGATGGTCGACCCGCGCGACCTCGGCCTCGTCACCCAGGTCCGCTCGCCCCACTCGGAGCAGCCGACCATCTACCTGTACGAGGCGGTCCCCGGTGGGATCGGCCTGTCCGAACGGCTGTGGGACCGCCACGACGGAGCTTCTCGCGGGCGCAGCCGACCTCATCGCGTCGTGTGGATGCGACGCCGGCTGCCCGGCCTGCACCGGCCCGCGGCTCGAGCCCGACGTGGATGCGCGCGCGCTCGCGTTGCGCCTGCTGGCCGAGCTCGGGGCGCCGATCGCGGCGGCCGCCTGACGAGGCGGCCATGATCGACAGCGCGGCGACCCTCGCCCGCCGGCTCGAGCGCTACCGGGCCGCGCTGCCGGCCGTCCTCCCGCCGGCCGCGATCGATGCCCGCGAGGGTCGGCGGCGCCGCCGACCTCGCGACGCGGCTCGCGGCGGCCGTGGACGGCGAAGTCGTGATCAGCCCCGAGGGCCGGATCGTCCGCTGCGAGATCCCCGATCCGGGAGATCGCCGTCGACCGGGATCGGCTGGCGACACTGCCCGGCCAGCCGCCGCCCGACGTCCCGCTCGTCTGCCTCGACACCGAGACGACCGGTCTCGCGACGGCGGCCGGGACCGCCGCGTTCCTCGTCGGTCTCGGCTGGTGGGAGGACGCCGACCGCTACCGGCAGGTGCAGCTGCTCCTTCCCGACCACGGGGAGGAACGCGCTCTCCTGACGGCGGTCGAGGCCGCGATCCCGGCCGACGCGTGGCTCGTCACCTACAACGGCCGTGGGTTCGACTGGCCGCTGCTCACGACGCGATTCCGATTGGCCCGCCGGCCCGCCCCGAGCCACGCCGGCCACCTGGATCTGCTGCCGGTGGTCCGACGCGTCTTCCGGCACCGGATGGTCGACGCCCGGCTGCGGACCGCGGAAGCGGTCCTCCTCGGCCTGCACAGGGTCGGTGACGTCGAGGGCTGGGAGATCCCGGGGCGATATCACGAGTTCCTGCGCGGCGGATCGGCCGCGCCGCTGGCCGAGGTCGCGCGGCACAACGATCAGGACGTCCGCTCGCTCGCCTGGCTCCTCGCCCACCTTGCCGACCGGTACGGCGACCCGGCCGAGCGGTCCGAGGCGCCGCCCGGCGACCTCGCCGGCCTCGCCCGCTCGTTCGCCCGCGAGCACCGGCTCGATGAGGCGCTCGGTTGCCTCGACGCGGCCGCGGACCGGCCGATCGAGCGGACGGTCATGCCGACGCCGTCATCGGCACGCGGCCGCCGCAGGCACCCCGGACGACGCTCCCTGGTGGTCGCCGCGACGGCCGGCCGATTTCGGGGGCCGCCAGACGCCGCTCTCGACCGTCCTCGGTCGTCCCGAGCGGGGCCGCCCTTGCCGCGCCGTGGACGACCGAACGGATCGCCATCGACAGGGCGCACCTGCTCCGCCGCCTCGGTCGTCACGCCGAGGCCGCGGAGGCGTGGGCCGCGCTGGCCGCCGGCGCCGGGCCGGATCGCGATCGTCGCCGCCATCGAACTCGCCAAGATCCGGGAGCACCGCCTGCGTGATCGCCGGGCCGCCCTCGATGCGGTCGTTCGCGGTCTCGATGTGGTCGAGCGCCGCCGTCGTCTCGGTCGGCCGGAACCCGCCCTCGAAGCGGACCTCCTGCGGCGCGCGTCGCGCCTGCGCCGGCGGATCGGCCCGGTCAGCCGCGACGGCCGCTGACCCGCCGGTCACCCGGGCTCGATGGTCCCCACCTGCGAGACCTCGCTCGGGACGACGGCCCGACGGACCCGCTCGCGCGCCCGGCGGACGAGGACGGCCGCTCGATCGGGAACGCCCGACAGACCCGGGCCCTCGACCGCGAGCGACCCGGCTGCGGCGGCGAAACGCAGGTCCGGCGACCGGCGCGATCGACGCCGCCCGACGATCGCCGGACGCAGCACCGATGCGAGCAGCGCGGCAAGGAACGTGTCGCCCGCCCCGGTCGGATCGATCTCGCGGTCCGTCGCGGTCGGCAGGTAGCGGAGGATCTCGCTTGGACCGTCGTCCCCGACACGGATCAGCAGGCCGCCCTCGCTGCCCTCGGTGACCAGCAGGTCAGCGCCCGGCTGCAGGAATCCGGCGAGGGCCGCCAGGCTCGTCCCGCCTGCGACGTCGTGATGGCTGACACCCACGAGATCCGCCCGTCGCAGCAACGCCGACGGACCGGGGTCGCGCCGGACGACCCGCTGGCCGGCGGCGAGGTCGCGCAGGAAACCCTGCCAACCGATCGTCAGGAAGGTGGTCGCCGGGACGGCCGCGGCCCACGACTCGTCGATCTCGCCCGCGACCGGGACGATCGACCAGGCGCGCGCGTCGCGCCACGTCGCCGGCAGGTCCCGTGGGCGCACCGGGAGGCCGACCGCGTGGCAGATCTGGACCCGCCCGGTCGGCGTCTCCTGGTTGTCGAACACCGGCGCCTCTGCAAGACGCTCGAGCGCGACGTCCACGCCCGCCGCGCGCAGGAGGTCGAGCTCGTGGGCGGTCGCAGCCACGTCGTCGACCCCGATGAGGGCCGCCGTCCGCAACCCCAGTCGGGCGGTCGTCAACGCGGCGTACGTCACCCCGCCGCCCAGCCGCCAACCACGCGGGTCGTCGGGCGTCAGGTCGCGGCTCGCCGAGCCGACGTGCACCACCTCGATGGCGGGTCCGGACATCGTCTCCTCAGGGTTCGGGCTATCGGGGACCTGGTCGTATACTTGGCTGACCCCATCCGATCACACCACATGGAGTCCACGTGTTCTTCTACGAGCTGCGAGAGGGCGACAACGAGGTCTTCGCCGAGGTCATCGTCGTCAGCGAATCCGAATGGGAGCCGGAGGAGTTCTTCGAGCTCGTCCAGTCGATCCGGCGTCGGATCGTGGACACCTTCGCCCACGATACCCTCAGCGAGGCGATCGCCGTCGAGCTCGAGCGCGAGCACGGCTTCATCTACGTCAGCGACGACAGCCTCGTCGCCTCGGTCAACATCAGCACCGACGAGGACGAGAACTTCCTCGCCCGGACGTCGGTCGAGCTCGCCGACGCCGACGAGGACGATGATGATGACGACGACGACGAGGCCGACGAGGACGTCGACTACAAGGCGGTCATCGTCGAGCTCGACCCGAGCCTTCGCCTCAACTGACCGGCGGTCGTCCGCTCAGCGCGAGAACAGGATCTCGAGCACGTCGCCGTCGCGGACGCGATACGTCTTCCCCTCCGAGCGGAGCCGGCCGGCCTTGCGGGCCTCGGCCATCGATCCGAGCGTGATCAGGTCCTCGTAGGCGACCGTCTCGGCGCGGATGAAGCCCTTCGCGAGGTCCGTGTGGATGGCACCGGCGGCGTCGACCGCGGTCGACCCATCGGGGATCGGCCAGGCGCGGACCTCGTCCGGCCCGGCCGTCAGGAACGAGATGAGCCCGAGCAGGCGATAGGACAGGTCGATGACCCGGCCGAGGCCGGATTCCGCGATGCCGAGCTCCTCCATGAAGACCGCGGCCTCGTCGGGCTCGAGCTCGCCGAGCTCCATCTCGATCTTGGCCGACAGGGCCTCGACCAGCGCGTGCTGGTGGTCATACATCGCGCGAGTCGAGGCAACCAGCTCGGGCGCCACGGCGATGTCGCCCTCACCGACGTTGAGCAGGACCAGCACCGGTTTCTGGGTCAGGAATCGGAAGCCCCGGATGGCCTTCTCGTCGTCCGGGTCGAGGGCCAGGTCGCGGATCGGCGAGCCGCCCTCGAGGCCGGCGTGGATCCGGCGAAGCACTGCGTCCTCACGCTCGGCGGCTTCGCGCTCGGCCGGGTTGCCATGCCTGGCGCTCGTCTTGAGCCGCTCGATCCGGCGCTCGGCCATGGACAGGTCCGCGAGCAGGAATTCGAGGTCGAGTCGCTCCATGTCGCGGGCCGCGTCGACGCTCCCGTCGGGGTGTGGATTGGCCGGGTCCTCGAACGCCCGGACGACATGGAGCAACGCGTCCGAATCGCGAAGCCGCGCCAGGTGGTCGGGCGGCAGTTCCTCGGTGCCGATGTGGCCCTCGGTCGAGGGCGGCGGGGCCGGAAGGTCGGCGTATGTGACGTCGGCGTGGATGATCTTCTTCGGCTTGAAGATGCCGGCCAGCGTGTCGAGCCGGTCATCGGGGACCTTGACGACGCCGACGTTGAGGGTCACGCCGCCGTAGCCGCCGGTCTCGGCGTGGCCGCGGGTCAGCGTGTTGAAGACGGTGGTCTTGCCCGACCCGGCGAGGCCGACGATGGCGATCTGCATGGACCGATCGTCGCAGAGATCAGTAACCGGCGCTCGGGTCCACCACATTGAGCAGCGGCTCGCGGGTCGCGAAGCGCCGGAGGTTGTCGCAGAACAACTCGACACTGCGATCGAGGACGCGGCCGCTCGACCAGGCCGTGTGCGGCGTGACGATGACGTTCGGGCGGTCGTAGAACGGCGACGTGGCGGCGAGCGGCTCGTCGCTGAACGTGTCGAGGACGGCGCCGCCGAGTTGACCGTGCTCGAGCGCCCGGAGCAGCGCGCGCTCGTCGATCAGCCGGCCGCGGGCGACGTTGATGAGCCAGGCGCCGGGCTTGACCATCGCGAGCGTCTCCTCGTTGATCATCCGGTCGGTGTCCGGCGTGAGGGGCGCGGCGAGCACGATGAAGTCCGACTCGGCAAGGAGGTCCGGGAGGGTCTCGGGGCCGCCGACGCGGTCGAGCATGACCTCGCCGAGCGGCCGCGCCTCGTCCTCGCTGTGCGTCGGGGCCGAACCGGCATCGCCCCGTCGTCGGACCGCGACGACGCGACAGCCGAACGCCGTCGCGAGCGCGCCCACGGACCGGCCGATCGACCCGAGACCGACGATGCCGACCGTCACGTCACGGAGTTCGGCGCCCTCGAGTGGCTGCCACGTCCGTTCGCGCTGCAGCTCGAGCAGCTGTGGGAGCCGGCGGCTGACCGCGAGGATCATCATCAGGACGTACTCGGCGATCGGACGGCTGAAGACGCCGCGGGCGTTGGTGACGACGATCCCCCGCTCCAGGGAAGCGGGCGTCAGCGCTCGCTCGACCCCCGATGTGGCCGAGTGCACCCACGTCAGCCGCGGGGCACGAGTCAGGATGCGGTCGAAGGCGTCCGAGCTGAGCCAGCCCCGGAGCATCACCTCGACGTCGTCGAGCGGCCCGTCGGCCAGCCCTTCGACCGACACGGTCACGATCGTCGCGCCCGGAGCCGCGGCGCGGATCCGTTCGAGGTCCCGCGACCGATAGCGGGCCGACAGGATCGGGCTGAGCGCGATGGCTGTCGGCGCGCCGCCCGGCCCGGAACCGGGACCCGCTCGGTCGCGCTCGACGCCAGCTCATGCCGGCGTGCGGTCCGCGGCGACCGTGCCGTCGAGGACCCGGGCGATCCAGAGGGCCGGGGTCTCGATCTCGCCGTCCCGCGGCAACGTTTCGGGTCCGGTCCACAGCCGTGCCAGGGCCGCCGGTCCGCGCGCCTCGGCGATCGCCCGGACGAATCGCTCGCCCTTCTTGTACTGCTCGATCTTGAGGTCCATCCCGGTCAGGCGAAGGATGGATCGCTCGAATGGTGTCCGCTTCGTCCGGCGCTCGTGGAACCGCGCGCTGATCCGCTCGACATCAGGCACGAGCTCGCGGCCGACCTCGTCCATGACGTAGTCGCTGAAGCCCTCGAGCAGGCTCATCACGGCCTGCGTCTCGCGGAAGAGGGCCTTCTGTTCGGGACCCATCATCCGTTCGATCCAGTGCTCCCCGCCGGCCTCGCCCCGGAGCGACCGGCCGAGGCCCTTGGCGACCTCGCGGCCAAGCCCCCGGGCGTCCTTGCCGAACAAGGTCAGCTGGCGCTCGAGACGTTCGGCGAGATACGGCCGGAGCCAGGGATGGGCCTCGAATTCGAATGCGTGCGTCGTCTCGTGGAGCGCGATCCAGGTCCGGAACGGATCGAGCGGCACGTTCAGGGCGCGGGCCGTCGCGCGGATGTTCTCTTCGACGAACAGCAGCCGACCCGGCGCCGCCTCGGTGGACAGCAATGCGAGATCGTACTGACCCAGGACACGGCTGCCCATGAACCCCAGCAGGAAGCCAAGCTGGCGGGTCGTCACCCAGCGGTTGGCGAGGGCCATGGTCGCCTTGGCGAGCCCGCCCCCGGGCGGGATCACCTGGTCGAGCAGGTCCGCCTCGATCTTGCCCATGAGCGAGCGGAACGAGCCCGTGTTGGCGCGGACCCAGCCCGCCCGATCGACCACTCCGGACCGTTCCACGACGCCCGGCAGCGGGCTGCCCAGGGCAGCCGACAGCGCCGGGACGATTCGCACCATCGCTGCGGCGTAGGCGGGTTCCGCGGCGGCAAGCTCGTCCGCCGTCAGGGTGCCGCGTGCCGAGCGCAGCCGGCCGATCGGCGATGCGCTCGACCTCCGGCCAGTCGACGAGACCGCCCTGTCGCGCCGTCCGCTCCGCGTGGCGGCCAGCGACGGTCGCGGCCGCGCCAAGGGCGGACCCGAGGAGGAAGCCCGCCTGCCAGACGCGGTCGTCGCGCCATGACGGCCGGCGGTCCGATCGCCCGCTCGATGCGGTCATCGAGCGGCCACCGCGAGGTCGATCCGTTCGACATCCGGGAAGGCCGACCCGAATAGCCGGCTGGCGAGCGCATGGAACGTGTCCGGGTCGCCCGTCGTCAGCTGCGACGATGCGTCGCAGCGCCGGGCGCCGGGTCCTCCGCCCACGGGTCGCGCGACCGCAACCCGTTGACGTCGAGCAGCTCGGCCAGGGCCGACGCGGTCGCCGTCGCCGAGTCGACGATCGCGACCTGCGGCCCGGCAAGCGCCGCGATGATCGGGCGGAGCAGCGGGTAATGGGTGCAGCCGAGGAGCAGCGTGTCGATCGGCGTGTCCGCTGGGCCCGAACAGGGGCGCGAGCGCATCGGCGACGGCCGCCTCGGCGGTCGGTCCCGGACAGGTCGCCGGCCTCGACGAACGGAACGAGGGTCGGCGTCGCGTGCTCGATGACCCGGACGCCGGGATCCTCATCGTTGATCGCCCGGAGGTAGGCGTGCGAGCGGATGGTCGCCGGCGTCGCGATCACCCCGACCTGGCCGTCGCGCGTGGCGAGGGCGGCGGCGGTCGCCCCGGGCCGGATGACGCCGAGGATCGGGATGTCGTAGCGGCGTCGCAGCGCGACGATGCCGACCGCCGTGGAGGTGTTGCAGGCGACCACGATGGCCTTGACGTCGCGATCCGCCAGGCGGTCGAGACACTCGGTCGAGAAGGCGAGGACCTCGTCGTCGGAGCGGACGCCATACGGGGCGCGGGCGTTGTCACCGAGGTAGATGGTCGATTCGGCGGGCGACCGGCGGACGATCTCGCGCAGGACCGTCAGCCCGCCCACCCCGGAGTCGAAGACCCCGATCGGGCGTCGATCGGCCATCGGGGACTCAGGACCGCCCGGCAGCAGCGGCGATGCGGCCGGCGTTCAGGATCTCGGTCGCGACGCGCATGACGTCCTTCGTGATCGGCGCATCGGGATTGGCGAGGACGAACGGCACGCCCTCGTTGTTGGACTGGACGACGAGCATGCCGTCGGACACGACACGGTGCTCGGGCACCCGACCGAGCGCTCGCTCCAGGTCGCTCGGGTCGATGCCCGCCGGGCGAATCCGCACGGTTCACGAGGTAGCGGACCTTGGACGCCGGGTAGCCGATCGAGCGGAACGTGTCGGCGATGGCCACCGTGTTGTGGATCGTCGTCGAGTCGTAGGTGACGATCTCGATGATCGACGTCGCTCGCGTCCAGGAAGGCCAGGTTGATGTCGTTGAGCTGGCTCGACATGTCGATGACGATCGACTCGTACACCCGGCGCAGGAGCGACAGCACCTTCTCCACGTCGCGCGGCGTCAGCATCTCGGCCATCTCGATGCGCGGCGGTGCGAGCAGGATGTCGATCCCGGACGGGTCGCGCCAGAGGACGTCGCCGAGGTCCGACTTCGGCGATCCGGTCGGTCGGCAGGTCGAGGATCGACGGCGCATCGACCGGCACCTTGAGCAGCGACCGCAGGTCGCCGAACTGGAGGCTGCCGTCGATGAGCACGGTCTTCTGCTCGAGCTGGCCGAGGGCGACGGCGAGATTGAACGCGATGGTCGTCTTGCCGACGCCGCCCTTCGGGGCGAAGACGCTCATCACCCGTGGTCGTGGCGACCGCCTGGTGCTCCTCGAATTCCTTGCGCGCGTTGCCGATCCGGGTCATCAGGTCGAAGCCGGAGAACGGCATCGACAGGACGCCATGGATGCCCTTCGACGGGTCGGCCTCGAACGGGTTCTGCGGGACCGTCAGGACGATGACCGGGCACGCCGAGCTCGGCCTCGTGGATCATCTCGACGAGCTTGGGGCCCTTGATCCGACCCTGCAGCAGCGCGTCGACGAGGACGATGTCCGGTCGGAGCTCCTTGATCGTCGCGACGCCTTGGCTGCCGTCGGTGAGGACGTCGAGCAGCTTGACCCGTGCCTGGGCATTGAGCAGGCCGCGGATGTACTGGGCGACCTGCGGCACGTCCTCGACGATGAGCAGGCGCGTCTGATCGGTCGATGCCATCGGCCGGACGATACCACGAGGGTCGCGGGTCGGACCCACGCCGGAGGTCCCGGTCGGCCGATGGCCCGGACGGGTCGGTCAGGGCTTGACGGCGACGAGGATCGCGCGCTCGCTGCCCGGCCCGAGGAGCCCCATCTCGTAGTCGCCGGCGATCATCTCGATGATCAGCCCGGCGTCCTCCGCGAATCCGCGCAACTCATCCACGGAGACGAGTCGCAGCCGGTCCCGGCGGACCCACCGACGGGTCGGTTCGCCCTGCCCACCCTCCTCGAAGATCGTCGTCAGGGTGACGCTGGCGGTGGCCGCATCGTGCTGGGCGGAGGCGACCTTGGTGACGATCGTCGCCCGTCTCCGGGTCGAGCCGCGGCCATTCGAGGCTGATCCGGCCATCGAAGCGGGCGAGATCGGTCGGCGTCAGGCAGCCAGACATCGACGACCGCGAGACCACCCGGAGCGAGGTGATCGGCCATCGCCCGGAGCGCGGCACGCTGGGCAGCCCGGGTCGGCAGCACGAGCAGCGAGTTGAGCGCGATGAAGGCCAGTCCGAACAGGGGCTCACCGGGCAGCCGCAGACCCGACGATGTCGGCCTCGATCAGGGTCAGTCGGTCCTCGCCGGCGTTGCCGCGGACCCGGTCGCGCGCGCGCTCGAGCATCGCCGGATCGAGGTCGACGCCGGTGACGAGATGGCCGGCCTCCGCCAGCGGGATGGCCAGCCGGCCGGTGCCGACCGCGAGCTCGAGGATCGGGCCCTCGGCGCGATCGGCCAGGGCGAGGAACAGGTCGAGGTCGCCGGGGTCGTCGACGAGGTCGAGGTCGTACAGGCGCGCGAGCGCCGCCGCGGACGCGGCGTCGGGCCGATCGAGCGGCGAGCGGTCGATGGTCAGCCCTCCCAGCGGACCCGGCCGCCGTCGCGCCGCTTCACGGCGAGGGCGCTGATCGCCTCGAGTGCCGCCCGGTTGGCGGCCGCGGCCGTCGTCTCGGCCTGATCGTACGGTGGCGACACCTCGACGATGTCCATCCCCGCGAGATCGACCGCAGCCGACGATCTGGCGGATGGCGCGGAGGACCTCGCGGGTCAGCATCCCGCCGGGTTCCGGCGTGCCGGTGCCGGGCGCCATACCCGGATCGATCACGTCGATGTCGAGCGACAGGTAGATCGAATCAGGGCCATCGAGGGCCTCGGCGATCGCATCGGCGATGACCGCCTCCGAGCCGCGTTCCTCGATCTCGCGCATGAAGTGCCAGCGCAGACCCTGCTCCTTCATCCAGGCGAACGTCTCGGGCGGCGGCCAGTAGCCGCGCAACCCGACCTGGACGAAGTTCTTGCCGCTGACCGCGCCCGACTCGATGAGCCGCCGCATCGGCGAGCCGTGGCTGGCCAGCACGCCCCACGCATCGTTGGCCGTGTCGGCATGAGCGTCGAAATGGACGATGCCGATGCTGCCCGGCCGCCGAACCTCGGCGATCGCCGTCGCGGACGGCCAGGTGATCGAATGGTCGCCGCCCAGGACGATCGGGATGGCGCCCGTCCGGGCGACCTCGAGGACCTTCCGGTAGATCATCGCGTGACCGCGCTCGATCCACGCCGGGACGATGTTGGCGTCGCCGGCATCGACGACGGTCAGGACCTCGAACGGCTGGATGTCGAGAGCGAGCGAATGGATCGAGCCGGAGGTGTACTGCGCCTCGCGGATCGCCCGCGGTCCGAATCGGGCTCCGGAGCGATGGGTGACGGCATCGTCGAACGGGGCTCCGATGATCGCGACGTCGACGCCGGCCTGCCGGATCGCCGTCGGGATCGGTCATCCAGGGCAGGTTCATGAAGGTGGATGGCCCGACGTAGGTCGGCAGATCGAGGTCGGCGAATGTCTCGAAGTCGGCATCCCAGCCATTCCGGCGCGCGTACCCCGGGTCGGTGGGATCGAGTGGGCGCTCAGCCACGGAGGAACCTCCGAAGACGGTCGCGGCTTCGATGCGCCGCGGTCAGGTCCGTCTCGCTGGGGGGCGCCGCCGGTTCGCCCTACGTCCAGCGGGGCGCGCCGATTGGATAGTAGCAGGCGAATTCGGCCGGCTTCGCAATTCCGGTGCGTCACGTGCCGGAGTGGAACTCCGCCCAGGCTGCCGCAACCAGGTCCGGGTCGCGATAGAGGTCGAGCGCGGTCTGGGCGATGAGCGTTGCTGCGAGGAGGGTGGTCTCGTCGGCTCGGGGCGTCGCAGCGGCGTCGCGGAACAGGATCGAGTGGCCGGGCGTGCCCTCGGGCGCGATGGCGAGGTCGGGGTGGATCGTCGGGCAGACCCAGCTGACGTTGGCCATGTCGGTCGAGCCGGCGTTCGGGTCGTCGCCCTGGTCCTCTATCCCGTAGGCGGCCATGTTGGCCCGGAATCGTTCCGCAAGGACCCCGTTGTTGCGCATCGTTCGGGCGAGGCCGGAGAACGTGACCTCGACGGTCGTGTCGGTCGCCAGCGCCGCGGCCACGCACATGTCGCGGAAGCGATCACGCATCGATCCGTAGTCCGACTCGTCATCGCTCCGGATCATGAACCAGGCGGACGCCCGGTCCGGGATGATGTTGGCGGCGGTGCCACCCTCGCGGACGATGCCGTGGACGCGGGCGGTCGGCTTCAGCTGCTGGCGCCACAGGCCGACCGATGTGAACAGCAGGATCAGCGCATCCAGGGCGTTCTTGCCGCGCCACGGATCGGACGACGCGTGCGACTGCAGTCCCGTGAAGACGACGTCGGCATCCTCCGACGCGAGCGGGAAGCTCTCGACGTGGGACCGGTCGCAGGGGTGGTACAGGAGCGCCGCGTCGAGCCCCTCGAAGAGGCCATCGTCGATCATGATCTGCTTGCCGCTCCCCCGCTCCTCGGCCGGCGTCCCGAGGAAGACGATCTCGCCCGGGAGGTCTTCCGCGATCGCCGCGAGCGCGATCGCCGCCCCGACCCCAGATGCGGCCATCGTGTTGTGACCGCAGCCGTGGCCCAGACCCGGCAGCGCGTCGTACTCGGCCAGGATGCCGATGCGCGGGCCATCGCCCGGACGGCCGCCACGGCGGCTTGCGTGGATCGCCGTGGCAAGACTGCCGGCGGGATGTTCGACCGCGTATCCGTGACGCACGAGGACCTCGGCGATCCAGGCCGCGGCGTGATGCTCCTCGAAGGCGGGCTCCGGGTCGGCATGGATCCGGTGCGAGAGGTCGAGGACCTCGTCGCGTGCCGCCTCGATCGCGGCGGCGAGACGAGCCTTGTCGTCCTCGTATGGAGCGGCCGGGCGGATAGCGGTCAGCTCGGGCACACGGTCTCCTGACTGGGCGGGATGACGGGGCGGTGTCGCTGGCTCGGGACAGCCTAGCGCGAGCCGCGGCGCGATGGGGCTAGCGTTCCGCCGAGAGGGTCGCCTCCGCGACGACGACCAGGGCGATGATGAAGATCGCGATCGGCAGCTCGAGCAGGCCCTGGAGCCTGAGGATCACCAGGATGGCGACGACGATGCCGATCCAGGCCGCCCGACGGATCGCACGCACCCAATCGCCGCGGTAGGCGATCCGCCGGTGACGCCCGAAGGTCGTCAGCCAGACGAGCGGGATCACGGTCAGCGTCACGGCCAGACCGATGAGCGCTGCGCCGACGAACCCGGCGCTCGGGTCCAGGGTCGGATCGCGCGTCGTGACGACGAAACCGACGAGAACCCAGACGACCGCGGCGGCCGCGAAGCAGGCCAGGTTGGCGGTCCGGTCGCGGGATTCCATGAGCATCGAGTCTAGGCCTTCGGGCCCGCCCGCCGTGACCCACGGCCGGATCCAGCGCGCGAGGATCGCCATCGCCGATACGGTCCCCCCGGGTGGTGCCTCGATGGTTCGGGGCGGACCGTGAACGATGGGTCGGAACGTCGGCAGCGTCGAGTCGGGTGGATGCCCTATCGAGCGACGCTCGCCGGGCACATGTCCCGGAAGGCGCAGTACGAGCAGGCGAGGTAGTCCGGCCGCGGCGTGTAGTCGCGGGCCCGCATCCCGGCCGCCGCCGTAGCGATCTTCTCCCGAGCCTTGGCCAGCCGGGCGGGGTCGACCGCGACTTCGCCGATCAGCCCGGACTCGAGGAAGTGGAGCGAGAGCGCGTCGGGCAGTCGCCCGGTCATCGCCTCATAGCCCATCGCATAGATCTGGAGCTGGAGTGACTCCCGGGCACGCTGACGAGCCTTGGCCGGGTCTCGGACATCGGACGACTTGTAGTCGGTGATGGTCACCCGCTCGGGCCCGAGTATGCCGAGCGTCGGCGAGACGACATCGGCGTTCTGTCCACTCGCGGGTGCGGCCGTCGGGGTCGCGGTCTCGATCGGGACGACGTCGACGCGGTCCCAACGGCCACGGACGCGGTCGCCGCCGAGGGTGAAACTGAACTCGCGCTCGACGTAGGTCGGGATGACCGCATCAGGCTCGAGCTGGGCGGTCCGGAACCGGCGAAGCGCCGCCCGGCCTGCGGTCAGTCGCGCCTCCTCGTGGTCGCGGCTCATGAAGCCCTCGTTCGACCAGGCGGAATCGAAGACCTCGTCGAGCTCCGCCTCGCTCATCACATAGCCCTTGCCGTGGCGGTGGTGGAACATCTGGACGGCCTTGTGGAGCGCGGCGCCGTAGACGATCGCGTGATGGGGCGCGAGCGGCACGCGAAGGACGTGGGCGAACTTGTACTTGAGCGGGCAGGTCAGGTAATCGTCGATCTGATAGAAGCTCAGCGACAACGGCTCGGTGATCGGTCCGTCGGTGGCGACCGGGTTCGGGACGGCCCGCTCGAAGGTCGCGAGGCGCTCGGTGGGCGTGCTGGCCTTCGCGCCGGCACCCGGGACGCCGGCGACGGTCGGCAGGTCGAGCGCTTCCAGGACGAACGGCGACACACGCCTGGCGCGTGCACCGCCGTAGTCGGCGGCGTGCGACAGGATGAGTTCGTCGCGCGCCCGGGTCATCGCCACGTAGCACAGGCGACGCTCTTCGCCGAGTGCTGCCTCGACGCTCGGCGGCTCGCCCCTCCCGAGCCCTGCAGGAAGTGCCAGCGGTTCCCCACGGCCGTTGCCGGGGAACCGACCGGCCACCATGCCGGGCAGGAAGACGACCGGGAACTCGAGACCCTTGGACTTGTGGACCGTAAGGACCGCGACCGCGTCGGCGTCGGGATCGAGCTCCGCCGTTGCCGGATCGTCGCCCGCCTCGATGAGGGTCGACAGGTGCGGGGCGACGAAGATCGCACGATCGTCGCGGAGCAGCGCCGACTGGGACCGGACGATCTCGAAGAACCGGGCCACGTTCGCGAGCTGCTCCTCGGCCGCTGGAGTATCGGTCTCGACCAGCCGCGCGAGGAGACCGCTCCCGCGCAGGAATCGGTAGAGCAGCTCTCCGGCGGGTCGCTCATGGGCCTCGTCCGCGTAGCCGCGCAGGTCGCCGACGAGCTTGCGGACGGTCGCCCGCGACTCCGGCCCGACCCGCAGGATGCCGGGCTGCCGGTCCAGCTCCTCGAGGACCGCCCAGATCGAGCGATTGCGTCGCCGCGCCATGTTCACGATCGCGGTCAGGTCCTCGCCACCGAGCCGATAGACCTCGGATGCGGCCACCGCGTATAGATCCACGCTCGAATCGAGGTCTGCGGCGACGCGCAGGAAGGACAGGAGCAATCGCACCTCCGGACGCGCGTACAACCCGGATGTCCCGGAGAACCGCCACGGGATGGCCGCCATGTTGAGCGCGCGCAGGATCGGGTCCGCATGGCCGTTCGCGCGCACGAGGACGGCGTGATCCCGGGCGGACGCACCGCCTTCGAGCCGTCGACCGATCTCGGCCGCGATCCAGTCTGCCTCCTCGGCACCCGACCCGAAGACCTCGAGCCGGACCGGCGCGGCCGTCGGCGAGACGCGCTGAGGCCGAAGTCGCTTGACGATCCCGGTCCGAACCTCGAGCCGGTCCGGATCATTGAACCGGATGAGCCGGTATGAGGCCTCGAGGATGGGCCCGAGCGACCGGTAGTTCCGCCGCAACACCACGGTCCGCGCCCCGAGATATCGGTCCTGGAAGGCCAGGATGTTGTCGATCGCCGCGCCGCGGAAGGCATAGATGGCCTGGTCGTCATCGCCGACGACCGTCACGTTCCGATGCTCGTCAGCCAGTGTCGCGACGAGTTCGGCCTGCGCCCGATTGGTGTCCTGGAACTCGTCGACGAGGATGTACCGGAACCGGCTCGCGATCTCGCGGCGCGCGGCCGGCGACGTGCGCACGAGCCGCAACGCGAGCGCGACCTGGTCGCCGAAGTCGATGCAGCCGGCGGTCGCCATCAGGTCCTGGTACGTGGCGTAGGCGCGTGCCAGCTCCGCCTGGCGTCGAGCGTCCTCGGCCGCGGCCTCGGCGACGTCCTGCGCGCTCTCGTCGTCGGGTGCCGCTGCCTCGCGGACCCATTCTGCCTCGGCCGCGACCCGATCCGCGTGCTCGAGGTAGTCGGCCGGCGAGATGTCCTCGTCCTTGCACCGGCTGAACAGCGCGGCGAGCGCCGCCAGGAACCGGGTCGGATCGCCCAGCGGCCGGTACGCGTCCAGGTCGAACTCGAAGAGATGCTCGCGCAGGAAGATGACGACTTCCGCGCGGGTCAGGACCCGCAGGTCGGTCGGCAAGCCCAGTTCGAGCGCGTACTCGCGGATGACCCGGTCACCGAAGGCGTGGAACGTGCTGATGGCCGTGTCGGTGTAGCCGTAGGGGACGAGCTGGTCGACGCGGATCGCCATCTCCTCGGCCGCCTTGTCCGTGAACGTCAGGGCCAGGATCTCCGACGGCTTGGCACGACGCGTCGCGATGAGCCAGGCGATCCGGCGTGTGATGACCTGGGTCTTGCCGGTCCCGGCGCCCGCCACCACGAGCAGCGGCCCGGTGCCGTGCGTCACCGCACGGAGCTGGTCGGGGTTGAGACCGCCGAGCAGCGCCTCGAGGCCGGCCGGTGCCGCCGCCGCGAGCGATGGCGCCATGACCGGCACGAGATCGCGCCAGGCCGGCAGCTGATCCAGCGGCGACGGCTCGCGCCGACGCCTGGCACGCGGCCTGGTCACGGGGATCGGATGGGTCGGAACGGCGGTCGTGGGGGCCATGACCGAACCATCGCCGACCCCTGTGACAGCTAGCCTGTCAGGCCAGCGCCTGCCGGAGCGCTTCGGTCTCTTCATCGGACAGGGCCGAGTCCGACCGACCGGCCGCGACCGCTTTCGCGTAGACCCGCGTCCCGGACCGCGCGTGAAGGCTCGACAGGACCCAGCCGTCGCCGGCGGCATCGAGCAACGCGAGCGCGAAGCTCTGATTCCCGCCCGTCTCCTCGAAGGGGTTGTAGCGAACCAGGCCGACCCGCTGGAACGATCGGCGCTGGGCCGCCTCGAGGACCGCCATCCGGGCATCCAGGTCGCGGATGCCGCGGGCGACCGCGTCCACCTTGTCGAGGTGCGAATCGAGGACCGCCTCGAGGCTCTCGCCACCCCCACCGCGGGTCAACCCGCTCAACCGGGCATCGATCCGGCTGGTCCGCCGGGCGAGCGCGATGACCGCGATGAGCAACACGACGATGACGATGGCCAGCCCGACGACGATCGGGCCGAGGGAGGGCTCCACGAAGGCGTTGAGATCGATCGGACGGCCTCCAGTCGGGCGGTCGGGCGGGTCGACCGAGTCTAGCAGGGGGCCTTCACCGCGACCTCGTCGGACGGGGTGCTATCCTCTGCCGTCGACAGCCCGAACCGCCGGATGAGCGCGACCTGCGCCCGCGGTCGAACCGAGCCACCGATGGAGGCCCCCAGCACACCATGGCCAAGCGCTCACGCGGCAGCACGTCCCGTCCGGGGCAGCGCCCACCTCTCCAGCGCCAGGCGGCGAAGGCAGCCGCGCCGCCGGTGGCCGCGACCGCTGCGGTCCGACCTGTCGGCCTGACCGACGAAGAGGAGGCCCGTGCCGCGCAGCTCGAGGCGGCCATCGTCGCCGACGAGCGCCAGGCTGAATCGGCCAGCCGGAAGTCGAAGGCCGTCCGGACGGTCGAGCCGGTCGCGCGATCGTCGTCGCTCGAAGTCTCTGCCGCCGAGGAGTACGCCTACGTCGCCCGTGACGTCCGGCGCATCGCCATCGTCGGTGGATCACTCATCGGGCTCCTGCTGATCATGTGGGCCATCGCCCACTTCACCGGACTCGGCCCGCTCTAGCCGGCAGCGTGGGGCGCGTCCACCGCGCGCTACCATCAGCCCCATGCCATCGACCAGGCGTCCGGTCGGCGCCCGACCCGAGGCCCTCTTCCAGCCACCGCCCGAGCGACAGCCGCTGGCAGCTCGGATGCGGCCACGGAGCCTCGACGAGTTCGTCGGCCAGACGCACCTCGTCGGCGAGCGCGGCCCGCTCCGTCGCAGCATCGCCCGGGGGCACCTCTCGTCCCTGCTGCTGTGGGGACCGCCTGGCACCGGAAAGACCAGCCTCGCCCGCCTCCTCGCCGGCGAGATCGGGGCGCATTTCACGACGCTCTCCGCCGTCATGTCCGGCGTCGTCGAGGTCCGTGCGACCATCGCCGAGGCTCAGGAGCGACTGAACCTGCATGGGACCAGGAGCGTGCTCTTCCTCGACGAGATCCATCGCTTCAACAAGGCGCAGCAGGACGCGCTCCTGCCGCACGTCGAGGACGGCACGGTCACCCTGATCGGCGCGACGACCGAGAACCCCTACTTCGAAGTCAACGCAGCGTTGCTGTCGCGGATGCGCGTCTGGCGGCTCGAGGCGCTGACCGACGACGAGGTCGGGGCGGTGGTCCGTCGCGCACTGGCCGACGAGGAACGCGGACTCGCCGGCGGGCTCGGGCCGACCGGTGGCGTCGCCCTGACCGATGACGCGTTCGAGCATCTCGTCTCGCTCGCCGGCGGCGACGCCCGGGCCGCGCTCAACGTCCTCGAGGGCGCGGCGGCCATCGCCGAGTCCGAGGATGTCCGCGATGCCGACGGCCATGTCAGCCCGCGACTCGAGGACGTCGAATCGGCCGCCCAGCAGCGCGTCCTCGCCTACGACCGCGCCGGCGACGGCCACTACGACACGGTGTCGGCGTTCATCAAGAGCCTGCGCGGCAACGACCCCGACGCCGCGCTCTACTGGCTGGCAGCGATGATCGCGGCCGGCGAGGACCCGAAGTTCATCGCCCGACGCCTGATCATCAGCGCGTCGGAGGACGTCGGGAATGCCGACCCGCGCGCGCTGTCGGTGGCGGTCGCGGCGGGCCAGGCGCTCGACTGGATCGGCCTGCCGGAGGCGCAATACGCGCTGGCGCAGGCAACGACGTATGTCGCGACGGCGCCGAAGTCGAACCGCTCCGGAGCGGCGTACTGGGCCGCCGTTTCGGACGTCGAGGCAAACGGCGCGCTGCCGGTGCCGCTCCATCTGCGCAACGCGGCGCACCGCGGGATGAAGCAGCACGGCATCGGCGTCGGCTACCGCTACTCGCACGACTACGAGGGCGCCGACGTCGAGCAGCAGTACCTGCCCGACGCGATCGTCGCCCGGCGCTACTACCTCCCGACCGACCCGGCTACGAATCGACGATCGCCGCCCGGATGGCCGCCCGGGCCGAGGCGCGAGCCACCGCCAAGGCCGCGGGGCGGACGCCACGCGAGCCGACACCGACGCCCGAGGTCACGCGCCACGCGGGCGACGGCCTCATGAAGCAGCGCGAGACGAACCGCAAGAAGCTGGCCGACACCGAGAAGCGCGACGCCGGCGGCTAGGGAGCGACCGGGCGCGGATGAGTCGATGAGCGTCTGGCGCGTCACTGGAGCGAACGCGGCGGGTGGTCGCCCTTGTGCGCCCGCCGGTCATGCCGTACAACGGCACCATGTGTCGCAAGGTTCCGCGTTGATGGACGAGGCACTCACCGAGCTCGGGATGCCCGTGCCGGATTCCGCGCTCGCGCGGCGAGCCCGCGAGCTCATCGCGGATGTCGCGGCACCCTTCCTTGTGAACCACTCGGTCCGGTGTCTATGCCTGGGCCGTCGAGCTGGCAGGGTACGACCGGCTCACGTTCGATCCCGAGATCCTCTACGTGTCCGCGATGCTCCACGACATCGGCCTGGTTCCAGCGTACGACCTCGGCGGCGACTACGCGGTCGACGGCGCGGTCGCGGCGGAGCGGCTCGCGGTCGAGGCCGAGGAACCGGAGCCGCGCGCCCGGGCGATCTACGACGCGATCGCCTTGCACAACGACGAGACGATGCCGCCCGATCCCGCCGCCGAGGTGGTCCTGCTCTGGGATGCGACGGGCGTCGACGTCACCGGCGAGCGCTTCACCGACGTTCGATCGGCGATCATCCCAGCGGTGCTGGCTGCATATCCGCGGCTCGATTTCAAGGGGGAGTTCTCGGCGCTCTTCGTCGACCAGGTGTCGCGCAAGCCGACCTCGCCTGGCCGCGGAGATGGCCGCCAAGGGCATCCTCGAGGAGATCGCGCAGGCCCCATTCGATAGCTAGTGGAGGGCAACGTCATGAGCGACTACGCCGTCGTGAACCCGGCCACGGGGGAGACCGTGGCCCGCTACGACAGCTTCACCGATGCCCAGGTCGAGGGGGCGCTCGCCAAAGCCCATGCGGCGTTCGTCACCTGGCGGAAGCTTCCGGTCGCCGAGCGGGCGGGGATCGTCCGCCGCGCGGCCGAGCTCCATCGGGAACGCCGAAAGGAGCTGGCCGCCGTCATCGTCCGGGAGATGGGCAAGCCGTTCGCTGCCGCGCTCGGCGAGGTCGACTTCTCGGCGGACATCACCGAGTACTACGCGGATCAGGCGGACGTGATCACCGCCGATCAGCCGCTCACGATCCTCGGCGAGGGCACCGCGGTGATCCGGCGCAGCCCGCTCGGGTGTGCTGTTCGGGATCATGCCCTGGAACTTCCCCTACTACCAGGTGGCCAGGTTCGCGGCGCCGAACCTGGTCCTCGGGAACACGATCGTCCTCAAGCATGCGTCGCAATGCCCTGAGTCGGCCGCTGCCATCGAGGCGATCTATCGCGATGCCGGGCTGCCGGACGGCGCCTACGTCAACGTCTATGTCAGCGCCGAGCAGGCCGCCACGATCGTGGCCGATCCGCGGGTCCAGGGCGTCTCGGTGACCGGCTCGGAGCGGGCCGGGGCGGCGGTCGCGGAGGTCGCGGGGCGGCACCTGAAGAAGGTGGCCCTCGAGCTCGGCGGCTCGGATCCGTTCATCGTGCTGGCGACGGATGACCTCGACGCGGTGGTTGCGGCGGCGACCGCGGCACGGCTGGACAACACCGGCCAGTCCTGCAACGGCGCCAAGCGATTCATCGTCGTGGACGGGTTGTACGACGAGTTCCTGGCCAAGTTCACCGCCGCGATGGCCGCGTCGCCGCTGGGTGACCCGATGGCGAGGGGGACGGTCCTCGGGCCGCTGTCGTCGGTCGAGGCGGCGACCCGGTTGCAGGGCCAGGTCGATCGGGCGGTGGCGCAGGGCGCGACCGTCGTGACCGGCGGCGGCTCCCGGGACGGCGCGTACTACCCGCCGACGGTGCTGACCGGCGTGACGCCCGAGATGGACGCGTATCGGGAGGAGTTCTTCGGACCGGTCGGCGTCGTCTACCGGGTGGCCGACGAGGACGCGGCGGTCACGCTCGCGAATGACACCAGCTTCGGGCTGGGTTCGTACGTGTTCAGCAACGATCCGGAGCAGGCGGCCCGGGTCGCCGATCGGATCGAGGCGGGCATGGTCTACGTCAACCTGGTGCTGGCCGACAGCCCCGAACTGCCGTTCGGCGGCGTCAAGCGCAGCGGTACGGCCCGGGAGTTGGGTCTGCTGGCGGCCGATGAGTTCGTGAACAAGAAGCTCATCCGGACCGCCGGCTAGCCAGCAGGATCACCACGTTGATCGCGACCGGGCTGAACGCCACGCCGGCCGACCCGCCACCGATCAGACGACGTCGCGGCGGATCGTCAGCGAGGCGATGGTCGCGAAGAAGACGGCGAACGCGGCCAGGACGAGCAGGTCGAACCGGAGGGCCGCGCTGGCCAGGTCGGCGCCCGCGATGAAGACCTGCGCGGAGGCCCTCGACGGTGTAGGTCAGCGGCATGATCTTCGACGAGCGGCTGGACGACCGGCGGGCAGGCTGTCGACCGGGAACAGGACGCCCGACAGGAGGAACTGCGGGACCAGCACGAGCGGGATGAACTGGATGATCTGGAGCTCGGTCCGCGCGAAGGTCGACAGGAAGATGCCGAGGCTGACCGCGCCGAGGGCCGTGAGGACCACGACGAGGAAGGCGTAGACGGGGCTGCCCGCGATCGGGATCCCGAGGCCGACCCAGAAGTCGGGCAGCGGCCCGATCGCCGGCACGTGGACGCTCGCGAGCGCCCAGGTCATGCAGCAGCGACCACCTGGAGCGTCGCGAACAGCCCGAAGCCGAGGATGTAGCCGGTCACGACCTCGCCGCGGGTGACCGGCGTCGCCATCAGCCGCTCGAGCGTGCCGCCGGTGCGCTCGCGCAGGAAGCTGACGCCGGTGAGGAGGTAGACGAAGAAGTAGGCGAAGAAGCCGACGATCGCCGGGGCGAAGGTCGTGATCGGGTCGCTGCTCGGCGTCCCGTACAGCGTCGTGTGGTCGATCGTCGGCGGACGTGACGCCCGGTGATCGACGGCCGCGGCCGCGAGCGAGGGCCCGACCGACGGCCGCCACCTGGCTCCGCCTCGCCGGACGGGTCGAGGCCGTCGGTCAGGACCGTGATGGTCGGCGCCCGCCGCGTCCCGAGCCCGGCCGGCAGCGTGATCGCGACCGTCGCCGATGCCGTCCTCGACCGCGGCCTCGGCGGTCGCCGCGTCGGGGACGATCGTGGCCGTCCCGCCGTCGGCCTCGAGCGTGGTCCGGAGGGCGTTCGCGACGACGATGCCGGGCGGGCCCGCCTCGTTGACGATGACCGCGTCCACCGGCGGGCGTCTGGCCCTCGCGGAGGATGAACGTGACGAGGCCGGTGACGAGGATCGGGGCGATGAACAGGAGCGCCGAGCGACGGCCGATCGCGCCGGATCTCCTGGACGACCCGGCGGAACGAGCGCGCCGGACGCGGCGGCCGCTCACCGGGTCACCGGCTGGTCGCCGCCGAGGCGCAGGAAGGCCTGCTCGAGGTCGTCGGTGCCGGCCTGGCGCGCGGATCTCGGCGCCGGACCCGCGGGCGATGACCTTGCCGGACCGGATGAACAGGAGCTCGTCGCAGCGGTCGGCCTCGTCCATGACGTGGCTCGACACGATGATCGTCGTGCCGCCGTCGGCGAGCGCCCGGAAGTGCGCCCAGAACTCGACCCGGAGCAGCGGGATCGACGCCGACCGTCGGCTCGTCGAGGAACAGGACGGGCGGCCGGTGGACGAGCGCGCAGGCGAGCGACAGCCGGCGACGCTGGCCGCCCGACAGGGTGCCGGCGATCGAATCGACGCGGTCGGCGAGGTCCACGACGCGCGAGGGCGTCGGTCACCGCCTCCGGACCCGCCGACGCCGTAGGCCGCGGCGAAGAACCGGGCGTTCTCGCCCGACGGTCAGCGCCGGGTAGATCCCGTCGCTCTGGGTCATGTAGCCGATCCGTCCGAGCGTCGGCCGCGACGGCATCGCCACGCCGAGGACCTCGGCGTGCCCGGCGGTCGCTCGGGTCAGCCCGACGAGCAGCCGGATGAGCGTCGTCTTGCCCGACCCGTTCGGGCCGAGGACGCCGTAGATCCGGCCCGGGGCGAGGTCGAACGAGACGTCGTCGACCGCGCGGATCGGGCCGAACGCCTTGACGAGCCCGGCGGCGCGCACGGCCGGTCCGGCAGACCCGGTCGCGGTCGCGGCTGGCTCAGCAGCGAGCGTCATCGTCGAGTCGAATGATACGGATGCCGGGCACACCCGTTTGACGGAATCGCTCCGGACCCCGATGGTGGAGTGGCAATCGCCGGCGCCGGGCATGCATCTCGTTGGTCCGCAGCGCGCGATGGATCGGATCCCCACTCATGGCTCGAACGTCCTTCTCTGCGCCCGAGGCGCACATCGTCGTCAGCACCGACGGCTACTTCGACGTCTACCCGACGTCCGCCCGCACGAATGGCGACAAGCCCGCCTATCGCGGCGTCGTCGCCGAGCTCGGCCAGGACATGCGCGGCAGCGACGACCGCCTCGGCGTCCGGCCGGACTCCGTCGCCCTTGCCGAAGCAGTGACAGCGTGGTCGGCCGTGCATGGTGCGGCGGCCCTCGCCGGCTCGCTGGGTGGCGGCCGCGACGGCAACGAGGAGGCCGCGTGAAGCGACGCAAGGTCACCTACCCGGTCGCCCGCACCCACACCAAGGGGGCGCCCAAGCCCGGGGCAGGCCCTGAGGCCGCCATGGTCCGGCCGAACCTCGTCGCAATCGACCTGACCGCGGGCCTCGGCCGCCAGAACCTCAAGGTCGGTGGCCGCGTCCGCATCAGCGGCTCCGGGCTGTATGCCGGCGAGGAAGCCATCATCGAGCGGCTCGTGGCCGGAGTCATCCCGGCCGCGACCGTCAGGACGGACTCGGGCGGCACGCGCCGCGT
Source organism: uncultured Chloroflexia bacterium (assembly GCA_963776385.1). Classification (GTDB taxonomy): domain Bacteria; phylum Chloroflexota; class Limnocylindria; order Limnocylindrales; family CSP1-4; genus SPCO01. Next base: position 184,757 of record CAVZME010000011.1, read on the forward strand.
CCGCACGATCGACCTCGACCCGATCGTCGGCCCACGCTGACCTCCAGCGCGTGGCCTACGATGGGCGACGTGGCTGAGCACGACCCGGACTCGACGACCGACGACGCTGACGGCTTCGCGGCCCTCGAGCTCGACCCGCGGCTGCTCAGGACGGTCGCCGCCCTCGGCTACGAGGAGCCCACTCCGATCCAGCGCGAGGCCATCCCGCCGCTGCTGGCGGGCCGCGACCTCCTCGCCGAGGCACCCACGGGGACCGGCAAGACGGCGGCGTTCGCCCTGCCGACCCTCCAGCGCATCCCCATCGGGCAAGCCGGCGACGGCGGCACCTCCGCGCTCGTCCTCGTGCCGACGCGCGAGCTCGCGATGCAGGTCGCCGAGGCGTTGCTCAAGTACGGCCGCGAGATGGGGGCCCGGGTCGTGCCGGTGTACGGCGGCCAGCCGATCGGTCAGCAGCTCCGCGGCCTGCGCCGCGGCGTCGACGTCGTCGTCGCGACGCCGGGACGGGCGGTGGACCACCTCAAGCGTGGCAGCCTGCGCCTCGATGGCGTCAAGGTGGTCATCCTCGACGAGGCCGACGAGATGCTGGACATGGGCTTCGCGGAGGATCTCGAGACGATCCTCGCGGCGACGCCGGACGACCGCCAGACCGCGCTCTTCTCCGCGACGGTCTCACCGACCATCTCGCGCATCGCAAAGCGGCACCTGCGCGAGCCCGCCCGCATCAAGGTCCATGCCGAGAAGGCCTCGCGCGACGGCGTCGCCCGCATCCGCCAGGTCGCCTATGTCGTCCGGCGCAACGACAAGCTCGCTGCGCTGTGTCGCATCCTCGACGTCGAGGACCCGACGTCGACGCTGGTCTTCGCCCGCACGCGCGGCGAGGTCGACGATCTCGCGGAAGCGTTGAGTGCCCGCGGTCACGACGCCGCAGCGCTCCACGGCGGACTCGTCCAGGAGGGCCGCGACCGGATCATGAACCGGTTCCGGGACGGCTCCCTCGACGTGCTCGTCGCCACGGACGTCGCCGCCCGCGGGCTGGACATCGAGCATGTCTCCCATGTCGTCAACTTCGACGTCCCATCGAACCCCGACGCCTACGTCCATCGCATCGGCCGGACGGGGCGAGCCGGCCGCGACGGCGTGGCCATCACTCTCGTCGAGCCGCGCGAGCATCGGATGCTTCGCAACATCGAGGCGGCGACCCACACGAAGCTCGAGATCGCCCGGCTGCCGACGGTCGCGGACCTGCGAGAGCGCAGGACCGAGATCATCCGGGCCAATCTGCGCGAGGCCTTGCTGGCCGACGGCTACGACCGTTTCCGCGGCGTCGTCGAACCGCTGACCGACGAATTCGACCTGGTCGACATCGCCCTCGCCGCGGTCAGCCTGATCGAGGGCGCGACCGCCGCCGAATCAGACGAGGTCGAGCTGGCCTCGCCACCGCTCGTGGCACCCGGGCCGCCTCCCCGGAACGCCCGCCCGGCAGCGCCCCGCGGGCGGGCTGGTCCCGGCGGGGTCCCCTACCCGACCGGGCCGTCGAGTCCGCGGCAGGATCGCGGCGCGCCCGACGGCGGCTGGGTCCGCCTCTTCGTCGGTGGTGGGCGGCGCGCGGGCCTCCGCCCGGGCGACCTCGTCGGCGCGATCACGAATGAAGCCCACGTCCCGGGCAGCGTCGTGGGCGCCATCCAGATCAACGAGGGCTTCTCGTTCGTCGATGTCCAGGAAGGCGTCGCCGAGGCCGTCATCGCGGCGCTCGCGACTGCGACCATCCGGGGACGGCGCATGCAGGTCCGCCGCGATCGCTGAAGTCGGAGGGGAGATGCGGAAGTCGGAGATCGAGACGCTGTTCGACTACCTCTTCTGGCTCCGCGACCTGGCGCTGCAGGCGGCGGCGACGATGGCGACCCGAGGCCTTCCTCGCGACGGAGGTGCTCGGGCATCGCGACCTGCGGGCGACACTCGTCCACGAGCTCGATGTCGAACGAAGCTGGCGGATCAGACTCCGCGACGAGATCCCGCACGTCGACGGCGAGACCGAACTGGACCCGGCCGACTTCCCGACGGTCGCCTCCCTTGAGGAGGAATGGCGCCGCGACGAGATCGAGACGCGGGACTGGCTTGCGGGTCTGACCGACGAGGCCCTCGCCGCCGACAGCGATGTCGAAGGTCGGGCCGGCTACACGTTGTCGGATTACGTCACCCACGTCGCGGTCCACGGCATCGGTGAATGCCAGGAGGCGATGCTCCTCCTGACACGCGCCGGTCACCCGGCCGGCCCAACGGGTTTCCTCGACTATCGCGACGCCCATCTGACGTGACCTCGGTGGTCGCGACAGCACGGGGCCTGCTCGACCGTGTCTTCCCGCGCGGGGCGATCCTGCTGTCCGTCCTGTCGCTCGGCTACTTCGTGAGCGGCATCATCCGCAATCGGGTCTTCGCCAACACGTACGGCGCGGGCGCCGAGCTCGATGCCTACAACGCCGCATTCCGCATCCCGGAGATCGCCCTCGACGTCCTCGTCGCGGCCGGGCTGACCGCGCCGTTCGTGCCGATCTACAGCCGGCTTCGTCACGACGACGGCGGCGACCGATCCGCCAACGAGTTCGGGCGGACCGTGCTGACCGGCGCGGTCGGGCTCATGACCATCGCGAGCGTCCTGATCTTCCTCGCCGCCCCATGGCTGGCGGGCATCGTCGGCCACGGCTTCGACCCCGCGACCCAGGAGCTGTACGTCCAGCTCGTCCGGATCAACTGCATCGCGCAGATCCTGTTCGCGGCGTCGATCGCCCTCGGCGAGATCCTCGTCGCGGACCGCAAGTTCCTGTTCTACGCTCTCGCCCCGATCTTCTACACGTCGGGCATCATCGTCTTCACGATCCTGTTCGCGGGTGCCTACGGGGTCGTCGCATCGGCCTGGGGAGCCGTCGCCGGCGCTGCCGCACACCTCGGCATCCGGGCGATCGGGACGACCCGGACCTCGTTTCGCATCGGGCCGGGCCTGGCCGTCGGGACCGCCGCCATGCGTGAATTCCTCCGGCTGATGGTCCCGCGCATGTTCTCGGTCGCCATCGACCCGCTGACCATCACGTATTTCACGCGGGTCGCGGCGGGCCTCGGCGTCGGTGCCGTGTCGGCCCTCAACTTCGGTCTCGACTACCAGGTCCTGCCGGTCAGCCTCATCGGCGTCTCGTTCTCACTGGCGGTCTTCCCGCTGCTGTCGGCGGCCTTCGCCGACGACGACGGACCGGCCTTTCGCGCCATCCTCGGCCGGAACCTGATCACCATCGCGGTGCTGACGACCCTGGCCGCGATCGCCCTGTTCGTCCTCTCGGGGACGCTCGTCGAGGTCCTGCTCGGTGGCGGCAAGTTCGGGCCGGACGACGTCGCGCGGACGTCGGCAGTGGTCGCGGCCTTCGCGCTGTCGGTCCCGTTCGACGCCCTCGCCTACCCTCTTTCGCGCGGCCTGTACGCGACGCACGACACGCTCCGGCAGGTCCTCGCCTCGTTCGCCGGGCTCGGCGTGGTCGTCCTCGCGACGCAGGTCCTCGAAGGCCCGCTGGACCTCCTCGCGATCCCGTTCGGCTATGCGGCCGGCGTCATCGCCAAGGACATCCTGCTGGCGATCTTCCTCGTCGGCCGCGTCCGACGGATCGGGCTCAGCTCGCGGGCTTGACGCGGGTCGGCACGACGGCGATGTACAAGCCGTCGCGGTCCGGGTAGGAGCCTTCCGGGCGCTTCCACTTGAGGTAGTTGCGCACCATCTCCTTGCCGTCCTGGTAGGTCCCGGGCGGATCGGACGGGCCCCAGATGCTCGACACGTCGGGGTACCACGGGTCGAGGATGTAGGTGCCCTTGATCGTCGCGTCACGGAAGATCGACGGATCGGCGTCGGCGCGGAAGCCGCTCATGACCCACGTGTGAGCCCCGCGCCACGCGAGCAGGAGGACCGGCGATCTCGTCTTCTGGATCGCCTTGGCGGCATCGCGGAGGGCGCCCTGACGTGTCTTGTACGCCCGGACCTCGTAGCCGGGAACGCCATACGCGTCGAGGGCGAGGGCCATCGCCGACGGTCCCCAGTCGCCGTTATGGCTGTCCTTGTAGCTCTCCCACTCGCGGACTCGACCCTGGATCTCGCGCTGGAAGTCGTGGGAGGTGTCGCCCTTGCCGAGGATCGCCAGGACCATCTGGACGCCCGCCGACGCACACCAGGTGACCTTGAGCTCGTGGGCGAAGACCTTCTTGTCGTTCTTGACGATGTCCACGTCCACCGCGACACGGGCCGGCGTCGGGACGGGCGTCGCTGTCGGGGCCGAGACCGGCGTCGGGAGTCCGCTGCCGGTCGGCGGCGTCGCGGTCGGGGTCGGGGTCGCATCCGATTCGTCGATGCTCTCGTCGTCGATCACCGGGTCGCTCGGATTGGCGACGAGCACCGTGACCGGCGCCGAACGTTCCGGCACGGGGCCGGCCAGGAATCGGTCCACCTTGGCCACGGCCCGATCGAACAGGCGGCCGGCACCGAGCGTGTCGGTCTGGACCGCCGCGACGCCGGCCACGGTCCCGACGAGCAGCAGCGCGACCAGGCCGAGCGCGACGCGGCGAGCGCGTCGGTGGCGGATGGTGCTGGTCATCGAGGGCGGTCCACGGTGGCGGAGACTCCAGGAGAGGTCGGGCGGATCGTCGGTGGGACGCGGCGACGGCCCGGTTCGTAACGTGAGGCCGGGCATGAGAGCATATGCCAGACACCGACGACACCCACCCAGGAGGCTCCACGTGGACCGCTTCGAGCCGAATCTGCGAATCCCCGGACCGACCGCACTGCCGCCGAGCGTTCGCGAGGCCGGTGCCCGCCAGATGATCAACCACCGCGGTCCGGAGTTCGCCGCGATGCTCGGTCGGATCCTGTCCGGCATGAAGCCGTACTTCGGGACGACCAACGACATCGCGATGATCACCACCGCCGGGACCGGCGGCCTCGAAGCCGCCGTCGTCAATACCCTGTCGCCCGGCGACCGGGTCCTCGGCGTGTCGATCGGCTCGTTCGGCGACCGGTTCGCGAAGATCGCCCGGACCTATGGTGCGGACGTCACCAAGATCGATGTCGAGTGGGGCCAGGCCGCCGACCCTGGGATCCTGCGGGCGGAACTCGAGCGGGCACCCGGCTACACGGCCGTCCTGCTGACCCACAACGAGACCTCGACCGGCGTCATGAACCCGATCGCGGCGCTGGCCGCCGTCGTGCGCGACAGCGCGCCGGATGCGCTCATCCTCGTGGATAGCGTGTCGGGTCTCGGGGCCGTCCCGTTCGAGATGGACGCCTGGGGCGTGGACGTCGTCGTGACCGGGTCGCAGAAGGCGTGGATGGCCGCCCCGGGCCTGGCCATGATCGCCGCTTCCGAGCGGGCCTGGGCCGCGATGGAACGAGCGACCATGCCGCGCGTCTACCTCGACCTGCGCGCGCATCGCGAGAGCCACGCCGCCGGCCAGACGCCGTGGACCCCGGCCATCGCCGTCGTCTACCAGGTCGACGAGGGGATCCGGTTGATGACCGCCGAGGGCGCCGAGCAGGTCTTCGCGCGCCACGAGGCATGCGCCGCGGCGTCACGGGCCGGGCTCTCGGCACTCGGCTTCGAGTTGTTCGCCGATCCGCGTCACGCGTCCAGGACGGTCACCGCGGCTGTCGTCCCCGATGACCTCGACTGGAAGGCGTTCAACGGCGAGGTCAAGCGTCGCGGCGTCGTCCTGGCTGGTGGCCAGGGCAAGCTCACCGGCAAGATCTTCCGGCTCGGCCACCTGGGTTCGGTCACGCTCGAGGAGATCCTCGGCGCGATGAGCACTCTCGAGATCGCCGCGATCGGGGCCGGGCGCCCGGTCCGCCCCGGGTCCGCGGTCGCGGCAGCGCAGGTCGCGGCGCTCGAGTCGATGGGCCTGACCAGCGCGGCCGCCGTCGGGGCGAGTGCGTGAGGATCCTCGTCGCGGAACCCGTCGCCGAGGAGGGCGTCGAGCTCCTGCGGGCGGCCCACCAGGTCGATGAGCGGCACGGCCTGTCCCGCGACGAGCTGTGCGCGATCATCGGCGACTACGACGCGCTCATCGTCCGGAGCCAGGTCCAGGTCGACGCCGAACTGATCGCCGCCGGGACGCGGCTGGCGGTCATCGGTCGGGCGGGTGTCGGCGTCGATAACGTCGACCTCGAGGCTGCGACGCGCGCCGGCATCGTCGTCGTCAACGCCCCGACCGGGAACACGATCGCCGCAGCCGAGCACACCCTTGCCCTGCTCTACGGTGTCGCCCGCCGGATCGCACCGGCCGACGCATCGCTTCGCCGCGGCGAATGGAAGCGCGCCCAGTTCACCGGGCTGGAGCTCCGCGGCAGGACGCTCGGGATCATCGGTCTCGGCAAGATCGGGCAGGCCATCGCGGTTCGTGCCCGGGCGATGGAGATGACCGTCGTCGGGGTCGATCCGTTCATCACGGCCGAGGCGGCGGCCAACCATGGCGTCGAGCTGGTCGGCTTCGACGACCTGCTGGCGCGGGCCGACGTCGTCACGGTCCATGTCCCGTTGACTCGCGCCACGCGCGGGCTGATCGGGCGCGAGGCGATCGCCAAGCTCAAGCCCGGATCGATCGTGCTCAACGTCGCCCGGGGCGGCGTCGTGGACGAGGCCGCCGTCGCCGATGCGCTCCGGTCGGGCCATCTCGGCGGCGCCGGGATCGACGTCTTCGAGCAGGAGCCGCCGACCGATTCGCCCCTGCTCGACGCGCCCAACACGCTCCTGACGCCGCACCTCGGCGCCTCGACAGCCGAGGCCCAGATCCTCGTGTCCGAGGAGGTCGCAGGCCAGGTCATCGATGTCCTCGACGGCCGGAGCGCCCGGTATGCCGTGAACGCACCGCTGCTCACGCCGGAGACCGCCCGGGCGATCGCCCCATACCTGCCGCTGGCCGAGGTCCTCGGACGGTTCTTCGCGCAGTTCTCGCGTGGTGGCGTCCGCACGCTGACGCTCGAGATCGCCGGTGAACTTGCCGAGTTCGATGGCACGCCGCTGACCGCCGCCATGCTCCGCGGGCTGCTCGAGACGTCGATCACAGAACGGGTCAACCTCGTCAATGCGAGCGCGCTGGCCAAGGCGCGCGGCATCACCGTCATCGAACGCAAGACCCCGGATGCCGGTGCGTTCGCGGCGCTGCTCACGGTGTCGGGCGAGACCAACGGACGGACGACGGTCGTCGCTGGCACCGTCGCCGGGGGTGAACCGCGCATCACCCGGCTCGACGACTACCGCCTGGACATGGCGCCGGCCGAGAACATGCTCATCACGCGCCACATGGACCGCCCCGGGACGGTCGGTCGGGTCGGACTGATGCTCGGCGAGGCCGACATCAACATCAGCGCGATGCACCTCGCGCGGACGCGACCCCGCGAGGACGCCTTCATGATCCTGGCTCTCGACGACGACGTGCCCGACGCCGTCGCCGAGGCGATCCGGACCCACGAGGCGGTCACCGACCTCTGGACGATCCGGCTCGGGGGCGGACGCTGACGCCCGACGCCGACGCCTCGCTCATCCCGAACGGCCTGGACGCCACGCTCGTCCTCGTCCGGCACGGCGAATTCGACGTTCATCGCGGAAGGCCGCTTCCAGGGTCATGCCGATTCGCCGCTGACCGAGATCGGTCGCCGCCAGGCCGCGCTGGTCGCCGACCGCCTCGCCGCTCCACAGGCGTCACCGGCCGTGCCGGTCCCCGCGGGTCCCCTTCTCGAGGTGGTCCACTCCCCGCTCGGACGGGCGGCACAGACCGCGGAGGCGATCGACACGGCGATGCGTGCCGCCGGCTGGTCGGTCTCGCGTCGTCCTGACGACGGCTTCATGGAGATCGGCCAGGGTGACTGGCAGGGTCTCCATCGCGACGAGGTCGACGCCCGGTACGGGGCGGGCCTGGCGGCCTGGCGTCGGACCCCGACGACGGCCTGGGCACCAGGCGGAGAGTCACTCGCGGAAGTCGAGGCTCGGGTCAGGCCGGCACTCGCGACGGTCCTCGCCGGCCTCGGTGATGGCCGGCCGGCGGGAAACCTCGATCGGTCGCAGGTCGCGGGCTACGACGAGCCTGCTGCCAGTCCACCCGTGGTCGATCGTGGTCGGGCACGACGGCGTCTTCAAGGTCGCCTTGCTGACCCTGTTCGGGTTGCCGCTCGAGCGCTTCTGGATGTGGTCGATGGACCTGTGCGCGATCAGCGTCGTCGAGTTCCGGGCCGGGCGGGCGGTCCTGCGAGCACACAACCTGACGGCACACCTGGCGCCGCTCGACGACGGTGCCGCGTCGGCGGCTCGTGCCGCGGCCGCCGCGGAACGGGAGCGCAGCGGCGCTCAATGATGCATGGCCGCTCAGCGACGCCGCCGCTCCTTGCGCCGGAACGCCAGTCGCAACAGTGACACCCGGAGTCGCCGCTGGGCCGCCCGCAGGCTCGCCAGGCGCTCTTCGCCCATGACGTGGCGCGCGTAGGTCGTCTCCACCTTGGCGTGGGCGACAGTCTGCAGTTCCGGCCGCACATCCGGCAGGATCTGGCCGAGCGACGTGGCGTATTCGTAGACCGTCTCGTTCGGTCGGGGTCCGAAACCGAACCGCGACGCGATCCGCGTCACGGTCCCGTACGCACCGTCCGCGCTGGTCGGGCCGCGCGGGCCGCGCCGCCAGGCGAGGAACGCGACGATCGCCACCACGATCAGCAGCAGCAGGCCCACGATCAGCAGCGGCCCAAGGCTCGTCCGGTTCACGCCGGTGACCCCGCCGGTCGGGCCTCGATCGGACTCGTTGCGCGGACCGAGCGTGGCCCGGGCCCCTGAACTGACCGACGGTCGCGGCGAGGAGCTCGCGACGGGCGGTCCAGAAGGCAGAGGGGCGAGCTGCGCGACGTCAGCACTCGTCGGGTCGAAGCTGACCCAGCCGTACCCGGGAAAGTAGACCTCCACCCAGGCGTGCGCGTTGTTGAACTGGATCCGTTCGGACGTGTTGGTCGGATCCATCGTGCCCGGCAGGAAGCCCTGGGCGATGCGGGTCGGGATGCCGATGTCGCGCAGGATGACCGCCATCGTCGCCGCGTAGTACTGGCAGAAGCCCTTCTTGAAGGTCGCGAAGCATTCGACCGTGCTGAGCGATTCGCAGTGGACATCTCGGATGTCGACGGCGTACTTGAAGTCGCTCGACTGGAGTTCCTTGACCGCTGCCTTGGCGACGTCATACGGGGCGGTCGACTCTGCGTGCGACAGGATCTTGGCCTCGAGCTTCAGGGCCTCCGGGCCGAGCGATCCGGGAGCGACAGCGAGGTACAGCGCCTTGATGTCATCGGGGTACTTGGTCGACGTCTGGCGGAGCGCCGACTCGTTCAGCAGACCCGCTGCATTCCCCTCGATCGGGACCATGGCGGTCACGGTGTACGGGTCGCTGTTCGATCCGCCGTCCCTCTCCAGGAGGGCGAAACGACCCGTCCCGACCGTCTGCAGCTTGGTGGCGCGGTCGACGGCGACCGGCGTTTCCGGGGAGACGACGGTCGGCAAGCGGGCATCGGCCGGCGTGACGATGAAGGTGACCGTGCGGTGCGTCGTGGGGTCGACATCGTCGGCGAGTCCCTCGAACAGGGAGGCGCCCCGGCTGCGTTGGGTGGTCGTCGTCGTCGAGAAGCCCCAGCCCTTGGTGTCGATCTGGTCGTAGGTGACCGCCCGCCAGTAGTAGCGGTTCTTGTCGGCCGGGTTGCGGCTGATCGTCAGGGCCACGCCCGTATCGGTCTGCCAGATCTGGCCGATCTGGGCGTTCGAGCCGAAGGTAAGCCCCACGGGCCGGGTCGAGCCGCCGGTCGGCAGGAACCGGGAGATCGAGCGCGAGACGCTGAGCAACCCATCCTCGACGCCGTCCCACGCCCCGGCCAACGGAGCCGATGCCGCGGTCTGGGTGAGGACGGCCGAGGCCAGGACCGCGACGGCGATGAAGACCGTCCCGCCGCGCAGGTAGACCGATGAGATCGAGGCCGGGTCGCCGATCCGACGGCGCATCCATTCGGACTGCTCGTCGAAGACGTGCGACCGGATGAGCAGGAAGAGCGACGCCACGCTGAAGACCACGAGATAGGCCAGCTGGTCGTTGAAGGTGAAGGCCATGTTCCCGAGCAGGACCACCCCGAGGATGATCACCGCGTTCAGCGGCCGGTGATGACCGAACACCGCATAGGACGCGAACATCGAGGTCGCCCAGACGAAGACCCCCAGCGAGAAGATGTAGTGCAGGAACTGCGGCGTCGCCGACAGGTTCCGGATGGCCAGGTCGATCCAGGCCTGGACCACGGAATCCGCGGTCGCGGCATAGAGATCGTGGAGGGAGCCATCCGGGTAACGCACGAGCCCGGTGAGCAGCGGCACGATGAGGGCCGCGAAGATCGAGCCGATCAGGTACGTCCGCCAGCGACCCCAGCCGACCTTCGGGCCGATGAAGCCGCAGAGCACGCCGCCGAGCGCCGTCAGGACCAGCATGTCGAGGTACTCGGTCCGCCCCAGGACCCAGCGGGCGTCGTCGATGGCCAGGGCGAGGACCACGCACATCAGCGTGATCAACGCGACTGTTACCCAGCCCTCGGCCGGTGCGAGCGGGCTGCGCCGCGTGTTCATCGAGCGAGGACCTCCCCGAGCTCCTTACCGGGTGTCACCGAGTAGGACCGAAGCTCGTATTCGGCGAGGGCGTGGCGCAGGGCGCGGGTGCGCTTGGCCGCCAGTTCATCGGCTTCGACGTCGGGTTCGACCGTCTCACCGGTCGCCGCGGCCTGTGCGTCGGCGGCCAGCTTCGCGTACGCCGGTGCATCCAGGGTGACCACGACGCATGCCACCCCGCGGGTGCGCAAGGCGGCCAGCGGCCGGACCCAGGCGGGATCGAGCGATGCCGTGATGATGACCGCGGTCATCCCGCGACGCAGGCGCCCGACGGTGGCGATGAGTGTCTCGACCAGCGGGGTGCTGGCGTCCGCCTCGACGGCGGCCAGGAGCTGCATGATCTTGAGGTGCTGGCGTCCGCCCCGGTCGGGTGGCAGGAACGCGGTCCGCCCGACGTTGACCGTCATCCCGACGGCACGGTTCTCCTGGAGCGCCCGATCGGCGATCGACGCAGCGGCCCGGATCGCGACCTCCACCGTCGACTCATCGCCGCGACCGGTCTGGATGCCTCGTTGAAGGTCGAGGATGATCCAGGCGTCGGCGGTCTGTTCGAGGTCGAACTCCTTGACCTGGATCTCGCCGTGGCGGGCCGTCGTCTTCCAGTGGATCCGGTTCATGGCGTCACCCGGCGCGTACGGCCGCACGGAGGTCGCCATCGGCGTCGTCTGGAGGGTCCGGACGGGCGACGCGTGACTGCCCTCCAGGGCGGCGGCCGGCAGCCGCCAGCGCGGCAGCGGCTCGATCCGCGGGTAGACGACCACGCTGATCCCCTGGCCGACCGTGGCCGACGCCTCGAAGAACCCGAACGGGTCGCCGGTCCGGATGTGGAGTGGTTCGATCCGGAAATGGCCACGACGCGACAGTGGCGCGCGGATGAGCCACGACCGTTCGCTCCGCCCGGAGAGGGTGATGGCCCGGCCCGGCAGTCCGCCCGGCAGCGTCGTCGGGTTGTGGATCTCCAGCCAGAGCTTCGGCATCCGGCTCGTATTGCGCAGGGTGTACGTCACTCGCATCCGGTCACCGACGTGACCGTGGAGCTGGCTGACGGCATAGCCGGCCTCCAGGTCGGACAGGCCAAGGCGGACCAGGACGTACGACCCGCCGATGACGAGGATCGCGAGATACAGCAGGTAGAACAGGAACGGCTCGGCGGTCGAGAAAGCGGCCACGACAAGGACGACCGTGATGATGAGCAGCTCGAGCTTGCGGATCATCGTCGCGCCTCTTCCGCCAACGTCGCCGGGCCGATACGCGCTAGGAGCTCGCGGCCGGGGACGAGCCGCGACCGGCCGCGGCCCGGAGCTCGACCGGACCCCCGCCGGTCGGTCGGATGCCTTCGACCGATGTCGACTCGAGCAGTTCGCGGACGACCTGTCCCGCCTGGACGTCGTGGATCGACGAACTGGTCTTGATGATCAGCCGGTGAGCGAGGGCAGGCTCGGCCAGAGCCTTGACGTCATCGGGGATGACGTAGTCGCGCCCAAGGAGCCCGGCCAGGGCCTGACCCGCACGGTACAGCGCGATCGATCCGCGCGGCGACGCGCCGAGATAGACGTCGGGATGGTTCCGCGTGCCGTTGACGAGCCGGACGATGTAGTCGGACAACGTCGAGTCGACGTAGATCTCGCGCACGGCGCCCTGCATCTCGCGCAGGTCATCGACGGTCAGGACCTCCTCGAGGACGTCGAGCGGATGCGACCGCTTCTGCTCGTCGAGGATGACGATCTCCTCGATCGGCTGTGGATAGCCGAGACGGAGACGGAGCATGAACCGGTCGAGCTGTGCCTCGGGCAGTGCGAACGTGCCTTCGTATTCGATCGGGTTCTGGGTCGCGATGACGAGGAACGGGTCGGGCATCGTGTAGGTCGTGCCGTCGATCGTCGCCTGCCGCTCCTCCATGCATTCGAGCAGCGCCGACTGGGTCTTCGGGCGTCGCCCGGTTGATCTCGTCGGCGAGCACGACCTGGCTGAAGATCGGGCCCGGCCGGAATTCGAACTCCTGCGTCTTCTGGTTGTAGATCGACAGCCCGGACACGTCCGAGGGCAGCAGGTCCGGGGTGAACTGGATCCGCCGGAACGAGCCGCCGAGGCTCCGCGCGATGGCCTTGGCGAGGACCGTCTTGCCGGTGCCCGGCACATCCTCGATGAGCAGATGGCCCCGACAGAGGAGGGCCACTAGGGCGAGCCGCACCTCGAGGTGCTTGCCCACGATGACGCGTTCGACGTTGGCGAGGACCTTGTCGCCGGTCTCCTGGATCTTGGTCATCGGCCTCTCTCGCGGTCTCGGGCGCCTGTAACGGGTGGCGCCGGGGTCGTGGTGGGGTCGCTCCTGGGACGGTCGGCCGTCGCCGACGTGGTGACAGATAGTACGCCCGGAGCGTCAGAATGGTTCCGCGCTCGTCAGTATCGACGCCGCCGGAGCCGAATTGTTCGATTCTCGTCAGGGCCGGCCTCGGTCACCCGCGGACGAGCGTCAGGAACCCGACCCACGCGGTCATGACACAGCCGACCGCGCCCATGACCGCAAGGAACAGTTCGCCGCCGACCCACGATGCCGCGGCGACACCGCCGAAGAGCACGGCCAGCACCAGGGCGATGCCCGCCAGCCCGATCCGCTCGATCATCGGACGGGGTTCGCGGGGCTCGCTCGGTTCGGTCATCGCCCACCCTTCAGGTACAAGGTCATCAGGTCACCGGCGATCGGTGCCGCGACCTCGCCGCCGCGGCCGGCCTGCTCGACGAGGACCGCGATGACGACCTTCGGGTTGGCCGCCGGGGCGAAGCCGATGAACCAGGAGTGTGGCTCACCGGTGCCACCCAGTTCGGCCGTCCCGGACTTGCCCGCGGTGACGATGCCCGGGACCTTGGCTCCCGACGTGAACTGCTGGCCGAGGTCGCCCTCGACGGCGGCGACCATCGCCGTCGTGATGGACGTGGCGTCGCCTGCCGCCAGGACTCGGCCCATCGACCTGGGGCCGATGCTCCGGGTGCCGCTCCGCTTGCCGGTCATCGACGTCACGAGCCGCGGCTGCATCAACTCCCCGTCGTTGGCCACGGTCGACGCCACGAGCGCCATCTGGAGCGGCGTCACGAACGTCTCGGCCTGGCCGTAGGAGGCGTTCGCGAGCTCGACGTCGTCGGTGAACCCGCCGGGCTGCTTGCCGTCGCCGTTGGTCACCTGCGAGACCGCGGTCGGCAGGTCGAACGGCAGGGTCGATCCGAAGCCCATCCGCTCCGCGTAATCGACCAGGTTCGCGCCGCCGGTCTGGAGCCCGGTCAGGGCGTAGTAGATGTTGCAGGACACCTCGGTCGCACCGGTCAGGTCGAGCGCGGTCCTTCCGGTCGCCGGGTGATGACCGTCGCGGATCCGGTAGCCGTCCACCAGCAGCCCGGTCTTCTCCGCCCCGGGCTGCTGCTTGAACGTCGTGTCGGGGGTGATCGAGTCCGACCCGAGCCCGGCCACCGCCGTGACGATCTTGAAGACCGAGCCCGGCACGTACCGGCCGAGCGTCGCGCGTGGGAGCAGCGGCTGGTTCGGATCTCCGAGGAGCCCCTCGAAGGTCGCCTTGGCGGTGTCGGGGTTGGCGATGGCCGACGCGTCGTAGGTCGGCGTGGACGCGAGGGCGAGGACGTCACCGGTCGATCGGATCCAGCATGACCACGGCACCACGTCGCTTGCCGAGCGCCGCGACGGCCGCCTTCTGCAGGTCCCACGAGAGCGACAGGGTCAGTTCCTTCGGGTCGTAGCGGTCGGCGCCGAACTTGGCGAAGGCATCCGAGAACGGATCGCCGGCCAGGCCGGTCAGCTCGGCGTCGTACGTCCGCTCGAGACCAGCCCGACCGTAGGTCGTCGACGCGTAGCCGATGACCTGGCTGATCTGCCTGCCCGCGTAGACCCGGTACGACTCGCCATTCGCGTCCTTCTTGTTGTCGGCGAGGACCTTGCCGGTCCGGTCCTTGATCAAGCCGCGCGGCACCGTCCGAGCGGCGGCGATGACCGCCGCGTCGTTCGGCGAGCGGACGAGGTCCGGCGCCGCGACCACGCCCCAGTAGCCCGCCGCGCCGGCGAGCAGCCCGAAAGCGAGCGAGATGACGATCGCGACATGGACCGTCGTCGGGCCCAGCGGCCGGCGGGCGACCCCTCGACCCAGCATCAGACGTGCCCCCGACGGCCGATGCGCCGCCAGCGCGAGCCGACGCGCGGTAGCGGCGGCGGTTCGACGCCCTTGTCGGACAGGGCGAGAAGGAGCCCGATGACCAAGCCATTGGCGAGCAGCGACGATCCGCCGTAGCTGATGAACGGAAGTGTCACGCCGGTCAGAGGCAGGACCTTGAGGTTGCCCGCCGCGATGATGAAGGCCTGCACGCCGATGACCAACGACAGGCCGATCGCGAGCAGCGAGCGGAAGTCGTCGGCCGCGGCGGCGCCGATCCGGAGACCGCGCTCGACGATGACGAGGTAGAGCCCGAGGATCGCGACGACACCGAGGATCCCGAGTTCCTCGCCGATCGCCGCCAGCGGGAAGTCCGTATGGACCTCGGGGATCGGTGGCCGCCCGGCGATCTCGGGCAGGCCGGCACCGAGGCCGACCCCGAGCAGCCCACCCCGGGCGAATGCATGGAGCGCCTGGACGACCTGGAAGCCGGCCCCGAGTGGGTCCGCGAACGGGTCGATCCAGATGTCGACCCGGGTACGGACGTGGTCGATCAGCATCGCCATCAGGGCACTACCGAGCAGGAACAGGATGAGCCCGATGATGACCAGGCTGACCCGCGCCGTGGCGACGTAGAGCATCGCCAGGAAGACCCCGAAGAAGAGCAGGGCGGCGCCGAGGTCGCGCTGGATGACGACGATGCCGAGCGCGATCGCCCACATCGCGACCATCGGGGCGAGATACGGCAGTGGCGGCAGGCGCAATGGTCCGAGGCGGGTGTCCTGCTCGACGAGCAGCTCGCGGTTCTCGGACAGGTAGCCGGCCAGGAAGACCACGAGGATGACCTTGAGCAGCTCGGTCGGCTGGCCACTGAGCGGCCCGAGCTGGAGGGTCAGACGCTGGCCGTTGATCTCCGTCCCGAAGATGAACGTCAGGAGCAGCAGGCCGACCCCGGCCGCGGCCCAGGTGTACTTGTAGAGGCGCAGCCAGCGGTCGGACCGGACGACGATCCCGAGCGTCGTGGCGACGATCAGCGCCCCGAGCAGCCAGATGAGCTGGACCTGGGCGAGACCCAGCTCGGTCCCGAAGAAGTGTCTGGGTCACGAGGTCCTGTGGCAGCCGCTGCATCAGCAGCAGCGAGACGCCGCCGAGCATCGCCACGGTCGGCAGCAGGATCTGGTCGGTGCGACGGCCGGCCAGGACCTGGGCGGCATGGGCGACGAACAGCGCAGCGACGTAGATCGCCAGGCTCTGGGTGTCGTACAGGCTCGAGCTTGCCGGTGACCGTGGCCCCCAACGAGACGCTCCCGGCGACGAGCGCGAGCGCGACCAGGCCCGAGCAGCCGGAACTCGAGCCAGCGCGGACGCGGCCGGACCGGTCCGAACGTCCCGGGCAGCGGCGGCAGCCGCACCGCGGTGGCCTTCGATGCCGGATGTCATCGCAGGCCCTCGTTCGAGACGCATCCGGACCTGGCCGATCTGCAGCTCGTCGCCGAAACCGAGCGGCGCCACGCCCTCGACCCGCCGGCCGTTGACGTACGAGCCATTCGTGCTGTCGAGGTCCTCGATGTACCACGACTGCCCGCGATAGGTCAGGACGGCGTGGTCAGCCGACGCGAACGGGTCGTCGATGACGATGGCGTTGTTGACGTCCCGACCGAGCGCGGTGATGACGTCGAGACCGTACGACAGGCCGGCAGCCGGCTCCCCGGCCGGCGACTCGAGGATGACCAGACGGCCGGGTCGATCCGCCGGTTCACGCGCCGCCGCCCGCAGGTCGCGCAACAGCGCCCGGATGACCCGGTACAGGAAGAGATAGATGAGGCCGAGGAACAGAAGCCGGACGGCCCACAGGACGAGGAGGAAGCCGTCCATCAGTCGGGCGCCCCGGCGACCTCGACGACGAGCGCGGTATCCCCCACCTCGAGCCGGTCACCGACACCGAGCACGACCTCGACCACCGGCACGCCGTTGACCCGCGAGCCGTTCGTGCTGCCGAGGTCGGCATAGACCAGCGTCCCCCGACGACCCACGATCCGGCCGTGATGACGGGACACCCGCCCATCCACCGCCACCAGGTCGTTGTCGGTCGCGCGGCCGATGGTCAGGCCGCCCGCCTCCACCACGACATCGCGGGTCCGGCCATCCGGGTCGGTCACGCGCAGGACGGCCCGTGGGGCGACGGGTTTCGGGATGGCGAAGACACGGGTCGCGGTCGACTCGCTGTTATCGTCGGGCAACGGCTCGTGATGGACGAGGGCCACCGGCCCATGGCCGGCGCGACCCGGGACGGCCTCGGCGAACCGCGCATCGACGCGGATATCGGTTCGCTCGATCGCTGGGTCGGCGATCAGGTCGACCCGCGGGCGATCGACCACCGTGTAGCGATGCGCGCGGGCGAAGGCGAGCGCGCCGTCGGCGAGCTCCGAGGCGAGTGATCCGGTCATGTCGCCGAAATCGGCCAGGTCGAGGGGATGCAAGTGGACGACGAAACGGTTCGGCACGAGCGTGCGGTCGGACGTCGTCAGGCGCTCGCCCTCCATCGCCCGCTCGATCCGTCGCTGCAGCTGGACGGGCTGCAGACGCGCCCGGAAGAGGCGTGCCGAGGGGCGCTCAAACAGGCGTTCGAAGAACCGCTCGATGGCGGTGAGTTGCGGCATGGTCGGTCGCGGAGTCTACCAGAGGGTCCTGAGAACTCCCGCCGGCCCGCCTCCACCCTGACATTCGCCGCATGACCGGGGTACCCACGGTGGAAGGGCGCACGAATCACTGCGCTATACTCTCGACCCGCTCGGGCGGCACGGCCGGTCGGGCGTTGGCCGCGCGGTAGCCGGGGACCCGATGACAGAGATCCTGACCGAATCGTTCTGCGAGCGCTGTGGCACACGCTACACGTTCGAGTCTGCGCGCCCGAAGCTGCGGCTCAAGGGCATGAAGACCGTCTCCCGCGGATTGAAGAACTTCGTCCTGTCCGATGGCACCTCGATGGACGAGGCGATGGCGGCCGCTCGGAGCGAGACGGAGCGCGAGGTCACCGCGTACCAGCTCGACGCCTTCCACAAGACATTCAACTTCTGCATGCAGTGCCGGCAATACACGTGCCCCAACTGCTGGAACGAGGTCGAAGCGCGCTGCCTGACCTGCGCGCCACACCTCGGCCATGAGGTCATGCCGGCGCCGTTCCCCGACCTTCCCGCGACGCCCCGGGTCGTGATGGATGGTTCGGCCGGCATGAACGGCTCGGACGCCGACTTCGACTTCGATGTCGCGGCACGGTTGAACGCTCTGACCATGAGCACCGCGCCGGAGCCTCTGACGGCGGCTGGCCCGATCGTGGCCAGCTCGGTCGCGACACCGAGCGCCGACGCGGTCGTCGCGCCCACCCCCGAGATCGCCGCAGAGGTTCGGCCCGCACCACCGACCGACCCACACCGGGCGGCGGAGCTCGCGGCCCTGGCCAGTGCCGCAGCGGTCATCGAAGAGGCGGCCACCGACGAGGCACTCGCCTCTGACAAGGGAACGTCCGCCGGCACGTCGAACGGCCGTTTCAGCCCGTTCCGACTCGGCCAGGACATCGATGCCGAGCTCGAAGCGTATGAGCGCAACCAGGCCGCCCTGGCCGCCGCCGCGATCGTCGTGACACCGGACGATGCCGCCGTCGCGCCCGAGGCTGTCGAGTCGGCCGTGGTCGAGGCCGAGCCCGTCGTCGAGCCTGCAGCCGCCGCGGCCGAGATCGTCGCCCCGCCCGCGGTCGCCGAGCCCATCGCCGAACCTGAGGCGGTCGCCGAGCCCATCGCCGCCGCTGCGCCGAAGGTGGTCGCCGAGCCCGTCTCCGTCACCGAGCCCGAGATCATCGCCGAGCCCGTCGCCCCGCCCGCGGCGGCCGCGATCGTCGCCGCACCCGAGGCGGCCCCGGCGGCGGTCGAGCCCGAGGTCGCACCCGCGGCGGCCGCGATCGTCGCCGAGCCGGCGGTCGCCGAGCCCGTCGTTGCGCCCACGCCGGTCGTCCAGGATGTCGTCGCGCAGCCGACCTGGCGCATGGTCGCCCCTGACGACACCGACGCGACGACGCCACCGGCCATCCCGGACCTTCCTGCCGCCGCCACCGCCGCGGACCCGTCGGGCGAGCCGCAGTGGCCCACCAGGCCCGCCTGGCTCGGCGGCACGCCGGCGGCCGGTCTGCCATTCCTCGGTCGCCCGGCCGCGCCGCAGGGCGGCCTCGAAGCCCTCTGGGCCGAGTCGAACCGCGAGGTCGCGGACCCGCGGCTGGCGAACAAGCCGGCCGGCGGTGTCCAGCCCTGCCTCAGCTGCGGTCTGTCACTCTCCGCCACCGCCAAGTTCTGCCGGCGGTGCGGCACTCCCCAGGCCACCTAGGCCGTTCGGGCGCCCCCACTCGTCGCGGACGCGGACCCAGGCCGCGCCATACAGCAGCGCCTGGAACCCGAACGACAGCCACGCCAGGGCGATGAACGCGGACGCGAGCGACCCTGCCAGGGCGGCCACGCCCACGAGGCGCGGCACCAGGAACGTGAACACCTGGCTCAGGATGACCACCGCGATCCCGACCACGATCGACGGAAGGACCACGGCCCGCCACCCCGGCGCGCGCGGCGGGAGGGTCCGGTACACGACCAGCACGGCCATGACGGACAAGGCGGTCAGGAACGGGATGGAGCCCATCAGCCCGGTCACCGTAGAGAGCACCGGGCTCCGTCCGGGAGCAATCGCCTCGAATGCCGAGGCGACGGCGGCGAGCACGATGAACCCGACGATGGCCACCACCAGGATGGCGACGACGAGCAGGCCGCGCGCGGTCCGGCGGATGATGTCGCGCTCCGGATGGTTGGCGTAGATCCGGGCGAACGCGACATCAAGCGCGCCGTAGAGCTGGCTCACGGTCCAGATCAAGCCCAGGACACCGATGATCGACGTCAGCGCCGCCCCCGCGGAGATCGCGTCGAGCGATTCGTCGACGAGGTCGGCCAGCGGTGGGAAGGCATTGACGATGGCATCGGCGACACCCTGGCGGACCGACTCCTCATTCGTCAGCCAGCCCGCCACCCCGAGGACGAGCAGGGTCGTCGGGATGGCCGCGAACAGCGACGAGAAGGCGAGCCCATTGGCCAGCAGGCCGCCGGCCGCGGCGCCATAGATGTCGAGGATCGCCCGGATGCGCGCCACCTGCGGCACGTCGAGGAAGCGCCCGAGCAGCGCCAGCGCCTTTGCCTGCCAGTCGGGCGTCAGCTGTCGAGGTCCTCGAACAGGACGGGCTGGATGTCCTCGAGCCGCACGCGGCGCGGCGCGGCGACGAGCGCACGAACCTCACCGCGACGGACGAATCGGCGGCCGCCGAGCTTGAGACTCTGCAGGCGCCCGGCGCGAGCCCAGCCGCCGATGGTCGATGGCGTGAAGTGGACGTTGGCCGCAGCCAGGATCTCGGCGGCTTCGCGGAGGGTGATCCAGTCAGTCGGCGCAGCCATCTCCGGTCAGTCGGGCGTGCTGGCGGTCGCGGCCTCGGTCGCCTTGGCGGGCTTCGTGCCTTCGTCTGCTGCGGGCTTGTCGGTCGAGGGCTTGGCGTCCCCCGACCCGGTCTCGCCGGACGTTCCCTCGCCGCTCGACTTGGCCGCCCGCGATGACGCCGTCGCGTGTCGCTCTTTCTTGGCCCAGCCCGAACCCTTGTAGTGGATCGTCGGGGCACTGATGGCCTTGCGGATCGGACCACTGCCGCACAGCGGACAGGTGGTCGGAGGCGCCGCATGGAGACCATGGCTGACCTCGAAGCGCCGGCCGCAGGCTTCGCAGTCGTAGTCGTAGGCGGGCATCGGCTGTCGGGGTCCCTAGCCGCGGAGGAGGCGCATGCCGCACTTCGGGCAGTAGAAGGCCCGCTCGTGCGCCGACGCGAAGCCGCAATGGGCGCAGACCAGTCCGCCGCGACCGGCCGCCGGCACGGGTCGCTCGATCGCTGTGAGCCCGAGCGCGTACTGGCTGGCGAGGATATTGCTCAGGACGCCGCCGAGGAGCTTCGTCCCGATCCGATCGGTGTCGCCGCGGACGCCCTTGCCGCCCCAGCCGACCACGGCGCGGCAGATCATGTCGCCGGTCGCCTCGTCCCAGTGGGCGGCGACGCCACCGACGATCGCGTTGTATTCGGGATAGCCGGACGTGTCGACCTCGCCATCGAGCAGCGCACAGACGAAGGTGTCGAACGCGAGGTCCACGGCGTCGATCGACTCGAGGACGACGAGCGCGTGCCGGGTGATCGGCGAATGGACGTGATGGGCGTTGAGCCACTGCATCGCTTCGGACGGGCTGACGATGGTCGGGGTCGCCTGGCTGAACTCGATCGGCAGCGGATCGACGACTTCGATCTCGGAGCGCGCGAGTCCGACCAGCATCATCGGCAGCTCGGCGATCGCTGCCGGTCCCGCCTTGAGGCGGACGCCCTCGCTGCTCTTGCCGGCGTAGTAGAGCTTGAGCTGATGGTCCTGGGCGACGACCTCTTCGGGCATCAGGCCCGACGTCTGCGACGGCGTCGGGTTCGGGGCGGGCTCGGCGGCGTCGGCGTTGCCCCGACGCTTCAGGAAATCAAGCGGCACGTGGTGCTCCCCGGCATATGTGCTGGATCCGGCCGTCATGGTAGCAGGGGTGCCCCGCCGCCCCGTCAGTCCGTGACCGCGCCGAGTCCCTCGAGGATGAGGGCTTCGTCGGCCTCCATCTGGATCGTCTCGCCGGCCGCCAGTCGATCGAACCGCAGCTCGCCTGGCGCGGTCCGCACGAGGGATCGCCAACGAGCCGATGCCGGATCGCCTGGCAGTGTCCAGCGCGCCGGCTCGCGCCCGACGTTGATGGCCACGAGGATCGTGCTGGCATCGGTCCTCCGGGTGTAGGCGACGACGTTCCCGCCGCGGTCCGGCTCGAGGTGGAGCGAACCGACCTGGAGCGCCGGCGTCGACGCCCGGAGCGCGATCAACCGGCGATAGAGCGAGAGGATCGATCCCGGGTCCCGGATCTGCGTCGACACGTTGCGCGTCTCCGTGTCCGGCCCGAGTCGGAGCCATGGCCGACCGGTCGTGAACCCCGCTCCCGGTCCCGGGGACCAGGGCATCGGCGTCCGACAGCGGGACCGGTCCCACCACTGGAACTCGGGGCCGATCCGGGCGGCCGGCGGGTCGATGCTTTCCTCGGGAGGGACGTCGACATCGGGCAGGCCGAGTTCCTCTCCGTAGTACAGGAACGGCGTTCCTCGCAGCGTCAGGACGAGGACGGCCGCGGCGCGCGCCACGGCGTCCATATCCGCGTCATCCGCCGAGGAGGCCAGGCGCGACGCCTGGCGCGGCTGGTCATGGTTCGACAGCGCGGCCGTTGGCCAACGATCGTCGCCGAAGACGGCATCGCGCGTTCCGATCGCGGTCCGGATCGCGTCAGCCCGCCACGGCGCACCGAGAAGGTCCCAGTCGAAGACGAGATGGCGATCCGTCGTGAGGCTCGCCGCGGTCTCGACGGTGCCATCGAAGAGCTCCCCGACCGACATCCGGCCGGGCTCCTCATCGACGATCGCCCGGAATCGTCCGATGAGATCGGGAAAGTCGGGCTGGTCGCGATCGTAGAGATGGATCTGGCGACCCCAGGCCGTCGAGCCATCGCGGGTCGGATTCGACGGCAGATCCGGGTGCTTCAGGAGGGCGTTGAAGACGTCCAATCGGAAGCCGTCCACGCCGCGCTCGAGCCAGCCACGGACCATCGCCAGCTGGGCGGCCTCGACCTCCGGGTTGCGCCAATCGAGCTCCGGCTGCTCGACCAGGAAGGTGTGGTAGTAGAACTGCTGGCGGGCTGGCTCCCACTCCCAGCCCGGGCCCCCGAAGAACGACAGCCAGTTGTTGGGAGGCAACGGCGTTCCGTCGGGCGCGTGACCGGACGGATCGCGCCACAGGTACCGATCGGCGAATGGGCCCGTGCGTGACGCGCGGGATGCCACGAACCAGGGATGCTGGTCGCTGGTGTGATTCATCACCAGGTCGAGGACGATGCGGATGCCGCGCCGATGCGCCTCCGCGACCAGCTGGTCGAAATCCTCGTCCGTGCCGAACAGCGGATCCACCGTCGTGTGATCGCTGACGTCGTAGCCGACATCGAGCCCCGGTGACGGGTAGATCGGCGACAACCAGATCGCGTCGACCGCGAGTCCCTCCCGACCGATGTGGTCGAGGTGGTCGATGATCCCCTGGAGGTCGCCGACGCCGTCGCCATCGCTGTCGGCGAAACTGCGTGGGTAGATCTGGTAGACGACCCCGCGGCGCCACCAGTCGGCGCCGAAACGAGGCGATTGCACGGCCGTTGCGATGTCCGAGGGTGCCAACGATCGGCTCCTGTCCCGTGGCGAGATCCGACGATCGCCCGAACCAGTCGGCGGTTCGGATCCGACCCTTGACAGTGTGCGCATGGTGCAGTCGAAACGCCACCCACGGGTCGGATCCGGATGGCCAGACACCTCGCCGCCCGCCTGTTCAGGGCGCCAATCGGTCGCGCAGACGCTCCACCTGATCGACCAGCTCAGTCTCGCGGGCGCGGGCGCCCTCGACGACCGCCGCCGGTGCGCGTTCGACGAAGGCACGATCGGCCAGCCGCTGCTGGGCGGCGGCCAGCCAGCCCTCCGCCTCGGCCAGGTCGCGTTCGAGCCGCTCACGCTCGAGGTCCGCGGATCCCGCGTCCGGCGACGCGATCGCGATGGTCGCCTCGACGTCACTCCCCGCGACGATCACCGCCAGGTCGCCGGCCGAGGTCGCAGCCGCGAGCGCCTCCGGGCTGAGCTCGCGCTTGAGCGGACGCGAGCGAGCGAGACGCTCGATCCCTGGGCGAAGCTGTTCGAATGCCGGACCGAGCTCGAGCGGCACATAGACGCGCGTCTCGAGCCAGTCGCCGGCGGGCACGCGCGACGAAGCGCGGGCGTCGCGGATCCCGGTGATCAGGGCGATGATCGAGGCGACCTGGTCTTCCGCCACGTGATCTCGCTCCCCCACCCCGGGCCAGCGCGCGACGATCAGGAGGTCGGGATCGGACGCACGATGCGGCAGCGTCGACCAGAGCGCCTCGGTGACGAACGGCATGACCGGATGAAGCAGGCGCAGGTAGGTGTCGAGGACCTCGACCAGAGCCCACCACGTCGCCTCGCGTTCGGCGTCGCCGAGCGTCGCGTCCGTCAGGCGGACCTTGGCGAGCTCGAGACCCCAGTCGCAGTACTCGCTCCAGATCGCGTCATAGACGAGGCGAGTCACTTCGGCGAAGGCGTAGTCGGCCATCGCGGCGTCGACTGCCGCTGTCGTCGCCGCGGCACGTGACATCAGCCAACGCTCAGCCGGGCCGAGATGACGGGCGTCGGGCACGCGGCGTTCGGCGCCCTCGGGAATGCTCGACGGCCGCGCACCGATGACATACCGGGTCGCGTTCCAGAGCTTGTTCGCGAAGTTGCGGGCGTGTTCGAGCTTGGCGTCGCCGAACCGTTGGTCGTTGCCAGGGGTCGCGCCATGGATCACCGCGAAGCGCAGCGCGTCCGCCCCGGCCGTGTCGATGACGCCGAGCGGATCGACGACGTTGCCCTTGGTCTTCGACATCTTCTGGCCGAGCGGGTCGCGGATGAGGCCCGACAGGTAGACCGTGTGGAACGGCTCGGTCCCGGTCAGCTCGAGGCCGAGCATCATCATCCGGGCGACCCAGAAGAAGATGATGTCGTAGCCCGTCTCCATGACCGATGTCGGGTAGTAGGTCGCGAAGTCGGGCGTGTCGTCCGGCCAGCCCAGCGTGGACCACGGCCACAGACCCGAGCTGAACCAGGTATCGAAGATGTCCGGATCCTGGGTCAGCTCTGACCGAGGGACGCGCGCAGACGGCACAGGCCGCCGGACCATCCGCGTCGGGCGAGACGGTCACGTGACCGTCCGGGCAGTACCAGGCGGGGATGCGATGGCCCCACCACAGCTGCCGCGAGACGTTCCAGTCGCGGATGCCGGTCAGCCAGTGCTCCCAGGTCTTCTCGAAGCGTTCGGGCAGGATGCGCGTCCGACCCTGGCGGGTCGCCTCGAGCGCGCGGGCCGCGAGCGGCCCGGTCCGCACGAACCACTGCGTCTTGAGCCGTGGTTCGATGATGTCGTTGCTCCGCTGGCAGCGGCCGAGGACCATCTCGTGCGGAACGGTCGCCACGAGGTCGCCACGATCCTGGAGGTCGGCCACGATCGCCGACCGCGCGGCGAACCGGTCCATCCCGTCGTAGTGTGTGCCGGTTCCCGTGATGGACGCGTCGTCAGCGAGGATCGTCGGGGCCGCGAGGCCATGGCGGAGCCCGGTCTGATGGTCGTCGTGGTCATGGGCGGGGGTGATCTTGACCGCACCCGTCCCGAACGCCGGGTCCACGACGTCGTCGGCGATGATCGGCACGTCGCGCTCGACGAACGGGATGCGGACGAGTCGTCCGACCAGCGCGGTGTAGCGCGGATCGTCCGGGTGGACGGCGACCGCAGTGTCGCCGAGGATCGTCTCGGGACGCGTCGTGGCGATCGTGATGGTCGCTTCCGGATCGGGATCGGGCTGGCCGGTCGCGGGGTCGATGAGGTGGTAGCGGACGGACCACAACGTTCCAGCTTCGGGCGTCGAGACGACCTCGAGATCGCTGACGCTCGTCCGGCAGCCCGGGCACCAGTTGACCAACGCCTCGGTCCGATAGGCGAGGTCGGCCTCGTACAGGCGCGTGAAGGCGACGCGCACGGCCTTGGCCGAACCGTCGTCCATCGTGAAGCGCAGCCGACTCCAGTCCGCCGACGCCCCGACTCGTCGCTGCTGACCGAGCATGACCTCGCGTGTCGTGGCGACGAACGCGCGCATCCGTTCGAGGTAACGTTCGCGCCCGAGACTCTGGCGACTTTCCCCTTCCTTGGCGAGGATGCCGTCGAGGACGAACTGGGCGGCGATCGATGCGTGATCGAGGCCGGGCAGGAACAACGTCGGGTGGCCGAGCATCCGGGCATGCCGGATCATCAGGTCCTCGACCGCGGTCCTCTGGGCGTGGCCGAGGTGGAGCGAGCCGGTGATGTTCGGCGGCGGTTGGATGATCGTGAACGGTCGCAGGGCGGGATCCGCGGTCGAGCCGGCACCGTCGGGCGCGAAGACGTCGGCCGCGAGCCAGCGCTCGTAGATCGCGCCCTCGACATCGTGCGGCGTATAGGCCTTCGGCAACAGCGGCATCGTGCCTCCCTGGAAACAGAACGGCCCGATCGTCCAGCGGACGAACGGGTCGTGGTACCACCTGCTGGTTCAGCGTCCGGGTCGGTTCGGTCATCCCGAGCCGCCTGCTCCGGCGCCCTCTCGACGCGCTATCGGGCGACTCCCGTCACGACTCGCGAGCGACCTTCGCATCGGCGTCCCACGCGGCTCGCACCATCCCGCGCTCGCTTCGGGCCGTCCCGACGCTACTCTTCCCGGTCATCGCCGTGAGGCCGGGAGTGTAGCACGCGGAATTCCGGGAGCCGAGTCATCTCGACGGTGGGCGGCTGACGAGGCAGATCCGGCTCGGATGTCGCGTCACGACGGTCGATCGGCTGGGACGAGCCAGCGGACGCCGTAGGGCGGCAGGTCGATCGCCCGGCCGACTGGCACTGTCGAACCGTCCAGGAGATCGACGAGGTCCCCGGGCGTCATGGGAGCGGGGATCGTGGCCGCAACCGAGCGGGGCGTCTCGGTGAAGTTGTAGAGCCCTGTCAAGGCGCCGAACGGGTGTGGTCGGAAGAAGGCGAAGACGCCGGGGTCGCCGCTGTCGACGATCTCGAGTGGGTTGGCCGCGTGCAGCTGCGGCGCGCGCCTGCGGGCATCGATCAAATGGACGAGGTCGGTGAAGATGCGACCTTCGACGGTGTCCGACCGCTCGCGTCGCTCGGCCGCGTCCCAGTCCATCATCGGACGGTGGAGCCATCGGTTGTCGGCGCGATGACCGGGATCGTCGGCGAAAGACCAGTCATTCAGCGCACCGATCTCGTCACCCATGTACACGAGTGGCACGCCATCCCACGCCATGATCAGGGCATGACCAAGGCGGATCCGGGCGATCGAGTCCTCGACCATCCTTGGATCCTCGGCTTCGAGAGCGGCCTCGAGGCCGGCCAGGCTGGCGAGGCTCCCGCTGATCCGACTATCCCCACTCTCGGGAACATGGTTGAACAGCTCGCCCCGGGCGAACGATCCGGGGAAGGCACCAGAGTAGAAGTCCGACAGGAATTCTCGATGGGCCTGTCCGGTCCAGCCGACCTTCGCGGCGTCCTCCTGGGTGATCGCCCATCCGATGTCGTCGTGACAGCGGATGTAGGTGGCCCATGCGGTGGAGCTCGGCTTCGGAGGCAGCCGGCGGACGACCTCTGCCATCAACCGGGTATCACGTGCCGCCAACGATGACCAGAATTGGACCATCAGGCTGTTGTGATACGCCATGTCGGACACGTGGCCATGGTGGCGACCGATCCCGAGGTATGCGACGAGATGGTCGGGGGCGACGATCGCCTCGGCCTTGAAGATCACCGCTGGGGCGACGATGCGTGCGCACGCTCGCAGGGCCCGGATCAGATCATGGACTTCCGGCTGATTCTGGCAGTCGGTCCCGAGTCGCTTCCACATGAAGGCGACAGCATCCAGCCGGAAGATCTCCACGCCACGGTTCGCCAGATACAGAAGGACGTCGATCATCTCCACGAAGACAGCGGGGTTCGACCAATCGAGATCCCACTGGTAGGAGTGGAAGGTCGTCCAGACCCAGCGACCGTCCGCGAGCTCGGTGAAATTGCCGGGGGCCAGGTCGGGAAACACGTCCGGCAGTGTCTTCTCGTAGCGATCAGGCATCGTGCGATCCGGGAAGATGCGGTAGAGGGCGGCTGCCTCCGGGTCCCCGGCTCGGGCGGCCATCGCCCAGTCGTGCTCGGCGGCCGTGTGATTGAGGACGAGGTCCACACACAAGCTCATCCTGCGACAACGAAGTTCGTCGCACAGGTCTTCGAGATCGTCGATCGTGCCGAGACTCGGGTCGACGGCCCTGTAGTCCGTGACGGCGTATCCGCCGTCTGTCTCGCCGTCCCGCGTCGCCAGCAGCGGCATGAGGTGGAGGTATCGGATGCGCAGCGACTCGAGATAGTCGAGCCGCTCCCGGACACCGGCGAGCGACCCGGCGAACCTGGCTGGATAGCAGACGTAGCCCACCATCGACGGATCCTGGAACCAGTCCGGACGAAGCAGCCGCTCCAGATCCAGCGTCCGGAGCTCCGGTCGCCGTTCACGGTACCGTCGCGACAGCGCCCGGACGAGACGCTCCAGGCCATCGTCTGCGTCCTTATGGGCTCCGTAGACCAGATGCCAACTCTCCTGCAGGTCCGGCCACCATCGCGCCAGACGAAGCGTGAACATCTCCTTGTCGCGGTCTCCGATGCCGTCGAGCTCGTTGAAGGCCCACGTGGTCGCCGCGGTCAGTGTCGATGCCAGAGAAGGATCTGCGTCCGGGATCGGTTCAGCCACCGCACGACCCTGTGACCATCCCCGTCAAGAAGCCGACACCGGTCGTCCGAGGGCCGCCGGCTGTCGCGGCGGTGCGGTGCTCTCGCGCACGACCAGACTGATCGGCTGGACCTCCCGGAGCGGTGTCATCGGCTGCCCCGCGATCCCGACCAGAAGTTTCTGGACGGCCCGGACGCCTGACTCGAACAACGGCTGTCGAACCGTCGTGAGATGGAGGTGATCGGCGAGTTCCAGGTCATCGTATCCGACTACCGACAGGTCACCCGGGACGGATAAACCGAGCGAAGCTGCGGCCTCGAGTGTGCCGGCCGCCTGGGTGTCGCTGGCGCACACGAACGCCGTCGGCGGCCGGTGCCGGGTCAGCATGTCACGCGCCAGCTCGAGTCCGCGAAGCCGGGAGTGGAGGCCGCTTGCGACCAGTCCGGAATCGAACACCAGTCCGGCATCCTGCAACGCCCGACGGTACCCACTCTGACGCAGTCGGCTCGACGTGAAAGCCATCGGCACCCGGGGGAGGTCCCCGATGAACGCGATGCGGCGATGGCCAAGGCCGAGCAGATGGTCCGTCGCGAGTCGACCGCCCAGGACATCGTCGGCGACGACGCGCGGCAGACCTCGGTGATGGGCGTCCACCAGCACGGCAGGCAGTCCGGATCGGCTGATGCGCTCCCACTCATCCGGATGTGGCGATAGGGACACGATGATCAACCCGTCGACGCGCTCCGCCCTGGGAAGGTCACGGAAGACCACCTGGCGCCGCTCCACCGTCTCGACATTGAAGACGATCATGTCGTAGCCGGCCAGCGCAGCCGCGAACTCGATGCCGCGCAATCGTTCGACGACCGAAGGACGGGTCAGGAACGGAAGGATCACCGCGATCGTCTGCGTTCGCCCGAGACTCAACCGCCGGGCGGTCTGACTCGGGACGTAGTCCAGTGCTTTGATCGCGGCGAGGACCCTGGCGCGCGTCGCCGGGTCGACGTTCGGGCGCTCGTTGATGACCCGACTGACCGTCCCTCGACCGACCCCGGCCAGGTGTGCGACATCCCGAATGGTCACGCCCACGCGACTGCACCTGGTCGTCTCGGCGGTCCAGGCGGACGGGCCCGACCCATCCGGACCGAGACGCCCGTGACGGCATCATCGCGATCCAAACCTATCCCCTCTGACTGACGGGCACGACTACCCCTTCACGGACCCCGAGAGGAGGCCCCGGACGAAGTAGCGCTGCAGGGAGAAGAACACGAGCAGAGGGAGAAGCATCGAGACGAAGGCGCCGGCCGTCAGCAGATGCCAGTCGTCACCGCGCGAGCCGACGATCTCGGCGAGGCGCTGGGTCACGACCTGGCTGTCAGCCTTGGGACCGATGAAGATCAGGGCCACGAGGTAGTCGTTCCAGACCCACAGGAACTGGAAGATCGCGAATGCAGCGAGGGCCGGGACCGAGAGCGGCATGATCAGACGCCAGAAGACCTGGAAGTGCGAGGCCCCGTCGATGAACGCCGATTCCATGAGGTCTCGCGGGAGCTCGACGATGTAGTTGTAGAGCAGGAAGATCGCCAAAGCCAGGCCGAATCCGGTGTGTGCCAGCCAGACCGCCAGGTAGGTCCCGTTGAGGCCCACGGCCACGTAGTCCCTCAGGATCGGAACAAGGGCGATCTGGAGTGGGACCACGAGCATCGCGACGACGAGCAGGAACAGCACGCTGCGACCGGAGAAACGCATCCAGGCGAAACCGTAGGCCGCGAAGGCGGCCACCAGGATCGGGATGAGCGTAGAAGGGATCGCGATGACCAGGCTGTTGATGAACGCCCCGCTCATGTCGTCGCCGTGCACGGTCCGGACCGAGCCGTCCTGGGAGGTGAGCTGATAATCCTTGCCGGTCAGCACCTTCCCGTAGTTGTCCAAAGTGAAGTCCGTGTTCGCGGTGATCGCCTGCTGCCGGGTCTCGATCCGACCCGCGCGCTTGTTGCCGACCCACACGATCGTCCGGCCGTCGGGGGTCTTGATCCCGGCCCGGAACTGATCGAAGGTGCCGGTGGCCCCTTCGATCGTCATCACGCCGCTCGTGTCGAGCCCGGCCGGGATGTCGGTCGTGGAGACCTTGACCTCGTCGGCATGCGGAAAGACCGTCCACCAACCACTAGCCTGGATGTCATCGGGCTGGCGGAAGGATGAGACAAGCAGACCCACCGTCGGGATCAGCCAGATGAAGCAGATGAAGATGAGCGTGACGTTGACGAATATCGCTGCGCGCCTTCCGCCTGGACCTCTCATCGGAAGCCCGCCTGGTTGCGGAAGCGGCGGAGGTTGTAGATCATCACCGGGATCACCGCGATCAGGAGGATCACCGCCAGCGCGGATCCGATCCCAAAGTTCCGATTGGTGAAGTACTGCCGGTAGAACTCCGTTCCGATCACGCCGGTGCCGAACTGGCCGCCGGTCATGACGATCACGACATCGAAGATCTTCAGGGTCAGGATGATGACGGTCGTCGCGACCGTGATGATCGTCCCCCGGATCATCGGGATCGTCACCCGCGCGAACACCTGCCGTTCGGTCGCGCCGTCCACCCGGGCCGCCTCGGTCAGCTCAGCGGGGATGCCCTTGATGGCCGCGGAGAAGAGGACCATCGCGAACCCGACCTGGAGCCAGACCATGATCACGATCAGGAACAGGTTGTTCCAGGGCTGCAGGAGCGATGTCCAGGCTTGTGGTTGACCGCCCAGGCCGACGACGCCCGCATTGAGCAACCCGATCTGCGGGTCGGCCGCCGGGCGATTCTCGTAGACGAAATTCCAGATGATGCCCGCGCCGACGAACGAGATGGCCATCGGCATGAAGATGATGGCCTTGGCCAGTGACTCGAAGCGGCTCCGGTCCGCGAGGACCGCGATCACCAAGCCGAGCACGACGACGGCCGAGGTCCCGAAGACCAGCCAGAGGAGGTTGTTCCGGAAGACCTCGATCATGGCCGGGTCCCCGAAGATCGAGACGTAATTGCCGAGCCCGACGAAGACCGAGCTATCCGCGTTGAACAGGCTGATGAACAACGTCCGAAGCGTCGGCAGAGCGAGGAACCAGAACAGGATGGCGACGGCCGGTCCGACGAACAGATACGGCAGGATTCGCGAGCCGACTCGCTCCGGCAGGCGGGCGAGGAACCAGTTCATGACCCAGTAGATCGCCGCGACGCCGCCAACTCCCCAGACGACGGCGATCGCGCCGGTGACCAGCTTGGGGGCGTCGTTCTGGCGCAGGAACAGGAATCCCTGCCACAAGATCGCGAACGCGACGAGCGGAACGAGGATGGAGATCAGCACACGTCCGAAGATGGTGAGCACCCAGAGCGCTCCCCGCGCCGGTCGGTCGACCTCCACAGCGAGGTTGTCCGTCACTTGGTCCCTCCCAGATGAGACACCGGCGCGTCCCGTCGGTGCCGAGAGCCCAGGGGAAACGTGATCCTGGATCGAGGACGTGGTCCCCGACCCAGGATCCGATCATCGGTCGGTCGGCCGGCCGATGAGAGCGGCCGTTACTTCGGCCAGGCGGCGTCGATGTTCTTGAGCGCGGTGTCGAGGTCCTCCTTGCCGGAGATCCAGCTGGTGAACTCCTTCCACTCGGCGCCCGAGCCGACGGCTCCGGGCATCAGGTCCGAGGCGTCGAACCGGACGGCGGTCGCGTTCTGGATGGTCTTGCCGATGAAGGCCGAGATGACGTCACTGCCGTACCAGGCGGGGTCCGCGTCCTTCTGCGGGGCGATGGCGCCACCGGCGGCCATCCACGACTTGAGATGCTCACCCTTGGTGAACCACTCCATGACCGCGAGGGCCTCGGGCTTGTCGCTGAACGCGGCCCAGATGTCGCCGGCCACCAGGACCGGGCTGCCGTAGGCCGGGTCGATGCCCGGCAGGTAGAAGGTGTCGTAGTCGACGCCCGGCTTCTTGTCGGCCGGGAAGAACGAGGTGATGAAGTTGCCCTGGCGATGGAGCCAGCACTTGGGCGGGTCGGTGAACATGCCGGCCGGGGCGTTGCCGAAGGCCGTGCTGACGATGCCGGCCGGGCCGCCCTGGACGAGCTTGGGATCGAGGAACAGGGCGCCGACCTTCTCGGCCGCCGCCTTGACCTCGGGCGAGCTGAACTTCAGCTCGTTGGTCACCCACTTGTCATAGTTCTCGACGCTGGTCGTGCGGAGCATCATCTCCTCGAGCCAGTCGGTCACCGGCCAGCCGGTCGCGGCGCCGGACTCGATGCCGATGCACCACGGCGTGTCGCCGTCCTTGACGATCTGGTCCTGCAGGGCGGTCAGCTCGGCGTACGTCGTCGGGACCTTGTAGCCGGCGGCGTCGAAGGCCTTCTTGGGATACCACACGAAGCTCTTGCCGTTGACCCGCTCCCAGACGCCGGCCATGATGGTCGCCGGCCGCGCCGGGCATCGTCGCCATGTCCAGCCAGGACTGGCTGTAGTTGGCCTTCAGGGCATCCAGGTCGAGCGTCTTCGACAGGTCGACGACCTTGCCGCCCTTGGCGAAGCTCTTGAGCAGGCCGGGCTGCGGGAAGTCGGCGATGTCGGGGGCGTTGTTGCCGTCGACCTCGGCCGAGATGACCGCCTCGAACTGCTTGGTCCCGGCGTAGTCGATGATGATGCCGGTCTGGTCGGTGAAGTCCTTGAACATCGCGTTCATCTTGACCGCATCGGCATCGACGGCCGGTCCGGTGGCCGTCACGTGCTTGCCCTTGAACTCGCCGGTGAGGGCGCGCGCGAGGTTCGTGCCGGCGGCCGCCGACGGGGCGCTCGAGGCCGGGGCCTGTGACGCGGGTGCCTGCGAGGCGGGTGCCTGTGACGCGGGCGCCGACGATGTCGTGCTGCCACCACAGGCCGACACCACGATGGCGATCGCGCCCAAAACTGTGGCGATACGCAATCTCACTCTCTCTCCTCCTTGATCACGGCCTCTTCGGTGCCGTGGAACCGGTACCACGGAAACGTATCATGGACGGCTCGGCCGACACAATACTTGCGATGACTCGTCGAGAGGGGCCGCCACGGATCGCCCATTCGACCCCGCATCGGTCGCGTGACCGATGACCGGAGAAGGTCATTCGATGACCTTCCGTCACGAGCCTTCGAGGTTCCGATCGAGGTCTCCTGACCCGATATGGATGGGCGGGGCGAGAGGCGCGAGCGGTTACGCGGTCTCGCCTCGCTCCGCCATCCACTCCTCGTAGTTCGTCTCGTCGACGCCCTCGTCGATCTCGGTCTTGGTCAGCAGCAGCGGGAGCCGGCCGGAGCGGATCGTCTCCTCGGTGATGATGCACTTGCGGATGTCGGTGCGGTCCGGGATGTCGTACATGACCTCGAGCAGCGACTCCTCGACGATCGAGCGGAGGGCGCGCGCCCCGGTCTTGCGATCGAGGGCGACCTCGGCGGCGGCCTGGAGGGCACCCGGGGTGAATGCCAGCTCCACCTTGTCGAGGGACAGGAACTTCTCGAACTGACGGGTCACCGCGTTCTTGGGCTCGGTCAGGACGCGGACGAGGTCCTCGGCCGACAACGCCGACAGCGTGACCATCACCGGCAGCCGGCCGATGAATTCGGGGATCAGCCCGAACTTCAGCAGATCCTCCGGCATGACCTTCTCGAGGATCCGGCCGCGCTCGACCGGCCCCATGGCCGACTTCGAGCCGAACCCGATCGACCGGCGCCCGACGCGCTCCTCGACGATCCGCTCGAGCCCGTCGAACGCGCCGCCGCAGATGAACAGCACGTTGGTCGTGTCGATCTGGATGAAGTCCTGGTGGGGGTGCTTGCGGCCGCCCTGGGGCGGGACGTTCGCGACGGTGCCCTCGAGGATCTTGAGCAGCGCCTGCTGGACGCCCTCGCCCGAGACGTCGCGGGTGATCGACGGGTTGTCCGCCTTGCGCGCGATCTTGTCGATCTCGTCGATGTAGATGATCCCGCGCTGGGCGCGAGCGACGTCGAAATCGGCCGCCTGGATGAGGCGCAGGAGGATGTTCTCGACGTCCTCGCCGACGTAGCCGGCCTCGGTCAGCGACGTCGCATCGGCGATGCAGAACGGGACATCGAGCACGCGAGCGAGCGTCTGGGCAAGCAGTGTCTTGCCCGAACCGGTCGGCCCGACGAGCAGGACGTTCGACTTCTGGAGTTCGACCTCATCGACCTGGTGGCCGGCGTTGACCCGCTTGTAGTGGTTGTAGACCGCGACCGAGAGGACCTTCTTGGCCCGTTCCTGGCTGATGACGTACTGGTCGAGCGCGTCCTTGATCTGATGCGGGTTCGGGAGCTTGGCGTTGGACGCCTTCGGCCGCGGGGTCTCGAGAAGCTCCTCCTCGATGATCTCCTGGCACAGGTTGATGCACTCGTCGCAGATATAGACGCCCTGGCCCGCGATGAGCTTGCGGACCTGCTCCTGGCTCTTCCCGCAGAAGGAACACCGATACGGGACCTTGGGTCCCTTGGTGCTGCTGCTCGACGTCGTCACTGTGCCCGTCCCCGGCCCTACTGGTCCTTGCTCTTCTTCGGCTGCTCGGGCGCGTCTGCCGTCTCTGCGGCTTCGGCCTCCTCGGCGGCCTTCGAACCCTCGCCGCCGGCCATCCCGGCGTCATGTGCCTGCGCGATCAACGAACTGCTCTCGACCGCGTAGACCGCGTCGATGATGCCATAGTCGCTCGCATCCTCGGGCGCCATGAAGTAGTCGCGGTCCGTGTCGTGGATGATCTTCTCGAGGGGCTGGCCGGTGTGGCGCGCCAGGATCTCGTGGTTCCGCTGGACGAGATACTCCCACTCCTTCATCTGGATCACCGCATCCGGGGCGTTGCCGCGGAACCCGCCCGAGCCCTGGTGGATCATGATCCGGCTGTTCGGGAGCGCGTAGCGCTTGCCCTTGGCGCCGGCCGCCAGCAGGACCGCGGCCATCGAGGCGGCCATGCCGATGCAGATCGTGCTGACCGGCGCGCGCAGGTACTGCATGGTGTCGTAGATGGCGAGGCCGGACGTGACCTGGCCACCGGGCGAGTTGATGTACAGGCTGATGTCCTTCTCCGGGTCCTCGGATTCGAGGAACAGCAGCTGGGCGATGACGAGGTTCGCCAGGTGGTCCTCGATGGCGTCGCCGAGGAAGATGATCCGCTCGCGCAACAGGCGCGAGTAGATGTCGTAGGCGCGCTCCCCCCGGCTGGAGGACTCGATGACCATGGGGACGAGCATTCTTGGACTCCCTGGTTCAGTGGGCACGGGTCGGGCGGTCAGCCCGCCGGGGTCGGCACGTTCGTCGACGATCGAACCTGGATCGGTCGCGTCGATCGAGGCGTTGGCCGCGGCCTGCCCGCCCTCGATCGCCGACGACGGCGCGTCTTCGAGGTGGGGCAGCGGCGGATGGTCGGGATGGTCGGCCAGCCACTCGTCGATCAGGCCCTCGACGACCCGGCTTCGGCGGAGGGTGCTCCGGATGTACGACCGGCCCCGCTCGCTGTCGAAGTACGCCTGCAGCTTGGCGTCATCCGGGTAGCGCTCGCGCCCGCGGGCGACCTCGGCGTCGACCTCTTCATCGGGGACCGTCGAGGCCCTCCGTGTCGGCGACCTTGGACAGCACGAGCAGGGTCGTGACCCGCTTCTCGGCGCCCGGCCGGAACTCCGTGTGGAGGTCGGCATCGGTCTTGTCGACGGCCTTGAGGTACGCCTCCTCGGAGATCCCCTGGCGGGCGATCGTGGCGCGGAACTCGTCGTGCATCACCTCGACCTCCTGGTCGACGAGGATGTCCGGCAGGTCGACGGTCGCGTTGGCGACCGCGTACTCGATGATCCGGTCGGCGAACGCGTGGCGCGCTCGGTCGAGGGCGTTCCGCTCGAGGCGCTGCTTGATGTCGGCCCGCAGCGCGTCGACGTCGGCGAAGTCGCCGAGCGTCCCGATGAAGTCCTCGTCGAGTTCGGGCAGGACCTTTTCGCGGAGCTCGCGGAGGTCGACCGCGAAGTGAGCCTGCTGGCCTGCGAGCTCCGCCTCCGGGTAATCGTCAGGGAAGGTGATGTCGAACTCGGTCGAGCCGCCGACCTCGAGCCCGACGAGGTTGGCCTCGAAGCCCGGGATGAGCCGTTCCTGGCCGAGGATCAGCGGCATCCGCTCGGACGATCCGCCCTCGAACGGCTCGCCGTCGCGCGTCCCGACGAAGGAGATGACCGCATAGTCGCCGTCCTGGGCGCCGCGGCCTTCGACCGCGGCGAGCGTCGCGTTCTGGTCGCGCAACTCCTCGAGGACCTGGCTGACCCGGGCGTCGTCGATCGTGTCGATCTCGGGCCCGAAATTGAAGTGCTTGTAGTCGCCGAGCTCGACCTCCGGGCGGACCTGGACGGTCGCCTTGAAGATCGAGCGGCAGGCCCTCCTCGGCCTGGACGACATCGACCTCGGCGTTCGTCAGCGGGAGGATGTCCTCCTGGACCAGTGCGTCGCGGTAGGCTGTCCTGGACGAGGTGCTCGACCGCATCGTCGAGGACCGCACCCGGACCGAGGTGTCGCTCCAGGACGGCGCGCGGCGCCTTGCCCGGACGGAAGCCGGGGACGCGGGTCCGCTTGGCGAGGTGCCGGACGGACTCGTCCATGGCGCGGCTGACGCGCTCGGACGGGACCTCGATCTCGAGGAGCACGGTGGACTTCGGGCCGGGTGTCTTGGTGATCTGCATCGCCCGGGCAGTATACGGGCGGAGGCCGGACCGGGGCCGCGTGCGGCATCGACGGTGACCTCTCCCGAGGTATCGGTGTTCGTAGGC
Source organism: uncultured Chloroflexia bacterium (assembly GCA_963776385.1). Taxonomy (GTDB): domain Bacteria; phylum Chloroflexota; class Limnocylindria; order Limnocylindrales; family CSP1-4; genus SPCO01. The sequence goes on from CAVZME010000011.1 coordinate 221,923, forward strand.
GAGAGAGGGATCGAACCTCCACGCCGCTCACGCGGCACCGGCTCCTAAGGCCGGCGCGTCTGCCATTCCGCCACTCGCCCGCCGCGAAGTCTAGCGCGAGCCGCCGTGGAGACCGAGCGTCAGAGGCCGGACGCGCCGGCGATGTCGTCGTCGACGGACGGCGCCGCGTCGTCCCCGGAGACCTTCTTCGCCCTTTCGCGGATCTTCGCGAGCCGCGCCTGGAAGCCTTCGTCGTCCGTCCGGAAGAGCCAGTTCGTGGTGGCCTTCGTCGCGCTGGACAGCAACGGCCGGGCGACGGTCAGGAGCAGCAGCGTCCGGATCCGCGTCCGGTCGCGCTGGGCCTGCTTGGCATACGCCGCGAAGTCGCGCTCGAGGGCACCGCGGACCTTCCGCCCGTCATTCCCGAGTTCGCGCAGCGCCTTCTCGACCTCGTCCGGCAGCATCGACTCCGGCAGCGGTTCAGGCGCCCCGAAGACCGCCCGCTTGCCGCGACGGAAGATCCGTTTCGGTCCACCGAGGACGATGAACGCGGTCCCACCCGCGACGGCGGCGGCCCTGCCCGGGCTTCGTCGGATCTTGGCGGGCACATCCACCGCAGCGCGAGCGGAGGCCTCGAGGACCTCCAGTTCCTCGCCCAGCGCGGCGCGGGCCGCTAGGACCCGATCCCGGGCGGCATCCGTTTCTGTAGCCACTCGAGGGTCTCCTTGCTGGTATCGATGGTCTGGACGGGCGTGAACCTGGTCTTGAGCGCCTCGACGTCGATCCCGGTCCGCGACACGTCGAGGGCCATCAGCGCCATCCACGTGAGATAGCCGACGAAGATGCCGATGCCGGCGCCGACCTGCGGACTGAAGGTGATGGCCGTGAATGCGCCCAGAGCGACGCCGAACACGGTGAGACCGGCCCAGGCGACGAAGCGCCCGCCGCCGCCGCTGTTCATCCGGATCGCCACCACGATGCCGACGATGAGGCCGAGTGCCCCGCCGATGCAACACTCCGACGACGAGCGGGCGGACGCCCGGGTCGACGGCAAGGCCCGTCCGGTCACCGATGGTCGCGTACAGCTGGTTGAGGAGGTCGAGACCCAGGACGACCCCGATGACGATGCCGACGACGATCGACACGAGCAACGCGCCGCCGATCCGCCGCCCGGAGATCCCGACGGCGAGGAGGACCGCGGCCATCGCGACCGAGAGGAACAGCTCGACGCCGTGGACGACGCCCCAGCCCATCGACCCGAGGACCCACTCCCCGATCCCGAGCGACGTGCCGATGACGAGGAGGAAGACGGCGAAGACGACGAGCAGGAAGGCAAGGAAGCCGAGCGCCGCGACCTGACCGACCTCGCGCGCGATGGCGCCCGCCTCCGCCTTGGCAAGGTCGATGTGGGCGACGACGAGCGCCATCGCCGCGTCGCGGGTGGCGCCGATCTGGGCGCGCAGGCCGGGCGGCGCGCGGCGAGGACCGCGTGGCGGCACCGAGCCGGAGCCGCCGGGCGGCCGCGGTGCGTCGGCCGGCGGCGGCGCGTCGGCGGCGGCGGTGGTGCGGGTCGTTGGTCGGATCGTCCAGGGTCGTGCTCCGGCTGGCGTCGTGGCTGGGGGTCCGCGGCGATGATACCAGCGCATCGGCGGCATCCAGCCCCGGTCGGCGGACGCTACGCTGGCAGCGATGCCCGGAACCGAACCTCGCCGCCTGCTGACCGCCGAGCTCCTGAGCATCGGGACGGAGCTGACCGTCGGCGACACCCGCGACACGAATGCCGGCGAACTGGCACGTTCGTTGACGGACGCCGGCGTGCGCGTCGGGCGCCTGACCGCCCTGCCCGACGATCTCGCCGTGGTGACCGAGGCGTTCGCCGCCGGGCTCACGCGCGCGGACATCGTCATCTCGACCGGCGGCCTGGGACCGACGCCCGACGACCTGACCCGGGAGGCGATCGCGGCAGCCTGCGGGGAGACGGTCGCCATCGATCCGACACTCGAGGCCTGGTTGCGCGAACTCTGGCGTCGGCGCGAGATGGCGTTCCCCGAACTGAACCTGAAGCAGGCCTGGCGGATCCCGTCGTCGCAGCCGCTCGCCAACCCCAATGGCACGGCGCCGGGCTGGTTCGTGACCCGCCCGGATGGCCGGATCGTCGTGGCGATGCCCGGTCCGCCGCGCGAGATGCGCCCGATGTGGACCGACCAGGTCCTGCCGCGCCTTCGGGACCGCGGCCTCGGGGCGGACGTCGCGTCACGGACCTATCGCCTGGCGGGTATCGGCGAATCGCAGCTCGCGGAACTCCTCGGCGAGTCGCTCCTGCGGTCGTCCAATCCGATCGTCGCCACCTACGCCCGAGCCGAGGCCGTCGATGTCCGGGTCTCTGCCGTCGCTGACGCAGGACGATCGGCGGCAGAACTGGTCGAGACGGCAGCGGCCGAGGTCCTGGCACACATCGACCGGTACGTCTGGGCGACGGGTGACATCACCTGGAGCCAGGCGATCGGGGCACGCCTCGCGGACCTCGGTTGGACGATGGCCATCGTCGAGATCGGGACGGGCGGCAGCCTGAACGCGCTCCTCGGCGATGCCCCGTGGATCCGCTTCGATGAGTCGATCGCAGCCGACGCGCCCGCGGCCGGCGCCCATGGACTTGCCACCGACGACACCGGCAACGACGACGCGGACGACCCGGACGACCTCGAACGCTATGCGCTGCGCGCCCGCGAGCTCGGTGGCGCTGACGTCGGACTCGCAGTGCGGGCGCGTCCGCGGACCGGCGACACCGCTGTCTCGATCGCGATCTCGACCCCGCACGGTTCGCGTCGGGTCCGCCGGAGCGTCTTCCTCACCGGGCCGATGGGGCGCTCCAGGTCGGCCCTCACGGCGGCCGCCAGCCTGCTCGAGGCGCTGCGCGAGGACCGACCGGCCTAAGACCCGGTCAGCGGTGGGACGCCGCCACGAGGCCGGCAAGGTCGGTCACGGAGATCCCGTCTCGATCGAGCCGGACGAAGCCTGCGTCGCTGAATTGGCCGAGCAGCTTGTTCACGCTCTGACGCGTGCAGCCGACCATCGAGGCCAGTTCGGCCTGGGTGAGGCTCGCCCGCAGGTGGATGGCCCCGTCGACGCCTTGCCGGACCCGATTCCCCGGCCAGCCGGACGAGTCGGGCCGCCAACCGCCCCGTCATGTCGAGGAAATGGAGCTCCTCCACGTGGGTGGTCAGGCGACGGAGCTCGCCGGCGATCGAGGCGAGCAGGGCATCCCGGATCACGGGCTCGGTGGCGACCAATTCCCGGAACCTGTCGCGGGGCAGGACGACCGTCTCCGTCGCAACGAGCGCCGCGGCGGTGGCGGACCGCGGAGCCCCGTCAAGGAGGGCCAGCTCGCCGAAGACGTCGCCCTCGTTGAGGGTCGTCAGGATGGCCTCTTCGCCCGATTCCGACGGAACCGCGATCTTCACCTCGCCGCTGACGATGATGAACAGGGCGTCACCGGGATCACCAGCGTGGAAGATGACTTCGCCTCTGCGGAAGCGGCGCGTCCGGGTCCCGGCGGCGACTCGCTCCAGGGCGGCGGCATCAAGGCCCGAGAAGAACGGGATCCGGGCCAGGGAGGCGACGAGCGGACGGCCGGCGAGCATGCGCGAGCATCCTAGCGCCCCGCGAGCGTCACGCCAGCCCCGTTGCGCTCGCGCACAGCATGTCCGTCGCCCGACATCGCAGAGGTCGTGACGCGGCTGCAGGGCACCGGCCGCAGCGCCTACCATCTGCGGCGATGACCGACGCCCCCGTCCGACGTCTTCAGATGACCGTGCTCGGATGCAGCACGGCAGCCCCGCACCCGGCGTCACCCGCCTCGGGCTATCTCGTGGACTGGGACTCGACCTCCATCCTTCTCGACGCGGGACAGGGCGTGGCCCGCCGCCTGGCCCGCCGGATGGATCCGCGGACGCTCAGCGCGGTCATCATCGGCCACATGCACGCCGATCACTACATCGACCTGGCCGCCCTGCGCTATCTGTTCCCGTGGGGCGCCGAGGCGCAGACCCGTCTGCCGGTCTACTTGCCGCCCGGAGGTCGGGACCGGATGACAGCGCTCGCACGCGCGATCTCGGAGCGACCGGGCTTCTTCGACAGCGCATTCGACATCGCCGAGTACGACACCGATGAACCGCTGCGGATCGGGCCATTGACGGTCCGTCTGCAACCCAGCCGGCATTACGTCCCAGCCTGGGCGGCCTCGATCGAGACGCCCGATGGCATCCGTCTCGTGTATACCGGGGACACCGGACCCGACGATGCCGCGGTGGACTTCGCGCGCGGGGCTGACCTGCTGCTCGTCGAGGCCGCCTTGCGCTCGGCTGCGGACGATGACTCGGTTCGCGGCCACCTGACCGTCGAGGAGGCGATCGACCTGGCACGACGAGCCGAGGCTCGCACCACGCTGATCGTCCATTTCGATCCTGACCGGCTCGATGAGATACAGGCCAGATGCAAGGAGGCCGGCCCGTGGATCAGGCCCGCCCAGGCCGGCCTGTCGCTGTCGCTCACGCCTTCGATGGGGGGCGTGCCCGCGGTCTGAGGCTCGAGTGCGCGCCGCCAGCCATTGCCGACTCGGCTGCGGTTCGGAACCGTGCTTCCTCTGACGGCTCCTTGGTCAGCTCCGCCGCGCTACGCCAGAAGCCGGCCGCCTCGGATGCAGCGCCCATCGACTGGGCCGCAGATGCTGCCTCGACGAGCAGCGGGATGGCCCGTTCGGCATCGCCCGAGGCCGCCCGGTGGACCGCCAGCGCAGGGACCGAGACGGGCCGCACTCCAGCTTCGATGCGATCGGCGAGCCGGGCGTGCAGGCGGCGCCGGCGCGAGGCGAGGAGCCCGGCGTATGCCGCGTCGTGCACAAGGGGGTGGCTGAAGCGCCAGACGCCGCCGTCAAGGGGAACGACGAGCGCGGACTCGGCCAGCCTGTCGAGGGCTCCCGTCGGGATCGGTCGCTCCAGCAGGTCCTCGAGCTCGTCGTCCCGGAATCCGATCCCGATGACGGAGGCGACACGGAGCACGTCCCGCGCCGGCCCGTCGAGGCCGTCGATGCGTGCGCCGAGGACGGCCCGCAGGGTCAGCGGCACTTCGGAGCCCTGGATTCGACGAGGCTCATCCGGCCGTCGCGCAGTTCGAGCGTGCCGTCCTCGATCGATGCTCGGACGGTCTCGCCGATGAACAGCGGGTTGCCCTGGGTCCGTTCGTGGATCTGGCGTGCATCGTCGGCATCGAGTGCGGCGCGGGCGACGATCGTGGCCAGCTGCGCCGTCTCTGGCGCGGTCAGGCCTGTCAGGTCGATCCGTTCGACGTGGGGTAGGGCCGCCCAGGCCGGCAGGGGACCCGGGCGCATCGTCGCGACGACGACAAGCGGCCGATCGTCGGCGGCGGTCACGATCTGTTCGAGGAGACCGATGCTCGACGTGTCGATCCAGTGGACATCGTCGAGGACGACCACGCGCGGGCCATCATTCGCGAGGAGGCGTTCGACGTAGGCGATACCGACCTCCCCGAGGATCGCCGCGGTCTCGGTCGGATCGTCCGGGACGTGCTCGGCTTCCGCTTCCCAGCCGCTGAACGCGGCCGCCCGGGCGATGGCCGCGATCGCACCGCCATAGCGCCGGACGGTCGACCGCGTCCGTGTCGGCGTCGAACAGCAGCTGGCGCGCGAAGCTCCCCGAATCGATGCCGTGCTCCTCCGCGACCGCCTGCGCGAAGACACGGGCGAAGCGATACGGCTCGCCGCGCCCATACGACACGCTCTCGGTCCAGGTCCAGGCGAACCCGATCCCGCGGGCGTCCGGCTCCAGGTCGGCCACCAGTCGCGACTTGCCCATCCCGGCGTCGCCCGTCAACAGCACCACCGCTCCCTTGCCCGTGCGGCGCGTTCGGCGAAGGACCTTCCGGATCCGCGCCGCCTCGTCGCGACGACCGACCAGCGGGTTGTCGGAGCGAGGCGCGGTGACTCGTCGGCCAGGTCAGGCCGACCTCACCGGTCAGCGCGAACAGGCGGACGACCGAGGACTGGCCGCGCAGCACGACCGAGCCGCGATCGTCCACCGCCAGTCGATCGCGCGCGCCACGCACCGTCGCCTCGTCGAGCAGGATCTCGCCGGGCCGGGCCAGGGACTGGATCCGGGCGGCCGTCGTGATCGCCTCGCCCGTGACCGCGAAGTCGCCCGTCCCGTCGCCGCGTGATCCGGCGACCACCTCGCCGGTCGCCAGCCCGATCCGGACCTCGAGTGGCTCCCCGCCGTCGACAGGCTCGCGAAGTGAGGCACGGATCGCCAGTGCCGCGAGCGATGCGCGGACCGGATCGTCGTCGTGCGCCCGCGGCCAGCCGAAGACCGCGAAGACGGCATCGCCGATGAACTTCTCGCGCGTCCCGTCGAGACGCTCGATCGTATCGGCCATCCCGCGAAGCGCGGCCCCGACGCGTGCCCGGACCTCTTCCGGATCGTGCTCGGCGATCATCCGGACGTAGTCCACGAGGTCGGCGAACAGGGCGGTCACGACCCGCCGGTCGCCAGCCTCCCGCGGGCGCTGCCGTCTGCCCTTCGTGCCGTCGCCGTGCCGCGCGCCGGGCGCGGCGGGACGAGGTGCGCACCGCATTGGTCGCAGTAGCGGGCGCGCTTGGTCGTTGGGGCGCCGCATGATGGACACGGCACGAGTCGGCTCCTCGGCGATTCCCTCGGCCCGCCAGTCTAGCGGCCCGTCCGACCGGTCAGGAGATCGTCAGCACCGGCTGCGCGGCGGCCGTGGCTGCACGGACGCTCATCCGCGCGGCCACGACCTGGGCGATGGCGGTCATGGCGCGCGCCGGCCGGACCCGGCTCGCGCTGGGCCACCGCGGGGACACCGACGTCGCCCCCCTGGCGGACGGTGATGTCGAGCGGGATGCCGCCGAGATACTCGAGGTCATGCTCGGCCGCGAAGCGCTCGCCGCCGCCACGACCGAAGATCTCGGTCAGCTCGCCGCAATGGGGACAGGCGAACGCGGTCATGTTCTCGACCAGGCCGATGACCGGGACGCTCATCCGATGGAACATCGCGAGCGCCTTGCCGACATCGGCGAGCGACACCGCCTGGGGCGTCGTGACGAGCACGGCGCCCGAGATCGGCACGGCCTGGGCGAGCGTCAGCTGGGCATCGGACGTGCCCGGCGGAAGGTCGATGACGAGGTAGTCGAGCTCGCCCCAGTCAACGTCCCGCAGGAACTGCTGGATGGCGCCACCGACGAGGGGCCCGCGCCAGACGATCGGCTGACCTTCGGGCACGAAGAACTGGATCGAGATCGCCTTGACCCCGTAGCGCTCGAGCGGCGTGATCTTGTTGTTCTCGCTCGCCTTGGGCTGGCCCTCGAGGCCCGAGCATCAGCGGGATGTTCGGGCCGGTGATGTCGGCATCGAGGAGGCCGACCGACGCGCCTGCCTGCGCCAGCGCGACCGCCAGGTTGACGCTGACCGTGCTCTTGCCGACGCCGCCCTTGCCCGACGCGACAGCGATGATGTTCTTGACGCCCGGCACCAGCTGCTCCGCCTGGCGCGGCTGCGAGCGGCGGACCATCGCGCCCCAGGTGATGTCGACGCTGGTCGCACCGATCGCACCCAGAGCGGCGTTCGTGGTCCGCTCGATCTCGTCTTTCAGCGGACAGGCCGGCGTCGTCAGCTCGATGGTCATCGACAGCGCCGAGCCATCGATGACGACGTTCTTGACCATCTCGAGGCTGACAAGGTCGCGCCCGAGTTCGGGCTCCTGGACGGTCCGCATCGCGTCGATGACGGCGTCGTGGGTCAGGCTGGGCATCGGCGGTCGGGTCCCTTTCGGGTCAGGGTCGTGGGTGGTTCTGACGGTGGACGCGTCGATATCGTACCGCGGGCGGTCGGCGACCGCGCTGGCCGGATGAGTCGAGCGCGAGCCGCGCGGATTTCGTCACGTGCGGCCCTTCGCAGCGACGAAATCCGCACTGATGTGCTGCCGGGGCAGCGAGTCTCGCGTTCTTGACACTCCATGCCACGCGACCATATCCTCGCCCGGTCCGAAGCCGCGCGTCGCGTGCGGGCGTCCCTCGTGTCGAGAGCCTACGGAGCGAACGTGCCCACCGTCGATGTCAAGCTCGTGGACGTGGTCAAGATGTTCGGCGACGCGGTGGCGGTCGATCACATCGACCTCGAGGTCAAGGACGGCGAGTTCTTCAGCCTGCTCGGCCCATCCGGTTGCGGCAAGACGACGACCCTGCGGATGATCGGGGGGTTCGAGGAACCGACCTCCGGTCTGATCGAACTCCAGGGCGAGGACGTGACCTGGCTGCCCCCGTACAGGCGGAACGTCAACACGGTCTTCCAGAACTACGCCCTGTTCCCGCACCTGACGATCCACGAGAACGTGGCGTTCGGCCTGCGTCGCAAGGGCGTCAAAGGCGGCGAGGTCGATCGCCGGGTCGCCGAGATGCTCGAGCTGGTCGAGCTGCCCGGCTTCGATCGCCGCAAGCCGACCCAGATCTCGGGTGGCCAGGCCCAGCGCGTGGCGCTGGCGCGGGCGCTGATCAACAAGCCGGCGGTCCTCCTGCTTGATGAACCGCTTGGTGCCCTCGACCTCAAGCTGCGAAAGCAGATGCAGGTCGAGTTGAAGCGGATCCAGCAAGAGGTCGGCATCACGTTCATCTACGTGACCCATGATCAGGAAGAGGCGATGACGATGTCGGATCGGATCGCCGTGATGAACAAGGGACGCTACGAACAGCTCGGTGATCCCGAAGCCCTGTACGAGCGCCCGGCGACGCGGTTCGTGGCGAGCTTCCTCGGGATCAGCAACCTGCTCGCGGGGACGGTGGAGGGGATCGACGGCAGCCACGCGACGGTCCGGCTGGCGGACGACACCCGGATCCGGGCCCCACGTGGCTCCCTCGCCGCCGCCCAGACGCGTCAGCGTCGGCGTTCGTCCCGAGAAGATCAGGCTGCGCGAGACAACGGTCGAGTTGCCGGCGGGGCACAACGCGCTGTCGGGTGTGGTCGTGGACGCGTCGTACCTGGGTGTGAGCACGCAGTACCTCGTCGAGGCCCGCGGCGGTGCACGTTTGACGGTCTTCGAACAGAATGTCGAGCGCGCGACGCGATCCGAACTCTGGACACCCGGGGAGGATGTCCAGATGTCCTGGTCTCCGGACCACTCCTTCGTCATCGCCGACGCCGAGCAACTCGCGACTAGCAGTCCCGCGCCATCCGTCGGGCCCGCCACCAACGGGCCCACCGCAATCACCGAGGAGATCTCATGAGTGACCGACTGACACCCGACCGCGGCGAGCTGACCCGACGCCGCTTCCTGCAGGGATCGGCGCTGACCGGCGTCGCCGCATTCCTCGCAGCGTGCTCCAGCAATTCCGGCGCCAGCGCGTCGGCGGCCGCCACGGCAGCGCCGTCGACCGGCGTTGCCCCCGCAGCGAGCGCAACGCCGGCAGGGAGTGCGGCACCGCTGGTGGCGTCAGGGCCGCTGAACTTCGCGAACTGGGACGCCTACATCGACCTGACGACGGTCCCCGGCCCGGACGGCAAGCTGGGCACCGATGACGACGAATACGACCTTCCCTCGCCGACCCTCGACGACTTCAAGGCCAAGTACGGCGTGGAGATCAACTACAAGAACGCCGCGATCGACGAGAACGAGTCGTTCATGGGCACCATCCGGCCTCAGCTCGTCGCTGGGGCGGACACCGGCTGGGACCTGATCGTGCTGACCGACTGGATGGCCTCCAAGGTCGTCGCCGCCGGGTGGGCCGAGAAGATCGACCATGCCAACACCCCGACTGCCGTCGCGAACGTGCGTGACGAATTGAAGGACCAGCCATGGGATGCCACGTTCGACTACCACTTCCCGTGGCAGTCGTTCGCGACCGGCGTGGGCTACAACGTCAAGTCGACGGGTCGGGACCTGACCAAGGTCGCAGACCTCTTCGACCCGAAGTTCGCAGGGAAGGTCACGCTCCTCGAAGACCCGCATGACACCTTCCCGCTCATCCACCTGATGCTCCAGGCCCAGGGCAAGGCGTCGACCAACGATGCCGAGGTCATGACCGCGGACGACGGTCAGGTCGTGCACGACTACCTCAAGCCGTACGTCGAGAGCTCGCACGTCCGCGGCTTCACGGGGAACTCGTACCTTCAGGACTTCGCGAGCGGGGACACCTGGGCCGCCTTCGTGTGGTCCGGCGACTTGGCATCGTCCGGTGGCGAAGACGACCGGTTCATCTTCCCCGAGGAAGGGTCGATGATCGCGACCGACAACATGATGATCCCGAAGGGTGCCCAGCATAAGTACACCGCGGAACTCATGATGGATTGGGTGTACGACGTGACACGGGCCGCCCGGCTCGCCAACTTCATCTACTACATCTCGCCGGTCAAGGGCGTCGGCGAGGCGATCAAGGCCCTCGATCCGGAGCTGGCAACCAACCCGCTGTTGTTCCCGCCCGCCGACGTGGTCGCCAAGCAGCATCCGCAGCCGACATGGGACGACGCGACCGAAACGAAGATCAACGAGCTGTACGCCGACCTGAAGGGCGTCTGAACCTAAGTCTCGGGGCGATGGGAGACGAAGACCGGTGATCCGACGACGTTGGCTGGTCCCATACCTGCTGATGGCGCCCGGTCTCCTGTTCCTGGCGCTGTTCTTCATCCTCCCGAATATCCAGATGTTCCTGATGTCGCTGTCGACGAAGGCAGGCGGCGTCGGACTGGCCAAGACCTACGAATTCACCTGGGCGTGGGAGAACTACGCCAATGCCCTCACTGACTTTCCGCTGCAGTTCGGCAACTCGCTGATCTACGGCGGGCTGGCAACGCTGCTGTGCCTGCTCATCGGCTATCCACTTGCCTACGGCATCGCGTTTCGCGGTGGCCGTTACAAGAATTTCCTGCTCTTCCTCGTGATCGCACCGTTCTTCACGAGCTTCCTGATCCGCACGATCTCCTGGAAGATCATCCTCGGGAACGACGGGGCCTTCCTCTCGATCATCCGCGATTGGCTCGGGATCGTGCCCCCGAACTTCAGCATCCTCGGCACTCCCCTCGCGGTCGTCTCCGGACTGACCTACCAGTTCCTTCCGTTCATGGTGCTGCCGCTCTACGTCTCACTCGAAAAGATCGACCGGCGCCTCATCGAGGCGGCGAAGGATCTCTACGCCGGTCCGTGGCGGCAGGGCGGCGCGTTGATCGGTGGCGTGGTCGGCGGTGGCCTCGCGGTCCTTCTGATGGCAGGGTTCGGCTACCTGCCACTCGGACTGGACACCCTCCCGGCCACCGTGGCGGTCGCCGCCATCGGCGGCATCACCGGGGCGACCATCGCCACCCTGTTGGTCTCCGAATCCTTCACCAAGATCATCTTCCCGCTCAGCCTGTCGGGCGTCTTCGCCGGGTCGATCCTGACGTTCATCCCCGCCATCGGCGACTACGTGAACGCCGACCTGCTGGGTAACCCGAAGACCCAGATGATCGGGAACGTCATCCAGAACCGCTATCTGGCCCAGAACGACTACCCGACCGCTGCGGCACTGTCCTTCCTGCTGATGGCGGGCATCCTGATCGCGATCTTCGTCTACGCCCGGGCGCTCGGGACGGACGAGCTCACCGGAGGCGCGGAATGAGCACGATCGCCACGCCCATCGCAAGTGAAGCGGTCGGAACGCGAAAGGCCAGCCCTGCCCGCCGGGCGACCAAGCTCGTCGACCGCTGGCTGCTCCCGGTCTTCGTGGTCATGGCCCTCTTTTACCTGGCCCTGCCCATCCTGGTGATGATCGCGTTCTCGTTCAACGATCCTCCCGGCCGTTTCAATTTCGTGTGGGGACAGTTCTCGCTGGCGGCGTGGGGAAACCCATTCGGTCGACCCGGACTCGAAGGTGCCATCACCACGAGCCTGGCGGTCGCGACGGTCTCGACGTTCATCGCGACGATCCTCGGAACGCTGATCGCGCTGGCGCTGTCGCGCTACAACTTCGGCGGGCGGTCGGGCGTCAGCCTGTTCATCTTCATCCCGATGGCGACGCCCGAGATCGTCCTTGGTGCGAGCCTGCTGACGTTGTTCGTCGGGACCGCGTCAGAACCCCTGAAGACCATCACCGGCAGCACGCTGTTCCCGCTCGGCGTCCAGACGATCCTCATCGCACATGTCATGTTCAACATCAGCTTCGTCGTCGTGACGGTTCGAGCCCGGATGCAGGGCTTTCCGCGCCACCTCGAGGAGGCTGCCATGGACCTCGGGGCGAACCCGTGGACCACCTTCTGGAAGGTGACCTTCCCGCTCATCCTCCCGGGGATCCTGGCCGGCGCCCTGCTCGCGTTCTCCTTGTCGATCGACGACTTCATCATCACGAACTTCACATCCGGGACGGCGACGACCTTCCCGATCTGGGTGTGGGCGAGCATCAAGAACAACCTTCCGCCACAGGTCCATGTCATCGGCACGATGGTCTTCGTGGGTGCTGTCGGGATCGTCGCCCTGGGCACCCTCTGGGAGCGCAGATCGGAGCGACGGGACAGGCGCATCGCAGCTCAGGAGGCCGCTCGCGAAGTCGCGCGTCTCCAGGCTGCCCAATCCGCGCCGGCGAACTAAGGCGAGGACCCCATGGCACTCAAGATCGATCCCGCCACCACTCCCCTGCCCGAGCACTCGGTCGTGCCCGCGGTGTGGAGCCGGATCACCAACCTCGACGTCGACCATGGCGAGGGCTCGTGGCTGATCACCCGTGACGGCACGCGCTACCTCGACTATTCGTCGGGGATCGGTGTCACCAACACCGGGCACGCCCATCCGCGCGTCGCGGCCGCCATCGCGGCCCAGGCGGCCAAGATCATCCACTCCCAGCAGAACATCACCTACCACGAGCCCGGTCTGCGGCTGTACGACCGGTTGCGCGGGCTCCTCCCGGGCGGTCCGTGGCAGGCGTTCCTCGCCAATTCGGGAGCGGAGGCGGTCGAAGCCTCGGTCAAGCTCGCCCGGGTCGCGACGGGCCGGCCGGCGATGCTCGCGTTCCGCTACGGCTATCACGGCCGGACTGCCCAGACGATGGCCCTGACGACCGCCAAGGACGTCTACCGCGGCTCCTTCGAACCGCTGCCCGGGTCGGTCTATCACACGGCCTATCCGTACTGCTACCGGGCCGCCGGCGGTGCGCACTCGCCCGAGGCGTGCACCTGCGACTGGGAGGAGCAGCTCGACCTGACCTTCCACCAGTTCATCTACCCGGACCGGGTCGCGGGCATCATCATCGAGCCCGTCCTCGGCGAGGGCGGCTACGTCGTGCCACCGCCCGGCTTCCTGCCGCGGCTGCGCGAGATCACCCGGCAGCACGGCATCCTGCTCATCGCCGACGAGGTCCAGACCGGGTTCGGGCGGACGGGCGAGATGTTCGCCGTCCAGAACTGGGGCGTCGAGCCGGACATCCTCGTCATGGCCAAGGGCATCGCCTCCGGGATGCCACTCTCCGGCATCCTGGCGCGAGCCGACCTGATGAGCGCCTGGAAGCCTGGGACGCACGGCGGCACCTACGGCGGAAACGTGGTCTCGTGCGCGGCGGCCAACGCGACGCTCGACGTGATCGAGGACGAGGGCCTGGTGGCCAACGCTCGCGCGCGGGGGGACCAGTTCCTGGCCGGCCTCCGGGAGCTCGCCGGACGCTACCCGGCGATCGGCGATGCGCGCGGGCTCGGGCTCATGGTCGCGATCGAGCTCATCAAGCCGGGTGTCGGCGACGGCCGCGTGCCCGACCCGGACCTGACGAAGCGGATCCAGGCCGAGGCGCTCGCCCGGAACCTCATCGTCCTGACCGCGGGCACGTACGTCAACGTCATCCGGATCATCCCGCCGCTTGTGACCACGGCCGCCGAGGTCGATCTCGCGCTGTCGATCCTTGACGAGAGTCTGACCGCCGCCGGAGCCTAGCTTCCGTGGACGACGATCACGGAGCCGGTGCAGCCCGTGCCCGCGTCGCCGCCCTGCTCGACGCATTGACGAGGATCGACCTGCAAGTCGTGGTCGTGGCCGGGCCGGACAAGACCCGCGAGGGCGCACGCGATCGGGCGACCGAGGCCGCGATGCTCGCCGGGCGCGGTGATCTGCTGTATGAGGCGACGGCCACGGTCCGCGAGACCGTCATGCGGATGTTCGCGAACGCCGGCTTCAGCGGGACATGGGCGGTGACGGACATGGCCGTCTCGGTCACTCGTGCGGATGATCGAGTGGCGGCAGCGGCGGCCTTCGAGGAGGCCGCGATGGCCGCCGTCGTCGAGGACCTGGTCGACGACAAGACGATCGCCATCCTGCGGTCGACGACCGCTCATCTGATGCAGATGACCGGCGTGCCGGCGCCCGGGTCCCTGACGTCGTTCGCCACGCCGGCGGCCGGGTCCGTCAGAGGGCCGATCGAGGTCGCCGTCCTGGTCGCCTATGCCGTCGTCTGCGTCGTGATCGCGGCGGTCATCGACCTCGGATTCGGGCTGCTCGCCCTGGCACTCGGGCTCGGGCTCGCGGCCGGCCTGACCCGGCGACGACGAGCACCGGACAGCTGATCGCTACCCTTCGAGCGCTCGGATGACGTGATCGTGGAGGAGGCCGTTGGTCGCGAGGGCAGTCCCGGTGTGGATCGACCGGACGCCGTGGATGTCGGTCATCCGGCCGCCCGCCTCCTCGACGACGATCGACGGAGCGGCGAGGTCCCAGCTGTTCGGGCCGACCTCGATCATCGCCTCGGCAGCACCCTCAGCGACGAGCGCATACCCCCAGAAGTCGCCGAAACCACGATCGCGCCAGGCCGAGCGGACGAGGGCATCGAAACCCGGCGCCTCCCCGCTCGCTTCGATGTCGAGCGGCGACGAGTAGAGCACCTGGGCGTCGGCGATCGCGCTGACCTTCGACACGCCGACCCGTCGCGCAACGCCGGCCGCGGGGCCGAGCGAACCGATCGCCCACGATCCGCCACCGCGCGACGCGTACCAGCGCTCGCCGATCGCCGGAGCACTCATCACGCCGACGACGAGCTCGCCGTCCTCCTCGACCGCGAGCAACGTGCCGAACAGCGGCACGCCGCGCATGAAGTTGTGCGTGCCGTCGATCGGATCGATGTACCAGCGGACGGTCCCGGCGCCGTCCTCCGTGCCGTATTCCTCGCCGACCAGACCGTGGTCGGGAAACGCCCCGCCGATGAGGCCCCGGATCCGACGCTCGATAGCGGTGTCGGCCTGGGTCACGAACGTGCGATCGGGCTTCGTCTCGATGACGAGGTCGCGGCGGAAGTGCTCGAGCGCCAGCGTGTCCGCGGCGTCGGCGCAAGTGAGTGCGAAGGCGAGCCACTCGTCGTGGCGGGCATCGGTCATGCGCGGATCCTCGTTCCGTCCGGGTCGTACAGCGGCTCTCGGGCGACCTCGAAGCCGATCCACTCGCCGAAGACCTCGACCTCGCCACGCGCCCCGATCGGCGCGGTCGGCGGCAGGTACGCGTAGGCGATCGAGCGCTCGACGGCGAAGCCGTAGCCGCCCGTCGTGACCCGACCCACGATCTCGCCGCCAAGGCGGACGGGTTCGTTGCCGAGACAGACCGAGCGCGGGTCATCCAGTACGAGACAGCGCAGGCGCTTGCCGCGGACCGGCGGCCTTCGCTGCGACGAGCGCCTCGCGACCGATGAAGTCGACGCCCTTGTCCAGCGCGACCGCAAAGCCGAGCCCGGCTTCGTACGGAGTCTCGTCCGGCGTGATGTCGCTCGACCAGACGCGATAGCCCTTCTCGATCCGGAGCGCGTCGATCGCGCGGTAGCCGCCGGCGACCATGCCGTGGGGCTGACCGGCCTCCCAGAGCGTCCGCCAGAGCGCGACGCCGAACTCGGTGTGCGCGTAGAGCTCCCAGCCCAGCTCCCCGACGTAGGTGACCCGCAAGGCGTAGACCGGCACGGAACCGATCGTCATGGCGCGCGCGGTGAGGAACGGGAAACCGGTATCGGAGACGTCGTCGCGCGTGACGGACGCCAGGATGTCGCGGGCGCGTGGTCCCCACAGAGCGAAGCACACGCGACCCGATGTCAGGTCGTTGAGCAGCACGCTCCCGTCGCCCGGGAGGTGTCGGCGCAGCCAGGCCATGTCGTGCTGCCCGAACGCGGTACCCGTGATGAACAGATAGCGGTCTGCGGCGACCCGGGTGACCGTCACGTCGCATTCGATGCCGCCGCGCCGGTTCAGAAGCTGCGTGTAGACGATCCGCCCGACCGGCGCGTCCACGTCATTCGCACACATCGACTGGAGGAACGAGACCGCCCCCGGCCCGACGATCTCGATCTTCGCGAACGAGGTCTCGTCGAACAGGCCGGCTGCCTGCCGCGTGGCCAGTGCCTCGGCGCCGATCGCCGGCGACCAGTGTTCGCCTGCCCAGCCACGAGGTCTGAGCCCTTCGTCACCGGCGGCGGCGTTCGACTCGAACCAGTTCGGGCGCTCCCAGCCGGACTTCTCGCCGAAGACGGCGCCCAGGCCCTCGAGGATCGGGTAGGTCGGTGCCATCCGGAGGGGGCGGCCGGCCTGGCGCTCCTCGTTCGGGTAGTGGATGTCGTAGTAGGTCGCGTAGTTCTCGATCGAGCGCGCCAGCGTGTACGACTGGCTGCGGTAGGCCGGCCCGAAGCGGCGGATGTCCATCTTCCAGAGGTCGAGCTCCGGCTCGCCATCGACGATCCAGGACGCGACCTGACGACCGATCCCGCCCGCGCCCGCGATGCCGTGCGCCGAGAACCCCGCCGCCACGAAGAAGCCGCCGACCTCCGATTCGCCGAGGATGAACTCGTTGTCGGGGGTGAAGCCCTCCGGGCCGTTGATGACGCGGTTGACGCCCGCGTCGGCCATCGCCGGGACGCGCAGGACTGCGCCTTCCATGATCGGCTGGAAGCGCTCCATGTCGGGTGCCAGGAGCTTGCCGTTGAAGTCGGACGGGACGCCGTCGAGCGACCACGGCGCTGGGTCGCGCTCGTAGCCGCCCATGCACAGGCCACCGACCTCCTCGCGGAAGTAGACGAGGTTGTCCGGGTCGCGGAGCTGCGGGAGACCGGAGTGGACGCCGTCGATCGGCTCGGTGAAGAGGTATTGGTGTGCCATCGGGATGATCGGGACGGTGACGCCGACCATCCGGCCGATCTCGGGGGCGAACATGCCACCTGCGTTGACGACGATCTCGGCCGCGATGTCGGTCCGCTCGCCCTCGTGCTCGACGGTCACACCTGTGACGCGACCGCGGTCCGTGCCGATCGCCACGACCCTTGTCTGCGTCCGGATCTGGACGCCTTTCTGGCGGGCCCCGGCGGCCAGCGCGTTGGCGAGGCCGGATGGGTCGAGCCAGCCATCGGTCGGCAGCCAGACGGCGCCCAGGACGCCCTCGGTCGACATCAGCGGGAAACGATCCTGGGCTTCCCGCGCGGTGACCAGGTCGAGCGGCAGACCGAACGTCTTGGCCCAGCCGGCCTGGCGTCGGAGCTCCTCGAAGCGCTCGGGTGTGGAGGCCAGTCGCAGCGACCCGACCTCGTGCCACGACGGATCGGAGCCGGTCTCGGCGGCCAGGCGCCGGTACAGGTCGGCGCTGTACATCATCATCTTGGTGAGCGTCACCGAGCCCCGCAGCTGGCCGACCAGACCGGCCGAATGGAACGTGGATCCCGAGGTCAATTCGGCGCGATCGACGAGGATGACGTCGGTCCAGCCGCGCTCCGCGAGGTGGTAGGCGATGCTCGTGCCGCCGACCCCGCCGCCGATGATCACGGCGCGTCGCATGTTCCACCGTCGAAGCGTAGCGGCTCAGGTGCCTGAAAGTGAGCGCGTCGGCGCCCGTAGGTGCCCGGCTAGGGCTGGGTCAGCGGCGGCCGACCGGTTGCAGGCTCGGCGGCGGGCTGCAGCTGATGCGCGGCCACGTCGCGCAGTGGCGTCGATGGAACCTGCGGGAAGCGTCGCGCCCGTTCGTCCGTATCGGCCGTCATGTCACGGGTGTCCATCACGACCGCAGCCGCGATCTGTCCGGCCAGGACGGGCTTGATCGGGCGGAGGATGAGGGACATCAGGCGCAGCATCGGGAGCGGAACGTGGTTCACGGTCCCCTTTGCGCCCGTCGACGCCCTCACGGTCTCCACGAACTCGTCGAAGGTGAGATTCTCCGGTCCCTGCACGTCCACGCTTTCGCCACGGAGGGCGGGCTCGGTCACGGCGATGTCGACGATGCGCGCGACGTCTCCTGCCGAGACGAAGTTGATCGGGTTCTGACCGCGCCCGAAGACGCGGGTGCTGCCCGTCGTCACGAGCGGCCGTCCCGACGATCTCGAGCCAGGTCTCCTGGTACGCGGTCGGTCGGACCATGGTCCAGGACAGGCGGCTCGCCCTGAGCCGCTGCTCGGCGGCGGCCTTCATCCGGAAGAGCTCGATGGGATGGTCGGCGGCTGCCTGCTGGATCGACACCAGGACGAAGTGCTCGACGCCGGCCGCTTCGGCCGCGTCGATGAGGTTGACGTTGCCGTCGCGGTCGATCGCCTTCACGCCAAGGGCTCCGTCGCCTCCGAAGCCGTTGATCGCCGAGATGACCGTCCGCACCCCGACCATCGCGCGCCGAAGCGTTTCGGGATGCTGGACGTCACCGATCGCTGTCTCGATCCCCGGCAGCGCCAGCTGCGGACTCGGCCGGCCTCCCCTGGTGAGGACTCGGATCGGTTCTCCATGGCCTGCGAGAAGCGGGATGAGCGAGCGACCGAGCATCCCCGTTCCGCCCGCGACCAGGATCATCGCTGCACCGCCGGTGCCATCGACGATTCGCCAGACACGATCCGTCGAACCGCTTCGCCTGCCGCGGGACCGCCTTCGTCGACGGGCTCCATGTAGAAACGGACCGAGACCGCGCGGGAATCCTTGACGCGCTGGATCGTCACGCCACGCATCCGGTGCGCCGAGCCATCCCGGCGCGTGCCGTGCCAGTCCCACTCGGACCACACCGTGTCGCCCTCGACGACGGCATCCAGAAGATCGGCTCGCAGATCCGGCACTCCGGCAAAGATCTGCTCCCAGTTGCGCCGCACCTGGTCGGCACCGCGAAAGGTACGCTGCGGGTGCGCCGGCGTCTCGCTGACGAAGTCCGGATCGAATACGTCCACGAGGGCCTCGAGATCATGCTCGTTCATCGCATCACGGAGTCGTGTCACCACCGACAACATCGGATCCGCCGCCTGCTCGGGCATCCCATCCTCCGAACGTACTATAACCAGACCTTGCGTCTGGTGGTTATACTCGGAGTCTGATGAACAGTCCCTCGGATGTCAAGCGGTCGTACGATTCTCCGCTGCGCAAGGCTCAAGCGGCGGCGACCCGTCGCGCCATCATCGATGCGGCCGCCGCCTCATTCATCGAGCATGGCTACGTGGCGACGTCGATCGAAACTATCGCGGAGGCGGCTGGTGTGAGTCGCGCCACGGTCTTCACCTCCGTCGGCGGCAAGAAGGAGCTCCTCAAGAAGGCGTATGACGTCGCCCTGGTCGGCGACGACGAACCGATCCCGTTCCCCCTGCGGCCGGCCTCGCTTGCAGTCAGAGCGGAGCCGGATCCGAGGCGGTATCTCGCGGGTTACGCGGGCCTGCTCATCGACATGTATGGCCGGCTCGCGCCGATCTATGAAGCTGTGCGCGGGGCCGCGAGCGCAGATCCGGAGGTCCGCGACGTCTTCGAGGCGATCGGCGCGGAACGCCGGATCGGCGCGGGAAACGTCGTCCGCGATCTCGTCGGCAAGGGCGCGGTCCTCCGCGAAGGACTCGACGAGGAAGCGGCGGCGGACATCCTGTGGGTGCTCATCGACGCGGGGCTCTTCCATCTCCTTGTCCATCGACGAGGCTGGACGAAGGAGCGCTTCGAGGCCTGGCTTGCCGAGACGATGCAGCGACAGCTCCTCGGCTGACCCAGCATGACAGTCCCCTCGATCGAGCAGGTCATCGCGGCCATCCCGGACTGGGCGGGGCGCGTCGTCACTCGCCGAGCGGATCCCGGCCGGGCTGACCAACACGAACTGGCGCGTCGTGGTCGACGGTACCCCGTTCTTCGTGCGGATCCCTGGGGCGGACACGGACCTGCTGGCGGTCGACCGCGGGAACGAGATCCACAACACCATCGCTGCGGCCGCTGCCGGCGTCGCCCCGCGGGTCGTCCACACGATCCCGGACTGGGACGTCTTCGTCCTCGACTGGCTGGATGCGCGGACGATGTCGACCGAAGCGCTGCGTACGCCCGGGATGCCTGGGCGGATCGCCGACGCCCTGCGGCAGTTGCACGCCGGTCCCCGCTTCCGGGACCAGTTCGACATGTTCCGGGTCGCCGAACGGTATCTCGCCTTCGTCGATGAGCGGTCGATCGCGATCCCACCGGGGTATCGGGAGCATCTCGGGCAGATCCCGCGAATCGAGACGGCATTGGCGGCCAACCCGCTCCCGCCGGTCCCCTGCCACAACGATCTCCTCGCCGAGAACTACCTCGACGACGGCGCGCAGCTGTGGCTGGTCGACTGGGAGTACAGCGGCAATAACGACCCGACCTTCGACCTCGGCAACACCGCCCAGGAGCTCGGCTACGACGACG
Organism: uncultured Chloroflexia bacterium; assembly: GCA_963776385.1. Lineage (GTDB taxonomy): Bacteria > Chloroflexota > Limnocylindria > Limnocylindrales > CSP1-4 > SPCO01. Next base: position 242,550 of record CAVZME010000011.1, read on the forward strand.
CCCAGATCGAGGAAATCTGCGCGGCATACTTCGGTGAGGCCTCCCCCGCCCTGCTCGCCCGGATGCGCCTCCAGATGATCATGTCCGACGTCGGCTGGACCCTCTGGGCGGCCATCCAGGCGCGGATCTCGACGATCGAGTACGACTTCACCGGCTGGGCCGAAGAACGCTGGGCGCGAGCCGAAGCGGCACTCGATGGCCCCGATTTCGAGTGGTGGCTCGAGGCTGTCACGAGCGGTTGACATGGTTCCGGGCGTCGGGCCGCAATGGGAAGTAAGCGGCTACGTCGTGAACGTTTCCTTCCATGTGGACTTCATGACATCACACCTGGCCCATGCCTCGGTCTACACTCGCCAGAGGCCCCGAGTCGTCGCCCGCCACAGGAGGGAACTCCCGAAGATGTGTTGCGTCGTCGCCGCCTTGTTCACACTCGGCCCGCGTGCCGCGATCCTGCTCTGGTGGCTCGTTCAGCCGATCCGCTGGGGCGAGACGTTCGACACCTTCCTGTGGCCGTTCGTCGGGTTCCTCATCCTGCCGTGGACGACGCTCATGTACGTCCTCGTGTACCCCGCCGGCATCAACGGATTCGACTACGTCTGGCTGGGGATCGGCGTCGCGATGGATGTGTTCAGCTGGGCCGGAGGCGGGTACACGAATCGCGATCGAATCCCCACCTCCGGGGCGTGATCGACTCCTGACACGCTCGGGTGAAGTGACACCGTCAGAGCACGGCGTGTGCTCGCTCGTCGCCATCGTCGCCGTCAGACCGCCGCTCGGCGACCTTCCCGAGGGGTAGATTCCCGATCGTGTCGATCAGCTGGTCCCAGGCCCTCGCGTGGCGCATGCGCCGACAGCTGCTTGACCCGGTCGGCACCGAAGCGGTCGAGGACGTCGTACGCAGACTCGGCGCCGTCCCGGCCCAGCTCGATTCCGCCGCCGAGCTGGCCGTCCGTACCAGACGTCAACGATCCCGGTCTGGCGAGGTCGCTCGTGCCCTGGCGGACGGGCGGCTCATCAAGACGTTCGCGTTTCGAGGCGCTACGCACCTGATGACGCCGGAGGACGGGGGCGCCTACCTCGCCTTGCGGGCAGCCAGTCGAATGTGGGAGCTCCCGAGCTGGCAGAGCTACTACGGCTTGGCGCCATCGGACTGGCCGCGCCTTCGAGAAGTGGTCCGCCAGGCACTGGCCGACGGCCCGCTGACGCTTGAGGGCCTTGGGGCGGCGATCACCGCTCGGTCGCAGTTCCGGCATCTGGGCTTCGTCTTCGACGGGAACCCCTGGACATTGCTGAAGGCATTCGCCTGGCAGGGAGACCTGAGCTTCGGGCCTGGTCAGGGCCGACGTACGACGTTTCAACGCCTCGACGGGAACCCTCGCTGGGCGGGAGTGCCTGAGCTCGACGAAGCCGGGATGTATGCGGTCCAGGCGTACTTCGGCGCATACGGGCCGGCGACGCCCGACCACGTGCAGCACTGGCTGGGGGATGGCCTGGGCGCTGGACGCAAGCGGATCCAGGCCTGGATCGCCGGGTTAGGTGACCGCCTCGTGGCGGTGGACATCGACGGGGAGTCCGCGTACATCATGCGCGAGCATCTCGAGGACCTGGCCGCGACGTCACCGACCAGTGCGATCCGACTCCTCCCTGGCTACGACCAATGGGTTCTCGGGCCGGGCACAGCCGACGCACATGTCGTGCCGCCCGGAAGGCGTGCGCTGGTCAGCCGTCAGGCCAACATCGTGATCGTCGGCGGAGTCGTGTCCGGGACGTGGGCACTATCGGATGACCACGTCGCGGTTGAGTGGTTCGCCGAAGGGGGGCCGCCCGCAAGGAATGGGCTCGCAGACGAGGTAGAGCGGCTCGCGACGATCTTGGGTCTGCCCCTTCAGCTGTCCGTCCAGACGGCCTGACGAGTCGCCTCGCCGGGTGACATTGGCGCACGCCTTGCGACGACGACGCCTATACCCTGAACGCGTGGGGCCAAAGGACTCAAGAAGTGGAGCTGGAGCGCACGCCCTTTTGCGATGCGTGTCAGTGGCATTGGTCCTGAGTCTCGCGGGGTGCGGCAACGTGGTACAGCCGTCCGTCGACTCGTCGCTGATCGCCATCCCGACGCAGGCTCCCGCTGGTCTGGGCACGCCTGCCGCGTGTCCGGCTGCGTTACTCATGGGAACGCTGGTAACCGACGAACGCTGGGGTCTTGCCGTCCGCGACACGGAGGGCCACACGCGGGAGGTCATCTGGCCGAGCGGATACGCTGGACGTCGGGCGGGCAATCGGCTTGCCCTCATCGACGCGCTCGGCGTGCTTGTCGCACACGAAGGCGACCGGCTTCAGATCGGTGGGGGCGAGACTGGCGCCAATGGCGCGTGGCTAGCTTGTGGAGGCATCAGCCTGGCGACTGCTCGTTGGCAACCGATGGCGTCAACGGGCACCCTACGCGTCTAGCATCAGCCGCTGTGCTGTGACTCGGACCCCGAGGGTTAGGCCCCGTCCTCGCCGGAGAGGTCCTTGTCCTCCATCTCCCACGCATGGTCGAGCGTGTGGAAGGCCGAGTGTCGGATGAGGAACGGAAGGGTCCATGACCGCATGCGCCGACCCTCCCCGGCGTTGTAGGCGCGCATCGCCTCGACGTAAGCCTCTCGATACTCCCGCAACCCATCCGGGGTCATCGCCCCTTCCTCGGGGATCTTCAACCCGACGCCCGTCGCGAAGTTCTCGCTCTCCTGACGAATGGTGTGGCTGATGATCCGATCGCGGTCGCGTCCCCCTCCGCGCGGGCCCTTGCGCATCTCCGGCGAGACACGCGCCGCGACGCTATCGAAGAACGCCCAGCAGGCGCGCAGCTGCGTGATCGCGCGGTCGAACTCCGCCTCGGTCATCGGTCCATGCTCGGTCGAAGAGGCCGCGAACGAGATGCCCCAGAAATCGGTCGAGCCGGGACCGACCCTGTCCTCCACGATCTCAAGCGACCCGGCGGCGTCGAAGTCGGGCAACATGCCAGCGAGGTCCGCGATTGGCCGGTATCGGTCCCGATACGACTCGAGCGTCTCCAGGGCGTCCCGGGGGTCTTTGCACCGCGGCTCCACCCCAGCCATTCGAGGCTGAAGGCCACCGCCCGCTTTCCCTTGGGTCCGCGTTCGATGACGGTGCGGACAGGCATGGCCTGAGTATTGCACCTGAACCGACGAGTTCGGGCTCCGACCGCGCGCACCATGTGACTTTGCCGGACGCTGCGCGACGCGATCGCGCTGCCTATCGGCGCATGAGGAGCTCTGGGCCGAGCCCCGGTCCACTGAGGAACCCGAGCATGATTTGCGCGAGCGTAGGCTCTTCAGCCGCCGGGTAGCGACGCCCTAATTGACCGGTTTGCCGTAGATGAAGACAGCCAGCTGGACCTGGTTGTTGTCAAGGTTCGGGTCAGGGTTCGGATCCGCGTAGTCCTGCGCGGCCCACCCGGCGACGAATGCATTGCGGCTCTCACCCTTGACCAGGCCGCTGACGCGCAGCGTGTACGTCGCGGTCATTGACGTCCCTGGTGCGAGGTCCGACGGGTTGCACTGACTCTGCCCGAACGAACCATTGTCCTGGCAGTGCACCGAGACTTCGTCGATCTGGTCACCGCCACCGCCCATGACGTAGATTCGAGTCGCGGTGCCAGGACCGAGGTTCGTCACGGTGATGGTGTACGTGTAGAACCCTCCGCTCTTGATCCGGGTCGGGCCTGTCATCGCGACCGACAGGTCAGCATCGGTCGCCGCGAAGACTCCCGGCGCCGAGGCTAGGACGAGCCCTATCAGGGAGGCGGCGACCCCCGTTCGGAACAGACGACGCCACATAGCAAATCCTCCTCCGCTGTGGATGCGATTGAGACCGCACGCCTCGTTTCGCGTGTTGGCCGGCCATCAAGACATCGTGGGGCTGCACTCGTTCGTCCGGGGCGGCCGCGGCGTGATAGAGGACGGTCGGAGCCGACAAACGGCGGGTCACTCGAAGTGAACAGCAACAGTCCCATCCGAACCAGTGCCGAACGAACCCAATCCGCAGCACCTTGAACGCATCGCGGCCGCCGAGATCGGCGGGGTGGTGGGTCCGCGGCGTGAACCGACGTTCCCGTACCGCGACGGAAAGAGAGGAGGACAATTCTGCGGCGCAACCAAGGGGGTGGAACGATGGTCGAAGCTGGGTGGACCAACCTGGTCGCCAAGTTGGACACGGCGCCGATTCCCGAGGACAAGGTCGCCATCCTTCGGGGACTTCTCGGGTGGTCGACTGCGACCGGCACACGCGCAAAATCGCCCTTCACGCGTCCAGGGACGTTCGTCGGGCGGTGGCAAGGCACCCAATTCCCCAACCCGATGTGGATCAGCGGTTACTGGGAGGAGGAGAAGAACGAGGGGATCCCATATCCCGATTACACGGTTGAGTTCTATACCTACGACGCGATCCGAGGCGTGTTCGTCAACGTTGGCATCCTCGCGGGAGGCTGCCACTGCCATCCCGAAAGCCCGGGTCCGGGCCCCGATGGGGTCATGACATTCGAAGGCTCCATATCCGGCCCAGGCCTGACTCGGCCGTTTCGTCGAATCTTCCGCTTCATCGACGGCGGAGCGTCTGTCACAGCTGAGGTCCAACTCGAAGCATGGGCTCCCTGCTGGCACGTCGAGGCTCGAACGATGGCCGGCTTCGCCTCTGATCCGATGGGCTCCTAGCTACTGATGTCCGCTTGACAGGAGTTGCCACGTGAAGACCACAACCGTCGAAACCGCGGAGCACGGCCGCTCGCCCCTGGGAGCTCGTATCCGCTTCCTGATGGATGGGCCGCACGGCAACATGATCCACTCGACCGTGCCGCCCGGGATGGTCGGCCACGCCTGCCATTTCCGGACCATCGACGAGTATTGGTACGTCCTCTCGGGCGAGGGAGAGATCTGGCGCAGCGCGCCCGACGGCCACGAGAGCATCACCCGGCTTATCCCCGGCGTGTGTGTCGACATCCCGCTCGGCACAGCCTTTCAGTATCGCTGCACCGGCACCGTGGCCCTTGTCTTCACCTGCACGGCCCTACCGCCCTGGCCGGGCGACGACGAAGCCGTGATCGTGGATGGGCCGTGGATGCCCTGTGTGGACCCGGAGCCCAAGCGCAAGCGCTCGCGATAGGCCTACCTGACCTTCCAGCCCGCGACGTCTCCGGGAATATCTCCGAACGCTCACGGACTTCGGGATCGTCATCTCACGACCAACGGCACTTGGCAGGTCACGGGGTGGCAGCGATGCTCGATGACGACGCGGCCCTTTCAGACGGCGGTCGTGATCCTGGAGCCACGACCGATGGCGGTCAGACGCACCCGTCGGGGGTCCCGCCGCAAGGTAGGAGAACGAAGATGGATCGGAACCGAGGGATCGCCGTCACCGCGGGAGTGCTGTTCATCATCGCGACAGTTGCAGACCTGATCTCGCGCGTGGTGTTGGTGCAACCGATCCTGTCCGACCCGGTCGATCTCACCAAGATCTCGGCGAACGAAGACCAGGTCCTCCTGGGAGCTCTCCTCCTGTTCATCGGGGCCGCCGCGGCTGTAGGGATCGCTATCGCTCTCTACCCGGTCTTGAGGAAGTACAACGAAGGTCTGGCCCTTGGATCGGTGGGCTTCAGGCTCATCGAGGGAGCGCTCTATATCGGCATCGTCGTCTGCCTGCTCTTGCTGGTGACCGTGAGCCAGGAGTCTGCGAACGCTGGAGCGGCGGAATCATCGGCCTTCCAGGTCCAGGCTTCGCTGTTGATGGCAGCACGTGATTCGCTGGGCGAAGTGGCCGTGCTGGCCTTTGGCCTCGGGGGGCTGATGTACTACTGGGTGTTCTACCGATCGCGACTCATCCCTCGATGGCTGTCAGCCTGGGGTCTTGTGGCAATCGCGTCGCTCATGCTGTCCGGCCTCCTTGTCATGCTCGCTTTTGTCGAGCCGATGTCGCCGACCCAGGTCGTCCTGGCTCTTCCGATCTTCCTGCAGGAGATGGTCCTGGCGGTCTGGTTGATCGCGAAGGGCTTCAACCCAGCTGCCATCGCTCCCGAGCCCGCCGGTGACACGTCGGGCTGGCGGGCCACCGCGAGCAAAGCGTCGGGGATCGCACCCGGGTGATCCCTGGATCCGGCTACTGCGGGTCGGTCTCCAGGACGTAGATGGCGTCCGGCCCGAGACACACGAAGTACCCCGCCAAGCGTGGGTAGGCGGCTGCCGGGACGTCGATCCGGGTTCCGTCACGGGCGACCTCCTCGCCCTTCGGACCATTGATGACCGGCGGGCTCCCGTCCGTCGCCGTGAAGCCATCCGTCCAGGCGACCGTGATCTTCTTGCCGGTGTCGGTCTCGGCCCAGACATCGGGATCGGAGGCGGCATCGATCTTGATCGTCGCGGACTTGTAGTCCACTCCGATGGCATCGCAGCCGATGGGCCCGGTTCGCTTCAGGACGATGCCGGCACCCGCCGGGAGCTGCGACGACGCGGCTGACGAAGCCTGCGACGGCGCAGTGGTCACGAGCTGCGGCGAGGCGGCCGAGGGCGCTGTCGACGCCGCCGGGCCGCACGCCAGCACGATGGCGCCCACGACGAGGGCGATGATCAGGGTTCGGGCGGATCTCTTGCCGGCCATGGTTCGCCGAGTGTACCGCGGCCACCGTGAGCCGAGCGATCCACGGCCGATCGTGCTGGTGATCACGTTGGAGGCAGGAGCCGAGCCCAGTGGCGATCGAGTGACCTCGCCAGCGTCGTGGCATCCCTGTCGTCAAGGTCGACAAGCCGGGGAAGCGCCTCGACGTAGCGCGCGATCGCGGCCCGTTGCTCGGCGGTGAATCCGTCGAACCGGGAGAACCAGGCGGCTTCGAACGTCGCGTCGAACTTCGCGTCGGGTGCGAGTGCCGAGATCGTCTCGATCGCGGTCATGTCGGCGCCATCGATGGACATCCTGTCGTCATCGTCATGGTGATCGAGGAGCCAGAGCATCAGGGCTGGAAGGTAGTAGCGCAGGCCCTCGCCGTCGAGATGCGAGATGCAATTGCGGCGAAGCTCTATTTCGGGCACGCGAGCCCAATCGTCGGTCACCTCCGAAAGAGGGAGTGCCTTGAACTCCTCCCGGGTGACCCCGCGGCCGAAGTCGTCGATGACCTGAGCCTGCCGAAGGCTGATGCCCGATCCCAGGCGGACATCCTTGAACGCCGAACGGATCGCGGCCTCGAGCTCGTCGCGTTCCACGGCGACCTATCCGCGCATCCGTTCGCCGCGCGGATCGACCATGACGTCGGGGCCGACGACGGCCGGGACGCGCCGATCGAAGACGTCGACCTCGAGTCGGGTGCCCTCAGCGGCGGTCGTCGGCAGGTAGGCGTAGCCGAGGGTGCGCTCGACCGTTGGGCCGTAGGCAACGCTGCGGAGGCGGCCGATGACGTCGTCGTCAAGCCTGACAGCTTCCCCGCCGTAGACGGGTTCGTAGTCAGGGCCGCCGATGACGAGGGTCCTGAGCCGGCGATCCGCTCCCGTGTCTCTGGCCTCGGCGAGCGCATCGCGGCCGATGAATGGACCCTTCTCGAGCCGGACGAAGGCGCCGAGACCGGCGTCGAAGGGCGTGTCGAGCATCGTCAGGTCCATGCCGTAGTAGCGGTAGCCCTTCTCCATCCGGAGGGCATCGAGGGCGCGGTAGCCGACGGGTTCGGCTCCGGCGGCACTGACCCGATCCCAGACCGCGACGGCCCACTCGACCGGCGTCGTCAGTTCCCAGCCGAGCTCACCGGCGTAGCTGATGCGCGCGGCGTGGACGGGTGCGGGGCCGACGTGCAGCGACCCCGCCTGTCGCATCGGGATGGCGTCGTTGCCGACCTCGTCGGCCGGGGCACCGGCGGCGACCAGGACGGTCCGTGCCTGCGGACCCCACAGCCCGATCGTGGCCAAGTCGCCGCTGACGTCGCGGATCGTGACGGCCTCGTCATCCCTCCGGTGCGTCAGCAGCCAGGCGATCTCCGAGGCGAGGTAGCCGGCCCCGGTCACGACCCGGAAGCGGTCGTCGGCCAGTCGCGTGACGGTCACGTCGGCCACCATCCCGCCACGGTCGTCGCACCATTGCGTATAGACGACGCTCCCGACGGGCCGGTCGATGTCGTTGGCGCTGACCCGCTGAAGGAGGTCGCTGGCACCCGGTCCCTCGACCGCGATCTTGCCGAACGACGATAGGTCGACGACGCCCGCACGTTCGCGCACGACACGTGCCTCGGCACAGACGCGCTCGAACCAGGGCGGCCGTGTCCAGCCGTAGCCCGCCTGATCGCGGCCTGTGCGGCGCCAGCCGCCGACGGCGTCGTGGTAGTCGGCCCGTTCCCAGCCGGCCTTCGTGCCGAAGACCGCGCCCGCTTCCTCGAGCCGACCGTGAAGCGCCGACAGCCGCCGCGGCCGGCCAGCGACGTCGGCGTCGTACGGATAGCGCAGCCGGTAGTAATCCGAATACGTCTCGCGCGCCAGCCCGGCGGCGAACCCGGGATCCCGGTACGTCTCGCTGAACCGCCACGCCCGATATGGCCCGATGTCCACGCCCGGATCGCCGGTCGTGATCCAGCCCGCCATCGCCCGGCCGATCCCTCCCCCACCCCCGAACCCGTTGAGCGACAGCCCGGCCGCGACCCAGAACCCGCGAACCCCGGGGAGTGGCCCCAGCAGCGGATTCGCATCCGGCGTCATCGCGTCCGGGTGGCAGACCAGCCGGATGGCCTCCGCGTCGGCGAGGAATGGGAACCGCCGGATCGCGCCGTCCATCAACGGCGCGAACCGTTCCCAGTCGGGCGGCAACGACTGCGCCGCGTGCTCCCAGGGCACGCCGTCTTCCCAGCGCGACCGCGGGTCCAGCTCGTACCCGCCGAAGACCATGCCGCCCTGCTCGCTCTTGCCGTAGACGAGGTTGTCCGGGTCGCGGAAGCAGGGCATGTCGCGCGGCAGCTCGGACGCCGGGCACGGCCTTGAGCGCGATGTGCTGGTGATCGACCGGCGTGGAGGGGATGAACCCACCGACCATCGCCGCGACCTGCGGCGCCCACATCCCGGCGGCGTTGACGACGAGTTCCGTGGCGATCGGGCCGGTGTCGGTCAGGACGGCCGTGATCTCACGCCGCTCCGACAGCTCGAACCCCGTCACGCGCACACCGGTCCGGATGCGCACGCCGAGCGCGCGGGCCGCGTCGGCCACCGCGTGCGTCGCACCATGCGGGTCGAGGTGGCCGTCACCGGCCAGATGGACCGCTCCGTACAGCGAGTCAGGCGAGATCGCCGGCATCAACGTCCGAGCCTCGCCTGCCCCGATGACCTCGGCGTCGAGCCCGATGCCACGCGCCCGGCTCGCCGTCCGTTCGAGTTCGCGGAGCTGCTCCGGGCTCGATGCCAGTCGCAGGCTGCCGACGGTCTCGAATGCGCCCAGGCTCCGATACAGCTCGATGCTGTAGCGACGGAAGGCCATCATCGTCGACGAGGGGTTGAACGCCGTGACCAGACCGGCGGCCTGGCAGGTCGACCCGGCGGTCAGCTGGGCCTTCTCGACGAGCAGCACGTCCGTCCAGCCGGCGAGGGCCAGGTGGTACGCCACGCTGCAGCCGGTGATCCCGCCGCCGATCACGACGACCCGTGCCTGGTCCACGCTCATGGACCGAGACGATACGTCAGTGGCAGGGTGCGTTCCCGGAGTCCCTGAGGTCGCCCGTCGTCGGCGTGAATTGCCAGGCGTACGAGCCAGGATGCAGGTCGAGCCGGATGATGCCCTGCGACACGGCCGCACGCAGCTCGCTGTTGGCGCGGATGGTCCCGAAACCTCGCAATTCGGCGCCACCTGTCCCGACGACGAATTCGCGGATCCCGCGACCGCTGTCCGGCTGTCCGTTCGGGTCCTGCGGCGCGAAGCGTTCGTAGTCGTGGTCGTGCCCGTTGACGATCAGGTCCGCGCCTGCGTCGTAGAGGGCCTTCCAGAACGGCGCGACGTCCTTGTCATTGCCATGGACCCCGGAACTGAACCGCGGGTGATGCCAGATGGCGAGCGTGCACACGGCCGACGATGCCGCGAGATCCCCGGCAAGCCAGCGACCCTGCGGCGAATCTGCTCCACAACCGCCGACATTCGAGCAGTCGGAGTCGAGGACGATGACGTGCCACGCCCCGAGGTCGTACGAGTACCAACTCGTCCCGTTCGGGGCGGCCGCCTTCCCGAAATAGCCGAGATAGCCGGCCAGATCCTTCGTCTCCCAATCGTGATTCCCGGGCGCCGGTCGCGTCCGATCGAGGAAGCGGCCCCAGGTCGGCCCATAGCAGTCGCGGAACTGCTCGGCGGAGCCATTCTCGTAGGCGTTGTCGCCGGCCGTGAACACGGTGCCGGGGATCGCTTCGACCAGCGAGGCCGTGGCGCTGTCGGCGTCGCTGTCGCATCTGGCGATGTCGCCGGCCCCGACGAGGACGGCGTCGACCGATGGCGACGCACTGCCGCCAGAACCGTGCGCGGACCGACCGAAGCGGACGCACCGGGCGTCGCAGTCGGACGGAGCCGACGTCGGCTGCACGACTGCGGCCGTCGCCGATGCGCCTGAGGCGCCGCTGTCCGATCGACCGGACGAGGTTGAGCGCACCGAAGAGAAGGATCAGCGTCGCGGCGAAGACCAATCCGCCGAGTGCCACGGATCGGAGCATCGAGCCGCGCTTCGGGGTCGGGTCGGTCACTCCGTCAGGGTAGCGCCACTTCGCGCAAGGCATCCTCGAAGCGCCGGTCGGAGGCGTTCCGGAGCAGCCGGTCGAAGTTGCCGGCCGCGTACGCGACGAAATCGACGTCGAGCGTGCTCACGCCCTGTTGGAGCACGCCCCACATCGCCTCGCGGAAGTCGGACACGATCCGCATCAACGTCAATCGGGCGAGTCGCGCAGGGCGGATCGTGCCGTCGTATGCCCTCAGCAGGATCTCGTCCTCCTCGGGCGTCAGCTCGTGGTTGATGCTGAAGTTGCCGAGGTCGAAGAATGGGTCGCCCATCCCGGCGTATTCCCAGTCGATGATCCGGATGCGCGTCCCGTCATCGATGAAGTTGGCGTTGAGCAGGTCGTTGTGGCACGGCCGGAGCTCGATCGGGGCGGCCAGGAGGGCGCCCTCGATGCGCCGCCCGACAGCCGCGGCCAGGTCGTACTCGGGCGGGATGTCGACGCCCCGGGCCATCGCCAGCGCACGGTAGGCCTCCACGATCCGCAACGGCACGAACAAGCCCGGGATGGCCGGGCCGTCATGGATCCGCCGGAGCGAATCCGCGACCCGCCGGAGCGTGTCGGGTCGATGGACGGCCTCGTCCGACACCGGGGAGCCGACGATGAACCGCGTGACCAGGTAGCCCTCGGGCCGGATGAACGCGGTCACCTCCGGCCCGACGCCGACCCCGGCGGCGGCCACGGTCGCGGCGTGTTCCACCTCCCGGGAGATGCCCAGGAGGTGGGTGTCATTGCCGGCCAGCCGGATGACCCAGCGGTCGTCCGTTCCGGCCGCGTCCACGCGGAAGTTCCGGTTCGTGATCCCGCCCGACAGGGCGGTCAAGGTCAAGGTCCGCCCGGCGATCTCCGGGACCCTCTGCAGGGCCCCGACGAGGTCGTCGTACAGGGGGCCCCGCAGGATGGCTTCGTCGGTCACTAGCCGATGACGGCCTCGCCGGTCACGACGTCTGCCTCGGTCTCGGCATCGTGCGCGCTGCCGCGGACGGCGATCACGTAGTAGATGGCGCCGACGATCAGGATCGCCCCGACGAGTCGTCTCGAACACGGGCCAGGCGGGCATCCCGGCGATCTCATTGCCGAACGGCTTGATGAACGCGTTGATGAACGGGTTCCAGAAGCCGCGCCCGTCGGTTCCCCAGTCGCCGAACAGCGAGGTGTCGGCCCACAGCGCGATGTTGATGATCATCAGGCCGCCGTAGATCAGGGCCAGGATGTTGACGAGCTTGCCCCAGCGGCCGAGGCTGAACCAGGCCTTCTGGTGCGGCCAGCCGCGGAACCGTGCCGCGAGGACGCCGGCATTGCACATGAAGTAGGCGACGTAGATCAGGCCCGTCGCCGCGATCGAGATGGAGACGGCCGGCCCCGGTCCGACGACGAGGATCGGCAGCGCGGCGATCACGCCGACCGCGATGGCCGCATTGGCCGGGGTGCGGAACCGCGTGTTCACGTGACCCCACACGCCCGCCGAACGGCAGGTGCCGATCGCGGCCCATCGAGAACATCAGGCGGGTCGCTGCGCCCTGGATGGCGAGCGTGCACACGAAGACCGAGGCCAGGATCACGAACAGGTAGATGTCGCCACCGGTCAGGTTACCGATCAGGTCGTTGTTGAAGGCATCCGAGATCGTCGTCCCGATCGGGAAGCCGCCGCCGAGACCCTCCTTCATCGAGGCCGGGATGTCGGGCGTCGCCAGGATGACGGCCGGGATGAAGATCGCTCCGACGAGGCCGGAGATGAGGATCGACGACAGCACGCCGCGCGGGGCCTGACGGCTGGCGTCGAGCGTCTCCTCGCCGAAGGTCCCGGCGGTATCGAAGCCGAACACGACGAAGGCGGCCATGAAGAACCCGAGTGCGAAGGTGGCGGGGATGTTCCCGTTCTGGGCCGCCTCGGACCCCTCGAAGCTCGTCAGGACGCTTACCGGCTGGACGTTCGCGAAGATCAACAGGATGATCGCGAAGACGAACATGCCGAGGATCTCGGTCGCCACGCCGATGTTGTTCAGGATCGACAGCAGCCGGACGCCGTAGGCGTTGATCAGCGTCGTGATGATCAGCGTGCCGAGCGCGATGAACGTGAACATCGAGGTGAAGCCGCCCGGGCTGGCCGTATCGAGGAATGCGACGTCGCCGGTCGTGCCCACGAGCGAGCTGTGGAGAGCGTCGATCGACGAAGGCGACGATGACCGCGACCGCGCTGACGGTCACGACCTGCGCCCAGAAGTAGAACCAGCCGGTGAACCAGCCGAGCGTTCGGTGCGACAGGCGCTTGGACCACTGGTACACGGAGCCGGCGACCGGGTAGTGGCTGGCCAGCTCGGCGAATACGAGCGCCACGAGGAGCTGACCGCCGATGACGATGAACCACGTCCAGTAGAACGCCGGACCGCTGAGGCCGATGCCGACACCGTAGTTCCCGAACGTGCCCGTCGACACGCTGATGAACGCGAAGGCGATCGCGAAGTTCGACAGGAACCCGAGGGTCCGCCGCAGTTCGGGCTTGATGCCGAGCGATCGTAGGTGGGCGTCGTCGCGCGCTGCGACGTCCTGGGCCGATTCGCCTTGTCCCGCCACGAGATCTCCTCCTCCCACCGCACCGGGGCCGGTGCGAGCTGTCCTCTGGAGTTGACACGGGGAACGCTGGGGTCGCGGTGACGCTGGGCTCGATCCTCGCCTGGAACCCTCATTCCGGCGGCGGACCTGCGCGCGAGGATAGCACCGCGACTCGCGCGGTCAACGTCTGTCTCAGCGGGCGGCGACGGCCTTGCGGACCCAGCTCAGTCGAGCTGCAGCGCGACGTCGCTCCCGCTGATCCTGTCCACGGCGATGTGGATGACCCACCCGTCCGGCGGGTCCGGGAAGCCCGGGAAGACGACGTCCGGCCCGATATAGACGTACGCCAGGCGTTGCAGGAGTCGCGGCGCGCCGCCATCTGCGAGCTGCGCCCGGCCGTGCAGAACGATGTACCCGTCCAGTCCCATGGGGCCCTTCCGGCCGGTCTCGAATGAGATGGCGACACGCTCATCACGCCTGATGTTGCGCAGCTTCGCCTGGTCGTACATGGTGCCGATGACGACCTCGTCACCCTCGAGGCCGATCCACGCCATCGAGATGTGCGGCGTCCCGCTCGGGTTGAGCGTCACAACGTGGGCGATGGGGCCGGCCTCGATCGCTTCTCGCACTGCCGCGGGGATCTCCACGGCTGGCCTTACCTGGCCACCGCAGGCCGGAGCGCATCCGGGATGGGTCGGTGCATGTCGACCGGCTGGACGTACCGATCGACCATCGCGCGTGAGTCGTTCACCCCGAGCTCGGTGAACAGGTACGAGATCTTGCGGCGCTGGGCGGCCAGGATCTCGCCCTTGGTCTCGAGCTCCCAGAGCTGGCGCTTGAACGGCCCGAGCGCCTTCTTGCGGGTCGTATACACGAACTGCTGGTCGGTCTGGCCGGCCTTGCGCTCATCGGCCGCGTTGCCGAAGCACCACGACTCGATCTCGCGATGGAGCGACTCGGGGAAGGCGGGATGCTCGTACAGCGCGTTCTGGAAGCCCGTCGCGAGGTGGATCTCGGCGGTCTCGACGGCCGGGAAGCGGTGGAACAGCTCGTCGGGCAGGGTCGACGCCCCGTGCTGGACGGCACCCGCCAGCCCGTACTCGCGGGCGACGACACCCAGCTCCCGCAGGACCTCGAAATCGAGCTTGACCTCCGCGACGCCGCCGCCCGGCAGCGGCACGCCGCCGTGTGATGTGCCGGTCTGGACGCTGACCTTCGAGATGCCCTTGGCGCCCGGGGCGCGGGCATCGAGCTCACGCCGATAGCCGTCGAGGTACGCGCGCAGCTCATCGACGGTCGAGTTCTGGGTGCCCGACTTCGCCGATCTCGCCACCGACGCTGACGGTGACGCCGTCGCTCTCGAGCGTCCGGATGAGCGCCGTCAGCTCGGCCGCGCGACGGTAGTTCTCGCCCTGCTCCTCGTCGACGTTGGGCTTCGAGAGGTCGACCAGCGTCGAAGAGTCGATGTCGATGTTCCGGTAGCCGGCATCGATCGCGAGCCGGCAGGCGCGCCGGATCTCCTCGGTCATCGACTCGGGGTCGGCCGCGTATTTCTTGGCGTTGAACTGGTAGTGGTCGCCCTGGATGAAGACTGGGCCCCGCCAGCCCGCCGCGATCGCGCCGGCGAGGACCGACGTCGCATAGTCGATCGGGCGCTGGAAGGTGTAGGTCTGCTCGCTCCGGGCGAGCTCGAGGATCAGTGCGCCGACGTCGGCTGCGGCGGCTGCCTCGTAGACCGTCCGCGCCATGTCGAACACCTGGGCGCGCAGGTTCATCGCCGGGACCGTGAAGCCGGCGACCTCGCCCCGCGAGCGCGCCTCGTACAGGGCCTGGATGCTCGCCGAGCGCGCGCCGAGGACCTGGCTGGCTTCCCAAATGAGCCATTGCGCAGCGGCTGTCGTCGCCTCGTCGTCGCTGAAGGCCGCTGTCCACGCCAGGTCCGCGACACCGCCGTCACGGAACGCCCGCTCATCGTCGATGACGAGGTGGTCGCCATCGAGATGGGCACTGCCCACGAGGGAGGTCAGCAGGTCGCCGGGTGAGGTCGCGACGGTAGGCATGGACGGAGGTCTCCTGTCAGGCGGGTCGCTGTCCATGGTACCGCCGGGCCACGAACGCCAACGCCCAGACCAGGCTCAGCGACCGGGCTTGACCACCATGA
Source organism: uncultured Chloroflexia bacterium (assembly GCA_963776385.1). Lineage (GTDB taxonomy): Bacteria > Chloroflexota > Limnocylindria > Limnocylindrales > CSP1-4 > SPCO01. The sequence continues at coordinate 258,027 of CAVZME010000011.1, forward strand.
GGAAGACGATCGTGACGATCAGCAGACCGAGGAACATCCCGCCACGCTGGATCTTCTTGACGGTCGCGAGGACCTCGGGTGGAGGGGGTCCGGGCGGCGTGCCGGGGGGTGGTGGCGTCGAGGTGATCTCGATGAGGTGGTGAAGAGCGTTGCGCTGGATGGTCAGCGCGTAGGTGACCGCGATCAGGTACAGGATGATGCCGGCGACCAGCCACGGCTGCTTCTGCGGCTCGAGCTTGAGTGCGAACAGGAGCAGGAGGCCGGTGATCCCCTGGAAGATCGCCAGCGGATAGACGACCTTGTTGCCGATCGCCTCGACCTGGCGCGAGCTGAAGTTGGCGTGTTGCGGCTCCTTCCCGGCCATCGACCCCATGATCGAGTAGGCAAAGGTCGGACCGAAGGCGATGATCGCCCCGAGGACGTGCAGGAACAGGAAGAACGGGGCGAACTGGACGAGATCCACGGACTACCTCCGATACGCACGGGCACGACCCCGGTCTTGCGCAGGATAGGCCGCGCCGGGGTCCGCGCGCGACGTGCTCGCGCGACCCTCTACGACACTCGCTTCGTGCGCCGGCTGACGAAGTCGACCAGGACGTACTCCCCGAGGTGCTCGGGCGTGGCGTAGAACGCGCGGCCGCGGTTGAGCCGGGTCATGTGAGCGACGAACTCGGCCAGTGCCCGCGACCGTTCGAGCATGAACGTGTTGATCGTGATCCCCTCCTTCGTGCAGCGCTGCACCTCGCGGAGGGTCTCCTGGATGGTCCGCCTCGTCGGCGGGTAGTTGAACTCGACCTGGCCGTCTTCGAAGTGGGCGGTCGGTTCGCCGTCGGTGATGACCACGATCTCCTTGTTGACCGCCGGGTTCCGTTCCAGGATCCGACGGGCGAGGAGCAGGCCGTGCTGGAGGTTCGTGCCGTACTCGTAGCCATGCCAGCTCAGCTCCGCGAGCGCGCCGGGCCGGATCTCGCGGGCGTAGTAGGCGAAGCCGATGACCGACAGGTGGTCGCGCGGGTATTGCGTCCGGATGAGCGTGTCAAGCGCGACGGCGACCTTCTTGGCCGCCAGGAAGCAGCCCCGCAGCAGCATCGAGCGGCTCATGTCGACGAGGAGGACCGTCGACGTCTGGGTGAGCTGCTCGGTCCGATGCACCTCGAAGTCGGTCGGCAGAAGGTGGATCCGTCGGTCGCCGCTGGCAGCCCGCGCGGCGGGCGCATTCTCGTCACGACCCAGCGCATTGAACAGCGTTCCGCGCAGGTCGAGATGGAACGGGTCGCCGAATTCGTACGGCTTGGTCGACTCCTCCCGCTCCCCGCCCCGCCCGCCACGGTCGATCCGATGGCCGCCGAAGGCATCCCGCTGGAGCCGTGCGAACAGGTCGTCGAGGACCTTCTGGCCGATGCGTCGGCTGCCCCGTGGCGTGAGTTCGAGCCGCTCCCCGTCGCGCGTCAGATAGCCGGCCTCCTCGAGCCGCCGGGCGAGGTCATCGAGCGCATCGAGATCGCGGAGCGCGTCGTCCCCGAGCAGGTCGCGGACCTCGTTGCGGTCGAGCGACGCGAGATCCCCGGGCGATTCGACGTCGGACAGGGCGTCCTGCAGGCGGTCCATCGCCTGGAGACGCGCGATCTGGTCGAGCGCGCCCTCGAGACCGAGCGGCTCCTCGCCCCCGAATGGCACCCGGTCGCCGAGCCCACCCGGAAGGAGCAGGTCGAGGTTCGAGGCGAGCTGGGCGAGATCGACCAGGAGCCGGTCGTCGCGCAGGAGGGCCTCCATCATCGAGTTGAGCTCGGCTCGCTGTTCCGGGCTCATCGAGCGCATCAGCGACTGCATGGCCGCCATCCGCTGGGCGAGCTGGTCGATGATGTCGTCGAAGGTCTGGGCGCCCGGGAAGAAACGGCCGTGCTTGGCGAGGAACTCGCTCGCGTCGGGCTCGCCGCCACCGATCCGCTCGCGGATGAGCTCGTTGAGATCGCGGACCATCTCGCGGTTGGCAGCGAGGTCCTCCGGCGTCATCGACTTGATCGCGTCGGACATCCCGGACACGAACTGGTCGAGGACCTGGCCCTGGAGCTTCTTGACGAGCTCATCGAAACGCTCGCGAGCGGCCGGCTCCATGAAGTCGTACTCCTGGAGGCCGCGGATGCGGTCGCCGATGTCCGGAGGCAGCGCGTCGAGCTGGTCGAGGCGGCGAGCTGCGGCATCACGCAGCATCTGGCGCAGGTCGTCCGGGACGTCCGCTCCGTCACCGTCCCGCCGCGACGCCTGGTCGAGGCGGCGCTCCACGCCGGCTCGCTCCTCGCCGACGATCTCATCGAGCTGCTGGCGGATGTCGCCCAGGACGTCGTCGAGCTGGTAGCGCTCGAGCATCGCCTCGCGGCGTCGTTCCAGTCGGTCCATCAGGTCGCGCAGACCGGGCAGGTCGCCGCGGGTCGGGTCGCCCGTTCGCCAGCCGCGATCCATCAGGCGGCGGAGGGCCTCGGCGAGGTCGCCCTCGGCCATGACGTCGTCGGCGAGCGCATCGATGATCTCGTCGGCGTCGAGATCGGCGACCTGCTGGCTGCCGTCCCAGGCGGAGTAGCGGGCGGCTCGGACGAGCGCACCCGGGCTCCCTGGCGTCGTCTGTCGCGGCGGCACGACCGGGCCGAGATCGCGCGGATCGGGCGAGTACCCGGTCATCGGACCGTGCCGGTCACCGGTGGTAGACCGTGCCGCCCGGGACGCGGTCCTTGTTGAGCCGCCGGGCGAGGTGCAGACCCTCGAGCAGGAACTCGACTGCCGAGGCCACGACCGCGGGTTCCTCGGAACCGTCGGTGATGTCGTACGCACCGAGCCGGTCGACGGCGACCGAGAGGCCGGGCACCTCGCGCATCCACGCCACGTATTCGCGCGAGGGCGTGCGGTCGCCGGTCTCGACGCTGAACCCGTCCTCGAATGCTTCGACGACGCCATCGAGGTCGTCGATCGTGACGTGCCGGTTGAACGTCGTGTGGAGTGCCTTGGTGATGAGCCGCTCGACGATGCGGTCCTCCGGCGCATCGTCGCCCGCGGTCTCGAGCTCGACCTTGCCGACGGTGGACGCGACCACGGCCCCGAGATCGGAGATGCGTGGCGCCCCGACCCGCTCGCCGAGGCGGACGGCCCGCTTGAGGGCAGCTGCCTCGAGCACCTCGGCATTGGCGACGGACACCCGGACGCTGACGCCCGAGCGCTGGCTGATCTCCGGGGAGCGGCGGGCGAGATGGGTCAGCTCGGCGACGAGCTCCTCCATGAAGCCCGGGACGACGACCGTCGGCGTGCCTTCCTCCGGTTCGAATCGGTGCTTCTCCTGCCGGACGATCGCCATCTCGTGCTCGAGCGTCCGCGGATAGTGGGTCCGGATCTGCGACCCGAGCCGGTCCTTGAGTGGCGTGATGATCCGGCCGCGCGACGTGTAGTCCTCCGGGTTGGCCGAGGCGACCATGTACAGGTCGAGCGGCAGGCGGACCTGGAAGCCGCGGATCTGGACGTCACGTTCCTCGAGGATGTTGAGCAGGCCGACCTGGATCCGCTCGGCAAGGTCGGGCAGCTCGTTGATGGCGACGATGCCGCGGTTGGCGCGCGGGATGAGGCCGTAGTGCAAGCGTCAGCTCGTCGGACAGGTAGCGGCCCTCGGCGACCTTGATCGGATCGACCTCGCCGATGAGGTCCGCGATCGTGATATCGGGCGTCGCGAGCTTCTCCGCGTAACGGCGGTCGCGCGGGATCCAGTCGATCGCAGTCGCGTCGCCGTCGCGCGCGACGATTGCGACGGCCGCCGGGCTGATCGGCGCCAGCGGGTCGTCGTTGAGTTCGCCGCCGTGGACGACCGGCAGCCACGGATCGAGCAGGCCGACGAGGAGCCGCGCCATCCGCGTCTTGGCCTGGCCGCGCTCGCCCAGGAAGACGAGGTCGTGGCCCGCCAGGATCGCGTTCTCGATCGCCGGGATGACCGAATCCTCGTAGCCGACGACGCCGGGGAAGACCTGTCCGCCTGCCGCGAACCGGGCCAGGAGATTGGCGCGCAGCTCGTCCTTGACGGTGCGCGACCGCCAGCCCGCGGCTTTCAGGGCGCCCAGCGTCTCCGGCTGTGGAGTGGTGCGGGCGGTCTGGTCCACGGCGTCATCCCCCGGTGCGAGACTGGGCTCGGAGCGCGAGCCTAAGCGTCTGCCCGCGGAGCGTCAAACGGCACGGCGGGACGGTAGGCACGGATCGCGGCGAGGACCGGTTGCGGGTCGGTCACGCCGGTCTCGATGAGGGTCTGCGAGGTGGTCGCGGCGCCTGCCGACCTCGACCTCGAAGTCACCGGCACGAAGGCCGACGCGGCGCGCGAGTTCCGGGGTCACGCCCCAGCCGAATTGCTCCATCTCGTCCATCTCCGGGTCCCAGGTGGCGAGCACGGCGGGTCCCAGCCGCTGGAGGTGGCCGTGGACGTCGCGGGCCACGGGGCGGACGAAATGGGCGGCGACGACGCGGCGGCGATCGTCGTCGAGCCGGCGCAGGATCGAGGACGACACCCGAGATGCGACAGTTCGTCATCGGTCAGGCGGACGGGGTGGCGACGCAGGCGCGTCGAAGACGTCGTCGAGCGAGTCGGCGTGGATGGTCGCGGCGAGGCCATACCCGATCGATGTCGCCCGGACCGCGATCTGCGCCGCCTTGCCCCAGGTGTAGATCGGCAGATGATCGGAAAGCTCGGCGGCGTAGAGGACGGTCGTGTCGGGGCGGATGGGGTCGCCGTCGGGCCGACGGAGCGGCGGTCCCGGGCCAGCCGAGTTCGGATGCCTGGGGCAACCAGTCGAAGGTCTCCTCTGCGCCCGCGAGCTCGATGACGCGTGTCTCGGGCCGGAGGAACGCGAGCAGGGCGTCGAGCATCGTCGTCTTCCCGACGTGCTGGGCCTCGGCGGCGACGATGATCGGAACGCGCGCCTCGATCAGCAGCCAGAGCGTCGCCGCCAGTTCCGTGTCGAGAGTGCCTTCCCGGATCAGCGTGATGATCGAGCGATCGGTGGGACGGCGGTCGGGCACGGTCCGAGCGTACGGGCCGGTCGAGGACCGGTCAAACGCCGGTTAGCGTCGCGCAGGCCTCCCAGAGTCGCCGAGCCGTTTCCGGGTCACGCGTGTAGGCAGGTGGGTCGATCGCGCGTCCCTTGTGATAGAACAGCCCGGAGTCGCCCGCGAACGAGGAGTCGAGGACCAGCGGCACGATCGACTCGCACGGCAACGTCGGCAGGTCGCGAGAACGGCCGGATCGCCCATCGCAGGGGTGCCGGCGCACCGCGCATGAGGCTCGTTCGGACAAGGCCCGGATGTACGGCGTTGGCGGTCACACCGGTGCCGTCGAGCCGTCGCGCGAGCTCGAACGTGAACAGGAGGTCCGCCGCTTTGGATGCGCCGAATGCCGAGAGCGAGCGGAACCGTCGCTCGGATCTGCAGGTCGTCGAAATCGAGCTTCGTCGTCGATGGTGCGCTCACGACGAGGATTCGCGCCGAGCCCGGCCGCGCGAAGGTCCGGCAGCAGGAGGTTCGTCAGCAGGAACGGCCCGAGGACGTTCGTCGCGAACATCGACTCGAAGCCGTCGCGGGTCACCGTCCGCGCTCGCGTGTAGACGCCGGCGCAGTTCACCAGGACGTCAAGGGTCGGATAGATCTGTCCCGCGACCTGCGCCAGATCCCTGACCGACGACATGTCCGCGAGGTCGCCGACCAGGAAATCGACCCCGTCGTTCCCGGTTGCGCGCGGCGATCTCGTCCCGGGCCGCCTGTGCCCGCCGCCTGTCGCGGCCGACAAGCCCGACAGTCAGTCCGGCCGCGGCGAGACGCTCGGCAAGCGCACGACCGATGCCGGACGTGGCGCCGGTGACCAGCGCGGTGCGGGGATCGTTCGGGAGGCCTGTCTGCATCGCCATCGGCCGTTCTCCTCGTCTGATGCGCGAGGCCATCGTACGCAGCTGGACCACGGTCGGCACCGGTAGAATCGGACGATGGGCGCCCTCGACGAAGCACCGTACGTCGAGGCCGACGACCGCGCCACCTGGCGCGCCTGGCTGGAGGCGAACCACGCGACGGTCCGCGGAGCCTGGCTGGTGACCTGGCTGCCACGATCGCGTCAGGTGGGTCTCGACTACGAGTCCGCCGTCGAGGAGGCGCTCTGCTTCGGCTGGGTCGACAGCACCGGTGGCCGGATCGATGACGAGCGCGGCAAGCTCTACTTCGCACCGCGGAAGACGCGCAGCCCGTGGGCGGCGACCAACAAGGCGCGTGTCGAGCGGCTGATCCGGGATGGTCGGATGGCACCCGCCGGCCTCGCCGCCATCGAACGAGCGAAGGCGAACGGCTCGTGGGAGGTCTACGACAGCGTCGAGCGGCTGGAGGTCCCGAGGGACCTGGCGACCGCGCTCGAGGCATTGCCTGGCGCGACCGCGAACTTCAGTGCCTTTCCCCCGTCGGCGCGCAAGATGCAGCTCGCCTGGGTGGCCCTCGCACAGCGGCCGGAGACACGCGCGGCACGTATCGCGACGGTCGCCGAGGCCGCCGCCCGGAACGAGCGTGCTCGAGGCTAGCCGCCGTCCGTGAAGATCCTGCGCCTGCGCCGTCGATGGGTCGCCCTCGTGATCGTGGTGCTGGTCGTGGTCGCCACGATCCGCCTCCTCGATCAGCCGCTCGCACTCGAGTCCTACCGGATGTCCGATCCCCAGACCCTCGAGGTGGTCGGCTACGGAGCGAAGACTGCCTGGACGCGCGTCACCGATGTGAGCGAGACGGAGACGACGGTCACGATCAGCGTGAACTCGTTCGAGGTCACTGGCTTCCTTCCGCATTCCGACGCGGCCGACCGTATCGTGGTCGACGTGCGTCTGACCACACCGCTCGGGACGCGGACCGTCATCGACGGAAGCACCGGGTTGCCTCTCGCCGAGACGAGCTGATCGTGGCTCCCGACATCGACCCGCCCGAGGTCCTGCCGCTCACGCCCGAGCGCTTCGCGGACGCCGCGCCTCTTCGAGGAGGGCGGCGATCCCAAGTGGTGCTGGTGCAATCCGGATGTTGGCAAAGGCACACGAGGCTAGACGTGGGATTCGTCGCCCTCCCGCGCGAGCTGTTCCTCGACATCTGGCGCCGCGGATTCCGTGTGCTGCATGACGAGGAAGAGCGGTGACCGGCCTTGTCTCGCCTGCGGGCGCCCGACGACGGCTGATCGATCGGCCCCGGAACGCCGTTGGGGTACGACGTTCCGGGGAAGTGCCGCGGGCTGACTGGATCCCGGGGGAAGGATGCCAACCCGATGGGTCTACCGTACGCAACGGAGGCCGTTGAAATCACTAGGGCGCATGACCTAAGGCGGATGCCCTACTGCACCATGCGGCGAGGTCCACGGCCCAGTTAACTCGGCAGCGACGCTGTGCTCGGCCGTCCCCCTGCTGGCTGGCTGCTGCATGGCCCGCCGTCGGAGCTCGACTACCGGAACCGCCGCACCATTCCCTCGAGACTCGGCAGCGGTCAGGCCGCGTCCCCGCAAGCCGAGACGACCGGCTCCGCGGCTTGCTACGCTCCCGCGAAAGAGCGGCTAACGCATGAAGTCAACCCTGTGACCGTGACGGGCCGTCTGTGGCGGCTGTACTTGCCTGAGTTCGCGGAGACGGACCAGCCTGGGATGCCCGGATCGAATGTCGGCGGGCCGCCGCGCCAGCGAGCCGGCAGAACCTCGTGCACGGCATCCCAGGTAAGCCGAAGCACATCACGTATGGGCCGGCCGAGCGGAAGGGGCCGGGTCGGTAACAACGTCCGGAGAAGCGCGTCGTATCGGTGCATCCCCTTGCACGGAGGCAGCCACCCCATGGTCCGGAACCTCGTGCCCCTAGTTTTGGGGGTCCTCCTTGCCGCATGCAGCGCGGTGGGGTCCCCAGGTTCTCCAGTGCCGCACACGTCTCAGGCGGCGGCCGGCTCGCCCGCCACGTTCGTCGAGCGGTCGGCGCCCGCCGCATCAGCGATGCCTGAGTCAACGCCTACGCCGTCCGCGTCGCGAATTCCGGGCACGAACTTGACCCCGGTCCCGAGCCGCGCCCCGGTAGTCCTATCGGTCGGGGACCACGCCCAGGTCGTCACGAATGACCTGCGCCTCCGCTCTAAGCCGTCGGTCGGCTCGGACTCGCAGAAGTACGAGCCGCTCCTGCAGCGCGGGAATGGGCTCTGGGTCCTTGGCGGACCGGTGGCCGGCTCGGGGTACTCGTGGTACCGCGTTGCCCGTGCGACCCAGTGGGTCGGCGACACCTTCGGCGAGGGCTGGGTTGCGTCGGCGGCCCGAGATGGCACCCCGTGGGTCGCCTCCCAGCCGTTCGCAGAGACCGTACCGACGGGCGCGCTCGTCTGGATCGCGCCAGGCGATGGGCGACACGAGCCGACGCGTGAGTTCCAGCTCCCGGAAGGCGCCTACTACCTCACTTTCAGTGGCGTGCCGAGCTGCTCGTATCGGGTTCGGTTCGGGACGCAACTCGAGTTCGACCTCGGGTTCAACGGAGCCATTCTGTCGACCGTTCAGTGGCCGCAGGACCACCCGGAGCCTTCCATGGCGACGGGGTTCGATCGGGGCACGTCGGGAACTGTCTTCCCGACGCTACCGGCTGGAGCATATCGACTCGAAATCACCAGCGGGGGCTCGCCGACAAGCCCGTGTCCGTGGGGGGCGGCCCTCACCCTGTAGGCATCGATCTAACTGTAGGCATCGAAACGCGACAAGCCCGGTCCGGCCGATCGAGCGTCGTCACCTCTGACGGCCGACCGGTCCTCGCGGCGGCCCGAAATCATCGTACGGCGGTCGGCGCCCGCCGATCGCCGTTCGATCCGGCCGCAGGCGTCCGACGGTCGCTTCGCCCGAGCCGACCTCACGACCGTCGCAAATGCACGTCTGGCGAACGCTATGCGCGCTGCGGCGCTCCTGATCGCGGCGGGGAGCATCTGAACGACCGGATCCTCGCTCAGGATCGTTTGTGGCCAGCCCAACAGAAGCACGACGGATCCAAATCGGCGATGGATCGGACGTAACTTTCCGTGGGTGGGCATCTGGCCAACAGCGGGCCACTGGCCATGCCTACGTCATCCGTCGCGGTCGGCCATCGTCGTCCGTCCGGGTTGACATCGCTTTCGCAGCGCGGGTAGACTGCCGACCGGCTCGCAAGTCGCGTGCACAGATCCCCTCGATGAGGAGGCGGCAAAGATGATGACGAAGTCGCTCCTCCACCGATGCGTTGCGCCCAACGGCGCCCCGGCATTCGGGAGATCTGTGCCCATCTCGAGCTAGACCGCAGGCGGCAGGACCGCCTTCCGGACGAAACCAGAGCCGTGGGCCAGATCGGGCCCCCGGCTTTTTTCTTGCCCTTCCCTGCCCCAGCGGGCAGGCGCAGGACACCAAAGCCGCGAGGCCCACCGACGACGCACCGTCGGTTCGGACCCGCGGCTTTTCTCGTTCCAGGCCCCTCCGACCAGCCAGATCCTGGAGTCCACCGTGACCACCCTCTTGAGCCCACAACTGAAGAACGGATCGATCGGCCAGCCGGCGCTGCCGATCGGCTCCGAGCTCGCCGGCCCGGCGACGTCCGCGGTGGCAGCCCTCCTCATGGTCGGCGTCACCAAGCGGTTCGTCGTCGGCCGGAAGAAGCCGCCCGTCCTGGCGATCTCCGACGTGTCGCTCCGCCTCGAGCGCGGCGACATCCACGGGATCCTGGGGGCCAACGGCTCGGGCAAGTCGACGCTCATCCGCCTCATCTGCGGACTGCTGACCCTCGATGAGGGTCGGGTCGAGGTCTTCGGCCACGACATCGTCCGCGAGGAGATGGCGGTCAAGCGCCTGATCAACCGGGTCAGCGTGGACGCCGCCTTCTTCAAGAAGCTCAGCCCGATGGAGAACCTTCTCTTCGCCGCCCGCCTGTACGGCCTCGATGGCACGACGGCCAAGCGCGAAGCGATCGCCATCCTCGCCCGGCTCGGCATCTCGGAGAAGCGGATCGACCGGCCGGTGGAGCAGATGAGCCGGGGCATGCAGCAGAAGGTCGCCATCGCGCGAGCCCTGCTGACGAGCCCGACGCTGCTGCTCCTCGACGAGCCGACGACCGGACTCGATCCGCGTTCGAAGCTCGACGTCCAGGCATTCATCGAAGAACTCCGGGAGACCCACGACGCGACCATCGTCCTGACGACCCACGACCTGGCCGAAGCGGAACGCCTGTGCGGCCGGATCACGATCCTCAACGACGCAAAGGTCGTCGCCGAGGACACCCCGGAAGGCCTCAAGACCCTCATCCGCGATCGCGTGGACGGACCCGCGACGCTCGAAGACGTGTTCATGACCTACACCGGCCGCTCCCTCGATGACGACATCGAGGAAGACGACGCCGAGATCGACTGAAAGGAGGTGATTGCAATGTTCCAGAACATCGAGCTCAACGCACAGCTCGCGCAGGAGCGGATCGAACGCGATATCGCGTCGTCCGGCCTGCGACGGCGCCAGCTGACGCCCGAGCCTGCCCCATCCATCCGTCGCGCCATCGGGTACCGGATCATCGAGATCGGTGCGCGTCTGGCCGCGGAGCCCTCACTCGAGTCGGCCCGGTCCCGCTAGGGGCCGGACCGACTCCCCCACTCGGAGATCGATTCGATGACCGTCGTCACCCATGAGCTGAAGGCCTCGTACGCCTTCATCGAGCGCAACTTCAACCTGACCCGTCGCTATTGGGGCTGGGAACTCGCATTCCTGGTCTACTCCGTCGCGGGCGCGCTGTCGATCTCGCTCATCGGTGTGTCGCAGGGCAGCGAGACGCTGTTGCTGTCGCTGATGATCGGCGCGATCTTCTGGAACTACCTGTCCGTCGTCTTCTCGTGGATCGCCGAGACGATCACCGTCGAGCGATGGGAGGGCACCCTCGAATACACGATGATGGCCCCGATCCGCCGCTCGTCGCAGCTGTTCGGGTCGGTCGTCTACGCGATGGTCTACGGCCTCGTCCACACCTCGGTCATCTTCATCGCGCTCGTCCTGTTCTTCCCGCAGCTGGACCTGTCCGGCGCGAACCCGGCGACCGTCGTCGTGTTCATGCTGCTCGGCTCGTTCAGCTTCGTCGGGATCGGGATGATCGCCGCGATCCTGCCGCTGCTCTACGTGGAGCGCGGCGCGCAGATGACGTTCGTGCTCCAGTCCTGCCTGCTGCTGATCAGCGGCGTGTACTACTCGGTCGACATCCTGCCGCCGTGGATGCAGGTGCTGTCGAAGCTGTCGCCGGCGACATACGTCCTGGAAGGCGTCCGGGCCGGCCTCATCGACGGCATCGCGGTGGACCAGCTGACGTATCTCATCTGGCCGCTCCTGGTGATGGGCGTCGTGTTCATCCCGTTCGGGCTGTGGGCCTTCGGGCGCGCCGAACGCTACGCCAAGCGGACCGGCAAGCTGAAGCGGGTGGGCTGACGTGACGACTGAGTTCACCCTCGAGCAGCTGGGTTGGGACGCGGCCTGGACCGAGGCCCACGCGCGCGTTCGCCGCGACCGGGCTTCGGCCGGCTCGCGTCATCGCCGTCCATCGCGAGACGTCGATCGTCCGCGACGCCTCGGGCGATCGGCCGGTGTCCGTGTCCGGCGCGTTCCGACACGCCGCCCTGGCCCAGGCCGACTTCCCGACAGTGGGCGATTGGGTCGTCCTGGACGGCGGCGATGTCGTGGCCGCGATCCTGCCTCGCCGGAGCGTGTTCAAGCGCATGGCATCCGATGCGTCGCGGCGCGGCACCCGCATCGATGACGAGCAGATCATGGCGTCGAACGTCGACATCGCGCTCCTCGTCGCGGGTCTCGACAACGACTTCAACCTGCGCCGGATCGAGCGCTACCTCGCGGTCGCCTGGTCGAGTGGCGTGACGCCGGTGGTGGTCCTCAACAAGTCCGACCTCGCCGACGACGTGGACGGCCGGCTGGTCGCCGTGGACGCGGTCGCGCCGGGGGTGGCCGTGGTGGCCGTGTCTGCGCGAACGGGCGCGGGTCTCGACGAGCTCCGGGCGCTCCTCCGGCCGGGGCTGACCGCGGCGATCCTGGGGTCGTCGGGCGTCGGCAAGTCCACCCTGGTCAACGCCCTGCTCGGGGAGGATCGCCAGGCGACCGGCGAGGTCCGCGAGTCCGATTCGCGCGGCCGCCACACGACGACCCATCGCGAGCTCTTCGAACTTCCGGGCGGCGCGCTTCTCGTCGACACCCCGGGCATCCGGGCACTCGAGGTGCTCGGTGCCGACGAAGGCGTGGACGTCGCCTTCGATGACGTCGTCGACATCGCCGCGACATGTCGCTTCAGCGATTGCCGCCATGACGGCGAGCCGGGTTGTGCCGTGCGGGCTGCCCTGGCCGATGGTCGACTGACCGAGGAGAGGCTGGCCAGCCATCGCAAGCTCGAGCGAGAGATCGCGCGCGCCGCGCGCGAGGGCGATCCGCGCGCCCGCGCCGAGCATCGGCGCACCTGGAAGATCATCCACAAGTCGGTCGAAGAGCACATGACCCGCAAGTACGGAGCCGAGCGATGACAGCGCCCACCCGACCCACCGACACTCTCGTCGGGAGCGATAGCGTGCCCCTCCCGGACGCGACCCTCGCGCCTGCGATCCCGGGCCTCAGGGCGCGGTTCTTCCGCGACGATGCCGACTACGAGCCCCTTGCCGAGGTCATCGCCGCGGCTATGAGGGCCGACGGTGTCCCCTATCTGCCCACGGCGAACAACCTCCGGATCGACATGGAGTCGAACGAGGGCAGCAACCGATTCGAGGACGTCGTGCTCGTCGAGGTCGACGGACGTCTCGTCGCGCTCGCGACCGTCGAGCGGAGGGTCCGCGACGACATCCCGACGTACCAGATCGACGGCCAGGTCCACCCCGATCACCGGCGTCGCGGGATCGGACGGCTGGCTGTTCGACTGGAGCATCGAACGATCGAAGGCGCGTGCGGCGCGCGAGGATCCGAGCGGCCGAGTCAAGTTGACAGCGTTCGTCGAGGATGCCGCTCTCGGGGCCCGGGCGCTTTTCGACCAGGCCGGGTTCGCGCCGGTCCGCCACTTCTTCCTGATGCGACGTGAGGGTCTCGACGAGATCCCGGACGCTGCCGCTGCCCGAGGGACTCGAGATCCGACCCGTGGAGATGACTCATCGCCGCGCCATCATCGAAGCCGAGAACGAGGCTTTCCGTGACCACTGGGGTCACAGCGAGATGACCGAGAGCATGATCACCAAGACGTTCGCCCGGCCCGAGCTCGACACGGACCTCTGGGTGGTCGCCTGGGATGGCGACCAGATCGCAGGCGTCGTCCAGAACTGGATCTGGCCCGAGGAGAACGAACGACTTGGAGTCCAGCGTGGCTGGCTCGAGCACATCAGCGTCCGCAGGCAATGGCGCCGTCGCGGTGTGGCGCGGGCCATCACGGCCGCCTCGCTTATCCGGCTTCGCGAGGCGCGCATGACCGAGGGGATGCTTGGCGTCGATTCGGAGAACGCGAACGGGGCACTCGGCTTATACGAGGGCCTCGGGTTCGTGCAGACGAGCCGCGCGACGGCGTACCGGCGCGACCTCGAGGGCTGACCGCCGGCCGGTCAGGGCAGGACGGGACCGGAGAACGAAACCGATTCGTAGCCGAGCCGCCCCGCGGTCAGGCGGACGCTGCCGTCAGTCGTCGCATAGACGGTGATCGAAGCCGGATCTCCGGTCGCCTTGCCGCCCGCATCGAAGCCCGGCTGACCAGCCGCGTACAGCCACGCGCCGTCCGGACTGATCGCGATCGAGGTGAGATCTGCGGTCGGTGGCCAATGGGCGACCTGTTCGAGTGTCGCGGCGTCAAAGGCGAAGACACCTTGCGATGAGACGGCCTCACCGTTCCCCATGTCGGCTGCGAGCGCGAAGATGCGCGTCCCGTCCGGCGAAAGGACCAGCCCGGGATCGACCATGACCTTGGCGACGACCGGCGGCGCGATCCAGCGGCCGATCGCGTGCGCGAGATCCGCGACCGGATCCGAGGTGGCCGCCGTGATCTTCGCGGTGACGCTGGAGACTGTCCCGGACGCGATGTCGATCCGGGTGAGCGTCTTCCCGACCGGACTCCACAAGTACAGGTCCTTCCCGTCAGGATCGACCAGCAGTCCCCCCAGGCCATCGTACGGCGGCAGAGGCGTCGATCCGACGAGGGTGCCGTCGACACTGACTCGATCGAAGCGCGCCGTCCCGTTCGTCGAACACACCTCCCACCACGACGACGCATCAACCGACCCTTCCGCGAGCTCGAGACACGAATCAGTCTTGGTCGAACGGGTGGGCGCGAACGCTGCCACAGAGGATCCGTCGAAGGACGCCGACCAATGGTCGAAACCCGACGGCGGCGACTCCTGATCGCCAAGCGCGAACCAGAAGTCGGAGACGAGCACGCTCCGACCCGACGGCGCGAGGTCGACCACGGGGGCGAGCCTGATCACGGGCCGGCCGTCTTTGATCGCAGATGCGAGCTGCGGCAACTCGCTCGAGCCGACGATCCGTCCGGCTGCCACGTCGATGCTGTCGATGCCCAGCTTCCACCCATCGACGCCCTCGCGAGCGGCCCAGCCGAGGAACGCGAACCGGCCATCGGCAGAGAGGCTCGCATGCGCATCCACGAGCTGGGACGGGTCCGTTCCGGACAGCGTTGGGTCCGCGTGACCAACGATGTCGCGGATGGTCGTCTCGGATTCGAGCACGCCCGACGCGTCCACGATGGACAGCGTCACTGGGAGCCGGCCCGGAACCGATCCCTTCCAGTCGGGACACACGCACAGCCACCCACCACCGGGTCGAGCCACGAGCTTCGTCGCGCCGTTGGTGCTGAGCACGCGCGGACCGAGTGTTCCCCGTGCCAGGTCGGCGACCCGATAGTCATTGCCGGCCAGCACGAGAACGCTTGCCGGGTCGGGCAGCGGTCCGTTGACGATCACGTTTGGCGGTGACGCCGTCGGCTGATCGCTTGGGCTTGATGCGCCTGTCGGGCTGGGCGAGGCGCCGGTGATCGCGGCAGGCCGAGAACCATCCAGCCAGACGGCGGCGAAGGCGACGGCGATCGTGATCGCGACCGCGCCCAGTACGGGAGTGGCGAACCGGGGCCGCCTGCCGCCTTGTCGGCGCGGTGCCGTCGTCGCGATCCGGTCGCGCCAGGTGGGCTGATCAAGCCGCTGCGGCGGCAGCGTCCAATCGGCAGCGGCGGCGCGGACGAGTCCGGCGAGCCGGTCGTCGTCCGCGGTGGCGGGCGGCTGGTCGGATCCGATCTGATCGCGGGTCATCGGGGCACCTCGTCAGCGTTGCGCGCGCCGTGGCGCGGGTAGTTCGGTCGGTGGGTCGGTGGCATCGGAGGCGAGCTGGGCGCGCAGCGTCGCGTGGGCGCGACTCAGGATCGATCCGACGTTGCCGGGACTCGTACGCAGGAAGCGGGCGATCTCGGCGTAGTCGTAGCCGTAGTAGTGGCGGAGGACGAGCGCAGCGCGAGCTTCGGGCTTGAGGTCGTCCATCGCCGCCGAGATCTGCTCACGGTCGGCGACATGGCCGGCCGGATCCCCGGTTCCCTCCGCGGGAGCGGTGGCGTCGTGCACGCGCCCGAGGGCTGGGATGGCAAGAGCCCGGACGCGCCGGCGACGAAGCATATCGAGCGCGGCGTGGCTGGCGATCCCGTGCAACCACGCCCGTACGGGTCGGTTCGCGTCGTACTGGTGCCAGCGATCGAACGCGCGGGCGAAGGTGTCATGCGTCGCGTCGACCGCAGCATCGGGGTCGCGCAGGATCGAGAACGCGACCCGGTAGACGTCGTCGGCGTAGTCGCGATACGCGCGCTCCACGGCCTGCCAACGGTAGTCGCGATCATCCATGGCTCAGATACGCGGCAGAGGGCGCGATCCTTGCACGCGAGGACGATCGGTCAGGCGAAAAGGCGGCCACCGTCACGGACGAGCTCCATCCAGGCGCGCTCCCGACCGATCGTCGTCGTCTGGCCGTGCCCCGGGAAGACACGGACCGCGTCCTCAAGGCCGCTCAGTCTGGCGATCGAGGCGACCATCTCGTTCGGGTCGCCGCCGGGAAGGTCCACTCGGCCCCAGCCGCCGGCGAACAGTGTGTCGCCGCTGTATAGGAGGCCGTCGTCCTCGGCGAGCAGGCAGACCGAGCCTTCTGTGTGCCCCGGCGTGTGGAGGACGCGCAGGCGGATGTCGCCGAACCGGACGTAGCCACCCTCGGCAAGGTCGACGGCCGGCACGGACGGCGGGATGGGGAACGGCGCGGACATCGGCCGCGGGTTCGTCAGGCGCTCGCGGTCGAGCGGGTGGACCGCGATGTCGGCACCGGTGTGGTCCGCCGTGGCCTTGTTGTCGCCGATGTGATCCCAGTGGCCGTGAGTCGAGACGATGAGCTTCAGCGTCCAATCGCGAGCGACGAGCTCATCCGCGATCCAGGCGAGCGGACGGCGTCGCGGTGTCGATGGCTATCGCCTCGTTTGTGCGGGCGTCCGCGAGGATGTGGACGTTCGTCGCGGCCGGTCCGACGACGCGGGTGATGTGCTCCATGACGGTGAGTGTCGCAGGTCGCAGGTCCAGCGCGGGCCGCTCAAGGCTCGTTCGTTGTCAGATTCCCTTCCCAGGACTCTTAGCGAGCGCGGGCCGGTCTTTCGTCCTGATTAGCATGGCCGGCACGCTCAGCCACGCTCAGAGATGCAGGTCGGAGCGCGCGGACGGCTCGGTCCACCAGATTCCGTCTCCTACGTGCCCCGGGTGAGAATTTGCCGGAACGTCGAGGGTCGCGGGTCCCGCGCGGGCGCGACGAGACCGGAGTCTCGAATCCGCGCGCCGCGAGTTCATGGAGGCGGCGTCATGACCGGATCCGAGACCCGGGAACTCGGAACGCGGCCGCCGGTCGCGTTCGGTACGCCCCAGGATCAGCCCTCGGGCTCCTCGAGCTTGGTCTTCATGCAGTCGAACGTCTGGCCGATCATCTTGTTCGCGGTGCCCTCGATCAGGCGCGCCCCGACGCTCGCGAGCGTGCCGGACAGGTTGACGTCAGCGACCCAGTCCATGATCGTCCCGCCGGTCGCCGTCATCGGACAGGTCCATGCTGGCAGTCGCGTCGACCGCACTCCCCGGTGCCTGGCCGTGCGCCTTGATGAGCGCCCGATCGGGTTCGGTCAGCTCCGCGAACTCCATGTTCACGTTGAACTTGGCGCTGATGAACCCGATGCCGACCTTGGCCACGACCTTGAAATGGGACGCATCGACGACCTCGATCGACTCCACGCCCGGGCCGCACTGGCCGACCTGCTCGGGATCGACGACGAAGGCCCAGACCTTCTCGCGGCTGGCCTTGATCGGAACGTGACCTTCGAAATGCATGGGTCCTCCAGGGCCTCGGTCAGTCGTGCATCGGTGACGGCTCGCTCGCGGTCAGGTAGGTCACCGGCTCCTTGATGAACCGGGTCCGGCAGCCGATCGAACAGAACGCATAGATGATGCCGTCGTGGTCGGCCAGGTGCCGGGCGTGAGCGCGCTCGACCGTCATGCCGCAGACCGGATCGACCAGGACGATGTCGTCGACCACGGGTTCGAGCGTGATCGTCTCCGGGATCGCCCCGGCGACGGTCGCCGGTCCGGGCGATGCGACGAAGTCCGCCCGCCCGCGCCGGACCTGGACGAGTTCGGCCAGGATCGACAGGGCGACCTCCTCGGCCGATTCGGCGCCGATGTCGAGCCCGGCCGGCGCTCGCAGCGCGGCGATCCGCTCGTCGCCGACGGTCGTCTCCTCGCGCAGCCACTCGCGGACGACGCCGGCGCGCGTCGGCGAGGCGACGAGCCCGACGTACGACGCGTCCCGCGTCAAGGCCAGCCCGACCGCCTCCTCGTCCCAGATGCCCTGGCTCGCGACGACGACGTACGGCGACGCGTCGGGGTCGAGCCCACGGATGTCGGCCGAGGCATGGACGCGTTCGGCGCCCGGGAAGGCGTCGGGTTCGGCGATCGGGTCGATGACCGTCACCCGCCAGCCGGCCGCCGCACCGAGTGACGCGAGCGCCCCGGCGATGGGTGTCGTGCCGATGACCCACAGGAGCGGGGCGGGCAGATGCGGTTCCACGTAGATCTCCAGGGTCCCGCCGGAATGGCAGGTCATGACGAGTTCGATGACACCGTCGGCGCGACGACCTTCGCCCGGCCCGTCCTTCGACAGCCGAAGGAGTCGGGGCTGGCCGTCATTGATCGCCCGCAGCGCCTCGCGGACGACGACGGGCTGGGCGCAGCTCCCGCCGACCCAGCCCTCGATCGTGCCGTCCGGATGGACGATGCCGGACGCGCCCGGCCGGGCCGAGGTCGGCCGTCGGACCGCCACCACCGTGGCGACCGCGAACGACCGACCCGCCGCCTCGAGCTCGGCTGCCCGGACGAAGAGTGAACGCGAGGTCATGACGCCTAGGCCAGCCCCTTCTGGTGGAGGATCGCCCAGACCTTCTGGGGCGTGATCGGGATGTCGATGTTGCGGACACCGAGGTGCCACAGGGCATCGACGACGGCGTTGGCGATCGCCGGCGGGGCGCCGACGGTCGCCGACTCCCCGACTCCCTTGGCGCCGATCGGGTGATGCGGCGACGGGGTGGTCGTCTTGCCTGTCTCCCAGGCCGGGCTTTCGACCGCGGTCGGGAGGAGGTAGTCCATGAACGTGCCGGCCATGTTGTTGCCGAGCTCGTCGTAGGTGATCTCTTCGTAGAGGGCCGGCGCGAGGCCCATGTTCAGGCCGCCGTGGATCTGGCCGTCCACGATCATCGGGTTGATGATGTTGCCGCAGTCATCGATGGCGACGAAGCGCCGGACGTTGACCCGGCCGGTGCCCTTGTCGATGTCGACGACGCAGATGTAGCTGCCGAACGGGAAGGTCAGGTTCGGCGGGTCGTAGTAGTCGACCGCCTCGAGGCCCATCTCCATCCCCTGCCGGGAAGTTGGTGTAGGCCGCGAAGGCGATCTCCTGGATCGTCTTGAACCGGTCGGGCGAGCCCTTGACGCTGAACTTGCCGGGCTCCCATTCGAGGTCGTCCTCGGACGCCTCGAGCAGGTGCGCGGCGAGCTTGCGCGACTTGGCCAGGATCTTGCGCGACGCCATCGAGGCGGCCGCACCCGACGTCGGCGTGGACCGCGATCCGTACGTGCCGAGGCCGTACGGCGCGGTGTCGGTGTCGCCGTACTCGATCTTGATGTCCTGGACCGGGAAGCCGAGCTCCTCGGCGATGATCTGGGCGTAGGTCGTCTCGTGGCCCTGGCCCTGTGTCTGCGACGAGATCTAGGCGTGGACCTTGCCGGTCGGATGGACGCGGATCGAGACGCCGTCGTTCATCTTGAGCCCGATGATGTCGAAGTCGTGCGACGGCCCGGCCCCGACGATCTCGGTGAAGCTGCAGATGCCGATGCCCATCAGCTCGCCGCGCGCGCGCTTCTCCGACTGCTCCTTGCGGAGACCCGGCGTAGTCGATGGTGTCCATCGCCAGCTGGAGCGCCGGCCGTAGTTGCCGGAGTCGTACGACCAGCCGGTCGGCGTCTTGTACGGGAACTGGTCGGGCTGGATGAAGTTCTCCATCCGGAGCTGGGCCGGGTCCTTGCCGATGTCGTGGGCGAGGATGTCGACCATCCGCTCGATGGCGTGGACCGCCTCGGTCACCCGGAACGAGCAGCGGTAGGCGACGCCGCCGGGCGGCTTGTTCGTGTAGACGCCGTCGACCTCGACGAACGCGTCGGGGAAGTCGTACGAGCCGGTGATGACGTTGAACAGGCCGGCCGGGAACTTGGACGGGTCGGCGGCGGCGTCGGTGTAGCCGTGGTCGGCGAGCGTCTTGACCTTGAGGCCGGTGATCTTGCCGTCCTTGGTCGCGGCCAGCTCGGCATGGATGTGGTAGTCGCGGGCGAACGAGTCGGCCTGGAGGTTCTCCGAGCGATCCTCGATCCACTTGACCGGCTTGCCGACGGTGAGCGAGGCGACGACCGCGAGCACGTAGCCCGGGTAGACCGGGACCTTGCCGCCGAACCCGCCACCGATGTCGTGGGTGATGACCCGGATGTTCTGCTCGAATGGCAGCCGGGCCGGCGACGAGCGCGAGCACGGTCCGGATGGCGTGCGGCGCCTGGCTCGTCATGTGCAGGGTGAGCTGGCCGCGGACCGCGTCCCAGTCCGCGACGCAGCCGCACGTCTCGATCGAGGCGACGTGGATGCGCGGGATGTAGATGTCCTCGCTGACCGTGACGTCGGCGGCGGCGATGGCCGCGTCGGCGGCGGCCCGGTCACCCGATTCCCAGTGCCAGATGTGGTTGGTCTGCTTGTCCGGCCCGCGGTCCGGCCGGAGCACGAAGGCGTCCGACTCCATGCGCCTTGTGCGGGTCGATGACGACCGGCAGCGGCTCGTAGTCGACGAGGACCGCGGCGACGCCGTCGGCCGCGATGTACTTGGTCGTGGCGACGACCGCGGCGACTTCCTGCGACTGGTACATGACGGTGTCGGTCGGGAGCACCATCTGCTTGTCGCCGGCGAGGGTCGGCATCCAGTGGAGACCGGCCTTCTCGAGGTCGGCGCCGGTGATGACGGCCAGCGACGCCCGGGATCTTGAGCGCCTCGGTGGCGTCGATCGCCCTTGATCGTCGCGTGGGCGTACGGGCTGCGGACGATGTCGAGCCAGAGCTGGCCCGGCAGGTTGACGTCGTCGATGTACTCGCCCTGGCCGCGGATGAAGCGCGGGTCTTCCTTGCGCTTGACCGAGTGGCCCATGCCACCGATCTCGGCGCTGGTGCGGGGCTCTGCTTCTGTGGTCATCTCGTCACTCCCCGCTCAACCGGCCGCGACCGGCGTACCGGTCTGGGTCTCGGCGGCGGCCGCCATCTCGCCGGCCGCCTGCTGGATGGCCTTGACGATGTTCACGTAGCCGGTGCAGCGGCACAGGTTGCCGCTGATGCCCTCGCGGATCTCCGCCTCGTTCGGGTCCGGGTTCTCGCTCGAGGAGCCAGGCCGCCTGCATGATCATGCCCGGGGTGCAGAACCCGCACTGGAGGCCGTGCTGGTCCCAGAACGCCTGCTGGAGCGGGTGGAGCGTCGGCTCGTCGGCCATGCCCTCGATCGTCTTGAGCTCCCGGCCATCGGCCTGGACCGCGAGCATCGTGCAGGACTTGGCGCTCTCGCCGTCGACATGGACGGTGCAGGCGCCGCAGTTGCTCGTATCGCAACCGACATGGGTGCCGGTCAGGCCGAGGTTGTCGCGCAGGAAGTGGACGAGCAGGAGGCGAGGCTCGACGTCCGCCTCGTGCGCCTCGCCGTTGACGGTGACCGAGATGTGCTGGGTGCTCATCGTGTGCGGGCCTCCTACGCGTACGCGAGGGCGCGTTCGGTGGCGCGGCGGAGGGCCCTGAGGGTCAGCTCCGCGGCCATCGCCCGCTTGTATTCGACCGGACCACGGACGTCGCCGACCGGGCTGGCTCTGCGCGCGCGGCGGCCGCGCCGGCCTGGCGGAACAGCGCGTCGGATGGGGCGTTGCCGGCGAGGACGGCTTCGGCGTCGGTGGCGGCGAACGGCGTCATCGGCGACACCGGTGAGCCCGATCCCGGCGCTCTCGATGTGGCCGTCGGCGCCCAGTCGGACGATTGCGGCGACACCGACGGTCGCGAAGTCGCCGACCTTGCGCTCGAGCTTCTCGTAGGCGCCGCCGGTGCTCCGCGGCCGGCGCGGGATCCGGATCTCGGTCAGGACCTCAACGGCTCGATCGCGGTCGGTGAACGTGTCGAGGAAGAAGCCGCGAGCCTCGAGGACCGCTCTCGGACGCTCGCCCGCGGCTGCCGGGTTCTCCCCGACGCGCATCTGATGCGGGTCGCCGGCGAGGCCGCGGCACACGATCGAGGCGTTGGCGGCGATGAGGACGGCCGGCCAGTCCGAGGCCGGGTCCGCATGCGCGACCGAGCCGCCGATCGTGCCCCAGTTGCGGACCTGCGGGTCGCCGATCGTGGCGGTGACGTCATGGAGCAGCGGGTAGTGGTCGCGGATCGACGTCGGCCTCGTGGATCTGGCGGTGGGTCGCCCGGGCACCGATGCTCAGGTAGTCGTCCGTCTCGACGATCCCATCGAGTCCGGCGACGTCGCGGAGGTCCACGAGCAGGGCCGGTTGCGCGAGGCGGAGCTTGATCAACGGGAGCAGGCTGTAGCCGCCCGAAAGCAGCTTCGCCTCGCCTTCCCGGTCCTTGAGGATCCGGAGGGTCTCGTCCAGGTTCCCCGGACGGACGTAGTCGAACTGGCCGGGAATCATCGCGCTGGGACCCTCCTCCTCCGCTCGCGCGGGGGTGTCATCGGCCCATCCGGCCCGACGGGCACAGAGCGGTTGGCGACGATCGCGGGCCTCGGTCGGGCTGGCGTCCTCTGGCCACCGACCGCGGCTCCGGGTCTCGGGGACGTTGCGCTCCAGTATCGGGCCGGGGTCGTTCACGCGTCAACGTGAATCGCGGCGACTCACCGCTAGATACGACGGGTCGTCGCCGACGGATGCGGTCGCGTCCGTGCATCGCGAGCACGGTTTGCGCGGGGAGCACAGATACGCCGCGAGCCACCGGATCCGAGCCCGGTCTTTGCGCCGGATGGAGGCGGATCGCCCTCTGTGCTGCGGCCCCGCTGCCGAGTCGACGGATCTGTCTCCGGGTGCAGGATCCGGAGCGGAAGCGAGGGGTTCCCGAGGTGTCCGCAGGGTTGTGTGCCCCCAGTGCAAGAGTTGCGCCAGGGGCACGAGACCGCTGGAGGGCATCAGCCCACGGACAGAGGCTCCCCGGTCTCGACGAATGTCTTGAGGCCGGACACGATGAAGACGATCCCGCCCGCGAATTGCTCGGCGGCCTTCGAGTCGGGCTTGAGCGCGCTCGTGACCGTGAGCTTCGAGCCGCCGTCCTCGGCAGGTTCGATCTCCCAGACCATCCGCACCGCGCCCTCGGACTCGATGCCGGGATCCCAGCGCGGGTGGAACGACATCACGACGCGCCGGCCGGGCTCGACCTCGAGGACCGTGCCGTCCGCCGCGATGGACCCGTCCGGATAGGTGTAGCTGAGCGATGAGCCGGCCGTCCAGTCGGAGGCGACTCGCGTGCCGAAGTAGTACCGGACGGTCTCGTCGCCATCGGTGATCGCACGCCAGACGCGGTCGGGCGCCGCCTTGATGTAGACCGAATAGATGTGGTCGATGGTGTCCATCGGGTTCTCCAGACTCGACTTGAGGGCCGACATCGCGCCGACGACCGGCTCGGCGTACTTGCTGATCCAGCGGTCGTGCACGAGGCGGATCGGAACGGGGTTCAGGAAGTGGCGCTTCTCCCGACCGACCTTCATGGTCGTCACGAGGTTCGCCTCCTCCAGTACGCCCAGGTGTTTCATGACCCCGAAGCGCGTCATCTCCGGCAGGTACTCGCACAGCTCCCCAAGCGTCTGGCCATCGCGCTCGAAGAGCCGATCGAGGAGTTCCCGCCGATGCGCATCGGCGAGGGCCCGGAAGATCGGCGCCGTCGGTTCCGTCATGCCGCGACTTTATGTGACTCTGTGGTCACATGTCAAGACGGGCGCGTTACTCGTCGAGCATCCGCTCGATGTCGCGCCGGTGCGTGTCGTAGTGACCGACCAGGACGAGTGCGATCGTGTCTGCGAGCGCCTGCCCTCGAGCCCGTGGGGGCCTCGTCGGCATGGCCAGCTGTTCGTCCGTGAGGCTCAAGATGAGGGCTGCGCCCTCGTCCGTGCGCTCGACGGATGAGGTCCGCCGTCTGGCGTGGCGTCAAGGAGGTCGTGAGTTCGGTCCGCTCGATGACAGGTCGTCGGGACGACACCGTCTGTCCGATCGTGCGGCGGACGATCCACTGGTGGTACCCGGCGGCGTCGGCGACATGCGCGGCGACCTTGCCGATCGACCACGTTGACGGGCCGGGGACGCGCATCCAGAGGTCGGCGTCGATCCGTTCGAGCACCGTGATCAGCGCTTCGGCGGCAGCCTCGAGGTCCACTTCGAGCTGCGAGGCGCGCGTCGAGCCCGTCAGCGCATCCATCGTGGGATCCGTCTCGGCGCGCTCAGTCACGGCCCTTCACGGTCGCGATATCGGCTTCGTTGCCGGCCGCGTGTGCGAGCGTCCACCACGACGGCGCGAAGTCGTCACGGACCAGGCGGCCGCCCGCGGCGAGGGCGGCCGCGACGCGAGCCGCGGCCTGTTCGTACGGGACCCAGATTCCCACATGGATGGCACCACCCCCGTCGGATCGCGGCTCGTCCATGGACTCGAACCAGAACGACGGCCCCCGATCCTTTGGATCGACGAGGTCCTCGTCGGGGCTGTCGGGGCGCGGCTCGTAGCCGAGCACTGCCCGCCAGAACGGCATCACGGCGCCGACGTCGGGGGCGCCCGGGATGACCAGGAATGTCTGGACCGCTGTCGGGTCGGCGACCAGCCCCAGCCCGCCGGCCACCCCCGAGATCGCGCGAGCGATCGTGACATCCGCTGGCTGATGCCGCGGTAGTGAGCCTCGACACCGTCGATCCCACCGATGGCCGTCACGAGCCGCGCGCTCTCCGCGAGACTCGCGGTCGGGAAGAATGCGAAAGCTCCTTCGCCAAGGACGCGCCAGTCCTCGACGCCATCGGCGTCGTGGAACTGTTGCGGGCTGATGTGGTCAGTCATGCCCGGTCCCTCCCTGGAGCTCTCCGGATTCCATCAGGCTTTTCAGGTTCGCCAGGCCACGTGCCCATGCTCGCCCATAGACGAACGCGACGAGCGGCCCGAGCACGCGCGACGGGCCGCGCAGGGTGATCTCGGAGACGACCTTGACGTTGGTGGCGCCGCCGTCGCGCGCGAAGGTGAGGGTGACCCGGAACGGCGCGTTCGGCGTCGTGCCCTGCATGGCTGCGCGGAACGGAGGGTCGTATGCGGTGGTCACGGCATCGTTCTCGCTGCGCCTGCCGAACATCGTCGCCACGGCGTGCCTGGTCGAGCCCACACCATGCGGAGGTGGCGAAGTCCAGCGCTCTTCGACATCGCCCGGGAACCAGCGACCGGTCTTCTCGACATCGGTCAGGACGGCGAAGACGTCCTCGATCGGCCGCACGATGGTGATCCGGTTGGTCACCCCGGACACTCGGAGCTCCCTACCCGCCATCGCGGTCGAGGACACGGGCGAGCCGTTCCTCCCGCGACATCGCCGCGAGTCTGGCCGCCTCCTCCGTCAAGGTGACCATGGCCGCCTCGGGGATGACATCGCCCGGCTCGTAGGTCGTGAAGCGGACCTTCTTGAGCCGCAGGTGGGCGCCCTCGAGACGCCGCTCCGGGTCGGCCATGAAGATCCCGTGCTCGAAGCCGAGGTGGACGTGGATCGGTTCGGGCGCGACGAACGCGAAGTAGACGTGGCGCTTTCCGACGGGGAGGTCGTAGCCGATGAGCCGCCAGCCCGGCCGGACGCGCTCGACCGCATCTGGGGCAGCGCGCCAGACCACGCGACGCAACGTCTCGGCGAGGGCACGGATCTCGTCCGAGTAGCCGGCCAGGAACGCCTCCGGTGGCAGACCCTCGTCCCCTACCGCGGTGCCCACGTCACGATCCCGACGTCGCTCGGGCCGCGGCCCTTGATCGTCCAGCCGTCGCCGTCGACGACCGTCAGGTCGTCGAGCGCCGCCTGGAAACGTGCCTCCTTCGGCCCTTCGGGGTCGATCCAGAGCTGACGCCGGACGAATCCCGCCAGCGCATCGCGGCTCTCGAACCGGCGGGGGTCGATGGCCACGCGGACGACGGACGGACGCCGGCCGCGGGCCCCGAGGATCTCGACGACATCGGGCATCGCCGGGAGAGGGACGCGTTCCTCGCCATGGACCGGCGGCCAGAACGGATCCGCGGCCGAGGCCGGGACACGTTCCATGAGGACGGCCACGCACAGCCGGTCCGCGGCGTCCTCGAGGGCGGTCAGGAACGGCCCGATCGCCTCGATGTCGTAGCCGACATGGGCGATGAGCGCGACATCGGCCCCAAAAGCCGCGGCACTCCCCGGATCGCCGGGCGGCCAGCGAGCCTCGACGATGCGAACGTTCTCGATCGCGTAGTCCTCGGCGATCTCCGTCAGTCCCTCGAGCATCGAGCGCGAGGCATCGAGCGCGATGACCGATCCGCCCGACCGGTCGAGCGCGCGAGCCAGCGGCAGCGCGAACCGGCCGGCGCCGGCCCCGACATCGAGCCACGTATCGCCGGATCGGACGAGATCCAGCAGCACGCCCAGGACGGGGTCGTCGGTCCGCGTCGGGTCGGCCCGGAAGAGCGAGGTGACCGGCGCGTAGAAGTCCTGCCCGTCGGGCACCTCCCGGATCCGCTCCACCTGCTCGCGGTTGGCGCGGACGCGGCCGGCCCAGGATGTCTCGAGGACTGCTGCGAGGTCTTCGGTGGTATCCACGTCCGGATTGTCCCCCGCGGCGGCCATCTCGGTCACGCGATCCGGGTAGGCGGCGATGATCGGACCAAGCCCACGGTCGCCGGTCGTCTCAGCCACGAGCCCGAAGGCGGGCGGCCGAAGCAGCACCGGGTTCCGCCCGGTCCCGGCCTGGAACACCGGGACGACGATCGACCGTCCTCCGTGGACAGGCGCCGCGACGAGGGCCCTGATCGTCTCGACGGGAACCAGCGGCTGGTCCCCGAGCGCGACCAGCACCGCATCCGCGTCGGCCGGAACCGCCGCGAACCCGACCCGCAGGGAGCTCGAGAGTCCGCGTTCCGGGTCGGGATTCACCACGCGCGACTCCCCGCGCCACGAGATGGCGTCCTCGATCGCCGCGACGTCACGCCCGAGGACGACGATCACATCGTCGATGCCGGCCGCCGCGAGCGCGTCGAGGACGTGCTGGAGGACCGGCCGTCCGCCGACCGACGCGAGCAGCTTGCCGCCGCCGAACCGTGATCCCGCGCCTGCCGCGAGGACCAACCCCACCGTTCGTCCATCCATTTGGGCATCTTCCCACCGGCGAAAGGGGGAGGTACCGTGCCCTTCGGCGGTGGGACGATGCCCCAGCGTCGAAAGACCCGCGCGACAAGGAGATGACAGACGATGATCGACACTCCGAATCCGACGCCCGCCGCCACGACCGGAACTGCGGTGGTCACGGCCGCCTGGGCCAGCCTGGATCGACTTGCGCAGGCCGTCGTCGGCGGGTCGATCGCGGCACTCGCCATCACCATCCTCGGCCTGCCGTTCGGCACGTGGGATTCGACCGACTTCGTCCTGGTCGTGCTGGCAGCCGCGATCGTGGCGCTGGTGGCCGCGGTCATGGGCACGACCTCCCGGGACCCCGAGCCGCTCGCATTCCTCGAGGCCGCCGCCGCGATGGTCCTTGCGGTCCTCGGCGTCTGGAATCTCATCGAGATCCTGTTCGACCTCGACCAGGACGACCGTGGCGGGATCATCGGCATCCTGTTCACGATCGCATTGGCGGTCGCCAGCGTGATCGTGCTCGTCGGGGCGATCCGGCGCCTCGGTGGCGTCCGGGTCCTGGGCGTGACCGAAGACCGAGGGGTCGCCGTCGCCAGCGGCGGGCTGATCCTCGTCCTCGTCGGCTGGGCGTTGAACCTGTCGGTCGGCTACTGGACGATGGCCCAGGCATCGTTGAGCCTGGCCGTTCTGACCGTCGCGACGGCCGTGATCCTCGCCAGCCGGCGGATCGAGTCACCGGTCCCGGTCGCCTGGGCCGGGGTCGTCCTAGCCGTGTTCGGAGCGATCCTTGCGCTCGGCCAGTGGGGCGACCTCATCGAGCTCGGCCGCAAGGAGGTGCAGTTCGGGCTGATCGACTACCTGGCGTTCCTCGTGTACATCGTCGGTCTGGTCATGATCATCGCGGGTGGCGTGATGTCCGCACTCGAACAGAGACCGATCCACCTCGCGATGGACAAGGCCGAGACCGTCGAACCGGCCGATCGGGTCGGTCCGGTCGAGTAGCCGCGTCAGGCCGAGGCGAACGCGAGCGCCCGTTCGCGCATCGGCGTCCCCGAGCCACCGTACCGCTCGGCGACGATCTCGGCCAGGATCGCCAGCGCGGTCTCGGCCGGGGCGCGCCCGCCAAGGTCCAGCCCGACGGGCCCGCGCAGTCGCGCCAGGTCCGCCGCACTCACGCCCGCCTCGAGCAGCCGGGCGCGCCGGTCCGCCTGGGTCTTCTTCGAGCCGACGGCACCGACATAGCGACAGCCGCGACGCAGCGCCTCGACGATGGCCGGCTCGTCGAACTTGACGTCATGGGACAGCACCGCGACCGCATCGTTCGGCCCGAGCCCGATCTCCTCGGCGACCTCGTCGGGCCAGCCGATGACGAGTCGATCGACGTCGGGGAAGCGCTCCGGCGTCGCGAACGCCGCACGACCGTCGACGACGACGGTCTCGAAGCCGAGCTCGCGGGCGAGCCGCACGAGGGAGCGGGCGACTTCGACGCCACCGACGACGACCAGCCGCGGGCGGACCGGGAAGACCTCGATGAACAGTGAGCGCCCGCCGAGTTCGACGGTCCGGGAGAGCCCACGCTTGAGGGCCGTCTGGGCCTCGGCCACCAGTTCGGCGTCCAGCTCCGGGCTGCCCAGGGAGCCGGTCAGGGATCCATCGTCGGAGACGACCAGCTCGGCCGCGGGCGGTGCGCCGTCGCCCGGCTGATGCTGCCCGAACTCCGCCGGCGGCGAATCCGCCGGGAGTGGCGTGACGACCGCGGACCCATGTCCACCGGCGCCCACCGACCCGCGTGCCGCCTCGATCACGACGGCCGGCGCGACGGGCTCCACGAGCACGTCGATCGTGCCGCCGCAGGCAAGGCCGACGTCCCAGGCTTCCTCGTCGCTGATGCCGTAGCGGATGACACGGGCGTGGCCGGTCGCACGTGCTCGGTCGATCTCCTCGGCCGCGGCGCCCTCGACGCAGCCGCCACTGACCGAGCCGGCGATGCGGCCGTCGGTCGCGTACAGGAGCACGGCACCTTCGGGTCGCGGCGCGGACCCGAAGGTCCGAACGACGACGGCGCGGCCGACCGCATCGCCGGCCGTGCCGTCCTCCCCCCATGTCGCGAGCGTGTCGAGCAATTCCTTCATCGCAGTGGCCTCGGAGCGGATGGGTCGATGGTCTCACCACCGACGACGGAGGGTGGTCCGGCGACGACGGGACCCGCCGATCCGGGGAGTGCCGCGTGTGCGGCGGCCTCGCTCCCACGTCGCGTGTCGCCGGCCCGGACGCCACCCAGGATCTCGCCGAGTCGCTCGAGCGACGCGACGGTGCCGGCCGGCAGGAAGTCGTCGATGTACGGATACGCCGCGCGCATGCCGCCGGCGAGCGGCTGGTAGCCGGGCGTGCCGGCCAGCGGGTTGAGCCAGACCAGCCGGTGGCAGTTCCGCCGGAGTCGGGCCGTCTCGGATGCGACGAGCGCCGGGTCGCCGCGGTCCCAGCCATCCGACACGACGATCACGACGCCCGAGGTCCGGAGTGAGCGCCGCGCCCACTTCTGGTTGAACGTCCGGAACGATTCGCCGATCCGCGTCCCACCGGCCCAGTCGTTGACCGAATCGGCCACGCGGGCGAGCGCCCGGTCGCGGTCGCGGTCGCGCAGCAGCCGGGTGACGCGGGTCAGGCGCGTCCCGAACACGAACGATTCGGTTCGAACTTCCGACGCCGCCGACAACGCCTGGACGAAGCGCAGCAAGAGCCGCGAGTGGCGCTCCATCGACCCCGAGATGTCGCACAGGACGACGAGCGACCGTGGTTCGCGGATCTGTCGCCGCCAGACCCACGAGACGAGCTGGCCGCCGGTGCCCAGGTTCTGTCGGAACATCGCGCGCGGCGCCAGCCGCCGGCCATGCGAATGGAGCTCGTAGCGGCGCGTCCGGCGGCGTTCCAGGCGCGGGACCAGCAGGTCCACCAGCCGTTCGGCTTCGCGCAGCTCGGCGGGGGTCATCCGGTCGAATTCGCGATGGCGCAGCACCTCGCCCTGCGAGTAGGCGTCGGGCGAGATGATCACGCCCTCGATCGGGGCGTCCTCATCCTCGTCGGTGCCTTCCTCGGATGGGATCGGGACGCCGCGCTCGTCCGGCGCCATCTCGGTGCGGTCCTGGCCGGCCTCCGGCGGCGCGGCGCCGGGCGCCTCCTCCTCGAGCAGGGCGTCGTCCTCGGTCTTGGGCAGGGTCGAGGGCATGAACTCGTCCGAGAAGCGCGATCTGCGCTGCCGCCACCAGCGATCGAACGCCGCGTCGTAGACGGCCCGATCGTCCCGCCGCCGGACGAAGACGGCCGCCCCGGCGGCGCGGACCTGCTCGCGATCGGCGATGTCGACGAGCGTCAGGGCACGCGCGAAATCCACGGCTGCACCCAGGTCGATCGAGAGATGGGCCGCCCGGAGCGACCGTCCGAACCCGACCGCCTCACCCAGCAGTCGTCGCCCATCGACCTCGGGGCCGTACGGAGCGCGGACGATGGCGGGATCGGTCACGGATCTGTCCTCGGGCCGGTCAGCCGGCGGCGCCGGCCTCGGCGAGATAGCGGCGCGTCCCGTCGCCGCGGACCTGGCGGATGTCCTCCTCGTACTTGAGGACGACGCCGAGCGTCTCGTCGACGAGATCGGGGGCGAGTTCACGCGCGCCGAGCGACAGCAATGCCGCCGCCCAGTCGAGCGTCTCGGCGATGCCCGGCACCTTGGTCAGGTCCGCCTCGCGCAGGCGATGGACGAACGCGACGACCTCGCGCGCCAGCCGCTCGGGCGCGGCCGGGACGCGGGCGAGGACGATCTCGTATTCCTTCTGCGCGGTCGGGTAGTCGATCCAGTGGTACAGGCAGCGACGCTTGAGCGCGTCGTGGACCTCGCGCGTCCGGTTCGAGGTCAGGATGACCCGCGGCGGCGTCTCGGCCTTGATCGTGCCGATCTCCGGGACCGTGACCTGGAAGTCGGACAGGATCTCGAGCAGGTAGGCCTCGAACTCCTCGTCCGCCCGGTCGATCTCGTCGATGAGCAGGACCGGCGCGACGCCGTCGGTCGACTTCGAGCGCCTGGAGGAGCGGCCGGCGGATGAGGAAATCGGCCCCGAAGATGTCGTGTGCGGTCGCGTGCTCGGCCTCACCGCGCGCCTCGAGCAGCCGGATCTCGAGCATCTGGCGCGGGTAGTTCCACTCGTAGACGGCGGTGTTGACGTCGAGGCCCTCGTAGCACTGGAGCCGGATCAGCTTCGTGCCGAGCGACGTCGCGAGGACCTTGGCCAGCTCGGTCTTGCCGACACCGGCCTCACCTTCGAGGAGCAGCGGACGCCCGAGCTCCAGGGCGAGGAAGACCGCGGTCGCGAGCGAGCGGTCGGCGATGTAGTCGCGCGACCGGAAGTCGTCCTGGATCGCCTCGATGGAGCGGGTGCCGGCGGGTCGCGTGTCGCGGTCGGTCATCGACGGAATCTACACGCCCAGCCGTTCTTCGGGGCTGAAGTCAGGCTGGCACACTGGCGCCGTATCCGGGAGCCGACCGGGCGACCGAATCAGAGCCCGCTACCCGTCCGGAGCGTCGAGCTCGCGCGCGTAGGCCGGGAACCGGAAACGCTGGCTGCGGGTCAGGATGCCGCCATGGCCGAGCTTTGCGACCGTCCGCTCCGTGGGACCCTCGCCCGACAGGAGGCGCGGCAGGAGCAGGTCGGCCGCGGTCGCCTTCGAGTAGGCGCCACAGGTCGGCAGGCCCAGGATCGCCGTGCTGCCGATCCGGGCGAGCCAGAGCATCGAGCCCGGGTGGGCCGGGACGCCGCGCCGGACGACGCGGCCGCCGAGCGCTGCGATCGCCACGAAACAGGCGTCGAGCGGGTCCGTGCTGGCGGCGCCCGCGGTCAGGATGAGGTCGACCGGATCGGGTCGACGGACGAAGCGCGGCCATGGCGGCCTCGACGACGTCCGCATCGTCCTCGACATACTCGATACCGACGATCTCCGAGCCGAGGCCTTCGATCTTGGCGTGGACGCTGGCCTCGAAGCGCTCGCGGGCGATGCCGCGGACCGATTCCTTGACGATGACCCCGACCCGGCGCCGCAGGAACGGCGCGACCCAGACGAGCGGGTGGCTCCCGAAGCCGGCCAACCGTGCCCCGGCGTCCACGGTCGCCGCGTCGACCAGGTGGGGCGCGATCTTGACGCTCGCGACGAGGTCGCCCTGTGCCACGACCTGGCCGTCGAACGCCGTGAAGACCTCGAGCGGGTCGATCCGATTGAGGCGTTCCAGGTCGGCGACGCGGACGTTCAGCACCCCGTCGGCCTCGGCGTGGAGGTCGACCCGGCTCTGGGCGGGCGCGCTGATCGTGAGGCCCGGGCCGGCCACGGCGGTCGCCAGGCGGATCGCGGCATCGTCCTCGTGGAGCTCGCCCGGTTCGGGGACGAGGACGCTCACCGGCTCGTCGGGGTCCGCGGCGGCGAGCGCTGTCAGGTCGGCCGCGGTGAGCCGCCGGCCCTTCGACCAGCGCTCGCCGGACACCGTGAGGTCGCGTGCGAGGACGGCCCCGGCGAAACGCGCGGGCACGCGCCGCCCCGGGGTGACGCGATGGACCTGCACGCGTGGTGGCTGGAGATCGGTCCCGGCGGACCTAGCGCCCCAGCGCGGCCTCGATCGCGCGACGTGTGTAGACGACAGCCATGTGGGTCCGATAGTCGCGGTCGGCGTGGATGTCGCCGTTGACGGTCTGGCCGTCGGACGCGTGCTCCGCCGCCGCGGCCACGGCCGCTGGTGACCCGTCGCTCCCGAGCAGCGCCGCCTCGACGGCCTTCGCCCGGTACGGGTGCTCCCCCACCCCGGTCAACGCGACGCGGGCATGGGTGATGGAGCCACCGGACGATGCGATGACAGCCGCGACACCGACGATCGAGTAGCCGGACGCCGGCTGGGCAAGCTTCTTGTAGGCGCCCTGGGCACCCGCCGGGATCGGACCGCGCCGGATCGCGACGAGCAGTTCGTCGGGTTCCGTCCTGGTCTGGAACGCGCCCTCGAAGAAGCCATCGAGGGGCACGACCCGCTCGCCGCGGACCGATCGCAGGACCGCGCTGTAGTCGAGGGCGAGCGCGATCGCCGGCAGATCGGAGGCCGGGTCGCAATGAGCGATCGAGCCGCCGACCGTGCCCCGGTTCCGGACCTGGACGTCGCCGATGCTCTCGACGCCGGCGGCGACCCACGACAACTTGGTGCCGGCGATGATGTCGGCGTACGTGGTCAGCGCACCGACCTCGTAGCCGCCATCGGGAAGCTCGCGCATGCCGCGGAGCTCGGTCAGGCGGCCGATGTCGACGAGCGTGTCGGCGCTCGCCAGCCGCATCTTGAGGAGCGGCAGGATGCTCTGGCCGCCGGCGATGATCTTGGCGTCCCCGCCCGAGATCGCCTTCAGGGCGTCGTCGACCGAGGCCGGCCGCTGGTACTCGAATGCTGCCGGGATCACGCCTGGCCTCCCTTCGCGGACTGCATCGCCCGCCACACGGTCTGCGGCGTGTACGGCATGTCGAGGTGTCTGATGCCGAGCGGCCCGAGCGCATCGATCACGGCGTTGGCGACCGCGGCCGTGCTCGCGATGGCGCCGGCCTCGCCGACGCCCTTGACCCCGATCGGGTTGACCGGTGACGGCGTCACGGTCTCATCGAGCTCGAGATTCGGGAAGAACGATGCGCGCGGCATCGTGTAGTCGAGCATCGAGCCCGTCAGCAGTTGTCCCTCGTCGCTGTAGATCGCGCCTTCCCAAAGGGCCTGCCCGACGCCCTGGGCGATGCCGCCGTGGAGCTGGCCGTCGACGATCATCGGATTGATCTTCTTGCCGACGTCATCGACCGCGACGTACCGGACGAGCTCGACGTGTCCGGTGTCCTCGTCGATCTCGACGATCGCGATGTGGGTCCCGAACGGCCAGGTGCAGTTCGGCGTGTCGTAGTAGGCCGTCTCGTCGAGATACGGCTCCATCCCTTCCGGCGGATCGAAGGCGAGATCGAGCGCGAAGGCGATCTCCTGGATGGTCTTGACCCGGTCCGGACTGCCCTTGACGAAGTAGTTCGCGCCATCGATCTCGATGTCGTCGACCGACGCTTCGAGCATGTGCGCCGCGAACTTGCGCGCCTTCTCGCGGATCTTGGCCGACGCCTTGATCGCCGCGGTCATCCCCACGGACGACGTGCGACTGCCGTATGAGCCGTAGCCGAACGGGGTCCCCTGGGTGTCCGAGTGCTGGACGACGATGTCCTCCATCGGGATGCCCAGCTCGTGCGACACGACCTGTGAGTATGTCGTCTCGTGGCCCTGGCCCTGGGGCTGGGTGCCCATCGTGACGACGGTCTTGCCGGTCAGGTGCATCTTGATGTTGGACGACTCCCACATCGCGGCACCCCAGCCCTCGCCGACCGCGCCGATCCACTTCGAAGGAGCGACGCCGCAGACCTCGATGTACGTGGACAGGCCAACGCCGAGCAGCTTGCCCCGCGCTTTCGCGTCCGCCTTCGTCTTCGCCATGTCGGCGTAGCCCGCGATCGCGAGCGCCTTGTCCATGGCCGGCTCGTAGTTCCCGGAGTCGATGTAGATCTTCGCCCCGCCCGAGGCGGTCCCGAGCCCGGATGGGTTCTCGTACGGGAACTGGTCCGGGGCGATGAAGTTCTTGCGTCGGAGCTCGGCTCGGTCCATCCCGATCTCTGCCGCGAACAGGTCCATCGCCCGCTCGATGACGTAGGTCGCCTCAGGCCGGCCGGCACCGCGGTACGCGTCCACGAACACGGTATTGGTGTAGACGCCGGTCACCTCGGCGTAGACGTTCGGGATCTTGTAGCAGCCCGACAGGACGCGGGCGTAGAGGGTCGTCGGGATGCCTGGGCCGATGGTCGACAGGCGGCCACCGAGGTTGGCCAGGGTCTTGACCCGCAGCCCGGTGATCTCGCCGTCGCGGTTGCCCGCGATCTCGAGGTGGGTGATGTGGTCACGGCCGTGGATGGTGCTCTGGTAGTTTTCGCGCCGGCTTTCGATCCACTTGACCGGCCGGCCACCGAGCGCCTTGCTCGCGAACAGGACCAGGGCGTAATCGGGGTAGCAGAAGATCTTGGTCCCGAAGGCGCCGCCGACATCCGGGCTGATGCACCGGATCTTGTGCTCCGGGACGCCCATCACGAAGGCGGCAAGCAGGAGGCGCTGGATGTGCGGCGTCTGGCTCGACATCCAGATCGTGTACTCGTCGGTCCCCGGGTTGTACCAGCCGATGTTGCCGCGGACCTCCATCGGGTTCGGGATCAGGCGCTGGTTGACGATCCGCTGGCGGACGACGACCTCGGCGTCATCGACCGCGGCGTCCGTGCCCGCCTTGTCGCCGACCGACCACTCGAACACGATGTTGTTCGGGGCGTTCTCGTGAAGCTGCGGCGCGCCCGGCTCGATGGCCTTGTCGGCCTCGACGACGGCGGGCAGGGGCTCCCAGTCGACGACGATCGCATCGAGGGCGTCGAACGCCTGGGCCTCCGTGTCAGCGACGACCGCGGCGACACCCTCGCCCGTCCACTTGACGCTGTCGGTGGCGAGGGTCCGCGGGGTGCTGACGTTGTTCTGGATCCCGGCGCTGCCACCGGCCGGCCAGGCCATCGGCATCGGGTTGTACGGGATGTCCGCGCCGACGTAGACGGCTGCGACGCCGGGCATGGCCTTCGCAGCGGAGATGTCGATCGAACGGATGTTGGCGTGGGCATACGGGCTGCGCAGGATGGCCATGTGGGCCATCGAGGCGAGCTTGATGTCGTCGACGTAGTTGCCGGCACCGGTGATGAAGCGCGGGTCTTCGACCCGCTTGATGCGCTCGCCCAGGACGTCGGTGGCCATTTCGTACCTCCTCGGCCTACGCGCTCGCCGCCGCGCCGGACCGCATGGTCTCGGCAGCGTGGCGGATCGCGGCGACGATGTTCTGGTAGCCGGTGCAGCGGCAGAAGTTGCCTTCGATGGCATGGCGGATCTCGTCGTCGGTCGGGTCCGGGTTACGCTCGAGAAGGTCGACCGCGGTCATGATCATGCCCGGCGTGCAGAAGCCACACTGCAGGCCGTGCTTCTCCCAGAACGCGTTCTGCATCGGGTGGAGCTCGGCGCCGTCGGCCAGCCCTTCGATGGTCAGGATGTCGGCGCCGTCGGCCTGGACGGCGAGCATCGTGCAGGACTTGATGGCCCGGCCATCGACGTGGACGGTGCAGGCACCACATTGGCTCGTATCGCAGCCGACGTGGGTACCGGTCAGGTCGAGATCCTCACGAAGAGCCTGGACGAGGAGCCGTCTCGGCTCGACATCGAGCTCGTGAGGCGTCCCATTGACGACGAACGCGATGTGTTCGCTCACGGACATGATCCTCCTGCGGCGCGCGTCGGTTTGGATCGACCAGTCTGTCGCTGTCTTTGAAGCCCTCCGGACCGCGCCGCCAGCCGGTGTCAGGTGGTGGAGCGGTCGAGCGATGGTGGCACCGACGCGCTACGGAATCAAGTCGGATCCTGCCCTCGACGCGGCGGACGCGACGATCCCGGCTCGACGCGGCCGAGGGCGGCGGGACGGCTGCTGACGGCGCGCGGATCGAGGGCCGTCGAGCCGTGCATCCGGCGGCAGTCCGATGATCCGCAGGGCGTCACCCAGCCGCGCCATCTTCGCCAGTGCGACGGTCCACGGCAGGTGGGCGAGCGACGCGGCGGTGGCCAGCCCGACCCGGGCCGGGCCGCGACCTTCGGTCGATGCGGCGTAGCCGGCGGCCCAGAGCAGGGTCTCGGGGCCGTCGGCCGAGTCAGCGGCGACCGGCAGGGCGCCGCAGATGATCCCTCGGTCGCCGGGCGTCGCGACGACGAGCTTCCAGTTGTCCGGTCCGGCGATGAGGTCCACGGCGAGGCTGTCGTAGGGCGCAGCGAGGATGGTCTCGATGCCGGCGGCGTGGGCATCGCCCCCGGTGATCGCGAGCGAGAGGTGCGTGCCGGCAACGCCGTCGAGCAACCGGAGGTGGGATTCGCGGAAACGCGCGCGTTCCGCGGCGTCCTCGCCGATCCCGGTCGCGGCCGGTTCGTGGATCTCGATCAGCGGGCAGCCCGCAGCGGCGAGGGCCCGGAGGGTGACGTTCAGGCGGTCGATGCCGTCATGGTCCAGGTCCGTGGAAAATGGCCCGGCCACGACCTGCTTGACGGACCGGTCCGTCAGGCGGGCCGTCGCGAGCCACGCGTCGACGGGATCCTGATCGGCGAGCAGCCCGCCATCGGTGATCGGGTCGAGGCCGGTGTCCTCCTGGGCACGCACGACCGCCTCGAGCAGTGCCCCTATGGGTGCGTCATCGGGCAGCGGTGGTCGCGGCAGAGCCCCGAGCAGCGTGGCGAACATCAGACTCCTGATCTCGTCAGACCCAGGCAAGTTTGCGGCCGCGTCGGCCGACTCGGTGCAACTGTCATGCATCCGATGCATCGGACCACCGCCTGGACCCCAGAAACGGAGAATGCCGCCGACGTTGCATGCAGCCCACGCAAGCCTCCCACGTGGTTGGCGAGTGTGACACACGCGATTCGCCGTCGGGTCCCCATCCGCGGTTGCTAGGATGGCGGCCATGTCCCGACCCGGTCCGGCACGAACATGACTGACGAGGCCGGCCCGACCCCCGCGCCGGACCACGGGGACCGAGCTGCCGCGATGGCCCTGGTCGCCCACTACGTCCCCATCCTCCGCTGGCTGCCGGCCTATGACCGGGCCGATCTCCGATTCGACCTCATCGCGGGCCTCGTCTCGTGGGGCGTCATGGTCCCGGTCGCGATGGCCTATGCCGGCCTCGCGGGCGTCCCGCCCGAGCTCGGTCTCGTCACCGCGTTCACCGCCCTGGCCGCCTATGCCATCTTCGGGACGTCGCGGCATCTCAAGGTCACGACCAGCTCATCGATCGCGATCATGTCGGCGTCGGTCGTGGGAGCGATCGCCGCCTCGCAGGTGCCCGGCAATTACGTCGTCCTGAGCGCGGGCCTGGCACTCGCGGTCGGCCTCATCCTGGTGGTGGCCGGCGCGATGCGTCTCGGGTTCCTGTCGCAATTCCTCGCCGCGTCCGTCGTCACCGGGTTCGTCATCGGCCTGGCGTTCGTGATCACGGTCGGCCAGATCCCTGCCCTCCTCGGGATCCCGCCGGTGAGCGGCACGATCATCGAGAAACTCGTCGAGATCGTCCAGGAACTCGACCTCGTCGATGTCGCCACGGCGATCCTGGGCATCGGCACCCTGATCGGCATCGTCGTCCTCAAGCGGGTCGCCCCACGTGTCCCGGGTCCGCTGATCGCCCTCATCGTCGGGATCATCGCCTCGACCGTCCTCGACCTGTCGGCCCAGGGCGTGGCCGTCGTCGGCGACGTCGCGACCGGGATCCCGCTGCCGAGCATCCCCCGGATCCCCATCGGCGACATCATCTTCCTGGTCACGGGCGCCTTCGGCATCGTGTTCCTGGCCCTTGCCGAGTCGATCGGAGCCGCCCGGTCGTTCGGGGCCCGGCACGGCTACGACATC
Organism: uncultured Chloroflexia bacterium; assembly: GCA_963776385.1. Classification (GTDB taxonomy): domain Bacteria; phylum Chloroflexota; class Limnocylindria; order Limnocylindrales; family CSP1-4; genus SPCO01. The sequence continues at coordinate 296,602 of CAVZME010000011.1, forward strand.
GATCCGGACCAGGAACTCATCGCCCTCGGCGCGTCGAATGTCGCCAGCGGGCTGTTCGGCGGCTTCGCGGTCGATGCCAGCTTCAGCCAGTCCGCGACCGGCGAGGCGGCCGGCAACCGGACCCAGGCATCGACGCTCTTCACGGCGGGCCTGATCCTGGCGACCTCGATCGTCCTCGCTCCCCTCTTCGCCAACCTGCCCCTGTCGGTTCTGGCGGCTATCGTCATCACGTCCGTGCTGAACCTGGTCAACATCTCCGAGCTGCGTCGTTACTACGCGTGGCGCAGGACGGACTTCCTGCTGGCGATGACGGCACTCGGTGGCGTCGTCTTCACGACGGCGCTGACCGGCATGGCGATCGCCGTCGCCCTGTCGCTCCTGGCGATCCTGTACCAGGCCAGCCGACCGTACCTGGCGGTCCTCGGGCGGATCCCGGGCGACCCACCGGTCTTCGCCGACGCCGAGCGTCACGAATCGGCACGACCGGTCGAGGGCTTTCTCATCCTCCGCCCCAACGTCCCGCTGACCTTCGTCAACGCCGACGTCGCGAAGGACCAGGTCATGGAGCACATCGCGGGTGCCCCCGAACCGCCGCGCGCCCTCATCCTCGACATCGGAGCGACCGCCGACCTGGACGTCGCCACCATCGACATGCTGACCGCCCTCGTCGTCGAGCTGCGCAGCCTGGCCATCGAGCTGCGTCTCAGCCAGGTCCGTGGGACCGTCCGGGACCGGATGCGTCGGTCCGGGCTCATGACCACGGTCGGCGAGGGCAACATCTATCTGTCGGACGAAGCTGCGGCGGCCGCGCCGCTCGCCGAACGGCCGGCACCGACCGAGGGCGACGCCTGATCGCGAACCGCACGCTCCCTGCCATCCGGATGGGCTCGCCGGCCGAATGGCGGTCGTGGAGACCCTCGTGCCCTGGCATGCCGGACCTTCGGGCACGCCCGGGTATCATCGAACCGCGCTGCAGCCCAACATCGGCGGACGCACCGCCGTGACCGAGCGGCCGAAGGCGGAGGCGATCGGTCTGCCCGACACCGAGGATCCAGCGACGCGCGCCCAGCTCGACCGGGATGTCCGGCGGGTCGAGGAGGCGGCATTGCTCGCGCGCATCGTCGATCGCGACGAGGCGGCCGTGGAGGACCTGTACGCCCGATACAGCGGGCCCCTGTACTCCCTCGCCTACCGCGTCACGGGCGCGGACCGGTTCGCGCAGGACGTCGTCCAGGAGGTGTTCATCGCCCTCTGGAAGGACGCGGCGCGGTTCGATCCGAGCCGCGGATCGGTCGGGCCGTGGCTGTTCAGCCTGGCGCGCCACAAGGCCATCGACCTCGTCCGGCGCGAGGCCAACGTGCGCAAGCGGACTGCTGATGTCGACCTGGAGTTCGAGGTCGCCGCCGAGGACGTGGACCGCGAGGCGTGGCAGAACCTGCGTCGCGACCGCGTCCGCGAGGCCGTCGCCGGCCTCAGTGAGACGCAGCGCACCGCGCTCGAACTCGCATTCTTCTCCGGCCTGACGCACGTGGAAGTGGCCGAGCGGCTGGGCATCCCGCTCGGGACCGCGAAGACCCGCATCCGGACCGCGCTCCTGAAGCTGCGCGATGCCCTTGGCTCGGAACTGTCCGAGGACGAGGACACCGCGGATGGATCGACCAGATGGACCACGGAAGCCTCCGACTCCTAGGCGCCGGGGCCGCCCTCGACGACCTCGACCCCGCCGAACGGCACGCATACGAGGCGCACCTGCCCGGCTGTCGATCGTGCCGCCGTCTCGCGCGCGAGCTTGATGCGACGCTCGCCGAACTCGCGTTCGCCGTGCCCGGGATGGCCCCTCCGGCCACTCTGCGGGCGTCGGTGATGGGTGCGCTGCGATCGACCGACGAGCGAGCGGCTCGTCTGGTCCCGGTCATGTCGGCCGTGCCGCTCGAGCCCCGGCGCACGAGGATGCCGGTCCTCCTCGGGCTCGCTGCCGTGCTTGCCATCGTCGTGGTCGGCGCCGGCGCGTGGGCCGTCAGGATCGGTGGCGATCTCGATGCGGCCACGGCTCGGGCGGACGTGCAGGCGGCCGCACTCGGCGTCATCGCCGACCCTGCCCACCATACTGCCACGCTCCACGCCGAGTCGGCCGCTCCCGCCGCCACCGCGGTCGTCGTCTGGCGGCCCGGCACGACCGACGCTTTCGTCATGGCCGACCACCTGCCCCCGACCGAGGACGGCATGGTCTACCAGCTCTGGCACGCAGACGCCGCGGGGGTCCACCCGCTGGGGACGTTCCGCTACGACGGGCGGGAGCCGTTCCTCGCGCCCTTCGGCGTCGACCTGTCCGGCAGCGCAGCGGCCATGATCACCCTCGAACCGGAGGGCAGCACCACCGGTGAGCCGGGCACCCAGGTCGTCTTCGGCGATCTCGCGAGTTGAGTGACGGCACCCTCCCGCTGATTCGTCCCGACCGCGAGCCCGGCCACGACCACGACACCGACGACGGCGATGCCCAGCGCCATCACGTAGGCCGGCGCGCTGGCGCGACCGACGGCGGCCCGCGACTCACCCGGGCGATGCCACAGCGATGACATGGTGGGGACGCCGGTCGGTGGGATGAGCGCGCCCAGCCAGAGGCCCGCGGCAAGCCCGGCGAGGTGCGCCGCGTTGTCGATCGAGCCGCCAGATGCGAACCCGAACACGATGTTGATGAGCACGAGGAACATCAGCTGGCTGACCACGCCGCGGCTCTGCCGGTCGACCGGGTGGTGGATCCGACCGGCGGCCAGCAGGATGCCGAACAGTCCGAAGATCGCTCCCGACGCCCCGACCGACGGCACGTCGCCGCCGAACACGAAGCTGCCCGTCGACCCTGCCGCGGCGCAGGCGAGGTAGAACACGAGGAAGCGCCACGGTCCGTACCACCGCTCGACGATCGTCCCCGCCAGGTACAGCGCGTACATGTTGAAGATGAGGTGCAGGGGATCCTGCGGTGAGTGGAGCAGGGTGACGGTCCAGAGGCGCCAGATCTCACCCGCCGCGAGGGCGGGCTTGTCGAGCTGCAGCCAGTCGTAGAGGAACGCCCCATCGCTCGACAGCATCGCCGTCAGCGAGACGATGGTGGTCAGCGCGATGAGGATCAGGGTGACCGTGACCCGCGGGCCGTCGCCCCGACCCTTGGCGAAATACCGGCCCGCAGCCCGGGTGTCGCCGGTCTCCTTGGTCAGCCAGCCGAGACGATTGGCGATCTCGGCCTTGTCCTCGAGCGGGGCGCGCTTGTCGGCTTCGCGATAGGCGGTGATCGCCCCGGACAGGTCGCCGTCGCGGACGCGGGCGGCCGCCACGTTGCGCCACGCCGTGTACGTCGAAGGGTTCTCGGGCAGCTGGAGGACCGCTTCCCAGCTCGCGACTGCGGCAGCCTCGTCGTTCAACCGGTAGTGGGCCTCGCCCAGACCCAGCAGTGCTGCCGCCGTGATCGCCGCATCGTCGAAGCCGACGACCCGCGAGAAATGCTGGCCCGCCTCGGCGAAATCGCCGGAGGCGAGGAGGTCGGTGCCGCGCTGGAGCAGGGCAAGCGCTTTCTCGCGCGTGAGTCGGCCGGTCTCCGAACGATCGGGCGGGGGTGCCGGCGTCGGAGAGTCGTTCATCGTCCGGACGATACTAGACTGCCTTCATGTGCGGACGGTTCACCCAGCAGCGGCCGGCTTCGGAGCTGGCCGAGATCTTCGGCGCAGAACCACTGATCGACGACCCGGGCGGTCACTACAACGTCGCCCCGACCGACGAAGCCGCGGTCGTGGTCCAGCGCGAGGAGCGTCGTGCCATCACGGCCTACCGCTGGGGGCTCATCCCGCATTGGGCCAAGGACGCCAAGGTCGGATCGCGGATGTTCAACGCGCGGGCCGAGACCATCACCAGCAGTCCCGCATTCCGCGACGCGTTCGCCCGCAAACGGTGCCTCGTCCCGGTCGATTCGTTCTACGAGTGGAAGCGCGAGGGCAAGATCCGTCAGCCCTTCCGGGTCGTCCGCCGCGATGGCATGCCCCTCGCGCTCGCGGGCCTGTGGGCAGGCTGGCGCGACCCGGAGACGGACATCGTCCGGCGGACGTTCACGATCATCACCACCACGCCGAACGATGCCCTGATCGACCTTCACGACCGGATGCCTGTGGTGATCTCCGAGGACGCCTGGGAACGCTGGCTCGATCCATCACCGCCCGACCCGTCCGAGCTCATGGGATTGCTGGCGCCGAATGATGCAGTCGACCTCGAGGTCTATGCGGTGGAGCGGTTCGTCAATGACGTCCGACGCGATGGGCCGGAGCTGATACAGCCGCTGATGCCGGTGCCGGCCGATCCGGTCCTGTTCGACGGCCACTGAGCCGGATCTGCCTCAGTCGTCCGTCACGCCCGTCCAGCCGTCGGAGCCGATGGACGCCTGGAATGCCTCCTCCGGCTCGATCCCATCATCGAGCGCCGCGGCGAATGAACCGACGAGGTCGGTGAAGGCGCCGTCGGGATCGTCGACAGGCGCCTCGAACACGATGACGTCGGCTGGCAGGTCGTCCGGGACCGGGGAGCCGGCCGAGATGACGAGGACCATCCGCGCCTCGGCCCAGCGTGCCGCGTCGGACACGACCGTGATGACATCGGCGCGTGCCGGCTCGGCGACGACCACGACCCCGAATTCGGTCAGGTAGCGCAGGCCGAGATCGACATCGGCGGCATCGATCGCCGGGCCGTCGGTCAGCGATGGCCGGTCGCGGCTCGGGATCGAGCGCCACGGCCGCTGGGTCGGCCGGCGCCTCGTCCTCTTCGGCGGCCACCGGTTCGAGCGGTGTCGCTCGAGCAGATTCGCGGAGCAAGGCGACATGACCGACAGCGCCGCGAGCCAGGTCGAGGACCACACCGTCGGCGGTGGTGTCGTCGCCGGTCTTCCCGACGAGCTGGACGGTCCCGCCCGCCCGGGCCGCGGCCAGGGCCACACGCGATGACATCCCTGCCGCCGAGATGGTGCCATCCGTGAGGCGACCGATGGGAGAGCCGATGACGACGATCACCGTCGAAGGGTACGCGCCGGCGGTCTCGGCGTATCAGCCTGGACCACTCCCGCCGCCATCGTCGCTGCCACCGCCGCCACTCCCGCTGTTGTCCGTGCCCGTCGGCTGGGGCGTGTCGGCTGGCTGAGGCGTGTGGTCGTCGTCGGGTGTCTCGGTCGGTCGGGGTGTCCTGGCCGGTCTCGGTGTCTCCGTCGGTCTGGCGGTCCCGCCGGGCTGCGCGGTCTCGGTCGGATCGGCCGCGTCACCGGTTTCGGCCGACTCGCTGGGCTCGGCGGACTCGCTGGGCTCGGCGGACTCGCTCGGTTCGGCCGACTGGCTCGGTTCGAGCGACGTCGGGCTGACGACAGGAGCGGACGGCGCGGTCGGGTTCGAGCTCTGTTCGGGGGCGGTCGTCGGCCCATTCGGTCCGATGAGCGCGCCCACGGTGAGCGCCGTGACCCCGGTCATCGCGCCAGCCGCGAGGATGACCAGCAGCACGAACGCGAGAGCCTGCATCCGCACCGCCATCGGCCGGCCGCCCGTCGTGGCCACGCCCCACGATTCGCGCACGGCGACGAAGAAGGCTCCGACCCGACCGCCCCGGACGGCTGCGGCCGGCTTGACGACGAGTCGCGGCGCGGGCTCGGCTGCGATCGCAGCCATGACCCGGTCCTCGAATCCTTCGGTCGGGCGGATGCCGACGTCGGCGCCGAGCGCCTCGAGCTCGCGGGCGGCCGCCAGGGCGTCGGCGAGCTCCGCCTGGCTCGGTTCCGGTTCGCCGGGCACGCGCAGCTCAGCGGGGTCGAAGCCGCGGTACGGCCCGGTCACGCGTCACTCCCACGGTCGACGGTCTCGCGCAAGCGCAGCAGACCGCGACGCAGGTGGGTCTTCACCGTGCCGAGTGGCCGCTCCGTCTGCCGGGCGATCTCCTCGAGCGACAGGCCGCCGAAGAACCGCAGGGAGACGACTTCGCGATATGGCTCGGGAAGTGCGGCGACCGCGCTGCGCAGGTCAGCCGCTCGCTCCGAACGGAGGGCGATCGTCGCAGGGTCGGATCGAGCGCCGGTCGACATGTCGCCCATGACCGCTTCGTCGGCCGTCCCTGGATGGGTCTTTTCCGTCGCCGCGGTCGCGTCGATCCAGGTCACCGACCGTCGCTGGCCGACGCGCCGCAAGGCGATCCGGATCGCGATCCGCGTCAGCCATGCGCCGAACGGGCCGTCGCCGCGCCAGCTCGCGAGCGAGCGATAGGCGGTCACGAACGCCTCCTGGCTCACGTCCTCTGCCTCGTGCAGGTCGCCGAGGATGCGGTGGCTGGCACGCACGACGGATGCGGATTCGCGCTCGACGAGTTGGCGGAATGCGTCCCGGTCGCCGCCGAGCACGGCGTCCACGATCGAGCGGTCGCTGTGGTCATCGTCGGGTCCGGTGGCGGAAGATGGTCGAAGGATCGCCTGACTCCGTGACGCTGGTGACGGTTCGGGATCCGGCACGCCGGATCCGCTCGTCCCCATCATGCGCGAGGGCGAACGGATCCATCGGCTGTCGGGCCGTCCGCCCACCTGGACGGGCGTCGCCGGATCGGACGTCAGTCGTCGCCGCCGCCGCCATGTCCGCTGTCGCCGCCACCATCGGGGCCGCTGTCGTCGCTGCCGTCGTGGCCGCTCGAGCCGCTGTTGTCGTCCGTCGTGTCCGTAGCGTCATCACCGTTGTTGTCGGTCGCTTCGGCACCGTCGTTGCCGTCCGACGCGCTGTCATGGCCGCTGGTCCCGCCGTGGTCGTCGGTCGCATCCGGGGCGTCGTTGCCGTTGTCGTCGGTCGCGTCGGGTGCATCGACGCTGTTGTCGTCGGTCGGGATCGCGAGCTCGAGGACGGAGTCCTCGGTGGGCTCGGCGGGTCTCGGTGGGCTCGGCGGTCTCGGTGGGCTCCGCGGTCTCGGTGGGCTCGGCGGCCTGCTGGCTCTGATCGCGATCGCTGCGACCCGACCCCATCAGGCCATCCGCGGCGAAAGCGGCACCAGCCACGAGGAACAGGGTCATCGCGGCGACGGCCGACCCGCGTACCACCTTGACATCGTTGCGCATCTCGTTCGTCTCCCCTGGGCCCGGTCGACGACCGGCTGTACTCCCTTGAGACGACGGGCGCGGAAAAGGTTTCAGCCGGGGTCGGTGACCTCGTCGGCGTCGCCATCGAGGCCGGCGACGTCCGGATCCTCGGCACCGGCCGTCGGGCCGGCCTGGCCCTCGTCATCGATCGGCCCGGGGAGCCCCGATTCGTCGGTCGGGGCCGATTCGACGGGCGCGTCGTCGCGCTCGATCACGATCCGGCCCAGGCCGGCCGCCTCGAGGTCCGCCCCGAATGCATCGACGTCGCCGACCAGGACGATCGCGGCGTCATCCACGTGGAGATGCGCCTGGGCAGCGGCGGCGACCGCATCGACGTCGACCGCTTCGATGTTCGCGCGATAGCTGACCAGTTCCTCGACACCGAGTCCATGGACGGCGAGGCTGCCGAGCGCACCTACGACCGCGCCCGCGGTCTCGAACCGGAGGGGGAAGACGCCGATGAGGAAGTCGCGCGCCGCCACGAGCTCGGACTGCTCGACGCGCGCATCGCGCATCCGTTCGAGCTCGGCAAGCATGTCGACGAGGGCCGGCACGGTGACCTCGGTGTTGACCGCGGCGCGCGACGAGAACGGGCCCGCCCCGCGGCGCATGTCGAAGCCGGCACCAGCGCCGTACGTGTAGCCCTTCTCCTCGCGGAGCTTCATGTTCAGTCGCGAATTGAAGAGCCCGCCGAGGATCGCACTCATCACGGACACCGCGTGGAAGTCGGGGATGCGACGCGGCAGGCCGCGATGTCCGACGCGGATCTCCGTCTGGACCGAGCCCGGCCGATGGACGACGCGGACGACGCGACCCGTCGTCGCGCCACTATCGACGACCGCACTGACTCCACCCGATCCCCCGGTCCACGACCCGAACAGCCGCTCGGCTGCCTCGGCGACGTCGAAACCGCCCAGATCGCCACCCACGACGAGCGTGGTCCGGCCGGGTCGTCGCGATCGTTCGTAGGTCTCGCGCAGATCGGCCGCGGTCGAGGCCCTCGACCGTCTCACGGATCCCGCCGGATGGACGGTGGTACGGCGAGGCGTCGGCGTAGATCGTCCCGATGAATGCCTCCTCGACACGTCGGCGCGGGTCGGCCTGGGCCTGGAGGATGTCGTTGAGTCGTTCATCGCGGATGCGTTCGACCTCGGAGACCGGGAAACTCGGCTCGAGGAAGACCTCGGCGACAAGATCGAGCGCGGCGCCGAGGCGGGCAGCAGGCACGTCGACCGAGACCGACAGGGCGTCCCACCCGGCGTCCGCATGGAGCGATGCGCCGAGTCGTTCGCCCGCTTCGACCAGTTCGATGGCGTCACGGCGTGCGGTGCCCTCGGTCAGCGCCCGGCCGGCCAGCACCGTCGCGCCGGCCTTGTCGGCGGGCTCCTCGGCGGCGCCGCCGGTCACGATCAACGAGGCGGAGACGAGCGGGCGCCCCGGCAGGTCCACGACGACGATCGACAGGCCGTTCGCGAGGGCGTGGGTCGTGACGGCCGGGAATTCATACGGACGCGGGCTGCCGGGCTGTGGCCGCTCTGACACGACCGGGCCGTCGCGACGGGGGTCCACGGTCGTGCTCACGCCGCAACCTCGCCATCCGCCGTCGCGCCTTCGGGAAGATAGGTCAGGACGAGCCGATTGTCCGGCCGGAAGACCGTGGCCGCGACATCGCGGATGGCCTCCGGGGTCACCGCCAGGTAGCGCGGCAGCATCCGGTTGATGAGTCCCGGATCGTCGAACAGCGTCGTGTACATCGACAGGCGGTCGGCACGCTCCTCGACACGCTGGAGGGCACCGAGCTCGTCGGATTCGGTCAGCGCCTTGGCGCGGGCGAGCTCGTCGTCGCTCACGAGGTCGGTCGCGAGCCGGTCGAGCTCCTCGTGGAGGACGGCCTCGACACGCTCGACCGCGACCCCGGGCCGGACGGTGGCCCAGCCGGCGGTGACGGACGCTCCCCCGGTGAACCCGAGAGTGAAGATCGCGACATCCTGGGCGATCCGCTCGTCGCGGACGAGGCGCCGGTTGAGCCGGCTGCCCTTGCCGCCCGACAGGATCTGGCCGGCCAGGTCGAGGGCATCGAGGCGGGTGTCGCCGAAGACCGGTGCCCGGAAGCCGACGTGGACACGCGGCAGCGGCACCTTGTCGTGGACGATCTCGCGCCGCTCCCCGCCCAGGGTCGCCGGCAGCGACAGGTCGCCCAGGCGCGGGATGTCCGGGTTCGGCGGGATGGCCCCGAAGTAGAGTTCGGCCGCCCGAAGGACGTCGTCGGTGTCGACCGCGCCCACCACCGACAGGACGGCGTTGTTCGGTGCGTAGTAGGTCCGGAAGAACGCGCTGACATCCTCGACCGACGCGGCATTGAGGTCGTCCATCGAGCCGATCGTCGAGTGGTGGTACGGGTGTTCCGGCGGGAACAGGTGACCCTGGAGCTTCTCCTGGAACGAGCCATACGGCCGGTTGTCGTACGACCAGCGCTTCTCGTTCTTGACGACTTCGCGCTGGTTGTCGAGGTTCTCCTGGCTGAGCGCATCGAGCAGCGTCGCCATCCGATCTGCCTCGAGCCAGAGGGCGAGCTCCACCTGATGGGCCGGCATGGTCTCGAAATAGTTCGTCCGGTCAAGCCAGGTCGAGCCGTTCATCGTCCCGCCGGCTGCCTGGACGAGAGCGATGTGCTCGGCCTTGGCGACATGACGCGAGCCCTGGAACATGACGTGCTCGAAGAGGTGGGCGAAGCCGGTCTTGCCGGGGACCTCGTGCTTGGAGCCCACGTCATACCAGAGGTTGACGGCGACCACCGGGGCGAGATGGTCCTCGGCCACGATGATGCGGAGTCCGTTGTCGAGGCGACGGTCGCTGAAGGCGACTTCAGGGACGGTGATGGGCACGAATCACCTCAGGCGTGGGCGGGGGCGGTGTCAGATCGGTAGCAGGATGAAGGCCAACGTGATGACGAGGGCGATGACGCCACAGTACGCCACCAGCCAACGCGCTGCCGCGCGGTCGGCGGCCAGGTCGGCGGCGTCGGTGACCGATTCGGTGGCGTCCGACCCCGTCACGCTGCGGATCCCGGCATAGGCGAACCCGGCACAGAACTTCCGGCGCGCCTGCTCGAGGCTGATGATCGCGCCCCACAGCGGAAGGATGACGAGCCCACGGGCCGCTGGTGGGGCGTCGACGGCGATGAGCGCCACCCCGAGGACGATCGCGCTGATGACGCCGGCGATCCCGAACGCGCGACGCTTGGCGATCTCGCGCGGTCCGATGTTGCAGGCGCCGGGCCGATACCCACCGCCGACAGGCTCCATGTACTCGATCTGCACGTCGACCCCGGTTCATTTGTAGACTCGAGACCATGATGCTGCACAACCGGATTCGGCGCCTTGCAACGGGTTTCGCGCTTGTGACGCTGCCCCTGCTCCTGGTGCCTGGCGCGGTGCTCGGCCACGCCGAGCTCGAGACCGCGACGCCGGCCGACAAGTCGACCGTCACCGAGCCTGTCGTGGAGGTTTCCGGCATCTACAGCGAATCCATGACAGCGGACGGCAGCAGCCTCGTGGTCAAGGACGCGAGTGGGACCGAGGTCGCGAAGGGCACGGTCGACCCCGAGGACGACACGCGGATGGTCGCGACGCCTGCGACGCCGCTCGGCAATGGCGCGTACCTCGTCGAGTCGACGTCCCTGTCGACCGATGGCGATATCGAGCACGCGACCTGGACGTTCACCGTGGCGATCGTCGCCACCTCGTCACCGACCCCCGCCGTGACCGCGACCCCGAGCGCGACGGTCGTCCCGAGCGCGACGGTCGTCCCGAGCACGGCCCCGACGGCCGTGCCGGCGACCGCGGTGCCGTCCATCGTGCCGACCCCGGCGCCCTCGGGCGATGGCTCCGCGTCGGGGAGCAGCAGTGACGTCCTCCTGCCGATCATCGTCGCGCTCGTCGTCCTGGGCGCCGGTGCCGCGTACCTCCTGACCCGACGCAACCGCCCGACCGACCCCGCGTGATCCGACGCATCGCCGGTGCCCTCGGCGCGGCCGCGGCGCTCGCCTTCGCGCTGCCGGCGGCCGCCTCGGCCCACACGGTCAACGCGACCTACGCCAGCCGATTGCCGTTGGCGGTCTACGTCGTCGGCGCGGCGGTCACGGTCGGGCTCTCGTTCCTGTTCGTCATCGTCCGTGACGTCCGGGCCGCCCCGCCCGACCTGACGGCCGACGGCCATCTGCCGCCGGCCGCGCTGCGCATCGGCCTGCGCGTGATCGGGCTCCTCGGCTGGGCCTGGATCATCGCCCAGGGCATCGCCGGTGGGTCGAGCGACGGGGACGTCGCGACGCTCTTCCTGTGGGTCTACGGCTGGGTCGGTCTGGCGATCGTGTGCGCGATCGTCGGACCCGTCTGGCAATTCCTCGACCCGTTCTCGACCATCCACGACATCGGTGCGGCGATCCTTCGCGCGCTGCACGTCCAGGGCTGGGCGGTCGCGGACTATCCGGGAAGGCTCGGTCGCTGGCCGGCGACCATCGGTTTCGGCTTCTTCGTGTGGCTCGAGCTCGTCGTCCAGGCCGGCCCGTCAACGCTCTTCATCGTGCTCGTCGGGTACACCGCGCTCACGGTCGCGATGATGGCCCAGTTCGGGCGGGACGAGTGGCGCTCCCAAGGCGAGACCTTCACGGTCTGGTTCCGGACCCTCGGTCGGCTTGCGCATTGGCGCCTCGTCGATGAGGACGGCCGGGTCCACACCCGGTCATTCGGGAGCGGCCTCCTCGAACCGGGTTGGTCGGCCGCGGACGTGACCCTCGTCGCGCTCGGCGTCTCCTCGATCATCTTCGACGGCCTGTCACAGACGAAGCCGTTCTTCGACCTGTTCGGGGCACCTGATCTCATCGAGCGGACGCTGTTGCTCTTCGGCTTCCTCGGTATCGTCGTCCTGCTCGCCTTCGCGGTAGCACGGACCGTCGGGCTCGGGGCCATCGGGGCCGGCCTGCTGCCGATCGCCCTCGGTTACCTCGTCGCGCACTACCTGACCTATCTGCTCATCGATGGTCAGCGGATCCTCATCGCGGTCTCGGATCCCTTCAACAAGGGCTGGAACCTCTTCGGGACGGCGTTCCATGAGCCGTCCGGGGCATGGCTGCCGCCGGGCCTCGTGTGGACCGTCCAGCTTGCCGCGGTCGTGGGCGGGCACATGCTCGGGGCGTGGGGCGGGCACGTCGTGGCCGCCGCGGACGCCCCGCCCGGCATCAGCGCCGGCGCCCTTCGTCGACGTCAGATCCCGCTCGCGGTCGTGATGATCGGACTGACCACCCTCACCCTGTGGTCGCTGGGCCAGGCGATCATCGTGACGCCGCCAGCGGCCACCACGATCGATCTCGTCGGCAGTCCTCCCGCCGTTCAGGCTCAGGTCGTCGCCGTGGCGAAGGTCTTCGACACGATCCCCTGATCGAGGGGGCGCACGTCGGTGGAAGCGTGGTGTCTGCCCGGGCCCGGTAAGCCTGCTCGGCCCGTGAACACCCGCCTCACTCCTGTGGATAAGTGCCTTTCACTCGAGCCGACCGACACGCATACTCGACTCGACCGCGAGGGAGGCCGGAGCAAAAGCTCCATCGGCGCGACGTCAAGGCGCGGTCGCCGATCGTCGTGCTGGCCAATGGCGAGACCGACCCCCGCGGCACGGCACCGCCCTGTGCCCGCGGGAGGTTTGCGATGCAAGGCAAGACCCTCGTCTTTCGGCGCAACCCAGGAAGGCGTCGAGCAGCGTACGTCGTGCCGCTCGTGGCCACTCTGATGCTCTCGCTCGCGGGCCCGGTGCAAGCCACCATCACTCCGTCATCCAACGCCCTGACGATCGCGCAGGCGATCGCATCATCGTCACTGACGGTCAACGGAGCATCGTTCGTGGCCCAGCCGCCGAGCGGAACGCCTAATGGAGTCTCGACGTCGACGCTGGCTGGATTCCCAGTCGATGGCTCGGATTACGGCGTCCTAACGTCAGGCAATGTCAGCAGCGTCGATCAGCCGGGAACATTGGCTGACACGGACGACGGGGGCGGTAATGTCCGGGGCGACACGGACCTCGACGTCTCGATCCTGAAGATCGATGTGACGATTCCTGCCGGGGCAAACTGTCTCTCGTTCAATTTCAGGTTCCTGTCGGAGGAGTATCCGGTCTTCGTCGGCACGTCATACAACGACGCCTTCATCGCCGAGCTTGACACGTCTGATTGGACGACCTCGGGCTCCGCGATCACCGCACCCCATAACTTCGCATTCGACACCTCCAACGACGTCGTCAGCATCAACTCGACAGGCCTGGGTGGGATGAGCCCTGCGGCCGGAGCGGGCACGGCATTCGACGGGACGGCCGGCCCGGGGCCGGACACGAATGGCGCCGCGACGACACTCCTCGGGGCCGCCACGCCAGTGACAGCCGGGGCGCATTCGATCTATCTGTCGCTCTTCGATCAGGGCGACAACGCGCTCGACTCGGCCGTGTTCCTCGACAACCTGCGGACAGGGTCCGTGGCAAACCCGGCGACCGACTGCAAGCCCGGGGCGGCCGAGGCGGCCCACCTGACGCTGACCAAGTCGGTCGTCAACACGGGCGGCGGGACGGCCCTCGCGACGGACTGGACGCTGAGCGCGACCGGCCCGACGACGATCTCGGGCCACACCGGTGACGCCGTCGATCACGAACGCCGCGGTCGGCGCCGGCACGTACACGCTCGCCGAGACGGGCGGTCCGACCGGCTACAGCGCGGGCACCTGGTCGTGCACCGGCGGCACGCTCACCGGGAGCAGCCTCGTCCTGGCCGCCGACGCGACCGCGAGCTGCTCGATCACGAACACGTTCATCCCACCGAACCCGGCCCACCTGACGCTGACCAAGTCGGTCGTCAACACGGGCGGCGGGACGGCCCTCGCGACGGACTGGACGCTGAGCGCGACCGGCCCGACGACGATCTCGGGCCACACCGGTGACGCCTCGATCACGAACGCCGCGGTCGGCGCCGGCACGTACACGCTCGCCGAGACGGGCGGTCCGACCGGCTACAGCGCGGGCACCTGGTCGTGCACCGGCGGCACGCTCACCGGGAGCAGCCTCGTCCTGGCCGCCGACGCGACCGCGAGCTGCTCGATCACGAACACGTTCATCCCACCGAACCCGGCCCACCTGACGCTGACCAAGTCGGTCGTCAACACGGGCGGCGGGACGGCCCTCGCGACGGACTGGACGCTGAGCGCGACCGGCCCGACGACGATCTCGGGCCACACCGGTGACGCCGTCGATCACGAACGCCGCGGTCGGCGCCGGCGCGTACACGCTCGCCGAGACGGGCGGTCCGACCGGCTACAGCGCGGGCACCTGGTCGTGCACCGGCGGCACGCTCACCGGGAGCAGCCTCGTCCTGGCCGCCGACGCGACCGCGAGCTGCTCGATCACGAACACGTTCATCCCACCGAACCCGGCCCACCTGACGCTGACCAAGTCGGTCGTCAACACGGGCGGCGGGACGGCCCTCGCGACGGACTGGACGCTGAGCGCGACCGGCCCGACGACGATCTCGGGCCACACCGGTGACGCGTCGATCACGAACGCCGCGGTCGGCGCCGGCGCGTACACGCTCGCCGAGTCGGGCGGTCCGACCGGCTACAGCGCGGGCACCTGGTCGTGCACCGGCGGCACGCTCACCGGGAGCAGCCTCGTCCTGGCCGCCGACGCGACCGCGAGCTGCTCGATCACGAACACGTTCATCGTGACGGTCACGCCCGTCGGGCTGATCGCCCCGACCGATACGACCTGCCAGCAATACGTCGCTGGAACGGCCGCGACGCTGCCACACGTCAATTACCGCGTCTCCGGCGGGACGATCCGGCAGAGCATCAATCCCGGGGTCTTCTTCTACTTCAGCACGGTGGAAGTGAACGCCGGCGACCTCGTCACGACATCCCAGTCCACCACGAGCTCGAGCACCAAGTTGTTCCTGCTCAACCAGGGGCACGCGTTCATCTTCGACGCGAACTGCAAGAAGATCGGGAACATGGCATCGACCCAGGGCGGGGCGACCGGGTCGTTCACCTTCGCGGCCGCCGGCACGTACATCCTTCAGCTGCAGTACCAGACCAAGTCGCTCGCCGGGACGGCGGCTCCGAGTCCGATCAACCCGACCTATACGTTCGATACCGAGATCAACGGGACCGAGGTCGTCCCCGACACCACGTCGATCAGCCTCAAGCTGTTCTAGCCGTTGATCGGCTCGCCGCCGACCGCCGAACGGATCACGAGAGCCGGTCCACCGGGCCGGCTCTACCGCCGTCCGCAGACGACCAAGCATCTCGGATCCCATCGATCCCTGATCGGCCACGTCGACGACCCGTCTTTCGGGCCCAGCGAGCGGGAACGTCAGACCGGGCTGGCGAGCATCCTCTTCGTCGGCACCCAAGACTCGAGTGACCGCACTTCGCCGAGCCGAGCCGCGATCGACGGTTCGAGCGCCTCGGCTGCCGCGACGGCAGTCTCCATGGCGGTCAGGCACAGGATCCCCTCCTGCGTCGCTGCGAGCCGGATCTCGGCAGCGTCACGGACCGCCCCTGACCTCGGGGTGGGCGTGTTGACGACCAGCCGCACGTCACCCGAGGCGATGAGGTCGAGGATCGCGACCTCGCCTTCTGCTTCCGAGGCTGCCTCGCCGAGCTTGGCGACGGGCCGCGCCTCGTAGCCGGCCACGGCGAGAGCGCGCCGCGTGCCCGGCGTCGCGGCCAGTCGGTAGCCCGCAGCGGCGAGGGCGCCGGCCAGACGCGGCAAGCGTCTCCTTGTCGCGGTCGGCGATCGACAGGAGCGCGAGCGCTCCCTCGGCGCCCGGCCGCGGTGGCACGAGGGCGGCCCCCAGGAGCGCCTTCGCCAAGGCGACGCGCGGGTCGGTGGCGATGCCGATGACCTCGCCCGTCGACTGCATCCCGGGACCGACCGACGGATCCACGCCGCGCAGCTTGGCCGTCGAGAAGGCTGGGGCCTTGACCGCGACGAAGGCCGGCGGCGCGAGATGTCCACCGTCCCAGCCGAGCTCCGGGAGCGTGGCGCCAAGCGAGATCCGGACGGCCAGCTCGACCATCGGGACGCCGGTGACCTTCGACATGAACGGGACCGTCCGCGAGGCGCGCGGGTTGACCTCGATGAGATAGACACCGTCGTCGCGGACGATGAACTGGGCGTTGACCAATCCGCGGGCACCCAGCGCCAGGACGATCCGCTCCATCGTGGCCACGATCAGGGCCTGGTCGCCGTCCGAGACGGTCTGCGGCGGGAACATGCCGACCGAGTCGCCCGAATGGACGCCCGCTCGCTCGACGTGCTCGAGCAGCCCCGGGATGAGCACCCGCTCGCCGTCCGAGACCGCGTCGATGTCGACCTCGACGCCTTCGAGGTAGCGGTCGATCCGGACCGGTCGGTCGGGGTCGACGACGGTCGCGGCGGCCAGCTGGCGGGCCAGGTCCGAGGGCGAGTAGCAGAAGTCGATGGCGAGCCCGCCGATGACGAACGACGGCCGGACGATGACCGGGTAGCCGATCCGCTCGGCGAGCGTGAGTGCCTCCTCGACCGAATGGGCCATCCCGCCCTCGGGCTGCGGGATGCCGAGCCGGTCGAGCAGGGCCGAGAAGCGGGTGCGTTCCTCCGCCTGGTCGATCGCCTCGAGACTGGAACCGAGGAGCGGCACACCGCCGGCGGCCAGCGGCGCGGCGAGGTTGAGCGGCGTCTGGCCACCATACGCGACCACCGCCGGCAGGAGGTCGCCGTCGTCGAGCGACTCCGCATCGATGACGTTACGCACGCTTTCCGGGTCGAGCGGTTCGAAGTACAGCCGGGTCGACGCGTCGAAGTCGGTCGAGACGGTCTCCGGGTTCGAGTTGATCATGACGGCGCTCCAGCCCGAGCGGCGGAGCGTGTCGGCGGCCTGGACCGCGCAGTAGTCGAACTCGATGCCCTGCCCGATCCGGACCGGCCCGGAGCCGATGACGAGGGCGGCGGGCCGCTGTACGGGCGGCGCTTCCGGCGCGGATCCGGCAGCCGCGTATGTCGAGTAGAAGTACGGGGTCTCGGCCGCGAACTCGGCGGCGCAGGTATCGACCATGGCGTAACCCGGCCGCAGGCCCAGTGTCATCCGGGCCGCCCGGATCTGGTCGGCAGAAGTGCCGGCCAGACCGGCCAGTTCGCGATCGCCGAAACCGGCGCGCTTGGCCGTGGCGAGGAGTGTCGCCGCCGCCGGGTCAGTCGGGATCCGCGATCCGCTCGCCCGCCGCACTGACCTCCGCCTCGAGCGCGACGTTCCGACCCATCTCGGCGAGGAACCACGGTGAGATCCCTGTCGCTTCGCCGACGACAGCCTCGGGCACGCCGCGCCGGAGCAGACCGAGGAGGCGCCAGAGCCGGCTGTCCGATGGCGCGAGGAACTGCCGCAGGACGATCGGCGCGGCCGTGCGCTGGGCGTGGCGCGTGGATTCGCAGGCCTGGCCGGCTTCGTCGACCCACTGGATCGGTTCGTCCTGGTCGGGATCGCCGGCATACACGCCGGCCAGGTAGTCGAACGTCGGCGTCCAGGATGCGTCCTCGGCGAGTGGCCCCACGCCCGCCTGCTCGAGTCCACGGAGCGCCTTGTTGAGCGCCGACCCGAACGTCCGGTCGATGGCCATGACTTCGCCGGTCGCCTTCATCTGGCTGCCCAGGCTGCGGTCGGCACCGGGGAACTTGTCGAACGGGAAGCGCGGCAACTTGACGACGACATAGTCCAGCGCGGGTTCGAACGCGGCGACGGTCGTGCCTGTCACGACATTCGGGATCTCGGCCAGCCGCCGGCCCACGGCGATCTGGGCCGCGACCCGCGCGATCGGGTAACCGGTGGCCTTCGACGCCAGCGCCGACGACCGCGACACGCGCGGATTGACCTCGATGACCGCGTACTCGGTCGAGTCGGGCGACAGCGCGAACTGGACGTTGCAGCCACCCTCGACCCCGAGCGCCCGGATGATCGCCAGGGCAGCACTCCGCAAGCGCTGGTGGACGGCATCGGTGAGAGTCTGGACGGGCGCCACGACGATCGAGTCGCCGGTGTGGACGCCCAGCGGATCGACGTTCTCCATCGAGCACACCGCGATGCACGTGTCATCGGCGTCGCGCATCACCTCGTATTCGATCTCCTGCCAGCCGACCAGGCACTTCTCGACCATGACCTGGCCGATCGGGCTCGCGCGCAGGCCGGCTCGGACGCGCTCGCGGTAGGCCGGTTCCGTCTCGACGATCCCGCCGCCCGTGCCGCCGAGCGTGAAGGCCGGTCGGACGATGGCCGGCAAGCCGATCTCGGCCAGCGCGATCTCGATGTCGGCCGGCTGCTCGACGATCCACGATGGCGCGTATGGCTGCTCGATCCGGTCGAGCAGGTCGCGGAACGCCTCGCGGTCCTCGGCCATCCGGATCGCCTCGAGCGGGGTGCCCAGGAGCCGGATCGGGTGACGGTCGAAGACGCCCGCCTCGGCCATCGCGGTCGTCAGGTTGAGCGCCGTCTGGCCGCCCAACCCGGCCAGCAGGCCCTCGGGCTTCTCCTTGGCGATGACGGCCTCGACCGCCTCGACCGTCAGCGGCTCGAGGTAGATGACGTCGGCCACCGAGGGGTCGGTCATGATCGTCGCCGGGTTCGAGTTGATCAGGATCGTCCGGACACCCTCCGCTCGCAGGGCGCGACAGGCCTGCGTCCCGGCGTAATCGAATTCGGCCGCCTGGCCGATGACGACCGGACCGGAGCCGAGGATCAGGACCGAGGCGGGCTTCGGACCGGGAGGCGTCACGGGGTCACCGCCGTGCCCTGCCAACCCAGTTGCTGCCAGATACGACGGTGGCTCGTGGTCTGCGAGGAATCTGGGCTGCAGCCTGCATCCGACCAGGCGTTCAGCGGCCGGATCCGTGCTCGCCCGAGGAATGCCGGGGCGATCTCGTCCCCATGAACGCGCATAACGAAGGGGTCGTCTCTGGCAGGGACAGGGTCATCGGCGACGGGCTTCGGCGCTGGAGGCGGCCGCGACGAAGCGGTCGAACACGGCCAGCGCATCCAGCGGCCCGGGTGCGCCCTCGGGGTGGTATTGGACGGTCTCGATCGGCTTCTCGCGGTGGCGCAACCCTTCGACCGATCGGTCGTTGAGGTTGACCTGGCTGACGCGGAACCCGGATGCCTCGGGGAGCGACAGGCCGACCACCTGGACCTCGTGGTTCTGCGCGGTCACCTGGACGACGCCAAGCTCGACATCCTCGACCGGATGATTCGCGCCGTGGTGGCCGAAGCGGAGACGCGTCGTCTCGGCGCCGGCCGCTCGACCGACGATCTGATGACCGAGGCAGATGCCGAGCAGCGGCCGGCCGTCGGCGATGACCGCGCGCGCGAGCTGCGACCTGCGACTCGAGACGCGCCGGGTCGCCGGGCCCGGGCGACAGGATGATCCCGTCGATGTCGGCCGCGAGGACATCCTCCGCCGTCGCCGCATGGGGAAAGACCCGGACGCTCGCACCGCGATGCCGCATCGCTCGCACGATGTTGGTCTTGAGGCCCAGGTCCACGATCCCGACCCGCGGCCCGTCGACGCCCGTCGCCGGGTAGTCGGTCACGGCCGGCGGCGAGACCATGCCGACGAAGTCCTGGTCCTCCCAACGCGCCACCGCACGCGCAGCCGCGACCGCTTCGTCGCGATCGGTCTGGCCGGGCGCGGTCACGATCCCGCGGAGGCAGCCGTTCGCACGGAGGTGGCGGGCCAGGGCCCGGGTGTCCACGCCCGCGATGGCCGGGATCCCGTCGTCGCGAAGCAGGGCCGCGAGCTGGCGGGCGTCATCGAGGACGGCGGCGGTCGCGTTGGCCACCACGAGCGCCCGGAGCCACGGATGGATGGACTGGTCGTCGTCGGCGAGGCGCCCGTAGTTGCCGATCAGGGGATAGGTCATGACGACGACCTGGCCGGCGTACGAGGGGTCGGTGCAGACCTCCTGGTAGCCCGTCTGGCTCGTGTTGACGACGAGGTCGCCGCCGGAGGCGACCGGGGCACCGAACGCGACGCCCGGGAAGACCGTCCCGTCCTCCAGCGCCAGCAACGCGGGACCCAGGTCGCCGATCCGTGGATCGACGACGGCGCTCGTCCGGGGTGCCGGCGGCACGGGTCGCGCGATCACGCGGCCTCGGATACAACGAACCCACCGGCCTCGCGGGCTCGGTGGGCGGACGCGTGCGCAGACATCGATGCCTCCTCGCCGGCCTCACGGGACCGGTACGCCAGCCTCACAGGACCGGCCATGAAAGGACGGGCTCAGGGTAGCATCCCGGGCCATGGACCCGCTGCGCCGTCGCATCCGCCTGGCCGATGGTCGCGACCTCGATGCGATCGTCGGTGGCGCCGATTCCGACCGGGGCTTCCTGATGATCAATGGGACTCCCGCCGGTGTCTTGGCCCAGGCATCCGATGTCGCGGTGGTGGCCGCTCACGGGCTGCGCTATGTCTCATTCGGGCGTCCTGGCTATGGCGACTCGACGCGAGTGCCGGGCCGGTCCGTGGCGGACATCACGCCCGATGTCAGGGAGCTCGCCGGCCTGCTCGGGCTGAGGCAGCTCCACGTCGTCGGCTGGTCGGGCGGCGGGCCACATGCGCTCGCGTGTGCTGCATTGCTGCCTGACCTCGTGGTCGGGGCCGCGACGATCGCCGGCGTCGCTCCGTTCGACGCCGAGGGCCTCGACTGGCTGGACGGGATGGGTCTCGAGAACCACGAGGAATTCGCTGCCACGGCGGCCGGGCCTGAAGCACTCGAGGCGCATCTGGAGCCATTGGCGGCCGAACTCGCGTTCACGACGGGCGAGGACGTCGCGGCCTGGTTCGGCGACCTGGTCAACGAGGTCGACCGGGCGGCGTTGACCGGCGCGTTCGCAGAGTTCATCGCGGCCAGCACCCGAGACAGCGTCAGGACCGGCATCTGGGGCTGGCTCGACGACGACCTCGCGTTCATCCGCGATTGGGGGTTCGCCCTCGACTCGATCCATGTGCCGGTCGCGATCTGGCAGGGCTCCGAGGACCGGATGGTGCCGTTCGCGCACGGCCGATGGCTGGTGGATCACGTCCCGGGCGCGACGGCCCGCCTGCTCGACGGCGAGGGCCACCTCTCGCTCGTGGTGACCTCGTTCGACCGGATCGTGGCGGAACTGGTCGGAAGCGATTGACCTCAGGCGGACACGGCGGTGCGGGCGAAGGTCTCGAGCAGCAGCGCCACGAACCGGCGCTCATCCGCGTCGAGCGCGATGTGGACGTTCGGGTCGCCATCGCCGCGGTGGTTCGTATCGACCACGGTCTCACCGACCGTGAGCTCGCCGGACGTCTCGACGTCCACGTGGAGGAACGTGGTCGTGATGACGGCGGGATCGACGATCGAGGCCACGGCCAGTGCGTCGTGGACGGGCGCGGCGTTGGGGCGCTTCATCGGCTGGGTGCGGTCGTAGCCTGCGATCCGGCGTTCCGTGAACAGTGCGGCGGCCTCGCCGGCGGGCGTGCCGAGCGCACGGAGCGCGGCACAGTCGTCGAGCGAGACGAGCGCCTGGTGCGTCGCATCGAGTGGCACGAGGGTGATCTTCCGAACCCCGCTGCGCAGGACGACCCGCGCGGCTTCCGGGTCGGCCCACACATTGAATTCCGCGCGCGGCGTGACGTTTCCGTAGCGATCGGCGCCGCCCATGATGACCAGCTCCGGGATGAGGTCGCGGAGACGCGGCTCGGCCAGGAAGGCGGTCGCGATGTTGGACATCGGCCCGACCGGGACGAGGATGATCGGCTCGGTGGCGGCCCGGTAGGTCTCGATCAGGAACTCCACGGCACCGGTGGCCTGCTTCGAGGAGGTCGAGGGCGGGATGTCGAGGTAGCCGCCGTGGACGGCGAAGGTGCTCTTGATGTCGGGCCGGGGCTTCGGGAACTCATCGCGCTCGATCGGACGGGTCACGCCCTCGTAGACCGGCACCGGGATCCCGATGTGGTCGAAGACGCGGAGGGAGTTCTCCGTGCAGTACTCGACCGGGACGTTGCCGTTGACCGTGGTCGCGCCGATCAGCTCGAGGTCCGGGTGGAGCGCCGCGAACATGAGCGCGACGGCGTCGTCGGTCCCGGTGTCCACGTCGAGGATCACTTTGGTGAGCATGGCCGCAGTCTATCGACGCTCAGCCCGCCGAGATTCTTCGGGTATCATGCGTCCGGGCCCGTAGCTCAGCGGCAGAGCAGGAGACTCTTAATCTCTCGGTCGTGGGTTCAAGTCCCACCGGGCTCACCAACATGCCACCTGCCTGATTCGGCATGCCCGTCAGGTCGTTGCGGACCCCCGACGCGCGGCCCGGGCCGCCTGCCGCCCGGCGATCGCCGCCAGGATGTACGGCTGGACGATCAGCACGGCAGCGACCGCCAGGACGATCAGCGCTGTCAGCTCGGCGTTCGCCTGGAGCATCACCACGGTCAGCAGGATGACCATGAATGGCGCTTTGAACAGGACGACCAGGAAGCCGGCCATCACGCCTCCGATGAGCACGTCCGAGCGCACGCCAGGCAGCAGCAGGCTGAGCGCAAGGGCCGCGCAGACCGAGGCGAAGATCGCCGGGAACGTCGGCCCACCGAGGAAGCCGCTCTTGAATGCGACAGCCAGCAGCGCCAGCTTGACGATCGCCATCGCGACGAGCTGGAGCGGGCCATAGGCGTCCGGGTTCGCGACGACCGTCTGGATCTGAGTCTCGCCCGAGAACAACAGGATCGGCGCGATCACGCCGACGATGCTGAAGACGATCCCGGCGGCCAGCGCGCGCTCGACCTCGCGGCCTTCGAACCGCCCGAAGAGGGCACTCGCCCCGCGGAACAGCCCGCCAGCGATCAACGCCAGCACCAGGCCGAGCAGGCCGCACAGCACGACCAGGACGATGTCGACGGCCGCCATCGGCTGCGTCTCGGTGAGGTGGAGATAGTTCTCGAGCCCCGAGAAGCCGAAGGCGAAGAAGATCAGGTATCCGATCGAGCCACCGATGAGGTTGGCTGGCAGCGTCCGGGTCCGGACCTGGGGATCCGGGATCAATTCGTTCCCGAGTACGCCCGTGAACAAGGGGTTGGCGATGAGCCCGTTGTAGGCCGCGGCGACCGTCGAGAAGACGACCTGCCCGCGGTGCTCGACAGGGATCCCGATCTTCTCGTTGTACATGGCAGCGAGCCTCATCGCGATCCCGCCGATCCCGCCTTCGGGCCCCAGGACCGCGCCGGAGAACAACGACACGAGCGGCATGACGATGGCGATCGGCAGGCGTCGCCAATCGATCCTCGACACGTCGCCACCGAGGCTGTCGAGCATCGACCCGTCGAGGTTCGTCGGGGCGTGCCGGTACTTCACGAGCAGGCCGACGACGAGTGAGAACGGCAGGCAGATGACCGGGAACATCCAGCGGTTCTCGACGACGAAGTCGTTCTCCCAGAGGAGCCGGTTGACAGTCTCGAAGAACTCCAGCCAGAGCAGGACCGCGACCGCGCCGATGACGGCAACGACGACGACGTGGACGTACGGATGGACCGGCTGGGCCAGCGTGACCGAGGGCTCCTCATCAGGGCGCGACGTCCCGGAGCCCGTCGTCGAGCGAAGCGTTTCGGCGGTATCGCTGCCCGTGCTGTCCATTTCGCCTCATGATGAAAGGGTCTGTCGACCGGCGAATGATGAACCAGCGGGGGCCTGTTCCGTGCAGCCACCGCAACAGCACTCAGCGAGAGCCGCGCGGTGCTGTCGCCGGGATCGCTGCGGGCCTATCCTTCAGTCTCACACGCCCGGGGGCGCTTGGGAGCTCGCTACCGTGGATGAAGCGGCGCATATCGACGAGATCGCCGAGGCCGGCGCGCAGTGGGAAGCCGCCGTCCGATCGTACGTCCGGACGTGGGGGCGGCCGGCCGAGGATGGCATCGTCACCGCCGAGGAGTGGCGCGCCTCCGAGCTGGAGCGCTCGGCACGGTCCGCATACGAGGCGGCCCGCGACGAATACCGCCAGCATCTGCGCGGCGATCCGCACCCGGGCAGCGACTGAGCATCAGCGGTGCGGCTGCGCCGGGCGCGCCGGTCAGTGACCTTCGGCGAGTCGCTTCGGGGCGGTCAGCCGCCACGCCTCGACGATCAGCGTCCGCAGCAGGTCGTCATCGATCCGTCGAAGGTCGGCCGTGACCCAGCCATAGCGCCCGACGTAGGCCGACGACCGGAATGTGTCGGGATCGCGGTCGATGAGCTCGGCCTGCGTCGCCGGCGTCGCCTTGATCGAGACCGACTCACTCCCCTCGCCGCCGATGGCGAAGATCTTCTTGCGCACCCGGAAGGTGACATCGACCTCCCAGGTCACGATCTCCTCCGCCTCCGGCAGGGCCATCGCGATCGCCCGAACGTCGTCGAAGGTGGCCACGGCGTTCGGGGCAGTGTCTGTCAGCTCGGCTGGTTGTCGATCTGGGCACGCTGGAGTCGGCCCGAGAAGTCGACGTAGATCGACTTCCATTCGGTGTAGGTGTCGAGGGCGATGTGGCCGGCTTCGCGGTGGCCGTTGCCGGTCTCCTTCCAGCCGCCGAACGGCAGATGGACCTCGGCCCCGGTCGTGCCCGCGTTGACGTACACGATGCCGGTCTCGAAGTCGCGCATCGCGCGGAAGGCCATGTTGACGTCGCGGGTGAAGATGCTCGAGGACAGGCCGTAGCGCGTCTGGTTGAGGGCCAGCATCGCGGCGCCGTAGTCGTCCACCGTGATCACCGACAGGACCGGGCCGAAGATCTCCTCCTGGCCGATCCGGTCCATCGGACCGACCCTGGCGAAGATCGTCGGCTCGAAGAAGTGGCCGTTGCCGAGACCACCGCCGCTCGCCCGGCCCCCGCCGAGGACGAGGTCGCCCTCAGCTCGCCCGATATCGACGTACGAGGCGACCTTGTCGGCCGCACCCGCGTTGATGAGCGGGCCGACATCGACCGCCGGGTCGAGCCCGGACCCGAGGACGAGCTTGCGGGCACGCGCCTCCAGGCGTTCGAGAAGCGGGCCGACGACCGCCTGCTCCACGATCACTCGTGACGCCGCCGTACAGCGCTGGCCGGTCGTGCCGAAGGCGGACCACAGGATGCCGTCCGTCGCGAGATCGAGATCAGCGTCGGCGAGCACGACCACGCCGTTCTTGCCACCGAGCTCGAGCGAGACGCGCTTGAGGCGGCGTCCGGCGCGCGCGGCGATATGCTTGCCGGTCACGGATGAGCCGGTGAACGAGATGACCGACACGTCCGGGCTGTCGACGATCGCGTCGCCGACCTCACCGCCCGCCCCAGTCACCAGGTTGACGACGCCCGGCGGGAAGCCGGCCTCGGCCATCAGCTCCACCAGCAACGTCGCGCAGTGCGGCGTGTCGGACGACGGCTTGAACACGACCGTGTTGCCGGTCACCAGCGCCGGCATCGTCTTCCAGCACGGGATGGCCATCGGGAAGTTCCAGGGCGTGATGATCCCGGCCACCCCGAGCGGCTGACGGATGCTCATCGCCCACTTGTCGGGGAGCTCGGACGGGACCGTGTCACCCGCCATCCGGCGACCCTCGCCTGCCATCAAGTAGGCGATGTCGATGCCTTCCTGAACGTCACCTCGGGCCTCCGCGATGACCTTGCCCATCTCGCGGGTCATCGCCCGGGCGAGCCGCTCCTTGTGCTGGGCCATCAGCGCGCCGAACGCATACAGGATCTCGCCCCGCTTGGGCGCCGGGGTGCGGCGCCACATCGGCCCGGCCGACTCGGCCGCCTTGATGGCCATCGCGACGTCGGCCCTGGTGCCCTGCTGGAAGCGTCCGACGATGTCGTTGGTGTCGGCGGGATTGCGGCTCTCGAACGTCATTCCCGACGTGGAATCGCACCATTCCCCGGCGATGAAGTTGCGGAACGTGGGGGTCTCGACGGCGGTCTCGGTCATGCCCCGGAGTGTACGCCCCGGGTCATCGCGAGACCGCCGCGAGTCGCGCTCATCCGGCCGCGAGCCGTTGCCATTCGACCCAGTCGGGGAACGCCGCCGACCACGTCGCCGGCTCCCGGCGCCGCCCGCCGGATCGAGGATCCACGGCTGGTCCGAGTCCCATTCGGTTGCCAGGATCGACAGTCCCATCGGGCGACCAGTCGAACTGGATGCCATTCGAGAAGGCGGGGCCGGTCAGCGTGATGGCGGGCGTGGGATCGTCGGCTCGAGCCACGCCGACCCGGTGGGCCGCCGGACGTCGTCCAGACCATGAGCGCGAGCCGGGTGCCGTCAGGCGAGAACCGCGGGAAGCCGATGTCCTGACCGTCTCGGGCCTGATGACGGTGTCGGGTCCGTCGACCGTCAGGATGTGGGTCTCGCGGGCGGCCCGAGAGCTGTACGCGACCCGGCGACCGTCGGGCGACCAGGTGTGCCAGAGATAGTCGAACGTCGCACCGTCGAAGGCCGACAACGCTCGCGAGCCGGTCCCGTCGGCCTTCACCAGGAGCAGGCCGGCCATGCCGTCGCGGATGCCTCGCACGAGGATCTCGTCGCCCGACGGCGGGCGCCAGTGGATCTCGTCTGCGATCGGGACGTCAAGATCGATGCCATGGGCCTCGGAACCGTCGGTCCGGGCGATCCAGAGCTTGCCCGCCGAGTGGAAGGCCAGTCTCTGTCCGTCCGGCGACCAGGCCAGCAGTCCGGTCTCACCGACGCCGGGAGCGCCTCATCGGTCAGCCGGATCAGGTTGCGCCCGTCCGGTCGACGGCGAACACGCGCGTCGCTGGCGCTCTCGCGTCCGGATGAACGCGATCCGCGTGCCGTCGCGGGAGTACACCGGGTAACGATCCGCTCTCCGGGCCGCCGACGATCGTCGTCGACGCGCCCGTGACCGGATCGACCGTCGCGATGTCGCCGGTCGGGGTCACGATCGCGACTTGTCCGTTGGCCGCCAGGCCGAACGGCGGTGGGACCGGGTGTCTCGAGCCCACGACGAGGAGCCCGATCACCGAGACGAGGATGAGCACCAGGAGCAACGCCGCGTACGCCGCGGCGCGCGGGAATCGCACCCGCTCCATCGTGAGCTGCATCGGAAGCCACCTTTCGCGCAGCAGCCAGGCAGGCCGTGGACGCGTCGACCGTCGCTGGGCGATGGTCCGCTCGAGCAGCTCGGGCGGTTCGGTGACGCGTGCCTCGGTCTCGAACCAGGCCGCCATAGGCGGTCGAACTCCGGCGTCGCGGGGGTCATGTCGTCGCGCGCCGTCATGTCGGCCGTCCTTGGGTCATCAGGTCGGAGCGGGCATCCGCGTCGAGCGCTGCGCGCATGGCTGCGATCGCCCGATGGAGTCGGGAGCGGACCGTGCCTGGCGGGATGCCCAGGATCTCGGCCGATCTCGTCGAGGGTCAGGCCGAGGTAGTAATGCAGGACGAGGATCGCCCGCTGGTCGGTGTCGAGCCGGCGGAACCCGCGCTCGAGCTGATCGCGGTCGGCAAGATCCAGGCTCGCGTCGGGTTCCGAGGCCTCGCGGTCACCGAAGCGTGGATCTCGATGCTGCCGTCGCCGTTTCGAACGCCCTGCTTCGCGATAGCAGGATCGGACGAGCAGGCGGTGGAGCCAGGCGTCGAAGCGGTCGGGGTCGCGGAGACCGGCGATGTTGACCCAGGCGGCGACGAGCGCCTCCTGGGTCGCATCCTGGGCCTTCTCCTCGTCGCGGAGGATCAGCCGGGCGACGACGTAGAGTCGGTGGATCGAGATGCGTGCCAACTCATCGAACGCATCCCCATCCCGCGCCATCGCCCGTTCCACGAGATCCCGCTGCATCGGGCCTCCGGTCGGTGCACGACCTCCGTGGTCGTGTCGCTACCTATGAGCGGCGGGCAGGGCCTGACGGTTCCCAATTCGCCGAGTCACGCGATCCAGAGGCGTTCCGGATGGCCCACGGCTCGAGGATCGCGTAGGCCGCGTTCATGTTCGGCGTCGGAACGCCGTGCTCGCGACCCGAGCCGGACGGTCGCGCCTTGAAGCGCGTCGATCTCCATCCGATGGCCGGCGACCAGATCGGTCTGGAGCGACGCCTTCGAGTCATCGGCCTGGGACATGACGAGGCCGAACTGGCGATCGACCAGGCCGTCGTCGAGATCGACGCCCGATGCGCGACCGACCGCCCACACCTCGGTCATCAGGTCTCGGAGCATGGCGGTGGCCGCCGGTGAGCGCCGGATATCGCCGAGCGGCAGTTGCGTGGCCGCCGAGACCGCGGACAGCGCGGCCAGCAGCACGTACTTCTCCCATTTCGCGACCTGGATATCCGGCGTTCGTCGTCGCGCCGACGCCGCCTGCCTCGGCGGCCGCGATGATGCGCCTTCACGCGGCCGACGGGTCGCCGCCGGTCCACTCCCCGAAGACGATGCTGCGCGGGCCGCTGGCAACAACGACTCCGGGCACCCGGATCGCCGCGAAGATGTAGGCGGCACCACCGAGGACGTGATGCCAGCCGATGGCGTCGGCGATCTTCGGCTCGTTGTCGATGCCGTTCTGGAGCGAGACGACGGCCGTGTCCGGGCCGAGCAGCGGCCGGAGCGCCGGTGCCGCGGTCTCCGTGTCGTATGACTTGACGCAGAAGAGGACGACGTCGACCGGGCCGATCTCGGCCGGATCGTCCGTGGCGTGGAGGTCCTGGTGGACCGTCCCATCGGCAGTCTCGATCGTCAGGCCGTCGCGGCGCAGCGCATCGAGATGGGAGCCACGGGCGATCAGGTGGACGTCGGCGCCGCCGCGGGCGAAGCCCGCGATCCGTAGTACGCCCCGATACCACCTGCTCCGAAGACAGCGACCCTCATCGCGACGCTCCGTCAGACGCGTTCGATGGCCATCGCGACCGAGCCGCCGCCGCCGAGACAGAGTGTCGCCAGGCCGAACCTGCCGTCGCGGCGGATCAACTCGTGGGTGAGCGTCGCCATGATCCGCGCCCCGCTCGCGCCGATGGGATGGCCCAGCGCGATCGCGCCGCCGTTGACGTTGACCTTGTCCCAATCGAAGCCGAGGGCGCGGCCGTCGGCGATGGTCTGGGCGGCGAATGCCTCGTTGATCTCGATGAGGTCGAAGGCCTCGATGGGCAGCTCGATCCGGTCGAGCAGGCGGCGAACGCCCTCGATCGGGGCGAGGAACAGCCATTTCGGTTCGACCTCGGCTTGCGCATAGCCGACGATGCGCGCGAGCGGCGTCAGGCCCAGTCGTTCGACCGCTCGCTCGCTGGCAACGACGGTCGCGGCGGCGCCGTCGGTGATGCCCGGCGCGTTTCCGGCGGTGACCGTGCCCACCGTGGCGGCCCCTCGGTCCTCGCCGTCGGGTAGCGCGAACGCCGGCCTCAGGCGGCCGAGCGCCTCCAGCGTCGAATCGCGTCGAGGTCCTTCGTCGACCGAGACGACCGTCTCGCGGCCCTTCGCGTCGCGGACGGTCACCGGCGCCATCTCGGCGTCGAACCGACCGGCATCGATGGCGGCGATCGCCTTCTGATGCGACGCCAGCGCGAAGGCATCCTGGTCCGCGCGGCTGACGCTGTCGCTGATCGCCACGCGTTCGGCGTGGGTGCCCATGTGGCAATCCTCGATGGCGCACCACAGGCCGTCGTGGACGGTGGCGTCGATCAGCTCGCCGTTGCCGAGCCGATAGCCGAATCGGGCGCCCGGCAGGAGGTACGGCGCCTGGTTCATCAATTCCATGCCGCCCGCGACCGCCAGCTCGGCGTCGCCTGCCCGGATCTCGGCGGCGGCCAGCATGATCGCCTTGAGCCCCGAGCCGCAGACCCGGTTGATGGTCGTGGCGGACGTGCCGGTGGGCAGCCCGGCTCGCAGCGCCGCCTGCCGCGCCGGCGCCTGGCCCGCGCCGGCCTGCAGGACCTGCCCCATCAGGACTTCGTCGATCCTGGCGGCGGGGTCGAGACCAGCGCGCTCGACAGCCGCCCGGATGGCGACGCCGCCGAGCTCCACTGCCGGAACCCCGCTCAGCGCCCCGCCGAACTTCCCGATCGGTGTTCGTGCCGCGCTGACGACATAGGCGTGGCCACTCGGGCCGGTGATCGCTTCGGTCATGGACCGAATCTACACCGGTGCCGGGTGTGGCCTGGCCCTATTCGAAGTAGCCGGACAGGTCGAGGATCAGGTGCGTCACCTTCCCCGTCGTGCCGACGAACACGAGGTACATCTTCCCCGCCCCGTCAAGCGGCGCGACCAGGCCGTTGGCCCGGTTGTCGCCGACTTTGAAGTTCAGCGTCGAA
Organism: uncultured Chloroflexia bacterium; assembly: GCA_963776385.1. GTDB lineage: Bacteria > Chloroflexota > Limnocylindria > Limnocylindrales > CSP1-4 > SPCO01. Next base: position 327,043 of record CAVZME010000011.1, read on the forward strand.
GTCGCCGGGACCGGTGGCGGCGGATCGGGCGACAGAGCGATGAACCCGCCCGCGGTCTGGCCGGTGACGGTCAGGTTGCCGGTCACCGCGGTGGCGTCGAGCGGCACACCCCAGTGGCCGTCGACGGTCAGCTGGCGCGCGGTATTGGCGGCGAACGTGCCGTGGAGTCCCGACAGCACCGCGGTCGAACGGGTGTCCATGATCCGGCTCGGGTTCAGCGGCACGAAGCGCAGTCCGGCGGTGCCCGGCTCGAAGTACCCAGTGACGTCGAGGATGACATGCGTGGTCGCGCCGATCGTGCCGGTCTTGTACACGATCGAGAGCGCCCCCGACCCGTCGAGCGGGGCGTAGACCCCGTTGGCCCGGTTATCGCCGAGTGGGAAGTTGAGGGTCGAGGTCGACGGTGTCGAGGTCGGGTCCCTGGTCACCGCGAGGAAGCCAGGCGCCGACTGCCCGGTCACGGTCAGGTTGCCCGTGATGGCGATCGCCGTGCCCGGGATCCCGCTGACCACCCCGGCGAGCGGGAGGGTCCGCGCCGTGCCGTTCTCGAACGCGCCGGCCAGCCCGGTCCCGATCCGGGTATCGAGCACCCGCAGCGGGGTCACCGGGCTGAACGTCGCGCCGCTGTCGTCTGCGAGGAAGTAGCCGGTAACGTCGAAGATCAGGTGGGTCTTCTTGCCGGCCGCCCCTTTGTAGACGGCCGACAGGCTGCCCGTCGACGACAGCGGCACGCTCAGGTTGTTGGCCCGGTTGTCACCAAGTGGGAAGTTGATGGTCGATGACGGTGGCGTGTTGGTGGCGGTCGGCGTGACGGCGACGAAGCCGGCCGCCTCCTGCTGGGTGACGGTCACGTTGCCGGTCACCGCCACCGCGTTGGCCGGGATGCCACCGACCCCGGCGACCTGCCAGGTCTTCGCGGTATTGGTCACGAACTTGCCGGTCGTGACCCCGACGCTGACGCGCGAATCCAGGACGCGCACCGGGGCGACCGGGACGTACGTCGTGCCGGCGGGTCGCAGATGGTGTGATCGTAGTCGCCCACGCTGGCTCCGTGCCCGAACACTGATTGCCATGCCAGACTGCTGGCTGGGCACGTGCGGATCCTGGGCCACGCCGACGTAGTCGCCCCAGCGGTTGCCGGTGTAGACGCCGGTGCCGGCCTTGAGCAGCTCCTTGGCACTGAGTGATCCCAGCGTGTCCCCGAGCGCGCTGATGAGCAGTGTACGACGACGGAAACTCGGAGACTGTCGTCGAAGATCGCGTCCAGCCGACATGGAGGGCGCCGTTGCCGGACAGCCCGATGCCGCCCATGTAGCTGTCCTTCCCGTTCTCGGCGATGAGGAAGTCCTGCTTGAGCGTCGGTGCGGCGGACGCGCCAGCCGATGTATCCAGCTCGGTGACCCGGACGCATACCCGGTTCGTCGAATCACCGGTCGGCGTGCATGGATAGTTCGAGACAAAGGCGAACCGATTGTTCTGCCAAATCGCATCCGTTGGCCGCAGGTCGATGGCTGTCGTGACCGTGTCGGGGCCAGGTTGCTGTGGGTCCGGAGGGTCGCGGAACTGGTCCACGACGCCGAGGGTTGTCAGGGAATCCACCCGCTCATACGCCACGGTTCCGCCTACAGCCGAGCCGACGACCGTGATGTACTCCACGTCATGGCCGACGAGCGTGTCGTATTCGCTGACCATGAAGAGTCGGCTGCTGGTTGCTGGCACCTGAACTGCGAATCGCGGGGTAAAGATGTTGAGCGTGTCGCCGTACGCGGAGACGCCCCCACCATTGGTGAGATCGGACCAGTCCATAACAGAGAGGTGGCCACCGAGAAACGTCGCGTTATCGACGCACGTCGCCCCAGCGGCCATCAGGAACATGTTGCTCGCAAACGCGACCTTGTCGGTCGACGTCCCTGGAGCGGGGAAGTCGGGCAGCTGATCTTTGTAGGGGAAGAAGTGGACCTCCCAGTCGCCGGTCGGATCGGCCGTCTTCGAGATCGCGAAGTCGACGTACCCATTTCCGAAGTTAGCGCCCGTTGAGGTATCGCAATCCAAGCTCACCTCGGTCGCCAGCCAACGGCCATGGAGACTGTCGTAGATGATGCGGCCGTCGGAATCGAACGTATCGACCGCCGTCGGCAGGAGGAGAGAAGTCCGGCAGCGGCACGTCGATGGCATGACCGCCCTGCCGATCGGTGATCCGCATTTGGAGATTGACGACCTGGACCACGTGGTCGGGTCCGACCGCGACCCAGGGATCGGGCGGTTCCACGTTGGTCGATGGCCCGGTCGTGCGCGTGAGCCCGTCGAAGCCCGTCTGCTTGGCCGGACCCTCGGCATTCAGGGTTGCCTGGGTCGGCAGAGGCGCGACGACCGTTTCCGAACCCGGGGCCGCGGGTGCCGGGCTCTTGGTTTGGGACCCTCGGCCGAGGTTCGGCAGCTTGCCGACTGGGCGCGCTGGTCGGCGCCTTCCGTGAAAGCGCACGTGCGTCCACCGAGCCACGCTGACCAACCGACTCTTTCGTGCGGCTTGTGCCCAGCGATGGACGGAGACGTTGCAGCGTTCTGCGAAGCGCTCGGATCGGATGAGGGTTGCCCACCTATTCGGCGAGGCGAGGACGCTCCCGGAGCTGCCTACCACGGCCAGGGTGGCGACCAGGACCGCACAACGGATCGACAGGCGGTGACTCATCGTGCTTCCTCCAGTGGCCTGTCGATCGCTGGCCTACCGAAATAGATTCAGGCAGGCTCCGACGAAGGACGGCGCAACGGTAGCGCACGGCCACCCGCCACGCAATTCCGGACCGGGCCTGGCGCCGGCGGCGTCCGCTCGGGACCGAACGCGCACGCGGTCGGCGCCATGTCATGCCAGGTTCCGCAACACCTCGTCGGCCACGATCAGTCGATGGATCTGGTTCGTGCCCTCGTAGATCTGCGCGCCCTTGGCGTCGCGCATGAGTCGCTCCACCCCGGTCTCCCGCGAGTAGCCGCTCGCCCCGAAGAGCTGGACGGCATCTGTCGCGACGCGCATCGCCGCATCCGAGGCGGTCCACTTCGCGATCGACGAGACCTCCGCGAGCGGTTCGCCGCGGTCCTTCGCCGCTGCTGCGGCCCGCGTCACGGCACGGGCCGCGGCGACCTCGCGGGCCATCTCCGCGAGCATGAACCGGATGCCCTGCTGCTCGACCAGCGGAGCGCCGAACGCCTTGCGCTGCTGGAGGTAACGGGCCGCCGCTTCCAGGCCCGACCGGGCGATCCCGACGCAGGCCGCGGCGATCGAGATCCGGCCCTCGCCGAGTGCTGACAAGGCGATCCGGTAACCCTCCCCCTCCCCGCCGAGCCGGTTCGCCACCGGGACCTCGCAGCCCTCGAACAGCAGTTCCGACGCCGGACACGCCCTGATCCCCATCTTGCGCTCGTGTGCCCCGAAACCGAACCCAGGCGTCCCCTTCTCGACGAGGAACGCCGTGATCGCCTTCGGCGCCGGCCGTCTGGTCGAGCGTCGCGAAGACCAGGTAGCGGTCCGCCTCGGGAGCGTTGGAGATCCAGCTCTTCGTGCCGGTGAGGCGGTACGCACTGGGCGCATCGGCAGGTCCGATGCGTTCGGCCCGCGTCCGGATGGCGGCCGCATCGCTGCCGGCGTGCGGTTCGGTCAGCGCGAAGGCGCCAAGCGCCTCACCGGCGAGCATCGCCGGCAGCCAGCGCGCGTGCTGGTCGGGCGTCCCCCAGGTCACGACCGGGTACTGCGACAGGATGTGGACGGACAGCGAGACGGCCATCGCCATGTCGGCCGCACCGAGTTCCTCCATGACCAGCGACCAGCCGAGGTACGAGAACCCGGCACCACCGACCGAATTCGGGCAGCGGTGCGGCCGTCAGCCCGAGCTCGCCCATCTTCGTGAACAGCGACGCGGTCGTAGCGCTCCGCCTCGTCGCGTTCGATCGCGGTCGGGGCGAGCTCGCGGGTCGCGAATTCGCGCGCGGTCGCCTGGAGGAGTCGCTCCTCCTCGGTCGAGCCCCCGCTCATCGGGTCCCCGCCGGACGCTCAGGCCGGGGATACGTGTAGAAGCCCTGGCCGGTCTTCTGGCCGAGATGGCCCGCGTTGACGAGCTCGGTCAGCACCTTCGGCGGCCGGAAATGATCGCCCGCCAGACCGTCGTCCAGGACGCGCATGATCCCGAGACAGACATCGAGCCCGATGAAGTCGGCGAGCTCGAGCGGACCCATCGGGTGGTTGAGCCCGACGCGCGCCCCCGCATCGATGTCCTCGGCCGTCCCGACGCCCTCGTCGAGGGCGCGCATCGCCTCGCCCAGGAAGGGCATCAGGATCCGGTTGACGATGAACCCGGGGCGATCGCTCGAGACGATGACCTGCTTGCCTAGGTCGGCAGCGAGCGCCCGGATCGCGTCGACGGTCGCGTCGCTCGTGTCGCGGCCGCGGATCAACTCGACGAGCGGCATGACCGGGACGGGACTGAAGAAGTGCATCCCGGCGAACCGCTCGCGACGCTCGCGGGCAACGGCCTCGGCGAGACGATGGATGGCGATCGACGAGGTGTTGGACGCGAAGATCGCATGCGCCGGGGCGATCACATCGAGGTCGCGCCAGAGCGCCGACTTGACCGCGATGTCCTCGAAGACCGCTTCGATGACGAGATCGGCGTCGGACGCGCGGCCGAGGTCGGTCGGTCGGTTCGATGCGGCCGAGTGTCGCGTCGCGGTCCGCATCGGTGAGACGGCCCTTGGCGACCGACCGCTCCAGGTTGGCTGCGATCCGCTCGCGTCCGGCCTCGGCGCGTGCAAGCTCCGGTTCGTACAGGACGACCGGCAGCCCGATGGCCGCGTGGACCTGGGCGATGCCGTGGCCCATCAGCCCGGCGCCCGCCACGAAGACCCGTTCGATGGAACCCGCCATGGCGACGATGGTACGCGCCGGCCGGGACCTCGTGCGGGGAGGGCGATCAGGATCGTCTGGCGCTAGCCGCCCGAGTCGGAACCGTCGTCTCGAGAGTCGTCGCTGCTGCTGCCGCCGTCCTCGCCGTCTCCACTCGTTCCGTGGTCGTCCGGTTCCGGCGTCTCCGACGCATGGTCGTCGGTGGTCGCGTGGCCACCGTCATCGACTCCGTCGGCTGGGTCGTCGCCACCGGACGCGTGGTCGTCCCCGCTGTCCGATCCGTCCCCGTCGTGGCTGTCGGTCGCCTGATCGCGCCCATCGTCGGCCGATCCCGCGGTCGGGTGCGCCGCGGGCGCGATCCCCTTGCCCCCGCTCGGGCGATCCGTCGGGCGGACGATGGCGGGAGCCGGGCTCGGGTCAGGCGTCGGCGGCGGGGCCGACTGCATACCTGGTCCCACGGACGGCGTGCTGGGAAGCGCCGCGGGCGCATCGATCACGCGGGACTGCTCCATCCAGGGTGGGACGACGACCGAGACCGCGGCGGCTGCCGCGAGTGTGGCGGTCCCGAAGACGAAGGCCACCGCCATGACCAGGGCGAACGACCTCGCCCGGACGCGCGGCGCGATCGGCCATGTCCGCACCGTCCCGAGGTGCCACGCGACGATCAGCGCGCTGGCGGCAGTCCGCAAGGAGCGGAGGCGGATGGCTTCGAGGAACGTCCGGGTCGGCGAGGGCTGCGGTGCGTGGGCGATCGCCTGCATGACGTGGTCCGCGAACCGGTCCTGGACGGTCCCGTCGACCTCGCCATCATGCGGCTGCCAGGGCCTCACAGGACCGACCTCGGTTCGAGCCTGTCGCGCAACCGAGCCATGCCACGCGACAGGCGGGACTTGACGGTGCCGATCGGATGGCTGGTGAGACGGGCGATCTCTTCGAGTGAGAGGTCGCCGTAGAACCGAAGGACGACGACATCGCGCTGGGCTGCCGGCAACGTCGCGATGGCGTCAGCGATCGCTGCCCGGTCTTCGACGCCGAGTGCCTGGGCTTCGGGATCCATGTCCGCGTCTGGTCGTGCTCGCCGTGGATCCAGGATCTGATCGTCGAGGGTCACGATGTTCGGCCGCGCTGCGACGCGGGCGATCGCCACTCGAACGGCGATCCGCCGCAACCACGCACCGAACGGCCCATCGCCACGGTAACTGGCGAGTGCCTGGAACGCCTGGACGAACGTGTCCTGCGCAGCGTCCTGGGCCTCGGTCGGATCCCGAAGGATCCGGCTGCATGCCGCGATCACCGAGACGGACTCGCGCTCGACGAACACGCGGAAGGCCTCACGATCTCCGCCCAGGATGGCGTCGATGATCTGCCGATCGTTCGCTACCGCATCGATCACGGTCGTTCCGGTGGGGCTTGGGGGTGGGTGACCATCGCCCTCCCATCTTCATCGGCGCCGTCTGCATGGTCATCCCTGTCGTCGGTCAGGACGCGGCCTCCGATGGTCCTGGGACCTCGGTGGCCGGTCCTGATCGCAGTCGGTGACGACCGTCAGTCGTCGCTTCCGTCATCGCCGCCGTCGTCGTGCTCGTCGCCGCCGTCCTGGTGCTCGCCGTCGTGCGAGTCATCGTGCTCGCCGTCCTTGGCCTCGTCGTTGTTCTCATCGGCGTCGTCGTTGTCGTTGTCCTCTGCCTGGTTACCGGCATCGGACGACACGATATGGGTGGCTGGCTTTGCCTTGTGGGCCTTGGCGGGCTTCGGGGCCTCCGGCGCGACCTGATCGTCGTTCTCGCCCTGATCGCCGGCCTCATCCTGATCGCCCGTCAGAGCGTCATCCTCGGCCTTGCCGGCGAGGTCGTCCTCGTCGCCCTGCTGGTCGTCCACCGCGGCGTCCGGCGGCTGCGGCATCATCCAACCCGCTGTCAACGACGGCGTTCACGGTCGACGGCGACAGCGCCGCGTACGGAGCATTGAACACGGCGTCATGGGCGAACGAGGCCCCGACGACGAGGATGAGTGCGACACTCGCGATCGCGAGGCTCCGCGTGAATCGATGGGTCCTGGACATCCGCTGACACCCCTGTTCCTGTCGGACCTGGCTGGCCCGCTCGTACTCGTTTGAGCGGGTTCGGCAGCGGAAGGTTCCGGCCGCAGCCCCGGCGATGGTCCCGACCTCGACGAACGATGGTCCTGGGCGGTACCCGCCTGCCCGGATGCGAGCGCCTGCGCTCAGTCGCCGCCCGTGCGAAGGGAAGCGAGCAGCAGGTCGGCCGCCGCGTACGGGTCCAGCCGGTGTTCCGCGACATCCGTCGAGCACGGCGGTCGTCGAAGCGGCCCGACCGGGTGCGTGGAGCCGCGCCCGCAGGCGGTCCGCGACGATCGCCCAGACCTGCGCCTCCGCGCGCGCCTGGCGGGCCGCGGCTGATACACCGTCGCGACCGGCGACGCGATGTCGGTCGAGCGCCGCGAGCAGCTCCGGCACCCCGGCACCGGTCGCTGCCGTCGTGATGAGCACCTCCGGGCGCTTCGGGCGTGGCCGATCATCGCCCGCCGCGCGCGGCGCCGAGGCAACGAGCATGGCCCGCAACTGGGCCGCCGTCCGCTGCGCCCCGGGCTTGTCACCCTTGTTGACCACGACGAGATCGGCGACCTCGAGCAGGCCGGCCTTGATCGCCTGGACCTCGTCGCCCATCTCGGGCGCCTCGAGGACGACCGTCGTATCGGCCGCGGCCGCCACTTCGACCTCGCTCTGGCCGGTCCCGACGGTCTCGATGAGGATCAGGTCGAATCCGGCCGCGTCCAGCACGGCTGCCGCGGCCGTCGATGTCGAGGCCAGCCCTCCGGCATGCCCGCGCGATGCCATCGAGCGGATGAACACGTCGTCGTCACCCGCGTAGGCCTGCATCCGGACACGGTCGCCGAGCAATGCCCCGCCGGTGATCGGGCTCGACGGGTCGACGGCGATGACCGCGACCGGGCGGCCGATCGCCCGCACCTCGGCGATGAGCGCCGCGACGAGGGTCGACTTGCCGGATCCCGGGGGCCCGGTGATGCCGACGATGTGGGCTCGTCCGGCGGCAGGATAGAGGCGACGCAGAGCCGCTTCCGCGACCGGGGTCCGGTTCTCGACCGCGGTCAGCAGTCGAGCCAGCGCCAGCCGATCGCCCGCCACCGCCGCGTCGCAGAGCGTGGACGCCCGGCCGGCGGCATCAGCCTCCACGGTCAGTCGCGCGGTCGTGCGTTCGCCCGCAGGTAGTCGGCGACCTGGACGATCGTCGTGCCCGGCCCGAAGATCTCCGCGACCCCGGCCTCGCGCAGCGCCGCGACGTCGTCGTCCGGGATGATCCCGCCGACGGTCACCAGGACATCACCCATGCCGCGCTCGCTGAGCAAGCGCGTCACCCGCGGGACGAGCGTCATGTGCGCCCCGGACAGGATCGACAGCCCGACGACGTCGACGTCTTCCTGCAGCGCCGCGGTAGCGATCATCTCGGGCGTCTGACGGAGACCCGTGTAGACGACCTCGAAACCTTCGTCGCGCAGGCCACGGGCGAGCACTTTCGCCCCGCGATCGTGGCCGTCGAGCCCGGGCTTGGCGATGAGGACCTTGATCGGCCGGTCGGTCATGCGGGCATCATAGCCAGCGCTCGAGGTTCGAGACTGTTTGACCGGTCGCGGATGATGCAGGTATGGATGGCCCGATCTCCCCGCTGGCGAAGAAGCTCAAGCTCGGCCCCGGCCTCAAGGCGGCCGTCATCGGAGCGCCAGCCGGCTACCTGGAGCGCCTCGATCCGCCTGCGGATGTCGCGATCGCCACGACCCTCGAGGGACCGCTCGACTGGATCCAGGTCTTCGTCCGGACGTCGGCCGACCTCGCTGCCGTGGTCGGACCCTTGACGGCCGCGCTCGCACCGACCGGTCGCGCCTGGATCTCGTACCCGAAGGGTTCGTCGAAGATGCAGACGGACCTCACCCGCGACAAGGGCTGGAGCCCGCTCGACGGCGGCCGGCTGATGTGGCTCTCGCTCGTGTCGGTCGATGACACGTGGTCAGCCTTCGGTCTGCGGCCGTACAGGCAAGGCGAGGCGCGCCAGACGTTCCGCTGACGCGCCTCGGGTGTGTCTGGGGCGCCTGGTCGGCGCCCGGTCTGGCGCTTACGACGCCGCCCGGCCGAATGTGCGAGCGGCGACCCAGACCGCGACGACGGCGAGGATGCTGGTCAGGCCCACCCCGATCGCGATCTCCGGGTTGCCCCAGTCGCTGTTGAACAGCGCCCGAGCGGCGTCGACGGCATGCGTCAGCGGGTTGATGTCGCTCAGCGTCTGGAGCCACTGCGGCGCCAGTGCCATCGGCAGGAGGATCCCGGACAGCAGCAGCAGCGGCATCACGATGCCCTGGACGAGAGGCGCGAAGGCGTCCTCGCTCTTGAGCTTGAGAGCGGCGGCGTACGACAGCGGGGCCACGACGAGGCCGACGAGCGCGAGCAGCCCGAGCGTCACCGCGATACCTGCGGGATCGATGGTGAGCCCGAACGGGATGGCGAGCGCGATCATGATCAGTGCCTGGACGAGCAGGATGGTCACGTCGCGCAGCGAGCGGCCGAGGAGCATGGCGGTCCGGCTCATCGGCGTCACGCGCATCCGCTCGACGACGCCGTAGCGAAGCTCGGCGATCAGCCCGAAGCCACCGAACGCCGTCCCGAACAGGGCGACCTGGATGAGCAGCCCGGGGACGAACCAGTTGTAGGCGTTGACGCCGGCACCGGCCTGCGTCACGGCCCCCTCCAGGAGCGGCCCGAAGAGGACGAGGTACAGGACGGGGTACATGATCCCGAACACGATCCAGACGGGCTGGCGGATGGTGAGCACGAGCGAGCGCCGGTAGATGAGCCAGGTGTCGCGGATGGTGCGCATGCGAGGTGGTTTCCTTTCGAAGGTCGTGGTCGTTGGCGTGGCGACGGTCCCGGCGGTCATGCCGCCTCCTCCCGCAGCGAGCGGCCGGTCTGGCGCAGGAAGACGTCGTCGAGGCTGGGGCGATGGAGGGCGATCGAGGCTGCCTCGAGTCCGGCGCCGTCGAGGAGGCGGAGCAGGAGCGGGACAGCGGTCTCGCCACGGTCGACGTACAGCCGGACGACGCCGTCCTCGGCGGTCGCCTCGCGGACGAACGACTGCTGGCGCACGGTCTCGAGGACGCGCTCGGTGGAGCCGTTGACGCCGAGCGTGACGACGTCGCCGGCGACCTGGCGCTTGAGCTCGTCGGCCGTGCCCTCGGCCACGATCCGGCCGTGGTCGATGATCGCGAGGCGATCGGCGAGTGCGTCCGCCTCCTCGAGGTAGTGGGTCGTCAGGAAGACGGTCGTGCCGTGCTCGCGCAGTCCACGGATCTCGTCCCACATCCGGGCCCGCGCCTGCGGGTCGAGACCGGTGGTGGGCTCGTCGAGGAAGAGGACCGCCGGCCGGTGGACGATGCCCAGGCCGACGTCGAGCCGGCGGCGCATGCCGCCCGAGTACGTGCCGGTCGCCCGGTCCGCGGCCGCTCCCAGGTCGAGCGCGTCCAGGACCTCCGCCGCGCGGGTCTTGGCGGCCGCGGCCGATCAAGCCGTAGAGCCGGCCCTGGATGACGAGCTCGCCACGACCGGTCTCGGCCGGATCCGTCGAGCCGCCTTGCGGGACGTAGCCGATCCGCTCGCGGACCCGATCCGGCTCGCGCCGCAGGTCCGCGCCGGCGACCGTCGCCTCCCCCGCCGTCGGCGTCAGGAGCGTCGAGAGCATCCGCAGGGTCGTGGTCTTGCCCGCTCCGTTCGGGCCGAGGAAGCCGAAGATCTCTGCCGTGCCGACCGTGAGGTCGACGCCGCGGACCGCCTCCACCGTCGATTTGCGTGAACGGAACGTTCTCGCGAGGTCGTGGGTCTCGATCATCGGCCCGCTGGTGGGACGTCCGGCTGCCATGTCTGTCTCCTCGTGTCGTATGCTCTGCCGACGAAGCACTTGCGCCGTTCAGCATCTTCGCGCATTATCTGCACCGGGCAGATAGTGCCCCAAGACGAGGAGCTGTGTCAACCATGAACCGCGACGCCATCGATTCCGTCATCCGGTCACTCCGGCGAGTGAACCTCCAGGGCTCGTTCTTCGGGCAGACCGTGGCGATCCGCTTCGGGCTGTCCGAGTCCGACGTCGAAGCGCTCGAGGTCCTCCTCGATCAGGGGACCGCAACGGCCGGCCGCCTGTCCGAGCTGATGGGCCTCACGACCGGCGCGGTCACGCGGGTCATCGATCGACTCGAGCAGGCGGGCTACGTCCGGCGCATCTCCGACGCGGCCGACCGTCGGCGGGTCATCGTCGAGCTCGTGCCCGAGAAGATGATCGCCATCCAGGAGGCGATGGCCGGTTACGACGAGAAGAGCGCCTCCGAGCTCGGGCGCTATTCCGAGGCCGAGCTCGCCGTCATCAACGACTTCCTGGCGAGGATGGCCGCGGTCACGCGCGAGGAGGCGAACGCCATGCGCGACTCGCAGGATCGTGAGGCAGGAGCGCGGTCGGAACACGCCGCGCCTGTCGGCGGGCTGGAGCGCGCGCGCCTCCTGTTCCGCTCGGGCGCCAACGAGCTCCTGATCCGCGGCGCCGAGGAGGTCGACGACCTCTACCGCGCCAAGTTCGACGGGCCCGTGCCGCAGGTCCGGCTGCGCGATGGCGTCGTCACGATCCAGTACAAGGGCCGCTTCCAGTGGGATTGGCGCGACCGACGCGCCGACGTCTCGCTCAATACGGGCATCGCGTGGGACATCGAGATCATCGGCGGGGCGAACAAGCTGCAAGGCAAGCTGGCGTCGACCGATGTGCGCTCGTTCGAGCTCACCGGCGGGGTCGATCAGGTCCGGCTCACGCTGGGCCGACCGACCGGAGAGGTGCCGATCCGCTTCATCGGCGGATCCAACCACGTCCGGATCGAGCGCCCGACCGGCGCACATGTGCAGCTCAAGCTGTCGGGTGGCGCGGCCGGCGTCGAGTTCGATCGCCAGAAGCTCGGCGCGACCGGCGGCCCGACGGTGCTCGAGACGACCGGGGCGTCGCAGGCCAGCGACCGCTACGTGGTCGAGGTCCTTGGCGGCACGAACCGGATCACCATCGTCGAGGTCGACGGCTGATCACGGCTCAGCGCTGGTCACCGCCGGTCAGGGAGATCGTCTCGCCGTTGACGTAGGTGTTCGCCCCGGACCCGAGCCACACCACGAGACGCGCCAGATCGTCCGGTGTCGCAAGGCGCCGGACGGGGATCGACTTCGCCATCTCGGCGGCCCGCTCGTCCGGGATCGAGGGGACGCCATCCTTCATCGTCAGGATCTGGGTCGGCGCCACCGCGTTGACGAGGATCCCGCTCGGCCCGAGCTCCTTGGCCAGCGAGGCGGACAGGGCGACGATGCCGGCCTTCGCCGCGGCGTAGTGGGTCGATCGGGACACCCCGACCAGTCCGGACCGCGCGGCGATGTTGACGATGCGACCCCAGCCCGACGCCTGCATCCCGGGCACGACCGCGCGACAGGCACGGAACGTGGCGCCGAGCATGTCGTCGACGACCGACGTCCATGAGTCGTCGCCGATCTCGGCGAACTTCTCCGACTTGAATGCCGACGTGGCCGTGACGAGCACGCCCACGGCCCCCAATTCGGCGGCGACGCGCTCGATCATCGCGCGCGACCTGGTCGGTCGACCTGAGATCCGCACTGACGGCGATCGCTCGGCCACCCGTCGCGACGATTTCGGCCGCCGCGGCTTCGGCGCGGGCAGCACTCCCCGTCCCCTCCCGGTGATGCAGCGCGACGAGGGCGCCCTCGGCCGCGAACGCGCGCCCGATCGTCGGACCAGCGCCGCCGCCGCCACCCGTGATGAGCACGACCCGACCGCTCAGGCCGAGATCCATTGCCTATGCCTCCGGGGCGTGCCGGGCGAGGTGGGCGAAGAACTCGGCGCGGGTCCGGTCGCGCGTCCGGAACAGGCCGAGCACCGACGAGGTCGTCATGATCGTGCCCGGCTTGCGCACCCCGCGCATGACCGCACACAGGTGGGTCGCCTCGAGTACGACGCCGACGCCCTGCGGATCGAGCCGATCCTGGAGGAACTCCGCGATCTGCTGGGTCAGCCGTTCCTGGACCTGGAGCCGTCGGGCGTACATCTCGACGATGCGCGGGATCTTGGACAGCCCGATGACCTGGCCACGCGGGATGTAGGCGACCGCCGCGGTCCCGAAGAACGGCAGGAGATGGTGCTCGCACAGCGAGTAGAACGGGATGTCCTTGACGACGACCATCTCGCTGTAGGCGATGTCGTAGATCGCACCGTTGATCAGCCGTTCCGGATCGACGTGGTAGCCGGCGGTCAGCTCGGTGTACATCCGGTGCACGCGGTCCGGCGTCCCGGCGAGGCCCTCGCGGTCGGGCTGCTCGCCGATCTCGAGCAGGATCTGGCGGACGGCCGCCTCGACCCGGCCATTGGCCTCGTGCCCATCCGTGGGGCCGGCGCCCTCGATCAGCGATGCCGGTCGCGTCGGCTCGTCGCCGATCTCGGTTTCGATCTCGTCGACGATGCGCTGGACGTGGCTGGGCAGGTCTCGTGGGCTCGACACGCGGAGGGCTCCCTTGCAGGCCGCGATGGTACGTCGGCGGCGCCTACACTGCGCCCGTGGCCCACCCGAGAGTCGAGCAGTTGCGGTTCGCCCGCAGTGAATGGCAGCGGGGCCTCCTCGGCCTGTCCGAAGAGGACGCGGTGCGCCGCCTGTTGCCGATGAACTCGATCTCGTGGATGGCCGGCCACCTGGCGTGGCACGAGCGACTCATCTGGCTGCAGAGAGCACAGGGACTGCGGGTGGAACCGGTCCTCGACCTCGTGGCGACCGGGAAGCCGGCATCCACGCCGTCGCTGGACGAGATGCAGGCTGCCTGGCGGCGCGTCGTGGACGCGGCGGATCTCTACCTTGACGGCCTCACCACCGCCGACCTCGAGCAGGCGCCCGCGCACGACACCCGCGACATCGTCCCTGTCCTCGGCACCCAGCTCATGCTCATCACCTACCACTACTGGTCGCACATCGGCGAGGCGTCGGCCATCCGCCAGATGCTCGGCCATACCGATCTCGCCGAGTGGGTCGGCGACCTCCACGGGACGGCCCCGTACCGGCGCGAGCCCGGCTGACCGACCTAGCCCGATCGTCCGCGACGCCGCAGGTAATCGAGCCAGAAGAGACGGGCCGCCACGGACCGGAATGGTCGCCACGCCTCGCCGATCGTGTCCATCTCGGCGGCGTCGGGCCGGTGGCCGAGGCCCTTGACCTCCGCCACCGATGCAGCGAGTGCGATGTCGCCGACCGGCCAGACATCGGGACGACCGAGGACCATCAGCAGGTAGATCGTCGAGGTCCACGGGCCGATCCCGGGCAGCGCCTGGAGGGCTGCGTGGACGGCGTCGTCATCGAGCCCCGCGAGGCCGTCGAGGTCGAGCGTCCCGACGTTGACCGCGGTTGCGAGCGCGCGTCCGTAGCGTGCCTTCTGGCGGCTGAACCCGATCGCGAGGAGCTCCTGGTCCGACAGGGCGAGGAAACGAGTCGCCGTGAGTGGATCGGCAGCCCGGCGCAATCGGTCGAAGGCGGCCTGCGCGGACGACAGCGAGACCTGCTGCTCGAGGATGATGTGGAGGAGTGTCGGAAAGCCAGGCTCCCGCTCCCAGAGGGGCGGAGCCCCGAACCGCTCGACGATACCGGCGAGGTCCGCATCCCGTGCCGCCAGGTCGGCGACGGCGGCATCGAGACGTGCACGAGTGAGAGGCTGGCGAAGGTCGGTCCCGTCCACCTACCCGGCGACCGCGCCGCGCTCGCCCGAACCCAGCCACGGGCATCGGATCGAACGTCCGTCCCTCGGCGCCGCGGAGCCACGCTCGGGCGTTCTCGCCGAGTGACGGCCGATGGTAACCGCCCTCCTGCAGGATCACCAGGCGTCGCCCGAGGGCGGCCGTGCGCCGCCCGATCTCGTGGTAGACATCGGTCGTCAGGGCGAACGTCCCGATCGGGTCGAGCCCGTACGTGTCGAACCCGAGCGAGACGACGATGATCGAACCGGGCGTCGCGGCGATCGCCTCGAGTGCCTGGTCGACGGCCCCGAGGTACTCGTCGTTCGTCGTCCCGGCCGGGAGCGGGATGTTCAGGTTCTCCCCTGCCCCGTCGCCCTCGCCCGTCTCGTCGGCCCGTCCCAGGAAGTACGGGTAATCGCTGTCGGGATCGGCGTGGATGGACACATACCGGACGTCGCCGCGGCGCCAGAAGATCTGCTGGCTGCCGTTGCCGTGGTGATAGTCGACATCGAGGATCGCGACGGGCTCGCCGCTCGCCCGGACGATGGCCTCGGCCGCGATCGCCGCGTTGTTGAAGAAGCAATAGCCGCCGTACATCGACCGCGCGGCGTGGTGGCCGGGTGGCCGGCACAGCCCGTAAGCGGACTGCGCCCCGGCCAGGACCAGGTCCGACGCGGTCAATGCGACATCGACGGCCGCACGGGCCGCCACGTACGTGCCAGCGACCAGTGGCGCCGCCGAGTCGAGGCCCCAGAAGCCCGCGCGGCCGCCGGCATGGACGGGCTCGCGGACGAACGCACCGACCGACTCGTCGGACATGCCTTCGAACATCGAACGATTCGGATACGTGTCGGCGGACAGGAACGCTCGATCGATGCGCTGTCGCCGCACCTCGGACCAGGCGACCTCGAGGAACCGGACGAGCCCAGGATGGTGGACCGCGGTGATGGGCGCGGTGCCGTGTTCGGTCGGCTCCGTCAGCGTGAACCCGCCGTCCGCGGCGAGGGCTTCGCGGATCCTTTCGGCCCGCTCGGCGACCTCGTTCGCGGGGATGGGCACTCCCATGAACGTCTCGGCCGTGATGTCGTGCCCGAGGTGTGCCGGCGTGTAGACGACGTGCATGGGCTGCTGGTCCCTAGCTCACGGTCCCGCCGGCGACCGACAGGATCGCCGCACTGACCGCGTCGGGACGGTACCGCATCAGGTTGTGCCCGTCATGGCCGAACGACGCGGCCGAGATGCGGCCGAGACCGGCCGCCGCGCGTGCGTCGGACGCGGCGACCAGCGCACGCGCCCGCGAGCCGACCTCGTCGTCCGCCGCGGCAACGGCGACGACGGGCGCCCGGATGCTGGCCAATGTCGCGATGGGGTCGTACCGGAACATCGCCCGGACGCTCGACTCGACCGCATGCGGACGTGTCGCCGGGACGACCTTGCCGGCATGGGTCTCGACCACGCACGCCCGGGCTGCCCGCACCTGGTCGGCGTCCCAGGTCGCGGGGTCGAACGCCGCCCGATCGTCCAGGAACGCGCCCATCGAGCGCATCACCTCCGGCGGTTCATCCAGGTTTCGAAGGAATTCCTCGACGTCCACGCCGGTCGCCTCCTCGATCGATTCCCAGCCGCCGTCGACGAGCACGAGGCCAGCACACCGATCGGCCATCGACGTGGCAGCCCAGGCCGCGACGATCGCCCCGAAACCGTGACCCGCCAGGACGACACGGTCGCCGGCCGCCGTGAGCAGCCCGGAGCCCTCGGCGACGGCAAGGACGTCGTCGGCCAGGGTGGCCGGATCGTATCCCTCGGTCGGGGCGTCCGACAGGCCATGGCCCCGCAGATCCATCGCCACCACGTGGCGACCATGCCCGCACCCGGCGCGCCACCGGCGCCCACGACCAGGCGGTGTTCGAGAGGCCGTGGATCATCAACACGCCGGAGTCCGCGCCGCCCGGTCCGCCCCAGTCCAGGAAATGGATCCGGTCGCCCGGATCGACGACGACGACGAAGCCATCGGGCTCGGCGGTCGGATCCGGCGGCGGCACTGGCTCCATCGCACCTAGGATACGGGCGCCATGGTCAAACGCCGCCGCGGATCCCGGACGGGTCGCCCACGCTCGCGCCACCGGCCGTTCGAGGAACTGGTCGGCTGGGCCCTCGATGCCATCCCCGAGCCCTATGCGGCGGCCCTCGACGAGGTCGCGGTCGTCATCGCCGACGAGCCGACGGCCGACCAGCGCCGCGAGAACGAGATCGGCCCGGACGAGACGCTGTACGGGCTGTACGAGGGTGTCCCGCGCACGGAATGGGGCGCGGACTGGGCGGCCGTTCCCAACCGGATCACCCTGTTCCGCCTGCCCCTGGAGGAGGACTTCGCCGATCCGGACGACCTGGCCGACGAGGTGTGGCTGACCGTCATCCACGAACTGGCCCATCACCTCGGCATCGACGACGACCGGCTGACCGAGCTCGGCATCGACTGACACCACCGGCGGGAGATCAGGCGTTGGCGCTGGCGGCGACGAGGAAGCCGACCAGCCCGAGGATCGCGATGACGAATCCCGCCAGCATCGGGCGGGTAAGCCAGCGGAAACGTCGCTGTCCCGGCCGGTCGATGAGTGGGTCGTGGCCGCCGCCGGCGCGGACATGATCGAGCCCGAACGTCGCCCGGGTGAGCCCCACGAACATCACGATCTGGGGTGCCAGCGAGATGGCGAGGGCCGTGTAGACCAGCGTTCCGAACGCGAACACGCCGATGACGATGCCCACGACGACGAGGATCAGCCCGGCCGGGCCGGAGTCGGTGCCGAGGCCGAGGGCATCGAACACGCGGAGGGCCACGTCCAGACCAGCACTGAGCCCGAGCAGCACGAGCAGGAAGGCGACGGTCTCGAAGATGGCGACCACGACGGCCGCCATCTTGCGCGCGCGGAACACCCGGAAGGACCGGCGGGTCGCCTCGAACGGGTCGACGTCGCCGAGGACGACGCCGGCGAGCACGTAGGCCAGGGGTGCCCCGACAAGGGCGGCCACGAGCACCGACGACACGAACGAGACGTCCGTCTGCGGACCCAGCACCGCCACGAAGATCGCGCCGACGATGGCCTGGGCGATGGTGACCGGGATCGACACGATGATCGAAGCCACGATCACCCGCCAGAACACCATCCGTGAGCGTGCCAGACCGGCCCGGACGGTGACCGGACGGCCCGAGACATGACCGCCCAGGATCGAGGCGGCCATCGCCTGACTCTCGACGGCGGCGATCAGCAGGCCGACGCCCGCGACGATGGCGAGGAGGCCGGAAAAGCCGCCGAGTCCCCCACTCAGCAGCCTTGTCATCTCGGCTCGAGTGTGGTGGATCGAGACGACCTCGAGCGCGAAGCTGGCGACCGCGAGCGGCCCGACGGTCCCGAGGACGATCAGGCCGATGTAGAACGACGCGCGCCGCATGTCGTCGGACGTGCGGGTCAGGAGGTCGAAGCTCGCACCGAGCAGATGGCGGGTGGATTCGACCGGCGGCGTGAAGACCGGGATCGGTTCCGGGTCTGGTTCCGATATCTGGGCGGCTTGCTCGGGGACTGCGTCCCGTTCGGGCTCAGGGTCGGTGTCCGCGGGGCCGAGCCCCTCGGTCATGCGCCTGCTCCCGGCAGGGTCCCCGCGCCGGCGAGCAACTCTCCGAGACGGGAGACCTCCACGTTGCCACCGGAACCGACGACCGCGACGCGCTCGCCGTCGCGGATGGGGATCCGTCCAGCGAGGACGGCGGCGAGGGCGGCGGCGCCCGCCGGTTCGAGGACCTGCTTCATCCGCTCGACCGCGAAACGCATCCCGGCCAGGATCGTGGGCTCGTCGATGAGCACGATGTCGTCGAGATAGTGCTGGCACATCGCCAGGGTCCACGCCCCCGCGAACGGTGCCGCCAACCCGTCGGCGACGGTCTGCGGCTGGATCCGCACGACCTCGCCGGCCGCGAGGGCCAGGCTCATCGAGTTCGCCCGTTCCGGTTCGACGCCGTAGATACGGACGGACGGTCGCCGCTCCTTGATCGCGGCAGCGAGGCCCGAGATGAGGCCCCCGCCACCGACACCCGCCACCACGACGTCGACGTCCGGCAGGTCGTCGAGCAGCTCGAAGCCCACCGACGCATGGCCTGCGATGACCGCCGGATCGTCGAACGGGTGCACGAACTCGAGTCCCTCGGCGTCCCGGATCCGCTCCAGCTCGGCCAACGTCTCGCCCACGTGCGTGCCGTGCAGCACGACCCGTGCCCCGTATCCGAGACAGGCGTCCACCTTGGTCCGGACCGCGCCGGCTGGCATCGTCACGACCAGCGGGACGCCGGCCGTCCGCGCTGCCCATGCGTAGGCCTGACCGGCGTTGCCCGCGGACAGCGTGATCGCACCGCGCGCCCGGACGCCGGCAGGCAACGTGATGATCCGATTCGACATCCCGCGAGCCTTGAACGAGCCGGTCTTCTGGAGATGCTCGGCCTTCACGTAGATCCGGCCATCGGCGACCCTCACACCGGTCGCCGCGGTCGTCCAGCCGGCGGCCGTCGCCGACGAGAGGAGCGGCGTCCGGTGGACGATGCCATCGATCCGCGCGCGGGCGGTCTCGAGTTCGGCCAGAGGCACCAGGTGGTCGGCGGCGTCGAACATGGCGGCGAGTATGCCACCCGCCATCTTGCAGGTACGCTCCTTGCGTGTTTGCGCAAATGATGATACGGTCTAGAGGTGTTGGATCGCCTGCCAGTCTCCGCCGAGCCGGACCGCGAGCGCTATGCGTCGATCGGTCGGGCCCTCGCGGACCCCAAGCGACTGTGCGTCCTCGAATCGCTCGCGATCGGAGAGCTGTCCGTGACGGACCTCAGTGAACGGGTCGGCTGCCAGGTCCCCAACATGAGCCAACACCTGGCGGTGCTGCGCAATGCCGGACTGGTCACCAGCCGGCGCGAGGGCAACACCATCCTGTATCGCCTCGCCGACCCGCGGGTCCTCGAGGCCTACCGACTCATCCAGGACATCGCGCGCTAGAAGCGCACAAGAAAGGGAACGTTCCCCACATGGCGGAGATCAGGGTCGCGACAGACGCGAATTTCGAGGAGCTCGTCCTCAAGTCGGAGCGACCGGTCGTGGTCGACTTCTGGGCCGCCTGGTGCGGGCCATGCAAGATGGTCGCCCCCGAGATGGAGAAGCTCGCGGCCAAGTACGACGGCACGGTCGATGTCGTCAAGGTCGACGTGGACGCGAACCCGGGCCTGTCCCAGGCGTTCAACATCCTGAGCATCCCGGTCATCGCGTTCTTCAAGCCGGGTGCGCAGCCGCAGGGTGTCGTCGGGTTCCGGCCGCTCGAGCAGCTCGAGCAGACGTTCAACCTGTCCGAATTCGCACCGGTCGTCGCCGACTGACGTCGGCCGCGCCCCGCAGCTCGACCCCGGTCACCGACCGGGGTCGTTCGATTCCTGGCTCAGTCACGCGGGCCGAGCCGGCGATGAGCCGACGCGAGCCAGGCGACCGCTCGGTCGGCAGCGTGATCATCGAGGACCTCGGGCGCGAACGAGACCCAGCCTTCGCCACGTCCTGACAGCCGGACGTCGGGAGTCCGTGCCGCCGCCGCGGCGACGGCCGGGTCGAGCGCGAACTCCGCGACTGCGCCGCCCGGATCGACCGACGCGAACGAGCGCCCGGCACGGGACCACAGGACGGTCCCATCCGGCTCGAGGTCCGTGACGACACCGTCGAGCTGGCCCACGGCGTCGCCCAGCAGCTCGCGGAGCGTCATCGGCCGGCCGCTGACAGGATCGCTGCGAGGTCGTCGACGTGATCCTCGTAGTGCGTGGTCGTCTCACTGAGGAAGAAGCGCTGGTTGTCGGGATGCTTGAGCCAGCGACTCTCCGGCACGACCGTGAGGTAGCCGCGGAGCTGACCCGGCAGGGTGGCGAATCGGGCTCGCAGGTCGTCCATCGACAGGGCGGCCCAGCGGGCATCGATCTCCGCGTTCACGACCACCTCGCCGCGCGTGGCCCAATCCTCATCCGCGCGCACCTTGGCGGGGCTCGTTTCGTTCACGGCCAGCTCGGTGGCGACCGCGAGGGCTACTTCGTGCCCCGAGAGCAGATGCCCCATCAACTGGCGGCCCGACCAGCCGTGGGCGTCGGCGACTGGGACGCTGAGTCGCTCGTCGGTCAGGTCGGCGAGGGCCTCGAACGGCCGGAATGCGTCGCGCTCCTCGTCGAGGAATTCCAGGGCGTCGAGGTACATGCCGTGCATGGTAGCCGCCCCGGCTCGAACCTCCCGGACCGCGATGGTAGAGTCCGACGGTGACCGACCCCTCGATCCCTCCGTCGCTGCCGCCGGTCGATCCTGCCGTCGCCGAGGCCGGACTCGCCCGAACGTACAGCCCGGAGCTGCTGGCCGGCCTGCTCGCCGACGGCGACGATGACCTCGCTGCCTGGACGATCCGATCCGCCCTCGCGGACGCGCCGCGGGCCGAGGTGTACGACGGGCTGATCGCCGACGCGATGCGCCTCGTCGGTCAGCGCTGGGAGACGGGGCAATGGACCGTCGCCGAGGAGCACCTCGCCAGCCAGACCCTCCTCCGCGCGCTGGAGCAGGTCCGTCCGACGCCCGGTCCGGCCGCTCGCATCGGCCGCCTCGCCGTGCTGGCCGGGGCTGCCGGGGAGCGCCATGCGATCGGGCTCGTCCTGCTCGACCACCTTCTCGCGGAACACGGCTGGAGTGTCGCCAACCTCGGCGCGGACGTCCCGGCGGCGGATCTGGGTCGGTTCGTCGAACGCAACGAGGCCGTCGTCGTGGCCATCACGGCCTCACATTCCGATCGGCTCGAAGCCGTGGCAGCATCGATCGACGCGGTCCGTGCCGCCTCGGGCGGTGGGACGGGGCGACTCCCGGTCATGCTCGGCGGCCGGGTGGCGGCGACGCCCGGCATCGCGACGACGCTCGATGTCGATTGGGCCGGCAGCACCCTCGCCGGAGCGATCGCCTTCGCGGACGGGATCCCCGACTCGCCCTGACCCTCGCCGCGGGCCTTAGACGGCGACCGGCTCCCGATACTCCCCGAACACCTCGCGCAGGACCGCGCACTGCTCGCCCAGCGTCGCGTAGGCTGCGGCGCAGCGGATGAAATGGGGCATCAGGTTCGTCTCGCTCGATTCGGGCCGAGCCGCCGTCTCGCGCAGGCCGCGCAGCGCCGCCTCGACCTCCGCGGCATCGCGCTCGCGCCGGGTCCGCTCCAGGCGGGCCAGGTGGCGTTCCTCCGAACCCTCGGGCACGGCCAGCACCGGGACGCGCGTGACTTCGGCCGCATCCGCGTACGCGTTGATGCCGACGATGCGCCGTTCCCCGGCATCGAACTCGCGCTGGAACCGATAGGCCGCGTCGGCGACCTCGTGCTGGGGATACCCCTCGGTGATGGCCGCCACCATCCCGCCGCGCCGGTCGATCTCGTCGAGATAGCGCCAGACCTGGCGCTCGGTCTCGTCGGTCAGTGCCTCGACGAACCACGACCCGCCGAGCGGATCGACCGTGGCGTCGACCCCGCTCTCCTCGGCGATGATCTGCTGCTGCCGGAGCGCGAGCATCGCCGCCTCGGCCGTCGGCACCGCGAGTGCTTCGTCGTAGGCGTCGGTGTGGAGTGACTGCGTCCCGCCGAGCACGGCCGCCAGTGCCTGAAGGGCCACCCGGGTCAGGTTGTTCAGCGGCTGCTGGGGCGTCAGCGAGACCCCGGCGGTCTGGGTGTGGAAGCGCATCCAGGCCGATCGCTCGTTCTCGGCGCCGTAGCGCTCGGTCATGAGCCGATGCCAGATCCGACGCGATGCCCGGAACTTGGCGATCTCCTCGAAGAAGTCCGAGTGGCTGTTGAAGAAGAACGACAGGCGCGGCGCGAAGTCGTCGACCCGCAGGCCACGCGCCAGGGCCGCCTCGACGTAGGCCATCCCGTCGGCGATGGTGAAGGCCAGCTCCTGGACCGCGGTCGAGCCGGCCTCGCGGATGTGGTAGCCGCTGATGGAGACGGTGTTCCAGCGCGGCAGCTCGCGCGTCCCGAATTCGATCGTGTCCGTCACCAGGCGCATCGAGGGGGCCGGCGGGAACAGGAACTCCTTCTGGGCGACGAACTCCTTGAGGATGTCGTTCTGGGTGGTGCCCTCGAGCCGGTCGCGCGGGACCCCTGCCTTCTCGGCGGCCACGATGTACATCGCCCAGATCGGCGCCGCCGGCGAATTGATGGTCATCGAGGTCGACACCCGCTCGAGCGGCAGGCCCGACAGCAGGACCTCCATGTCGGCCAGGCTCGACACCGCGACGCCGCACGTCCCGAACTCCCCTTCGGCCTCGGGATCGTCGGTGTCGTAGCCGTACAGCGTCGGCATGTCGTAGGCGATCGACAGCCCCGTCTGGCCCGCCGCGAGGAGCTGCCGGAAGCGCGCATTCGTGTCCTCGGCGGCACCGAAGCCCGCGAACATACGCATCGTCCAGAGCCGGCTCCGATAGCCCGATGGATGGATGCCACGAGTGAACGGCGGCTCGCCGGGGAAGCCGATGTCACGCAACGGATCGACGTCAGGCGAGGACGAGGGGTCATAGAGCGGCTCGATGCTCATGTCGCTCAGCGTCGAGAAGCTGCGCTTTCGTCCGGGAGCGCGCTCGAGCGCCGGACCGAGTCGTTCGACCTCCCAGGCGCGTCGCCGCGACGCCCACTCGCCGGATCGATCGGTCATGGCCGCGACTCTAGCACGCGGCCTCCGAGCCGAGGATCAAGGGCGCGGCCGCCGCCAGCGGTCGCGCCGCAGGTCCTCCCGCCGCGGGAGCCGGCGGCCCGATGCCGCCGATGCCGCGCCACGCTGCACCGCTCCGACGCCGCGTCGGAGGGTGCGATCCACGACGGGCACCTGCCGCGCGCGGTTGGCCATCAGCGCGAGGTCGATGAGCATGAGAGCGGGAACCGCCCGACCGCCGACGAGCCGGACCGCACCATGGCGGAGCAGGAACCGCAGCATCACCGCCCCCCGAATGCGTCGATGGCGTCCTGGATCCGCGCGTCGGGCAGGTCGTTGCTGATGATCACGTTGACCGCGTCCTCGGCGACCGCCGGCCAGACGACGACGGTCTGGGTCCGTCCACCCGTCGACGCGTCGAGTCGCCGCCCCGGCCGACCCGCGATCTCGGGTGCCGATTCGGCCGTGATCTGGGTCCGGGCGGCGGCCAGCGCGCTCTGCCGGTAGAAGTCGGCCAGCGATCCGGCGGTCAGGCCCTTGGTCCGGAAGACCGCGAGGACGACGGCCCGTTCAGCCCCGAACGACCACGTCCCGCCCGCGAAGCGCACCTCGGTGATGCCCAGGGCAGCAAGGGACCCGAGGTTGGTGGCCGTGCAGTTGCGGCCCGAATCGAGGGTCTGCGGTGGCTCGCCGCGATACGCCTTGGGCACGAGCGCCTCGAGATCCGGGTAGGAACCCGGCGCGCGACCGTCCGTCGTGCAGGGTCCGGTCGCGTCGAAGGACGGCGGCGGCCCGCCGCTGCAGGCGGCGAGCGTGGCGGCAACGACGACGGCCAACAGGCCGGCGCGGATCGACGGGGGCATGACGGAAGGGTATCCGGAGCACCCCGAATCCGCCGCCGGGCCGGCGGGCACCGGGTGGTGCGTCGTGACACCTGGTACATGCGTCCCAGTGATGGTGCCTCCGTGCGCCCAACCTTCGAATGGGTCCGGAAGGGACAAGGGTGCCATTGCCCTCGCCAGCCGCCGAGGGATAGGGTTCGTGCTACGCCACCCCGCGATCGAACCGGGAGATACCTGGGGCGTCGGTCACGGAACTGGAAACGGTCATTCGATCCCGAGGAGGTTCGGGACGGGGGATCCCGGGTCCGGTTCACGAGCCGAGTAACTGGTCTTCGGCCAACAGGCCTGGTGACCGTCGGGGCGGCAGCGCTTATCGAATTCATCCGCGTCATGGTCGCCCTCCGGTATCGGGGGGCGATCTCGCATGTCCGGCCTGTCGCGGGCCGCTTGCCGCGGGCCCCATCCGAGCTTGATCAGGCGCTGCGCGAGGTGGCTTTCCGTTCGACGGGGACGTGCGCCCGGCGCATGACGCCGCGACGATCGAGGTCGCGCTGCACGACCCGCGCGGCACTGACCAGATCGGGGTCGTGGTTCACCGTCCCGGCCACCCAGTCGATGTAGGACGGTTCGAACGCGGCGATCTGGCCGAGCGTGTGGTCGTGGAACTTCCCGAACGGCATGACGGTCGCCTCGGCCACCTCGAGCGAGGGGGCAGGCGGCCGGCGGAAGTTGCGGACACGGTCACGGACGAGGGGGCCCGTCGGCGTCGAGGCACGCAGCGGCTCGCGTCCGACGACATCGGTCGCCTTCGGCGGCTGTCCGCGCAGGGGCGTCCGGCCCGTGCTGTTGCCGACGGCCTGGTTGCGCGGCTGGTAGACGCCGCTCATGTCCACTCGTCCGGTGACGGGCCGGGTCGGTTTCGGTGGCGGCGGACCGCCGTGCTTGCGAGTGACGCCCGGCTCGAACGGCGTGTCGTCGCGAGAGCCTCGGCCGTCGCCGCGCCCTCCCTCGCGGGTGAGGGCGGCATACGCGTCATTGATCTCCGCCATCCGCCGGGTCGCCATGCGTGACGCGGCGGGGTCGTCACCCGTCAGGTCCGGGTGGTTCGTCCGAGCGAGCCGGCGCCAGGCCGCCTTGATCTGGGTCGGCGTGGCGCGAGCGTCGACACCGAGCACTTCATGCGGGTCGCGTCTGGCCATACCGTCCGAGTGTAGGGCACGGACCGGCGAACCGACCGGGACCGCGACAGGAGGCCGACTTGACAGCCGCGCCATCCTGCCGTCCCCTACTCCTGTGGGAACCATCCGACGAGCAGGGATCGCCGCCGTCGCGGCCATGGCGCCGCTCGGGCTCGCGTATCGCTTCGCGCTCGCCTATCGCGTTCGTGCCGGCTACCCGCGCCGGAATCCGCCACGCATGAGCCCGGCCGACGTCGGGCTGCCCTTCGAATCGATGCTCATCGAATCCGACGGACTGCCCTTACCCGCCTGGTTCATCCCCGCTCGGGGCGGCGCCCCGGGCCCGGGAGTCGTGCTCGTCCACGGCTGGGAGTCGGCGCGTGACCGGACGTTGCCGATGGCCGTCTTCCTCCATGCCGCGGGCTTCCACTGCCTGACCTTCGATGTCCGCGGGAATGGTGCCAATCCCGCCGAGGCCTTGCCGCTCAGCGCAGGCGAATTCGGGGCAGACACGCTGGTCGCCTTCCGGGCATTGATCGAGCAGCCGGAGGTGACCGTCGGGGCGATCGCGGGACACTCGATGGGGGCGATCGGGGCGCTCCTGGCCGGCGCCGCGGATCCACGTGTCGCGGCGATCGTGGCGACCTCCGGCCCGGCCGACCCCTACCGGCTCACCCGCCAGACATTCCGGCTCGCCCGACTGCCGATCCCGGATCTGATCGCATATCCCCTCGCCTGGCTGACGACGCGGGTCTACGTCCGTCCGCGGGGCCATGCCGTCGATGACATCAGCGCGGCCACGGCCATCGCCCGGTACGACGGCCCTGTCCTGCTCATCCACGGCAGCGAGGACGACGTCGTCCCGGTGGCCCATCTCGACCGACTGGCGGCCGCCGCACGGAACGCACGCGCCGGCGACCCGTTCGCGGCGGAGGTGGAGACACTCATCGTCGATGGCGGGGGGCATTCGTGGCTGTACGAGGATCAGGGCTATCGGCGGACGGTCGCCGCATTCCTGACCCGCTCGATGGGCGGCCCGCTCGACCCGCGGACCGCCGCCGATCTGGCCGGAGCCACGGATGCGTCGCGGATCCCCGATGGCGAAGCCCAGTTCGATGCGGTCACCTCGACGCCTGGCGGCCTGCGGACACTGGCCCAGGTCGCGCTGCCCGGTGCCACCCGGCCGCCGCGTCCCGATGCCATCGACGCATCCGTTTCCGTCACCCCCGGGTCGCCGGTCACCCGCACGACCGGATCGTGAGCGAGGCCATCGGCGATCCCGTCTGGGCCGCCATCCGGGCGAAACGGATGATCCGCCGGTTCGCCGACCGGCCGCTCGAGCCGGCGCACCTGGACCGGATCCTCAATGCCGGCCGTCGAGCGGGCAGCAGCAAGAACATGCAGCGCTGGACGTTCATCGTCTGCCGCGAGCGCGACCACCTCCGGCAGCTGGCCGAGGTCGGTCCGTGGGCCGATCACCTGGCGGGTGCGGCCGTCGGGATCGCCCTCGTGACACCGGACCCGCGTGGGGCTCTGGATCCGAGCGGAGACGGAGCGCCCTTGTCGATCATGTTCGACCTCGGCCAGGCGGCCGAGAACATGATGCTGGCCGCCTGGGAGCTCGGCGTCGGCAGCGTGCCGGCGACCGTCTACCAGCATGATCTCGCCCGCGAGCTGCTGGGCTACCCGACGGACCAGCACTGCGAGTACCTGCTGTCGTTCGGCTACCCCGCCGACCCGACCGACCTCAGCCGGCCGCCCAAGGCGGGCGGGCGGCGCGAACTCGACGAGATGGTCCGCGAGGAACGCTGGTAGAGGTCCCGGGGATCACTGCCACTGGAACTTGCGCGCCGCGATGCCGAAGCAGACGACCAGCCAGCCGAGGAGCACCGCCGCGCACACCCACAGCGGCGCGAACGCGGCGCCACCGACCATCACCTGGCGCAACGCGTCGGCGAGATAGGTCAGCGGGATGATCCGGGCGACGACCTGCAGGAACTGCGGCATCTGGTCGATCTGGAAGAACGCCCCGGACAGGAACATCATCGGGAACTGGATCATCGAGGTCATCCCGTTGGCCGCATCCTCGGTCTTGGCGAACGAGGCGATGACGTAGCCGAGGGCCAGGAACGCCATCGCGCCGAGGGTCACGAACCCAGCCACGATCAACAGACTGCCGGTCACCTCCACGCCGAACGCCAGGGAGCCGACGGCCACGATGATGACCGCCTGGGTGAACGCGATCAGGACGCGCATCAGGACGTTGGAGCCGACCAGCTGCCAGCGCCGCAGCGGTGTCGCAGCGAGCCGCTTGAGGATCAGCTTCTCGCGGTCGGCCACGAGCGGGATCGCCGCGAAGATGCCGACCTGCATGATCGACAGCCCGAGCATGCTCGGCACGAAGTAGCTGATCGCGTTCAGGTTCTCGGTCTGGACCGTCTGCGGGCTCGGCACGACGAGCGGCGGCCGGCCACCGAGGTTGACGATCCCGAGCACGGTCCCGACGGCCTGGTAGATCGAGCCCTGGAGGGATGGCCGGGACGGGTCGGTGAAGACCTTGAGCTCGGCCGGCGCACCGCCACCGCTCGACTCCGCGGCCGTGATCGATGCCCCGTAGCCGACGGGCACCACGATCGTGCCATCGACCTTGCCGGTCTGCATCTGGCTCTGGGCATCCGCCAGGTCGGCATCGACGAGAGTGATGCCCTGGAGCGCCGAGAACCCTGCCTTGAGCTTGACGGCCGCTTCGGATCGGTCGTCGTCGACCCAGCCGAGCGTCAGCCGCGAACTGCCACTGCCCTGGAAGATCAGCCCGAACAGGACGATGAAGACCAGCGGGAAGGCGAGGGTCCAGAAGACGGCGGCACGGTCGCGCGTGTAGCTCCGGATGTTCGCGAGAGTCAGCATCAGGAGGGCGTTCATCGTCCGCTCAGTCGCGCAGCGCCCGACCGGTCAGGTCGAGGAAGACGTCTTCGAGGGTAGCCCGCCGGATACCGAGGTTCTGGGGCTCGACGCCACGCGATTCGGTCAGCGCGAGCACGGCCCCGACCGTCGCCGCGACATCCGTCGTGTAGAGCAGGATCGCGTCACCGTCGCGCTTGACCGACGACACCGCAGGCAACGCCGCGAACGACTCGTCATCGATGCCATCGATGAGGTCGAAACGGACAGCCCGTTCCTTGAAGCGCTTGGAGATGAGCGCATCGACCGTTCCATGTTCGAGGATGCGGCCATGGTCCATGATCGCGAGGCGATCGCACAGGACCTCGGCCTCTTCCATGTAGTGCGTCGTCAGGAGGACCGACCGACCGCGGGCCTTGAGCCCCTTGATCAGGTCCCAGAGCGCGCGGCGGGCGGCGGGATCGAGGCCCGTCGTCGGTTCGTCGAGGAAGATCAACTCCGGGTCGTTGACCAGCGCGAGCGCGACCGCGAGACGCTGTCGCTGCCCGCCCGACAGGTCCTTGGTCCGCGCATTCCGGCGCTCGCCGAGCTCCAGCATGTCGACCAGCCGATCGGTCGGCAGCGACGTCGCGTAGAAGCTCCGGAACAGGTCGATGACCTCGACGACCGTCAGCTTCGGGTAGAGCGCCGCGGTCTGGAGGCTGATCCCGATCCGTGGCTTGAGCGAGTCGGCGCCGGTCGCGACATCGACTCCGAGGACCAGCGCCTGGCCGCCATCGGGCGGTCGAAGGCCTTCGAGGATCTCGACCGTCGTGGTCTTGCCGGCGCCGTTCGGCCCAAGGAGCCCGAAGACCTCGCCCGGGGAGACGGCGAAGTCGATGCCGTCAACGGCAGTGATGTCGCCGTAGCGCTTGATCAGGCCGCGCACCTCGATGACCGCGTCGGTCGCGACCGTCCCCCGTGTCTGCATCGGGCGATGGTGCCACGCCCGCCGAGGTGGTGTCGCGACGCGGCGTCACGTGCTCGGCAGATCGAAGCCCCCACTCCAGTCGATGTCGAGCGCGATCCCCACCTCCGCGGTCGCGTCCTCCGGTGCCGGGGCGCCGAGCGACAGGTACGCCTCGAGCGCGGTCTCGAGCCCGACATCCTTGCCGACCTCCTCGGACAGCAGCCATTTCTGCTCGAGGACGTCGCAATAGGCCTGGACGGGGTCGCGACCCGCCCCGATGATCGGCCCCAGCACGGCCTCGATCGGCTCGAAGACGTCGCTCAGCCAGCGCTCCGCGGCGACCTCGGCCGCGATCGGGTCGCCCTCCTGGAGTTCGAGCCACGCCTGGTATTCGCGCAGGTCGTTGAGCAGCAGGCGAGCCTGGCCCTCGAGCGCGACCAAACCGGTCAGCCGCTCAAGTTCGCGCGCATGGAATCGGCGGTTGGCGACAGCGACGCGAAGCCGCACCGTCTCGCCCGATGCGGTCGGCTCGAGGCTGATCTCGTCGACCGCGAAGCCGAGGTCGTTGAGACGCCGGATCCGGGCTCGCACGGCCTGCCGATCGTCGGGTGACAGCTCACGGACGTCGTGGAGCTCTGCCCACAGCGCGAGGTAGCGCTGGCGGACGCTCTCGGCGGCCTCGACGGCGTCCTCGAACGCGTCCTCCCGACCCTGCATCGCACCAAGATCGGCCAGGCCGAAGCCGACGTTCTCGACAAGGATGTCGAGGTCGAAGCCGCGCTGGCCGTCCGACAGGCCCGGATGGATCTCGCTCGTCTCGGCATCGACCAGGTACGCCTGGATCTTGTCCCCGTCACGCCGGAACAGGGTGTTCGCGAGCGAACAGTCGCCCCAGTAGACCCCGGCCCGATGGAGGTCGACGAGCAGGGACGCCATCGCGTCGAGCAATCGCTCGCGGTACGGTCCGGGTCCGAGCGGGAAGCGCATGAGCAGGCGCCGATACTGGATCGAAAAGGCGAGGTACTCGGTGGCGAGGATCGCCTCGTCCCGATCGGGCCACGTCGACAGCCCGATGGCCGAGACCGCCGGCAGACCGCCCGCCTCCAGCCGGCGCAGGACGTCGAACTCGGACGTCGCGACAGGAGCGGGTTCCTCCTTGAGTGCGATGATCCGGCCGTCGTCCACGAGGAAACGCACGAGGTGGCGCGACGGCCCGACGGGCAGCTTCCTGAACGTCAGCGTCTCCGGCCAGTCCGCCAGTGGGAGGTCCCACGGAAGGTCGAGCAGCCTCGCGCTGCTACCCCGCAGTCGGAGGCTCGGAAAGCCCGAGCTTGGGTCGCTCGTCAGAGCTTCTTCCGGAGGTAGGCGGTCACGGTCGAGTCGTAGCCGAGTGACTCGTAGAGGTGGCGCGCCTCAGGTCGGTGATGGCCCGCCGTCAACTCGATGAAGGCGGCATCCCGCTCGCGCGCGACGCGCTCGGCCTCGCCCATGAGGGTCCGGCCGACACCACGTTCACGAGCGCCCGCGTCCACGACGAGAGCGACGATCCGGACGATCCAGTCGCCGTGCTCGAAGCGCGGGAACGCGACGAGGGCGATGAACCCGAGCAGGGCACCGTCGTGCTCGGCCACGATGACCTGGGCGTCATCGGTCGCGAATCGTTCGAGGCGGCTGACGATGTCGGTCGGGCCCGCCGGATAGCCTTCGTCGGTGAAGAGCGCCGCGATCGATTCCGCATCCTCGGGCTGGGCGAGGCGGAGCTGGATGGTCGCCTGGTCGGTCATGCCGGGATGGTACCTGTCCCGACCGCGACGAGGAGCCGGTGCGGGCCCGTGAAGGGGTCGCCGCCGACGATCCGCTCCGGCCCGAATGGTCCGTCCCGCCACGGTCGGGCCGGTTCCTGGCCGACCACCGCGGTCGTGGCGTACCAGGCGGCGATCGGCCCCTCGTCCCATCGCGCCAGGGCGGCCGCCGTCCGCCCTTCGGTCGACGGTTCGATGGCGATCAGCGACAGGCCGTCTCCCAGGATCCCGGTCGCGACCAGGCCGCGTGCGCCGAGAGCCGTAGAACCTGCCACCGCGACGAATGTCATCGTGTCCACGCCGAGCGCGGCGGCAAGCTGCGGTACGGCCCGCTCGAGCTCGACGGTCGCCCATCCGACGGCGACCAGGCCGGTCGCCTCGCTGGGCAGGCGCCCCGGCGCCACAGCGTCGACCGCGAAGGCCCTGACCCGGTCCGCGATCCCGACCTTCATCAGACCAACAGGAGATCCGGCGCGGCGCCCCCGATCTGGCTGAACCCGGCGCGCTGGTAGATCCCGATCGCGGCTGGGTTGTCGGCAAACACGCCGAGATAGGTCCAGCGGCTGCCGGCAGCGACCGCATCGACGACGGCCGTCCTGGTCACGATGCTGCCGAAGCCCCGGCCCCGTGCCCAGCCGGCGGTTCCGATGGACGACAGGTAGGTCGCGCCCTCGAAGGTGGCGCGGCGCGCGACGCTCGCCGGCCGGCCCTCGACCCGGACGAGGTAGTGGGTGAACCACGGGTGGCGCAGCGATGCGGCGGTCTCTCCCTCGATCCCGGTCGTGCGCTCGGGGTCGACGTCGAACGCGTCGACGAGGACGCTCACGATGGCCGTCGCAGCGGCGGCGACAGAACCCGGCTCGACCGTGCTGAACCGCTCGATCGTGACGCCCGAGGCAAGGTCGCGGGCGACGGCATCGGCCGACGCCGACGGATCGGTCAGGAGCATCACGTGGCTCGATCCCAGGTCGCGGAAACCATTCGCCTTGAGCCGGGCGACGAGATCGGTCGGAGCATCGTGGAGCGGTGACGCCCAGATGTGCGGACGGCGCCCGAGCGACGCGAACAGCACCAGCATCTCGGTCAGCCGCCGGTCGAATGCAGCAGGGTCGGCCGGCCAGGCGAGGCCCTCGAGTCGGTTCCAGAATGGCTCCGATTCGGCGGCATCATGGAGGAGGATCGCATCGCCCAGGTCGCGCAGGTCGCGACCCGGGATCGCATGGATGCGTGCCTCGTGGAGGAGGAGCCAGCGCATGGTGGCGGCGTCGATCATCGGGTCGGCCTCGCCGCGACCGAAGGCCGGGTCATCATCGGGCACACGATAGCCGCGTGGAAACCGAACCGCCACGTGTGCCGTAGGTTCTTGGGTACAACGCCCAGACCAAGGAGGGTCGGATGAGCCACCGCATGCTCGCCTGTCTCGGGGGGATCGCCCTCGTTCTAGCAGCCTGTTCGTCGAGCGGTTCGGGGTCGTCGGCCGCGGCCCCGTCGGCCGCGGCTCCGTCGGCCGCCGCAGCCGCCTGCGCCGAAGCCACCGGGACCGGCGGCGTGGCCGCCTCGATCAAGGACTTCCAGTTCGAGCCCAACGCCATCAGCGCCAAGGCCGGCGACCTCATCACGTTCACGAACGCGGGTGCCGTGGCCCACAACGTGACGCTCGATTCGGGCGGCTGCGCGACGCCGAACGTGCAGCCGGGCAGCAGCGATGGGCTGCGCATCACGGTCGCCGGCACGTACCCGTTCCACTGCACGATCCACCCCGACATGAAGGGCACGATCACCGTCGGAGCGTGAGCCTCAGGGGCGTTCCACCAGGAACAGCGAGGCGCCCGACGGCAGGTCGATGACGACCGGAGCAGGCAACTCGGCGGCCTCGAACCAGGCCAGGAACTGCTCGCGCGTCGCAAGGGCGGTGCCCTGGTACAGCTCATCGAGCTGGACGCCCGCGATCAGCTCGCCGTGCCTCGTCCGGAACTCGTCGCGCTCGCTCGGGAGCGGCCAGTCGAGGACGAGGAGATGCCCACCCGGTGCTGAGCGCCGCCCAGGCGGCCTTCAGCACGGCCGGGGCATCGGGCAACTGGTGGAGTGCGTACTGGAAGTAGGCGAGAGCGTATTCGCCGACCTTGCCTGGGTCGGTGACACCCGCCTGGCGGATGGTGATCCGGTCCGTCAGCCCGGCCGCCTCGACGTTCGCTCGGGCGCGCGCGACCGAGTCGGCCTCGAATTCGACGCCGACCAGCTCGAGCGCGCCGAACCGGCGGGCCATCGCGATCAGCCAGCGCCCGCCACCGCAGTGGACATCGACGACCCGTCCGCCGCGTGACAGATCAGCGACGAGTTGCGGGAGCTCCGCCAGCGCCTCCTGGAAGAAGACCGCGATGTCCTGGGCCGTCAGGCGCTCGATGGCGGCACGGTAGCGGTCGGGGCGCTCGCCGATCGGTTCCCCGGTCCGGAAGAAGTCGAGCATCCCTCCCCAATCGAGCGAGGCGACCGTCGCATGGACGAACTGGCCGCCCAGGAATTCCGATCGGTTCGTGTCGAGCAGGACCACGGCGAGGTCGTCATCGATGGTCAGGCGTCCGTCCTCGAGCGTCGCCAGATCGTGGGCGTCAGCCGCCCAGGCCCAGGCCTCGATCGCACGCTCGTGGCAGCCCGCCTGGGTCGCCAGATCCGCGGGAGCGAGGCCATCCGGACCGGCCGCCCGGAGGTGCTCGAACAGGCCGAGTTCGATGCCGATGTACACCAACCAGGAGCGGTGGAACCCACCGAGGCTGGCGATCAGGTCGTCGAATCGGTCGTCGAGCGGCATCGTGGGCGGATTGTCGCATGGCGGAGTGCGTCCACAGGTGCCCGCCGGGTACCGTTGACGGCACGGGACGGCGACGGTGCAACGGTCCGCTCGCCGACGTGGTTCTGGGGAACGATGGACACCGACAGCCCGCTCCTCGCGGCCTTGGCGCATGACCTCGACGGTTCATTCGAGACCCTCGTCCTCGAGCACCAGGATCGCCTGTACTCGATCGCGCTGCGCCTGCTGGGCGACCCGCGCGACGCGGAGGAGGCGGCCCAGGACGCCCTCGTGCGCGCCTATCGCGCCCTGGCCCGGTACGACGCGGCACGGATCAGCGAGCTGCGACTCCGTCCATGGCTCGCGACGATCGTGCTCAATCTGTGTCGCTCGCGACTGGGTCGTCGCACGCCGGCGCGGGCGGCATTGTCGCTCGACGCAGCGCTGCCCGGCGGCCTCGAACCGCGGACCGATGCGCGGCGCGGCCCGGCCGAGACGGCCGCCGCGCGAGACGCCGCCGGCGATTGGGCCGGACTGCTGCTGACCCTGCCGCCCGCCTACCGCAGCGCTGTCGTGCTGCGCCACGTCGACGGCCTGACCTATCCCGAAGTCGCGGCCGCCCTCGAACGACCAGAGGGCACCGTGAAAGCCCAGGTCCATCGTGGGGTGGCCCTGCTGCGAACCGCATTCGAAGCCGCCGAGCGGCGCGACCGCGAGGAGATGACCGCATGACACCGACCGACTCCGAGATCGAGACCGCGATGACCGCTCTTCGCACCGCTGCTCCACCGACGCTTCGCCCGGCGGTCCTCGCCGAGGTCGGACTGGCCGACCTGTATGCCCGTTTCGGATCGCCCATCGGGTCGCTCGTCGTGGCCTGGAACGGGTTGGGCGTCTCCGAGGTCGAGGCGACCGACGACGACGCGGCGTTCGAGACGGCCCATCGAGCACGGACCGGACGTTCGGCATATCGGGTGGCTGAGCTGCCGCCGCGACTCGCCTCGGCGATCGCCCGACGACTCGATGGTGACCGGCGGGTCCGGATCGATCTCGACCTCCGCGGCCACACCGACTTCGAACGCGACGTCTGGCACAAGGCCCTGGAGATCCCGCGCGGCGAAGTCCGGCCGTATGGCTGGGTCGCCGCCGAGATCGGCCGGCCGAAGGCGGTCCGGGCGGTCGGCACCGCGCTCGGGCACAACCCGGTCCCGCTCATCGTGCCCTGCCATCGCGTCGTCCGGAGCGATGGCACGATCGGCCAGTACTCGCTGGGCGGCCCGGGCAACAAGCGGGCCATCCTGCGGGCCGAGGGCCTCGACCCCGACGGCCTCGAAAGCGCAGCGCGCGTCGGGGATCCGGTTCGTCGGGTCGGACACGACGCATGTCGTGTGCCTGCCGACCTGCCACCACGCGAAACGGATCACCGCCGGCCCACCGCGTGCCCTTCCGCTCCTTCGACCACGCTGCGGCAGCCGGCTATCGCGCGTGCCGCCAATGCCGTCCCGACTCGGGCGTCCTGGCAGCCTGAGGATCGGGACTGGACGTCCTAACCTGCATCTGCCTACAATCCGGTTACCTTGGACCATCCTCCTATGCCAACGTCTTCAACGAAGAGCGCCAGCGGCGCTCCGATCTGGCTCGGGATGCTCGTCCTCTATCTCGTCTGGGGATCGACGTACCTCGGGATCTCGGTCGCCGTGGACTCGATCCCGCCGTTCCTCATGGCGGCGACCCGATTCCTCCTCGCCGGGTTGATCCTGCTGACGTGGTCGGTCGCCCGGGCGGGCCGTTCGTTCGTGGTCCCGACGCGACGTGAGGTCCGCGACAGCGCCATCGTCGGGGCGCTCCTGCTCGGCGGCGGGATGGGTTTCGTCGCATTCGCCGAGCAGACCGTGCCCTCGGGCATCGCCGCGCTCCTCATCGCCACGATGCCGATCTGGGTCGCCGTCCTTGGCGGGATCTTCCTCGGCGAGCGGCTGCCGCGCCTGGCGATGTTCGGTGTGGTCGTCGGGTTCGTGGGGGTCGCCGTCCTGGCAGCACCGTCGATCGTCGGCGGGGTCGGGGCGCTCGAACCGGTCGGCCTGCTCTTCTGCCTGCTGTCACCGCTCGCCTGGGCGACGGGCTCGCTCTTCGCGTCGCATCGGGCCAGCCTGCCCCGGCGGCCACTCGTCGCGACCGGTCTCCAGATGCTGCTCGGCGGACTCGTGTTGTCGGTCATGGCGATCGCCACCGGCGAACTCGCGACGTTCGATCCCGCCGCGGTCACCCGCGATTCGGTCCTCGCGTTCCTCTACCTGACGGTGGTCGGCAGCCTCCTCGCCTTCACGGTCTTCGGCTACATGCTCCGGGTCGCGCCACTGCCGCTGGTGACGACATATGCCTACGTCAACCCGGTCGTGGCGGTCATCCTGGGCGCCATCGTCCTGGGCGAGGTCATCGATGCCCGGACGGTGGTGGCCGGCACGATCATCGTCGTGGCCGTCGCACTCATCGTGACCGCCCGCGGGCGGATGGCGGCACCGCGGGCGACGCGCGTCGCGGCATCGGCGGTGTCCGGACTCCGGCCAGGCGGCGGCCTCGACCAGCTGACGGACCGGCCGATCACGTCTCGGCGAGGATCCCTCGGGCAACCCGTCGGGCCATCGCCATCACGGTGATCATCGGATTGACCCCGATGCCCGGTCGGGAACAGCGACCCGTCGCCGACGTAGAGCCCCGCCACCGCGCGATCGTCTCGATCCGAGACGCGAACGCGACCGGCCGGGTCGCACGGGTGCGCACCGGGGTCCGCGCCCATCCGGACGGACCCCATCTGGTGCGCGGAGAAGACGACGCCTCGGTTGGGGGCGAAGTCGAAATCGGCGAGGACCTTTTCGAATCCCGCGAAGCGTCGTCCCGGCTCGGCGCTATCTGACGGATCCGGGCGGTACCAGGCGGGCGGCGACCCGAGGGCCACGATCTCGGTCGCTCCGGCGGCCCGCATCAGGCGCGCCATCGAGACGAGCGCATGGCGCATGGTCGCGATGCCGGTCGCGTCGAGCGCGTAGTCGAGCCGGACCCCGCCGCTCTTGGTCAGCGTTGCGCGGCCCTCGCCACCGTCCCGGGTCACCGCGATGAGCGGGGAGATGTGGTCGATCCCGTCCATGACGCGGGCGTGGGCCGCGGTGCCTTCCCAGGGCAGGGCGAGCGCGATGAGGCCTGGGTGCCCCGGCACGGACTCGATCGCGTAGCCGTTCCGGCCGGCCGCCGGGGCGGAGAATTCGAGCGATCGAGCGCCCTGCAGGGTGCCCCGCCACATCTCGACGAGTTCCGTGAACATTCCCGCGACGGCGGGCACAGGATGGAGCCGCAGATGGCGGCCGATATGCGGGTGCTCGAGACCGCTCGCCTGCAGGATCCCCGGTGTGCGGAGTGCCCCTGCGGCCACCACGACCGTCGGTGCGCGGACGACCAGGCGGCGGGCGTCGCTCCCCTGCCCGACCGTCGCTTCGACGCCGACCGCCCGTCCGCCCTCGAGCATCACTCGCCTGACCCGCGCGTCGGCCACCACCCGAGCCCCGCGCCGCTGACGCCTCGGCGAGGTGCACCCGGATGCCGGATCGCTTGGTCCCGCGCGGGCACCCGAAGCCGCAGCTGCCGCAGTCGCCGCACGCGTCGGCGTTGCGCCGTGTCGGGGCCGCCTCCCAGCCGAGTGCCCGCGCCCCTCGGACGAGGATCGCGTCCTTCGGCGGGATGTGCGTGGATTCGGCGACGCCGAGTTCGGATTCGATGGCGGCAACATCGCTCGCCCACGGTTCGCCGGTCATCCCCTCGAGACCGTGGTCGGTCTGCCATTCGGCGCGGACATCCTCGGGCGCCGAGATGCAGGTCATCCAGTTGATGAGCGTGCCGCCACCGACGCCGGTCCCCGCCAGCATCGTGATCGAGCCGTCCCACGTCGTCGTCAGCCCGTGATCGAGGTAGTGGCGGTCGAACCCGTCGAGTTCTCTCCGGGGCAATGTCGCCTCGTCGGAGAATGGGCCGGCCTCGAGGACCACGACCGATCGACCGGCACCGGCCAGCGCTGCCGCGATGACGCCCCCGCCCGCCCCGGACCCGACGATCACGGCGTCGGCGTCGAGCGTGACAGGTGCGTCGTCCGCGCCCGTGCCGAGCGGCCGTCCCGGAAGCGATTCGACACGGACCGCGGTCAGTCGTTGGGCCACTGGGGGGTCGTCCGTCCGGAACCCGAGCGCCGCCAGGCGGGGGTCGGCCAGACCGTCGCCACCGGGGGCATACGCCAGGAACGTCAGGAGCTTGCGGAACGCCCCGACGGCCGACCGTCGCTGTGGGATCCGGGAACCGGCCCAGCCCAGCAGGTATCGCTCCCGGGCTTCTGGAGTCATCGCCGTGAACGCCCTCGGGCCGGCCGGTCAGGGCGAGGTTCGCGGCCCTCGAATCCATCGTGCGAAGGACCAGTCGCAGGAGCCGGAGCTGCTCCGGATCGGCGGTCTGGGTGAGAGCCTGCCCCGCGAGCGTCGCGCGCCTCTCGGCGTCACCCGGGACGAATGTCTCCGCGAGGGCGACAAGGACCGCCGTCTCCCGGGCCGACCAGCCGTCCACGCCTCGAGTCGATGCGGCTCAGGCGGCCAGCGGGTGGCGGCGACGGCGCCGGACGACCCACACACCGACGACCAATGGCACGCCGGCGGCCAGGGCCAGGAAGAACCCGAACGTGCCCGCCCGCGGATTGCCGTTGATGAAGCCGCCGACGACGAAGTGCCAGATGCCGAAGAGCGCCGCGCCCAGCAATGCGATCGCGACGATGGCGACGACGATGCGGCCGCCGGTCGTCCCGGTCATGGATTCGGGCGTTGCCAGCCCTGGGCCGGCCACGGCTCGCAGCGGAGCGGCCGGTCCTCGCGGTAGCCGAGCGCGTAGTCCGCCTGGATGAGCGTGTGGAGCTGGCTGGTTCCCTCGTAGATGACCGCAGCCTTGGAATTGCGCAGGTAGCGTTCGACCGGGAACTCGTTCGAGTAGCCGTTGGCGCCGTGGACCTGGATCGCGTCCATCGCGGACTGGACCGCATGCTCGGTGGCGTGCCATTTGGCAAGGCTCGTCTCGCGCGTGTTGCGCAGGCCCTGGTTCTTGAGCCAGCCCGCCCGCCAGACGAGGAGCCTGCCCATCTCGGTCCCGGCCGCCATCTTGGCGATCATCTGCTTGACCAGCTGGTGTTCGCCGATCTCCTGCCCGAACGTGTGCCGCTCGTGCGCGTAGCGGACGGAGGCGTCCAGGCACGCCTGGGCGAGGCCGACCGCGCCGGCGGCCACCGTGAACCGGCCCTGGTCGATGGCGCTCATCGCGATGAGGAAGCCCTCGCCCTCCTCGCCGATGCGGTTCTCGACCGGGACCGGGACGTCATCGAGGTTGATCAACCCGGTGTTGCCCGCCCGGATGCCGAGCTTGCCGTGGAGCGTGCCGGTCGACAGCCCGGCCATCCCGCGCTCGAGCATGAACGCGGTCACGCCCTTGTGCTTCTTCGCCCGGTCGACCGACGCGAAGACCAGGAAGTGGTCGGCGAGGTCGGCCAGCGAGATCCAGATCTTCTGGCCGTTGAGCCGGTAGGCGTCACCGTCCCGGCGCGCGGTGGTCTGCAGGTTGCCCGCGTCCGTGCCGACGCCCGGCTCGGTCAGCCCGAATGTCGCGAGCTTCTCGCCACGCGCCTGCGGCACCAGCCAGCGCTGACGCTGTTCCTCGGTGCCCCACTGGAGGAGGGCCAGCGAGTTCAGCCCGACGTGGACGCTCTGGACGACACGGAACGAGGTGTCGGCACGCTCCAGCTCCTCGCACAGGATGGCGAACGAGAGGTAGTCCATCCCGCCGCCGCCGTATGCCTCGGGGATCGGGGCGCCAAGGAATCCGAGCTCGCCCATCTTCTCGAACAGTTCGCGATGGACCTCGCCCTTGGCGTCCCAGTCGCGGATGAACGGCAGGATCTCGGCCTCGGCGAAGGCCCGGACGCTCTGCTGGACGAGCCGGTTCTCGTCGGTCAGGGTGAAGTCGACCATGCCGCCGATCGTAGCAGGGCGCCTCCGGCTCAGGAGCCGCCCGTATACTCGACCGACTTCGCCCCAGGAGCCCGACCGACCGATGACGACCGACGCCAGTCTCGATTACGCCGCCCTCGCCGACGCCAACCTGACGCCCGTCCTCGGCCGCTACTTCCAGCGATCGTGGAGCCACGGCGTCGGGCATCGGCTGTACGACAGCGACGGCCGGGCGTATCTCGACTTCGCGAACGGGATCGCGGTGACCGGGTTGGGCCACGCCCATCCGCGGGTGACGGCGGCGATCCACGCGCAGGTCGACCGCCTGATCGGGCCGGTCTCGGCGCTCGGGTTCGCCGAACCGATCTCGCGACTCGCGGTCGAGCTCGCCGGCACGTTTCCCGGCGCCGCTCGACTCGGTCATGTTCCTCAACTCCGGTTCCGAGGTCATCGACGGCGCGCTCAAGCTCGCGCGGCGGGTGACGGGACGGCCGGGGATCATCGCGTTCCGCGGCGGATTCCACGGCCGGACGCTCGGCGCGACCAGCGTGACATCGTCGAACATCAACTACCGGACCGGCTACGAGCCACTCCTGCCCGGCGTCTACCTGGCGCCATTCCCGATGGCCTACCCGGAGTTCGGTGGTGACGAGGAGGCGGCCTCGGACGCCGCCCTGGCAGAGCTTCGGACGATGCTCCGGTCGGTCGTGGCGCCGTCGACGATCGGGTCGGTCCTGATCGAGCCCGTCCTCGGCGAGGGCGGCTACGTGCCGGCTCCGGCGTCATTCCTGCGGGCACTCCGGGAGCTCTGCGATGAGCATGGGATCCTGCTGATCGCCGACGAAGTCCAGTGCGGCTACGGCCGGACCGGGAGGATGTGGGCCTTCGAACATGCCGGCATCGTGCCTGACGTCGTCGTCGTGGCCAAAGCCATCGCCAACGGCCTGCCGCTGTCAGCGATCGTGTCGTCGCGCGAGCTGCAGGAGCGCTGGGGCCGCGGTGCGCACGGCTCGACGTATGGCGGGAATCCCGTGGCGTGCGCGGCGGGCCTGGCGGTCCTCGAGACGATGCGCGACGAGCGCCTCATCGACAACGTCGTGGCGCGCGGCGCCGAGCTCATGGCCGGCCTGGGCGCCATCGCCGCAGAGGACGACCGGATCGGAGACATCCGTGGCCTGGGGCTCATGGTCGGGGTCGAGTTCACCCGCGACCGGGCGACCGGCGAGCCGGACGCCGTGCTGCCCGACCGGCTCATGGCGGCCTGCGCTGATGCCGGCCTTCTCGTGCTTGTCCTGCGGCCGCCAGCACGAAGTCATCCGCTGGATCCCACCGATCGACGTGACCGCCGCCGAGATCGCCGAGGCGGTCGAGATCTTCGGGGAGACCCTGGCGAGTATCCCGAGGGCGTAGCGCCCTGGCGGATCCGCGATTCGCGGCGAGCGACGAGCGCGCCCGGCCCCGGGCTGGCGACGTTCCTGCGTGATGCTATCCGGATCCGCGCCGGTCAGACCGGCGCGTGACCCAGCAGGTTCAGCGGTTCTGGGACAGGAACTTCATGACGTCGTCGAGTCGAAACCGACGGTCGCCACGCTTGCACACGCGGTAGAAGGGAAGCTCACCGCGATCGCCGAGCCGCTTCACCGTGTTGACGTGCAGGTGAAGCATGTCCGCGACTTCGGTTGCGGTGAGCATCGGTCCAAGTTCGTTGACGGCCATCGATGCCATGTGGTTCGTTGCCTCGCTCTGCAGTCGTCTCAGGCAGGTCCGGGCCCCTAAAGTGGGACGGGGTATGGTCCGGCTCGCTGTGTTGCAGAGCGTAGGAGTGGGCACGGGGAGCGACTAGCCGTACTTTGGTATGACGGCAGTACCAGCGGTCGTCACTCCCCTCTGCCGACCTGGAAGGCATCGGTCGTGCCTCGCGCGTCGGCGACGATGGTGATCTCGAGGCTCGGAAGCCGCTGCAGGACGCGGTCCGACAGCGGTGACCGGCGGACCCGCTCCATCGTGGACGAACTCCGATACGGGAGCACGAGACGGGTGACCCGGCGAGCGAGTGCAACCTGGACGATGCCTTCGGCGAGGTCCGACGCCTCGACCGTGATGATCTCGGCTCCCAGGTCGGTGGCGTCGTCGAGCTGCTCGCGGATCTGACGGAGCCGTTCGGACGGAGCGCCCGCGTCGGCTGGGGTAGCGACAACGAGGGCCATCAGCGGCGCTCGCAGGATGGCCGCCGTCGCGGCGGCTCGGCGCAAGGCCCGAGGGGTCGCCTGCGACCCATCGACGAGGACGAGCACTCGCTCACTGACACTCTGGATCGGCCGTGCGCTCGCGATGCCTTCGAGCTGGGCGTCGACGCGTCCGGCGACGAACCGGAGGGCGAGCTCGCGGAGCGCCGTCAGGTTGTTCTCGGTGAAGAACCGATCGAGCGCGACGCGGGTGCGATCGGGTGGGTAGACGTTCCCGTGGCGCATCCGCTGGCGAAGTGCGTACGGGCTCATGTCGACGAGTTCGACTTCGTCAGCGGCCGCAAGAACTTCGTCAGGGATGCGCTCGTTGACCGGCGCCCCGGTGATCGTGGCGACCGCATCGGCGACTGAATCGAGGTGCTGGATATTGCAGGTGGAGACGACATCGATGCCCGCGTCGAGGATGATCTCGACGTCTTCCCAACGCTTGGCCCGATTCGAGCCGGGCGCATTGGTGTGCGCCAGCTCGTCGACGAGCGCGACGGCCGGGTGGCGGGCCACGATCGCGTCGGTATCCATCTCCTCGACGACGACACCGCGGTATTCGACCCGGCGCCGGGGAACGGTCTCGAGGCCGTCGAGCAGCTTCACCGTCTCGGGTCGGCCGTGCGCCTCGACGAAACCGACCACAAGGTCTGTCCCGCGGGCCGTACGACGGTGACCCTCCTCCAGCATCCGGTACGTCTTGCCGACGCCGGGAGCCATCCCGAGGTAGACGCGCAGCCGGCCTCTCTCGCGCTCGCCGCTCGACGTGCCGATCGCGAGCGAGCATCTCCTCGGCCGACGGGCGACCGTCCGAATCGTCCCGATCCCGGTCGTTCAAGTCAGTGCCTCCATCTACCGTGGGTCAGTGTGAAAGGAGACCGTCGAGATCGAGGTTGAGGAGCAGGACGTTGACCCGTGGCTGACCAAGGAACCCGAGGAGCGGCTGCTCCGTATGTCGTGCGACGACCGCCCGGACGTCGGCCTCGGACATGCTGCGAGCCTTGGCGACGCGGGCGACCTGGTATTCCGCCCCCGCTGGGCTGATATCCGGATCGAGCCCCGACGCGGACGTCGTGACGAGGTCCACCGGGAACGGGCTTGTCGCCGTTCGCGGCCCGCATCGCGTCGACCTGGGCGGTGATTCGGTCGATCAGCTTCTGGTTGGTCGGCCCGAGGTTCGAGCCGGCGGACGCGTTCGCGTCGTACCCGCCCGGGTTCGCGTCGGTCACTCCGGCCGCCGAGGGCCGGCCCGAGAAGTACTG
The DNA here is from genome assembly GCA_963776385.1 of uncultured Chloroflexia bacterium. GTDB lineage: Bacteria > Chloroflexota > Limnocylindria > Limnocylindrales > CSP1-4 > SPCO01. The sequence continues at coordinate 370,477 of CAVZME010000011.1, forward strand.
CGGGCTGGCTGAATGCCTGGCCGATGAGGCTGGAGCCGATCGTGCGGCCGTCGGCGGTCTGGATGAACGAGCCGTTGGCCTGGCTCGGAAAGGCGACCTGGGCGACCGCGGTCACGGCGAGTGGGTAGAGGAAGCCAGTCACGACCGTGATCACGAGCAGGAGGGCGATGGCGGGCCACAGCCGGTGTCGGAGGAAGGTGGTCATCGATCTGTCCTATGCGAGGTGGAGGGCCGGAGACGACGAGGTCGATCGCCTTGATCCCGATGAACGGGGCGATGATCCCGCCGACGCCGTAGATGAGCAGGTTCCGCTGGAGCAGGACGCTCGCCGGAGCTGGCTTGAACGAGACGCCACGGAGGGCCAGCGGGATCAGCGCGACGATGACCAGCGCGTTGAAGATGACCGCCGACAGGATCGCGCTCTGCGGTGACGACAGGCCCATCACGTTGAGTGCGTTGAGCTCCGGGAAGACCGCGAGGAACATCGCCGGGACGATGGCGAAGTACTTGGCGACGTCATTGGCGATGGAGAAGGTCGTGATCGAGCCGCGGGTGATCAGCAGCTGCTTGCCGATCGCGATGACCTCGAGCAGCTTGGTCGGATCGGAGTCGAGGTCGACCATGTTGGCGGCGTCCTTGGCGGCCGAGGTGCCGCTGTTCATCGCCAGCCCGACGTCGGACTGGGCGAGCGCCGGAGCGTCGTTCGTGCCGTCACCGGTCATCGCGACCAGGTGGCCCTCGGCCTGCTGCGCCCGGATGAACGCGATCTTCTCCTCGGGCGTGGCCTGCGCGATGAAGTCGTCGACGCCGGCTTCCTTGGCGATCGTTGCCGCGGTCCGCGGATTGTCGCCGGTGATCATCACGGTACGGATGCCCATCCGACGGAACTCGGCGAAACGCTCCACGAGTCCTTCCTTGACGGTGTCCTTGAGCTCGATGACGCCGAGGACGCGGCCCTCGCTCTCGAGGACGAGCGGTGTGGCGCCGAGATCGGCGATCCGATCCGCGTCGGCGGCGACGCCGCTCGGGCAGCGCGCCGACCTTCTTCTCGATCGCGTCGACCGCTCCCTTCAGGATGGTGACGCCAGCCGTCGTCTTGACGCCACTCGTGCGCGTCTCGGCGCGGAAGGCGATCTCCTCGACGATGGTCCCGCTCAGCTTGGCGAACGCGGCGTCGTCGCCGACACCGGCCGGGCGCCCGAGCTCAGCCAGGCGCTTGCGCGCCAGGTCGACGACGGAGCGGCCCTCAGGCGTCTCGTCCTTGATCGACGAAACAAGAGCGGCTTCGACCGCTTCGGCCTCCGCGACGCCGGCCGCCGGCACGATCGAAGCGGCCAGGCGGTTGCCGTACGTGATCGTGCCCGTCTTGTCGAGCAGGATGACGTCGACGTCACCGGAGGCCTCGACGGCACGGCCGCTCATCGCCAGGACGTTGAACCGCGCGACGCGATCCATGCCCGCGATGCCGATGGCCGACAGGAGGCCGCCGATGGTGGTCGGGATGAGGCAGACGAGCAGGGCGATGAGCGCGACGGTGTCGACGGTCGTGCCGGCGTACTCGCCGAATGGCCGCAGGGTGACGGTGGCCATCAGGAAGATGATCGTGAGGCCGGCGAGGAGGATCGCGAGTGCGATCTCGTTCGGCGTCCGCTGGCGCTTCGCGCCCTCGACGAGGGCGATCATCCGATCGAGGAACGTCTCGCCCGGGTCGGACGTCACCTCGACGACGATGCGGTCGCTGACGAGCGTCGTGCCACCGGTGACTGAGCTCCGGATATCCGTGCCCGGCTCCTTGAGGACCGGCGCGGATTCGCCGGTGATCGCCGCCTCGTTGACGAACCCGATGCCCTCGATGACGTCGCCGTCACCGGCGATCGTCTCGCCTTCCTCGACGACGATGATGTCGCCCTTGCGCAGCTCGGACGAGCCGACGTTCTCCAGCGTCCCGTCGGCCAGGCGGCGGTGGGCGGTCGTCTCTGAGCGTGTGCGGCGCAAGGTCGCGGCCTGTGCCCGGCCACGCGCCTCAGCGACCGCCTCGGCGTAGGTCGCGAAGAGGACCGTGAACCACAGCCAGATCCGCGATCTGGACCGGGAACCCGAGGCCGCCCGTCGCCCGTCGGCTGCACGCCGTGCACGTCGGCGACGGCGGTCAGGGTCACGAGGACCGCGGTGATCTCCACGACGAACATGACCGGGTTCTTGATCAGCAGGCGCGGATCGAGCTTCCGGAAGGCGTGCGGGATGGCGGACCGGAGGAGGTCCGGGTCGAGGATGCCACGCGGCCGGGGCGGCTCGCCGCGATGGCTTCGGCGCCACCGAGCGTGACGAAGCGCTGGAAGCGGCGGGTGCCGCGACCGAGATCGACGGACAGGAGAGCCATCAGGAGACCTTTCCGGCGTTCTGGAGGAGCTGCTCGACGATCGGGCCCAGCGCGAGCGCCGGGAAGAACGTCAGCGCGCCGACGATGATGACGACGCCGATCAGCAGGACTACGAACAGCGGCCCCGTGGTCGGGAAGGTGCCGAGCGACGGCGCGACGCTGCGCTTGGCGGCCATCGAGCCGGCGAGCGCGAGGATCGGGCACGATCATCCCGTACCGGCCGATGAGCATCGCGAAGCCGCCGGTGATGTTGTAGAAGGGCGTGTTGCCGGTCAGGCCCGGCGAAGGCCGAGCCGTTGTTGCCGGTCTGGCTCAGAAGGCGTACAGGATCTCGCTGAAGCCGTGCGGGCCGGGATTGAGCGGCCCGGCGATGCCCTCGGGCAGGACGCTCGCGATCGCCGTGAACCCGAGGATGCTGGCGCCCAGGACCAGGGCGACGAGCATCGCCATCTTGATCTCGAACGATTCGACCTTCTTGCCGAGGTACTCCGGCGTCCGGCCGACCATCAGGCCGGCGATGAACACAGCCAGGATCGCCCCGATGACGAGCATCCCGTACATGCCGGCACCGATGCCGCCCGGGGTGATCTCACCGAGTTCCATGTTGAACAGCGGGACGAGACCGGCGATCGGCTGGAAGCTGTCGTGCCACGAGTTGATGGCGCCGGTACTCGTGCCGGTCGTGACCGCCCCGAACAGGCCGCCCAAGGCGGAGCCGAATCGAACGTCCTTGCCTTCCATGTTGCCGGCGGCCTGGTCGACCGCGGCCGGGAAGAGTGGGTTGCCGTTGTACTCGTGGTTCATCGCGACGACCGAGCCGACGAGCAGGACGGCGGACATCGCGGCGAAGATCACCCAGCCCTGACGCTGGTTCCCGGCGTAGCGCCCGAAGGCATAGGTCAGCGAGAACGGGGCGATCAGGATCGCGAACATCTCGAGCCAGTTGGTGAGCGGCGTCGGGTTCTCGAATGGATGCGAGGAATTCGCATTGAGGAACCCGCCGCCGTTGTTGCCCAGCTCCTTGATCCACTCCTGGGAGGCGATCGGGCCGTAGGCGATGGTCTGCTGGACACCCTCAAGGGTGGTCACGGTGTGGGCCGTCCATGTCTGGGGCACGCCCTGCCAGACGAGGACCATGGCGCCGACGATCGAGATCGGCAGCAGGATGTACAGCACGCCGCGGGTCAGATCGACCCAGTAGTTGCCGATCGTCTTGGAGCTGCGTCGGGTCAGGCCCCGGATCAGGGCGATCGCGATGGCGAGGCCGGTGGCGGCCGACGTGAAGTTGCGTACCGCCAGGACGGCGGACTGGGTCAGGTAGGTCGCGCCGGTCTCGCCCGAGTAGTTCTGCCAATTCGTGTTCGTCTCGAAGCTGACCGACGTGTTGAACGCGAGCTCCGGGGACATGGCCGGGATGGAGGCCTGGTTGAGCGGCAGGATGTCCTGCAGCCGCAGGACGATGTAGCCCGCCACGATCGCCACGAAGGCCATCGCGAGCACCGCGACGGCGTAGCCCTTCCAACCCATCTCGGCCGTCTCGTCGACGCCGCAGACGCGATAGATCGCGCGCTCGACCGGGCGCAGGATGGGGCTCAGGATCGTCCGCTCGCCTTCCATCACCTGGTGGATGTATCGCCCCAGCAACGGCGTGACGAGCACGATCGCCAGCGCCAGCGTGGCGAGCACGAGGAAGTCGTTGGGGGCCACGATCAGAAGTCCTCAGGACGAAGGAGCGCCCACAGCAGGTAGACGAAGACGAAGGCGGCCGTGACGGCGGCCAGCAGCTCGAACGCGTTCATCGCCCGACCCGCTCGCAGAGGAGCACGTAACCGGAGAGGGCCACGATGCAGGCGAGCGCGATCAAGGCGATCTGGATGTCGGTCATGATTCCTCTTCCTTGGCCTCCGATGAGAGCAGGCGATCGAGCGTTGCGCCGAGGGTGTCCAACGCGAATGGTTTGGGCAGGTAGCCGGCCGCGCCGAACTCGCGCAACCTGGCCGGGCTCACGGACATCGCGCTGGCGACGACGACAGGAGGTCGCCCGGCGGCGGCGAATTCGTCACTGCGCAGGACGGACCAGCCGGTCTCGCCGGGCAGGTTGATGTCGAGCAGCACGATGTCCGGCCGGGAGCGCCCGCCCAGGTGTTCGATCGCGGCTTCCGCCGACGGCGCGACCGTGACCCGGTAGCCCCGCGCCCGAAGGTGCGCCGACAGCAGACCGGCGAGCGGGTCGTCATCCTCGACGAGGAGCACGTGCGGAGCACCGTCGCTCATGGCGTCGGCTCGATGCGGCGGACACGCACCTCCGCGGTCTCCTCGCCCGGGCCCCATATCGGCTCCAGGACGACCCCCAGCTCCACGGCTCGAGGGCGCACGATCTCGATGACGGCATCAGCCAGTCGAAGGCCGCCGACCATCGTCGATGGCGCACCGCCACTTGCGACGAGGTTCACCGCGGACATCACGATGTCGACCTCGCGATCGATGCTGCGCTGGATGTCTGCGGTCAGGGATTCAGGATCGTTCACGTCTCCACAGTGGCAAGGGGTCCCAAGAGGGAACGGGGCCTGCCGCCGTGAGTGCCGCTCAAGGAACGCTCAGAGAAGCGCGATCCGATAACCAACGCCAGGCTCGGCGACGATCAGGCCGGCGAGCATCCCGGTTTCGTCCGCGGCCTCGAGCTTGCGACGGATCTGGCTCACATACACATGGACGTAGTGCGCCTCGTTGCTGTAGGCGGTTCCCCACACGGCCCGCAGCAGGCGACCGTAGGTCACCAGTCGTCCCGCATGCATGACGAGGACCTTCAACACCTCGAACTCCCGTTGCGTCAGATGGACGGGTCGCTCGCCGACGGCCACGACACGCCGGGCGACATCGAGCGTCAGGTCGCCGATCCGAACGATGCCGCCGGCATCGGCGGCCGGGCCGGCCGCGCGCCTCAACAGGGCATCGATCCGGGCCCGAAGCTCGGCCATCCCGAACGGCTTCGTGACATAGTCGTCGGCACCGGAATCGAGGGCCGTGACCTTGTCCGCCTCCTGATCGCGCGCTGACACGACGAGGATGGGCGTGGTCGCGTCCGCGCGGATCCGGCGGATCACGGTGATGCCGTCTCGATCGGGAAGGCCCAGGTCGAGGACGACCACGTCGGGGCGGCCGGCGCCCCAGGCAAGGAGAGCCGACCCAGCGTCTGCGGCCTCGATGACGTCATGGCCGTGTCCGCGGAGGAATGTCGCGATCGCCTCACGCGTGGCGACGTCATCTTCGACCAGCAGGACAGACGCCGCGTCGTGGAGTTCGATCATCGGGTCGGCCCGACCGATCCGTCCTCTTCGGCGACATCCTCAACGGGTGGCGCGATCGGCAGATCGACATCGAGCGCGAGCCCGCCGAGGTCGCTCCTCCTCGCTTCGACTCGGCCCCGCATCGCCTCGACGATCCCGCGGACGACCGCGAGGCCTATACCGGTCCCGCGTCGTGAACCCTCGCCGGTTCGCGGGACGCGGTAGAACTTCTCGAACAGCCTTGGCAGGTTCTCTTCAGGGACACCTGGGCCCCCATCCTCGATCGTGATCCGGACCCGGTTCCCGTCCGTCACGTGCGACGTGATCCGAACGGGCACGCCGCCGCCGGCGTACTTGGCGGCGTTGTCCAGGGCATTGGCCAGGACCTGGCCGACGAGGACCTCGTCGGCCACGATCGGAGGGAGATCGGTGGGTACATCAACCACCAGTGGTCGATCACCGAGCGCCGATCGTGTGCGGTCGAGCGCCGCATCCACCGCGTCGCCCACGGTCATGATGACGAGGTTGGGCCGAAGTTCACCGGCCTCGACGCGGCTCATGTCGAGGAGGTTCGTGACCAGCCGGTTCAGCCATTCGGCCTCGCGGTCGATCGACGCGGCGATGTCGCGACGTTGCTCAGGTGGCCACTCGATGTCCTTGTCCATGAGTGTCCCGGCGGCTGCTCGGATCGTCGCAAGTGGCGTGCGCAGGTCGTGCGAGACCGAGTCGAGGAGGGCCGATTTGAGCACATCGCTCCGTCGTGCGACTTCCGCCGTGGTGGCTTCCCGCCCCAGGCGTTCACGCTCGAGCGAACCGCCGATCTGATCGGCGGCTGCGGAGAGGACACGTCGTTCCCCTTCATCGGGGTCGCCCATCGCCCGAGCCCGGATCAGCCAGATCGCGCCCAGCGTCTTGCCGGAGGCGGAGATGGCGACCCGGAATGCGTTGGTCGGTAGCGCCTGCGAGCCCTTGCTGGCTCGGCCGGGGACGTGGACGCGGACCCACTCGGCAGGCTCATCGCCCGGATTCCGCCGAAGCGTTGCGTACACCGTCGGGTTGGCAGGGGTCGGTCCGTCAGCCGGCCCACTGTCGGCCGCAACGGTGTCACCGACGACGATCCACACCCGCGACGCGTGCGCTTCCTGGCTGACCATCGTGGCGATGGCAGGCAAGGCAGCAGCCATATCCCGTTCGGTCGCGAGCGTGAAGCTGACGCTGAACAGGGCGCGTGCCTCCTGCTCGCCCTCGATCGCCGCCACCGCACGATCACGCTCACGCCCGGCGAGGCGACCGACCACGACACCCACGACGAGGAGGAGCACGAGGTTCAGCCACTCGGCCGGGTCGCTCACCGTGAGGGTGTAGACGGGCTCCACGAAGAGGAAGTCGTACGCGATGAACGAGCCGACGGCGGTGGCGACGGCGGGGCCGGTTCCGCGCCGCACCGCGACCACGACGACAGCCAGCAGGAAGGCGGGGGCACCGTTGTCGAAGCCCGCGACGTTCTCGAGAACAGCGACGACGACCGCGAGGACACCGACCGCAACGACGACGAAGGCAAGGTCGCGCCCGTACCGACGCCAGGAGCGAAAGGGAGGTGACCGACCATCGATCGGGTCACCCGGTCGATCGGTCTTCGCAGTGGCGTCGGTCATCCCGGTCTGCCGCGGACGATCCGTCGCGCATCGCGACTGACCCGCAGGAAACTCGTGAAATGCGCCCACGGCCGGATGTGGCTCGGTTCGCCGGCGTAGATCGTGCGGATCGGGACGTCAGCCATCGGCAGCCCCAGGGCGATGCACCGGGCGATCATCTCGACCTCGAACTCGAAACCTGATTCGTCGCTGTCGAGGAGGGCCGTCATCAGCCGACGACCGATGAGCCGGTAGCCGGACTGGTTGTCCGCCACGCGTCGGCCGACGGCGGCCGAGAAGACCCAGCCGCCGAGGGTGTTCGAGAGCCGGCGCACCGGCGGCATCGAGCCGAAATCGCGTCGTCCGATGATCAGCTCCGGCCGACCGGCCTCGAACGCGGCCAGGAAGGCCGGGATCTCAGCCGGGTCGTGCTGGCCGTCGGCGTCGAGGGTCACGACGGCCACCGCGCCGCGCTCCAGCGCGTACCGGAAACCCATCCGGATCGCGGCGCCTTTGCCTGCGTTCGGGCGCTGACGGAGGACCGTCGCGCCGGCCGCCTCGGCCTGCGCCGCGGTGTCGTCGGTCGAGCCGTCATCGACGACGACGACCTGCAGGTGGGTGCGGGCGCCGTCGACGACGGCCGCGATACGCGGCCCTTCCTGGTATCCCGGGATCAGCGCGAGGATGGTCTCCACGCGCTGATACGGCGGCCGGTTAGCGGCTCGGGTCGGACCGATCGATCGAGCTGTTCGGCCAGCGCAGCCAGGAACCGGCACCGGTCGTGCGGGGCATGACCACGCGCGCCTCGGCACCGACCGACACCGGCTCGTCGGAGCCGTCCGAATCACCGGACGAACCCTGGACAGCACCGATGGCGTCTTCGACCTGGTCACCAGGTGCAGCCGGCTCCACGGTCGCCTCGACGCCGGGCTCCCACGGGGTCGCGGCCGCAGCGACCTGACCCGCCTCAGGGTCCATGACCCCGATGAGCTGGTTCGGGTCGATCGGCGCGTCGGCCACTTGCTCCTCGGCCGCAGCCACGACGGCCTCGGCTTCCGGCTCAGGCGTCTCGACCGCCTCGGCGACGGGCTCGGGCTCGGGCTCGATGACGGGCTCGAGGACAGGCTCGGCGATCTCGGCGATCTCGACGGCTTCGACGGCCTCGACGGCCTCGACCGGCTCGGGAGCATCGGCGATCTCGGCCTGCGCCTCGATCTCGATCGGGGCCTCGATCTCGGTCTCGGTCACCGCTTGGACGGGCTCGTGAGCCTCGATGGGCTCGATCGCAGCAGAGGCTGCGGGGGTGCCGAAGGCGGGCGGCTGGTACGCCGGCTCTTCGTTGATCGGCGCCTGATAGGCCGCGGTGGCGGCTGCCACTTCCTGCTGCGGGCCGATGTTGTCGAGGTCCGGGAATGGCGGCCGCGTGCCGGCCTGGCGGGCGATCTCGACCGGATCGGTCTGCGAGCCGAGACGATCGAAGAATCGCTCGGTCTCGATGCGGTAGGACGTGATGGCTGCCTCGACGGCCTCGACCTCGCTGGCGACCACGAGGCGGTGCTCTTCGAGGCGGACCTGGAGCTGCTCGCGGCGCGAGGCGATGCGGCGCTCCCGCTCGAGCTTGATGCGCTTGATCTCGCCGTCCGACCAGGCGTCGATGCCCTTGACATCTTCCTTGGCCAGCTCGCGGAGGTCCTCGGCTTCGAGTGCTTCGCGGGCGCGGATCGCGTCGAGGTGCGCCTGGCGCCGCTGCTCGGTCAGCTCGGCGTCACGCGCCTGCTGCGCGGACGCGGTCGTCCGCATGGCATTGGCCAGGTCATCGAGGAACGACATGTCCTGACCGGTTTCGCTCGCGTCGAAGACGCCGGCGCTGGCGCCGGGATCGTTCCCATTCGAACTGAAGGAGCCGTTCATCGACTCGCCTTCCGGACTCGCCGGGTTGACCTCGGACTCATGGTCGGACATCTCGCGCTCCCGCGATCCCTCGAGCGGCACTCAGAACCCTGCACGTCCGTTGTCTGCCGTCGGGCAGGAGATGGTACGTCGCCTCGGCGCCCTAGGCAATGGGGTGTGGCTAAGTCATGTTGCGCATTGTGGATAACTCGGTCGGGGGTGGTGGATAACTCGGTTCGGAGTGGCGCCCCCGGCAGGATTCGAACCTGCGACCTTCCGCTTAGAAGGCGGCTGCTCTGTCCGCTGAGCTACGGGGACCGCGATCGCCTGACGCTCTGTGACACTCTACGCGACTCGTTTGCGCTCCACCTCAGCGCACCCGGACCAGAACCGACCCGTACCTGCCTCGGAGCGTCGGTGCGTGCTGACACCGGCACGGTAGGGTGAACCCACGCGTCCTCGCCGAACGGGCGCACGCCCGAGCGCGCCAACACCGCCCGGCCGGTCAGGATTGAACAGATAGGCGTCCTGGATCTGTCTATCCACCGAACGGTCCACCGAGGGCCGACCACCACGGAACGGAGTGACGGGTGGAAGTCGAGCTCGTCGAGCAGGCGCAACGGGGCGACGCGGAAGCGTTCGACTCGCTGGCACGCCTTGTCGGCGACTCGTGCCTGGCGATCGCGGTGCGGATCCTCCGCGACCTCGACCTGGCTGAGGATGCCGTGCAGGGCGCGTTGATCACCGCCTGGCGCGAGCTTCGCACGCTTCGCGACCCTTCCCGCTTCGAGCCGTGGCTCCACCGCATCCTCACCAACGCGTGCTACGTCGAGGCCAGGCGTCGCAAGCGATGGGCCGAGGGCCCGAGGATCCTGCCTGTCGCGGGCGCGAGTCAGCCCGGACGAATACCTGACCGTGGACGACAGAGACCTGCTCGAACGAGCCTTCCGGAGGCTCACCGTCGAGCAGCGCGCCGTCCTGGCCTTCCACCACTACCTCGGCCTCTCGATCTCCGAGGTGGCGGATCGACTCGATATCCCCGTCGGGACCGCGAAGTCCCGCTTGCACCACGCCACGCGGGTGCTCCGAGCCAGCATCGAAGCTGACGCCCGGTCCACCCCGGATTCCCAGGAGCGACTGGCATGAACGCGCGCCGAGATCCCGATCGCCTGATCCACGCCTTCCTGATGGAGGGCGCGACCGAGCTGGCGGACGACGTCTACGACACCGTTCGTGACCACATCGAACACACACGACAGCGGGCCGTCATCGGCCCGTGGAGGGAGCCCGACATGAATCCATACCTCAAGATCGCGCTGGCCGCCGCGGCCGTCGTGATCGTCGCCGTCGTCGGCATCCGACAGCTCGGCCCCGGCGTGGGCGGCTCCAGCATCGGCGGACCAGCACCGACCGCGACAACGGGGCCGACGGCCACGCCGGCCGTGACCCCGACGCCGTCGATCGCACCCGCGCTCGGCGCATTGAGCCCCGGGACGTACCGCATCGGCGACGCGACGCAGACGGCCGTCCCGTTCACCTTCACGGTGCCGGCGGGTTGGACAGCACGGGCGGACGGGTACGTCTACAAGAACGCCGACCAACCCGACGAGCTTGGCTTCGACACATCTGTCGTGACCCGCGTTTATGCCGATGCCTGCAAGTCCAAGGGGACTCTCACCGAGGTCGGGCCGAAGGCGGATGACCTGGTTCGCGCGCTCGTCGACCAGGTCGGGTCGAAGAAGTCGGCACCGGTCGACGCCACGCTCGGCGGTCGCCCTGCCAAGCGAATCGACATCTCGGTCCCGCCGGACCTGGATAGCGCCACGTGTCGAAATCCAGGTGAGCTGATCCAGATCTGGGCCAATTCGGCGGAGACCGAGTTCTTTGCCATCCCGCTCGTCTACCCCGCGGGCGTGGTGCAGCAGGTCTACACCGCCGACGTCAATGGCCGTCGGGCGGTCATCGTCACCGGCACTCCCGCAGCGGCGTCAGCGGCAGACGTGGCCGAGCTGAAGGGCGTCATGGACTCGCTCAGGTTCGAATAGGCATCGATCCGTCACAGACCCGACGTGCGGGCGGCCAGGACCTGGTCGCCCGCGTCTCGATCATCGGAGCTGCCTCATGGCGTCCCGCCACACCCGCGTCTTCGTCGCGCTCGTCCTGACCGCGTTCGCCGGATGCGGTCCCAGCGGCTCGCTCTCTCCCCCGCCGACCCCGGTGGCGAGCGTCGCCCCGTCGCCAAGCGAAGCGGCCAGCGCGATCCCGACCGGCGCCGGGAGCCTCGTCATCGTCGGTCGGATCGTCACGATGGACGAGCCTGCCGTCGCGGAAGCCCTCCTCATCAAGGATGGGACGGTCGCCGCAGTCGGTACCCGGACGGAGGTGCTAGCGCTGGCCGGTGACCAGATCCGGATCCTCGACATAGGCGAGAACGTCGCATATCCGGGATTCATCGATGCCCACGCGCATTGGATCGGGGACCGCGAGTACTACGGCCTGGATTCGGCGGTCGAGGCTATGGACGCGGCGCTGACCCGCGGGTGGACGTCCATCAGCGAGCAATGGGTCAACCCGGAGCGCCTCGACGAACTCCTTGGGCTGGCCGAGACCGACGCCCTCCCGCTCCGGGTCGACGCCTATCTCGCCCTGAATGAACCGAAACCTGGGGGTGAGCACTTCGGCGACTGGTACGCCGACCAGAAGCGAGGGCCGGTGGGAAGCCGCCTCCGCGTGGAGGGGGTCAAGATCCATCTCGAGACTGGCGAGGGTACGGCCCTCCTCTGGGAGCCGGCCGACCTGACCGCGACGATCGGCCGGGCGAACGCAGCCGGCTGGCAGGTGTCGGTCCACACCATCAGCACGAAGGCCCACGAGATGGTCCTCGACGCATTCGAGGCGGCGCTGGGCCCGACCGGACCGAACCCGCTCCACCATCGGATCGAACATGCCATCCAGGTGTCCGACGACCAGCTGGCCCGGATGGTCGCGATGAACCTGGCCACGGTCATACACCTTGACGGAGGCGGGGGCGACTGGGTGCTGTGGTCCAAGTACCTGGGGCACGGCAGTCCGGACAAGCTCGAAGGAGGGACTGCCTGGCTCACCCGCTGGCGCGACTTCGTGGACGCGGGCCTGCACGTCGCTTCTGCGACCGACATGCCCTGGTTCCTCCCGGACTCCAGACTCACGGATGACATCGGCCGGCCGGTGGATCAGATCGCGGGCGGCATGGACGGCCGCGGCCGGGCGTATCCGGGGACCCCGGCATGGATGCACGACCAGCTGCTGACCGCTGGGCAGGGCTTGCGGGCGATCACCCTGGACGCGGCATACGCCCTGGGCGACGAGGAACGCCGCGGGCACCTCGCCCCGGGAACGCTGGGCGACGTCACGATCCTGAGCGGGGACGTCACCGCTGCGACGCCCGACGCGATCCGGGCGACGACCGTGATCGCGACGATCGTGGACGGAGACATCGAGTCCTGCCCCGACGCTGTGGTGTGCCCGCCCTCAGGGGGCTGACTCTCCGAGCCCCGAATCGCGCGTGCTATGCTCCGCGACCCATCGCTTCGGCCGGGATCCGAAGCAGGGACAGGGAGGTCCGGGACCGCCGATGTCGGCACGTCCGGCGCACATCACCGCGGGTCAGCTCGCCCTCGAGCTGCCGGCCGAGCTGCCGGCGCTCTCGCTCGCCCCCGAGTGGAAGGACCAGCAGCGGCTGTGGGGCCACACCTTCCACCCGATGTGCTCGTACCTCGCGAGCTTCCCGGCGGCGCTCACCCACGCCTTCATCGCTCGCTACTCGCGGCCGGGCGACGTCGTCCTCGACCCGTTCTCCGGGCGCGGCACGACGCCCCTCCAGGCCTGCGCCGAGGGCCGCATCGGGGTCGGCAACGACCTCAATCCGTTCGCCCATCTGCTGACCGCGGCGAAGGTCGAGCCGGCGACACGCGCCCAGGCGGCCACGCGTCTCGCCCAGCTCCGGCTGGCCTGGAACGCGGATGCGGCCGGCTGGCTGGCCCTCGGCCAGCGCGTCTGGATGGCGCCGGACGCCGCGGACGCGCTCGTGCCGACCGCCGGCTCCGGCGCGACACCGGCCGACGGCGCCGAACACGTCCCGGTCGAGGTCGCCCTCGCGTTCCACCCACGGACCCTCGGCCAGCTGCTGTTCGTCCGGACGGCCCTTCGGCTCGACGACCGGACCGACCGGTTCCTGGCCGCCGCCCTGACCGGGATCCTCCACGGCAAGAGCGCGAGCTACCTGTCCGAGCTCATGCCGAACACATTCTCGATGGCGCCGCGCTACGTCCGCGACTTCGCGGCTCGGACCGACTTCGCCTCGCCGGAGCGGGACGTCTTCGACGGCCTGGCGAAGAAGCTCGATCGCCTCTTCCGCCAGCCGCTCGCCATCGATCGAGGGGATCGCCCTGCTCGGCGACGCCCGCGACATGGCGCCGCGCGCCCGGGCCGCCCTGCGAGGCCGCGGCCGGCCGGAGCGCGCCCGGCTGGTCGTCACCTCGCCGCCGTACCTGCGGGTCGTGAAGTACGGCTACTACAACTGGCTGCGGACGTGGTTCCTCGGCTTCGACGCACGCGAGATCGACGCCACGCTCGACGACGCCCACCATCGCGAGCCGTACCTCGCCTTCCTGCGCGACGTCCTGGCCGGCCTGCGCCCGGTCCTGGCCGACGATGCCGTCGTCGTCCTCGTCATCGGCGACGTCGAGACCGACCGCGGGCCGACGGATCCACGGCGGGGTCGGTCTGGCCGAGCGCGTCTGGGAGTCCGCGGCCGAGCCCGAGGGCTACCGGCTGGCCGGGGTCGCGCTCGACGACGTCGCAGCCAACCGGAAGATGACCAAGCTGTGGGGCGACGAGGCGGGCCGGGCCACCAAGACCGACCGGATCCTCGTCCTCGGCGCGACCGAGGCGGGCCGGCGCCGGGCCCTCGCGGCCGCGCCCCTGGACGTCGACTGGACCTGGCCGCCGAGGGCCCTCCGCTCGCTCTGACGCCCTCTAGAATGTCGCCATGCAGCAGATGTACCACCCGTCCGACCTGGCCGCGATGGATCCGCTGGTCCTGATGAAGAACCTGGACCACGTGCGGATGACCAGCCGGCGGCTGTCGTACATCCTCCAGCAGCAGGTCCACCTCTACACCCCCGAGGCGAACCAGCTCCGCGAGCAGATCGACCGCTACGTCGAGGCCGAGCGCCAGATCGAGGGCGAGATGGCCAGGCGCCGCATCCGCGCCTGACGCCCGAATCGAGAACCCCCGCCCACGGGACGGGGGTCCAGGCTCCGTCGATACCGACGGGAAGAGGTCGCTGCGGGTCAGGCGCCGGACGGCGCGAGGACCAGTCGGATCGGGACCTCGAAGGTCCGCTCCTCCTTGATGGCAGGCGGGTTCGACGCTGGGCACGACGGAGGGCGCGGCGGCCGCGGGCTCGATGGGTTCGACGACGACCGGATCCGGGCTGATGACGACCCTGACCGGACGGCGGAGTGCCTGCTCCTCGGCCACGACCCGGGCCGCCAGGACCGCGAGAGCGGGCATGTCGAAGAGGCTGAACCCGATGCCGATGCCGGCGAGGTCGTCCGCGTCGTAGCCACGGAACAGGCCGCGGCCCGCGACGGCGCACATCTCGTCGTACAGCTCCGGCCAGCCGACGCGTCGGCGGCGGTAGCAGAACCGGACGAATTCGATCGGCGTCCGGGTCCGGGGCTCGCCGTGGCGGCGCTGCGAGGATCCATCGATGGCATGCCTCCTTTCAGGTCGAACGGCGCGCGGTGACGCCACGCGCCGTTCCTCGGCGAGATGAACGCATGGTCCGACAGGCCGGACGGGGCGATCCGGCGACCGGACGTTGGGCTCTGGGGCCCCCGCCGGCTCTCCCTCGGAGGTCCTCGGCCAGCGGTGGACGCCAATGGTAGGTCCCGGACGCCCGACCCGGAAGGGGGCTTGTCCACGACTTCGTCCACCAAGTTATCCACACGAACGGGCGTTCACCGAACGCCCGTGCGGTCCGTGCGTGGACCGGTTCAGCGACCCGTGCGCGTCAGCCCGAGACCGGGTCGTCGGCGACAGGATCCAGCGGTGGTCGGCGTCGAGGTCGAGACCCTCGAACGGGTCGTCGGCGAGCAGCAGGCAGCCGTCGAGGTCGACCCAGTCGGCCAGCGACGCGACGACCGCCGACCCGGCGATGCCGACCGACGTCTCCTCCATGCAGCCGAGGAAGGTCCTGAACCCGAGCTCGCGCGCGCGTTCGAGCATCCGCTTCGCGGGCCCGATGCCGCCGCACTTGGCGAGCTTGACGTTGACCCCGGCGACGACGCCGACGAGGCCGTCGAGGTCCTCCGGCAGGACGCAGCTCTCGTCGGCCACGATCGGCAGCGACGACCGTTCCTGGAGCCAGCGGAGCTGGTCGAGACGCCCGGCCGGGAACGGCTGCTCGATGAGCTCGACGCCGAGGCGCTCGAGCTCGGGCAGCAGCCCGACCGCCTCGTCGGGGGTCCAGCCGGTGTTGGCGTCGACGCGGATCGGGCCGCCGAAGACGGCCCGGACCGCCTCGAGCGTCGCGAGGTCCTCGGGTCCGCCGAACTTGATCTTGAGCGCCGGGAAGTCGGCGGCGCGGGCGGCGCGCTGCGGCGACGACGCGGGCTCGTCGATGCCGATGGTGAAGTCGGTCGGCGGGATGTCGGCGGACAGGCCGCGGAGCTCGTGGACCGGGCGGCCCGGCGACCTTGCCGACGAGGTCGTGGAGGGCGATGTCGACCGCGCAACGCGCCGCCCCGTGGCCGCGGATGGCCGCCTCCATCGCGAGGTCCGCGGCGATCAGACCCGGCCTCGTCCGGCTGAGATCTCCGCCGACCGCCGTCGAGCAGCAGCGGGAAGACGACGCGCCATCGTCTCGGGCGTCTCGCCGTAGAACCGGTCCGGGATAGCCCTCGCCCACCCCGACGACGCCCGGGAACCGGTCGTCGCGGAGCTCGACGACGACGGTCGTCACCCGCTGGTCTCGCCGCCGTGGTCCGTCCGGGCGATCCGGAACGGGTCGCGCAGCCCGAGGTGCAGGACCTCCTGGGTCAGGTGCAGGCTCATCCGCTGACGACCCAGGGCAGCGCGTCGACGCCCTCGCGGATCGCCGGCCAGAGCCGGTCCGGCCCGAAGCGGAACGGGTCGTCGGTCGGCAGGCCCGGTCTCGGCCGCGATCGCCGCGATGATCCGGCCGCGCCTCGTCGTCGTCGGGGTAGAGCGAGGTGTTGAGGGCGACCGCGACGACCTTCGACGGCGCGACGAGCCCGGCCACCTGCTCGTGGAGGGCGATGAACGCCGGGCAGCGCGGCGATCGGGAACGACGCCTCCGGCAGGTGGTCGAAGTCGTGCTCGGCGAGGCCCGGCTTGTGGACCATGACCATCGCCTGCGGCGTCGCGCCGTGGATGAGCGCCAGCGTCACCGACGAGTAGGCCGGATGGTCGAGCGAGCCCTGGCCCTCGACGATGACCCAGTCGCCGAGCGCCTCGCCCTGCTCGACGAGCCACTCGACCGTGCCCTGGGCGAAGTCGCTGATGAGCCGGTCGACGGCCACGCCCCAGCCCTCGATCATCATCCCGGTCTGGCCGGTCGGCACGAACGAGGCCCGGTCGCCTGCCGCCAGGGCCGCCCGGCGGAGCTCGAGGGCGACCGACATCTTGCCGATCGCGCAGTCGCTGCCGACCGTCAGGATCACCCGCTTGCCCGGGCCGTGGCGGCGTCCGACGGCGGTCTCCATGCGCTCCGGCGGGCGGCGGTAGTCGACGATCGCGCGTCCCGCGTGCGGCTGCCGCCGCGGCGAACTCCGGATCGTCGCCGAGGAACGTGTGCAGGCCCGACAGGACGTCGAGGCCGGCCTCGATGGCGGCCAGGATGATCGTCCGCCATGTCTCGGGCAGCCGGCCGCCGGTCGGCGCGATCCCGATGAGCAGCGCGTCCGGGCGGGCCGGCACTGCCAGCGCCTCGTCCAGCGTCGCCACGATCGGGATGTCGTGCCCGGGCAGGAAGGCGTCGACGTTCTGGCCGGCCTTGGTCGAATCGAGGACCGCGACGACGTCGTCGCGTCCGTAGCGGATGACCCCGTACGCGGTCTTGCCGCTGTGTGGCCCGAACTCGCCCTCGGCGAGGATGACCAGGCGGCGATGGTCGGTGGGTCGCATCGGGCGAGTGTACGGATTCGCGAGACGCCGGGATGCGAGGATGTGCCCATGGATCGGATCCGCGCCCTGAACGACGATGACGAGGCATGGGATCGCTGGTTCGGGCCGTGGGCCCCCTTGAACCCGACCGAAGTCGGGACCGTGCTGGCGGAGGTCGACGCGACCTGGTGGATCGTCGGCGGTTGGGCGATCGACGCCTTCGCCCGCCGCCCGCGCGCTCACCATGACATCGACGTCGCATTCTTCCGGGCGGACCTTGCGGCGATCCTCGAGCACCTGGTGCCCGAGTTCTGCGTCTGGTCCAACGCGAGCAGCACACTCCGTCCGCTGATGCATCCCGACGACCTGCTACCGGACTGCCGCCAGATGTGGGTCCGTCGTGACGGCGCCAGTCCCTGGGTGATGGATCTTGCGATGACCCCCGGCGACGGCACGACGTGGATCTCGCCACTGGACGAGACCCTGCGTGTGCCGATCGACGAAGCCGTGTTCGAGGCAACCGACGGTGTGCGATACCTGGCGCCCGAGATCGTCCTCAGTTTCAAGGCCCGACACCACCGACAACAGGACGAAGCAGACTTCGAGGTGACCCTTCCCCTGCTCGACATGCCCAGACGCCGGTGGCTTCGCGACGCGATCGAGCGCGATCACGCCGACGATCCGTGGCTGGCCAGGCTGGGACCGATCGATCCGCCGGGAACCGGCCGATCGAAGGCGCGGGGCGTCGCCTGACCGATGGCTCCCGGGGATACCGCTCGCCTCTATCACCGGCTCAGCTCCGTCTACTACGTGCCCGACTACGCACAGCTGACCCTTCAGGCCCACCCGCTCATGGTCCAGGGCTTCGTTCCGCTCGTCCCTGAGCGGCAGCCGCCACCGTGCAAGGCGTATCCGTCCGGCCTGCCGGTCACGGACCTCCCCCGTGAGTGGCCCAAGGTCGAGACACCGGCGACGGCCGTGCTTGCCGGTGAGCCGGGTCGCGCGCCATCGATCCTCGACCTGCCCACGCTCGCCAGGCTGCTGCATCTCTCGGCCGGTGTCGTGCGCATCCGCGCGGCCGAGCCGCCGTTCAGCCGGCCGTGGCTGTTCCGAGCGGCGGGTTCCGCCGGCGGGCGCTTTCCGCTCGAGGTCTATGTCTCGGCCATCGACGTCGATGGACTCGACGATGGCGTCCACTGGTACGACCCGATCGGTCACGCGCTCGTCCAGATCGCGCCGGCGGCGAAAGGCGAGGCCACTACTGTCATCGTCACCGGCATCCCATGGCGGACCGGCTGGAAATACGCGGAGCGCGGCTTCCGCCACATCTACTGGGATGCCGGGTCGATGCTCGCCCAGACGCTCGCGCTGGCACAATCGTCCGGGCTCGGCCCGCGGCTCTGGACGCGCTTCGCGGACGCCGAGGCCTCTGCTCTCGTCGGCGCCGATGGCGTCGAGGAATTCCCGCTGGCGCTCGTCGGCCTCGGCGCGGGCGAGCCTGCGATCAAGCTGGCCGGTGACGCCGCCCGCGGCTCTGTCGCTACGACGCAGGTCGAATTCCCGCTCGTCACCCTCGCCCAGCACGCCGGCGATCTGGACCGGCTCGGTGCCTCGTGGCCGGCCATCACCCACACGCGCGAGCAGCCGCCTGCCTCCGAAGACCTCGACACGGTCATCCTGCGCCGTGGCTCGACCCGGATCATGGATCCGAACGCCACGGTCGGGCGCGACGTGTTCGACTTCTCGCTGGAAACGTCATTGAAGGACTCACGCGTCCCGCATTTCGTGGCCGTCCATGCTGTCGACGGGCTGGATCCGGGGCTCTACCGCTGGCCGGACCTCGACCGACCGGTGCGTCGCGGGCCGCTGCGTGAGGAGCTACTGAGTGTCTGCTGGGACCAGGACCTGGGACGCGATGCCACCTTCGTCGTGATAGGCGCCGTCGACCTCGAGTCGGTCGACGACCGCGGCTACCGCGAAGCCCAGCTCGAATCCGGCATAGTCTCCGGTCGACTTCACCTGGCCGCCTACGCCCTTGGGATCGGCGCGTCCGGGATGACCTTCCTCGATCCGGAGATCGAGGGGCTCCTCGGCGAACCGCTCGCCGGCTTGCTGTTCACCTGTGTCGGTGTGCCGACCTACCCGAGCAAGGCCGGCGGTCCGCCGGGGGAACCAGTCTCGATCGTCACACCGACACCGGGCGACACGCCACGCGCCTAGGACCGGGGATTGCGCGAGGCGATGCAACGGACGTCGTCGCAATCGGGTTCTGAGCGATGATGGGAATCATGGTGACGGGAGCGATCGCATTCGAGACCGCGCTCGGGCGCTGCGCCGTCGGCTGGAGTGACACCGGGATCAGCGGCGTCATGCTGCCCGGTGCTCGTGCTATGCCAGGGCGCCTGGCGGAGGACACCGGCGACTTGCCCGCGTTCGTCCTACGGGCGATCGAGGGCATGCGTGCCGTGCTGGCAGGTGCCGAAGACGACCTGTCGGACATCCAGATCGACGATCGCGGCATCGACGACTTCCGGCGCGCCGTGTATGCGGCGACCCGGCGGATCACCCCCGGCAGGACCCGGACGTATGGCGAGATCGCCCGCGACATCGACCGACCGGAGGCAGCGCGCGACGTCGGCGTGGCACTGAGCCGGAACCCGACCCCGATCATCGTCCCGTGTCATCGGGTCGTCGCCGCAAACGGGGCGCTCACCGGCTTCTCGGCGCCAGGCGGCCTCGAAACCAAGCGCAGGATGCTCGAGCTCGAAGGAGCGCCCGGATTTGGCCAGCTGCCCCTGTTCGGCTGAAGGTCAGGGCAGTCGGGTCAGGGTGACCTTGGCCTGGTCCTGCATCTGCGCGGCGCTGGGTGCCTTCGCTCCGAGCGTCGCGACGTCGCTCATCCCGAGGTAGGTCGTGCCCTTCAGGAGGTAGAGCGCGGTTGCGGCGAACGTCTGCCCGGCGACTGTCTTGGACCCGGTCAGCGTCGCGACGTCGGCGACGCCGTCGGCGAAGCCCTTGAGCTCCGTCACCGTGAGGCCGTTCGCTGCGGCCTTCTGCAACTCCGCTTCGGCCTGCTGCTCGCCCGCCTTGGCGGTCGCCACGTCGGGGGCGACGCCCACGATCACCTGGAAGACGGTCCCCTCCTGTCCGTACGAGCAGATCTTGCCGTGACCTTCCGTGGAGGACTCCTGGCCGCTTCCATCCGGGAATGAGACCCCGGTCAGCTGCGATACCTCGGCAGCCGTGACCAGCTGACACGGGTCGAGTGCGGTCGCGACCGCCGTGGCCAACGGCGATGCCGGGACGTCGGAAGCAGCCACGTCACCGGCGCTGGCCGAGGCTGACGTGAGCGGAGCGACGACCGGCGGTGCGCTCCCGGGCGAGCTCGATCTCGTCGCCGCCGATTCGCTCGGGCTCGACGTCGCGGCGTTGCACGAAGCGACGAGCGCCACGCCGGCCAGGAACACCGCGCTCCGACCGAGCCCTGCCCTGATCGACCGATGCATTGAAGCGGTCATGACTTCCCCCTTTGGTCTGGCATCACACGCGCGAGAGGACGAGCTTGGCGAGCGCGAGGACCGCTGCGTCGACCTTCTCCTGGTTGTCCTTGAAGTCCACGATGGCGACGTCGATCTCGTGGCCACCCTGTTTGATCGCCAGGTCACCGGCGTGGGGGTAGCCCTTGTATGCCGCCTCCCCGAGACCGCTGACCGCGGTGGCCGACGACGCCGACGACATCGTCGTCCAGAGGTTGTCGTCATAGGGCTGGACGATGACGCCGACGGCGAGCGAGTCGTCGTCCTGCCCGTCCCATTCGCAGTTCGTCTGGTCGGGGTTGCCGGTCTGGAATGTACCCGCCTTCACGGCCGCGCCGAGCGCCTGCTGGATCTCCGCGGGCGTGAGGAGAGAGCATCCGGACATGGAGGAGTCTCCGCTGCCGCCCTGCGCGGCTGGACTGCCGGCCGACGCCTGACCGCCCGGGTCCGAGCTGCCGCCCCCCGCGGCCGTGCTCGAACCCGGTGAACCGGCTGGGCCGCCGGTGCATGCGGCGATCAACGCGGCCGCCCCGACGACCGCGCTGACGCCCTTGAGGATTCGGACGCTCATCGCTTCACCACCTCGATCGGGTCCGGTGCCACCTGGATCGCGACGGCGATCCGGTCGATCCGGAGGTCGGCGCGCTCGTTGACCTCGCGGACGACCGATTCGCTCGCGGCCGCGATCAACGTGAAGACGACCTGGTCGGCCGGCATGAGGATCGAGCCGACGTGCTCGACCGCCTGTCCCTCTGCGCGCATGTCCCGGGCCGCCCGCTCGAGGTCCGGCAGGACCGCCCTGAGCTGCGACTCGTCGATGCCCGGCCAGTACCGCTCGACGAGGAAGGTGCTGCCTTGGTCGGTGGCGGTTTGCGGTCGGTCCATCGCCTCCCGACGCTACGCCGGACTCACCGCGCGACGAAAGAGGCGACCTCCATCATCAGTCCGGATCCGTCGGCACGGTCGGTCGCGCCTGGATCTCGGCCATGCGCGCGCCGAGCTCCGCTCGAGAGTGGATGCCGAGCTTCTCGTAGACCCGTCCGAGGACGTTCCCGACGCTCTTGGGCGTCAGGAACACGAGTTCGGCGATCCGCCGACTGGTGAGACCCGAGGCGGCCAGCTCCGCGACCTTCCGCTCGGTGGAGGTCAGGGTCTCGGGTGCAGTCGGGCGCAGGCCGACCCGCGCCAGCTCGGCCCGGGCCCGATCCGCCCACAGCGGCGTTCCGAGCTCCTCGAACAGCGCGAGCGATGCGTGCAATGTCTCGCTGGCGCGACGCTTCTCCTTGCGCCGGCGATGGAGCTGGCCCTTGACGAGCAACGTCCTGGCCAGCTCGAACGGCATCGGCAGCGCCTCGTGCTCCGCGACTGCGCGCTCCAAGCCGGCGATGCCGCCGTCGAGATCACCACGAGCCGCGTCGAGCATCGCCCGACACCGCAGACCCACCGCGCGGACCCACGGCGTCGGCACCGTCGCGGCGGCATGCTCCATCGTCGCCACGATCACCTCGGCATCCTTGAGGCGACCCTGGGCCAGCGCCACCTCGATCCGATCGCCCTCGAGCTTGAACCGCGCCGGGTGCCGTTTGCCGGTCTGCGCCGCGAGCTCGGCCGCCGCTGTGAGCTCCGCGTTGGCCACGTCGTACTGCCCGAGCGACAGCGCGACGAAGCCGAGGATGTGGTGATGGAACGTGGCGACAACGAGGTTCCCGTCGGCGAGGGCAAGCTCCAGCCCCTCCGTGGCCAGCCGTTGCGCCTCTTCGGCCCGGCCCTCGTAGGCCGCGACGAGGGCGACCCCCCGCAGTCGCCACGAGGGCATGAGGTTCGTCCCCTCCCGATCGTAGCCCTCCATGGCCGCCTCGGCGGTCTGGCGGGCTTCGGGCAGCCGGCCCCTGAGGCAGAGGAGCCCGGACAGCTGGACGAGGTTGAAGGGATCGTCCCAGCCCACGCCGGATTTGGCCCGGATCAGCTCCTCGGTCATCTCGATCGCCCGGTCGAGCTGATCCGTGAGCCGCGCGATGCCGAAGGCCATGCCGTCGGCGTTCTCCCGCTCCCAGGTCCGGCCGGTGGCGCTGATGAGTGAGCCGCCACGCCGGACCTCGTCCTGATCCATCGGCTCGACGAGCTCGAGCTGCAGCGAGGCTCGCAAGAGGATCGCATTTGCGAGGAGGTCGTCATCCGCCTCGGCCCCCAGGCCGTCGAGCAGTTCCATCGCCTCGTTGACAGTCGCGAGTCCGCTCGCGACGTCGAGCTGGCAGCGGAGGAACGCCAGCCGCACCAGGATCCGAGCACGGGTGTCAGGATCGGTCGCCGGCCTCCGACAACGCCTGCTCGGCGAGTCCGATCGCGTCGGACAAGCGACCGTGGTAGTACCAGATGATCGCCCGCAGGCTCATGGCTTCGGCCCGGGCCGGTCCTGGTCGGGCCAGCGGCAGCGCCTGCTCGAGGAGCCCGTCGGCCTGGATGACCTCGGAGATGTCGAGGAACAGGCACTCGGCCGCCAGGCGGACGCGGCGCACCGCGTCGTCCGACTGTGCGTCCGGGGTCAACCGGCTCGCCTGCTCGTACAACCCGGCGGCATCGAGCGTCGCGCCGCGCGACCGGGCAGCCGCCGCGGCGGCCTCGAGCTGGGTCGCGACGGCCTCGTCGGGAGCCAGCGCAGCCTGGCCCGCGTGGCGAGCGCGCGCATCGGCCGAATCGGCGGCGGCGGCGAGCGTCGCATGGACCGCCGCAAGCTCACCGGCCCGCGCTGAGCCGATCACGGCCTGCGCGAAGAGCGGGTGGGCGAATCGGACGAACCCGTCGTCGATCGAGATCACGCCCTCGGCACGCGCCGGATCGAGCGCGGCGACCATGCCCGGCTCGGCGCGCCGGATGGTCGCGAGCGTTGGCTCCGACGCGGCGGCTGCGAGCAGGAGCGCCCGGCGCGTCGGCGCCGGCAGGGCCCCGATCCGGGCGGCCACGAGTCCGCCGATCGTGCTCGGGACTGGAAGAGGTGCCCCGGGCGTCACGATCGCGCCCTGCCTGATGAGCGACCGGGCGATCTCAAGCGCGTAGAAGGGATTGCCGCCGGAGGCTGCCTCGATCCTGACGAGCGTCACGCGCGGGAAGGAGCGCCCGAACCGCTGCTCGAACAGCTGGTGCAGGGACGCCAGCGACATCGGCCCGACCTCGAGGCGCTCGGTGTGCGGCAAAGGCAATGAGGCGAGCAACTCGTTGGTGGACGATGGATCGCCACTCCCCGGGCGCACGGACAGCAACACGCCGATCCGCTGGTCGACCAGCCGGCGGAGGGCGTAGGTCAGGATCGCCGACGAGCTGGCATCGAGCCACTGCACGTCGTCGATCGCGACGAGGACGCCCGCGCCCGATCCGGCCAGGTGACGCAGGAGGCCGGTCGCCGCGACCGAGAGCGTCCGTTGATCATTCGGCGCCGTCGGATCCTCATCGCGCAGGAGGGCCACGACCAGCGACCGGCGCTGTGGTGCCGGCAGGCCGGTGAGCTCGTCATCGACCACGTCCGCGAAGAGGTCGGTCAGACCGCCCAGGGTCAGCTCGCGCTCGGATTCCGCTGGTCGTGCCCGGAGGACGCGAACGCCCGCGCCTGCGGCCGCCTCGACGGCCGCCTCGAAGATCGTGGTCTTGCCGATGCCGGCGGGGCCGGCGAGGACGAGGCCGGACAGGCCATCGGGCAGCGTGGACACCAACTGGCGCGAGGCCGCCAGGAAGTCGCCGCGGCCGATCGGTTCAGGCGTGCCGGTCGGCTCGATCATCGGCGTCGGCATCGTCGACACGTGGGTCCTGCTTGCCCGGTGCGTGGCGGCGCATCGCGCGAGTGTACGCATTCGCGCGCCCTCGAGGCCGCGACCGATGGCGGACGAGGCGATGCGCGGCGGCGATGGCTCCACGACCGATCGCGCGAACGCCCCGCCGACCCATGGCTGGCCTGGCTGCGGTCGGGGTGACAAACTTGGGCGCGCACGGAGCCGCTGCAGCACGCTCATCGCCGGGAGTCACCCGCCCGATGCCATCCGCCCCGGATCGTCGCCTGCCCACCGGAACGGTGACCTTCCTGTTCACTGATATCGAGGGTTCGACCCGACTCGTGACGGCCCTCGGGGCCGCCTATGGGGCGGTTCTCGACGCACACTCCGAGGTCATTCGGACCGCGATCGCGCGTCACGCGGGAACCGAGGTGGGCACCGAGGGCGACGCCTTCTTCGCGGCGTTCCCATCGGCCATCAAGGCGGTCGCCGCTGCCGCTGACGCTCAGCGGGGATTCGCCGCGCACTCATGGCCGGACGGGGTCTCCGTCCGCGTCCGGATGGGGCTGCACACCGGCGAGGGCGTTCTCGGCGGTGACGACTACATCGGGATGGACGTTCATCGGGCGGCCCGTATCGCCGCCGCCGGTCACGGTGGCCAGGTTCTCCTCTCTGACGCGACACGGGCGCTCGTTGTGTCCGCGCTTCCGGACGGCCTCTCCCTTCGCGACCTCGCAGAGCACAGGCTCAAGGACCTGCCAGCGCCGGAGCGGATCTGGCAACTGAGCATCGATGGACTGCCGAGCGATTTTCCGGCGATCGGATCGCTCGACCCGCGGTACGGCAATCTGCCGCTCTCGTCGACGCCGCTGATCGGCCGTATGGCCGAGGTGGTCGCAATCGCAGATCTGGTGATTCGACGTCCACTCGTCACGTTGATCGGTCCAGGCGGCACCGGCAAGACACGACTCGGACTGGCCGTCGCCGAGCGGCTGGCGACGGACTTTGCTGACGGCGCCTTCTTCGTGGCGCTCCAGGATGCCCGTGACGGGCCGGCCGTCGCGGCGGCGATCGCAACCGCCATCGGCATCCGTGAGCGACCGGACCGGGACCTCGAGCAGGGAGTCAAGGAGCATCTCCGCGATCGCCACCTGCTATTGGTCCTTGACAACTTCGAGCAGGCGGTCACCGCGGCCCCGCTGATCGCGGAGATGATCGCCGGCTCCCCGCGCCTGAGAGTCATCGTGACGAGCCGGGCGGTTCTCCATCTGTCGGCCGAACAGACCTACGAGGTACCGCCGCTCAGCCTGCCCGACCAGCGCGATCTCCCACGGCTGGCGATGCTCGGTGATTACGAGGCGATCGCGCTGTTCGTCGAGCGAGCGCGTGCGGTCAAGCCGGCATTTGAGATCACCAGCGAGAACGCGGGCACGATCGTCGAGATCTGCCGCCGACTCGACGGTTTGCCTCTTGCGATCGAGCTGGCCGCGGCGCGGATCAGGCTGCTTTCCCCGGCCGCGATCCTCGACCGGATCGCGAACCGCTTGCCCGTGCTTGTCGGCGGGGCGAGCGATCTGCCGACCCGGCAGCAAACGTTGCACGCCGCGATCGATTGGAGCTACGACCTGCTCGAGGCTCCCGAAGCGCGCCTGTTCGAACGACTCGCCGTCTTCGCGGGCGGCTGGACGCTCGACGCGGCCGAGGACGTCTGCAACCCGGGCGCGGAACTGGGCATCGACACCCTCGGCGGGCTAACCTCACTCGCCGACAAGAGCTTGGTCCAGCCGATGGCAACCGACGGCACCGAGCCCCGTTTCCGCATGCTCCAGGTCATCCGTGAGTTCGCGGCCGAGAAGCTCGACGTGGGCGCGGACGAGACGGCGATACGGCGGCGCCATGCGCTGCACGTGCTGGCGCTCTCCGAGGCAGCAGGCCCGGAACTTCGCTCATCTAACCTGCGAACCTGGCAGCACCGATTACGCGCGGAGCAGGAGAACGTCCGAGCTGCGCTGCGATGGGCGACCAACGGCGGCGACGTCACGGTCGGTCTTCGGATCGCTGGCTCGATCTGGGACTACTGGCACTACTGGGCCGACCTTCGGGAGGGAGCGCGCTGGCTGGAAGCACTGTTGGCGCTGCCGGCGGCCGTCGAGCCGACGCTCGTCCGAGCTCAGGCGCTAAGGGCACTCGCCGGCCTCGAGTACTGGCAGGGTGACGGGGATAGCGCGTTCGCCCTCTACGAGGAGGCGCTTGGGATCATCCGGACGCTTGGTGACGAGGGCATGATCGCGGCCGCCCTGCTGGATTGCGCCTGGGGCGCGATCGCGCGCGGGCAACTGGACGATGCGATCAGGTGCGCCGAGGAGAGCCGCGACCTCTATCAACAAACCGGCGACGAAGCACACGCGACGATCGTCTCTTCCTGGCTGCACGTCGCGCCGATCCTTACGGGCCACGGCGGCGACATCCCGGCCGCATTCGAGGGGATCCAAAAGGCGATCGACGCCAACCGACGCCTCGGGCAGATGCATGACGTGGCCGACTGGCTCGAGACTCTTCCGATGTTCTATCGGGCGATCGGGGACTATCCCAACGCCCTTGCCACGGCCCGCGAAAGTCTGCGACTGTGGTACGACTTGGGAACGCTGGGGCGTCTGCCACTCGGTCTGAAGATGCTCGCGGCCGCAGAGCTCGGGATGGGTCGGCCGGAACGGGCTGTCCGGCTCGGTGCGGCAGCCGAACGCTTCAACGACGAGATCGGCGGCGAGGTACCCGACATCATCGCCCAGCTCGGCGCACCGGTCGAGGAAGCCCGGCCACTCCTCGAGCCGGCCGATCACGCCCGCGCTGTCGCCGAGGGCCGGAGCATGCGCCTCGAGCGATTGATCGCCTACGCCCTCGAGTGATGGCGAGTGCGCACCCGACGACATCGCGTGTGAGCCGACGAATGGGGGTTGGTACCGCATACCGGATTCGAACCGGTGGTCTCCGCCTTGAGAGGGCGGTGTCCTAGGCCTCTAGACGAATGCGGCACAAGGGGCGCCGGGCGAGACCGCCGCGCCGGTCGGCCATGATACCAGCGCAGACCACGGAACCGCGACAGCCGACCCGCAGGGTCGCGCGGCGCGAGCGCCGAGCGACGGACTAGAGCCGATTGACTTCCAGGAACCCGCGGATCGCGTCGGCGACCTGCTGGTAGCTGTTCTCACCGACGACGAGGCCGTAGTGCGAGTGCGCCGCGAACGGCTCATAGCCGGCATCGAGCCATTCCGCCAGGCGTTCGGATTCGGCCAGCGACACCGTCCGATCGAGGCCCGCCCCGACCACGAGACGCGGGATCTCCGCGAACCCGCGTCGATCGACCGGCACGCCCGCGAGCATCTGGCGCCGTGCGGCGCCGGCCTCGTGCGGCTTCTGGCCGAGCAGGTGCTGGATGCGCAGGATGTCGGGCAGGGTCAGATCCCGCTCGTCGCGCAACAGGCGCTCGGGGAGCGTCTCCCAGCCGATCATCGACTTGCCATAGACCTCGGGGATATCGCGCAGCTCGTGCTGTCGGGCGGGCACCCGCAGGTCACGCGGCAGCTCGGAGCTCAACAGGACCAGGCCGGAGACCGGCATCCGCTCGGCCGCCTTGAGCGCGAGCAGGCCGCCCATGCCATGACCCACGACCACGACGCCGGCCGGGAAGCGCTCGAGCGTCGCGACGACATCCTCGGTGTAGGTGTCGAACGAGAGCGTGGCCGGGTCGGCGGTCTGCGACCAGAAGTGGTTGCGCAGGTTGAGCGCGTGGCCTTCCCAGCCACGGGCCGCGAAGTAGCCGAGATAGCGCTCCCAGAGCCACGAACCGCTCAGCTCGCCGTGGACGAACAGGAGCGGCTTGCGGCGCGACCGCCGCTCGGGCAACCACGACTCGACGTAGATGCCGCGTTCGTCGAGCTCGATCTCGTCCTTGCGGACCGGTCGACCGTTCGCCGGCGGCACCTGGGCGCGGGCGAGGATCTGCTCAGGCGTCGTATCGGGCATGCAGGTTCACCATTCGTGCGGGTTGATGACGAGGCCGGTCAGGGCCTTCGGATAGAAATAGGTCGACTTCTGGGGCATGACATCGCCGTCCGTCGCGACCGCGAGCACCGAGGCGATCGGGGTGGGCTCCAGGAGGAAGCGGCGTCCGCGCCGCCACTCCCGGCATCGACGAGCGCGACGGCATCGGCCGCGGACTTGGTGAAGCCGATGGCCCCCGCGGCCACTGCGTCGGCGTCGATCGCCGCGAGTCGTTCGAGGGCGACGCCCAGAAGCGTGACGTCCAGGGCTCGGACGGCGTCGCCACCCGGCGGCAGGTACGGCGCGAACGCGTCGCGTCGGGCGCTCAGCAGTGCGCCGCCTCGGCGGGTCCAGAGCCCGAACACGCCGGCACCACCCGATGCCAGGGCCGCCGCTCTCGAACCGCGCGACCAGCTCGGCCGCGTCGACGTCGCGACGGACGTCGAAGAGATCGTCGAGACAGGACAGGAGCCGGTCGACGCCGTCATCCCCGAGACCGCGCACGATCCGATGGGTCGGCAGCACCGTGAGCTGCTCCCCGACGGCGTCGACGAACAGCGTGAGGATGTAGTCGAACGCCGGGTCCTCCTCGCAGGAACGGGCCATCCGCCGCTCGTCCCGATAGCGGAGGGCCGTCTCGTAGCGGTGGTGGCCGTCGGCGATGTAGACCGGTCGATCCGCGGCCACGGAGATCAGCGGCGCGAGCGCGGCCGCAGCATCGCCATCGGCCGGGACCGCCCAGAGTCGGTGGTGGACGCCGTCCTCGTCGACGATGTCGGCCGCCGGCGGCACCGCTCGTCACGAGGTCGAGGATGGGCCGCCCGATGCTGTCCGGGTCGTCGTACAGCACGATCACCGGGCTCGTGTTGACGCCCGTGGCGCGGAGCAGCTTGTAGCGATCCTCGCGGGCGGCCGCCAGCGTCCGCTCGTGGGGGAGCACGCCGGACGACGCTCCGAACGCCTCCAGCCGAAGCCGGGCGAAGAAGCCGCGCTGGGTCCGCGCCACATCGGTGCCGGGCACGCGATACGCCTGTTCGTAGACGTAGATCGACGGATGCGGATCCTTGTGGAGCGTCCCGTCGGACCGCCACGCGGCCAGCGTCCGGGCGGCCCGCCGATAGCGATCATCCGGCTCGTCACCCATCTCGTCGTGGGGCAGGTCGAGTCGGACGACGTTGGCCGGATGACGGGCCAGCAGGCGCGCGTGCTCGTCCGGTCCGATGACGTCATACGGAGGCGCGACGACGAGGCCGAGGTCGGGAACGGTCGAACGGTCATATCGGAGGGCGCGGAAAGGACGGATCTCGGGCACGGAACCTCACGAACGGCGCGTCGCCAAGGGCTCTGGGACCGCTCCATCGTACGATAGCCGCCGGTCGGACGCCGCAGGACGTGCAACTTTCGACCGGCCTCGGGCGTCCTCCCTCCGACCAGACACCGACCCGACCACCGTGGGGTGCTCGTGCTCCGTCACCCGCTCACGCCACGCATCTCCTCGGCCGCCCGTCACGGCGCACGTCTCGTGGCGCTCGCCGGCGTCCTGTTCGCGGCTCTCGGGCCGTCGGTCGCGCCCGCCGCCGCAGCGGACACGCCGATGATGGAGGCGCATGTCCTGCGTCGCGGGTCACGCCCGCGTCGGCTCGTGGGTCGCCATCTCCGTCCACCTCAAGAACGATGGCCCGCCGATCGCCGGCGAGCTCCGCCTGGCGGGTGGCACCCAGGGTCAGACGCGATTCGGCACCGCCGTCGACCTGCCGACGCAGGCCGACAAGACCTATGTCCTGTACGCCCAGCCGCCGGCCTTCGGGTCGGAGCTCAAGGTCGACCTCGTCGATGGCGACGACCACGGTCGCCTCGACGAAGGCGCGCTTCACCGTCCACGACGCCAGCCAACTGGTCGTCGCGGTCATCGCCGAGCATCCCGAGCGGATCGTCGGCGAGCATCGACCTGCCACCCAACAACAACCAGGTCGCGCCGGTCATCGTCACCCTGACGCCCGAGGATCTGCCCGAACGCGTCGAGGCGTGGGCCTCGATCGACCGACTCGTCTGGCAGGACGTCGGAGGCCGACCGCCTCACGCCGCCCAACTCGCCGCGCTGCGTGGCTGGCTGGCCGGGGGCGGACGCCTCGTCATCGCCGGCGGGACGATCGGCCCGGCCGCGCTGGCCGCGTTCCCCGATGCGACTGCTCCCGTTCCGGCCGGTCGTCACGACCGACGTCCCCGCGGCCGACCTGACCGGTCTGCTCGGCGAGCTCCCGACCGACGCGACGACGCTGCCGGCGCTGTCGCGGCGAGCTCATCGACGGCCGCACGCTCGCGACGGTCGGCGATCGGGTCGTCGCGGCCGAGCGGTCGTACGGCTCCGGCTCGGTGACTCTCCTCGGCTTCGACCCGGGCGTCGACTGGATCGCCAAGACAGACAGCGCGCAGGACCTGTGGCGACGCGTGCTGCCGACACGGACGTCCGGCGGTCTGTCCTTCTTCGACGACAACCTGCTGATCGGAGCGGTCTCGCAGCTGCCGGCGCTGGCCCTCCCGCCGATCGGCGGCCTGATCCTGATCCTGCTCGTCTACATCCTGCTCGTCGGGCCGATCAACTACCTCGTCCTGCGGCGTCTCGACCGTCGCGAGTGGGCGTGGTTCACGATCCCTGCCCTCATCGTCGTCTTCGCGGTCGGTGCCTACGGTTTCGGCGCGGCCGCTGCGCGGCAGCGAACTCGTGGTCAACGAGCTCGCCATCGTTCGCGGCGCGCCGGGCACGACCGACGGCACGGCGCAGGTCTACCTCGGGCTCTTCTCGCCGACGCGGGGCGTCTACCAGGTCCGGGTGCCGGGCGGGGCCCTGCTGTCCGCGCCGATCAGCGGCGACTTCTTCGGCGAACACGGGAACGGCCAACAGCCTCGACGTCCTGCAGGGCGACCCGGCGCGCGTCCGCGACCTGGGCGTCGGGTTCTCGTCCCTCCGCGCCATCCGGGCCGAGACCGCGGTCAGCGTGCCGCTGGTGAAGGCGGACCTGCGGCTCGAGGACGGACGGCTCAAGGGCACGGTCACGAACGCATCGACCCGGCGGCTCGAGCGGCCGGCCGTGGTCCTCGGACAGACCGTCGTGGTCCTGGCGGACCTCGAGCCGGGCGCGAGCGCGACCGTCGATGCGCCGATGACCTTCAACCCGTTCGGCCAGTCGTTGTCGGACAAGGTGGTCGGAGCGGGACTCTTCGGCGGACATCACCGCGACGGCGGCCGCCAGTCAGCAGTACGTTCGGCACAACATGGTCGACCAGCTGACGTACGACCCGATGTTCGGCTCGACGAACCTGCTCTCCGGCGACGGACCGGTCGTCCTTGCCTGGGGCTCGCGACGCGCTCCTCGACGTCGCGGTCGCGGACCAGAAGCCGCGCCATCCGGCAACGTCCTGTACTACCTGCCGGCCGACATGACGATCCGCGGCAAGACCACGTTCCGCGCCGACCTGCTGCGGTCCACGGTCGTCGGCAGCGACGCGCAGATGTTCTCGAAGGACCCGAGCTCGATCAACTTCGGTCGCGGCAGCGCGACCCTCGCCTATCGGCCGATCGCCTTCGATGGCCGGTTCGCCGCGACCGAGCTCGCGATCGCCATGAACTTCGGCGATGGGACGCTTGGCGGGAAAGCGGTGCCGGTCGAGCCGGTCTCGTCCATCCCGCCGCGGTGTCCGAACCCGGCGATCGACCCACCGTCCGATCCGGCGTCACCCGCACCGGGCCGGGACTGCGATGTCGCCGTGCAGGACGGGCTCGCGGACGTCGAGCTCTTCGACCTCGGCGGCGCAGACCTGGAAGCGGCTCCCCCACCTCGCCAGCGGGACGCGCTACACGGTGACCGACCCGGCGCGCTACGTCGACCCGACCACCGGCACCGTGCTGGTCCGCTTCGTCAACGACCGCGCCGACCAGGTCGGCTTCCAGGTCGACGTCGCCGTGACGGGGACGGTCGAATGAGCGCCGATCGTCCGCACCGAGGGCCTGGTCAAGCGCTACGACCGGACGATCGCGGTCGCGGGCATCGACCTCGACATCGCCGAGGGCGAGATCTTCGGGCTGGTCGGGCCGAACGGCGCGGGCAAGACCACCACCCTTCGGATGCTGGCCACGCTCCTGCAGCCGTCGGCCGGTCGAGGCCGAGATCGCCGGCTGGTCCGTGACCCGGAACCCCGACCAGGTCCGCCGCGTCCTCGGGTTCATGCCGGACGTCGTTCGGGGTCTACGACGACATGAAGGTCTGGGAGTACCTCGACTTCTTCGCCCGCTGCTACGGGCTTGACCCGGCCGGCCGCGTCGGCGGATGATCGGCGACCTGCTCGACCTGGTCGATCTCGGCGGACAAGCGCGACGCCTACGTCCAGACGCTCTCGCGCGGCATGCAGCAGCGGCTGTGCCTGGCCCACGCCCTCGTCCACGATCCGCAGGTCCTGCTCCTCGATGAGCCCGCATCGGGCCTCGACCCGCGCGCCCGGGTCGAGCTGCGCGAGCTCCTCCGCGAGCTCCGCTCGATGGGCAAGACGATCGTCATCAGCAGCCACATCCTCCCCGAGCTCGAGGAGCTGTGCACGAGCGTCGCGATCGTCGATCACGGCCAGGTCCTCGCCCAGGGTCGCGTCGCGGACATCGAGCGAGCGACTCCGGTTCGGGGCCGTCCTGCGCGTCCGCCTGCTGCTCGACGGCGAGGCGCTCGACGGCGGCGCGTGACGCGTTCGCGGCCGATCCGGACGTCGCCTCGGCGACGATCCTGGCCGACGGCACCATCGAGCTCGGGTTCCGCGGCGACGATGCGGCGGCTGCCCGGCTCCTCGCCGCGTCGGTCGCCGCCGGACTGCCCGATCGTCAGCTTCGCGCGCGCCGCGAGCGACCTCGAGGAGCTGTTCCTCCAGGTGACCGCAGGCGGGCCCGGCCCGGCAGCGGTCGCGTAGGGGGCGACGATGACGGACGACAAGAGCTCCTCGACCGGCCCCGACCGACCCGGTCATCCCGCCGGCACCGGCAGCGCCTCGACGGCGACCGCCGTTCGCCGGCTTGCGCCGAACCGGGGTGGGCATCAGCGCGATCGGGGTCAAGGAGCTCCGCGGACGGATGCGCGGCCGAC
The DNA here is from genome assembly GCA_963776385.1 of uncultured Chloroflexia bacterium. GTDB lineage: Bacteria > Chloroflexota > Limnocylindria > Limnocylindrales > CSP1-4 > SPCO01. The sequence continues at coordinate 404,302 of CAVZME010000011.1, forward strand.
GAGCGTTCGTGATCCTGAGCCTCTACCTCCTGCTGCTCGGCGGGTTCGCCTGGATGGTCGAGCTGATCATGGAGCGCACGTACTACGACCGGCTTCGGCGGGAGCGGCGCGTTCGCGACCGCAGCCATCGGCCAGGGCATCTTCGCGGCGCTGCTGATGCTCGAGACGCTGCTCGTGGTCTTCCTCGCCCCGATGTCGACCGCCGGCGCGATCAGCCTCGAACGCGAGAAGCAGACGCTCGAGATGCTCGCCGCGACGCCGATCACCTCGGTCGCCATCGTCATCGGCAAGCTCGCTCAGCGCACTCGTCTATGTCTGGCTGCTCATCGCGGCCTCGATCCCGCTGACCGCTGTCGTGTTCGTGTTCGGCGGCGTCGCGCCGGACGACCTCGTGCGCGGCTACCTCGTCCTGGTCGTGACGGCGCTCGGGTTCGGGTGCGTTCGGGCTGTTCTGCTCGAGCATCGTCAAGCGGACGCAGGCAGCGACGGCGATCACGATCTTCGGCGTGCTGACGCTCATCGATCGGGACGCTGTTCGTGATCGTGTTCTGGCAGGCCCTGGCGACGCCGGCCGCGGCTTTCGGAGGGGCGCCAGCTGTCGGGACACCAGCCCCGGGTCCCCTGGCCTATCTGAACCCGTTCCTCGCCCAGGCCGAGATCACCCCGACCGATGCCCTGTGCTCCTCGGAGAACTCGCTCCGGTACTACTGCCGGTTCAGGGACACGTTCGTGCTCAACCAGAACGGCGTCATCTTCGCCAACCGCGTCGACACCAGCGGCGGCGGCGTGATCGCGCCTGCCATCCCCGCTCCGCCGGTCCCCGTAGGTCAGGGCGGCGGGTTCGCGGGCGGCGTGGTCGTCATCCCGGGCAAGGGTCCGGTCGTCGTCAACGACGTCGTGCCGTTCGGGACGCACCGCCGACACGATCTGGCCCAAGACCGTCGTCGCCTGGCTGGTCCTGTCGGTCGTCTTCCTCATCCTCTCCGTCCAGTTCGTCTCGCCGACCCGGCGCTGGCGGCTGCGCCGTGGCGCGCGTCCGGTCGAGAGGCGCGTCCTGATGCCTCTCCGACGAGCGCTCGCCTGGCGCAGCGGCCGCGCGGCTCGCGCACACCCGACCAGTCGTGCCGCCGGATCCGCGTGGCGCAGCTGGACGGACCGCTGGACCCGGACGCTGCTCGCCGTCCGCAGTGCGCTGCGGCCCCACCGCCGCCGACTGTGGCTCCGCCGCATCGTCCGGCGGGCGTGGATCGCCCTGGCCGCGATCGTCGTCGCGGAGCTCGTCCTCTGGACGGTCGCCCGGTTCGTCCCGCTCGCATCGGCGCCCGTCATCGCGGCGGCCATCCCGGTCGTCGGCGTCCTCGCCTGGCTCGTCGCGAGTCGTCCGCGCACGACCTCGCTCGGCGAGACAGCGCTGGCCGTGGACGCCGAAGCGGCGCCTCGGCGACCGGGTCTCGAGCGCGCTCGAACTCGCCGTCGGCCTTCCCGGCTTCGGCAGGTCCGTCGCCCGAGCCGGCCGACACCGACTCGATGGACGCCCAGACCTCGACGAAGCCGCCGAGACCGATCGGTTCGTCCGCCGCCAGCGGCCGACGCCCTCGCTGCCCTCCGTCTGGCGCCCAGGTCGCCTGTTCAGGCCGCGGTTCTCTCGCCGCCCGGCGGGCGTCGCTGGTCGCTGGCCCTCCTGCTCCTCGTGCCGGTCCTCGCTCATCCCGAACCCGCAGGACGCCGTCATCGCCCAGCAGCAGCAGGTCCGCGAGGCGGCGGAGCGACAGGCGGAGCGACTCGACAGAGTCGCGCGAGGAGCTCGAGGACAAGGGCGCCGACGCGAACGACCCGCGGACGCGGCTGGCCGCAGGAGCTCCGCGACCTGGCCCGCCAGCTTCGCCAGACAGCCGAACGACCTCGACGTCAACCTCGCGCGCCTCGGCGCCATCGAGACCGAGGTCCGCGCCCAGATCGATCCGGCCAACGAGCAGCGGGCGGCCTCGCTGACGTCGCTGAGCCGTCGCCTTGTCGCGACGCCGCGACCGGCAAGCCCGACGCGAACAAGGACGGCGATCCCGAGAAGGCACGAGACGACCTCAAGGACCTCGGCGACAAGCTCGACGACATGACGCCGGAGCCAGCAGCGCGGATCTCGCTCGGCAGCTGGCCGAGATGGAGGCGACCGCATCGCAGGCCGATGGCGCGGCGGGAACCGCGCTTGAGCGACGCGGCCCAGAGCCTGGCCCAGGGCGACACCGCCGGCGCGAGGTCGGCGCTCGATCGACTCGGCGAGCGCTCTGACCGGCGCCGACCGGCGGGTGACGACGACGCGGGACCTCGCGGGCGCCGCGTCACGGCTCCAGGACTGCCCGGCGCGACCTGGCCGATGCCGGGCGGCAGCCTGCCGGCCAAGGGCAGCAGGGCCAGGGTCAGCAGGGCCAGGCGCAGGGCAGTCCGCGTCCGAGCGGCCAGGGTCAGGGCCAGGGTCAAGGGCCAGCGAGCCCAGGGGCCAGGGTCAGGGCCAGGGCCAGGGGCAAGGTCAGGGCCAGGGCCAGGGCCAAGGCCAGGGTCAGGGGCAAGGTCAGGGCCAGGGCCAAGGTCAGGGCCAGGGTCAGGGCCAGGGTCAGGGCCAGGGCCAAGGGCAAGGGCCAGGGCCAGGGCGCCATCGGTGGCGGCGGCTCGAACGCCCGCTCGCTCGGCAACGGCATCGGCGGCAACGGCCAGCCGGCCGGCCCGACGAACCCGAACCGCCCGTCCGAGCTCGGCGCGGACCTGTCCTCGGTCTTCGCGCCGTTCGACCGCCTCGGCAAGCCCGGCGACCCGTCGTACATCGCCGGGACGGGCGGCGACGGCCAGACCCAGCAGGGCAACGGCACGGGCCAGGGCTCGAACAACGGGACGCTGACGCCCGTACCAGCAGGTCTACACCGACTTCGAACGCTACGCCCAGACCTCGCTCGACCGCGGCTACATCCCGCTCTCGGTCAAGGACTACGTCCGCGACTACTTCAGCTCGCTCGATCCCATCGAACTGACGCCGGAGGCCCCATGAACGCATCCAGCACGTCCGAGCAGGCGACCCCCCGACTCGCCCCCGAGGCCTTCGCCGAACGCGCCCAGGCGATCGAACGCGAGGTCGGCCGGGTCATCGTCGGTCAGGCCGCGCTCGTCCGCCAGACCCTGACCGGGCTGCTCGCCAACAGCCACGTCCTGCTCGAGGGCGTCCCGGGCCTCGGCAAGACGATGCTCGTGCGGACCATCGCGCGACGTCATCGACTGCACGTTCAACCGGATCCAGTTCACGCCGGACCTGATGCCGGCCGACATCACCGGCACGAACATCCTCATCGAGGAGGGCGGCCAGCGCGTCTTCCGGTTCCAGCCCGGGCCGATCTTCGCCAACCTCGTCCTCGCCGACGAGATCAACCGGGCGACGCCCAAGACCCAGTCGAGCCTGCTCGAGGCGATGCAGGAGCACCAGGTCACGGTCGCCCGCCAGCGCTTCCCGCTCGAGGCGCCGTTCTTCGTCCTCGCGACCCAGAACCCGCTCGAGATGGAAGGGCACCTATCCCCTCCCCGAGGCCCAGCTCGACCGCTTCCTGTTCAAGGTCATGGTCCCCTTCCCGTCCGAGGAGGACCTGATCGCGATCATGGACCGGACGACCGGCGCCGACTCCGTGACCGCCAGCAAGGTCTGCACCGCGGCCGAGATCGTCGAGATGCAGCGGCTCGCGCGCGCCGTCCCGATCGCGCCGCACGTGACCGCCTACGCCGTGAGCGTGCTCGCGGCCACGCATCCCGACCAGCCGCGCGCGCCCGGGCTCGTCCGCGACTACGTCCGCTACGGCGGCTCGCCGCGCGGCGCCCAGGCGCTCGTGACCGCGCGGCAAGATCTACGCCCTGCTCGACGGCCGCTTCAACGTCTCGATCGACGACATCCGGGCCGTCGCCCTGCCGTCGCTGCGCCACCGGATCATCCTCAACTTCGAGGGCGAGGCCGAAGGCATCACGACCGAGGCGATCATCCGGTCCATCCTCGACGCGGTCGTCGCGCCGACCGTCGAGTAGCGTCGCAACGATCGGCGGCGACCGCGATGGATAGCCTCCACGACGCCGCCCACCGCCGGGACCCGGCAGGCCTTCCTGCCGAGCGAGGTCGACCCGACCGTCTTCGACGAGGCGTTCCTGCGCCAGCTCGAGCGCCTCCTGCTCCTGATGCGGTCGCCGGTCCGCGGCGGACTGAAGGGCGGCCGGCGGAGCGTCAAGCGCGGCCAGTCGGTCGAGTTCGCGGACTATCGCGACTACACCCTCGGCGACGACCTGCGCCAGCTCGACTGGAACGTCTACGCCCGCCTCGAGCGGCTCTTCGTGAAGCTCTTCGTCGAGGAGGAGGACGTCACCGTCACCCTCCTCATCGATGCCTCGGCGTCGATGGCGACCGGTCATCCGGCGAAGCTGCTGTTCGCGAAGCGTGCGGCCGCCGCGCTCGGCTACATCGGGCTGGCGAGCGAGGATCGGGTCGCGGTCAGCGCGCTGTCCGGACGGATCGCGCGACGTCGTGCCTCGATGCGCGGCTCGGGCCGCGTCTTCCGGCTCCTCGCCGACCTGTCCGCGATCGAGCCTGCCGACGGCCCGACCGATCTGGTCGCCGCGGCACGACACGCCGCGGCGCAACTCCACGGCCGCGGCGTCGTCATCCTCGTCTCGGACCTGCTCGACCCCGCGGCCGACAAGATCATCCGCGAGCTCGCCGCGACGGGCTCGGAGCTGGTCATCCTGCACGTCCTGTCGCCCGACGAGCTCGATCCGCCGCTCGAGGGCGACCTCCGGCTGGTCGACGTCGAGACCGGCGAGGGCATCGACGTGACGGTGGACCTGGCCACGCTCGACGCGTACAAGGCGCGCCTGGCCGACTGGAAGGCCGGCTTCGCCGACCTCGCGGCCAAGCGCCGTGCGAGCTACGTCGACCTCTCGTCCGACGACCAACCTCGCCGACCTGATGTTCGCCGAGCTCCGTCGCCGGCGCGTGCTGGGCTAGCCGCGTGCCGTTCACGACCCCGCTCGCGCTGCTCGGCCTGCTGTTCATCCCGGCGGTCGTCGCGATGTACCTGCTCAAGCTGCGGCGCGACGAGACGGTCGTGCCATCGACCCTGCTGTGGTCGCGGCTCGTCGCCGACGTCGAGGCCAACGCGCCGTGGCAGAAGCTGCGACGGAGCCTGCTGCTTCTCCTCCAGCTCCTGCTCGTGGTCGTCCTCGCGCTGCTCGCCGCGCGGCCGTTCCTGGAGCGTCCGGCCGGGCTGGCACGCGACGTCGTGGTCGTGCTGGACACGTCGGCCAGCATGGGCGCCACGGACGTCGGCCCGAACCGCCTCGAGGCGGCCAAGGCGGCCGCAGTCGCGGCGCTGCGCGACCTGCCGACCGGCGGCAAGGTCAGCGTCATCGCCGCGGACCGGCGGCGCTCGGATCGTGGTCAACGAGACGACCGACCTGGGACGCGTCCGCCAGGCGCTCGACGGCCTCGCGGTGTCGAGCAGTCGCGGCGACCTCGGCGACGCCCTCGAACTCGCCGGCAAGCTCGCGGCGCGCTCGGGCGACGCGCAGATCCTGGTCGCCACGGACGGCGCCCTCGCGACACCCGTCGCGGGTGCGACGAAGGTGCCGGCCAAGGTCACGGTCCTGCCCGTCGGTCGCGAGCGGAAGAACCAGGCGATCGTCGCGCTCGCGGTCCGGACCGCGCCGTCGGCCGTCACGCGGTCCGTGTTCGTCAGCGTCGCGAACCTCGACCTGGAACGTGCCGCCCGTCGTCTCGAGGTCTGGGGCGACGGCGGGCTCATCGAGGTCCGCGACCTCCAGCTCGACCCGCAGGCCCGCTCCGACGTCGTCATCGACGACGTCCCGCGCGACGTCGCGACCCTCGAGCTCCGACTCGTCGGCGCCGATCCCGCTGTGACCGCCGCCCCCGACCAGCTCGCGGTCGACGACCACGCCTGGGCCGTCATCCCGCCCGATCGGCCCCGCGAGATCCTGGTCGTCGGTGCGGGCGACCCGTATCTCGAGACCGCGCTGAGCTACCTGCCGAACGTCGAGCTGTTCGGGGTCACTGCCGACCGAGTACGGCCGGACAAGGCCGCGCGGCCGGACGGCGACCGCTGGGACCTCGTCATCTTCGAGGGCGCCCTGCCGGCGACGCTGCCGCGAACGCCGATCCTCGCCATCGCGCCGACCGCGCACGAGCGCGCTCGGCGACGGTCACCGGCACCCTCACGAACCCCGGGATCGGGTCGCTCGACCCGGCCGAGCCGATCCTCCGCTACGTCGACCTGTCCACGACCCACATCGCCTCGGCGGCGAAGCTGACGCTGCCCGACTGGGCGCGGACCGTCATCCCCGGGCCCGCCGGCGCGCCGCTGCTGTACGCCGGCACGCGGGCCGGCCTGCCGACCGCCGTCCTCGCCTTCGAGCCGCGCAAGTCGGACCTGCCGCTCCAGGTCGCCTTCCCGATCCTGCTCGCGAACCTGACCGGCGAGCTGCTCGGCGGGTCGCAGGCACCGACCGAGGCGGTCCAGCCCGGGACGCCGGTCGAGCTTGCCATCCCGGCGAGCGCGACCGGCCTGTCCGTGACGCGGCCCGACGGATCGGTCGTCGAGCTGGTCCCGGGTGCCGACCAGGCCGCTCGAGGGTCACCTTCGCGGGGACCGACCTGCCCGGCATCTACACGGTGACGCCGCACCTCGCCTGCCGGCCGCACGCCGGGATCGCCCGTCGCCGCCGCGCCGCGTGCGTCACCATCGGCCGCCAGCGCGGTCGGCAGCGCCGCTCTGGCGCGACCGCGTCGACCCGACCGCGCCCGACTCGCTTCGCCGTCGACCTGTTCGACGTCGACGAATCGACGATCGCGCCCGGGCTCGGCGGCCGCGATCGAGGCTCTCGGCGTCGGCCGGTGGCACCCGGCGCTTCGGCGGATCCCGGGGCGCAGCCCGCCGCCGAAGCCCGGCCCACGACCCGCGACGAGCTGTGGGTCCCGATCGTCCTGCTCGTCCTCCTCGGGCTGTGCGTCGAGTGGGCCGTCTACCACCGTGACGCGCTGATCCGGCTGCGACGCGGGCTCGGGGCTCGGTTCGGGCGCGGCGCCACGGACGGCGGCGCCTGATGGGCATCTCGCTTCGACGCGCCGCTCGCGCTCCTCCTGCTCATCCCGGCGCTGCTGCTGACGATCGGTCTCCACCTCGGCGCGCGTCGGCGGATGGGCGTCGGGGCGCCGGCGCGTCGCGCTCGTCGTGCGGTCGGCTGCTGCTGGCGGCCCTCGTCTTCGCGCTGGCCGGGTTCCAGCTGGTCCTGCCGGTCGACCGGCTCGCCACCGTCTTCGTCGTCGACCTGTCCGATTCGGTCGGCAACGCGGGACGCGAGGATGCCCTCGCGTTCCTGCGCGAGACGCTCGCGGAACGACCCGAGCGGCGACGTCGCCGGGATCGTCGCGTTCGGCAAGCAGGCGCTCGTCGAGCGGCTGCCGTCCGACCTCGCGGAGATCGACCGCCTCGCCTCGACCCCGGTCAGGTCCGCGACCGACATCGGCGCGCGCGCTGCGCCTCGCGACCGCGCTCTTCCCCGACGACGCCCAGAAGCGGATCGTCCTGCTCTCCGACGGCAACGACACGACCGGCGGCGGCCAGGCCGAGGCCGCGCTCGCCGCGTCACAGGGCGTCCGGATCGAGACCCGCCGGATCGGCCCGGGCGACGTCGACGAGGTGCTCGATCGAGCGGCTGACGACGCCCTCGACGGCCCGCCTCGGCGAGTCGGTCCCGGTCGTCGTCGAGGTCCGCTCGAACGGTCGCCCAGACCGCGACGGTCCGCCTCTTCGCCGACGGAGCGCTGGTCGCGACCCAGCCCGTCGAGCTCGCGGCGGGCTCGACCACGCGTGACCTTCGACGTCACGCCGACCGAGGCCGGCTTCCATACGTTCCGCGCCGTCGTCGAGGCCGCCCGCGACACGTTCAGCCAGAACGACCGCGCCGACTCGAACACCATCGTCAAGGGCGAGCCGCGGACGCTCGTCCTCGCCGGCGACGACAGCGTCGCAGCCGAACTGGTCGCCGCCCTCAAGAACCAGCGCCAGCAGGTCGACACCCTCATCCCCGAGGCGCTCCCGACCGACTTCGCCAGCCTGGCGACCTACGACAGCGTCGTCCTCGTGGACGTCCCGCGGCTCCGGCTCAACGACCGTCAGCTGGCCGCGCTCCAGGTCTACGTCCGCGATCTCGGCAAGGGCCTGGTCATGGTCGGCGGCCCGAAGAGCTACGGCGCCGGCGGCTACCAGAAGACGCCGCTCGAGGAGACGCTGCCGGTCGACATGGGCGTGCGCGACCGGCAGAAGCAGCCCGACATCGCGCTCGTCGTCGTCATCGACCAGTCGGGCTCGATGGCGGCCTGCCACTGCAACACGTTCAACGGCGGCAATCCGGGCGGCGGCGCCAGCGGGATCGGTGGCGTCCAGAAGGTCGACATCGGCAAGGAGGCGATCCTGCGCGCCGCGGCCGCGATGACCGAGCGCGACGAGCTCGGGCGTCGTGGCCTTCAACGAGGCGGCGCACTGGGTCGTCAGGACGCAGCCGCTCGGCGGCATCGGCGACCTCCAGGGCCAGATCGCGGGGATCCGGGCGGACGGCCAGACCAACATCTTCGCCGGCCTCGACCAGGCGGTGACGTCGCTCGAAGGGACGTCGGCGACGCGCCGCCACATCATCCTGCTGACCGACGGCTGGTCGACGATCGGGCCAGTACGACGCGATCCTCGCCAAGATGAAGGCGGACGGCATCACGCTCTCGACGGTCGGCGCGGGTGGCGGCGCGAACCCGTTCCTCGAGCAGCTCGCCAAGCAGGGCGGCGGCCGCTTCTACGCCGCGACGAACCCGGCGAGCATCCCGGACATCTTCCTCAAGGAGACCCAGCAGGTCTCCGGCCAGCAGATCGTCGAGGAGCCGTTCTTCCCGATCCAGACGTCGTCGTCGCCGATCCTGCGCGGCCTCGACGAGGGGCTGCCGCAGCTCCGCGGCTACAACGGGACGACCATCAAGCCGGCCGCCCAGAGCGTGCTGGTCACCGCGCGCGACGATCCGCTCCTGGCCCAGTGGCAGTACGGACTCGGGTCGGTCGGTGGCATGGACGTCGGACTCGACCGGGCCGATGGGCGAAGGACTGGGTCGGCTGGAGCGGGTTCAACCGGTTCTTCAGCCAGCTCGTCTGCTGGACGTTCCCGGGCGAGGAGACCGGCGGCATCGAGGCGACGTTCGAGACCGACCGGCGACCACGACCGGGCTCCACGTCGAGAGCGTCGAACCCGACGGCTCGCCGCGCGACTTCTACGCGACGAGCGCCGTGGTCGTCGGGCCCGATCTCGAGCCGCGCGACGTCGACCTCGTCCAGATCGCGCCCGGGGTCTACGAGGCACCGCTCGGCGAGATCGATCCGGGCGCATATGCCGTCCGGATCACCCAGACGCGACCGGGCTCGTCGCCGCTGGGGCGGACGGTCGGGTTGGTCGCGCCGACCGCGGCCGAGTATCGGCAGCTGGGCGCGAACGAGCCGTTCCTGGCGTCGCTCCGGGCGGCGACCGGCGGGTCCGTCATCGCCACCGCGAAGGACCCGTGGATCCACGACCTGACCGCGACGAACCGGTTCACCGACCTGTGGCCGCTGCTGCTCGTCCTCGCCCTGCTGCTCTGGCCGCTGGACATCGCGCTGCGCCGGATGTCGCTCGGTCGGCGCGAGATGGCGGCCGCCCGCGGCTGGGTCGCCGGGATCGGCCGGCGGCGTCGGGCCGCCGGACCGCGGACGGCCACGACCGAAGGGCTCCTGGCCGCGAGCGAGCGAGTCCGGTCGAGCGGCACGCGCGAGGCGATGCGGACCCCCACCGCCGTGATGCCGGCGGCGACGTCGGCACCGACCCCGACCGCACCGGCCGCGACCGCCGCGGCCCAGGCGCCGTCCGTCGCTGTGCCCGTCCCGCCGGCACCGACTGTGGATCCACCGCCTCCCAGCCAGCCCGCCGGAGCACCCGCCGTCCCGACCGAAACCGCCGACACGATGGCCCGCCTTCGCGACGCCAAGCGGCGCGCCCGCGACCGCTGAACCGTCGGCCTGTGCGGCGTCCATCGCCGACCGGTGGTAGCCTCGGGCTCGTGTCCATCCCCCGTGCGCTCGGTCTCGGTTTCGTCGCGCTCCTCGTCAGTGCGTGCCAGTTCGTCGAGACGGGGCCGCCTGACCCGACACCGGCCGATTTCCCGGGCATCGCCATCGAGTTCCAGAAGAACGGCCTGCATGTCGACAACGTCGTCGCGGGCGACGCGGGCTGCAACGACTCGGTCCTGGCGCCGACCGCGATCTCGTTCGACGTGTCGGGCAAGGACCAGGCGACCCCCGTGAAGGTCTACCTGTACGTCTTCCGGAACAAGGCGACCTACGAACGCCTGCGCCCGACCATCGACGCCTGCGCCCGGTCGTACGTGACCGATGCCGCGACGTACGAAGCGGTCGAGCAGTCGCCCTTCGTGCTGGCCGGCCAGGGTCCCTGGGCACCGCAGTTCAAGGGCATCATCCGATCGGGCATCGAGACGGCTGCGGGCACCGGCGGCTAGACGACCCGCAGCCCCAGGATCTTGCGCGCGATGACGAGTCGCTGGACCTGGCTTGTCCCTTCGCCGATCTCGGTCAGCTTGGCGTCACGCAGGTAGCGCTCGACGGGGTACTCGGTGACGTAGCCATATCCACCGTGGATCTGGATCGCATCGTTGGTGACGCGCGAACTGACCTCGGATGCGAACAGCTTGGCCTGCGCCGCCACCAGGCCGAAGTCGCGACCCTGGTCCTTGAGCCAGGCGGAGCGCCAGACCAGCCCGCGAGCTGCTTCGATCTCGGTCGCCATGTCGGCGACCATGAAGGCGACCCCCTGGAACGAGCCGATCGGCCGGCCGAACTGCTCGCGCGTCTGGGCGTACGGGATCGACGCATCGAGCGCGCCCTGCGCGATACCGACCGCCAGCGCCCCGATCGAGATCCGACCGCCGTCGAGGATGCGCAGGAACGTCTTGAAGCCGCTCCCCTGCTCGCCGAGCATGTTGGCGTGGGGCACGCGCGCGCCCTCGAAGATGAGCTCTCCGGTCGCCGACGCGTGCAGCCCCAGCTTATCCTCCAGGCGCCCCACCGAGAAGCCGGCCGTGTCGGCCGGCACGATGAACGCCGAGATCTCGGCGGCGCCGTCGTCGCGCGTCCCCGTCCGGGCGGTGATGATGTAGGTCCCGGCCTGGCCCGCATTCGTGATGAACCGTTTGCCGCCGTCGATGACCCACGATCCGCCGTCCGGGCCGTCCTCGTGGCGTGCGGTCGTTCGCGTGCCACCCGAGTCGCTGCCGGCGCCCGGCTCGGTCAGGCCGTACGCCCCGATCACCGAGCCCTGCGCCATCGGCACGAGGTAGCGCTGCTGCTGCTCGTGCGAACCGGCGAGATGGAGCGGGCCGCAGCCCAGGCTCGTGTGCGCGGCGACGATCAGCCCCAGCGATCCCCAGACGCGGCCGATCTCCTCGATGGCGATGGCGTAGGCCAACGTGTCCAGCCCCGCCCCACCCTCGTCCTCGGGGATCGGGATGCCCAGCCAGCCGAGCTCACCGATGCGCCGCACGATCTCAGCCGGGAAGCGCCGGGCGCGCTCGTGCTCGTCGATGACGGGTGCGACCTCGGTCAGCATGAAGTCGCGGATCGTGTCCCGGAGAAGGACGTGCTCTGGCGAAAGATCGAGGTCCATGACCGCGAGCGTACACCGGCACAGCGCGCCCGCGGACACCGGTGCTAGCCTGAGCCGATGAGGGAGCTCACCCCGCTGACCGCCGCCGATCCAGCGGTCATGCCGCAGGTCGACCACGCCGTCCCGCGAGGTCCGTCCAACCTACGCCGCGAACTCCTGCTTCGGCTTCGCCTCGATGGCCCCAGCTCGCCGGACCAGCTTGCCGACCGGCTGGGTGCGTCGCGGACGGGAGTGCTCCAGCAGCTCCGGGCGCTGGAGGCGGCGAACCTGGTGAGCCGCCAGACGGTCCGCCACGGCGTGGGCCGGCCGCGCCACCTGTACGACGTGACCGCCGACGCCCAGGACTTCTTCCCGTCCAACTACGACGCCCTCGCGTCCGGCCTGCTCGCCGCGATCGAGGCGGTCGGTGGCGACGACCTCCTTGACCAGGTCTTCGCGGCACGGCGCCGCCAGCTCGGCGACCGCGTTCGGGAGCAGATGAACGAACGGGTCGCCCCGGATGCCTCGCTGGTCGATCGGGTCCGCGAGTTGGCAGTCATCCAGGCGAACAATGGCTACCTGGCCGAGGCCCTCCTGACCGCCGACGGCACGATCACGCTGCGTGAGCACAATTGCGCGATCTTCAGCGTCGCCCAGGGCTCGCCGGCCGCCTGTCAGGCCGAACTCGAACTCTTCTCGGAGGTCCTCGGGGCCGAGGTCGTCCGCGAGCAGCACATCGCGTCAGGTGACCGCTGCTGCTCGTATCGGATCGAGGCGCGACCCGCCGACTGACCGGATCGAGGTGGCGTGGCCAGCCGGCGGGCGCTGTGGTCCGACTACTTCCCGAGCTTCACGACGACCGAGCCGCTGTCGCCGAAGTCTCTCGACTCGAAGTCGACAGCGTAGACATTCAGCCTGGCGCTCGCGATCGCGGTCCCGGACTTCCAGGGCAACGTGGTCGCCACGATGGAGACCGACCGGGTCGTGACCGTGGCGCCATCGCACACCACGGTCCCGCCCTCGAACTCGTTGCTCCCCGATGCGATCGAACGTCCCTGGGCCTGGGTCAGGGTGACGCCAGCGGACTCGAGATAGCCGACCGTCGACGGCACCTGCAGCCCGGTCTGCCAGTCGTAGATCAGGAACGGGTCGCAGGTGAATGAGACGTCCACTGTGGCGACCACCTTGGCCGAGACGTGGACGGTCGTGCTCACGGTGACCTGAGCATCCCCCGCACCGGGCGGCGTCGTGTCGGCGCTGGCGGCGGCCGGCAGAGCGAGACATGCGGCAAGGACCGCACAGATGAGGACCGCGCGCGAGCGGCCTCCGGGATGGATCGGGCGCATCAGATGGCCCTCCTCGTGCCGCCGGGTCGACCCGACCTGGGCGATCCCGGACAGGACCGCCACGCCCGACGGCGGTTCGCGTTACCGCCCGAGCCGGATCAGGCTTCTTCGCGCTCCACGGCGACCCGCGACGCGGGCTCCAGGCGAGGCGCCGGGACATCGCTGACGTTCGGGACGAACGAGGCTGCGAGCGACGTGGCCGCGGCCACTTCCTGGTCGGCGACGGACAGGATCCCGAGCCGTCCGAGCTGGGCGAGTTCGTCGCGGATGTAGGTCTTGAGCATCTCCGGACCATCTGTGTTGATGGTGAACCGGACCTCGTTGCGCCGGAAGGTGTCGAAGATCCAGCGGAACTCATCCCACCCGGAGACGACCCGCGTGTTGAGGTTGGACGTCGGACAGATCTCGAGGACGATGCCGCGGTCACGGATCATCGCCATCGCCCGCGGGTCGTAGGCGGCCTTTACCCCATGGCCGATCCGATCGGGCTCGAGCAGTTCCACGACCCGGGCGACCTCCTCGACGGGACCGGATTCGCCAGTGTGGACCGTCAGCCCCAGGCCGAACTGACGAGCCCGCCGGAAGAGCCGGCGGTAGTCGGCGACGCGGAAGGTCGCCGATTCGGGGCCGGCGATGTCGACGCCGACGACGCCGCGATCGCGCCAGCCGATCGCCTTCTCGACGATGATCTCGTTGAGTTCGAACGGGAAGGCGCGGTCGAGGCAGAACAGGAGCCCAGGCTTGATCGGGTACTCGAGACTCGCCTTGTCCATGCCCCGGACCGCCGCCGCGATGATGTGATCGAGGTCCTGCTCGCCGCCCCGGTTCCGCTTCATCGGGTTGAAGCGGAGCTCCATCGTCGTGACGTTGTTCTTGCGATAAGCGCCGCCGACGACCTCGTAGACCGAACGCTCGACGGCGAGCGGCGAGCTCTGGATGAGTTCGGTCCAGTGGAAGAGCTGGAGGTAACCGTCGAAGGAGCGGTTCCGACGTGGCGACACGGTGATCATGTCGCGGAATTCCCAGTAGTCCTTGGTCGGGAGCTTGATCCCCTGCGAATGGGCGATCCCCCACATGATCGCCGGGGTCACCGCGCCGCCGAGGTGGCAGTGGAGCTCCGCCAGTGCGACCTTGCGTGAGAGTGGACGGGGCATGTCCGCAGCATAGCCCACAGCGGCCGTCGTGCGAGGTCCGGGACCCTAGCCGACGCCGGGTCGAAGGTCCACGTGCCAGGTCGCATGGTGGGCGCCAGCGGCATCCTTCCAGTCGACGGTCACCGCGTAGACGCCGGGCGCCCAGACTCCGCCACCGGGCGCGGCGAAGACGATGAACGGTGTCCGACCGTGCGCATCGGAGATGCCTCCGGCTGCGGCTGGCGGGTCCGGGAGGGGATCGGGCGCCAGTCGTCGGATCGACGCATCGCTGACGGCAGCGTGCGAGGTGAGCATCACGCCGAGGCCGGTCGCCCTTGGCAGGTATGTCGTGGCGACGATCGAGCCATCGGCGAAGACCTCGTCGCCCCACGCCTGGGCTTCTCCCAGTGGCGGCGACTGGCGCGCCGCGAGAGGCACCGCCGCGCCGTCGACCGTCGCGAAGAGGCCCACCCGGATCTGCGACGGGTTGCTTGCTGCGGCAGGGACGACGTCCGGCGCTGTCGCTGCCCACTCATCCGGCCGCGGCACGTTGCCGAATTGGTTCGGGACCAGGACCGAGATGCGGTGGATGCCGCTGGTCGTCAGGACGTCGACGCGATATCGTCCGGCGTCCCACGGCACGGTCCGCTCCCCATCGAGGAGTGGCATCCGGACGAGGAGCGGTGCGCGGTTCGTGGCCAGGTTGTCGATGCGCGCCGCGTAGACCCATTCCCATTCATCGTTCGCGTGCATCCGCCAGATCCGGACAGACTTGGCCTGGACCTGGTCGGGCATGGTGACCCCGAGCGCCGCGATCGGGGCATCCTCGCGGTCGAGGTAGGCGACGTCGGCGCCGGACGGGTCGGTCGCCGTCGGTGTCCAGCGCTCGATGTAGCGCGTGGGCGGCGGGCTGACCGGGACCCCCGAGGAGTCACGTCGCGCGATGAGAACCGCGATGACACCCCATGCATCGTGGTGCAAGGCGGCATCCGTGACAGTGATCCAGTCGGGGCTGCCGGAACTCGCGTGTGGCGTCGGGGCGGGAGTCAGGTCGGGGACCACGAGGGCTGCCGGGGAGGCGATGGGATCGGGTGCGGGCGCGACCTGGTCCCACGGCTTGGCGATCGCCGCGACCAGCGCGACGGCCACCACGACCACGCCGACCACCGCGGGCTCGAACCTGCGGCGTCGCTGACCGAGCCTGACGGGGTCGAACTGGACGCTCACCGGTCTATCGTGGCACGAGTCGAGACGATGGGCACCCGGAGGGTCGTTCCTCGACGAACGGACCCTCCGATCCGGAAAGTCGTCGGCCGCGTACCATTCCTCGCCATGGGTTCATCCGTCGGGCAGCAGTACCTCCTCCTTGCCGACATCTCGGGCTACACGGGGTTCGTCGTCGGGGTCGAGCAGGCTCACGGCGTCGACTTCGGCGACGGGATCCCGCCCGGCTACGAACTTCTCGGCGCGCTCCTCGACTCCGTCATGCAGGGCGTCCAGCCAGCATTCGAGATCGCGAAACTCGAGGGCGATGCCGTCTTCGCGGTCGCCCCGATCGACACCCTCGACGGTCATGGCGATGCGATCATCGGCCAGCTCCAGGACGTCTATCGATCTTTCGTGATCCGCCGCACCGATGCACAACCGAAGGAAGACCACATCTGCCAGGCGTGCTCGGTGGTCGGCGCCCTCGACCTGAAGATGGTCCTCCATCGCGGTCCGGCAGTCCGCCAATCGGTCGGGACCCACACCGAGCTCCTGGGTCCGGCCGTCAACGTCGCGCATCGCCTGTTGAAGAACGACATCCAGGCGCGCATCGGCCGGCGGCCCTATCTGTTCCTGTCCGACGCGGCAGCCGAGGGCCTCGGCATCGCGGGCGTCGGCTTGGAGCACAGCGAGACATACTCGGACGTCGGCACGATCGACGGTCGGATCGTCAACCTCGGCGAGGCCTGATCCGTCGGGACCCGCGTGTGGATCAGCCCGCCAGCGGGACGACCCGGCCCTCGGCATCGATCGTGGCCTGCCGCTTGGCCCGCGCGGCGTCGGCTCCGGGGACCTGGTCGCGAGCGTGGTAACTCGAGCGAACGAGCGGCGCGGATTCGACGTGCTTGAACCCGAGCGCGAGCGCCTCGGCCTTCATCTCGGCGAATTCGTCGGGATGGTAGTAGCGCTCCAGGGGGAGGTGCTGGAGGGTCGGCCGCAGGTACTGGCCGACGGTCAGGATGTCCACGCCGGCCGCGCGTAGGGCATCGAACGCCTCGGTCATCTCGGCCCGCGTCTCGCCGAGGCCGACCATCAGGCTCGACTTCGTGTGCACCGGGTAGCCGATCTCGCCGGCCATCTCCTTGGCGCGACGAAGGACGTACAGGCTTCGATCCCAGCGGGCGCGCTTGCGGACAGGCTTCTGGAGCCGCTTCACCGTCTCGAGGTTGTGGTTGAGGATATCGGGCCGGGCGTCCATGACCGTCCGCAGCCGATCGTCCGAACCGTCGAAATCCGGGATGAGGACCTCGATGCCCATGCCGGGCGAGGCCGCTCGCATCCGCGTGATCGTCTCGGCGAAGACGCCCGAGCCACCGTCCGGCAGGTCGTCGCGGGCGACCGAGGTGACGACCACGTGCTCGAGCCCGAGCTCGGCGATCGCCTCGGCGACGCGGCGGGGCTCATCGGCATCGAACCAGGTCGGCCGGCCGGTCTTGACGGCACAGAAGCCGCAGGCCCGTGTGCAGGTATCGCCCAGGATCATGATCGTGGCGGTGCGCTGATCCCAGCACTCGCCGATGTTCGGGCAGCGGGCTTCCTCGCAGACCGTGTTGAGGCTGAGCCCACGGAGCAGTCCCTTCAGCTCGTGGTAGTTGTCGCCCGAGGGCATCCGGGCGCGGATCCAATCGGGGTGACGGCGCAGGGCCGTCGTGCCGTCCGCCGCGGGGAGACCGGCCAGTCCCCCACCGAGGGCGATGCTGGGTATCTCGGGCCGGTGGCCGGCACCGCCGGCCTCGGCCGCGGTGAACATCGGGAGATCGCGCGCCATGGTCGGAGTGTACGTCGGGCCGGTACCGGTCGCCGTCAGTGCGGCCCGAACGCGTCCCGGACGCCGGTCGCCAGATCGCGTGGCGCGAAGCCGAGCTCGGCAGTCGCCTTGGCGTGGCTCCCCCAGTAGGTCACGCCGACCGATGCGGTCACGATCTCCCGCAGGTTCGGGTCGAGACCGAGCAGCCGACCCCCGTTCGGGATGATCCGGGCCACGAGCTCGAGCGGACCATCCGGGATCGTCAGGCGCGGCGGGCGGTGTCCACCGGCGCGCGCCGCGATCGCCTGGGCATCGAACCACATCATGCTGTCGCCGGCGAGGATGTATGACTGGCCGATGCGGCCCCTGTCAAGTGCGGCCACGATGCCGGCCGCGATGTCGTCCACGTGGGTCGGGCAGACTCCAAGGCCCGAGAGTGCGATGTAGCGGAGCTTCCCGTCGTATGCCGCCCTGAGGGTGGCGCCGGTCGCGATATGGTCGTTCGGTCCGTAGGTCACACCAGGCTGGACGATGGTCACCGCCGCGCCGGATTCGATACGCGCCTCGGCGGCCTGATGGCCGAGGTACTTCGTCTCGTCGTAGTAGCTGAGGAAGCCGTCCGCCAGGTCGCGCCGGTAGGTCTCATCGACGACTCGTCGCTTGGTGTCCCCGAACACGTTGACGGTCGAGACGTAGATCGTGCGAGGCATGCCCTCGGCGATCGCCGCGTCGAGCACGCGCTCGGTCAGGGTCACGTTGGCGGCATACATCGCCGCGTGCCGAGACGCGGGGATGCCGACCTCGTACATGCCCGCGCTGTGGATGGCCGCGTCGCAGCCGCTCATCGCCTCGCGGACGGTCCCTGCCGTGCCGAGGTCGCCGGCGATGAGCCGGACGCCCAGTTCGGCCAAGGTCGCCGCCTTCGATGGGTCCCGGACCACCGCGACGACCTCGTCGCCGCGCTCCCGCAGGATCCTCGCGACGACCCCGCCGATGAACCCTCCCGCTCCAGTGATGAAGACGGTCCGGGCCATGTCGCTCAGTAGACCGGCGTGCCCGGGCCGATCCCTTCGAGCCAGGTCTTGATGTCACGCAGGAGCGCGGCACCACCTGCGCCGTCGTTGGCACGGTGATCGACCCCGAGGACCATGTTCATGATCGAGCGGATGGCGATGACGTCACCCTCCGTCGTCTCGACCACGACCGGACGCTTGGTGATCCGATCCATCGTCACGATGCCGACCTCGGGCACGTTGATGATGGGCATGACCATGTTGGTCCCGAGCCAGCCGGTGTTGTCGACGGTGAAGGTCCCGCCACCGAAATCGTCGACACGGAGCTTGCCGGCGCGTGCTCGCTCGGAGACGTCGGCGATGGCCTTGTTCAGGCCGCTGATCGACAGGCCATCGACGTCGCGGACGACCGGCACGATCAGGCCGTCGTCGAGCGCGACGGCGATGCCGATGTTGATCCGACGCTTCGCCAGCAGTCCGCTGTCGGTCCAGTGCGCGTTGAACGTCGGGTTGCGCTTGAGCGCCTCGGCCGAGGCCTTGACCACGAATGGCACGAAGCTGAGCGGCAATCCCTCGCGCGCCTGGTAGTCGCGCTTGTTGCGCTCGCGGAACTTGACCAGGGCCGTGACGTCGACCTCCATCTGGACATACGCATGCGGCACAGCCAGGGCGCGGATCATCTGGGCGGCGATGCCCTTGCGCATCTGGGTCATCGGCAGCAGGACTTCGTCGGCGCCCGCGGGGAACTCGATCGGCAGCGCCGGCCGGGAGCGTCGTCGCGGACGTCGCGGCCTGCGCCGCAGGGGCCGGGACCGGGGTCGTCGACGTCGGAGCCGAAGATCCGTTCGTGCCGCCCGCCACTGATGGGGCGGGCGATCCGGTCCGGATGGCCTCGACCACGCGGAGGACGTCGTCCCGGGTGATCCGGCCGCCACCGCCCGTGCCCTGGATCTGGGCAGGCGACAGGTCGTGCTCGCGGAGGAGGCGACGGACCGCCGGGGTCATCCGGGCGTCCGGGTCGGCGGTCGCCGGGACGGCACTCGCGGCGACCGCGGGCGCCTGGGTCGCGGCCATCTCGGTCGGGCCGCGCTCATCGCTGCCAGCGGGACCAGCTGCCACGGCGGGAGTGGCGGTCGGGGTTTCCACGGCGGGCGTCGCGGCAGGTCGGCTCGGACGTCACGACCGGGCCGGTGGGCGCCGAAGCCGCGGCACCGTCCGCGCCATCGTCGGCTGTCTCGATGACCGCGATCTCCGCGTTGTTCGGGACGACCGCGCCCTCCTCGGCCAGGATCTCGCGCAGGATCCCCTCGAACGGAGACGGGACCTCGGCATTGACCTTGTCGGTGACGACCTCGACCAGGGGCTCGTACTTGGCGACGTGGTCGCCCGGCTGCTTCAGCCACTTCCCGATCGTCCCCTCGGCGACGCTCTCACCGAGCTGGGGCATCGTCACTTTGGCCATGTGTCGCTCCTTCGCGGTCGGCCGCCGTTCGCGGCCCGTCATCGGCTTCGCGTAGTGTCCCCCATCCGGCGGTCCTTGGTCGAGCCGGTGCCGTCGCTCCGGCCCGAACCGACCAAGCCTGCGGTCGTCCATCGCCGCACGATCTCGTCCGGTACCCTCCGACGATGGCACCCGGTCAGCGCCCCGGATCGGTCATGCGACGACTTCGCCACGCCGCCAACGTGCGTGACGACGAGGTCGCCGTCATCCGGCTCATCGCGCTCGTGTTCGCGGCCCTCGAAGCCGGCCGCGGGCTCGGCGAGGTCGGCGTCAACACGCTCGTCCTGAGCCGGCTGCCGGCGGACGCGCTGCCGTGGCTGTACATCCCTCTCGGGACGATCTCGCTGATCCTCGCGGTCGCGTTCGGGGCGGCGCTCGGGCGGGTCGCCAAGGCGCGCCTGTTCGGGATCACGCTGGTCGCCGTCGGTGGGCTCCTGGTCGTGGAGTTCGTGCTCCTCGCGGCGATCCCCGACGTCGTCCCCGTCGCGTGGCTGACGGTCATGGCCGCGGGCACGATCGCCGCGACGATCACCTGGACGGTGGCGACGTCGTCGCTCGACGTCCGCCAGGCCCGGCGCCTCTTCCCGATCTGTACCGCCGCCGCCATCGCGGGCTATCTCGCCGGCAGTCTCCTCGCCGGTCCGATCGCGGGCGCGGTCGGAGCTGCCGCACTCATCGGCATCCAGGGGCTCCTCTTCGCAGCAGCGGCCCTCGTGATCGCGCGTCTGGCCAGCCGTCACGTCAGCGCCCGCTGGGCACCGCAGCGAACGGCCCGTCGCTCGGTGGTCGCCGACATGCGCGTCGGCTTCGACGAGGTCCGTCAGTCCCCTCTCCTGCGCCTCGTCGCCGTCGCCTACGTCCTCCTGGCGATCCTGCTCTTCTCGGTCTCGTTCCCGTACCTGCGAGCGGCGCGGGCCACCTACCCGGACGAGGCAGAACTCGCGCGGATCCTCGGGATCATCGCCGCGACCATCACCGGGATCTCGTTCGTGGTCTCACTCGGCGGCGCTGACCGCTTCTATCGTCGCTTCGGGATCGCCGGAGCGGCCCTGCTCCTGCCGATCGTCTACCTCGGCGGATTCGGCCTGTGGATCGTCTCGTTCACGTTCGCGACGGCAGCAGCGTTCACGATCGTCCAGCAGGTGACCCAGCGCGGGATCTCGAACGCGGCGTGGAGTGCGACATACAACGTCCTGCCGTCGACGCATCGGGCGCAGGCGATCGCGTTCATGGACGGCGTTCCCGGCCAGATCGGCACCGTCCTGGTCGGCGTGCTCCTGCTGCTGTCCACGAGCCTGCTCGCCCCGGAACAGATCTTCTGGCTCGGATTCGCGACGGCCGCGGTCTGCGTCGTGGTCGTCGATGGCGATCCGCCGCCGGTATGCCGACGCACTCTTGCGGACGCTGCGGAGCGGTCTCGGTGAGCAGATCCTCGAAGGTGGTCGAGGTCTTGGCGACCTCCTCGCGGCGCCCGATGTCCGAGCCGCGCTCATCGCCGCGATGCATGCTCCGGACGCCGGGACACGCGCGAGATGGCCGCCGTGCTCCTCGCGCGATCGCCCGAGGAGGACGCGCGCCGTGAGCTGGCCGCCGCGCTCGGAGACCCGGCGCCCCGTGTTCGGTCGGCCGCCGCTTCGGCGGTCCTCGAAGGCGACCACATCGACCGATCCGAGTCGACCCGGGCCGAGGCATGCCTCGTGTCGCTGAGCCAGGGCGACGCGGCGGCCAGGGTGGCAGGCCTCGAGGCACTTCGCCGCCTCGGTCGCCCGCTCGACGGCGACCGCCTCCGGTCGGTCGTCTCCGACGCGTCGCCGGATGTCCGGGCAGCCGGGATGGCGGCGATCGAGGACACGGCGACCGCGGACGCGGTCGATGCGCTCGTCGCGGGGCTCCACGACCCATCCGTCCGGGTCCGCGACGCGGCTGCCGCGACACTCGCCGCCCGCCCGGAGGTCGATCCACGGGTCGTGGACCTACTCGGCAGATCTGATGGGATCACCACCGAAGCGGCAGCGATCGCCGCACTTGCCGGACATGGCGAGGCCGTCCGGGACCGGATCGACCCCTGGGCCGACCGCGAGGTCACCCGGGCGATCGAGCTCGCTCGAGCCCGCACCGTGCTGCTCGCCGGCGGCGCGCCCGATGATGCCGAGGCCGCCTTCCTGTGCGCGATCCTCGACCATCGGATCCGGCATGCCGAGACCATGGCGCTGGCGGCGATGACGGCGCTCGGAGCCCCAGCAGCCGGCGGTGTCATCCGCCGCAGCCTCGATTCGGCGGACCCGGACGTGCGCGCGCAGGCGATCGAGGCCCTGGATTCGATCGGTGATCGCCGCCTCGGACGCTCGATCGCTCGACTCCTCGAGGAGACGCCGACACCTGAAACCGCCGAAGACCGAGCGACAGTGCTCCAACGACTGCGCGATGATGACGACGAGTGGATCGGGACGATGGCCCGCCGCGTTGCTGCCGAGCGGAGACGACATGACCGACACCGGCGGAGCCATGAGCGACATCGCGACGATGCTCCAGCTCCGGAGAGTGCCGCTGTTCCAGCAGTTGTCTCCCGAAGACCTCCAGCGGATCGCGTCGGTGGCGTCGGAGCGCTGGTTCGAAGAAGGCGAGGCTCTCGTCCGCGAGGGCGAGCCGGGGGACGAGCTCTTCGTCATCGTCGAGGGCCGCGTCCGCGTGGTCCATCGAGCCGACGACGGGACGGAACGCGTCCTGCGGACATACGCGGAAGGCGACCACATCGGCGAACTCGCGGTCCTCCGCGCGCGACCGCGCGTCGCCACGGTCCTCGCCGACGGCGGCAGCGTGCGGACCCTTGTCATCGGCGGGGACGGCCTGACCGCGATCCTGCGCGAACGCCCCGACGCGGCGATGGCGATGCTCGCGACGCTCGCCGAACGGCTCGGCACCCAGACATGAGCCTGCCGACGGGAACGGTCACCTTCCTGCGCACGGACGTGGAAGGCTCGATGCGCCTCGCCAGGGCCCTCGGCAGGGACTGGGACTCGGTGAACGCAACACACCACAGACGCATCCGCGAGGCGGTGGAAGCACATGACGGGTCGATCGTGCGCACCGAGGGCGACGCGACATTCGCGGTCTTTCCCGAAGCGGGAGCCGCGGTGGCGGCCGCGGTCGCCGCGCAACGAGCGCTCGACGCCGAAGCATGGCCCGAGGGAGCACCACTGCGAGTCCGCATGGGCTTGCACACGGGCGAAGCCCATCATTCGGGCGACGATTACGGCGGCTTCGATGTCAATCGTGCCGCACGGGTCGCAGCCGTCGGACATGGCGGACAGGTGATCCTGTCCGAGACGACCGCGGCACTGGTGGCCACGAGCTTGCCGGACACGGTCACTCTGCGCGACCTCGGTCGTCATGTCCTGAAGGATCTGCCGCGCGCCGAGCATCTGAGTCAGCTCGACATCCCCGGCCTGCAGAGCGACTTCCCCCCGCTTCGGACGGCGGCCGAGAGGATCGGCAACCTTCCGGAGCGGCTCACGACATTCGTCGGCCGTGATCGTGAGCTGCAAGGCCTGGCGGATCTCGCGGAGACCGTGCGATTGATCACGCTGACCGGTCCCGGCGGAATCGGGAAGACGAGCCTAGCAGTGGAGGTGGCGCGCCTACTAGAGTCGCGTTTCGTCGACGGAGCATGGTTCGTGAGCCTTGCGTCCATCGCAGATCCCGACCAGGTGAAGGCGGCGGTCGCCCACGGGATCGGCCTCTACGATGGCCCCGAGAGGTCGGCGGCTTCGGCATTGCTCTCGTTCATCGAAGACCGCTCGATGGTCCTTGTCATCGACAACATGGAGCATGTCCTGACGGCGGCGGGTGAGGTCGCCGCTGTGGTCCACGCGTCACCGACGAGTCGGATCCTCGTGACCAGCCGGGCGCCGCTGCGGATCGCCGGGGAGCACGAAGTCGCCGTCGCGCCGCTGGTCCACGACGCCGGGGTGTTGTTCACCGAGCGCGCCCAGGCGGTCCGGGTGGGCTGGGAGGCGGAGGAGGACACCGAGGTCATCGCTGAGATCTGTCACCTGCTGGATGACCTGCCGCTCGGGATCGAACTTGCGGCCGCACGCGTCTCGGCGCTGTCGCCGACGATGATCCGCGATCGACTCGCAGCCCGTCTGCCGCTGCCTGGCAGCGGCCTGCGAGACGCACCGGCGCGCCAGAGGACGTTGGAAGGTGCAGTCGGCTGGAGCCATGATCTGCTGACGCCCGAACGCCAGGGGTTGCTCCATCGGCTGGGCGTGTTCGAGGGTGGTTTCGACCTCGAGCAGGTCGACGCGGTGGCCGGCCCATCGACGAGTGGAGGCGATCGTCTCGATGACCTGCTGGAACTCGCCGATCACAGCCTGATCGTCGCGACACCGACCGTTCCTGGCCGAGCGCGCTTCCGGATGCTGCGCACGATCCAGTCCTTCGCCCTCGACCGACTGGCCGCAGACGGCATCGAGACCGATATCCGCCGCCGCCATGCCGAGGCTTACCTGCCCTTGGCACGCGAGGCGAGTCGTCATCTGCGCACATCCCGGAACAATGAGTGGCTCGATCGCGTGACACCCGAGCAGGCCAACCTGAGATCGGCGGTCCGATGGTCGATCGACGCCGGCGAAGGGAGCCTTGCGTTGCGGCTCACCGGGGCCATGTGGCGCTTATGGCACGCCTTCGGTCAGGTCTCGGATGGCCGTGAGCTAGCCGAGCAGGCTCTGGCGATGCCGAACGCCCCAGCGAGCGGAACGGACCGCGCGTGGGCGATGGCTGCCGCGGGAAGCCTCGCCTATTGGCAGGCCAATTCGGCCACCGCACGCATCCGGTACCAGGCCCAGATCGACCTCGCGGAGGCAGCAGGCGACGAGGCATGCATCGCCGACGCGTACTTCAACTTCGGGCATGTAGCGTTGGTCGAGGGTGATCCCATCGAAGTCCGGATTGCCTTTATCGACAGCGCGGTGGAACGCTATCGACACCTTGGCGACGAGCGTGGCGCCGCGAGGGCAGCGTGGGGGCGAGCCATCATCGCCATGTCAAGCGGCCAGGTGGCGCAGGCGACCGAGTACCTGCGGTCCGACCTGGCGACGTTCGAGCGGCTTGACGACCGGCAATATCACGCGATGACCGCGGCGAGCCTCGCTTGGGCGGCCTTCGCAGATGGCGATATGGGGACTGCCGCACGGCGCGCGATCGAATCGCTCGTCGAATCGCAATCCATGCGGGATCTCGGAACGACGACGATCTCGCTCCATGTCGGCGTCCTTCTGGGAGCCCTGACCGGTCGTTTGGAGGAGGCTGCCGAGGTCCACGGCGCGTTCGATGCGCTCTGTGAGCGCTATGGTGTCCGCCCGCCGATGGCCTTGTCGGAGTTCGTCGGCCGGCGGGACCCCTTCGAACTGACCCGGCAAGGCCTCGACCCAGGTCGATGGGCCGAGGCATACGAGCGGGGCCGCCGCCTGACGCTCGACGAAGCCGTGGCGAGAGTCGTTGCCCTCGGTGAAGAGGCCGGCGTCCTCTGACGACTCAGTAGGCCGCCAGCGTCCGGATCCCCTCCGCGATCTTCTCGGCGTCGACCATGAACCAGTCCTCGAGGACGTGGTTGTACGGGACGCCCGGGACCTCGGGACCGGCGATCCGCGTGACCGGGCCGTCGAGGTAGTCGAACGCCTCCTCGGCGACGATCGCAGCAACCTCGGCCCCATAGCCGCCGAACTTGTTGTCCTCGTAGACGACAAGGCATTTGCCGGTCTTGCGGACGGAGTCCAGGAGCGTCTCCGTGTCGAGCGGCCGCAAGGTCCGCAGGTCGACGACCTCGGCACTGATCCCGTCGTCCGCGACTCGGTCGGCGGCTTCGAGGGCGTAGTGGGCCATCAGCCCATAGGCGACGACCGTCACCTGCGAGCCCGGGTGGGTGACCTTGGCCTTGCCGAGCGGGACGGTGTAGTCGGTGTCCGGGACCTCGCCTCGCACCGAGCGGTACATCTTCTTGTGTTCGAAGAACAGCACCGGATCCTCGTCGCGGATCGACGACCGGAGGAGGCCGCGGGCGTCATAGGGCGTGGACGGCACGACCACCTTCAGGCCGGGCACGTGGGTGAAGAACGCCTCGACGGACTGCGAGTGATAGAGCGCCCCGTGGACGCCGCCGCCGTACGGGGCACGGATCGTCATCGGCACGCCGTAGCCGTTGTTCGAGCGGTAGCGCATCCGCGCCGCCTCGGACACGATCTGGTTGAAGGCCGGGAAGATGAAGTCCGCGAATTGGATCTCGGCGACCGGACGCAGGCCGTTGACCGCCGCGCCGATCGAGGCGCCGACGATCATCAATTCGGTCAGCGGGGTGTCGATGACGCGGTCGTCGCCGAACTCGGCCCAGAGACCATCGGTGGCGAGGAAGACCCCGCCTTTCTTGCCGACGTCCTCGCCGAGGACGATGACGGTCTCATCGCGGCGCATCTCATCGGCCAGCGTCTCGCGGATCGAATCGATGAACGTCCGCAGGGCCATCAGTCGGCCTCGTGGTAGACGAAGCGCATCGCCGTCGAGGTCTCGGGATCAGGCTGGCTTTCGGCGTAGTCGGTCGCATCCTCCACGGCGGCGGCGATCTCGGCGCTGAGGCGGGCCTCGATCTCCGTCGGTCAGGACTCCGGCGTCGCGCAACTGAGCCCGGAAGCGGGGCAGCGCGTCGTGCTGCTTGCCTTCGTCGAGGTCCTCGGCGGAGCGGTACTTCGTCTGTTGGTCGTCGGATGAATGCGCGGTCAGCCGCGTCACCTTGGCCTCGATGAGCGAGGGGCCTTCGCCCGCCCGAGCCCGTGCGACTGCGTCTCGCGCTGCGGCGTAGCACGCGAGCACATCGGCCCCGTCCACCACGACGCCCGGGATGCCGTAGCCCGATGCCCGCTCGGCGACGTCGGCGACCGAGACCTGCATCGCCGCCGGCACGCTGATCGCGTAGCCGTTGTTCTCGACGACGAACACGAACGGCAGCTTGTGGATCGCCGCGAAGTTGAGTCCCTCGTGGACGTCACCCTGGTTCGACGAGCCCTCGCCCATCGAGGTCATCGCGACCTGGCCGGTCTTGCGGATCTTGGCCGCCAGGGCGATCCCGACCGCGTGCAGCAGCTGCGTCGCGACCGGCGACGAGACAGACACCAGGTTGTGCTCGCGACTGCCGTAGTGCCCCGGCATCTGCCGCCCGCCCGACGACGGGTCGGAGGCCGTGGCGTACTGCGCCGTCATGATGTCGCGCGCGCTCATGCCGAAGGTCAGGCACGTCGCGATCGAGCGGTAGAACGGCGCGATCCAGTCCTTGCCGCGCTCGAACGCCCAGGCGATGCCGACCTGGGCGCCTTCATGGCCCTGGCCGCTGATGACGAACGGGATCCGACCCGCCCGGTTGAGGATCCACATCCGCTCGTCGACCGCCCGCGCGAGCGCGACGTAGCGGTACATCTCGATCAGGTCCGCGTCGGAGAGCCCGACCGATGCGCCGAGGTGCGAGTCGCTGCCCTTCGCCACGGCCATCGCGTGCCCTAGAAGTTGATCGATCGTCCGTCGACGGCCATCGCCGCTTCGCCGATGACCTCCGACAGGGTCGGATGGGCGTGTGTCGAGCCGCCGATCTCCCAGGGTGTCGCGTCGAGTTCGAAGGCGAGCGACGCCTCCGCGATGAGGTCGGTCGCATGCGGCCCGACGATGTGGATGCCCAGCGTGTCATCGGTCGTCGCGTCGGCGATGACCTTGGCGAAGCCCTCGTACTCGCCGCCGATGAGCGCTTTGGCGATCGCCTGGAACGGGACCTTGCCGACCTTGACGGTGTGGCCCGTTCTCCTTGGCCTGCGCCTCGGTCAGCCCGATCGATGCGATCTCGGGGCGGCAGTACGTCGCGCGCGGCTGGGTCGTGTAGTCCATCTCATGGATGTCGACGTCGCCGGCGATCGTGTGGGCCGCGATCAGGCCCTCGTGCCCGGCCGTATGCGCCAGCCACAGCCCGCCGATGATGTCGCCGATCGCGTAGACGTGCGGCTCCTTGGTCCGCATCCGGCCGTTGACCTTGATGACGCCCGCGGTCGGTCTCGACCTTCGTCGTCTCGAGGCCGATGTCCTCGATGTTGGCCGCGCGGCCGGTCGCGACGAGCATCAGCTCGGCGCGGACTTCGGTGGGTTCCTTGCCCTCGGGACCGACCATCAGGCAGATGCCGCTCTCGTCGGTCGGTGACGGATGCGGCGTCGAAACGGGCGTTCGTCATCACGGTCATGCCGCGCTTGGTGAAGCTACGCTCGACGACCTTGCTGACGTCGATGTCCTCGAGCGGGACGATCTGGGGCAGGTATTCGAGCAGCGTCACCTTGACCCCGACGTCATGGAACATGCTGGCGAACTCGACCCCGACCGCGCCGGCGCCGACGATGACGATGTCCTTGGGCAGTGCGTCCATCTTCAGGACGTCGTCGCTGGTGACGATGCGCTTGCCGTCGGGCGTCAGGCCGGGCAGCGACTTCACCCGCGATCCGGTGGCCAGGATGATGTCGGTCGCGTTCAGGACGCGGTCGCCGCCACCGCCCGGGGTGCCGTCCTCGCCCGGCTGGCTGACCCGGATCTTGCCCGGTCCGTCGAGCCTGCCGCGGCCGGGCACCCAGGTCACCTTGTTCTTGTCGATGAGCGTCTTGAGGCCGGTCCACAGGCGCTTGACCACGGCGTCGCGTCGGGCGGCCATCGCCGCGTAGTCGACCGTCGCCTCACCCGGGAGGACCAGGCCGAAGTCCTTGGCATGGCTGATCCGGTTGGCGTAGTCGGCGGATTCGAGGAGCGCCTTGGTCGGGATGCAGCCACGGTGGAGGCATGTCCCGCCGATCTTGTCGTCGTCGACGAGGGCGACCTTCAGACCGAGCTGGCCGGCACGGAAGGCCGCCGTGTAGCCGCCGGTGCCCGCGCCGAGCACGACGAGATCGAAGTCGTTGGAAGAACCGACGGCCATGGGGTCAGGGTGCCTCGAAGCGCCACGGAGCCGCCTTTGACGGTCGGCTGGGCAGGTGGGTCATCGTGTTCGATGGTACGCGCGCTGTCGCGAGGCGCGCAACCGACGGCGGTCCGCCCGGACGCTCGGGCCCGATCGCGGCCGGTGCTAGACTCGCCACTCGGGCGCCCGACAGCCGGGTGCTCCGGATCGAGCGTTGGAGCGTGCCGATGGACCCCGCGATCGTGCTCCGGACCGCCGTCCTCATGCTGATCGCGTACCTCGCAGGGTCGATCCCGGTCGGCGTGCTGGTCGCGCGCTACGCAGGCGGGACGGATCCGCGGACGATCGGATCGGGGCGCACGGGTGGGACCAACGCGCTGCGGGCGCTCGGACCCAAGTGGGCCGTGGTCGTGGTCGCCGGCGATCTCCTCAAGGGAGCACTCCCCGTGGTCCTGGCACGGATCGTCACCGGCGACCCGCTCGTCGAGGTGCTGTGCGGTGCGGCCGCGGTGGCCGGTGCCATCTGGTCGGTGTTCGCGGGCTTCCGCAGCGGCCGTGGGGTGGGCACAGGCGTCGGCACGATGCTGGTGATCCAGCCGGTCGCCGTCCTCCTGGCTGCACCGGTCTTCATCGTCGTGATCCTCCTGACCCGGTACGTCTCGCTCGGGTCGCTGCTCGGGTCCGCGGCGATGTTCCCGGCGATGCTGCTCGTGCTCCTGGTCGTGCCGACGACGCCACTCCCCTACGTCATCTACTCGGCCGTCGGGGCCGCGCTCATCTGGATGGCCCACGCCGACAACATCGACCGTCTGATGCACGGCCGCGAGCGCAAGTTCGACCTGGGCTTGCTCGCTGGCAAACGATCCGAAGGAGGCTGACCGTCCGCCGCAGTGAGTCGCAGGCACCGAGGTGAGCCATGAGGCCTGAATTCGTCTCGCTCATCCTTCTTGGTGTCTCGGTCGCGCTTCTCATCCTGATCGCGATCGTCGTGCCGTGGACACGGGCCGCCGTCATCCTCTGGCTCGTGACTGCCCCATCGTGGGTTGCGACCACAGTGTTGGTCTCTCACGCGCCGGTCGCTCTGCGAGTCGCGGTCGCACTCCTTGTCATCGTGTGGGCCGTGATCCTGTTCTTTCCGGATCGATCGCCGATAGGGCCGCTCTCACGAGCGGAGCGGGCCTGCCAAAAGGTGATCAGCGGGGTCTCGGCAGGGGCGCGAGCAGCGTTCGAGGCACAGACCCTGCCCGACCAAACGGCGGGCTTCATCGCGGAGCTGGAGGGCCTTGAGCCACCGAACGACCTGTGGCGCACCGTGAAGACGGCTCAGCTGCTTGACCTGCGAGCCGATCCCCCGCAAGTCGGGATCGGGGACGCGACGGACCGCCTCGTCACCTGGCCATGGCAGGACGCGCTCGACCATCGGATCTTGCGGGTCCGTCTTCGACTTGACGACGCATTGCGCGCCCGAGTGCTTCGGCACATCCCGCGTCCCGGGTTCGACGATATGACATCGTCGATGCGGTACGCCTTCCTGTTCATCGGAAACCTCTGGCGCCGCTTCGAAGACCTGCAAGCACGCGAGGGCGGGCTGAAGGCGAACTACGACGAGGCGGCAGCTCTCGCAGCACTCGGCGCGTCGGTTCGTCCGCCGAACACCCGGTGGGGGAAGGCGCGGGACCTGACGGTCGAGATCATGGGTCTCGAACTCAAAGCGGCGACCGCCGGCCTGGATGCGCCCGAGCAGGAACGACTGCTGACCGCACGGAACGACTTCGGGCAGACATTGGCCGACCTTTCCGCACGGGACCTGGTCGCCGCCCCCGAGGCCGCCGACGATACCGCGTCGACCACGAGGACCTGAGAGCCTCGGCCAGGTCGGCCCCGGAGAATCGACCGACCCCGGTCGGCTGACGACCGGGGTCGTGGGTCTCACGCTGGTTCGGCGGGCCGTGGGCCGGCCCGCGCCGAGAGGATCGAGTCAGCCGCCGCGCTGGCTCCGGAAACAATCGCTGCAGTAGACGGGCTTGCCGCTGGTCGGGCGGAACGGGACCGACGCCTCGCGACCGCAGCTCGAGCAGGTGGCCGTGAACATCTCGCGCGGGCCACGATCGCGCGAGGCGTAGCTCCCGCCGTAGCTCGAACCGCCAGCCGAGTAGCCACCACTGGCCCCGTAGCCACCGTACGAGCTACCGCCACCCTCGGCGTTCCGGGCGGCCTTGCGGCTGGCTCGGCACGACGGGCAGCGACGCGGCTCGGTGAAGCCACGCTGCGCATAGAAATCCTGCTCGGACGCGGTGAAGACGAACTCCTGTCCGCAGTCCGCACAGGTCAGGTTCTTGTCGCTGTACACGAAAACGAAACTCCTCTCGGTAGCCGGCGCGAGACCATCGGGTTTCTCGCGTCAGCCGTGAGAGGAGTCCGAGTTCTTCGTCGAGCTACGAATGCAGCCACGGACGCTTCCGTGGCGTTTCAGGCGGGATGGTAAACGCTCCTTCCACGCTTGCCAAGACCTGACTTTCGGCCGATTTCGAGCGTCAGATGGCGCCCAGCGGCGCCACCGCGAAGAGGTGCGAGAACTGCTTGCACCAGATGATCGCCGAGGCGAACTCGGCTGGATCCGTGCCCGCCGGGAGTTCGTAACCGAAGGCGCCGTCGGTCGCCTTGAGCTTGCCGACCTCGAGGGCGCCCTTGGCGTAGTCGTCGGCATCGGGCGACAGGTAGACGTAGAGATCCGGGCCGTTCCGGACGGAGAACTTGTCCAGCCGCAGCGTGTAGGCGCCGGGGGCGGTCTCGACGATCGAGGCGGTGCCCTTGCCGAAGTGGAACTCGTCGGTGCCGGCGAACGTGCCGCTGGCGATCCTGCGGGCGACGAACGGGGTCGGAGCGGCCGTCGGAGGATCCGCCGTGGCGGCGATCGTCGCGACCGGTGTCGGCTGGGGCGTGGCAATGACGACTGCGGCGACAGGGTCCGGCTCGACGAGTTCTGTCCGGATCCAGAGCGGGGAGGCCGTGTAGTACCCGAGCGGCAGCGCGACCGTGAGGACGAGCACGACCAGCAGCCCGGACCGAGCTGGATGTCGTCGAGCCGACGCGAACCAGCCAAGCCGCCAGGCGACGACGATCAGGACGACCCCGACGACGGCCGATCCGGACGCGATCAGGATCCGATTCGAGTACAGCCCATCGAAGAACGAGCGCTGGAGGTCCTCGAAGTCCGGCATATCCGGGCGAGGATGGCCGGCGTGGATGACGGTTCGATGACGCCGTCAGTCGCCGGAGGTCGTGGCGCCGTCAGGTGGTGCGTCGTTCCCGGGCGGCGTCACCGAGAACTCACGTCGTGCGCCGGCCAGGTAATTCTCGACCTCGAGCGCCTGGCGTGCAGCGCCCCAGTCAAGGTCGGCACCCATGATCTGCGCAACGCGCGGGGCGACAGCCGCGCCGCGGTCCGGCAATTCCTGGGCGAGCCGGGTCCGCCGGGCGAGGACGTCATCGAGCGACATCGCTAGCTCATGGCGAACGGCCCAGGCGACCTCGGCCTCGAGGAAGAAGCGTCCCGGCACGAGCGGTCGCAACAGGTCGAGCTCTGCGCCGAGTGCGACCACGGCCGGCGCCTCCGTCCCGTGCCGGGCGACCAGCCGTGCTGACGTCTCCGGCCCGATCTCGCGGACGGCCGCGATCGTCGAGAGCTCGCCGGCGATGCGGGCGAGAGCGTCCGTGTCGGCCGCGCCGACGAGTCGGCGCTCCTCGGTGTCGCTGGGGCGCTGGCGGGCGACATCGCGCCCCAGGACGGCGTCGATCACGTCGCGGGCCATGACCCGGTACGTCGTGTACTTGCCGCCACCGATCCGGACGATGCCGCTGGATTCGACCGTGACCCGGTGCTCGCGCGAGGCCTTGACCGTCGACCCGTCGGACGGCGCGATCAGCGGCCTGAGCCCGGCGTACGTGCCGACGACGTCCGCTCGGGTCAGATCCACGTCCATCGTCGCGTTGACCGTATCGAGCAGGCGGTCGACCTCCCAGCCGGCCGCCGACGGTCGCGCAGCGGGTCCCTCGAACGGCGCATCGGTCGTGCCGATCAGCCAGTGATCCGGCCACGGGACCAGGAAGACGATCTTCCCCGGCACGCGGATGGTGAGGCCGACGGTGTTGGGGATCCGTTCCCGCGGCACGACCAGGTGGGCGCCACGGCTCGGCAGGATCCGGAGCGAGGTGCCCTTGAATGGGTGCCCCGGTTCGGCTGCCCAGACACCGGTCGCGTCGACGACGGCGCGGGCCGGGATCTCGAGGTCCGCGCCGGTCGCGAGATCCTCCGCATGAAGGGCCGCGATAGCGCCGGTGGCGGGGTCGCTCCGGAGGCCGGTGGCGCGGATCCGGGTGACCGCCATGCCCCCGGCGGCGATCGCGGTCCGAGCCACGGCCAGCGTGTACCGGGCGTCGTCCTCGACGCCGTCGTGGTAGACAAGACCACCGCGAAGGCCGTCCTGATGGAGCGTCGGGGCAAGTTCGAGCGTCTGCGCCCGGGACAGTCGCCGATGCCATCCGCCGTCGTGGCGCGCGCCCAGGATGTCGTACAGGGTCAGGCCCGCGTCATAGAACGCCTTTGACGCGTACGGGATGCCGTAGATCGGGAACAGCAGCGGTTCGATCCGGACGAGATGCGGGGCGAGCGTCAGGAGTCGCGACCGTTCGCGGAGCGCCTCGCGGACGAGCCCGAACCGGAACTGCTCGAGGTATCGAAGGCCGCCGTGGATGAGGCGCGACGAACGCGACGACGTCCCGGCGGCGATGTCGTCCTGTTCGATGAGCGCGGCCCGCATCCCGCGCGAGACGGCGTCGAGCAGGGCGCCGGTCCCCACGATCCCGCCACCGACGATGACGACATCCCAGGTCTCGTTGGTCAGCGCCGCGACGTCGGTCGCTCGCTGCTCGAGTGGCGCGACGGGCGTCTCGATCATGCGTCGGGCGTGGAGCCGGGCGGACGACGGGCGATCCGCCAGAGCAGCCAGGCGGTCCCGACGATCAGGACGGCGATCGCGAGCGGCGTGTGGAAGACGATCTCCTGGAGATTGGTCGGCAGGACGCTGGTCAGGACCGCGGCGCCCATGACGACCGCGACAGCCACGGCCGCGACGATGATGACCTCGCGCCAACCCGGCTGGCGCCCGACGCGGCGAGGTTCAGCCACGATCCGCCTCGATGGGGATGCCGATCGGTGCGACCAGGATCTTGCCCGCATAGCGTGCTCCCCGGCGGGTCAGGAGGCCGGTCTTGGGCCGGTGGAACGTGACGGTCAGGTCGGCGATCACGGCCGGGTCGGAGGGCTCGCCGCTCGATAGGTCGACCGCCGTCGGGGTATCGATGGCGACGACCGGGACGCCGGCCGCCCGACCGCGCCCGATGACGTCGACGGCTTCGCGGATGGGTTCGCGCAGGGCACCCCGAACGCCGGTCCCGAGGAGCGCGTCGACGATGACGGCAGCCTTGTCGATGCCGAGACCGAACATCGCGACATCGCGGGCGACCGGGGCGTGGACCTTGACGATGCCCGAGTCGCGGGCGACACGGTCCCAGTTCTTGGCGGATGACTGGCTGCTGGGGCGACCTTCGGCGGCGACGACCGCCACGACGACCGATGCGCCGGCGAGGGCCAGGCGACGGGCCGCGACATACCCATCACCGCCGTTGTTGCCGGGGCCGCACAGGATGACGATGGGGCCGGTCCCCCAGCGGCCGAGATCCGTGGCGAGGGCCTTCACCGCAGCCGCGACGGCCGTGCCCGCGTGCTCCATGAGGCGAATGCCTGGGACGCCGAGAGCCTGGGCGCGCCGGTCCGCACCGGTCATCATCTCGGCCGAGATCGCGGGCAGCGCGGCCCGGGCCGCCCAGTGCTGCCGCAGCCCACGCAGGTCCATCTCGAAGATGGCCGGATCGTCGGCGGGCAGCGGCGGGGCCGCGTCGGAGGTGACGGAACGGGCAGGTGCGGGCATCGCGTTCGAAGCGTAGCCGACGGGTCGGTCGGGCGTGGCGGCCGAGGTCCGGCGCCGGCTCAGCGACGGACACGCATCGACTCGTCGCGGAGATCGACGAAGCCTTCGCGCTCCAGCGTGGTCGCGGCCACTCGGATCGCGTCGCGGTCGTGGACGCCGAGTCGTTCGGGCAGCTGCACCCACCCGCCGTCTGGCTGACCCGTGGCGACTGCGACGAGACGGCCACGGAGCCAGCGTGTCGTTGACGGGAACGGTCCTGGAGACGACTTGCGTTCGACGGTTGCGGCGGCGACCGCACCTCGCGATGAGCAGACGTCCGCGAGCGGACATGCGTCGCACAACGGTGCGCGAGTCACGCACGTGCTGGACGCGAGGTCCATGACCGCATCGAACCAGCGACCGGGCCCCTCGCGAGAGACCAGGTCATCTGCCGCAGCCTGCAGTGCCGGAGCCGATGCAGACACGCCGAGCACGCGCGACACGACCCTCCGCACGTTCACGTCGAGCGGCGCCACGGGCACACCGAACGCGGCAGCCGCGACGGCCCGAGCGGTGTACGGCCCGATCCCGGGCAGCGCCTCGAGCTCCACGACCGTCGCCGGCACGCGTCCCCGGTGGTCCGCGACGATCGCCCCAGCCGCATCCCGCAGGGCCAGTGCCCGCCGGTTGTACCCCAGCCCGGACCAGGCGGCGAGCAGCTCCTGGGTCCCGGCCCCGGCGAGATCGGCCGGCGTGGGCCACAGGTCGACGAACCGCCGCCACATCGGCCCGACGCGCTCGATCCCTGTCTGCTGCGACATGACCTCGGCGACGAGGACCTCCCACGGGTTCGCCGCGGTCCGGATGAGCAGGTCGCGCCGCGCGACGGCGTGCCAGCGGAACAAGCGCGAGTTGAAGCGGCGTCGGGTGAGGGGCAGGGTCACGCCCCTACGATACGGACATGAAGTACGGCGCGGCGTTCTGGATCAACCGGACGAGTTGGGCGGACCTGCGGGACGCCTGTCTCGCTGCCGAGGCCGCCGGCTGGGACTCGATCTGGATCGACGACCACCTCCTCTCCGACGAAGGCGCCGCGACCGACCCGAAGCTCGAGGGCTGGGCGACGCTGGCCGCCCTCGCCTCCCTGACCAGCCGCGTCCGCCTCGGCCTGCTGGTCGGGGCGAACACGTTCCGGAACCCCGGCCTGACCGCCAAGCTCGCCACCACGATCGACCATCTGAGCGCCGGGCGCTCGGTGCTCGGACTCGGCGGTGGCTGGTTCGAGCGCGAGCACGACGCGTTCGGCATCGACTTCGGCGCATGGCTTCGGTGAACGGCTCGACCGGCTCGATGAGGCGGTCGGGCTCATCCGCCGCCTGCTCGACGGTGAGCGCTTCACGCACGTGGGCCGTTTCTACGAGATGCACGACGCGCTCGTTGCTCCCCTGCCCGTCCAGCGGCGGCTGCCGATCCTCATCGGGGGCTCGGGGCCGACCAAGACCCTCCGCACGACCGCCCGCTATGCCGACATGTGGAACGGCTTCGGCCCACCCGAGAGGATCGCCGAGGTCAGCGAGACCCTCCGCCAGAGGTGCGACGAGATCGGCCGGCCGTTCGATGCCATCGAACGCACGGTGACGACCCACATCGTGATCCGCGACACGGCCGCGGCTGCCGAGGATGCGTGGGACGACATGGCGCGGCGCCACGGCATCGTCGGGCGCATCGGCGCTGACGGCACGGGCCGCGGCCTGACCGTCGGCGGTCCGCCGGACGACATCGACGCGTACCTCGCGGCTACCGCGAGGCCGGCGTCGGTGAAGTCGGCGTCGTCTTTCGAGCCCCGTTCGACCTCGAGACGATCGGGAGGCTCGGCGAGCTCAGATCTTGAGCATCACGTGCTTGACGACCGTGTAGTCCTCGATCGCGTACATGCTCTGGTCCTTGCCGTAGCCGGACTCCTTGAAGCCGCCGTGCGGCATCTCGGACACGAGCGTGAAGTGGTCGTTGATCCAGACCGTCCCGAACTGGATCGCCTTCGCGACCCGCATCCCCTTGGCGATGTCGGCGCGTCCAGACCGATGCAGCCAGCCCGAAACGCACGTCGTTGGCCCAGGCGATGGCCTGCTCCTCGTCGCTGAAGCGCTGGACGCTGACGACCGGCCCGAAGACCTCGTCCTGGACGATCTCGCTGCGCTGGTCGGGGCCCGGCGACGACCGTCGGCTCGTAGTAGGCGCCGGGGCGGTCGGGCCGCTGGCCGCCGGTGACGATCTCGGCGCCGGCCCGGGCACGATCGACCATGCCCTCGACCTTGTCGGCCTGGGCGCCGGCGATCAGCGAGCCCATCTCGATGTCGTCGCCCTCGGCCGGGTCGCCCCACTTGATGGTCTTGACCGCATCGGCCAGGTCGGCCACGAACCTGTCGTAGATCTTCGGGCCGGTGATGACCCGGCAGGGAGCCGTGCAATCCTGACCGGCATTCCAGAAGCTGAAGGTCTTGAGGTTCTCGATGACGGCTTCCATGTCGGCGTCGTCGAAGACGATCACCGGCGCCTTGCCGCCGAGCTCGAGGTGGATGCGCTTGACGCGATCGGCGGCGACCTTGGCGATGTGCTTGCCGGTGTCGGTGTCGCCGGTGACCGAGATCATCCCGACCTTCGGATGGCCGACGAGCGGGTCGCCGATCGTGGCGCCGGTGCCGGTGATGACGTTGAGGACGCCGGGCGGCAGGATGTCGGCGGCGATCTCGGCGAGGATGAGCGGCCGTCAGCGGCGTCCGGGCCGACGGCTTGAGGATGACCGTGTTGCCCGCCGCAAGGGCCGGGCCGATCTTCCAGCCGGCCATCATGATCGGGTAGTTCCACGGCGCGATCGAGGCGACGACCCCGACCGGCTCACGCCGGATCATCGAGGTCAGGCCGGCCGCGTACTCGTTGACCGCCTTGCCCTCCATCACCCGAGCTGCCCCGGCGAAGAAGCGCAGGTTGTCGACGACGACCGGGATCTCGTCGATCGCGGCGCCGACCGGCTTGCCGGCATTCTTCGATTCGAGGCGACCGAGCTCGTCGGCACGGGCCTCGATACCGTCGGCGAGCTTGAGGAGCATGCCGCTCCGCTCGGCCGGAGTCGTGTGCTGCCAGGTTTCGAAGGCCGTCGCGGCGGCGTTGGCGGCGCGGTCGACGTCCTCGGCGTTCGAGGCCTGGACCTTGGCGATGACCTTGCCGTCGGCAGGGTTCTCGACATCGAGCGTCTCGCCCGACGCCGAATCGACCCATTCGCCACCGATGAACTGCTGATAGGTCTTGACGCGCTCGAGGACGTCGGTCATCGCTTGGTCCCTCCAGTTGGTCGGCACGAACGGGTGTGGATGCCCTCGCATCGTACCGCGTCGGGGAACCGTGTCCCGGTCAGCGGTCCGCCCCGGCGGCGTCGAATTCGGCGCGAAGAGCCGGGATGCGATCGTGGGCGATACGGCGAAGGACTTCGAGCGGCGTGTCGTCGGACGGGACGATCGAGAAGTCCGTGAAGCCGAGGGCGCGGTGTGCGCGGACGAACGCCTCGAAGCCGGCTTCGGTCTGGACCTCCGGCCCCTCGGCCCAGGTGGAATGACGGATCGCTGAGGGGTCGCGACCGGCCGCGCGGCAGGCATCGTCAAAGGCCGCGACGCGCTCCGCAACGGTCGTCGTGACGCCGTCGGTCGCGGTCCCGGCGAGTTCCGGGAAGGTGTCCCACTGATCCGCATAGAGGGCTGCCAGCCGGATCATCCGCGGCCGGTGCGCGGCGATCAGGAGCGGGATCCGCGGCCGCTGGACCGGCTTGGGCTCGAGAGGCGCGTCGTCCAGCCGGTAGTGGAGGCCCTCGTAGGTGGTTCGATCGGCACCCATCAGGGCGATGAGGATCTGGATCGCCTCCTCGAACCGGTCGACGCGTTCGGCGGGTGCCGGGAGGTCGATGCCGTACCGACGGTGCTCGTCCGCGTGCCAGCCGGCACCCAGCCCAAGGATCAGCCTGCCGCCGCTGACGTGGTCGACCGTCACCGCCGCTTTCGCCAGGATCGACGGGTGGCGGAAGGTGTTGCTCGTGACGAGCACGCCCAGCCGGATGCGTTCGGTCCGTGCGGCGATGGCTGCCAGCAGCGTCCAGGCCTCGTGGATCGGGCGCTCGGGGTGATCGTCGGTCGGCGTCAGGTGGTCGACAAGCCAGGCGTGATCGAAACCGAGCGCCTCGGCCGACTGGAAACGATCCAGGTTCTCCTGCCACGAGCGCCCCGCCTGGGACAGGAAGAGCCCGAACCGGACTGGCAACTGGGTCGGCGCATCCATCGATCGATGATGCCGCACCGCGCCCGCCCCGGTGCGCTAGCCTCCGCACGTGACACACCCCCAGTTCGGCATCTTCGCCCAGGGCACGGTCGCCCACGAGTTCCTGGAATTCGACCTGCGGCCGGACACGGGCCTGGGAGCTGTCGCCGCGGCGCTCGAGGGCTTGCGGGTGCCGGCGGTCGCGGCCGGCGGCGTGAACCTCGTCATCGCCTTCGGGCCAGATCTGTGGCGCGCCATCGCGCCCGACGATGCTCCGGCCGACCTCGCACCGTTCATGCCGCTCGGGACGCTCGGTGGCCACCACGCCCCGGCGACCCAGCACGATCTCTGGCTGTGGATCAACGGTGGAACGCCCGACGTCGTGTTCGAGCACGCCCGCGCGGCTACCCTGGCGCTCGATGGCGTGTTCGTCGTCGCGGCCGACCAGCCGGCGTTCGTCCATCGCGATAGCCGCGACCTCACCGGCTTCATCGACGGATCGGCCAATCCGGAGCTGCTCGAAGCGCCGGCCGCGGCACTCGTCCCCGAAGGCCAACCCGGGGCGTCCGGCAGCCACGTCCTGGCGATGCGCTGGATCCACGACCTCGAGGCGTTCGAACGTCTGTCGGTCGATGACCAGGAGCGCGTGTTCGGTCGCACGAAGGCCGACAGCATCGAGTTCGTCGGCGCCCAGCTTCCGAAGAACGCCCACATCGCCCGGACACAGATCCACGACGACGCCGGTGATGAGATCCCGATCTATCGCCGGAACGTGCCGTATGGCACGACGCGCGAGGCCGGCGTCTACTTCCTGGGATTCGGTGCGGATCACGACCGGTTCGACCGGATGCTCCGCCGGATGTTCGGCCCCAGTGACGACGGTCTCCACGATCGCCTGGCCGACTTCTCGCGACCCGTCAGCGGCGCCTACTACTTCGCCCCGTCGCTCACGCTCCTCGCGACGCTGGCAGGGCGGCCGTAGCCCGCGCGCGGATGGACGGCGACCACGGCACGACGAGCCGCTCCACCATACCGACCCCCAGGTAGAGCGCGAACGACACGATCGCGGTGAGCAGGATCGCCCCGAAGACGAGGTCGGTCCGGAAGCTGTTCTGCGACAGCTTCATCCAGATCCCGAGACCGCTGGTCGCGCCCGACGTACTCCCCGAAGATGGCGCCGATGACCGCGTAGACGACGCTGATCCGCAGGCCGGTGAACAGCGACGGCAGGGCGGACGGCCAGCGAAGCTTGCGGAAGGTCTGCTGCGTCGAGGCACCCAGCGAGCGCATCAGGGTCGTCGCGTCCGGGTCGACCCGCCCGAACCCGTCGAGCAGGGCGACCGTCACCGGGAAGAACGTGACGAGCACGACGATCACCACCTTGGGCAGCAGCCCGAACCCGAACCAGATGACGAACAGCGGCGCGATCGCCACGATCGGGATCGTCTGGCTGGTGACGAGCAGCGGCTCGACCGCTCGGCGGACGGGCGCCCAGCGGTCGAGCGCGATCGCGGTCAGCGTCGCGAGGACGACCGACACGGCGCAGCCCGTCAGCGCCTCGACCAGGGTCGGGATGAGGTGGCCGAGGGCGGCCTCGCGGAACTCCCACAGCGCGCCGACGACGCGGGTCGGCGACGGCAGCGTGATCGGGTCGAGACCGGCCAGCCGGACGTACGCCTCCCAGACGAGGACGATCGCCCCGACCAGGACGAGCGGGGGTCCCCAGCGGCCGACGTGCCGACCCGGAGGTCACGGCAGGTAGTCGTTCGTGAACAGGGCGCCGTAGTCCGGCGCCGCCGTGAGCGGCTTGCCGTCCGGCCCGGCCAGCAGGCCCTGGTCGAACAGGAAGCCCGAGTAGCCCTGCCACTGGGCGAGCGTCTGCCGCCCGACGTTGCCGTCGGCGTCGCGCAGGTAACCGCCCGCGGCGAGGAAGCGCTGGCTGGCGGCCGGCAGATCGGGCGAGCCGTCGAAGACGCCGGGGTTCTGCGAGACGAGGATCGCGGCCGCGCCATCCGGGTCATCGGCGGCGACCTCGAAGCCGCGCACCGTCGCCGCCACGAACGCCTTGGCGAGGTCGGGGTTGCGCGGCGAGCCAGCGACTGTCGCAGGCGAGGATGACCTGGTAGAAGTCCGGGAAGCCGTAGTCGCCGAACTGGAACGTCCGCAGCTTGATGCCGCGCTGGCCGGCCTCGATGCCCTCCCACGCCGCGAAGGTGATGACGAAATCGGCGCGCTTCGCGTAGAGCGCTTCGTAGGCGGCCGTGTCGAGGGTCACCGTCGTGAACGTCCCGGCTGCCACCGTCGGCCTTGATGACCGACTTGAGCGTCGGCTCCTCGTTCGGATAGCCGAACCCGGCGTACGTCTTGCCGTCGAGGTCACGGGGTCGGATGATGGTCGATGAGTCCAGGACCGCGATCTCCTGCGCGGTGTGCTGGAGGATGGCCATGACCGACACGATCGGGGCCCCGCCCGCCGTGGCGAACGTGAGCGCATCCTGGAAGCTGATGCCGCATTCGGCCTGGCCGGCGGTCATGAGCGCCTCGGGTGTCGACGTGCCATACGGCAGGATCTCGAGGTCGACGCCGGCCGCGTCGTACCAGCCGTTCGACCTGGCGACGAAGAACCCGGTGTGGTTCGTGTTCGGCGTCCAGTCGAGGGCGAGGCGGACCGTTCCGAGCGGCCCGGCCGAGGCCGACGTCACGGGCGACGCGGCAGCCGATGCACTCTGGGGCGGGACGGCCAGGGACGGCACCGACGTCGAGGGCGACGCGGCCCCGCGCGCGCTGCAACCTGCGGTGACAACGATGGCCGCGCCCGTGAGCGCGAGGATGCGAAGGAAGCGATCGATCCGTGAACGGGACATCAGGACTCCGTCGAACATGCGAAACGCCGTCACCAGGATTCCGGGGACGGCGTCAACGAGTCGACGGGCCTGCTTCCTTCGCCGGTACTAGCCGGATCAGGTTCCGCGGGTCTGTGGCGTTCGCCACACTCTCAGCGCCAAGGCGCTCCCCGGAGGCGGTATTCGGTTGTGGCGAGATGGTACACCCGTCCATCCGGCCTGCCTGTTCGGGTCCCCCGGCTCGTGACTTCCGGGGCGGCCGCTGCCATGCTCGGATGGCCTCGTTCCATGTCCCCGCACGCGTCCCGGGAGGTTCGCTCATGAGACGCGTGTTCGTCTTCCTGACCGCTGTCGTCCTGGTCCTCGGCCTGGCCGCACCCGCGGTGCTCGCCGCCGAACCCGGGTTCGCCCACACCGGCACGCTGCTCATGGCGTTCAACGGCGACGTCACCGTCCCGACCGGCGATGCCGCTGACGGCGTCTTCGTGACCGGCGGCACCGCGACCATCCGCGGCAACGTCGAGACGGTGGTCGTCCTCGATGGCACGGCCATCCTCGAAGGCGCCCAGGTCAAGTCGGTGTTCGTGACAGGCGGCGCGGTCGACCATCGATGCCGCGACCACCGTCACCGGCGACGTCCGGACCCTCGACGCCACTGTCACCAAGGACCCGGCCGCGACCATCGGCGGGACCGTGGCAAGCCTCGACAAGGACCTGGTCGCCGCCGGAGCGATCCTCGCGCCCGCGATCGTCCTGTTCATGCTCGGGCTTCGCGCTCGTGACTCTGATCGCCGGACTCGCCCTTGCCGCCCTCGGCGTCGCGCCAGGTCCGCTCGGCCGAGGCCCTGATCAGTCGTGAGCCGGGTCAGACCCTCCTCGTCGGACTGGCCGGGCTCGTCGTCATCCCGGTCGTCGCGATCCTGTCGATGTTCACGATCATCGGCGCGCCGCTCGGACTCGCGATCCTGTTCGTGGTCTGGCCGGCGGCCGCCTATCGCCGGCTATCTCGTCGCCGGCATCTTCATCGGCGAATGGCTGCTCAACCGGAACGCTGCCGAGCCACCGGCACGGCCCTATCTGGCCGCTGTCGTCGGGTTGATCGCCCTGCAGGTCATCAGCCTCGTCCCGTTCGTCGGGGCGATCGCGAGCCTGTTCGGGTTCGGCGCGGTC
The DNA here is from genome assembly GCA_963776385.1 of uncultured Chloroflexia bacterium. Taxonomy (GTDB): domain Bacteria; phylum Chloroflexota; class Limnocylindria; order Limnocylindrales; family CSP1-4; genus SPCO01. The sequence continues at coordinate 447,324 of CAVZME010000011.1, forward strand.
CTGCTCCTCGCCTGGCGGACGTTCCGCCAGCCATCCCCGGCCCGGCCGGTCACGTCACCGCCGGCGACTCAGCCGATGGGCGTCTGAACCGCGTCCATCTCCTCGGCTTCGACATCGGCGCGCCCATCGGGCGCGCCGATCACCTTGTCCCGCAGCCACGCGACGATCTCGTCGACGATCGCCGGACCCTCGGGCTCGTTGTGGAGCTCATGGCGCAGGCCCGGGTAGGTCCGGCGCTCGACGAGCGGCACCCCGACGAAGACGGCGGAGGCCGATGCCGGGACGAGGTGGTCGTCCTCGCCCATGCAGGACGAGCGTCGGGAGCCCGAAGCCTCCCGGCGCGAGGGCCCGGACACGGGCCTGCTCGGTCAGGGCCTCGGCCCCGAACCGCGTCGTGCTGACGCTCACGCAGGACGGATCGCCGACCGTCTTCGCCGCGACCGACCGGGTCGCGCGACAGCGTCTCGCCCTTGATCCCGTTCGGGATCGCGAGGGTCGGCACGACCCGCGCGACAGGGCGGGAGCGAGCCGCTTCTTCCAGCCCGGGAGCGCCGGAATCGAGGGCCGGCGACGGTGAGGACGGCGACATCGGGCTTCGGCCGGTCGGTCAGCAGGTAGCCAGCGGCGATGAGTCCACCGAGCGAGTGCGCGTAGAGGACGACCGGACGACCGGCCGCCCCGTGTCGGACGGCCGCCAGCCGCTCGGCGAGGTCATCGTGGTACTGGCTCCAGTGTTCGATATCGCCGCGGCGGCCGCCTGACCCGCCCATCCCGCGGTGGTCGTACGCCTCGACCTCGAGGCCGGCCCCGGTCAGCTGGTCGCCGACGTGCTCGTAGCGGCCGGAGTGTTCGCCGAGGCCATGGACCAGCAGGACCGACGCCCACGGTGCACCCGCCCAGGCACCGCCGGCCTCGGCCTCGTCCGAAGGCCAGTGGCGGACGAGCAGGTCCGTGCCATCGGCGGCTCGGACGTGGCTGACGACGGATGGCATGACGGCAGGGTACGCGACCGTCGGGCCACGTACCCTGCCGAAGGTCCGACGAGCCCCTAGGCGGGCTCGCCCATCACGAGTGAGCCCGAGGCGACGTCATCGTCACGGTGCGCCACGACGGCCCGCGCTCCGGCCCGTGCCGGGATGAACAGTGCCGCGACGGCCCCGACGCCGACCACGACCGCGCCGACGGCGATCGCCGGCTGCATCCCCGCCACGTAGGACGCGGGAGTGCCGTAGTCGCCGTTCGCACTGAAGATCGCGGCAAGGACCGCCACGCCGAACACGCCACCGACCTCGCGGATCGTGTTGGTCGCGCCGGACGCCTTTCCCTCCTGGTCCGCGTGCACCGCCGACAGGACGACGTTGGCGATCGGGGCGAAGAACAGACCCATGCCGATGCCGGCCAGGATGAACGGCACGATCATCGCCTCGTAGGCGACGGTCGGCGTGACGACCGCGGCGAGCCAGCCCAGCGCGACCGCCTGGAGCGCCATCCCGGTCGCGAGGAGCGGCCGGCCACCGATGCGGTCGGCCAGGATCCCGGCGATCGGCGCGACGACGATGGGCATCGCCGTCCACGGCAGCGTCCGCAGGCCGGCCTGGAACGGGCTGTACCCCTGGACGACCTGGAAGAACTGGCTCAGCAGGAAGATCGATCCGAACATCCCGAAATACATGAGCAGCGACACGATGTTGGCGGCACTGAACGCCCGGCTGCGGAAGAAGGACATCGGCAGCATCGGGTGCTCCTGGCGCGCCTCCCAGGCGACGAACGCGACCAGGAGCGCGGCGCCGGCCGCGATGGCTCCGGCGACCTGCGGGCTGCTCCATCCGAGGTCGTTGCCGTTGATGACGCCCCACACGAGTGCCAACAGGCCGGCACTGATGAGGCCGAGCCCCGGCACGTCGAGGCGGCTTTCCGGGCCGTAGGTCTCGGTCAGGCGGAATGCCGCCAGCGGGAGGACGACCAGCCCGATCGGGACGTTGAGCCAGAAGATCCAGTGCCAGTCGAGACCCTCGGCGATGGCACCACCGACGAGCGGCCCGATGGCGATCGCCAAACCGGCGATCCCGCCCCACGCACCGAGCGCGACCGCTCGTCGCTCCGGTGGCATGGCGGCAGACAGGATGGTCAGCGTCAGCGGCGTGACGATCGCCCCACCGACTCCCTGGATGGCGCGGGCAAGGATGAGGATCTCGGTCGACGGTGCCAGCGCGGCCAGCGCGGAACCGCCGATGAAGATCGCCATGCCGATGACGAAGACTCGACGCCGCCCGAAGCGGTCACCGAGCGCGGCGCCCGTGATGAGCAGGACCGCGAAGGTCAGGGTGTAGGCGTTGACCATCCATTGGAGGTCGGCCAGCGAGGCGCCCAGGTCGGCCTTGATGACCGGGAGGGCCGTGGTCACGACGAGATTATCGAGCGCGACCATGAACAGCGCGAGCGAGGTGATGGCGAACGTCCAGATCGCGTTCGAGCGAGTGCGGGTCAATGCGAGACTCCCTTCCTGAAGACTTGTAAGTTAGTGGTCACTAAGTAACGCGGCGAAAAAAGGGGGGCGGTCGCGATCGTCAGGCGGCACCTCCCGGGTCCGTGGCGGCATCGTTCTGGCCGAGCAGCCGGCTGAGCGACCAGCTCTCCGGCTTGCCGCTGATCTCGAGGGCGGCAGCCACGTTCAAGAGCATCCCCTCTGCGAAGAACGCGTGGATCTCCTCGTTCGAGGCGCCACTGTCGGCCTTCACGGTTGCGTACACCTGCCCGAACTCCTCGCGGACGACCTGGCGAACGTCCTCGTCGCCGCACGCCGCGTACGCCTGGAGATGGATGCGCAGCAGGTCCCGATCGGAAAGCAAGCGCATGTAGGCGTGGCCCATCAGCTCGAGGATCGAACAGGCCTGGTCGTCCTCGGGCCCGCGACGGGCGGCCTCGTGGAAGACCAGCCGGGTGCGCTCGAAGCACCTGCGGACGACGGCCAGGAACAGCTCACGCTTCGTCCCGAATAGCTGGAACAGGTACGGCTGCGAGACACCGACGGCCCGCGCGATCGATGCCGTCGAGGTGCCGACGTAGCCGCCCGCCGCGAACTCGTGGATGGCGGCCGCGATGACCGCATCGCGTCGCTCGTCGGCGGACTGGCGGTGCGGGTTGGTGGGCGCTGCGGCGTTCATGACACGTAACTTAGTGAGTGCTAAGTAACTTGTCAAGAGGCAGATCCGCGGTTCGCACCCGCGGCTACCATCCGCTCATGTCCGGCTGGGTCGAGATCGGCGATCGCGTGTTCGTGCGCCGGTATGCGTTCTTCGACCAGAACATCGGGGTTATCCTCGGTGGCGACGACGTGCTCGTCATCGACACGCGCTCGACCTTCGTCCAGGCGCGCGAGGTCGTGGCCGACCTGCGGAACCTCACCAAACGGCCGGCGACGATCGTCGTCGACACCCACGGCCATTTCGACCACGCCTTCGGCAACCGCATCTTCCGACCGGCCATCATCTGGGGCCATGAGGGCTGCGTGGCGTTCCTGGCACGGACAGGGGAGCCGCGCCGGCCCAAGATCGCGGAGCAGAACCCGGAGATCGCCGCGGATCTCGCCGAGGTCGTGATCGATCCGCCCGACCGGACGTTCGCGGAGACGGCGTACGTCGACGTCGGCGACCGGCGCGTCGAGCTCCGCTTCCTGGGACGGGGCCATACCGACCATGACGTCGTCGTCGAGGTTCCCGATACCGGCGTGCTGTTCGCCGGCGACCTCATCGAGAACGGCGCCGTTCCGTCGTACGGGGACGCCTACCCGCTCGATTGGCCCGAAACCGCGTCCCGACTCGCGGAGCTCCCGTTCGGGGTGGTGGTGCCCGGCCACGGCGACCATGCCGGTCGCCGCTTCGCCGACGATCAGGCCATCGCCATCGCCGGGATCGCCGAGCTGGCGCGACGCGTCCATCGCGGCGAGCTCTCACTCGACGATGCCGTCGCGCAGACCCCGTTCCCGGCGTTCCCAGCCGAGGATGTCCGCAAGCCGCTCCTTCGAGCCATGGCGCAGGTGCGAGGGGATGTGAGATAGCCACGACCCATCCGTGCGCAGCCACTGAACGATTCGACGAACACCCGCGCCATATCGTATGAGCACAGCCACGACGGCCGTGCCGTAGTCGAGGCGATGGGTGGACCAGCGGGGTCTCGTCGAACGGGCCAGGAAAGGCGATCATGACGCCTTCAGCGCGCTCGTCGACCTGACCCTCGTGCGGCTGGACGCGGTCGCCCGGCTGATCGTCCGGGACCCGGAGCTCGCACGGGACGCGGTCCAGGACACGTACATCCGCGCCTGGCGCGATCTCCCGGGCCTGCGCGACCCGGACCGGTTCGACGCCTGGCTCCACCGATTGATCGTCCATGCCTGTCTCGACCTCGTTCGGCGACGGCGACGTCGCGTGATCGAGGTCGAGCTGACTCCCATCGACCTGCCGGCCGAGACCGATATGGCCGGCGAGTTCGCCGATCGCGACATGCTCGCGGACGCGCTCGCGCGTCTGGATCCCGGGCACCGCGCGGTCGTCGTACTGCACTACTTCCTTGGCATGCCGCTGCCCGAGGTGGCGGCGGCCATCGGCATCCCATTGGGCACCGCAAAGTCGCGCCTGCATTACGCGCTCGCGGCGATGAAGGTGGCCGTCCTGCGGGACCCCATCCCGGCCACATCACAAGTCCGTAAAGGACACCCGGCATGACCACCGAACGTCGCTTCGACCAGGATCTGCCGGACCTCCTGGCGCAGGTGGCCCAGGCGCCCGCGCCAGAGTACCGAGACCTCATCGTCCAGCGGACCGCCCGCACGCGGCAGCGGCCCGCCTGGACCTTCCCCGAAAGGTGGTTCCCCATGTCTGCCGTCACTTCGCGGACGGCTGCGGTTCCACGGTTCCCGTTGCGGATCGTGCCCGTGGTCGCTCTCCTGCTCATCGCCCTCGTCGTGGGCGCAGTGCTCTTCGCCGGTTCACAGCGCCACCTGCCTGCGCCGTTCGGGCTCGCGGCAGCGGGCCGCGTGGCCTACGCCGCCACGGGCGACATCTACACGGCCGATCCGGTGACGGGCGCCAAGACTGCGATCGTGAGTGGCCCCGAGACCGACCTCAAACCCGTCTGGTCCGAGGATGGTACCCGAGTCGTCTTCGAGCGCAAGGTCATCGGGCCGACCGGCAACGGGCGCCTGTTCGTCGCTCGAGACGATAGTCGCGGTCTTGTCGCAATCACCACGCAGCCGCAGCAGAACCTCGGGAGCTACTCGTTCTCGCCGGACGGGACCGAGGTCGCATACACGGCGGGGCCCGACACGGCCTCGGAACTCTGGATCGCCAAGGTGGACGGGAGCGGCGCCCGACGGATCGACGTCGGGATGAACGCGGTGTGGCCATCGTATCGGCCCCCGAGCGGAGCCGAGATCATCTTCAGCAGCGGCGACGGCGGGATCCACGCGGTCGACGTCGTTACCAACAAGGTCAGAACCATCGTCGCGGGACTCGACGGACACGGACGCGACATCATCCGGGTCGCACCGGATGGGTCTCGCGTGGCCTATTCCGCCCAGACGCCCAGCGACACGCGCAACACCTATCGCGTGCAGGTGAGCGCCATCGACGGCTCCGGAACGCCGTTGACGCTTCCGATGCCCGCGGGAGCGACCTTCCAGGATGCCCCCGCCTGGTCGAATGACGGCACCAGGATCGTCGTCGCTCGTGGGTACTCGACGTATAACCAGGAGATGACGCTGGCCGTGCTCCCGGCCGATGGCACGGGGGTCGGCGTGGAGAGTGCGCGCGGCTTGACCGGTTGCTGTGACACGGTCTTCGAGTGGGCTCCCGATGACAAGTCGATCCTCGTGAGCCCGGAAGATCTGTCCGGCAACTACACACAGCAATTGCTGCTGGATCCAGCGACCGCGTCGACTCACCCGGCTCCATGGGCCGCCATCTCCGATCCGGCCTGGCAACGCCGCTGAGTCCGACATCGGCGACGACCGGCCACCGGTCGGCCGTCGCCTACTCCCCGATCCGGACGACCCAGCGCCCGCGCGCCGCGCCCGAGACGATGCCGTCGAGCGCCTCGTCGAGCGTGTCGAGCGTCACCTCTTTGCAGTGCAGCCCGACGTCGCGCGGCCGCAGGTCTGTCGCGAGCCGATCCCAGAGATCGCGGCGGCGAGCGATCGGCACGTTGACCGAATCCATCCCGAGCAGGGCGACGCCGCGCAGGATGAACGGGAAGACCGTTGTGTCGAGCTTCGCGCCGCCGGCGTTCCCGGACGCGGCCACAGCGGCACCGGTCCGCAGGGTCCGTAGTACATAGGGCAGGGTCGCCGCGCCGACGGCGTCCACCGCCCCCGCCCAACGTTCCAATTCGAGCGGCCGTCCCTCGCCGGTCACCTCGTCCCGTCCAAGGATCCCCGCCGCGCCCATCGCCCGCAGGCGGGCCGCCTCGTCGGGCTTGCCGGTCGCGGCCCAGACCTCGTAGCCGCGCTCGGCCAGGATCGCAAGTGCCGTTCCGCCGACGCCGCCCGAGGCGCCGGTAACGAGGACCGGCCCCTCGGCCGGTTCCAGGCCGCGCTCCTCGAGCGCCACGACGGACATCGCGGCGGTGAAGCCCGCGGTCCCGATCGACATCGCGTCGCGTTGCGAGAGGCCCGGCGCGAGCGGCACGACCCAACCGGCCGGCACGCGTTCGTATTCGGCGTAGCCGCCATGGCGCGACACGCCGAGCTCGTAGCCGTGGGCGAGCACAGAGGAGCCGACTACGATCGTTGGATCCGTGCTGGCGATGACCTCCCCCGCCAGGTCGATGCCGGGGATGAGCGGACTGATGCGGGCGACCTTGCCGTCAGCCCGCGTCGCCAGCCCGTCCTTGTAATTCACGCTCGACCAGTGGACGCGGATCTCGACCTCGCCGGCGGGCAAGTCCGCTTTGAGGAAGTCGCGGACGCCGCGGTCGACGCGGTCGTCGACCTTCTCGGCGACGTAGGCACGGAACGTGTCAGGGATCGCGGTCATCGCGATACAGCCTATCCGGTCGACGCGTCCATGGACCGGTGCCAGAGGCGACGATGGACATATGACGATGACGGTTCGTGGCCAGATGGGCGACCATGCGCGGACCGTGACTCACACCCAAGTCTCCTGGAACATGTGTATGCGCTGGCGGCCCCGCCGTACGGAGGATGGGGTCTGAGGTCACGCGCTACCTGAGACAGGACGCGGGACCACAGACGAGGTCCCGGGGCTGCAGTTCCAAGTGGAGCTGCGGCTTTTTTGTTTCCTCCGACCGACGCGACGGGTGTCCGCCAGAACCCACCGGCCTTCCCAGGGCCAGGGCCTCGCACCAGACGACCCCGCTCCCCGACTTCGAAGGAGACTTTCGTGACCGAACTCGATCCCGCCACGTTCCGCCCCGAGACGCGCGCCCTGCATTCCGGGCAGAAGCCCAATTCGGCGACCAATGCCCGCGCTGTCCCGATCTACGCCACGACGTCCTACGTCTTCGATGACGCCGCGCATGCGGCCCGGCTCTTCGGCCTCCAGGAATTCGGGAACATCTACACCCGGATCATGAACCCGACGACCGACGTCTTCGAGCAGCGGGTCGCTGCGCTCGAGGGCGGCGTCGCCGCCCTGGGTCTCGCATCCGGCCAGGCGGCAGAGACGCTGTCGATCCTCAACCTGGCCCGGACCGGCGACAACATCGTCTCGTCGTCGTCGATCTACGGCGGGACCTACAACCTCTTCCAGCACACGCTGCCCAAGGTCGGGATCACGACGACCTTCGTCGACGGCACCGACCCATCTGCCTTCGGGCGCGCGATCAACGAGAAGACGAAGGCGGTCTTCCTCGAGCTCATCGGCAACCCGCGGCTCGACGTCCACGACCTGGCCTCGATCGCCGACGTGGCCCATGCCCGTGGCGTGCCGGTCATCGTCGACAACACCTTCGCGCCACTCCTGGCTCAGCCCATCGAGCATGGCGCGGACATCGTCATCCACTCCGCGACGAAGTGGATCGGTGGTCATGGCACGGCGATCGGCGGCGTCGTCGTCGACGGCGGCACGTTCGACTGGGCGGCGAGCGAGCGTTTCAAGCAGGACTTCGTCGACCCCGACCCGTCGTATCACGGCATCAGCTACACCGCCGCCTTCGGGAACCTGGCCTTCATCCTGAAGCTCCGGGTCCAGGGGCTCCGCGACGTCGGCGCCGCGCTCAGCCCGTTCAACGCGTTCCTCTTCCTACAGGGCCTCGAGACGCTGCCGCTCCGCATCACGCGCCACAGCGAGAACGCGCTGGCCGTTGCCAAATGGCTGGAGAAGCGACCGGACGTGACCTGGGTCAGCTACCCCGGCCTCGAATCCCACCCCTCGCACAAGCTCGCCGACCGCTACCTCAGTGGCGGCTACGGCGGGATCGTCACGTTCGGGGTCAAGGGTGGCGTCAGCGCCGGACGTCGGCTCATCGACAACGTCCAGATCTTCTCGCTGCTCGCGAACGTGGGTGATGCGAAGTCGCTGATCATCCATCCGGCATCGACGACGCATTCGCAGCTCGAACCGGACGAGCAACTGGCGACCGGGGTGACCGACGACCTGATCCGCCTGTCGGTCGGCCTCGAGCATGTCGACGACCTCATCGCGGATCTCGACCAGGCGCTGGCCGCAGCGACCGCCGAGAACCCGGCCGACGGCGAACTCGTCGGCGTGGCCGGATGACGCTGGGAGTCCAGACGACCGAGGCGGCCGATCCTCCGACCGGGACCGGCCGCCTCGAATCGATCGCACTCGGACCGTTCGAACTCGACAGCGGCACGCCACTGCCGGCCCTGACCGTCGCGTACCGACACGACGGTCCGGGCCCGGGTGTCGCGCCACAGATCCTCGTCATCCACGCGCTCACCGGATCGGCCGACGCAGCCGGCGACTGGTGGGAGCCACTCATCGGGGCGGGCCGTGCGCTCGACACGGACCGGTTCGGGGTCCTCTCCGCGAACCTGCTCGGTGGCCGCTACGGGACGACCGGCCCGACCTCGGCCGATCCGCGAACCGGCCGGCCGTATGGCCCGGCATTCCCGGCGATCTCGACGCGCGACCAGGCGCGCGTCCAGTGGCGGCTGCTCGACGCCCTCGGCATCGAGCGTGTCGAGCTCGTCGTCGGTGGCTCGCTGGGCGGGATGGTCGCCCTCGAGGTCGCACTCGAACGGCCGGCCGCGATCGGCACCGTCATGCCCATCGCTGCTCCGGCCGCGACAGGCGCGATGGCCGTCGCCTGGAACCACCTCCAGGTCCAGCTCATCGATCGCCTCGGACTCGACGGCCTCGCCCTTGCTCGCGCGCTCGCGATGACGACCTACCGCAGCGAAGCCGACTTCGACGAGCGCTTCGGGCGCGACACGGAGCCGGACGGCCGCCCGTCCATCGTCAGCTATCTCGACCACCAGGGCCGGAAGCTCATCGACCGGTTCGACCCGGCGACCTATCGCGTCCTGGCCGGTGCGATGGACCGCCACGACGTGAGCGTCGGTCGTGGCGGCCTCGCCGATGCGCTGGCGCCGCTCGCGGCGTCAGGCACTCGGCTCATCGGCGTCGGCATCGAGGACGACATCCTGTACGGACCGCGGCAGGTCCGTGGGCTCGTCGACGAGGCACGCGCCGCCGGCGTGGACGCCGACTATCGCGAGATCCGCTCGAGCAAGGGGCACGACGCGTTCCTTGTCGAGTGGGACCAGCTCAGCCGCCTATTGCGCGCCGCCCTCGCCGACCGTTGACTTGCGCTCCGCATAGGCCGTATTGACGGCCTCGACCAGGGCGCCCGGTGCCTGCGAGCCGGCGAGCGTGGTCGTCGACTCGTCATGCTCCCAGCCGAGCCCCATCCCCTGCGAGGTCAGCACGATCGGCTTGTCCGGATACGCGGCGAGCAGGTCGTCCGTCAATTCCTCGCCCGAGAAACCGGCCGCCCAGGCGTCGTAGACGAGAACGTCGGCCCAATCGACCTGCCAGCACGGGTTGTCCCTGCATGACCGGACATGCGTGCAGGGCGTGGGTCGGTCCACCGCACTGATCGACCTCGAACCCTGCTCGTCGCAGGGTGTCCACCTTGAGGTCGGCGAGATCCACATCGTGATCGACGACGAGTACTCGGACCATGGCGAAGTCCTCCATCGCGGCACACGATCGCCATCGATGGATGGGGCGCTCGCGTCCTTGCGATATGCGGACGGTGGATACGATCCGGACCCTGGTCAAGTGCCGAATGGCACCCGTTCTGCCGTCAGACGGGTTCGGGACCCGCCTCCGGCCAGGACCGGGTCCGCTCGTCCGGGGAGAGGAACGAGCCATCCGACTGGAGGACCCAATCGCCCGCCGGCACGACGTAGTCGACCGGCTCCCAGCCCTCGGGGCCGAGGACGAATGTCGAACCGGGATCGAGCGTGTCGAGCTCGTCCTCCGCCTGGTCGTTGACGACGATCGGGGTCCCCATGCCGCACCTCCTGTCGACGAAGCGCCTCGGATCGGTCTCGCGGCGAGACCGAACCTCGCCGGAATCGTAGCCCTCTCGGTCGCGGTTCGGGAAGGGCCATCGGGCGGAAACGCCCGGATCGGGACGGCCGCTCGGCACTTACGGCGTGCGGGAAGGTGCCGGACGATCAACGCACCTGGGACCGGTCGCGGCCCATCCGGCGCGGGTCGATCCCCTGTTCGCCAGAGGAGGCCCACCCATGTCCATGACCGCTCTCCAGGATCGCAAGGTCGCCGACCTTGCCGGCCCGGGCATCGGCGACTATGCCGAGCTCGAGAGGATCCTCCCGGATGACTACCACTCGATCCTGAGCCCACGCGAGACCCAGGAGGCCATCTACATCGTCAAGGACGCCATCGAGGCGGGGCTGTGCCGCGAGCTCGGGCTCATCCGGGTCCAGGTCCCTCTCATCGTCGAGTCCGATTCGGGCGTGAACGACATGCTCGACCGGGATGGCTCGCGGACGCCGATCGAGTTCCACATCTCGAACGACCGTGATGTCCATCCGCTCGACGCCCAGGTCGTCCAGGCAGCGACCAAGTGGAAGAGAGGCGCCCTGGCCCAGTTCGGGATGCTGCCCGGCGAAGGCCTCGTGACCGACATGCGGGCGATCCGCAAGGACTACTTCCTCGACCATGACCACAGCGTCTATGTCGACCAGTGGGACTGGGAGAGGGTGATCACCCGCCAGGACCGCGATCTCGCGTATCTGAAGGCCACGGTCCGCGCGATCTGGCGCGTGCTCCGTGCCGCCGAGGCGGCCGCCCAGGCGCGCTTCCCGCAGCTCCACACCGAGCGTTACCCGGACCTCCCCGAGGAGATCGAGTTCTTCCACGCCGAGGAGATCCTCGAGATGTATCCGGACCTCCCGCGCAAGCAGCGCGAGACGCGGATCCTCGGCGACCATCCCGCGATCTTCATCATCGGGATCGGCTGGACGCTCGCCGACGGCTACCCGCACGAGATGCGAGCGGCCGACTACGACGACTGGGTCACCGAGACCCGGACCGACGACGGCCGCCCGATGCACGGGTTGAACGGGGACATCCTGGTCTGGAACCCGGTCACCAAACGACGCCACGAGCTGAGCTCGATGGGGATCCGCGTTGACGCCGTCTCGCTCCAACGCCAGCTCGAGATCACCGGCCAGCTCGACTGGCTGACGCTCCCCTATCACCGGGCGATCGTCAGCGGCGAGGCGCCGTTGAGCATCGGCGGCGGCATCGGCCAGTCACGGACGCAGATGCTGCTCCTGAAGAAGGCACACCTCGGCGAGGTCAGCGTGACCGTCTGGCCGAAGATCCTCAAGGAGATGTGCGCCGCGAAGGACATCCACGTCATCGAGTAGGTACCGACCGCGACGTGGCCGGGTGCCGTCGGTCCAAGCGGCCGAACGGCACCCGGCCTTGCGCCGTTCGGCACTGCCCCGACCCGACCGACCCGACTAGCGTGATGTCGGAGGTGAGCCGATGACGGTCGCAGAGGTCGACCTGGCGGACGAGCCAGCAGGGCTCGTGCTCTTCGAGCCACTCGATGTCGCCACCGATCGCTGCAAGGGCTGCGAGCTGTGCGTCCACATCTGCCCCAAGCACTGCCTGGCCCTCGACCTGTCTCTCGTCAACGCCCTCGGCTACCACCCCGTCCGGCTGACCGACGCAGACGCGTGCACCAGCTGCGCCCTGTGTGCCCGGATCTGCCCGGACGCCGTCTTCGCCGTATACGCCCGTCCGAAGGACCGGCCATGACCGCCCTCGCCACTCCCCCACCCGTCCGACCGGTCCTCATGAAGGGCAACGAGGCGATGGCCGAAGCCGCCATCCAGGCCGGCTGCGACGCCTACTTCGGGTATCCGATCACGCCGCAGGCCGAACTCCTCGAATGGATGGCGCGCCGCATGCCCGAGCTCGGGCGGGTCTTCGTCCAGGCCGAGAGCGAACTCGCCGCCATCAACATGGGACTCGGTGCGGCCGCGGCCGGCGCGCGCGTCCTCGTGTCGTCGTCGAGCCCCGGGATCAGCCTCATGGCCGAAGCGATGAGCTACATGGCGGGCTCGGAACTGCCACTCGTGCTCATCAACGTGATGCGCGGCGGGCCCGGTCTCGGCAGCATCGGGCCTTCGCAATCGGACTACTTCCAGGCGGTCAAGGGCCACGGGCACGGTGACTACCGGGTGCCCGTGCTCGCCCCGTCGTCCATCGCCGAGGCGGTCGACCTCGTCGCGACGGCCTTCGAGATCGCCGAGCGCTACCGGACCCCGACGATGCTCCTCGCGGACGGGGTCATGGGCCAGGCGATGGAGCCGGTCGTGCCGGTCTATCGGACGCCCGTGAGACCGGTCTCTGACTGGGCCCTGACCGGCGCCGACGGCAGGTCGCCGCGCGTGGTTCGATCGCTCCATCTGCATCCAGAGGAACTCGAGCGGCACAACACGCACCTCCAGGCCAAGTACGCGACGATCGAGGAGCGCGAAGTCCGCTGGGCCGGCGAACGGCTGGAGGACGCGGAGATCGCGATCGTCGCGTACGGCACCGCCGCGCGCGTCGCCCGGACCGCGATCGACCGCGCCCGAGACCTTGGCCTGGCCGCAGGGCTCTTCCGACCGATCACTCTCTGGCCGTTCCCGACCGATGCCCTGGCGGCGCTCGCCCCGAAGCTCCGCGCCATCCTGGTCGTGGAGCTCTCCAGCGGCCAGATGGTCGAGGACGTCCGTCTGGCCGTCGCCGGCCGGACGCCCGTGCTATTCCACGGCAGGACCGGCGGCATGGTGCCGACGCCGGGCGACGTTGTCGACGCACTGCGCCGCACATGGGCGCTGACCGACACCTCGCGGTTCGGAGCGAGGTGACGACGATGACCGTCGCGACGCACCGCCGACGTGCGCCGAACCATCTACCACCGGCCCGACGCGCTGACCGACCGTTCCAGCCACTACTGCCCCGGCTGCGGGCACGGGATCGTCCACCGGCTGGTGGCGGAGCTGCTCGACGAGATGTCGCTTGCTCCACGGACCATCGGGGTCGCATCGGTCGGCTGCAGCGTCTTCGCCTACGACTACCTCGGCATCGACTTCGTGGAATCGCCCCACGGGCGCGCCCCGGCGGTCGCGACGGGCGTCCGGCGGGTCCGACCCGATGCCTTCGTCTTCACCTATCAGGGCGACGGCGATCTCGCGGCCATCGGGACGGCCGAGATCGTCCACGCCGCCGCTCGCGGCGAGCGCATCAGCGTCATCTTCGTCAACAACGGCATCTACGGGATGACCGGCGGACAGATGGCCCCGACGACCCTGCTCGGCCAGCGAACGACATCGAGCCCGACCGGCCGCGATCCTGTCACCGCCGGCTATCCCATCCCGATCACTGAGATGCTGGCTCTCCTGCCCGGCGTCGTGTACGCGGCTCGTGGCTCGATCGCCGATCCAGGGGCCATCGGCAAGACGAAGGCCATGCTCCGCCGCTCGTTCGAATTGCAGGAAGCCGGGGCCGGTCTGTCGATCGTCGAGGTCCTGTCCACCTGCCCGGTCGGCTGGGGAATGACCGCCTGGGAAGCGATGGAGCACGTGGCGAACGAGGTCGTCGGGACCTACCCGCTCGGCGTGATGGTCGACCGGGCCAGAGCTGGATCCGCTGCGAGCGCGAAAGGCTGACCATGGAACACGCCACGATCATCGGCGGCTTCGGCGGGCAAGGCATCCTGTTCGCCGGCCAGCTCCTCGCCGAGGCCGCGCTCCTCGACGGCCGTGACGTGTCGTGGATGCCGTCATATGGACCGGAGATGCGCGGCGGCACCGCCTCGTGCACGGTCGTGATCGCGGACCATCCGATCGGGTCGCCGATCGTCGATGTCGCGGACAGCGTGGTCGCGCTCAACCCGCCGTCGATGAGCAAGTACGGATCATCCCTGGCCGCCGGCGGGCTGCTCGTCCTCAACGGGAGCCTCATCGAGGCCGAACCTGAGCGAACGGACATCGAGCTGCTCTCGCTGCCCTGCACCGCGCTCGCCCGGGCGGCCGGCCACGACCGACTGGTCAGCGTCGTGGCTCTCGGCGGTCTCCTCGCCCGGCGGCCGATCGTCACGCTCGAAGCCCTGCGCGAGGCGATGGCCGAGCTGGTCGGCCGTCATCATCCAGACCTCCTCGAGGCCGATCTCGCGGCGTTCGCCGGAGGTTACGACCGAGGGAGGCTGGTGGAGGTCCCGTAGCGCGTCGCGCAGCGCACTGCGCGTTCAGGACGCGGGGACCGGCACCTGCGCGATCGGCATCGCGATGATCGTCCTGTACTCGGACGGAGCCACGCCCGTGCCCGGCCCGTCGAGATATCGCTCACGGACCGGCCCATCAGCCTCGAATCCATGCTCGGCGATCCACCCGTCCAGCGCGGCGTACGTCGCAGCAAGGCCCTCGTACGGCCCGGCATGGACCGTCTCGACCACGGTCGTCGGCGGCAGGTCGCGGGTGGCGATCCGGCCCGATGCCTCGACCGGGCCGACGACCGGCAGACCGATCTCGGCGTCGATGGCGTCGGCCCCGAACGAGTGGTAGATCGCGAACGGTTCCCCGGCGACCGTGATCGACAGGAGCCGGACGTGTCGGAACAGGTCCCCGAACGAGCGGCCGATGAACGCCGGAAGGTCGGCCGGCATGACTCGTTCGCGGATCGAGATGATCGTCTGTGCCGGAAGCTCGCGGACGTCGTACGTCATGACGGACCCTCCTCGCCTCGGGATCGCGAAACGCCAACCATCCCGAGCGTAGGGCCGTGGTCAGGCAGCGGGAACGGCCATCGGTCACGAAGCCACACCCCGAACCGCCCGGACACCGACTCGGCCGGTGGGCGAGCGGGTCATGTCAATCGGCGGACACTTGATGACGCACCCGTAACACCATCATGGGCAGCGCGTCCGCTGTATGTCAGGCCGCCCAAGGCCGACCTTCCGTTGACACAGGGGCATCAGATGGACGGGTCTGGGTCCGAAGAAACAACCGCACGGTCACGGCGTCACACAGGTTGTGCAGATGCTGATGGCCACCATGGATGAGTTCGCGGCCCCGCCGACACCGGTCGCCATGGCCCTCCCACGGCCGACGACCATCGATCTGGTCAGCGCGACGTACGACGCACACCAGCGCGAACTCTATTCCTTCGCACTGCGGTCGAGCCGCGACCCCGACCGAGCCGACGACCTCGTCCAGGAAGCCTTCATCCGGCTGATCGTCGAGATCGACGCGGACCGGACGCCCGACAACCTGCGCGCCTGGCTCTACCGCGTCATCGCGAACCTGGTGGTGTCCGGCGGCCGTCGGGCGACGGTCGCGCGCCGACATGCCGGAGCGCTGGTCGAGAGCGATATCGACGAGGGACCCGAACCAGCGTACCTGCAGCACGAGCGGCGATCCGACCTCGAGGACGCACTCGCCGAACTCGACGTCGACGCCCGGACGGCCCTGGTCATGGCTGCAAGCGGTTTCCGTGGCATGGAGATCGCCGAGGCGATCGGCCGCAGCGGGAACGCCACGCGGACGATGATGTGCCGCTCGCGGCTCCAGCTCCGACAGCGACTCGGCGAGATCGGGTCACCGGCATGATCGACCACGACCGCGCCCGGGAGCTCGCGGCAGCTGCGCTCGACTTCGACCTGTCGGACGAGGATGACCGACGCCTCCTGGCGCACCTCGTCGACTGCGCCTCGTGTCGGGCCTTCGCCGAGGGCCTGGAGGCAGACCGAAGCGCCCTGGCCGGCCTCGCGGCCATCGACGCCCCGGCGGATCTCCGGGCGAGCGTCCTCGCCGCCGCGGCGGCCTCCTCAGACCGAGCGGGCTTGCCGGACGCAGCCGCCGAGTCTCTCCCCGAACGCCCGCGACGGACGCCATCGACCCTCCCGACGATCCCGAAGCGCTATCGCTGGCCACTGGTCATGACGACGGCCGCCGCCGTGATCGTCGTGCTCGTGGCAGGTGGCCTCGTCTGGCGCCCCGGACCCGTCGGCAACGACCTCGCCGTCGCCAGCCCATCGACCGGCACGCCTTCCGGGACTGGCGCACTGCCCGCCGGGACCCCGCTCCCGCCGATCGAAACCGGATTCGCGGCTTGCGGCCAGCCCGTGGAACCCGGTCGCCGACCTCACCGCCGACGAGGTCTCGGGTGGAGTGGTCGACGTCGCGAGCGGATTCTTCCTCACCAGCCTCGACGGGACGCCGGCCATCGAAGCCGCGCGACGCCTGACGGTGACGCCCCCGATCGCCTTCTCGACGGCGGTGGCCGACAACGGGCGATCCGTCCACATCTACCCGACCGAACCGCTCGTCGCGGGCGCCGCGTATCGCTTCACGCTCGCCGGGACAGATGGACGAACGGTCGGATCATGGGCGTTCCAGGCGCACCAACCCTTGCGCGTCGTGGGCACGGTCCCCGGCAACACGGAGTCGGGCGTCGCCCTCGACACCGGCATCGAGGTCACGTTCGACCAGGACGGCGTGGCTGATGCCGCAAGCCATGTCAGCATCAGCCCGACGGTCGGTGGCCGGTTCGAGCAGCATGGCCGCACCGTCGCCTTCGTCCCGGACCAGCAGCTGGCGCCGGAGACCGTCTACACCGTGACCGTGACCGCCGGGGTCGCGGTCGGCGCGACGGGCGAGCGCCTCGAAAAGGACGTCACGTTCCGGTTCGAAACGGCGACCGCGCCTGGGTCGCCGGCCGCCACGACGTTCCAATTCTCCGACGACCTGTTCGAGTCAGCGACGAAGGACCGGCCGCTCATCGCGGTGTGGGCGTTCCAGGACGGCGCAGACGAGGGATCGCCGCCCCCGCCGCCGACGACTGCCCCGATCGAGATCTATCGCATCGACGGACTCGACGCCGGGATCGCCACCTACCGCGCTCTCCGGAGCCAACCCCGCTGGAGCCGATACGCCTCCCTCGACCTCGTGCCGACCGCCGGTCTGACCCGGGTCATGGCTCTCGATGCGCAGCTCAACGATTCGCAGGGCGTCCTGTGGACGGAACTGCCGGAGACGTTGCCGGCCGGCTGGTACCTCGTCCAGCTCGCCTCCCCCACCCGACCGATCCAGACCATGCTCCAGGTCACGGACATCGCGAGCTATCTCGTCGTCTCGGACACGAAGACCCTGCTCTGGACGAACGACCTCGCTACCGGTGGCCCGCTGGCCGGCGCAAGTGCGGGGGTCCAAGGGATCGACCTTGGCCGGACCGGCGCGAATGGCACCTTGATCGCCGCGACTCCGCGCAGCATCGTGCCCGAGCCGGCCGGGACCTGTCCTGAACCGTGCGTCGAGCTGGTCACGGTACGAGCCGGCGAGAGGTCGGCGTTCGTCCCTGCCACCGAACCGTCCGATCCGGACGGCAAGGGCGGTGGCTCGGGTTCGCTCGTGGACGACGGCGTCCGGTACTGGCACGCCTTCGACCTCGATCGCTCGCTCTACCGAACGAACGACACCGTCAACGCCTGGGGGGTCGTCCGTGATCGGAAGAGCGGCACGGTCCCCGATCCGGTCACGGTCCGCCTCGTGACGGTCGACGAGTCGACAGGCGGTGCCGGCCCGCTTCTGGTCACGAAGACGATCCACCCGAACAAGATCGGTGCGTTCGCGACCTCGATCGCATTGGTCGGGCTGCCCGAAGGGTCCTACCAGCTCGAACTTCGTACCGCCGATCGACTCATCGCCACCAGCGGCTTCCAGGTCGGACGCATCCTGAAACCCGCCTACCGGCTCAACGTCGTCACCGGCCGCCGCGTGTATGTGGAGGGCGACCAGATCCGCGTCACCGCCAGCGCCACCTTCTACGAGGGATCACCGGTCCCGGGCATCAAACTCCGGACGGACGGTTTCGTCGGGGCATCGTTCACGACCGATCGATCCGGGACCGCGACCCGGAAGGTGACCGCGCACGTCAGCGCCGACGGTGGCGAGGAGACCACGGGTCCCCAGGTCCAGTCCTTGACCGTGACGCCGGCCACCGCCGAGGAGGGCGAGATCAGCTCGTCGAGCCGCGAGATCATCGTCTTCCCGAGTCACTGGACGGTCGCGCAAGCTGCCACGCTCAGCGGCGGCCGGGTGCGGGCGACGGGCACCCTCAGCGTGATGGCGCGCGACCGACTCGAACGCGAACTCAGTGGCGGGGCTAGCGCGGATTCGCTCGATCCTGCCGGGAAGGTCCTGGCCGACCGCGCAGTCACGCTGACGTTCCTCGAAACCATCACCCACAAGGTCAAGTCAGGGACGCATTACGACTTCGTCGAGAAGAAGGTCATCCCCACCTACGACTACTCGACGACGGAGCGCGTCGCGGACACCATCCGTGTCCGGACCGACGCGAAAGGCCGCTTCTCCGCCTCGATCAAGGCCGTCGAGGGGCGCAGCTACCGCGTCAAGGCGACCGCCCGGGACACCGACGGACACATCGCGCGCTCCATCGATTGGGCCAGTGATCCCTCGCTCGTCGCCCAGGAGGACAGCTCGCCGAGACTCAGTCTGACGACGGATGCCAACGTCAGCGACGGCGAATTCGGCGTCGGCGATCGGATCGACCTGCGGATGACCGACCCGGCCGCCGTTGGCGAGGGCGCCGTCGATCGATATCTCTTCTACACGGCGCAGCTCGGCCTGCGCGATGTCGTCGTCCAGGATTCCGGCCGCTTCCGGACGACGTTCGGTCGCTCTGCGGTGCCCGACCTGCAGATCGGTGCGGTCCGGTTCGACGGATCCCATTACTCGGAAACGACGGCCTTCGAGGCACGGTTCCGAGCGACGGACCGCAGGCTCACGGTCAGGCTCACAGCGGATGCGGCTCGATATGCGCCGGGCGCCGATGTCCGCATCCGCGTCGCCACCCGCGACAAGAGCGGCGACCCGGTCCCGGCGACCGTCATCCTGCGTGCCGTGGACGAGAAGCTGTTCACGCTCGGAGGCGCGGCTGCGGCCGATCCACTCGCTGAGATCTACACCAACGTGCCGTCCGGGATCAGGGTGACGTATCGCTCACACCGCCTGCCCCGCCCGAACACGGAAGACGGCGGTGGCGACACGACCGGCGGCGGTCGCGACGACTTCCGCGACTCGCTCCTGTTCAAGACCGTCGACACGGGGGCCGACGGCCGGGCGACAGTGACCATGCATCTGTCCGACGACCTTACCTCGTGGCACGTCGGCGCATCGGCGATCGGGGCCGGGCTTTCGGCTGGAGAAGGCTCGATCCTGATCCCGGTCGGCCTGCCCTTCTTCGCCGAGGCCACCATCGCGCCCGAGTACCTCGTCTCGGATCGTCCGGAGATCGGACTCCGAGCCTTCGGGACCGCATTGAAGACGACATCGAAGGTGACCTTCGCGGTCGATTCGAGCGACCTCGGCCTGCACGTCCACGGCCTCCGTGCCGGCGCCTTCGAGACCGTCAAGGTCGCGCTGCCACGGCTGACGCTAGGGCGCCATCAAGTCACGATCACGGCCCGGACCGGCAGCGGCTCCAAGGCTCGCGAAGACCGTCTGACGCGGACGTTCACGGTCATCGCGTCCCGTCTCGAACGGACCCGGACCGCCTACAAGGAGATCGGCGGCATCAGCCATCTCGAAGGCGGCGCCGGCCTGACGGAGATCACCGTTGCTGATGCAGGCGTCGGCCGGTACGCCCCGCTCCTGTTCGACCTGTCCGACCCCGGATCCGGGCGGCTCGAACGCGTCCTGGCCGGCGCCGTCGCGAGCGCACTCGCTGGATCGCGCTTCGCGGCGAAGGACGCAGTGGATGGTTCGTCGTTCGATCGCACGACGTACCTGGCCCCCGACGGCGGACTGTCGGTGGTGCCGTACGGCAGCAGCGATCTCGGCGCCTCCGTCCTCGCTGCCCTCGTTGCACCGGACCGGCTGGACAAGGCCCAGCTCAGCGCCTACCTGGCGAAGATCGCGGGTGACGAGTCGGAGACACGCGAGCGGCGCAACGACGCCCTCGCCGGCCTGGCTGGTCTCGGGTCGGCGGTCCTCCCGCGGATCCGTGCCGCCGTCGCGGAGCCGGATCTGACCATCCGTGAACGGATCATCCTGGCGATCGGCGCCGCAACCCTCGGTGACGCCCGGATCGCCCACGAAACGGCCGGATCGCTCGTGGACGCGTACGGCGAGGCCGTCGGCGACCAGGCGCGGATCCGGGTCGGCGCCGACGCGGCGGACACGACCGAAGCGACGGCCTGGATGGCGATCCTCGCTGCCGCCAACGACGATCCGCTGGCGCCGAGGTTCTGGAGCTATGTCGAAGCGAACCCGGATGCTGACGCGACCTACGCGCTCCACGCCGTCGGCTTCGTGACGCGGATGCTCGACCACGCCGCGCCCACGCCCGCCAGCTTCGCCTACACGAGCGGCGGGACGCGGACCGTGGTCACGCTCGGCGCGGGCGAGGCCTTCCACCTGACCATCGTCGGCAGCCAGCTCGCGGACTTCACCGTCGAGCCCGTCACGGGCTCCGTGGCCGTGACCACGAGCTGGCGAGAACCGGTGGACCCCGCGTCGTTCGAGCCTGATCCCGACGTCCAGGTCTCCCGGACGATCGCGCCAGCAGGCGTCGTGGGCGCGAGCGATCTCGTCTCCGTCGACCTCGTCGTCGAATTCGGCCCTCTCTCGAGCGACGGCTGCCACACCGTGACCGACCTCGTGCCGTCAGGCCTCGTCCCGGTCGGGAAGCTGCGCGGCTGGGTCGACCCCGAAGACACCGAGGCCACGGCCGCCAATGCCACCGAGCCGTATGCCATGAGTGGTCAGCGTGTGGACTTCTGCGCGGAGCCCCGGGCCGAGGGCGGCACGGCCAAGCTGCACTATGTGGCGCGCGTGGTCTCCACCGGCACTTACACCTGGGAGACGGCCGTCGCGCAGTCGCCACTCGCACCGGAGCGGGCCGCCCTCACGGGCGCCACGAAGATCGCGATCCACTGACCCCGGCCTGGTCCGTCAGGCTCCCGGGCTCGCCTCGGCTGGTGCGCCATCGACGGGAGAGCTCTCGACCGGGGCGCTGTCGACCGGGGCGCTCGCTGCGGGCGCGCTCTCTGCAGGCGCGCTCTCTGCAGGCGCGCTTGCGGCGGGCGCGCTCGGCGTGACGGGTGTCGGTTCTGCGCTCGGATCGCCGGGCGTGGCGACCGGCGTCGCGACTGGGGTCGGTGTCGGCGCCGGAGCCGTCTGCTGACGCCACAGGTACTCGCGGAGGGTCAGGCCGCTCGCCCGGACCTTGGCAGCCACGGCCCGTCCGAGATACCGGTAGTGCCATGGCTCGTACGCGTAGCAGGTGAGGGTCGACTTGCCCTTGGGATAGGACATGATGAAGCCGTATTTCCAGGCGTTGGCCTTGAGCCACGCCCCGGCCTTCGTCTTGCCCCAGTCCGCGTAGTACCACGGCGCCGAGCCACCATAGCTCCGGAAGTCGATGGTGGTCCCCAGCTGGTGCTCGCTGTGCCCCGCCCTGGCGCTCGATTTCAGCGCGGTGGCGTAGCCCGAGACGCGCGCCCAGTAGGCGAAGGTCGATCTCTGGGTGGCGTAGCTTCGGTAGGCCGACTGGACGGCGAGCCGAGCGCCTGCCCGTCGGGCGGCCGATGCCATCGCCCGCAGGTCCGAGATGACGAGGGCGCGCACGCGGTGACTGCCGTTGAGCCCGGCGTTGGACGTCGACCGAAGGTCCCCGGGCGCATAGCCGGTCGTGAGCCGATAGCGCGTGTCGAGCACGGTCCTGTTCCAGTCGGTGTATCTGCGCTGGGCCGTCGTGACGTCGGCGATCTTGCACGACGGGAGCGACGAGGCGGTCACGACGGTCGCGGCGAGCCCCGTGGCGAGCGCGCACGTCAGCAACAGGGCGACAAGGCGGAACCGCTGAGCAGACATCCCGGTCATCTTTGCACCGGTTCCGGTCGCTGCAACCCCACCCGAACGTACCGTCAGGGAGGGGCCGGTGTGGTCTCCGGTGTCACGAGTGGGGTGATGGCGGGCGTGGGCTTCGCGGTCGGCTTGGGTGTCGGTTTCGGGGTCGGCTTGGGTGTGGGCTTCGGGGTCGCGGCTGGGCGACAGCTGCTGACGCCGCTGCCCGAGACCGCGCCGCTCGAGGGCGGAGCCAGGTACTTGGCGGGCGGCAGCGTCCCGGTCGGCGGGAAGATCGCCGCGGCGAGCTTGCGGATGTCGGCGACCTTCGGGACCTGGATCGAACCGCGGCTGTCGAAGTCACCCCGCACGAGCGGATGGGTGATCACCGCGCGATACGTGTTCTTTCGCGTGATATGGCTGGCGGCGTCGGCGAGGTCGGGCAGCAGCTTGCGCGGGACATTCGTCTCGACCGTCTTGCCGACAGCCTTGATGAGCCCGATCGGATCGTTGATGAAGCCGCCACGGACGATCGCGTCGCGGATGCCCTGGACCACCTCTTGCTGTCGGGCGGCTCGGGTGAAGTCGCTCTCGCCGGCCGGTTTGCGGACGCGAGCGTAGGCGAGGGCCTGGTTGCCGTTGAGGTGGTGTCGCCCCTTGGTGATCGAGAACCCGTTCTCGTAGCCGTACTCGCTGTAGTGCGAGTCGCAGAAGCTTCGCACCACGTTGACGTTGACCCCGCCGAGCGTGTCGACGACGCGGACGAACCCGCCGAGGTTGACCGTGGCGTAGTACTGGATCGGTTGCCTGAGGAGTGTGCCGAGCGCATCCATGAGGACGTCGAAGCCCGTCCCGTCCGAGCCCGGGAACTGCTTCGGGTGATGCCGCGCATACGACACGAGCGAGTTGATCTTGCCGCGGAACTTGCGCCCGTCGGACAACGGGACATCGACCATGTCGCGCGGGATCGACACCAGCGAGACGGACTGTCCGACCGGGTCGAGCGACACGACGATCATCGTGTCGGTGAGGTACGTGTTTCGGCCGATGCCCGCATCGACACCGACGATCAGGCCGTTGATGCGGGGGACGGCCGGCGTCGGCGAGGGCAGCACCGAGGCCGACGGCTCGGCGGACGGACTCTCGTCGGGTGCCTCGAGGTTGCTCGGGTCGGGCTCGGGAGCCTGCGAGGGTCCGACGGCAACCGGCGGCGGCTCGACGAAGACCTCATCGATCGACTCGCGGGCGATCTCGGTCGCGTAGCCGCCGTAGACCTGCGGCACGATGACCAGGAGCATCACCAGTGTGACGGGGATGACGTCCCGTCGACCGGGCCGTGGCAGCGTCGGGTTCCAGATGCTCGAACCGACGGCGACGAGCCGCCACACGAGGAACAGGACCTGGATCGCGATCAGGCCCCAGATGACCTCGGAGGCGAGCAGCTCTGCGACGAGACGGGGCGCCGATGTGGTCAGGAGGATCCACACGCCCGACGACGAGGGCAAGGACGACCGGAGTCAGGAAGATGATCGCGCGTCGCGGCGGCGACCGGCGGCCAGGTGGCCGAGACCCGGGATGAGCGCGTCGAGGACCGCCGGGACGTAGCGCGAGACCCACGTCGAACCGACGGCGGGGTCGGTGGGCTGGGCGGCTGAGGGTCGACTGGCTCGGACGTGACGGCGTCCGAACCGGGCTCCTGCTGGTCCACGGGCGGCAGGTTAACAGGTCAGGCGGCACCTCCGGTACAATCCCGCGGCTCCACTGGCGAGTGGCCAAGCGGTAAGGCGCCTGACTCTGGATCAGGAGATCGAAGGTTCGAATCCTTCCTCGCCAGCCAAACCACAACAGGTGGCGGCCCGGTGGATTTCCGACGCCACATATGGTGGATTCGTGACCGGGACGAGCCGGCGTGCGGCTCCAAGAAGGAGGCCACCGCTGCCAGCGAGTTCAGCTGAATGTTCGACTTCTGGACGTTCACCTATCGCCGGGTCGCCATGTTCGCGTGACTCCGCCTGCTGGCAGCCGTCACCAGCGCTCGAACTGGCGGACCCGCCCCGTTGATCAGGAGGCGGAGCTGCGCGCGCACAGGGCCCGGCAGTAACACTCACGGCGCGCGGACTACTAGCCCGGCAGCTCGGCCAAATGCGGCCATGAACCGTCGTAGCCCGACGGGCTACGCCCCGAACCCTGACCTCTTAGTCGGCTGGCCCTTCTCATGGTTCCCTCATATTCAGCCTGCACGCTCGGCGGGCGTCCCGTGGTCGACCCTGGCCCGTGAGGTGAGGATACCGCGCCATGACCGACTCCGAGATCGGCGCGAAGCTCGATGCGCGATGGCTCCGAACGTCCGCGTGACGGCGGGGCCGGTCGCGGAGAATGGGCGAGTCGAGGCCAAGGATCCCGCGTCGCAGCTCGAGCGGTGACGCTGGCGCGCCTGACCAGCGCGCATCCTCGGTGTGACGTTCGTCTAAACCGGTATCGACAAGCTCACGGATCCGAACTTCCGCCAGGCGACGGGCCCGGGCTCGTACGGGTCCCGGCTCGACGGCTTCATCAAGGTCTCGCCGACCGCGACCCTCATCCAGACCCTCGGCCAGCAGTACCCGGTGGCGGCGGGGCTGCTCATCGCGGTCACCGAGATCGCGATCGGCCTCGGGCGTTGAGTGGCCTGCTCTTCCGGCTGTCCGCCGCCGGCGGCCTCGCTTTGTCAGTCTTGTTCTGGCTGACGGCATCGTGGGCGACCAAGCCCTACTACTACGGGCCGGACCTGCCCTACGCCCTCGGCTGGTTGACCCTCGCCCTCGCCGGAACCGGCGGCCGGTTCACCATCGAAGCATGGCTCGACCGTGAATTCGACGGCGGGTTGGCCGATGAGCCCGTATCGCCCGAGCGACGGCTCGTGCTCAAGACGGGATTCCTGGGAGTTGTTGCGCTGGTGGTCGCGGGTCTGGCCGGCACGGTCGGGGCGTCCGCGCTCGGAAGACAGCGGATCGGCGTCAAGGGCACGAACGGATCGGTCGACACCGGCGATGCCACGGATGGTGCGGTGCCATCGGGGGCTACGCCGTCGTTCGCAGCCGACGCAAGCGCCGCCCCGACCAGCCCGGGAGCGAGCATCGCGCCCGGATCGACGCCGACGCCGGTCAGCGGCCCGTTGGTCGCCAAGGTCAGCCAGCTGGCATCGGGTCGCCCCGTCACGTTCAACGACCCGATCACCGGCGACCCGGGCGTGATCATCAAGCTGCGCGACGCAGGTGCGTGGCCGACCCGGGGTGCATGCCACCAGCCTGCGTCTGCCCAGTCTTGGTCGATTTCGAACCTCGGGGTGGTTCGGGGTGCGAGCTGGCAGAAAGACACCCGTATCCATCCCCACCAAGCCTCGCACGGCATCCCTCCGCCACAGATCCGGTCCCGGACTCCCGATCCGAGGCTAAGTGGCCAGCTACTCCGTGCACTCCGCAATCGCTCCCTGCATCCGCGGGCGAATGTCGCTGGCCCGTCCTCGGTCGCGCGATCGAGGGACGGAGGAGGTGACGTTCCCCGGTTCCGGCCACACGAAGAGCATCGGGCATCATGAGCGATACATGAACCGCAACACCCGTCCTGATCCGCGCGTCGTGCTCGCTGACCTGGCCTTCCCCGAGTCGCCCCGCTGGCATGACGGCCGGCTGTGGGTCTCGGACTGGGGGGCGAACGAGGTCATCGCCGTCGATCCGGGGGGTCAGAGCCGAGGTCATCGCCCGGGTCGAGTCTTTTCCGATGTGCATCGACCATCTGCCCGATGGGAGGCTGCTGATCGTCTCGTCGGCGGGTCATCGTCTTCTGCGCCAGGAGTCCGACGGGTCGCTGGTGACCCATGGCGACCTGTCCACCGAAGACGACCACCCCTGGAACGACATCGTCGTTGACGGTCGGGGCAACGCCTACGTCAACAACATCGGGTTCGATTTTCCGGGTGGTGAGTTCGCGCCGGGCATCGTCGCGGTCGTGACGCCCGATGGCATCGTGCGCCGGGTGGCCGACGGCCTGGCGTTCCCCAACGGGATGGCAGTCCAGCCCGACAACGCGACGCTCATCGTCGGGGAGTCCTACGGCCAGAAGCTGACGGCCTTCGACATCGCCTCCGACGGCAGCTTGTCCGGCCGAAGAACGTGGGCCGAGGTCGACGACCACCCCGACGGTCTCTGCCTCGACGCCGAAGGTGCCGTCTGGTACGCGGACGTCGGCAACAAGCGCTGCGTGCGCGTGCGCGAGGGTGGTGAGGTGCTGGACGTGATCGATGTCGACCGCGGCTGCTTCGCCTGTGTGCTCGGCGGTCCGGATCGCCGAACGCTGTTCGTGGCCGTCAACGAGTGGGCCGGGGCCGAGAGGATGGCCGGGACCCGGAATGGCCAGGTGCTCGCCGTCGAGGTCCAGGTGCCGGGGATCGGCTGGCCGTAGCCCCGATCGCGCCTGGGTGTCCCGCGCCCCGCCGTTCGCTCAGACCTGCGCCGCGACGACGATGAATCGAACGACCACGCCGCTCGTGACGCCGGCCACGACGAACCCGATCATCGCGATGAGCCACTCGTCCACGGGCCAGACCTGGATGTGTTCGGCCCTTTCCTCGAGAGCCCGTGCCGCATCGAGCACCTGGGCCTGCGCGCGCAGGACGGGAACGCTTGGATGACTGCGCAGTGGTTCATACGCGGCGGCATAGAGGGTCCGCGCCTCATCGACGTAGTGCGCCTTGGCTCCGCTCATCTGGCGGTGGAGGCGCCACATCGAGGCGAAGAGGATCGGGATGTTCACGCCAAGGATGGCAAGGGTGATGGCGAAGGTCGTCGGATTGCGCGTCGTCGCGACCAGGGTCGGCACCGCCGCCGCGACCAGCAAGGCGAATCCGCTGAAGCCGAGCGAGCCGACCACCCCGAGACCGAGGCTTCGATCCTGCGGAAATGGTTCCAGCGCGAGACGGGCACGCCCCAATTGATCCAGCCCGATCAGGAGTCGGACGTATGTCCACACGAAGGTCATCACGGGCAGGACCGCGAGGGCCAGGAAAGGAAGCACGACGATCGTTGCCAGGACGCCGTTCTGACTCCACGAACCCCAGCTCGTCACCAGGATGACGATCGCTGAAAGGGCCACTGGACCGGCGACGTTCCACGGCGGCGCCTCGCCGCTGAGCTGAGTCCTGTCGTTCGTCAGTCGCTCGACGACCGGGCGAAGAGCCGTGGCGTGATCGACGAGGCGAGCGACCCCGACGAGGAGGAGGGCCACGACATAGGCGAGGACGCTCTGTGGCGCCAACTCCGCGACACCGTCGAGATCGGTGGCGGCTCCCGACACCAAACGTGCTCCCGCCAGGACGATCGGCGTCATCAGGACAGCCAGGGCCCAGATGGTGATGAGGGCCCAACGCGGGCCGGGAATGCGCCGCAGCAGGCGTTCCGTGATCGGGATGCCGAGCTCCAGGGTCCCTGCGAAGACGCTGGCACCGGCGGTCATGTCCACCGCTGCCCGACACGGCTTGCGAGGGCAGAAGGGATCCGCCATCCAGGTTCCGCTGCGACGAACCGATCAGCGGTCTGGCCGGACCGCCGGGCCACGGCAGCGAAGAACGCGGCGCGTCGAAACGACACGAACCGGGCGTCCTTGCAGGTGCACCCGTCGACGAGGCACGCGCGCCGAGCGGCGGTGACGTTCGCCTCGACGATCTCGAAGGTCTCCCGAGCGTCCATCGTGGCCCTCCTTTCGGCCGATCGGCTGCCGGAGGTCCGGCCCATCGGTGAGGGCCACATTCGCTCGAGCTGTTCGGACCGCCATCCGGGGCAGTACGGAAAGAACGCGGATGCGCTCGCGGATCCCTGGCGTCAGGCTTGGCGCTGCGAGGGGTGCGGCGACTCTGTCAGCCGCGGCCCATCCGTCAGGTTTCTGCTCCCTCGACCGACGTGACCCAGCGGACGACCTGGACGCGCGAATCGACACCGAGCTTGTTGAAGATGTTCGTCACGTGGCTCTCGACGGTTCGCTCCGAGATGAAGAGCTGCGCGGCCGTATCGGCGTTCGTCGCCCCATCGGCCATGAGTCGCGCCACCTCGAGCTCGCGTCGCGAAAGGCCACCTGGCGCCTTCGCTGCAGTAGCGGGCGCTCGCTTGGGGCGGGCGTCGGACCCCAATGCGTACACGATGACCTCCTCGCGGCTCATCCGTTGCCCGTCGTCGAACGCCTCGTCATATCTCGCAGCGCCAAGGGCAGCCTTGGCGGACGCCTTCGCGCCCTCCTGGTCGGAGAGCAGAGGCTCGTACTCCTTGCCGGATGCTGCCCGCCAGATCGCATCGGCTCCACCGAGCAGCGTCGTCGCACGGACGTGATCTCGCCCGGCTCCTGCGGCAAAGGCGAGAACCTCGGCCATGTGCGCGATCCCGGGCAGGTCACCCAGGTCTCGCCGGATCTCGAGCCCGGAGCGCGCGAGCCGGACCGACTCGTCGAGGTGACCCCCGCGCAGCGCAGCGATCGACAGGAAGTGCAGCGCATAGGCGCGTACGGCCTTCTCGCCGAGTCGCTCGCTGAGGGCGATCGTCTCCGATCCGGTCGCGATCCCGCCCTCGAGATCGCCTCCGAAGACTTGCGCGATCCCCTTGACGTCCATCGCCGCCAGCACGACGAAGTCGAGGCCCATCGTCCTGCCGAGCGCCATCGCCTCCTCGGCCCGAAGGATCGCCTCGTCCTGGCGGCCGCCGACCCAGTTCGCCGCGGCGAGTGCGGTCAGGCCATACGCGACGGGGACGACGTCACCGACGAGCCGGCCGAGCCTGATGGCTTCGGTCGCTTCTGCGAGCGCACGATCGCCGTCACTCAACGATGACCTGATGATCGACGAGACCCATAGCGCGTCGGCCCGTGGCCGCGTCTCGCCCGGGATCGCGTCGATGAACGAGCCAAGCGCGCCGAGGAGCCGTGAGAAGTCGCCCTCGGTCAACCAGAACTCGAACAGGTCGCGACAGATCGCGACCCCGGTCGCAGCCGCGTCCACGTCTTCCAGACAGAGTTCGAGTGCCGCCCACAGGTTGGCCCGCTCGGACCGGAGTCGCGTGAATGCCTCGACTTCGCGGTGGTCGTGGGCGCCCGCGATCGCGGCGAGGTCCGCGATCCACGCCAGGTGGCGGTGACGAAGGACAGTTTCGGGATCGCCGGTGGCCAGCCGCTCGCGGCCGAACTGGCGCAGGATCTCGAGGACGCGGAACCTCTCGCGCCCGGATCGCTGCACGCGCTCGACGAGGGATTTCTCGACAAGCGCGCCGACGACGTCGGGGATCGACGAGGCGGGCAGCTGCGCGTCGGCGCAGACCTCCTGGGCGGCGTCGATCTCGAAACCGCCCGCAAAGACGGACAGGCGCGCGAAGAGCAGCTGCTCCTCGGGTCCGAGGAGCTGGTAGCTCCAGTCGATCGTCGCTTGCATCGTTCGCTGATGCGGGAAATGGCTCCGGTCCCCGGTGCCCAGGACCTGCATCTTCGAGCGCAACCCGTCGCTCAGGGCATCGAGGCCGAGTGAGTCGAGCCGCACTGCGGCGAGCTCGAGCGCCAGCGGCAGACCGTCGAGCTGGCGGCACAGCCCGAGGACTGACGGAGCGCTGTTCGCATCGATCGTGAAGCCTCGCCCACGGGCCGCCGCCCGCTCCACGAACAGCGTCACGGCGTCCGACTGCCAGGCCATCGATGTCGACCGATCGTCAGGTTCGGGCATGGCCAGCGGTCGGACGAGCTCGACGATCTCGCCCGCGATACCGAGGGCCTGGCGACTCGTCGCGAGGATCTTGAGGTCAGGGCACCGTCGCAACAGCGTCCCGGCGAGCACTGCGACCTCATCGAGGACGTGCTCGCAGTTGTCGAGCACGAGCAGGACACGCTTGTCGGCCAGGTGATCACCGAGCAAGGTCAGCGTCCATGGCGTGGCGCGGTCCTGAAGCCCGAGCGTCGTTGCGACCGCAGAGGTGACTTCCGCACGGACGGCGACCTCGGCCAGCGCGACGAACGATGCGCCGTCTGGGAAATGACCGGAGAGATCCCGCGCGGTCCGCAGCGCCAGGCGCGTCTTGCCGACACCACCTGGCCCGGTCAGGGTCAGGAGTCGCGCCGTGCCGAGACGTCGCCTGATCGCCCCCAACTCGTCGCGTCGCCCCACGAGGCTCGTGAGCTCCGCGGGCAGGTCCGAGGCGCGGCGAGAGTCCGGTGACGGCACGGCCGGCCGAGCCTAGTCGCCACCACCCGCGAGCGTCAATGGAGTCTGACGACGGACGTCCATTGGAACGATCTGCGGGAGGACCGAGCGTGTTTTTCCGTGCTGCCTCGGATAGCACGGGTGGCGCGCTGTCTCACGGTTCGTGACATCGGCGCCACAGCGACTGACCGCGATGCAGTCGACGGCGATAGGACGAAAGGGGCGAGGAACGCATGACACTCCTGAGGAACCTCGGCCGGAGAAGGCTCCGGACGACGCTGACGATCACGGGCATCACGATCGGCATCTGGGCACTGGTCGTGTTCGGGTCATTGGCCACCAAGATCGATGACCTCGTTGCCGGTGCCCATGCCTATTTCGGGGAACGGGTCATCGTCAGCAGCGCAGCTGGAGGCGGAGGGATGTTCCCGCTGCCGATCTCACTCGTCGAGCGGGCCGCGGCGGCGGATGGGGTCGACGTGGCCTACGGGCAGATCGAGACGATGATCGATCACCTCGGCCACCAGATCGGCCTCGCCGACGAGATGATCGGGTACGTCCCGGGGTCGGACCGCGGGCGTGATCAATTCCCGTACAAGTACGCGTCGGGGCGTGCCCTGACCGCAGCCGACGAGGGCCAGAACGTGGTCGTCCTCGGCGCCGATCTCGCGCGCAAGAACGCGGTCAAGGTCGGCGGCACGATCCGGATCCGCGAAGCCGACTTCACGGTCGTCGGCATCCTCGAGCCGACCCTGACCCTGCCCGACAGTCAGGCCTTCATGCCGTTGGCCATCGCCCAGGTCCTGTATCTGAAGGATCTGCCCTCGGACGTCTCCGACAAGCTCGTCGCGGCACAGACGATCACCCACATCGTCGTCTACCCGAGGCCGGGGGCGGACGTCCCGAAGCTCGCGGCAGCACTGGAGGCCACGCTGCCGAACGTCACGACGGTGACCGCCAGCGAGTTCGATCAGTCCATCGGCTCGATGGCCAACCTCCTTGGCGGGATCATCGTGGGCGTCGGCCTGATCAGCCTGGTCGTCGGCGGCTTGTCCGTCGTCAACACCATGGCCATGTCGGTCAACGAGCGAACGCGGGAGATCGGCATCAAGCGGGCGATCGGCGGTTCACGCCGGCGGATCGTCGGCGAGCTGGTCGCCGAAGCCGGTCTGATCGGCTTCATCGGTGGCCTGATCGGCATCGGGCTCGGAGCCGTGGCTGTCTACCTCGGGAACAGCGCCGGCGAGGACTCCGGGACGGCTCTGTTCACCCTCACCGCCGGCACGGTCCTGGCCTCACTCGTCTTCGCGACCCTCCTCGGGATGGTCGCCGGGACGGTCCCCGCCGTGCACGCGGCGCGGCTCGATCCCGTCCAGGCCCTTCGGTACGAATAGGAGCATCTGACATGGCACTGCTCGAAGCCCGCAACCTGCGGAAGACCTATCGGCTCGGCAAGGCCGCGGGGGTCCCGGCCCTGCGCGGGGTCGACATCACGATCGAGGCCGGCGAGATGGTCGCGATCATGGGCCCATCGGGATCCGGCAAGACGACCCTCATGCACATCCTCGGCCTGCTCCACCAGCCCGACCTCGACACCGCTCCCGAGCCCAGCCTCGTGATCGGCGGTCGTGAGATGACGAAGCTCTCGGAAGGCGCACGGACGCGAACCCGCGCACACCAGCTGGGGTTCGTCTTCCAGTCCTATAACCTCGTCCCGACGCTCAGTGCCGCGGAGAACGTCGCTCTCGCCGCGGACTACGCCGGCCATGGTGGTGCCAAGGGACGCACCGAGGCGCTCGCGGCACTGGATCTCGTCGACCTGGCCGATCGTGCGCACCACAGGCCCGGCGAGCTCTCCGGCGGAGAGCAGCAGCGCGTCGCGATCGCGCGAGCGCTCGTCAATCGGCCGGCGCTGGTGCTGGGTGACGAGCCGACCGGGAACCTCGACTCCGCGCGCGCCGCGGATGTGCTCGCTCTGTTGCGCCGTTTCAACCGCGAGCGCGGACAGACATTCCTCATCGTGACCCACGACCCGGAGGTCGGCGCTGCGGCCGACCGGATCATCCGGATGCGCGATGGCCTCGTCGTCGACGACCAGCTCGCGCTGGCTGCGTGACTCTCGGAATCCGACGACCGTACGAAGGGACACGACCATGACCGCGAACGACCTGTTTCCCCGCGACACGATGGGACTCCCGTCTGCCGAGCGGCCCACGCTGCATCGGCTCCGTGACGGCGATCGACTTGCGCTCGAGATCTCGCCGGTCATCAAGGACATCGGCGGATCGACGGTACGGATGATCGCGTACAACGGCTCCATCCCCGGTCCGACCCTCCATGTCGACCAGGGGTCGGAGATCATCGTCGATGTCTTGAACAACGGCGACGTCGAGACGACCGTCCATTGGCATGGCCTTCGGCTCGACAATCGATTCGATGGCGTTCCCGTCGACACCCAGGCGCCGATCAAGGTTGGCGGCCTCTTCTCGTACCGGATCACGTTCCCGGATCCCGGCTTCTACTGGTATCACCCCCATCTCCGCGAGGACTACGGCCAGGAGATGGGCATGTACGGGACGATCATCGTCGAGCCCGCGGACACGAGCTACTGGCCGCGCGTCGATCGGCAGCTGTCGATCACGCTCGATGACCTCCTGATCGAGGACGGCATGATCGCGCCGTTCAGCCGTTCCGGTCCGACATTCACGGCCATGGGCCGCTTCGGGAATGTATTCCTCGTGAACGGCGAGGAACACCTCGAGGCAAAGGTCGCGCTGGGCGAGGTCGTCCGGCTCCACCTTGTCAACACGGCCAATACCCGGATCTTCAACATCGCGATCCCTGACGCCCGGATGAAGCTGGTCGGCGGCGACAGCGGTCGCTACCAACGCGAGACGTTCGTCGAGGAGGTCATGCTCGCTCCCTCGGAGCGAGCGATCGTGGACGTCCAGTTCGACCGAGCCGGCGTCGCCAGGCTCGAGCACCGAACTCCCGACCACGTCTACGACCTCGGCGCCATCAGCGTGGTGTCCGCCAACCGAGCCTTCGCTGCTCTCCGAACGGACGCGGACCTTACGACGATCGCCGCCGATCTCGACGCAGACCGGGACCGGGCGCCGGACAAGACCCTGGCGTTCCGCTCGACGATGCCGCTCCTGTACGGCGCCGACGCCGTCCGCGCATCCACCTTCTCTTGTCCGATGCATCCCGAGATCACGTCGTCGGAGCCGTCGCGCTGCCCCAAATGCGGGATGAAGCTGGCCGCGGTCGTGACGGCTGTCGTGGCGGGCTACGCCTGCCCGATGCATCCCGAGGTCACCGGCAACAGTCCGACCGAGTGTCCGAAATGCGGGATGTGGCTGGAGCCGATCAGCGGTCCGCCTAGTGCCGCGCCCAGCCACCACGCCGGCCAGGATCATCTCGAGGGCGATGGCCTCGAGTGGGAGGACCTGATGCCGGAGATCAACCGGCAGACGGACCCGTCGAACATGAGCTGGTGCATCACCGACCTCGAGAGCGGCGCCGAAAACCATCACATCTCCTGGACCTTCACGGTGGGCGACCGGATCAAGATCCGTCTCGTCAACGAGCTCGGGTCAGACCACCCGATGCATCACCCGTTCCACATCCACGGGGCCGGACGATTCCTCATCCTCGCCCGGGACGGCGAGGCGGACGACAACCTCGTCTGGAAGGACACCGTCCTCGTCCCAGCCGGACAGACCGTCGACATCCTGCTCGATGTGACCAACCCGGGTCGCTGGATGGCCCATTGCCACATCGCCGAGCACATCGAGAGCGGGATGATGTTCAGCTTCGATGTCATGCCTGCGGCGATCGTCGACTGATCCACCTTCCGAGATGGCCCGAGCCCCACAGGCTCGATCCACCCGAACCAACAGAGCCGGCGGCGGCTCAGAAAGGGAACCAGACATGGCCAGCACACTCCACACGGCGGCAGAAGCGACCATCGATGCCCCGGCTTCAGCGGTCCTCGCGGTCCTCCGCGACTTCGACGGACGACATCGCGAGATCCTGCCGACGGCCTTCTCGAACCTCGTCATCGAGGCTGGCGGTATCGGAGCCGGCACCGTCATGAGCTTCGATCTCACGCTCGGCGGCCGGACGCAGCGGGCGACGTCGCGCGTCGAAGAGCCCAGCGAAGGCGTGATCGAGGAACACATCGTCGGCCGCGACATGGTCACCACGTTCACCGTCCGACCGGACGGCGACCGCGCACTCACTCGGATCGAGACGCAGTGGCAACCCGCTAGTGGGTTCGCTGGCCTTCTCGAACGACTCGCTGCGCCGCGGATGCTTCGTCGGATCTACCGGGACGAGCTTGCCCGCCTCGATCGGGTCGCCGCCTCGGTCGACCCAGTCTCGGCCCAAGAGACGATCGCGCCATGACCGACATCGATTCCCGCGACTTCAGCGTCAATGCCATGTTCGATCGACGTGTCGTCGATCAGTCGGTTCAGGCCAGAACCATTCCTTCGATGCCTGAGGAGACGGGATCGGGCTGGCGCATCATCCGGAACGAGTTCACGAACCCGATCAGGCTGGCGATGATCGGGATGAGCAGCGCCACCTGCAGGGCGAACGCTCGGGCTTCGGTGTTGATGCGGATGATCTCGGCCTGCACATCAGGTGGTTGATCGACCAGCAGCAACGCCAGGTCTGTGTTCGTCATGACCTCGGCGTCGTGCTCGAGCGTCTCGGACACGATCTGCTGCTGCTCCGGGGTCAGGACTGCGCTCTGCTCGGCCAGATTGGTGAAGCTGAAGGCCAGCGTCGCGAGCATGATCGCGCCCGCGAACGCCAGGCCGAAGGACAGCCCGAATGAACCGCTGGCCGAGTTCACGCCTGCTGCTTCGCTGACGCGCTCTTCCTCGATCGGTGCGAGCGTGTAGTTGTTGAGCTGGGAGACGAGCAGGCCGAGGCCGATGCCGGCGATCACCAACGGGGGCGCCATGTACCAGCCCGCATCGGCACGCGGGATGATCGGGATCAGCAGGAGCATCCCGATCAGGAGCAAGCCGAAGCCCGCCCGGATGATGCTGCTCGGCCGCCGTGCTCCTGACCGCTTGCCGGCGAGGATCGCCGTCCCGAACATGCTCAGCGAGAGCGGAGCCATGGAGAGGCCCGCCTGCAGGGCGTTGTATTCAAGGACCATCTGGAGATAGATCGGGATGGTGATCATCGCGCCACCCAGCGCGATGTTCTGGAGCATCTGCCCGGAGATCCCCAAGCGGAAGAGCTTGGAGATGAACAGGTCTGGATCGATCAGTGTCGGCTTGCCTTCACGCTTCCGACGGACAAGCCAATAGGCGAGCGCCGCAAGCGAGATCGCACCGATCGCGATGAGCAGGCCGACGGCCTCGCCCCCCTCCTGCCAGGCGAGGATTCCCAGCACCAGCCCGCCCATGCCGAAGACCGAAAGGACGGAACCGACAAGGTCGATATGGCGGGGGCCGGTGTATGGCACGTCGCGAACGAGCCGGCTGCCGATGAGGACGACCACGATGACGACGACCTCGAGCGCGAACGCGACGCGATAGGACAAGAAGGTCGTGATGAAACCACCGATCAGCGGTCCGACGGCTGCCGCGATCGCCGCCGCCGCGCCGACCAGGGCGTATGTCGCCTTCTGCGCCTTGCCTTCGAAGTTGCCGTGGATGAGTGACTGCATCGCCGGCAGCAGGAGGGATGCCCCGAGCCCACCGATGATGGCCCAGAAGATGATGATCGCGGTGACGCTCTGGGCCACGGCCATCGCCGAGGCCCCGATCGCATAGGCGAGCAGGCCGAGCACGTAGGCTCGCTTGCGCCCGTACAGGTCGCCGATCTTGCTTCCGATCAGGATGAACGCGGCCGACACCAGCGCCTCGATCGCGATCGCGGATTGAACGGCGCTCACGGTGGTGCCAAGGTCGGCGACGACCGCCGAGATCGACACGTTCATGATCGACGTGTCGACGACGAGAACGAACATCGCCATCGCGAGCAGGATGGGAAGCCGGCGATCGGCTGCTCCGTGCTCGGCTGGGGCCGAGACCGCTGCTTCGCTCACGATGGGTTCGTCATCTGCACGGCTCCTCATCGAACGCTTGTCGCGCAAGAGTAGGTCGGCGTGTCGTCGCCCGTACGGCGCCGTTGCGTCGCGCCCATCCCTCGATGTCGCGTTCGCCAGGGATGGGCGATCCGCCGTCGCAAACGTACCCGGCGCACGGTCCGGGTCCGACGACGACCGAAACCGTCGGCAGAGGGCGTCGGCCCGCCGGGATCTCCAGTTCAGCCGAAGGTGAAGCAGTACGCCTCGGCCCCTGCGTCGAGGAACTCGATCGCGAAGAGACGCTCCCGCACCTGGCCCGGCTCGCGGATCAGCTGGTAGAGACGCTGCTCTGCCAGCGTGCCGTTGCCTTCCTCGTCGACATCGAACCCGTGGGCGCTGCCGGGCGCGGCCCCGTCGATGGTCACGCGGAACGGCGCGGGCTTCCCTCGCAACGACGGCCCCATCACCAGATTGACGTCGCGTGCCTGGTACCTGAATGCGATGCGTCCGCCAGGCTCGTCCAGGACCGCCGCGTGCGACGCAAGCGTCCATGTGCCGGACGGCGCCCATTGGTTGAGGCCGAGTCGCGGCGACTCCGGATAGTGGTGGGGTTCGTCGAACCGCGCCTGCTCGAACGATGCGAAGCCGGCACTCCGGCCGTAGGCGAGATACGTCTCGGGTGTTCGCAGGGTCTGCCAATCGGCGGCAACCTCGAAGCCGTGCGGGTCGACTGACACGAGTTCGGGATCGACCCCGTCCGCCCCCGCCTCGAGCAGCAGCTGCTGGACGACCATCTCGGTCATCGCGTACTCGCCCTCGCCGAAGTGGTGGTATCGGATCCGGCCTTCGGCATCGGCGATGTAGACCGCCGGCCAGAAGTGGTTCGCGAAGGCCTGCCACACGCCGTACTCACTGTCTACCGCGACCGGATACTCGACGCCGAACTGTCGCGATCGCGTGATGACGTTGTCGAGGTCGTGTTCGAAGCCGAATTCGGGAGTATGAACGCCGATCACCGTCAGCCCGAGGTCGCGGTACTTGGCATCCCAGGCGCGAACGTACGGCAGGGTCCGCAGCCAGTTGATGCAGGTGTAGGTCCAGAAATCGACGAGAACGACGCGTCCGCGCAGTCCCTCGGGCGTCAGCGGCTCCGTGTCGAGCCATCCGGTTGCGCCGTCGAACGACGGCAGGTGGCCCTCGATCGGCAGCTCGGCCGGGTCACCGGCCAGGCGGTGTGCGATCGAGCGGACCAGCGTCTGGCGTGGGGACGCAGTGGGCATGGTCGCGGTGGCGCCGGGGCGATCGGCGGTCATCCGGTCGTCGGACATCTCAAAAAGCCCTCCGAGAGTTCGCGATCAGTGACCGTCCCGGAGTGATCGGAACGCGGCACGGAGTTCCGCGGTGAAGATGTCGGGCTCCTGCCATGCGGCGAAATGGTTGCCCCGACCGACTTCATTGAAGTAGATGAGGTTTGGGTACGCCTTCTCGCTCCAGCTCCGTGGGGCCTGGTACAGCTCGCGGGGGAAGACACTCACCGCCGCAGGGACCGAGGCACCCTTGACGTCGAAGAAGCCGAGCGTGTTCTCCCAGTAGAGCCGACCTGAGGACACGCCGGTGTTGGTCAGCCAGGTCATTGTGATGTTGTCGAGGACCTCGTCCCGCGTGAGATCGTCAACGGGGTCACCGGCGAACGCCCGTGCGATGTCCTCGAGGCTGTACGCGTCGTGATCGAGCATCCAGGCGGCAAGGGCGACCGGTGAGTCGGCGAGCCCGTACAACGTCTGCGGGCGATTCCCCATCTCGAGCGCGTACCCGACGCCCTTCGTGAAGAGGAAGCTCAATCGGTCGTAGGCGCGTTGTTCGTCGGCCGACAGACCGGACGGCGCGGGGTCGCCGGTCCCGAATACATTCGAGGTGAGCGCCTTCGAGACATCGGGTGGAACGGTTCCCGGCATGTTCGAGTGGATGCCGAGCAACTCCGGCGGTGCCTTCGTGCCGATGACATCCGTGATCTGAGCACCCCAGTCGCCACCCTGCGCGACGAAGCGTCGATATCCGAGGCGCCGCATGAGCACGATCCAGGCATCCGCGATGTGGACGGGGTCCCATCCGGTCGCCGTCGGCTTTCCCGAGTACCCGTAGCCGGGCATGGACGGGACGACCACGTCGAATGCGTCGGCGGCGTCGCCACCGTGTGCCGTCGGGTCGCTGAGCGGCCCGACCACGTTCAGCATCTCGATGATCGAACCGGGCCAGCCATGGGTGATGATCAGTGGCAGCGCATTCTCATGCGGCGACCTGACGTGGATGAAGTGGATGTCCAGGCCATCGATCTCGGTCAGGAACTGCGGGAGCGCGTTCAGCCTGGTCTCGAGCCTTCGGAAGTCATAGTCGTCGGCCCAATAGCGGACGAGTTCCCGCATCGTCGCCAACGGCACGCCCTGCGACAGATCGGCGACGGTCTCCTTCTCGGGGAAGCGCGTCGCGTGGAGCCGCCGGCGGAGTTCATCGATCTCCGCCTGGGCGACGTCGACCCGGAATGGCCGGATGTCGGCTCCCTGCATGGATCGCTCGGCGGTCGCCTGATCCGGAGCGTTGGTCGCCATCGCGCACCTCCCGATCGCAGGGAGCGCCCGCCGGGCCGGTCCCGGGTGCCCTCACCTGCCGCTGCTCGCGCCTCGGTCGATCCGTCGGTGGTCGGGGGGCCAGCACGACGGTCGGGGACGCCGATATCGCCTTCGGCGCGGCCATCCAGTCTACCCCCCCGTCGCGGCCGGCGGTCGTCTCAGGGCTCGACCGCAACCGTCGCGAGCCAGATCTAAGCGAGCCATGGTCGGTGAGCGATTCGACGAGAACGTCCCGCATCGCTCGTGGCCCACGTCGCCAAAGCGAGGGGGGCGAGGCGAAACGTGCCCAGGCCGCCACGATGACCGACCGACCCACGGACCTGTGCGGCGCTAGACTCACCGCCACGTGAGCACCGAGACGACCACGACCCAGGAGCGGACTGACTTCATCCGCGACATCGTCGCCACGGACATGCGGTCCGGCCGGTACGACTCGGTGGTCACGCGCTTCCCGCCCGAGCCGAACGGCTATCTGCACATCGGCCACGCGAAGTCGATCTGCCTCAACTTCGGGATCGCCGGCGAGTTCGGCGGCCGCTGCAACCTCCGATTCGACGACACGAACCCGATCAAGGAAGAGCAGGAGTACATCGACGGCATCGAGGCCGACGTGCGCTGGCTCGGCTTCGACTGGGGCGCGGACCTGCACTTCGCGTCGGATTACTTCGAGCAGCTATACGACTGGGCGAACCACTTGATCCGGGACCGCCACGCCTACGTTGACGACCTCTCCGTCGACGAGATCCGCGAGCACCGCGGCACTCTTACGGAACCCGGGCGGGACAGCCCGTGGCGTGACCGGCCGGCCGAGGAGAGCCTCGGCCTGTTCGAGCGCATGCGCCACGGCGAGTTCCCCGACGGCACCCGTGTCCTGCGTGCCCGGATCGACATGTCATCCCCGAACATCAACCTGCGCGACCCCGTCCTCTACCGGATCGTCCATGCCGAGCACCCACGGACCGGCGATGCCTGGTGCATCTATCCGACCTACGACTTCGCGCACGGCCAGTCCGATGCGATCGAAGGCGTCACCCACTCGATCTGCACGCTCGAGTTCGAGGCTCACCGGCCGCTCTACGACTGGCTCCTCGAGAACCTGCCGGTCCCATCCCGTCCGCGACAGTACGAATTCGCCCGGCTCAACCTGACCCACACGGTGCTGCACAAGCGCGTCCTGCGACGTCTCGTCGACGAGGGCCACGTGCGGGGCTGGGACGACCCGCGGATGCCGACGATCGCCGGCCTGCGCCGGCGCGGCTTTCCGGCCGAGGGCATCCGGGACTTTGCCGCGAACATCGGCGTGTCCAAGGCTGACAGCGTCGTCGAGATCGGCCAGCTCGAGCACGCGGTCAGGAATGTCCTCAATCGGACGGCTCCCCGCCGCTTCGCGGTCCTCGACCCGCTCAAGGTCGTGATCGAGAACTACCCCGACGGCCAGGTCGAAGAGAT
This sequence comes from uncultured Chloroflexia bacterium, assembly GCA_963776385.1. Lineage (GTDB taxonomy): Bacteria > Chloroflexota > Limnocylindria > Limnocylindrales > CSP1-4 > SPCO01. The sequence goes on from CAVZME010000011.1 coordinate 488,036, forward strand.
GGAGGCCGTCAACAACCCGGAGGACCCCTCGGCCGGCACGCGGACGGTAGCTTTCAGCCGAGAGCTGTGGATCGAGCGCGACGACTTCATGGAGGAACCGCCACCCAAGTTCTTCCGGCTCGCCCCGGGCAGGGAGGTCAGGTTGCGGTCGGCGTACTTCATCACCTGCCAGGAGGTCGTGAAGGACGCGTCGGGCGTCGTCGTCGAGCTCCGCTGCGCCTATGACCCTGCGACACGCGGTGGCGACGCGCCAGATGGTCGCCGACCCAAGGCGACCCTGCATTGGGTCAGCGCGACGACCGCGGTCCCGGCCGAGGTCCGCCTGTACGACCACCTCTTCTCGGACCCGTACCCCGGTGCGGACGGCCGGGACCTCTTCGCGGACCTCAACATGGCGTCGGAGACCGTCCTGTCGGGGTGCGCCGTCGAGCCGTCGCTCCATGAGGCGCGCGTCGGCGAGACCGTCCAGTTCGAGCGGCTGGGCTATTTCAGCCTCGACATCGACTCGACCCCGGAGCACCTCGTCTTCAATCGGGCTGTGACGCTCAAGGACACCTGGGCCAAGGTCCAGGCGCAGGCCAGGCCAGGTCCGAGGTAGACTCTCGGTGCCTGCACGGGCATCGCTGGCGCGTGGCCTAACGGTATGGCACCTGACTCTGGATCAGGGGGTTCCAGGTTCGAATCCTGGCGCGCCAGCCAACATTTCACGCACGAAACAGGCCCTCCGGGCTAGGAGGAGGGCCTGTTGACTCGGGTCTGTACCCCCGCTCGTAACCCGTCCCCGGGGCGCGGGTCGGCACCATCGCGCCGGGCAATCGACGCATCTACAATCGGGACGTCCAATCCTGTCGGCTGACCCGACGATGCCACCAGCCAGGGGATGTCCCGGATGCGACTTGCCGCACCGTTCAGCATCGCGCTCGTGCTTGCCGCGTCGCTCGTCGCTGCCTGCAGCGCGGGATCGTCCGGACCGACGCTGACCGGCGCGGGATCGTCCGGACCGACGCTGACCGGCGCGGGATCGTCCGGACCGACGCTGACTGGCAAGACGTGGGCACTGACCGCGGTCACCAGCAAGACCCCAGCGTTCCAGGGCGTGGTCCCTGACTACCAGCAGTCGGACTACACGATCACGTTCAACACGGACGGCACGTACTCGGGCACCGCCGCCTGCAACCAGATCGCCGGGACGTACACGACGAGCGGGAGCACATTGACGATCACTGCCGGCGCATCGACGCTGGCGTTCTGTCCCGGCATGGACTTCGACACCGACTTCGGAGTGATCTTCGCCCACTCGCTGACGAACGCGTCGACCTACGCGGTGACGAGCGACACGCTGACGATCACGCTCAGCGACGGGGGGACGATGACGTTCGGCCCGCCGCCGGTCGTCCCGTCGAGCGTCCCGTCGAGCGCCCAGTCGAGCTCCGTCGCGTCGGCCGTGCCTGGCGCCAGCCCGCCCGCCGACCTCGTCGGCAAGGTCTGGAAGCTGACGGCCATGACGTTGCTCACCCCGGCCTTCCAGGGCGTCGTGCCGGCCGCCGAGCAGGCGAACTACACGATCGAGTTCCAGGCGGACGGAACGTTCGCCGCGAAGGCCGACTGCAACCAGATCGCCGGCACCTACGAGGTACACCGCGGCGGTGGCGAGCCGGGTCCACTTGAAGCGGGCGGCGGGGGGATCTCGATCCGGCCCGGACCGTCGACGCTGGCCGCCTGCCCGCCGGGCTCGCTGGGCGATCTCTACGTCGTCGGGCTCGGCGACCTGTCGAGCGTCGGGTTCGAGGGCGGTCAGCTCACTCTGGGGCTCTTGGACGGCGGGAAGCTCGTCTTCGGCTCGTAGACACCGCCGGCTAAGGGAGGCGACCCCGTCGCCTTCGCCGCGCGCAGACGCGAGCCCCGATTCGCTAGTCTCGACCGCGGTTCGTGACTCCGAAGGAGGGCTCGGATTTCCATGACCGCGCAGCAGCCCGTCCTCAGGGAGCACGGCAATGCCTGCGACATCTTCATCCTCGTTCCGACGGTGTTCTCGCGCGCGAGGGCGAGCTGGAGGGCGTCGTCCGGCGGTTCCGTTAGTCGCGGACATGGAACGGCCCCCGTCGCCGTCGGCAAGCGGGGGCCGATCGTGGTCGGACGTCAGCCGGGTCTGGGGTTGCTGTCCACCACGCCGGTGAATGGATTGTTGTGAGGGTCGAATGTGCTTCGTTCACCGGGGTGCTCGGGGCGCTCGGAGACCTCGCATCCGCCTCGATCGCGTCGTTTTGAAGACCGGAGACGACGTCGCCGATCCCCACCTGCGCCACAGCACTCGCGCGAGTTGCCGGCCCTCATCGGGCGCCGGTCCGCATGCGCCATTCCGCCTCCGCGCCGGGCGATCAACTCGGCGCGGAGGCGACGGTCGGTGAACGTGTCGTGGTGAGCCGGCGCCCGAGCGAGAGTCAGCCTCGCCCTAGGTCACCGGTTTCGCCCCCTGACGGAGCCTCCTAGTAGCCCGACGTGCCGCCCTTGCCACACGCCGCGAGGATGACCGGCAGGGCGACCATCAGGAGCCATCCGACGCGACGAAGCGAGGATCGGCAGCTCTCAGCCATCGCACGGGCAGTCATGGCTTGACCGCCAGCCAGTCGGTGTAGACGCCGTTCGAATCGCCGATCGCGTGATCGCCAGAGAAGAAGTAGAGCGGCAGTCCGTTGTACGTCACCTGGAGCGAACCGTCGTCCGGCCGGGTGATCGTCCCGATCTTGCCGCTGGCCCCGCTGCCGGCCGAAGGCGTAGCGCCGGCCGGCACGGTCAACGCGGGCCACGTCGTCAGGCACGACCCCGTGCACGCGCTCTTGCCGCTGTCTGCGGTGTCTTTCGCGAACGTGTAGACGGTCATCCCGTTCGCACCCGCCACGATGAGCGTGCCCCGGGCGCCGACCTGCGCGGTCGAAACGGTCGGACCTCCGGCGACCGGTCCGCTCGGAGCTTCGGACGGGGCACTCGCCGAGGGAGCTGGGTGGGTGGCGGCCGGCGCGGATGCGGCGGTCGTCGTCGGCGCCGGGCTCGGGACGGTTGCGGCGGGGCTCGCAGTGAGCGAGGCCGTCGCAGTGCTGCTGCACGCGGCCGCGAGACCGGCAACGATGACGATGGCAACCGCCATCAGGTTCTTGGAATGCATTGAGTGACCTCGTTCGGAGCCGTCGCACCGATCGGGGGCAGGCGGTCTGAAAGCTCCTACGCTTACACGGGCTGTTCCGGTTTCCTCGCGGCCGCCCGAAAGAGCGCAAACGCTGAGCGCAACACCATGAACCCATGGTGCCGCGATGCGGAGCTCCCGTGAGGCGATCGCCTAGAGGTCGCCCGGATAGTGGCTCACGACCCGCTCGAGCTCGTCGGCCGTCATCGGCCGCCCCGTCCGCCGACGATGCTCCTCTTCGGCTCCTGCGAGCCATTCGATGCGGAGACGAATCCGGAGGTGCTCACGACGCAACCGCGTCGCTTCGAGGCCCAAGCGCTCCGAATGCGGACGGTGGGTCGCGTCGTCCGTGGCCATGCCTGCCTCCGCTGCCGCCCCTGGCGGCTAGGGTTGGAACTGCTCGCGAAGCCTCGCCGCCTGTCACCGATCCGAGGGATCAGATCCCGGCGAGGCTTCGGACTGAAGATGACGTCGGGGGCTTGCAGTCGCAATGGCCGGCGACGACTTCTGGACGCGCGGGCGCACCACATCAACGCAGAGCGCCCGAATGAAGGTGAAGCGCCCGGAACGCCCCATCGATCCGCCGGAGTGGCCGCGGCGGCCGAACGTTCGCCTCCGCGCCGAGCTCATGGCGGGTGCCGACGAGGAGTCGCGCACGCGGACCGGACGACCGATAGCGCGGGACGAAGTCGAACGGGCGCAGCTGCGCTATCCGGGGGACGTATAGTCCGGTCGCAGACGTTCGACTCAACCCGCAGATCGTCGCATGTGGAGGGATCCTATGAAGAACCCGCCGATCCTCATCGCGGTCCTCGGCTTTTTCGCGGCGCTCGCGGGGTTCGGTTTCTTGTTCGTTGGCCTGCGTATCGTCGGCTTCGACTGGTTCGGGGTGCTCGGTGACCTCCCGGCCTTCGATCACGTCGGGCTGTGGGGCTGGCTCGCGATCGCCACTGGCATCATCTGGCTGCTCGCCGCTGTTGGCCTCTGGGCGCTCCAGCCGTGGGCCCGCTGGTTTGTGATGTTCCTGGCGGGCATTGCGTTGTTCGAGGCTACCCTGGCCTTCTTCCGGTTCCCGGGGACGGGCGTCGCCTTCTCGATGGCGATCATGCCGGCGCTGATCCTCTGGTACCTGCGGACGAGTGAGGTAAAGACAGCGTTCGGTGAAGGCGAGCAGCCCGAGCCTGCGGCCACGGCTGCGCCTGTGGCGTTCGCGGCGCCCATCGAACCCGCGACGCCTGCGCCGGTCGCCGCGCCGGTCGTGGTCGCAGCGACGGCCGTGCCGGAGCCGGTCGAGGTCGCCAGTCGCGGCCCATCAGACCAGGATCGTGGACGTCGAGGGGATCGGCCCTGCGTACGCCGAGAAGCTCGCCGCGGCCGGCATCGCGACGACCGATGAGCTGCTCGCGGCGGGTGCGAAGCCCTACGACCGTGAGAGGATCGCGGAGGCCACCGGGATCAGCAGCAAGCTGGTCCTCGAGTGGGTCGACAAGGTCGATCTCATGCGTGTCCCGGGTGTCGGCCCGCAGTACAGCGACTTGCTCGAGGCCGCCGGCGTGGGCTCACCCGCCGAGCTCGCGCAGCGGAACCCCGCCCACCTCGCGGTCACGCTCCAGGAGGTCGTCGCCGCACGGCCGGGTATCGTCCGCCGGGTTCCGAGCGAGGCCGAGATCGCGGCCTGGATCGAGCAGGCGGCGCAAGCTCGACATGGTGGTCGAACACTGAGCCCTGTCTCGCTGTGTACGAGGCTGTCCTCGGGCGCGGCGAGGATCCTCGCGGGGTCCGCCCGCCTAAGCCGATACGGCCGCGTTGGGTCGGCATCGCCTCCGTCCCTACTCTGGATCAGGGGGTTCCAGGTTCGAATCCTGGCGCGCCAGCCAATCCCTTCTCTGTCGTGGTTTCGAGCTCGGCGGCCAATTCGGTCTCCGCCGCGGCCTTGACCTGCATGCGGTCGACCACGTTCTCCACCTGGCGCGACAGGCGTTCGAGCTGGGGGTCGCCCGGCTCGAGTGAGGCCTTCTCTCGTTCGAGGTCGTCGACCCTGGCGGCGTCCTCGCGGATGGAATCACCCGTCGCGCGCAGATCCTGCGTCGGATCGCTCATCGAAGGACCCTCCTCGTACGTCGATCCACCGACCCTCTCGGTAGACATACCAGATGAGACGCGGCTCCCCCGACAGCAGCCGTGCGTGGACTGCGGCCTTCGGGTAGACCGACCGGAGGCGGCGCTCGAGCTCGGTGACCTCATCCACGCCGTCATCGACGAAGCTCGCGGCCAGCGCCGCGAAGTCCTCGTCGTCGGCAGGGTTGGTGACCAGTGTCGGTCGCATCGGTCCTCCGGCCCGAGTATGCCCGCCCTCCGGACGACGGGAACCTCACCGTGAGCTGCGGCCATGTCACATCGGTCTTGCAGGTCGTAGGTCTCAGGCCGGCCAGTCGATGCACGTCAACCGCCCATCCGGCCGTGATACCGCGACGACGAAACGCGTGTGACCGAGATAGCGGCGGCGAGCGTCCACGGGTTCGATCCCGTCGAGGATCTCCGGGAGCACGCAGCGATAGAGCGAACCATGCCCGACAAGCAGCGCCGCCGTTCCCCTCTCGCCATCGGTCGCGACGAGATGAGAAACGAACGGGATGAACCGCTCACGCAGGTCCACGAGGCTCTCTCCCCCGTCGAGACGCGCGTCGACCCTACCCTCCTCGAGCCACCGATGTTCGATCGCGTCGTGCGCTCGCCAGGCCTCTTCATCCGAGCGGCCCTCGTAGATCCCACAATCGGCTTCCCGCAGTGCGTCCGCGACCTCGGGACGGACACCGAGCGCGGTGCCCACGATCGCTGCGGTCTCGACGGCACGCCGGATCGGGCTCGAGATGATCCGCGCGACGCCCTCAGCCCGGACTGCGTCGGCGAGGATCCCGCCTGCTGTCGTCCGGTCGCCGTCAGCGGATGCGCCGAGTCTCGATTGGCGATGACGTGATGAACGTTCGCTTCGCTCTCACCGTGGCGTGCGAACAGCAGCTTCATGGGCGACGATGGTATCGACATGGCCTACGTGAAGGATCCCCGCGTCGACGCGTATATCGCCGAGCTGCCCGACTGGCAGCGAGAGATCTGCGACCACGTCCGCGACCTCGTCCATGCGGCCGATCCCGCCGTCGAGGAGACGATCAAGCGGACCGTCCAGCCCTATTTCGTGCTCGACGGCAATATCTGCGCACTTCTGGCTGCGAAGGATCACGTCAACGTGTTCCTGTACGACGGCGCGATCGTGCCCGATCCTGAGGGGATCATCACGGCCGGGCACGACAACGCGACAGCCCGGACCGTCTCCTTCCGACGCGGTGAGCCGATCAACGAGCAGGCACTCCTGGCGATGTTCCGACAGATCATCGCCAACAATCGAGCGGGCGGTTGGCGCAAGCTCAAGCGCCAGGGAGAGCCGCCATCGGTCACCTAGACCCCTCGATGAGGGCGTCGGTCGCAGCGTCCGGGACGCCGCCGTAGTACCGATCGAGGACCTCCGCGAAGACCGGGTCGTCGGGTGCCGCGCGATGGAAGAGCGTCATCGACGAGCCGACCTTCAGCGCGTCGAGCGAGCCGAAGATGGCTGTCGCGGTCGGGCCGTTCGAGGCAAGGACGAGACCGGCGCACTCACGCAGGCGCGGGCCGAGGACGGGGTGCGCGAGATACGCTCGCGCCTCGTCCAGTGACTGGATCGCGTAGTACCGGGACGTCTCGCTCCGGCCGAGTCCCGCCACCTGCGGGAAGATGAACCAGATCCAGTGGCCGGTCTTGCGGCCGACCCTGAGTTCTGCCCGGACGTCGTCGTAGACGACCCGCTGAGCCGCGACGAAGCGTTCGAGATCGAAGGCCATCGGGCCATCGTACGCGCGGCAGAATACGGCCATGGCGTCGCACATCTCGGCCGATGAACTCGCCCTTCGGCTCGGCCTCGGGCGGGACCGTGTCGAGCGGCTGGCGAACGCGGGCGCGATCGAACCCGATGATTCGGGCTGGTTCGACCCTGGCGACGTCCACCGTGTCCGCCTCCTCCTCGCCTTCGAGGATGCCGGAGTCCCGCTCGATGCATTGCTCGGGGCGAGCCGGGCGGGAGCGATCAGCCTGCGCTACTACGACGAGCTGCACGCGCCGCCGGGCGCGCTGTCGGATCGCTCCTACGCGGACTTCGGTGCGTCGCTCGGTCCCGGCCGGCCATACCTTGCCCAGCTCTTCGCGGCGTTCGGACTGGCTGAACCCGAACCCGCGTCACGCCTGACGACGGCCGATGAGGCTCTCATCGCCGACATGCTCACCACGGTCGTCGAGACCGGCCAGCCGGATCTCGCCCTCCGGGCGATCCGGATGTTCGGCGAGGGCGCGCGGCGTGCGGCCGACGGCGCGCTGGGTATCTATGGCGAAGCTGCCGCGCGGATGGGCGACGACCTCCAGGGGCTTCCGACGGACGACCTGTTCGATCGCCTCCTGCGGCCGTGGGCCCGCTTCGCGCGTCGGTCGGCGGCACTCGCCGCATGGCTGGCAGATCGTCACCTGAGCCGAGCCATCGACGAGTACAGCGTGACCGAGACGGAGCGGATCCTCGAGGGCGCGGGATTCGTCGCGCCACGCCTCGATGTGCCGCCGGCGATCGCGTTCGTCGACCTGACCGGCTTCACCCGGATGACCGAGGAACGCGGCGACGAGGTCGCGGCGGCCACCGCGATGCGGCTCGGCGACGTGACGATCGACGCGATCCGGGCGCATGGCGGCCGGGTCGTGAAGCTCCTCGGCGACGGGGTCCTGGTCCGCTTCGACGATGCCGCCACGGCTGCCGCCGGCACGCTCGACCTCTTGTCTGCCCTGCCCCTCGGCCGGTCTCCCGACCGCCCATGCAGGACTGGCCGCCGGGTCCGCTCATCGTCAGGGACGGCGACGTGTTCGGTCGGACGGTGAACCTCGCCGCGCGGGTCGCGGATGCGGCTCCGGACGGACGCCTCTACGTGCCGGCGTCGGTCGCCACGAGACTGGACGGCGACGTCTTCCTGGTCGCGTCGGTGGGCGACGCAACACTGCCGGGCATCGGACCCGTGGCGCTCGTCGATGTCGCGCGGGCATCGTGACCCGACTGGCCGATCAGGGCTCGGTGACGGTCACCAGGATGCGCTGCGGCGCGGGGTTCGCATAGCCACCGAGGTTCCATGCGGGCCTGTCCCCGGGAGCCACGGCTGCTCGCGCCCGGCACGACAGGGTGTGGTCGCCCGTCCGTGACGGCGTCCAGTCATACGTCCAGGATCGCCACGCCCACGGCCCGAGATCGGCCGGCCCGAGCGCCGCATCGGCCCACGTCGCCTCGCCATCGACCGACACCTCGACACCATCGATCGGCGTGCCCCCGGACCAGACGCGCCCGGTCAGCCGGCACGGACCACCCGGCAGCACCCGGTCACGGGTGAAGAAGTCGGGGATGCCCGGCGGGAGCATCAGGGCATGCGGCGCGATCCGCGTAGAGCGGCACGCCCGCCTCCGACGGATCCTGCCGCAGCCGGTACGACCAACTCTGCTGGTAGCCGGTGAACGGCTCGCGGACGGCCGTCATCGCCGACAGCCACTTCACATTGGTCATCCCGTACCAGCCCGGCACGACCAGGCGCGCCGGCGCGCCATGCTGCGGCAGGAGCGGCTGTCCGTTCATCTCGAGGGCCACGAGGATCTCCGGTCGCCGTGCCTCGTCCATGGCCAGCGACCGCTCGTAGGTCTGCGCGACCCCGTTCTCGACACCGCGATCGAGCGCGCTGAAGACGATCTCCACGGCGTCGGCCTCCACGCCTGCTTCGTCGAGCAGCGCGGTCAGCGGGACGCCGGACCATTCGGCGGTGCCGACGGCCTCGTGGAGCCACGGCTGGCTGAGCGGGCGCGGCTCGAGCAGCGCCCGGCCGTTCCCGGCACATTCCATCGTGACGGTGACGTGCTCCTGGTCCCGAGCCCGGAGGTCGGCGAGGGTGAGTCGGAGCGGACGATCGACCGCCCCGCCGAGCTCGAGCGTCCAGGCCGCCGGGTCCACCGCGGGCACGTCGTAGTGCGTCAGCAGGTAGTGGAGGCCGGTCGGCGTCACCGGATACGCGAGCGCCTCGAGTGGCATGCCGTGGTTGCGGGCCGCCAGGCGGAGTTCCTCGTAGGTCAGGCGACCCGGCTCTCCGAAGACGGGCGCTGTCGGTCGATCCGTCATGTCGCGGCCTCGATCGGGACCGCCGTGCCGGACACGCGGACGCCTGCCTCACCCGGTTCGATCGACACGGTGAGCAGGCTCGGACGTCCCATCTCGACGCCCTGGACGATCTGGAACGTGGCCGGCGCGACGATCTCGCCGCGGTCCCGCAGGTAGCCGCCGAAGGCCGCGGCGGCGGCCCCCGTCGCGGGGTCCTCGACCACTCCACCGACCGGGAACGGATCCCGGGCACGGAACCTGTCGGCCGCCTCACGCCAGACGAGCTGGATGGTCGTCAGGTCGTGCGCGAGCATCAGGGACTTGAGGGCCTCGAACGGATACGTCGAGCGTCTCGAGGCGCGACCGCTCATTCGCCGCAAGGATGAGGTGCTTCGCCCCGGCGAAACCGATCGCCGGCGGCAACCGCGGGTCGAGGTCGCCGGCTTCCCAGCCGAGCAGGTCGAGGGCTGACGCGAGGAGGCCTGGGTCAGCCTCGCGGACCCATGTCGCGACCGAGGTGAGTGTCGCCCGGGTCGCGCCATCAGGGTCGGTCCCGACCGTGATCGTCACGGGCCCGCCGTTCGTCTCCAGCACCAGGGTGCCGGAGCCGCCGTCTGCCTGCGACGACATGGATCCGCGGTCCGCCAGCGCGACGCCGCTCGCGATCGTGGCGTGGCCACAGAACGGGACCTCGGCCAGCGGACTGAAATAGCGGACGCGGAAGGATCCCGGTGCCGAGTCGCCGTGCGGGACCAGGAACGCGGTCTCCGAGTAGCCGACGTCGGCGGCGATCCGCTGCATCTCCTTGTCGGGTGGGAACGCCGGCCCGATCCAGACGCCGGCCGGGTTGCCGCCGCTCGGGTCGGTCGTGAACGCCGCGAGGCGAAGGAGGGTCGGCGACGCGTCGAGCATGGCTTGCCGGGATACGTCGCCGGGGTCGGTCAGGTGGTCGGCTGCTTCGGCTTCTTGGGCTTCGGGGGACGCTTGGGGGTCTTGTCGCCCATGACTCAGCTCCTCGTGTCGACCTGGGGTGGTCTGGCAGACGCCGACCCAAACGATAGCGGACCCAGCCGCCCGGGACCACCTCTCAGACGAGCGGCGCGACCTCTCCATGGAACCGTTCGACGCGCGCCACGATCTCGTCGGGGTCCGTCGTGCCGAAGTAGAGCGCGAGATGGGTGACGCCGATCGCCGCCCAGGCCCGGATCTCGCCGGCGATCGCGTCGGGGTCGCCGCGCATCGCGTAGCCCTCTCCCGTCCCGGCATCGAATTCCACCCGGACACGCGCAGACAGTGAGGGTGTCGGACGCCCGGCAGCCGCGGCGGCGGCGGCGATCGTCGGGATCCTCGCCGCGTACTTGTCCGGCGCCGTGGCGCTCGAGTGGTAGCCGTCGGCAAGCGTTCCCGCCCGACGCAGCGCGGGCTCCGCTCGACCGCCGATGACGATCGGGAGCGGATCCTGGACGGGCAGCGGGGCGAATGCGAAGTCCTCGAGTGGATGGAAGCGGCCCCGGAACGGTTCGGTGGAGCCCGACCAGAGGTGACGCCACAGCCGGATCGTCTCGTCGAGGTACGCCCCCCGCACATGGAAACGGTCGGCCACCGCGAGGTTCGCGAACTCGCCCTCATGCCAGCCGATCCCCACGCCGGCCGTCACCCGGCCCCCGCTCAGCGAGTCGAGCGTCGCGAGTTCCTTGGCCAGGAGGATCGCGCTGCGTTGCGGGACGACGATCACGCTCGTGGCGAGCCGGACCGATGGGTGGCGCGCGCCGACCCAGGCGAGCGTCAGGATGGCCTCGTAGATGCGGCCGTAATCGTTGGCCGCATCGTGCGGGACGAGGACGTGGTCCGTCGTCCAGACCGTGGACATGCCAATCCTCTCGGCGACCTCGGCGGCTGCGAGGATGCCCTCGGGGGAGGCGCCCGCCGGGAAGTTCGGAAGGCACAGGCCGTAGTCCATACCGCGATGGTAGCGGCGCTACCCGGCCGTCGCCGCCAGGACGCGGCCGCTGAATCCCGGCCACGCCTCGAGGGCCCACGGCCCGTACTCGCGGTCGGTCAGCACGACGAGCGCGATGTCCGCGACCGGATCGACCCAGATGAACGTCCCTGAGCCGCCGAAGTGGCCGAAGGCCGTCGGGCTGTTGCCCTCGGCCATCCAGTGGGGCGACTTGCCATCGTGCAATTCGAAGCCGAGTCCCCAGTCGAGCGGATCGAACCGCCCGACCCCGGGCAGCAACCCGACGAGCCCCGGGAAGGCGACCGACGTGGCAAGGGTGAACGTGTCCGGCCGGAGCAGGGTCGGTCGCAGCAGCTCCCCGGCCAGCGCGGCGGCGTCGGTGACCGGACCGTAGAGGCCTTGCGACGGCCGCTCACGGAGCGACGTGCCTGCCATCCCGAGGGGCTCGAGGATGAACTCGAGCATCAGCTTCTCGAACGGCTGGCCCGCCCGCGCCGCGACATGGGCGGCCACGGCGTCAAAGCCCGTATTCGAGTAGATCCGGCGCGTTCCTGGCGCCGCGAGGATCATCGATCCCTCGAATCCGAGGCCTGAAGCGTGCGCGAGGAGGTGTCGCACGGTCGCACCGGGCGGACCTGCCTCGTCGTCGAGGGTGACCAGGTCGCGTTCCGCGGCGATCAGCACGGTCAGGGCCGTGGCGAGCTTGGTGATCGACGCCCACCGGAAGACGTGTGCCTCGTCGCCGCGCGACGCGATGACGCCAGCCGGCCCGACCACTGCCGCGGCCGCAGTGTCGGCGCCCCATGTGTCGATCTCCGCGAGGACGTCGTCGAGGTCGGTCATCGCCGAAGCGTATCGGCCCGACGCCGACCGGGACGTCTGCCTCATGCGGCTGGCCCCTCCGATGGATGTCACGCTCCAAATCGAAGGCCATGCTGGGCAGATGCCACGACGTCGCCAACGGTGGGCACGAGCCACCGTCCTCGCCACGCTCTTCGCCCTCGTAACGACGGCGGCCGCGACCGCGACGGAGTTCCCCGCCGGCAAGGAGGGCTACCACAGCTACACCGAGGTGACCGCGGAGGTCGCCGCGGTCGCCGCTGCACACCCCTCGATCGTGTCGCGCTTCTCGATCGGCAAGAGCTACAAGGGCCGCGACATCTGGGCGGTCAAGGTCTCGGACAACGTCACCATCGACGAGAACGAGCCCGAGGTGATGTTCGACGGCACCCATCACGCCGACGAGCACATGGCCACCGAGATGACGCTGCACATCCTCCACTGGCTCGTCGACGGTTACGGCGTCGATCCGCGGATCACGTCGATCGTGAACTCGCGCGAGATCTGGATCGTGTTCGTGGTCAACCCGGACGGCGCCGAATACGACATCTCCGGCGGTCACTTCCATCAATGGCGCAAGAACCGACAGCCGACGCCGGGCACGTCGTTCATCGGCACTGACCTCAACCGCAACTACGGCTACCACTGGGGCGGTGGCGGACGGACCAGCACGAACCCGCCAGGCCATCACCTACCGCGGGACGTCCGCCTTCTCCACGCCGGAGGACCGCGCGATGCGCGACTTCATGGCCAGCCGCGTCGTCGACGGCCGTCAGCAGATCAGGACGGCCATCACGTTCCACGAATACGGCCGGCTGGTCATGTGGCCGTACGGCTACACCATGACCGACGTCCCCTGGGACATGACGACGCAAGACCATGCCGCGCTTGCCAGGATCGGCCGGCACATGGCCGCGACCAATGGCTACCGGCCTGAGCAGGCCAGCGATCTCTATATCAGCTCCGGGACGTCACGCGACTACCAGTACGGCAAGTACCGGATCTTCTCGTACACCTTCGAGCTGTCGGCGAAGGACTACCCGGACGACTCACTCATCGCGTCGGAGACCGGCCGGAACAAGGAAGCGGTCCTCTACCTGATGGAGCGAGCATGGTGCCCGTTGGCTGTCCTCGGCGCCACGATCCGGACAGCCCGATGCGGCGCTTTCGATGACGACCTCGAGGTCTACCGTGGCTGGACAGTGAACCCGGACGGCACGGATACGGCGCCCGCCGGGGCGCGCTTCGCGCGGGCCAACCCAGCGTCGACCTCGAGTCACGGGCCGAAGCAGCTGGGCACGACGCGCTCGGGCACGAAGGCGTTCGTGACAGGGGCCCGGGCCGGCGCCACCGCGAATGCCAACGATCTGGACGGGCGGACGACGATCCGGTCGCCCCGCATCGTCCTGCCCGCGACGCTCGGACAGCGGCTGACATTCGGCTACGTCTTCGCCCACAGCGCGGCCTCGCGATCGTCCGACACGCTTCGCGCGATCGTCGAGCAGGCGGACGGGACGCAGGTCGAGGTGTTCCGGGTCGTCGGGCGGGCCGCCGACGTCGATGGCGTCTGGCGGACGGCCTCGATCGGTCTCGATGCCTTCGCCGGCCAGACCATCCGGCTGCGTTTCGAGGCGAATGATGGCGGCGCGAACAACCTCCTCGAAGTCGAGGTCGACGACGTCCGGGTGACCCGCGCCGACTGATTCGGTCGCCCTCGACGAGGCGTAGGCTTCGGCCGATGGAGGGCGACCCGGACACGAGGCGTGATGCGCTGACCCTGCGCTTCCTCGACCCGCGCCTCGAGCGGGACTTCCAGGCCGAGATGGCGCGCACGAACGGTCCACAGGCGCGGGTCGGGGCCGCCGTCGCGATCGGCCTGTGGCTCGCCGCGGCGCTCATCATCCCGGCAGTCGTCGACGTCGATCGCGCCGTCGTCACGGTCATCTGCGTCGGGATGGCGATCGCCAACCTGGTGGGCGTCGTCGGGTCGCGCTGGGCGACCACGCTCGATCGCCAGCAGTCCATCGGGTTCGCCCTGAACGGCCTCGCGGGCCTGGCGGTGCTCGCGCTCATCGCGGTCTCGGGAACGACCGACCGCTATGCCGCGCCGGCTCTCCTCCTGATCGCCATCTTCGCCTTCGTCGTGATCCGTCTGCGGTTCGTCTTCGCGCTGGTGGCAGCGGGCACGTACCTCGTCGGTTATGTCGTCGTCCTCGTGGCCGGACCGACACGCGGCACCGCACTCGATATCTTCCTGGTCGCCGCGGCCATCCTGGCCGGCCTCGCGGCGACCTACCTGCTCGAGCGTGGAGCGCGCGACGTCTTCGCGCAGCGGCGGGTCATCGAGCGACAGGCCGCCGAGCTGGCGGAGGCCCATGCCACGTCCGAGCGTCTGCTCCTCAACGTCCTTCCGGGATCGGTCGCGGAGCGTCTCAAAGGTGGCGAGACGACGATCGCCGATGCCTACGACGACGCGACGGTCCTGTTCGCCGATCTCGTCGGATTCACGCCTCTTGCCTCGAGCCTGAGCCCGGCCGAGACGGTCCAGCTGCTCGACCGGCTGTTCTCGGCCTTCGACCAACTGGCAGCCCGCCACGGCCTCGAGAAGATCAAGACGATCGGCGATGCGTACATGGCGGTCGGCGGCGTCCCCGAGGTCTGCGCCGATCACCCGGACGCGTCGTGGCGATGGGGCTGGAGATGCTGGACGCGGTCGCCGGTCTCGCGCGGGAGGTCGACCGTCCCCTGGATCTGCGCATCGGTATCCACACGGGGCCGCTCGTGGCCGGGGTCATCGGCGAGACGAAGTTCATCTACGACCTGTGGGGCGATACGGTCAACGTGGCGAGCAGGCTGGAATCCCAGGGCCTCCCGGGCGCCGTGCAGATGAGCGAGACGACCTGGCTTCGGTCCGGCCCGGTCACAGCCGAGCGACGTGGACCGATCGACCT
Source organism: uncultured Chloroflexia bacterium (assembly GCA_963776385.1). Lineage (GTDB taxonomy): Bacteria > Chloroflexota > Limnocylindria > Limnocylindrales > CSP1-4 > SPCO01. The sequence goes on from CAVZME010000011.1 coordinate 503,170, forward strand.
GAAAGGTCGCGGGACCGTGGTCGCATACGTGGCTCGACGAGTCGGGCAGGTCACCGGTCCGGACTGAGTCGCTGCACAAGAACCGAAATCCGCGATCCGGACGCCATACCCTATCGAGCACGACCACCGTGGCGTGCCGAAGTCGAGGCGACCGTGGACCAGCGAGGACTCGTCGAGCGAGCGCGGGGAGGCGATCATGACGCCTTCGCCGAACTCGCCCGTGGAGCCGTCACGCGGCTGGACCGGGCGGCCCGCCTCATCCTCCGCGATCCGGAACTGGCCCGCGACGCGGTCCAGGAGGCGCTCATCCGAGCCTGGCGCGACCTCCGGGGTTTGCGTGACCCCGATCGGTTCGACGCCTGGCTCCATCGCCTCACCGTCAACGCCTGTCTCGACATCGCCCGCCGCCGGCGCCGGCGCGTCATCGAGGTCGAGCTCGACCCGATCGACATGCCCGACGTCGTCGACATGGCGGGCGCGCTCGCCGACCGCGAGATCGTCGATGCCGCCATGCGCCGGCTCGACGAGAGCGGACGGGCGATCGTCGTCCTGCACTACTTCCTCGGGATGCCGCTGACCGACGTCGCGTCGACGCTCGGCATCCCGATCGGCACGGTCAAGTCGCGCCTCCATCGCGCCCTGGGCGAGATGCGAGTCGCGGTCGGGACCGAGCCCCCGACGCCGTCGCCGGTCCCGGGAGGGCAGGTCGCATGACCACCCCGACGCGCCTCGAGCGCACCCTGCCCGACGATCCTCGGCGACCTGGCGGCGGGACCCACCCCCGAATACCTCGATGACGTCTTCGCGCGGACCGCGCCGGATGCGGCAGCGGCCCGGCTGGACGTTCCCCGAAAGGTGGCTCCCGATGGCTGACATCACGCGCTCGCGGGCGTTCGTGCCCGCGCCTCCGTGGCGGCTGATCGCGATGGCGCTGGTCGTCATCGCCGTGGTCGCCGTCGCGCTCTTCGCCTACGCCGGCGCCCAGCGGCACGTGCCGGCTCCGTTCGGCCCGGCCCGGAACGGCCTGATCCCATACGACAAGGACGGCGACATCTACGTCGGCGACCCAGTGACGGGGCAGACGAAGCTTGTCATCGGCGGTCTCGAAGAGGATACCGATGCGGGCTACTCGCCTGACGGCCTGCAGCTCGGCATGGCTGCGGCACGTTGCTGGTGGTGGCATCGACATCATCGTCTCGCGCGAGGACGGCGGTGGCGTGCGCCGCCTCAACGCCGCACCGCTCACAGACCTGACCGACGCGTACTACACCCCGGACAGTCGATACATCCTCGTGCGGCATCCGTTCGCCGGGTTTCAGCGGGTCGAATTGCTCGATGTCACGGGCACGGAGGCGCCACGGGAGCTCGCGGCAGGCTACAACCCGGACAACGTTTCCTTCCGTCCGCCTGATTCCGGCGAGATCCTGTTCCGCGGGCTCGTCGAGGGTCACTACGCGCATCTTCGTCATGAACGCGGATGGGTCGAACATCCGGCCGATCACTGCGATCGGTGAGACCGAGGACCTCGGAATGGATCTCAGCGACGTCGTGTACACCGCCGATGGCCAGCACATCCTGTACACCCGCTGGTTCCCCGACTCGATCCAGCTCTGGGAGATGGACGCCGACGGGAGCAACCAGCATCGCTTCGATTCGCAGGTGGAAGCCGCATGGAGCGGGCAAACGAGGATTTCGCCCGACGGCAGATGGATCGCCTACTGGCACGTCTTCAACGACCGGCCCACGCAGCGAATCTCGGTCGATGCGGGCTGACGGCACGGGGCCGATCATCCAGACGGGACCGGAGCTCACGGGCGGGGCCGAATGGATCTGGTCACCGGATTCCATCGAAGATCCTGATGATGCCTAGCGAGGACGCGGACCATCGGCAGCACTACCTTCTCGATCCGGCCGGCGGTGCCTGGACGACAGTCGCGTGGCAGGGGACGGGCACGCCCGAGTGGCAGCGGCTCGCGCCCTGACGCCGGTTTGCCGGGACTCCGGATGAGCATCGTCTCGGGGTCCCGGCGTCACCGAGTCGTCACGGACCAGGCCTATAGTTTCGCCATGAGATTCTTCACGTCCAAGCCCGATACCCTTCCCTCCCCCGCTGAAGCCCTTCCCGGCCGCTCCGAGCCGATCATGCAGCCGGGCATCCACCGGGTCCTCGGCACACCGCTTGCCGGGCCGTGGCCCGACGGGACGAAGACCGCGATCTTCGGTCTCGGCTGTTTCTGGGGCGCCGAAAAGGACTTCTGGCAGCTCCCCGGGGTTGTCACGACGGCCGTTGGCTACGCCGGCGGCTCCACGCCGAATCCCACCTACGAGGAGGCCTGCTCGGGCAGGACCGGCCACGCCGAGGTCGTCCTCGTGGCCTTCGATCCGTCGAAGATCACCTACGAGCAACTGCTCAAGACCTTCTGGGAGAACCATGACCCGACCCAGGGCATGCGCCAGGGCAACGACATGGGCACCTCGTACCGGTCGATCATCCTGACCGCGAACGACGAGCAGCAGAGGCTTGCGGAGGCGAGCCGTGACGCCTACCAGGTCGAGCTGTCAGCCAAGGGCTACAAGACGATCACGACCGAGATCGTCGCCCGCCGGCCCGTTCTACTACGCCGAGGACTACCACCAGCAGTACCTCGACAAGAACCCCCGCGGCTATTGCCCGAACCACGCGACCGGCGTGAAGCTGCCGGAGGACTTCGTCGTGACGCCGCTGCAGTACGTGGACTGAGGCCGCAGCGCGACGTGCCAACGAACTGGATACGACTCGATGGGTGAAGGGAGCCGCCATGTACGCAGTCGTGGTTCGAGAGACCGGACAACGTGAGGCGATCGAGGGCAGCGAGGACCTTCTCAAGACGAACCTGCTGCCCCGTGTGCGTGAGGCGCCAGGGGTGGTGTCGGCCTCCTTCATGTCGGACGGGGACGGCGCGACCCTGAACGTACTCGTCTTCGAAACTGAGGAAGCAGCGCGAGCCGCTCTCCAGATCACCCGCAATGCCCCACGTCCAGGTTTCCTCGAGCTGGAGAGCGCCGACCTCTACCGGGTGCTCGCGCACTTCTGATGACTCGACCTCGCGACATCGGCGAACGCTGCCGCCATGCCTCGACAGTACACCGACCCCTCCGAGAACCCGCGCGGAAACTGCCCGAACCACGCCACCGGCGTGAAGCTGCCGGACGACTTCGTCGTGACGCCGCTGCAGTACGTCGATTGACGGCCGAATTGCGAGAACGACGGTCCGATCCTCTGCTGGCCTCCGCAATTGGTGACTTCGACGCCGGCGCCCGCTAGGCTTATGTCGGAGGTGCCCCGATGACTGTCCAGGCGGCCTTGGAAGAGGCAATGCACCACGAGACTGCAGCCGGCGTGATGAACTCACTCATCCAACAGGGCGTATGGATCGCCGACGAAGACACGATGACGGCGGCGATCCACAACGTGTATTGCGGCATCATGGCCGACCACGAGCATCCGAACGAGAAGGATCGTGACCAGGCTCGACAGATGATCGCCGCCATCGGTCAGTCCATCGAGGCCGGAACCGCGTCTGCAAAGGACTGATGGCGCTCGCCTGCCCCGGAACTCTCGCGCACTCCGAGCGGCCGTCGTTTGGTGACCTGTCCGATGATCCCGACAGTCGGTTCCAGGTGATGACCTGACCGGCTCGGGGTCCCGAGACTACTGCCCCGACCACTCGACCGGCGTGAAGCTGCGGGCCTACGTCGTGGTCACGCCGTTGCAGGACATGGACTGACCGGCGGTACACGCACCTGCCCTTGGACTAACCTGATGCGGCCGACCTGGAGACGGATCAGTTTGGAGCCGGTCGACGACCCAAGCGTTGCGGAGGACCGACCCGGGTGATCGGAATCGATCGTTTCGTCGATGACTATCGGTCGGCGCTGGACGCGTTCTTCAGGGGAGACCCGGAGCCCGCCAAGCGGTTGTACTCCCATTCCGATGACGTGTGCCTGAACAACCCGTTCGGGCCTCCGGCGCACGGTTGGAGCCAGGTTGCTGAGGCCATGGAGCAGGCCGCTGCCAATTATCGGGACGGCCGAGGGCTCGGCTTCGATCGCGTTGCTGAGTATCTGACCGACGAACTGGCTTGCATCGTCGAGGTGGAGCACTACGAGGCCAAGGTAGGCGGGAGCAGCGTCACTTCGACGATCGACTTGCGCGTTACCACGGTCCTTCGGCCGGAGGACGACTCATGGAAGATCGTTCACCGCCACGCGGATCCGATCACGTCGGCTCGATCGGCCAGCTCAGTCATCGAGCAGTAGCCTCACAGCCACGCGATAGCTCTTCCGCATCGGCGGTGCCACCGGAGGGAGGATCGATGAGGCAGGGGAACCCCGACGTCGCGATCGTCGTACTCGGCCAACGGGACGATGCGGCGCCTAGGCGATACGGGTCGACCGTTGGCCGAAAACGGCACGAAGACGACTGAGCATCCGGCCTCCATTCGCGACGGGCACCGGCTTGCCGACGATCCCCACCCGACGATCTTCGGCCTGAACTCACGGCACGAGCACGGCTCGCCCGCGCACTGTCCGTGCGTGGAGCCTTTCGTACGCCCTCGAACCGTCTTCGAGGCTGAATTGCTCCGTCTCGACCGTGATCGCGCCGGACCGCGCGAGGTCGAGCAGCTCGTACAGCTCCGAGCGGGTCCCCCAGACGGGGCGGCGGACGTTGATCCCACTCGGGAGCGTGCCTGCGCCGACCGGGATCGCGCCTGGGCCGAGGCCGACCATGGCGATGTCGGACCATCGGCCGACCAGATTCGCTGCCAGGTCGGCGGCCTCCTGCAGTCCGACGAAGTTGAAGACCGCTTCCACGCCTCGGCCACCGGTAAGGTCGCGCACGGCCTGGATCGACGAAGGGTCGGATAGGAATGCGGCGTGAGCGCCGACATCACGAGCGAAGCCGAGCTTGTCCTCGCTGATGTCGAGCGCGACGACGAGGGCGGGCGAGAGAGCGCGCAGCAGCTGGATGGCAAGATGGCCGAGACCGCCCACACCGATCACAACCGCCGTCGAGCCCGGGACAAGCTTGGGTAGCGACGGCTTGATCGCGTGGTAGGGCGTGAGTCCGGCGTCGGTGAGCGGGACGGACCGGACCGGGTCGAGGTCTCCGAGCGGAACGAGGTGCCGCGCGCTTGGCACGAGCAGGTAGTCGGCCATGAACCCGGGAGCATCGATGCCGGGCCACGGGACGCCTTCGCCGATGCAGTAGTTTTCGGCGCCTGCGGCGCATGCCCTGCAGGATCCACAGCCCCAGGCGCCGTAGACCGCGACCGGGTCGCCTTCCCTGATGCCGGTGACCTCGCTGCCGAGTCGCGCCACGATGCCAGCGCCCTCGTGCCCCAGCGTCAACGGCAACGGGGTCGTGAACTCCTCGGGCGCGAGGCTCATGAAGTACGCGTCCGAGTGGCAGACCCCTGCTGCGGTCGTCTTGATCAGGACTTCGCCCGGTCCCGGCTGCGGGATCGGCACCTCGCGGATCTCCGGAGGCCGCCCGAACGCCGTGTACTGCAGCGCCCGCATTCGCCTTCTCCTCTCTACCGACCGATCGGAGCGTACACGCCTCGATCGATCAATACTCGCCACCCATCACGCATAAGTCCCTTCGAATGGGGACGACGACGAAGACCCTTGAACTGCCTTCGGACGCCCTTGCTTGGCTCCGACAGCCGGAAGCGACGAAGCCGTGAACGACAGCGATACGGCAGTCCGCTGACCTGTCTCAGAACCCCGCGGCTCCGGCCCGAACCCCGCCACCGGCTCAAGATGCCGGACTTCTTCGTCGTCTTTCCAGTGGTCGTCCGTCGACTGGCCATAACCCGCATAGAGAACCCGCGCGGCTACTGCCTGAACCACGCGACCGGCGTGAAGCTGCCGGACGACTTCGTGGTCACGCCGATGCAGTACGTGGACTGACCGGTGACGCCATCACAGCAGAAGAGCCGGTCCGGCAGTATCCGGCCCGGCTCTTCATATCCGTCCTCGGCCTGAGGCTTAGGTCGAGCGCACCAAGTACCTCAGATCGGGACCGTGACCACGGCCGACGCGATCGTGGTCGCAACAGCTGCGGCGAGGATCTTCTTTCGCTTGTCCTCGTCTTTCACCCATTCGACGACGACTTCGGCTGCCGCCTTCGCCTGTTCCTCCGACAGTCCCGCCCGATCAACCAATTCCTTGATGAGGTCGTCCATCTCACGCCTTTCCTCTCATCGACGTCGCCGAAAACCGATGCGGCCTTGTTCTACCGCTCCTGACCTGGCTTCGCCAGAGTCGATCGGCCTTGATTCCCAGGGACTCAGAACGACGTCGGACTGACGCCGCTGGAGTAGGTCGGGCGCGATCCCGCCCGTTACGATGACGCCGGAGGTGACCCGATGACCGACCCGATCGCCGACATCATCGGCGACTACCGCGCGTTCACGGCGCTGCAGCGCGACCGCCTCGCCGCACGCGGCATCGACATCGCGCCGTACGAGCTGAGCCACCTGGCGTTCCGCGTCCCCGAGTGGGACCAGTACGTCCACCTCCGGACGATCCTCGAGCGGCACGCAGCCGCCAACCGCGAGAACGTCTGGAACGGACGGCCGATCTCCCTGATCATCCTCGCCGAGCCGCTCCGCGTCCTCGACGGCCAGGTCATCCCGATCATCGAGCTCATCCCGCCCGTCCACCAGCGGGTCTACAAGATGGGGATGGAGCATTTCGGCGTGGTCGTCGGTGAGGAGGTCGACGCCTTCTCCCGCCGGCACCGGGCAGCCCTGACCGGCCAGCAGTTCCAGAGCGCGGCGAACGAGCCGTATTACGTCCTGTTCGAGGACTTCACCCACGTGAAGTTCCACCGCCGCTCGCTGCGCGCGGCGGTCGAGATGGAGGGCCGGACGTTCGACGGCATCCACCACGTCGACGACTGGGTCCCGCAGCGGCTGGTCACCGCGACCGGCCCGAACCCCCTGCCCCGGTGAACCCGCCAGTGACGTCGCCGGGTACCTCGACCTGGCCGGGCGCGTCGTCGTCGGTGGCGGCCGCGATGACCTAGCCCGCTGTACGTTGCCCCGCGGCGCATGCTTGAGCGAGGATGTGCCAAGCGTCCCAGGGTGCGAGAGGATGACCGTCGCCGTCCTTCGCGCCGATGACCGCCCGGAGGGCCGATGGCTGCATCACTGCTCGTTCGTCCCGACGCGGACGAGACCGGCTTCGCGAACAATGCTGGAGTCCGCATCGCGTGGCGCTGTTACGGGAACGGTCCCGAGACCATCCTCTTCATCCCGACATGGAACTTCGTTGACTAACGCGTCCTGCGTCATCAGGTGGATGGGCTTCGGGACGGAGCCGAAACCTCCGGCCTCCGCCGGGCTGGCATCCGAATGGCCGAACCCTGAGGACATCTCGCAAGACGACCTCGAACGGATGTGGGCCGAGATCGCGACCGAGTTCGGGGACGACGCGGTGCGGACGCTGAACACTACGGTCAGTGGGCCTCTGCCGGCCGAGGTCATCGAGGCGTTGCGGGCATCCAGCACACCCGGCGCAGCGAGCGCCAATGACTTCGTCGCGTCCCACGAGTACCTGCGCAGGCTCGTTGGGGATCGGCGACCGCGCCGTCGGACCGCGGAGCGCTGATCCGTCAGGGGGTCCGTGAGGGCTGAGCGGGCTCAGGACGGGGTCGACGCCGCCCGGCGCTGGCTGCGGTCCTCGTGGACCTGGCGGATGGCGGTCGACCCGTCGCCGACGGCCGCTGCCACACGCTTCACGGGGTTGCTGCGGACGTCACCTGCCGCAAAGACACCCGGCATGGTCGTGGCGAGCCCGAGTCCGTCGCTGGGGTCTGGCCGTTGTTCACCCGTGAGGATGTACCCGCGATCGTCGCAGGCGACCTCCGGCGGGAGCCACGAGGTCCGAGGGGCCGCCCCGATGAGGATGAACACCGCGGCCGCTGCAACCTCCTCTGTCGCGTCCGTTGCCCGATCGCGCAGGCTGAGGCCCGCCAGCCGATGGTCACCGCGGACATCGACGATCTCCGTGTTCAACCGGACATCGATGTTCTCCGCGTTGGCGATCTCGCGGACCAAGTAGTCCGACATGGTCTCCTCGATCGATCCACCGCGGACGAGCAAGGTGACCTGTGCCGCGTACCGGGCAAGGTGCATCGCGGCGGATCCGGCCGAATTCGCGCCTCCGACGACGTAGACGCGCTCTCCCTGGATCGCGCGCGCCTCACTCGTCCCCGAGCCGTAGAAGACGCCCCGACCGACGAGGGCCTCCAGGCGGTCGATGCCCATCCGCCGATACGAGACCCCTGTTGCGACGACGACGGCCCCCGTCCTGAGCTCGGACGCATCGTCGAGCGTCACGACGAGGTCGTCGGCGTCGCGCCGCAGGGCGATCGCGGAGCGGCCGAACACGAACTTCGCGCCGAACGTGAGGGCCTGCTGGAGTGCCCGGGCAGTCAGCTCGGCACCGGTGACCCCGGCCGGGAAGCCGAGGTAGTTCCGGAGCATCGGGCTCGAGCTCGCCTGGCCGCCGATACTGGTCGATTCGATGACCGTCACCGTCAGGCCTTCGGATGCGCCGTAGACCGCTGCCGCGAGTCCGGCCGGACCGCCGCCGATGACGGCGACGTCGACTCGGCCCTCGCCCACCGATGCCTGGACGCCCAGGGCGGCCGCGATCTCGGATTGGCCGGGTCGCGCCAGGGCTCGACCATCGCGCAGGATGACGACCGGCAGGGGGCCGTCGATCCCTGCCTCCTCCAGCAGGGCCCGGCCTTCGGGAGACTGGGCGTCGCGGAAGGCGAACGGCAGGAGCAGCCGCGCGAAAACGTCCCGAAGTTCGCCGGCCGCCGAATCCCAGGGATCGCCCACGATCGTGAGGGCGACCCCGGCTCGATCCGTCTCGTGCGTCCATCGCGCGAGCGACGCGGTCAACACGGTGTGGAACTCCTCGTCGGCGCGCCCGAACGGATGGGCCAGCCACGTGTCGATCTCGCCGACGGTCATCGCCTGGACGGTGGCATCGACCGCGGTGAAATCGGCCCAGTCGGTGAGCAGGACCCGTTGGGAGGTGGGGAACAACGGCCGAGACCGGGCAAGCAGCGAGGCACCCGTCTCCTCCGCCATCCAGTGGTCGGCGAGGATCAGTGCGACCGGCCGCCCGGCCCGGTGCAGATCCTCCAGTCGTCGCATCGCGTCGGCAGCGGACGACTCGGCGGTGACGTCATAGTCGTGACCGTACCGACGGTCGACCGTCTCGAGGAGGAGCGAACGCGACGTGTCGTCGTCGTCCACGAGGAGGATGACGGGAAGCTCTGACATGGCCCGTATCGTATCCAACCAGAGCGACGTTTCCGTGGACCTCCGCACGCTTGTGCCGAGGCGATACGCTGGTCGACTGGCAGCGCCACGGGCCTCCCGCCGTGGGCGCCGAAAGGAGGAACACCACGATGGCCGAGCACCCGAACGTAGCCTTCGTCCGCCGCGCGATGCAGGCGATGAACGAGATGGACATGTCGAAGGCCGAGGAGGAGATGGCGGTCGTCGATGCCTTCATGGCCGACGACATCGTCTGGCACGAGATCGGCCGCGCCGAGCCGCGCCGCGGCAAGGACGAGCTGCGCGCGTCGATGTCCGAGTTCAGCGACACGACGATCAAGTACGACCTTCACGACGTCGTCGCGAACGACGACCACGCGATCGCCCTCGGCACGGCGACTGCCACGCGGAACGGCAAGACGCTCGAATACCGGACCGCCGAGATCTTCCACATCCGCGATGGCCGGGCGACCGAGCGCTGGGCCTTCTCGGACGACACGGCAGCGATCATCGCCTTCTTCTCCTAGACCCGGGCGTGCTTCGGAGGCAGACGATGCTGAGTGACCATCTGGTGTTCCCGATCCTTCTCTCGACCGACCTCGATGCCAGTCGGAGCTTCTATCACGACGTCCTCGGGCTGGAGATCCTGCGCGAGGACGAAGGCGATCGGATCGTCTTCCGATGCGGTGGAGGGACCCAGCTGGTCGTGACGAGCAGCACGATCGGCACGTCGGATAGCCAGACGCAGATGGCCTGGCGGGTGCCGGACATCCGCGCCGCCATCGACGACCTCCGGGCGCGCGGCGTCCAGATCGAGGAGTACGAGGCGCCCGACCCGGTGACGACCGACGGCGTCGCCGACATGGGCCACTCCTGGGCCGCCTGGTTCGTGGATCCGAGCCGAAACGTCCTGTCGGTGGTCCAGCCGAAGGGTTGAGCCCTAGACCATGCCGCGAGCGGCCCAGGCGAGAGCGGTGACGATGAACGGCCCCTCGCCGAGCCTGGCCAGGCACAGCTCCCGGAGATCTGCCTGACGCTCCGGGTCAAGGCCTGCAACGAACGATCCAGCGGGGCCGACCCCACCGGTGAACGGCTCCCACCACGCATCGAACGTCGGGTGCTCGAGGCTCACAGATAGGGTCGCATCCTGGATCTCGCGGAGGCCGGCGAGCGTGAACAACTCGACCAGGTGGCCCTCGCGGACGCCCGGGAGGCGTGATTCGTCGTCGACGTCGGGAACCAGCTGACGTGCCGCCGCCCAGAAGACCGCAAGAGGGCCATGCAGACCGCCGTGATCCCAGACGCATGCCGCGACGACCCCGCTGCTGCGGGTCACGCGGGCCATCTCGGTCAAGCCGGCGACGGGGTCCGGCATGAAGTGGACGACGAGCTGGGCGAGGGTCGCGTCGAAGGCTCCGTCGGCGAACGGCAGACTGTCCGCGAACGCCAGATGTGCCTCCAGCCCGGGGTTCCGCGCCTGAACGGCCGCGACGAACGATGCAGATGGATCGACGGCCGCCACGTTCGCGACCCCGACTCGACCGATCACCTCGGCCGTGAGGGCGCCCGGACCGGAGCCGACATCGAGGACGCGCTGGCCTGCCCGCACTCCGGCGAGATCCGCGAGTTGACCCGAAAGCAGCACCGAGTACCGACCCATGAAGTCGTCGTACGCCTCGGCCGCGACATCGAAGCCCATGCGGCCGAATCTACGCCGGTCGCTGCCGCCGGTGGGCGATGTGCCGTCGCCCTCGCGGTCGCCCACGCCACCAAGCGCCTAGGCTGAGACCGGCGGGACCTCGGCGCGCGGGTTCGAGTCGGATCTGGCGCCCGTCGCGCGACCGGCATCGGCCGGTTTCGCGGCCTTCTCCCGGTAGCGACTCACCAGACCGACGGCGCCGCGCTCCTCGAAGAACGTCTCTGCTTCGCGCAGGCCCGCCGCCGCCTCCGGGAAGTGATCACCGGCCAGGTGTCCGACCGCGATCTGGAAGAGCGCGCGTACCCGAAGGCGCAGAGAGTCGTTCAGGGTCCGCAATGCCGTGACATATGCCTGACGGCTATCGTCCCAGCGGCCCTCCAGGAGCGCCTTTGCGGTCGCGCCGACCTGCCGCAACGCCATGTCGGCCGGCCGCTCGGTCGTCGCGATCGTCGAGATCGCCTCGACGATCGCGTTCGCCCGGCCCGAATCAGCCGCCGCCATCGCGGCAAGGAGAGACAGGTGGAGGGCTGCTTCGAAGATCTCCTTGTTCTCCCAGCCCGCTCGACCGATCTCGTAGGCGTCAGCCCAGCGACCCTCGAGGAACCGGATCTCGCCGACGAATTGCCGAACGCCGGCCGTGCCCTGAGCGCTGACCTGGACGACGTCGGTGGCAAGCAGCTCACCCAGGAGCCGCTCGGCCTCCTCGAGCTGGCCCGCGTATGCCATCCGGAGTCCCAATTCAGATCGGAACCAAGCTCGATAGAAATCCGATGCCGATGGCTCCTCATCGCGCATCTCGGCGAGCCATTCATCCCAGCGACCGACATCGAAGGCGTTCCCGAGGCCCATGCCGACGGCCTGCTGGATCCACGTCCGTTGGCCGTAGCGCATCGCGATCTCGTAGATCTCCCGAGAGAGGGCGAGGGTATCGCCGAGGCTCACAGGCGCGATGAGTCCCAGCAGGTTGTTGCGAGCCCGCAGCGACGTCATTGGATCGCCCAGGCGGTCCGCGACGACGATCGCCCCACGAAGGCCCACCTCCGCTTCGGTGAGCAGTCCAGCGTTCATCTGCGCCGTCGCCTTCGTGATGATCACCTCGATGATGACGATCGGACTCACCAGGGTCCAACTCTGCAAGACCTTGTCCGCCCAGACGATCGCCTCGGGCGAGCCGCCGATCATCAGTGCCCGCGCAAGCTCGCTCTGGGCGAGTGCGATCTCGGTCGCAGGTGGCAGGTCGGCGACCTCGGCGAGCCCGGCGCGAAGGATCTCGATCGCGGCCTTGTCGCCATGCTCGGCCAGATGCGTGCGCGCCTCGAGCGCGCGTGTCCGAAGCACCCCGAGCCGATCGCCCAGTGACGTGAAGATCTGCTCCGCTTCATGGACATGTGCGAGGCCCTGCGAGACCAGGGCCGACAGTGTCGCGACGTCCGCAGCGCGCTCATGAAGGATCGCCCGCTCCCTCGCGTCGGGGGTCACGGTGATCGCCAGATCCAGGTAACCCAGCGCTCCGATCAGTGAGTGCAGCGCCGTCGCGCGATCGGCGGCAGCTCGAAGCGCGACCCGGGCCTGAGCGGCGAGTGCATCGGCTTCCGGGCCGGCTGGCGTCGCATGGAACGCGGCGAGGTAGTGGTTGGCGAGGACGCCGGCCAGCTCGTCGTCGCCAAGCAATTCGAGATAGCGCGCTGTCGCGATGTGCTTCGTGCGGCGCTCGCGCTTGGCGAGCGAGGCATAGGCCACCTCCCGGACGACGCCCTGGACGAAGCGGAACTGGCCCCGTTCCGGCGAGCGCGGGTCGGCATCGAGGACGATCAGCTGGTGGCGCACGAGCCGATCGAGCGCGGCCGTCACGGCCGTCGCGTCCACGTCGGTCAGGGCGAGCAGCGAGGGGACGGTGAAGCTCAGACCCAGGACGGCAGCATCCGTCAGCAGCGCCCGGTCCTCTGGCGTGAGCGTATCCAGGCGTGCCGCGATAAGCGCCTGGAGCGTCGCCGGCACGGTCAGGTCGGGCAGGTCCACCGCCAGCGTGTACCGATCGCCCTCGGCGGACGGCAGAAGGACGCCACGGTCGATCAGCATCCGAAGTGTCTCGACAGCGTAGAGCGGGATGCCTTCCGCCCGTTCGACGATCGCGCGCATGGCGTGCTCCGGGAGGCCAGTGACGAGGCCACCCAGGAGGGTTCGCATGTCCTCGGGCGACAACGGCTCCAGGTGGATGGTGGTCGAACTGCGGACCGTCGCGCCCCACCCGGGACGGCGTTCGAGCAGGTCGGGTCGCGCTTCCGCGAGAACGAAGATGGGCGAAGCCCGAGCCCAGGTCAGAAGGTGCTCGATGAAGTCGAGCAGGCCCTGGTCGGCCCATTGCAGGTCCCAGAAGACCAGGATCGTCGTCGCTTGATCCGCGAGTCGCTCGAAGAAGGTCCGCCACGCCGCGAACAGTTCCTCGCGTGTCTCCGCTGGCAGGTCATCGAGCCCCAGCAGGCCGGTCAGTCGCGGCTCGATCCAGCGGCGTTCGACCGGGTCCGGGACCATCTCGTCGAGCATCGTCCCGAGTCGCTGTCGCGCCGTGGCCGTATCGTCCAATTCGGCGATGCCGGCTCGGCCGCGGACGATCTCGGCGAGTGCCCAGTAGCTGATCCCGTCGCCGTACGACGGCGAGCGACCCTCATGCCAGAGGATCGTCTCGACCACGCCGTCGAGGTACTTCTCCAGCTCCCAGCCGAGACGGCTCTTGCCGATGCCTGCCTGCCCGACGATCGTCACGAGCCGCGGCTTGCCCTCGCGTTGCGTGGCATGGAACTGGTCCGTGAGCGCCCGGAGCTCCTCATCGCGACCGACGAACGGTGGCTCGAGGGCGGCGCTCCGCCCTGACCCGCCGAGGCGCGCGACGACAGCGAGGGCTTGCCAGCTCGGCACCGGCGCGGTCTTGCCCTTCAGCGCCTGCTCACCCACCGGTTCGAAGGCGATGGCACCGGATGCCGATCGGTACGTCGCCTCGCCGACCAGGACGGTGCCGGGCGCCGCGACCGACTGCAGCCGGGCGGCGGTATTGACGAGGTCGCCGGCGACCATCCATTGACCGTCGACGCCAGTCGTCACGACGGCCTCGCCGGTCAGGACGCCGGCTCGGCCCTCGAGGAACGTGCCCCCGACCTCGATGCGTCCGACGGCGCCGACGAGCTGGAGGGCGGTCCGGACCGCTCGCTCCGCGTCGTCCTCGTGCGCGATGGGCGTGCCCCAAACGGCCATCACCGCGTCCCCGATGAACTTCTCGATCACGCCGCCGTGGCGGTCGACGATCTGGCGCGCGGTCTGGAAGTAGCCGTCGAGCAGCTCGCGGACCTCCTCCGCGTCGAGACGCTCGGACAACGGCGTGAAGCCGACGAGGTCGACGAACATGACCGAGATGACGCGGACCTCGTTGACGGCCGCATCCGGGGACGGGCGTCGGTCCTGTGCCTCGGTGGTGTCGCGGCCGGAGACCACGGCAGGCTGAACGCCCCCGAGGCTGGTCCCGCATTCCCCACAGAACTTCGCGCCCGGTTGATTGGCGGCGCCGCACGCCGGGCACTCGGAGGCCAGCTTCTGCCCGCACTCGAGGCAGAACTTTCGGTTCGGTTCGTTCTGGGTTCCGCAGTTGCTGCAGGTGAGCACGGATTCAGGATAGCCGAGCGGATGAGCCGGGCGATCCGCAGGGTCACACCGGCACGAACACCTCGGCCCAGTCATCGCGGACGCTGACGACGGTCCAGCCGTCACGGGCGGCCTGCTCCAGGGCTGCCTCGGACCCGTTCGTGTAGGCGAACTCGCGCTCGGCATCGTCATGGAGGATGAGAAGCCGAAGGAACGGTTTGTCGGCATGCTGGGCGTATTCGAGCATCTGGATGTCGCCGTTCGAATTGCCGCCGGCCAGCAGGGGCCGGCGGCCGACCCGGCTCCAGATCCGTATCGGCTTCTGGGGGCCGTCGTCGAGGTACTCGGGAGCCGTACTGTGCGAGATCGTCCCACCACGCCCGTCCGAGGTGTAGGTCAGCTCGACCGTGCTGCCGATGACATGCTCGCGCGGGATCCCGTAGATCTCGGCGGTGACGGGACGCATGAAATCACGCCCCCCGCCGGAGGCGATGTAATTCGTGAAACCGTTCGCTTCGAGATAGCGCAACAGCTCGACCATCGGCAGGTACGCCGTCTGGAGATAACCGCGGCCAAGCGTCGGATGTCGCGCCGTGC
Source organism: uncultured Chloroflexia bacterium (assembly GCA_963776385.1). GTDB lineage: Bacteria > Chloroflexota > Limnocylindria > Limnocylindrales > CSP1-4 > SPCO01. The sequence continues at coordinate 518,446 of CAVZME010000011.1, forward strand.
GCAGGAACCCGTCTGACCTCGCCTCGAAGTCGTCGACGCTGACGCCGGCGAACGCTCCGATGACGCCGCCCGCGAGTGCCGGCAGGTCGCTGTCGTCGCCCGCGTAGTGCTTGTCCATGGCCTGCGCGAGCCACCCGTACTCGCGCGTCCAGGCGGCCTTCCACGGCTGGCGTTCGCGCAGGCTCTCGTCGGCCTCGGCCATCTCGTAGAGCCGGCGCAGGATGAAGTCGAGCTGGATCGGCATCGGTTTCTCGGTCCACAGCGTCCCGTCGTTGTCGAAGACGGCGACCCGATCCTCGACCGGGACGGGCGGCGAACCGTCGGCGCCCGTCACCCGCTCGACGAATTCCACGATCGACTTCTTTGCGGCCGCATCGCGCCAGCTCGGGAGGTCGTCCATCTCGAATGCATACCCCCTATCGGTCTCGGTGATGAGCATCCCAAGCGTAGACTCCTTGACGGTGGTGGACGGATGGCGACGCACGATCGAACGACCTCTCGGAAGGGCGACGACACGGCGGCCGGGACGGGCGGCTTCATCGGTCAGGTCGGCTTGTTCGAGACGGCCAACGGTCTGCCTCACGGACCGATGGCCGTTGGTGTTCGCCATCACGCTGGCTATGGTCGTCATCCCACTGACCCGGCTCGCGCGCATGATCACCCGCCGCTGACCGGACGCGCGCTACGCTGTCCGCCGTCAGGGTCAGGACGACGCGAGGAGACGCAGACGGTGGACGTCGCCACGACACGACCGGCGATCCCGTCCGGGCTGCTCGCCGCCGGGGTGGTGGCGATCGGGCGGCATATCGCTGTCGATGTCGCCGCTGACGTCGCTCGAGCCCTGTCCGAGGGTGGTGTGCGGGCGGTCGAGCTGACCCTCAACGCCCCAGAAGACGAGGCGATCCGCTCGATCGAGGCTGTCGCCGCAGTGGCGTCCCGTCTCGGCCTCGATCTGGGCGCGGGGACGATCCTGTCCATCGACGCGGCCCAGCGTGCCGTCGATGCCGGTGCCACCTTCCTCGTCAGTCCCCACCTGGACGTCGCGCTCGTCGCATGGGCTGCTGCCCGCGGCATCCCGGCCTTCCCCGGCTGTGCCACACCGACGGAGGCCCTGGCCGCCTGGCGGGCCGGCGCGGCGGCGATCAAGGTCTTCCCGGCGTCGGTGGTGGGTCCGGCCTTCGTGCGCGAGCTGCGTGGCCCCTTTCCGGACATCCCGGTCGTCCCGACCGGCGGTGTCACGATCGAGTCCGCACCTTCGTTCGTCGCAGCCGGTGCCGTCGCGGTCGGCATGGGTGGCTGGCTCCTGGGCGACGGCGACACGAGCGGTATCCGCGAGCGGGCCCGCCGCATCGTCGCGGTGATCGCCGACGCCCGCGCCGAGATGGCCGGATGACCGAGGTCGTCACGCTCGGCGAGTGCCTCGTCTCGTTCGTGGCGACGACGCCCGGTCCGCTCTCCGAGGCGACGACATTCGAGCGGCTCGTGGCCGGCGTCCGAGGCGAACGTCGCGGTCGGCCTGGCCCGGCTGGGCCACCCGGTGACGTTCATCGGCCGGGTCGGGGCTGATGGGTTCGGCGATGCCATCCGGCGCCGGCTGCTGGGCGAGGGCGTGCGAGCGGTCGACCTCGTGACAGACCGTGACGCGACGACCGGCGTGATGTTCCGCGAGCGGCGAGTCCTGGGTCCGGCACAAGTCGTCTACGCGCGAAGCGGTTCTGCCGGGTCGCGGCTCTCGGCCGCCGACGTCGACCGAGCGGCGGCCGGCGGCGCGTTCGAGGGGGCGCGGTGGCTGCATCTCACGGGGATCACCCCGGCACTGTCCGACGATGCTCGGGCCGCCGCAGGCCGCGCGATCGACCACGGCCGCGTTGCCGGCTGCACGATCAGCCTCGACCTCAACCTCCGTCGCCGGATGTGGTCGGACGAAGCGGCGGCTCCGGTCCTGCGAGCGCTCGGCGCGGAGGGTCGATGTCCTCCTCGGCAGCCCGGACGAACTCGCCGTCGTCACCGGGCTGCCGCCTGACGAGGACCCCGCGACGCTCGCTCGAGCCGCCCTCGAGATCGGACCCGCGACGGTCGTGGTCAAGCTCGGCGCCGACGGGGCGCTCGCTATCGATCGTGATGGGGAGGACCTGCCGGTCGCCCGGTCAGGGATCCCGCTGCCGGTCGTGATCGATCCGGTCGGGGCCGGTGACGCGTTCTGTGCCGGATTCATCGCCGCCCGGCTCGATGGCACCGACCTTGCCGAGGTGCTCGAGATCGCGAACGCCTGTGGAGCAGCTGCAGCATCCGCGCTGGGTGACCAGACCGGCCTTCCGGATCGAGCGTCGTTGGCGGCGATCCTCCTGGCCGTGAGCGAAACCGGCGGCCCGGACACCATTCGATGACAGGGTCGTTCGCGCCCGCCGAGCTGGTGGAGGAGCTGATCCGCATCGAGCCAGGCGCCGCCGACCGTCGCGACGACATCGTCGTCGTGCGCGCACCCGGACGGGTCAACCTCATCGGCGAGCACACGGACTACAACGAGGGCTTCGTCCTGCCCGCCGCGATCGACCTCGAGCTCCGCATCGCCTACCTGCCGACGGACGACGGACGCGTGGAACTCGTCCGCCTTGACACCGGCGAGCGGGATGGATTCGAGCTGGGCCGGCCGCGCTCGAAGTCCGGTGGCTGGATCGATTACGTGGCCGGCACCGCCTGGGCGCTCGACGAAGCGGGCCTGCCCTTGACCGGCTTGCGTGGCGTCATCGCGTCCACGCTCCCGCCCAATGCCGGACTGTCGTCGTCTGCCGCCATCGAGCTCGCGTCAGCCTGGGCGATGCTCCACGACTCCGCAGCGGGCGTCGAGCCGTTCACCCTGGCCCGCATCTGCCAGCGCGCCGAGAACGGATATGTCGGCGTCCAGAGCGGGCTCATGGACCAGTTCGCCGAGGCATGTGGTGTCGCCGGCTCAGCCGTCCTCCTCGACTGCCGGTCGCTCGACTGGCGGCCCATCCCGCTGCCGGATGAGGTGACGCTCGTCGTCCTGCATACAGGGTCGCCGCGTCACCTCGACGGTTCTGCCTACAACGAGCGACGACGCCAGTGCGAGATGGCCGTGGCCGAGCTGGCCCGCGACACGCCCGAGATCAGGAGCCTCCGCGACGTGACGCCTGACGTGCTCGAAGCAGCCCGGGACAGGCTGGATCCCATCCCGTTCGACCGCGCCAGGCACATCGTCACCGAGAACGCCCGGGTGCTGGCGACGATCGACGCACTCTCGGTCAACGACCTGGCCGCGGTCGGGCGCCTGTTCGCGCAGAGCCACGCATCGCTCCGGGACCTCTTCGAGGTCAGCTCGCCCGAACTCGATGCGATGGTCGAGATCGCGACGTCGGTCGACGGGGTCGTCGCGGCCCGGATGACCGGGGCCGGCTTCGGTGGCTGCACGGTCAACCTCGTGCGCCCGGCGGCCGTCGAAGCGCTGCGCGAAGCCGTCCTTGACCGCTATCCGGCCGCCACCGGCCTGACTCCGCTGATCCTGCCCGTCGACGCGACGGACGGTGCAGGGCGGATGACCTGATCGCGCGACACATCGACCGATCCTCGGTCGTCTCCACCCTGGCTGCAACGCGCGTGTCGCGTGACGCCCGCCGCCGTTTCGTCGCGTTTCGCGTTCGTACGGCATCCTTAGGGCGAACCGACCGACCCGATCGCGCCTTCATCCGCTCCCTGGAGTCCTTCCCCGTCCATGTCCGCCGCTCGAACCGCCGCCCGCCCCAGACCACGACGACGCGCCCGACCGACGACCATCGGCTACATCGCGATCATCGCCTTCCTGTTCCTCGCCGGAGTCGGCGCGATCCTCGCGTTCGCGTCCGTCACCGCGTTCGTGGCCCTGACCAACGGGCTGGATGACCCCGCCACGCTGACCGACTACCCGCTGCCGGAAGAGACGATCATCTACGACCGGACCGGCAAGGTCGAGCTCGCGCGGTTCGGTGACGCCAAGCGCGAAGTGGTCACCTTCGACCAGATCCCGAAGGTGCTGCTCGACGCCACGACGGCTGTCGAGGACAAGACCTTCTGGGACAACGCCGGGTTCGACCCGGTCGCGATCGTGTCGGCGGCTCTCGGCTCGCTGCGCGGCGACGCCCGCGGCGCATCGACCATCACCCAGCAGCTGGTCCGGGCGCGCCTCCTCGACCCGGCTCTCGTCCAGGACCCGCATCGGACGGCCGAGCGCAAGCTCAAGGAGATCATCCAGTCGATCCGGGTGACCCAGCACTTCGGCGGAGAGACGGGCAAGGAACAGATCATCACGGCCTATCTCAACCAGAACTACTACGGCAATCAGAGCTATGGCGTCAAGGCCGCGGTCAAGAGCTATTTCGGCATCGATCTCGCCGACATCGATCCGGCCCAGGCCGCGATCATCGCCGGGTTGCCGAAGTCACCATCGAACTACGACCTCGTGCGCAACGCCATCGAGCGCTGCACGACCGTTGTCGAGGAAGGCGCCGACTGCCCGAAGTCGCAACTCGTCGTGCCCTCGACTGCGCCGGTCGTCCAGCGTCGCGACCAGATCCTCGACCTTCTCGCGTCCGGTCGGACCCCGATGTCCCAGGACCAGTACAGCGCGTCCGAGTTCACGGTCGCCAAGGGCGAGGACGTCGTCCTGGCCGGCCAGTCGTCGGCCCGCTGGGTGGCCCCGCACTTCGTGTGGGCGGTCCGCGACGAGCTCGCCGACAAATTGTGCGGCGTCGATGTGCCATCGTGCGACGAGCTCGACCTGGGCGGCCTGCGGGTGACGACGACCCTCGATGTGAACCTCCAGAAGGTCGCCGAGAAATGGGTCCGTGGAGCGGCCGTCGTGCCCAACAAGAAAGCGAAGGACATGGCCGCGGCCGCCAAGGCGCTCGGGTTCAAGAAGCTCGAACCGTGGATGTCCAACCTCAAGAACAAGGACCTCCACAACAGCGCGCTCGTCGCGGTCGACTACGAGACCGGCGAACTGGTCGCCTACGTCGGCAGCGCGGACTACTACGCGACCTCGACCAAGCCCGCCTTCCAGCCGCAGTACGACGTCGTCGGCAAGGGCTATCGCCAGCCCGGTTCGGCGTTCAAGCCGTTCAACTACGCGGTCGGCATCGACGACCGGAAGATCACCGCAGGCACGATGCTGATGGACGTGGCCACGGATTTCGGCGGCGGCTACACGCCCAACGACGCCGACCGCCTCGAACGCGGCCCCGTCCGCGTTCGCAACGCGCTCCAGTTCTCGCTCAACATCCCGTCGGTCAAGACGATGGCCATCAACAAGCCCGACCGTGTCTTCGCCAAGGCCCAGGAATTCGGGATGAAGTTCCAGGGCGACCGCACCGCCGAACTGGCCCTCGCCCTCGGCGTCCAGGAGGTCCGTCCGGTCGATCTCGTGTCCGCTTATGGCACGCTCGCCAACGGCGGGCGCGAAGTCCCGCACACGACGATCCTGGCCATCAAGGACTCGAACGGGAAGGACGTCCAGCCGCCGTACGTGCCGCCTGCCGGCAAGCAGGTCATCAGCCCGCAGGCCGCCTACATCGTCACCGACATCCTGGCCGGCAACACCAACAAGAACGTCAACCCGTTCTGGGGCAAGTTCGCGATCACGGGTCCCGACGGACGACGCCCGGCGACCCTCAAGACGGGCACGAACAACGACGCCAAGGACCTCAACGCCTACGGCTATATCGCCCCGCCGACCGATGCCGGGCGCAAGACCGGGGCGTATGCCCTCGCGGTCGGCGTCTGGAACGGCAACTCGGACAACAGTCTCGTCTCGACCGCGCGGTCCCCGCTGTTCTCGATCGACGTCTCGACCTACGTCTGGCAGGGCTTCCTGAACGAGGCGACCGCGAAGTGGCCGGAGACCAACTTCAAGCGTCCCGCCGATGGCCTCGTCCGGGTCAAGATCGACCCGTTCACCGGCTACATGGCGTCATCTGACAAGAATGCCGTCGACGAATGGTTCATCGCCGGCACGGAGCCCAAGGCCAAGATCGGATCCGACACCTGCGGCATCGACGTCGTCTTCGGTGTCAAAGTCGAGTCCGGGTTCGACAGCTGGGTCAAGGCCGACCGCGACTGGCTCCGCCGTGCCGAGCGTGGACCTGGCGTCGCGGGCGGCCCGGGTCGGACGCGGACCGCCTACTTCTACAACGCCGCATACCATCCCTACGGGTCGTCGTGGGGCCTTCTTGTCGGCGGCAAATGCGGGCCGGCACCATCGCCATCGTGCTTCGTGACACCGACTCCCGACCCGAGTGGCATCGTGCCGTCGTTCGCGATCCCGACGCCGGAAGGATCGTCGGCGGCGGCCCTCCCCTGCCCACCGACGACCCCGACCGCGAGCCCGAGCGTGGCCCCGTCGGTGGAGCCGTCGGCGCCGCCGACCGAGGCGCCGCCACCGACCGAGGCGCCGCCACCGCCGACCCCGACCCCGGCTCCGCCTGAGCCCACCCCCACGCCGGTTCCACCCGAGCCCACGCCCACCCCGGTGCCGCCCGCGCCGTGACCGACGTCGTCATCGACGTCCGCGGTCTGGTGGTCCGCCGCTCGGGGCGGACGATCCTCGGCCCTCTCGACTGGACCGTGCGCGACGGCGAGCGGTGGGTCGTCATCGGCCCGAACGGGTCGGGCAAGACGACCCTCCTGTCCACGATCGGCCTCGAGCTCTGGCCGACAGCCGGCACGGTCGACGTCCTGGGCGCCCGCTACGGGCGCATCGACTCGCGGGAGCATCGCCGTCGGATCGGTTCGGCCGGGAGCGCCATCGAGGCGACGCTCCGAACCGACCTCAGCCCGGTGACGATCGTGATGACGGCTCGCCATGCCGCGACCGAGCCGTGGTGGCACGTGTACGGCGACGACGATCGCCGACGCGCGCGCGAGCTCCTCGCCGGACTCGGACTCGAGCGCGTCGCCGATCACGACTACGCCACGTTGTCCGCCGGCGAGCGGCGACGGGTCTCGATCGCCCGCGCATTGATGCCCGACCCCGATCTGCTGCTCCTCGACGAGCCCGCGGCGAGCCTCGACCTGGGTGCACGCGAGACGCTCATCGAGGATCTCGCGGCACTCGCCGCCCGACCCCGGCCCGCTGCGATCGTCCTCGTCTCGCATCACGTCGAGGAGATACCGCCCGGCTTCTCACACGCGCTCGTGATGTCCGACGGGTCTTCCGTGGCCGCCGGCCCGATCGAGGACGTCGTCGGCGGCGACATCTTGAGCCGGGCCTTCGGACTGCCGATCGTGGTCGAGCGGCGCGACGGCCGAGCCTGGGCCAGGATGACGACACGCGAACGTCACACCAAACCACGATGATGGCGCGGTGAGCACCACCACCAGCGCGTCGAGCGCCCCGACCCGTCCCGCGACGACGCGCGCCGAACGCGACTGGGCGGCGCCCGTCTCCGGCATCGTGGCCACAGCTGTGGCGCTGGGCGTTTCGGAACTCCTGGCCGGGCTCCTGCCGGGCGCGACCTCGCTTGTCGCCGCTGTCGGTCAGGTCGTCATCGACCGCCAGCCGGCCGGCGCAAAGGACATCGTCGTGGCGTGGTTCGGCACGAACGACAAACTCGCCCTCGAACTCTTCATCGTCCTCGTCGCGCTGCTCGTCGGCTGTGTGCTCGGGATCGTCGCGCGGCGGCACTACGGGCTCGCGGCCGGCGCGTTCATCGCCTTCGGTGTCGTCGGGTTTCTCGCAGCGCTCGGCGACCCCCTGGCCGACCCGGCGGTCGCCGCGGCGGCGACGGGCATCTCGATCGGATCGGGACTGTGGGTCCTCGGTTGGTTGCTGGACCGGTCACGGCCAGCCGCAGCAGCCACGTCGAGCGGGGATGGACCGCCCGCCGAGATGCCGGACTGGTCGCGTCGGTCCTTCATGATCCAGGCGGGTGCGGTCGGCGTCGGTGCCGTCGCGCTCGGCGTCGTCGGGCGCACATTGCTCGAGCGCCAGCGGGCCGCCCCGGTCGGCAGCGGCCCGGCCGTCCCGCCTGCGTCGGTGACCGTGCCGGGTTTCGGTCCGGACGCGGACCTTTCGCCTGCCGTCGCCGGGTTGACTCCGATCATCATGCCCAACGACCGCTTCTACCGGATCGACACCTCGCTGCTGACGCCGAGCGTGGACACGGCGACCTGGACGTTACGCATCCACGGTCTCGTCGACCGTGAGACGACGCTGACCTGGGAGCAACTCATCGCACTCCCCGTCTTCGAGCAGTACGTGACCATCGCCTGTGTCAGCAACGAGGTCGGCGGCAGGCTCGTCGGCAACGCCAAGTGGACCGGTGTCCGCCTGCGGGACGTCCTCGAGATCGCCGGAGTCCAGCCATCGGCGACCCAGCTGGTCGGACGATCCGTCGACGGCTGGACGGCCGGGATGCCGACCGCATGGGTCATGGATCCGGCGCGCGAGCCGATGATCGCGCTCAAGATGAATGACGAGCCGCTGCCGCCGATCCACGGCTATCCGGCGCGCCTGATCGTGCCGGGACTGTACGGCTATGTGTCCGCGACGAAGTGGCTCAAGGAATTGGAACTGACGACGCTCGAGGGGTTCGACGGCTACTGGGTGCCGCTCGGCTGGGCCAAGGAGGCTCCGATCCTCACGCAGTCCCGGATCGACACGCCGCGCGGCGGGGTCAAGGCCGGACAGGTCGCCATCGCCGGCGTGGCATGGGCACCCGATCGTGGGATCTCCCGCGTCGAGGTCGCCGTCGACGGTGTCTGGCGCGACGCCCGACTGTCCACGCCGCTCGCCGATTCGACCTGGGTCCAGTGGGTCACCGACTGGGCGGCGACGCCCGGCCAGCACCTCGTCGCGGTCCGGGCGACCGATGGGACAGGTGTCGTCCAGACCGAGCTCCAGTCGCCACCGGCCCCGGACGGCGCCCGCGGCTATCACACGATCAGTGTCGAGGTCTCCTGATCCGCGTTTCGGTATAGAGTCCCGGCATGGCTCGACGTCGCTATCTTTTCGATCCCCCTGAGCGCTTCGTGGCCGGCACCGTCGGCCGTCCGGGTGACCGGACGTTCTTCCTGCAGGCCCGTGACGGGTCGCGCGTCGTCAGCGTCGTCCTCGAGAAGGTCCAGGTCGCGGTGCTCGCGGACCGGCTCGGCGACCTGCTGGCCGAACTCGAACGACGCGGTGTCGAGGCCGCCGCGGAGGACGCGCCGCTCGTCGATGACGTCGCACCGCTCGACGAGCCGATCAACGAGGCGTTCCGGGCCGGTTCGCTGACCCTCGGCTGGGACGTCGACGACGAGCTGGTGCTCGTCGAGGCACGTGCCCAGTCCGAGGATGGCGAGGCGATCGATCCAGACGAGGACGACGACGAGGACGAGGACGGCCCCGACCTGCTGCGTGTCCGGATCAGCGCGGAGGCGGCCCGCTCGTTCGTGGCACGCGCGGCGCGGATCGTCGCGTCCGGCCGGCCGCCGTGTCCACTGTGCGGCGCGCCATTGGACCCGCAGGGCCACATCTGCCCGCGGCGGAACGGCCACTACGTCAACTAGGGTGACCGTGCGGTGATCGATCGGCGGTCGACCCTCGAGGTCCTGCGCGAGGGCGATCTCGAGATCGTCGGACGGATCGTGGAATCGTCGAACAACGCGATGCTCGTCACGATCACGCGCGTCTGTGCGGACCCGGAGCCACCCATGGTCGTGGATGCGATCTACAAGCCGACGCTCGGAGAACGACCGCTCGACGATTTCCCGGACGGGACCCTGGCCCGGCGCGAGGTCGCCGCCTGGCACGTGTCCGAGGCATCCGGCTGGGGCGTCGTCCCGCCGACGATCCTCCGCGACGGACCGTTCGGCGAGGGGATGGTCCAGGCGTTCGTCGAGGCGGATCCCGCAGTGGATGTGGTGGCCATGGTCGTCGAGGATGACCCGCGTCTGCGCCGGATGGCGGTGCTCGATGCGGTCATGAACAACACCGACCGAAAGGGCGGGCACATCCTGCCGGTCGATGGCGGGCGGCACATCTACGGCGTCGACCATGGGGTGACGTTCTCGCCGGTCCCGAAACTGCGGACCGTGTTGTGGGCGTGGCGCGGGATGCCACTGTCGCCCGAGGAGATCGACGGGATCGAGCGGATCCGCGAAGCGCTCGCCGGGGATCTGGCAGAGACGCTCGCGGGACTGCTGTCGCGGCTCGAGGTCCGCGCCACGGTCCGGCGAACCGAGGCGCTGTTGACCGCTGGTCGGTTCCCCTATCCGTCGCCGGACTGGCCTGCGATCCCCTGGCCGCCATTCTGATCCGGGCCCGGACACGGCGCCGAAACGGCCGCCCTTCTCCGAAACGGCCGCCCTTCTTCTGATGCCAATCGGGGGCATCAAACATAGGACGCGAGTGCGCGCCCAGCGCGTCCAGGGCGTCCAGCGCGTCTAAGGCGTCCAGCGCCGGGCCTGATGCTCTCGACAGGCATATCGGGAACGGGCGCCACGAATCGCGCGAGCTCGAGCATCGAACGCCACGGCTGACCGCGTGGCGCACGATACGCAGCGGAGGTGGCGATGCGGCGCTGGAACGGCTGGGGCGATGAGTCGATCGAGACGACACTCCCGCCGCGTGCCCGCGAGCTGCTCGAGTCTCTGATCGGCATCGGGACGCCACCGCGCGACGCGACCCTCGACGAGGTCGCCGCGACCGTCCCGCCGTCACGACTCACCACCGTGGCTGGATTCGACATCGACCCTCGGACACGGATCCGGCACGCCCGCGGGCAAAGCCTCCCGGACTGGGTCGCCCTGCGATCGGGGCGACTGGGCGCGGTTCCCGACGCGGTCGCACGGCCCGCCGATGCCGAGTCGGTCCGCCGTCTCCTGGACCTCGGGGCACGCACGGGCACCGCCCTCATCCCGTATGGCGGCGGGACGAGCGTCGTCGGCGGCGTCACGGCGCGCCCGTCCGATCGTCCGCTCCTGACGGTCGACCTCGGCGCCACGGCGGGCCTGCACGCACTCGACGAGACGAGCGGTCTGGCGACGTTCGGGGCGGGCACACAGGGCCCGGCAGTCGAAGCGGCCCTCGCGCCACATGGCCTGACGCTCGGCCACTACCCGCAGTCGTTCGAGGCGTCGACGGTCGGCGGTTGGGTCGTCACGCGCTCGGCCGGACAGCAGTCGCGCGGGTTCGGTCGGATCGAGGACCTCTTCGCCGGCGGCCACCTCGAGACGCCGCGCGGACCACTCGACCTCCGGCCGTACCCGGCGTCGGCCGCCGGACCAGACCTGCGCGAGGTCGTCCTGGGGTCGGAGGGTCGTCTCGGGATCCTCACGGATGTCACGGTCCGGGCGACGGCCGCTCCGAAACTCGAGCGGTTCAGCGGCTACCTCGTCCCGGATTGGGACCGCGCCCTGCTCCTGGCGCGGAGACTCGCGCAGTCGGGCCTTCCACTCTCGATGATCCGCGTGTCGACGCCACTCGAGACCGCGACGACATTCGCGCTCGCGGGCGACGCCCGGTCGACCGGCCTCCTCCGGCGCTATCTGGGCTTCCGCGGGATGGGTCCGGATCGCTGTCTTGCGATCGTCGGGTTGACCGGCAACCCGGGAGTCGTGAGCGCGGCCGCGAAGGCCGTCGACGACCTCGTCCGGGGCTCTCAGGGCATCGCGGGGCCGGGCATCGGGTCGGCCTGGCGGCACAGCCGGTTCTCGGCGCCTTACCTGCGCAACGCGCTGTGGGACGCGGGTTACGCGGTCGACACGCTCGAGACCGCGACCGACTGGACGACACTCCCGGGACTGGCTGCCGCGCTCGGACGAACGCTCCGGCACGGGCTGGAGACCTCGGGTGAGCGCGTCCACGCGTTCAGCCACCTGTCACACGGCTATCCGAGCGGGTCCAGCCTGTACGTCACCTACGTGTTCCGGCTCGCCGCGGATCCGGACGAGACGCTCGAGCGCTGGCGGACGCTCAAGGCCATCGCCAGCCGGCTCATCGTCGAACACGGGGCGACCATCAGCCACCAGCACGGCGTCGGCACCGACCACGCGCCGTATCTCGCCGCCGAGAAGGGCACGCTCGGGATGGACGCCATCGCGGCGATCGTCCGAACGTTCGACCCGGACGGCCGGATGGCCCGCGGCATCCTGCTCGAGGACGGCGCTCCATGACCGATCAGATCCTGGCCGTCGACGTCGGGACCCAGAGCGTCCGGGCGCTCGTGTTCGATGCCACGGGGTTGCTGGTCGCGGGTGCGCGGATCCCGATCGAACCGTACGTGTCGCCCCAGCCCGGCTGGGCCGAACAGGACGCCGAGCTGTATTGGCGGACTCTTGGCGAGGCCTGCCGGCGGGTCCTCGCCGACCCGGCGGTCCGGCGCGATGCGATCTCCGGGATGGCGATCACGACCCAGCGCAGCACGGTCGTCGTGACCGACGAGCTCGGGCGCCCACTGCGCCCGGCGATCGTCTGGCTCGACCAGCGCCGGACGGCCGGTCTGCCATTCGTCGGCGGTGCGACGGGACTCGCGTTCCGGGCGCTCGGGCTGCGCGACACGGTCGGTGGCTTCATGGCCGACTGCGAGGCGAACTGGCTCCGCGCGAACGAGCCGAACACGTGGGGCGCCATCCGCCACTACCTGCTGCTGTCCGGCTTCCTCACCCAGCGTCTCACCGGGCGTTTCGTCGATTCCACGGCGTCCCAGGTCGGGTTCCTGCCGTTCGACTTCAAGCGCCAGGCATGGGCGGACGATGGCGACTGGAAGTGGTTCGCCGCCCCCATCGAGCGAGCATGGCTCCCGGAGCTCGTGCCCCCGACCGGGCGGCTCGGGTCGCTGACGGCGACCGCGGCCCTTGCGACCGGCCTTCGGGCGGGCCTCCCGGTCATCGCCGCCGCGGCCGACAAGGCGTGCGAGGTCCTCGGTTCGGGCGCCCTCACGCCCGAGACCGCGAGCCTGTCCTACGGCACGACAGCGACGATCAACACCACGACGGCCCGCTACATCGAGCCGATCCGCTATGTCCCGCCCTACCCGGCCGCGATCCCCGGGTCCTACACGATGGAGATCCAGGTCTACCGCGGGTACTGGATGGTCGAATGGTTCAAGCGTGAATTCGGCCACCGGGAGGTCGCCCAGGCTGCTGCCGACGGCATCGAACCCGAAGCCCTCTTCGACGATCTCGTCCAATCCGTCCCAGCCGGCTCGATGGGGCTCACCCTCCAGCCCTACTGGTCGCCCGGCGTTCGCATCCCCGGGCCCGAGGCGAAGGGGGCGATCATCGGCTTCGGCGACGTGCACACGCGCGCACACGTGTACCGGGCCATCATCGAGGGGCTGGCGTACGCACTCCGCGATGGTGCGGAGCGGACCGCCAAGCGGACGGGCGTGCCGCTGACGTCGCTCAGGATCGCCGGCGGCGGGTCGCAGAGTCCGTCGGCCGTCCAGCTCACGGCCGACGTCTTCGGGCTGCCGGTCGGCCGCGCCCACACCCACGAAGCATCCGGTTTGGGCGCCGCAGTGGACGCGGCGGTCGGACTCGGGCTCCACCGGGACGTGCCGACGGCCGCCGGCGCGATGGTGCACGTGGGCGAGGTCCGCGACCCGGACCCCGCCACGCACGCCTTGTACGACGAGTTGTATCGCGGCGTCTACCGCCGGATGTACCGGCAGCTCCAGCCGCTCTACAAGGAGATCCGGCGGATCACGGGGTATCCGCCGGCGTGACCGTCGGGCCTACGCGCGCCCGAACAGGGACTTGATACCAGGCTGATTGAGGTAGTAGAGGACGATGCCCCAAACGACGACGGTGATGGCGGTCGAGAAGATGGTCCCAGCGCCGAGCATCGTGAGGATGGACCAGATGATCGCTCCAGCAGCGAGAACGACGCCGAGGGGCCAGGCCCACGGCTTCAACTGCCACGCGCCGATGCCAAAGGCCAGCTCCAGGCCCCCGAGCGCGAGCCAGGCGATCGCGAAGATCGTCCCCGAAATGCCGAAGAGGTAGCTCCCGATCGCCAAAGCCCCGAATCCGCCGAGAAGGCTTCCGATGGCTCCGAGGCCAGCCAGGATCGCCAGGATCGTGATCCCGGTCGGGCGGGCGCCGGCCGGTGTCGCGGCCGGTGGCGACCAGCTGGTGGACGCTGCAGCCGGTGCGGGCGGCGGAGCGGCTGCCGGCGGCGCCGCGGGGACCGGGTCCGGCGCGGCCGGCGGTGGTGTCGGATCTGCGGGTGTCGGATCGGTCATCTGACCTGTGCCTCCCTCGCTTGATCTCGGGTCGGTTGCGTCCCGCCGCCCTCGGGCCGAACCCCATCCTAGCGAGCGATGCGCGCCTGACAAGCCCATCCGGGCAGATCGGTGCGCGTCAGCGCACCAGTTGATCGGCCAGGAGGTCCATCAGCAGGGCGTCCACCCACCGGCCATCGGGCATCCGCTGGTACTCGCGCATGACGCCGACCGGCCGGAACCCGACCTTGGCATAGGCTCGGATGGCGGCCTCGTTGGCGGCCGCCGGGTCGATCGTGAGGCGGTGGTGACCGCGCTCGTCGATCAGGTACGTGGCGAGCGTCCGGATGGCGTCGGGGCCGAGCCCGCGACCCTGGGCGTGCGGTCGCCAGGAAGAGGTCGATCCCGGCGTGGCGAAAGTCGGGCTCCGGCTCATCGACGGCCTGGATGTAGCCGACCACCGCACCGTCCGCCTCGATGACGAAGCCTTCCTCGTCCGGGTCGACCGCGCCGGTCAGGTCGGTCTCCACTCGGGCGAGATCGAAGGTGCCCCACCAGCGCGCCACCGCCGGCTCCTCGAGGATGGCGGCGAGCGCCGGCGCATCGGCCGGCGTGACCGGTCGCAGGGTGACGGAACGTCCGTGCAACTCCATGCGCCGCAGGGTAGCCGAGTCACGCATCATTTCGACCGAACCGAAGGCGGCGCATCATCGTCAACCAGGTGTGATGCACGAACAGAGCGAGCGATGGTCCTGAGCGAGTCCGCCGGCACGATCGACCTGCCCGACGCCGCCAGCGTGGCCCTCGTGGAGCGCGCCCGTCGCGGCGACGACGTCGCCTTCGGCTTGCTCGTGCAGGCCCGGGCCCAGGCGACGCTCCGGACCGCTCGGGCGATCCTCGGCAACGAGGCCGAGGCGCAGGAGGTCACCCAGGACGCGTTCGTGTCGGCCTGGAGGAACCTCCCGACACTCCGCGACGTGGACCGGTTCGACGCGTGGCTCAACCGGATCGTCCTGAATCGTTGTCGCGACCTGCTGCGGCACCGGCGCCGGGTGCGCCAGATCGACCTGGCGGATGTCGAGCTGCCGACTGCCGACAACGCCGCTGCCCGCATGGAGACCGCGTCGCTCCTCGCCGCGTTCGATCGCCTGAGCGTCACCGATCGGCAGATCCTCGTGCTCCATCACCTGCACGACCTGCCGATCGCGGACGTGGCACGCCAGCTCGGCGTCCCGGTCGGGACGGCGAAATCTCGTCTGTGGAGCGCACGGCGCGCCCTCGAGCGGGCGATGGAGGCAGAGGCATGACGACCGATCGCTCGAAGATCACGGACGCCCTCATCGCGCGAACACTGGCCGAACGCGCGGGCGGTCCGGATGTAGACCTCGTGGCGCGGATCATGACGGCGACCGCGGCGGTTCCGCAGCGCCGCGGCTTGGCCGTGACACTCGGGCTCAGCCGTCGGTCGATGGTGCTGGGCGTCGCCGCAGTGGCACTCGCCGTGACACTAGCCGGGGCGGCCATCGTCGGGTCCTGGACCCAGCGGCCCAGCCTCGTCGACCGCCCGCTGCCCGGCAACGGAGCGATCATGGCCGGGATCGACGGCGTCCTCGGCGAAGTCGACCAGCAGACCGGGCGCGCGCTCGCCGGTGGCCTGCGCCCGGGCCAGCCGCCGGGATTCGTCACGGATCTGGCCTGGTCGCCCGACGGGACGCGCCTGGCGGTCGCCACCGACCAGGCCCTGTCGATCCACGACACCACGAGCGGATCGGACCTGACCCCGGGCCCGTGTGCCCATTGCGCGGTGGCTTGGACACTGGACGGGACCGCGCTGGTCATCGGCAATGGGCGCCTGATCTCCCTCGTCGACCCCGCCGATGGACAGCTGATCTCACGGATGGACGCTGGTGGTGCCATGGCCGCGAGGTCGGGCGCGTCCAGCGTTGGCACGATCAAAGAGATCACCATGGCGCCTGACGGCCGACGCCTCGCCTTCGTCGCGCTCGTGTCTGGCGACATGTTCCCCTTCATCATGGTGATCGACCGCGACGGCTCCAACGCTCGATCTCTTCCGTTGGCGACGGCGGGCGACATGGTCATCGACCTCCGTTGGTCGCCGGACGGCGCGACGCTCGCCTACATCGGGTCCGGGAACTCCGACACGAACGAGGTGCGACCACTCGAGGTCGCCCTCCTGGATCCCGGCGATGTGCGGCCGAGCCGGACGATCGAGGTCGGGGCATGCTTCTGTGGCGGAGGCGCGCCGGGGCTGGCGTGGTCGCCTGACGGCACGAGGCTGGCGTTCACATCGGTCTTCGAGATGAGGTTGGGCCTCTACGTCGCGCATGCGGATGGCACCGACATCCGACTGATCACGAACGGTGCGACCGGGCCGATCGCCTGGCGCCCGATCCCGGCACTTCCGCCGGATCGACCAGCTGCCAGATGAGTCGTGGTGCACGTCTCACGGCTAGGATGGCCGGGTGCCACTCGCCCACCCTGACGACCTCCTGAGCGATCTGGATCCGGCCCAGCGCGAGGCCGTGACGATCACCTCCGGCCCGCTGTGCATCCTCGCCGGCGCGGGCAGCGGCAAGACGCGTGTCATCTCGCGTCGCGTGGCGTACGCGCTCGCGACGGGCGTCGTGCGGCCGCGTGATGTCCTGGTCGTGACCTTCACTGACAAGGCGGCCGGCGAGATGGCGGGCCGATTGGCAGCCCTGGGCCATCGCGGCGTCGCGGCGTCCACGTTCCACGCGGCGGCGCTCCGCCAGCTCCGCCATTTCTGGCCGCGCGTCCACGGCACCGGCCCGCCTGAGATCCTCGCATCGAAGGCGCCGATCCTTGCGCCGCTGGCGGCCGGCCTGCCGGGCGGCTATCGCTATCTCGCGGTCCGTGACCTCGCGGCCGAGATCGAGTGGGCCAAGGCACGGCGCATCTCCGCCGGCGAGTACGAGGAGCGTGCGATCGCGGAGGACCGCGACGCCCCGCTGCCGCCAGACCTCATGGCCGGTCTCTATCGCCGATATGAGTCGGCCAAGACGCGTGCTGGACGGATCGACTTCGAGGACATGCTGGAACGCACGATCGAACTCATCGATGGCGACGAGACGATCGCGTTCGAGGTGCGCGACCGCTATCGCTGGTTCTCGGTCGACGAATACCAGGACACCAACCCGCTCCAGGCCGCGCTCCTCGACGCGTGGCTCGGCGGGCGCGAGGACATCGCCGTCGTCGGTGACGAGGACCAGACGATCTACACGTTCACGGGCGCCACGAGCGATTACCTCATCGGGTTCGAGACGCGCTACCCGACAGCCCGCGTCGTGCGCCTCGAGACGAACTACCGCTCGATCCCCGGAGGTCCTGGAACTCGCGAACAAGGTCCTCGCGGCCGGCCGTGCCAGCTCGGGCGAGCGCGAGCCGGGGACCACGCCACGCCCCCCGAAGCGGCTCGTCGCGAGCCGGCCGCCCGGACCGGCCCCGGAGATCGGCGGCTTCGCGTCAGACGAGGCGGAGCTGGCCGGCGTGACCGCCGCGGTCCGGGCGCTCGCCGCGGCCGGCACCGCACACGGGGCGATGGCGATCCTCGTTCGGACCAACGCCCAGCTGCCCGCCATCGAAAGCGCGATGGGCGTCGCTGGCATCCCGTTCCACGTTCGAGGTGAGCGATTCTTCGCCCGACCCGAGGTCCGTCGAGCGATCCGGGTGGCCGAAGCCCTCGGCCGCACGGAGAGCGACATGCCGCTGGCCGAGCGGCTCGAGACGTCCTTCGCGCGTGAGCTCGGCGTCCGCCGTGACGTCGTCCCCGATGGCGAAACGGCCGGCGAGCGGCACGGGGCGGTCGTGACCCTGCTCGAACTCGCCGACGACCTGCTGCGAACCGACGCCTCGGCTGACGTGGCGGCGTTCCTCGCCGAGATCGCGCGCAGGACCGCGGTCGAGGCTGGTGGTGAGGCCGCCGGCGTCGAGTTGCTGACCTACCATCGCGCCAAGGGCCTCGAGTGGGACGCCGTCTTCCTGCCCGCGCTCGAGGAAGGCTCGTTGCCGATCCGCCAGGCCAAGGAACCGGCCGAGCTCGCCGAGGAACGGCGGCTCCTCTACGTCGGCATCACCCGGGCCAGGCGGTATCTCTGGCTGTCGTGGGCGACCTCGCGCCTCGGGACGTCGGGACGCGAGGGACGGCGCAGCCGGTCGCGGTTCCTCGACGGCCTGGTGCCGCCGTCGGCAGCGCGTTCTCGGCCGCTCGTGGCCGTCGGACCGGGGTCCGGATCACGCGAACGAGCGCCCAAGGTCGACCCGGCCGACCGGTCACCGCTGTCGAACGCGCTCCGTGCCTGGCGTACGGCCCGTGCCAAGGCCGACGCCGTCGCCCCGTTCATCGTCTTCCACGACTCGACCATCGAGGCGATCGCCGAGCGCCGCCCGCGCTCCATCGCGGATCTGCGCCGCGTCCCCGGCATCGGCCCGACCAAGCTCGACCGCTACGGCGAGGAGATCATCGCCGTAGTGGTGAGTGCCACGTGACACCGGCCGCCCGGAGGGACGCCCATGCGTTCGTTGCGCCCTCCGTGCCTTCGCTCACGCACCTTCAGGTGCGCTCGCTGCGGTACTCAGGCGCGCCTTCGCCTGAACGCCCCTCCCGGCGGCTTCGCGGCTCTTAAGCCCGGACTTCCTGGCGCATGAACGACACATACGCTGCTCCGAAGCAGACGACGGTCAGTCCGACGAGCGCGACGATCTGGGGCCACACGAGAAGCAGGCTCTGGTCGAGCGAGAGCAGCGTGTCGATGCGCTGCTGGCCCTGGACCACCTGGCCGATGGTCGTCGGCGCGCTCACCTGGGTCACCGACGGGTTGAGGATGACCCGCGAGATCTCGGCGTAGAGCGTGCTCGGCATCAACCGGCTGATGAGCTGCTGGAGCTGCGCGTTGCCGAGCACCGTGTCCACGCTGGCGTCCGCGGCGGGGCGCAGGAACCCGGTCACGATGGTCGTGATCAGGCCGCCGAACACCGAGACGAGGAGCCACACGCCGAAGCCGATCAATGCCGCCGTGGCGGCCCTGCGGATGACGACGGACAGGAGGAGACCGAACGCGAGCCAGAGCCCGACATACACGAACGTCACGGCGACCCACGAGACGATCCGCAGGACTTCCGAGCCGTGCGGGACGATCCCGAGGCGGAGCATGCCGAACCCGGCGATGAACACGATGACCGAGACCAGGACGAGCCCGATGACGGCCATCCCGGCGGTGAACTTGCCGTTGATGACGTCATCGCGGTAGATCGGCTGGGCGAGCAGGCGCGGCAGGGTGCCTTCGGCCCGCTCGCCGTTGACCGCATCGAACGCGAACGCCAGGCCGAGCAGCGGCGCGACCATGCCGACGAAGGCGTCGACCCGCAGCAGGTCGATCTCCTGTGAGCCGAGCGTGAACAGGGCGAGGAAGACCGCCGGCGCGCCACTGGCGGCCGGGGCGAGCGCCCGGATCCGATCGGCGGCGAAGTACAGCGGGATGGCCGCGGCGAGGCCGAGGACGACGAGCAGGACGAAGAACCGGACCGACAGCAGGTGGTCGCCGAATTCCTTGGCGGCGATGACGCGCCAGCCCGAATGGGGGACGCGCAGTTCGGGTCGGATCGGCCGCACCTCGGCGCTCATGCCTGGTCCTCCGGGGTGCTCTCGGGTTCGGTCTCGTCGAGTCCGAGGGGCTCGATGCCCTCCGGGTCCTCGGGCATCGCGGCCTCGGCGGCTGTCTCGTCGCTGACGATGCCCGCCTGTGCTCCGCGGCGCCGTTTGCCCTTCGACTTGACCCCGCGCTTCGGGAGCGGCCGCTCAACGGCGACCCGGTAGATATCGTCGAGCGACGGCACGATCGGCCGAAGCGCGGTCAGCCGCAGACCCTCGTCGACGGCGGCGACGAGGATGTCCTGGCGAACGCGTCCCTCCTCGTCGGCCGGACGGACATGGAGGCGCCAGGCGCCGCCACTCTGCGTCGGCGGTTCGACCAATTCGACCGACCGCAACCCGCGCAGGGTGACCCCGGCGCGCTCGACGTCGGCAGCGGTCGGCAATTCCAACCCGACCTCGATGACGGCGGTCCCGTCACCGAACGTCCGGGCGAGTTCTCCGACGGTCCCGATGCCCACCAGCCGCCCGGACGCGAAGATGCCGATCCGGTCGCACACCGACTGGACCTGGCTCAGGAGGTGGCTCGAGAGGAGGATCGCGATGCCGCGCTCGTCGGTGAGGCGGCGGAGGAGATCGAGGATCTCGACCACCCCGAGCGGATCGATCGACGTCGTCGGCTCGTCGAGGATGAGCAGGTCCGGCGACTTGACGAGCGCGTCGGCGATGCCGAGCCGCTGGCGCATGCCGCGCGAATACGTCTCGACGTTGTCGTCCGCGCGATCGGCCAGACCGACCTGCTCGAGGACCTCGGCGATGGCGGCCTCCGCCTCGGTCTTGCGCAGGCCGTTGAGCCTGGCCGTATAGCGCAAGTTCTGGCGCCCGGTCATGCCACCGTAGAACCCGACCGCATCGGGCAGGTAACCGACCCGACGCTTGACCTCGCGTGGTTCCCAGGCGGGGTCGAGGCCCATGACCGAGGCCTCGCCGCTGGTGGGCTCGGACAGCCCGAGGAGCATCAGGATCGTGGTGGTCTTGCCCGCGCCGTTCTGGCCGAGCAACCCGAAGATCTCGCCTGGAAAGACCTCGAGGTCGAGCCGGTTGACCGCCGTCAGGGTGTCGTATTTCTTGGTCAGCCCGCGCGTGCGGATGACCGGGTCGGGCAGGTCGTCGGTCGTGACGAGGTGGAGGTCAGGCTCGTTCGTCCTTGCCGGCGCCTCGACGCCGCTCATCGCCGCCCATACCGGCGGAAGGTCCACCACAACCCACCGAGCACGAGGAGGATGAGCAGGACGCCGATGGCGCCCCACAGCAGCGATGTCTCGATGGTGACCCTGATGTCGGTCTCGGCAGTGGCGACCGGCGAGTCTGCCTTGAACGTCGCCACGTAGTCTCCGGCGATCGCATCGGACGATGGCGTGACATGGGCGACGGCCTGGACCTGCTGGCCGGCCGGGACCGCGACACTCGCCGGTTCGAACGTCACCTTCCAGCCGCTCGGGGCAGTGGCCGACAGGGCGGCTGCCTCGATATCGGCCGTGCCGTTATTGGCGAGGACGACCGTCATGTCGCTCGTGCCACCCGCCGTCGCGCTCATGTTGACCCGCTGGTCCGCGGTCGTGAGGGTGAGCTTGTAGCTGCCCGTGATGTCGACCGACAGGTCGGTGTGGGCGGTCCGGTCCCCGCTCGTCGCGTCCACCGCGATCGGGTAGGTGCCCGCCGCCGTGTCCGACGCCGCCTTGGCCGTCACGCTGACCGGGGTGCTGGCGCCCGCCTTGACGACGACGCTGGCAGCCTGTGCCTGCGTCCCGACCTGGGTATCCACGGTCCAGCCGGCCGGACCGGTCGAGACGACGCTGAAGGTCAGGTCATCCGGGGTGTCGTTGGTCAGCGTCAGGGTGAACTTGAAGCTCGTGTCAGACGCACCCTTCACTTGCGGGGTGTCGGTCGTCATCGTGACCGCGCCCGCGGCCGTCGGCGAGACACGCAGGTCGAGGGCGAGCGTGGCCGAGGCCTTGGATGAGGTCACGCCTCGGACGCTGATGCGCTGGGTCCCCGTGGTGGCCGCTGCCGGGACCGTCACGTTCAGCGTCACCTTGGTCGGCGTCGACGTGCCGTCGGTCTCGACGCCGTCGATCGTGAAGCCGCCGCCCCGGAGAGTCGCGTTCCATTCGGCCGGCGCGCCGATGATGGACAGATCGACCCGGCCCGGGTCGGCCGTCGTCACGTTGATGTCGAAGTTGACCGTCGCGCCGGGCGCGACGGCGACCGCCGGGTACGGCGTCGTCAGCGTGATCGCCGCTGCGGCCCCGACCGGGACTGCCCCGACGAGGGACGCGACACCCAGCATGACTGCCAGGAGGCCGAGCCTCACACCACGCGATCGAACGGACCAGGCCAGTGACACGGGACTACCTCCTCGGAGCGATCAGGGCACCGGTGGCAGCCTGGGGGTCGACACCGGGTCTCGGGCGCGCGTGACATGCGGACCCGGACGGCCGCGAGTGTGAGGCCCAGACGGTGGAAGAATCAACCAAGCTTCGGTGAAGAGACCTGAACCATCGCGACCAGGATCACGAGCGGAGCGCCTCGGTCGGTGGCGTTCGCGCGGCGCGCAACGCCGGGTAGAGGCCGGCCACGGCCCCGACGAGGATGGACAGCCCGATCCCAGCGAGGACCCCGGCGACCGGGATCGCCACCACCCAGCCCTGGCTCTGACCGTAGGCGATGGCCACGGCGCAGCCCGAGCGACGGCCCCCAGCAGCCCCCCGACGCCGGCCAGCAGCACCGCCTCCGCCAGGAACTGCCCGACGATGTGGCCGCGGGTCGCGCCGAGTGCCCGCCGCAGGCCGATCTCGCTGCGGCGCTCGAGGACGGCCATCAGCATGACGTTGGCGATGCCGAGCCCGCCCACCAGGAGCGCCACGGCCCCGAGGCCGACCAGCAGCGTCGTGAACGCGGTCGCCGCGGCCGCCCGTGCCTCGATCGCGTCCGATGGCCGCGTGACGTTGACCGATTCGGCGCTCTCCGGGTTGGCCGTCGCGGGCAGGACCGCGCGGACGTCGTCGATCAGGGCCGGGGCAGCCCGGACGTAGATCGCGGTCGGCGCGCCGTCAGAGCCGAGCAGGTCCTCGGCCGCCGCGAACCCGACGAGCGCCGAGCGGTCGATCTCGGGCGCGAGTGGCAGCGCATCGAGGATCCCGACGACGCTCCACCAGCGACCGCCGATCCAGACCATGACCGGATCGTCGAGGTCGGTGATCCCCAGGCGTTCGGCCGCCACCGACCCGAGCACGACCGCCGGATAGCGCCCGACCGCGTCGTCGATGAAGCGCCCAGACGCGAGCGTGCCCTTGAGCGTGTCGAGCAGGCCCGGATCGGCCGCCTGGACGGCGATCCCACCGGTCTCGTCGGCATCGATCCGGTCGGTCCGGCGTACGGTCGCCGAGACCTGCGCGACGGCCGCGGTCCCCTCGACCGGGCCGATCCGCCCGATCATCGCCACGGCGTCGTCGGGCAGGCTGACGTCGTCGCCGAAGAAGCTCTGCCCGGGTGTCACGACGAGCAGGTTCGAGCCGATCCGGTCGAGTCGGGCAAGAAGGGTCGCCCGGCTCGATTCCGCGATACCGAGCACCGCGAGCATCGCCGCGATGCCGATGGCGATGCCGAGCGCGGTCAGCCCCGAGCGGACCTTTCGCGATGCAAGACCCCGACCGGCGATGTGTCCGAGGTCGATGAGGCCCATCCGTCCGGTCGTCTCGCGGAAGACCGGCTCGTCGCCGGCGCCGGCGGTGGGAGCCGTCGTCGCGGTCATGCCGCCACCACGTCGCGCTCGATGCGGCCATCGCGGATCTCGATCCGTCGCGGCAGCCGCGCGGCGATATCGCGGTCATGGGTGATGACGACGATCGTCGTCCCGTCTTCCGCCTGGAGCTCCCCCAGGAGGTCGAGGATCGATGCACCGGTCGTCGAGTCGAGGTTCCCGGTGGGCTCGTCCGCGAGGACCAGGTCGGGCCGCCCGACGAGCGCGCGCGCGATCGCCACGCGCTGCCTCTCACCGCCGGACATCGCGCGCGGGCGGTGGCTGGCACGGGCGCCGAGTCCGACCCGCTCGAGAGCCGCCGCGGCGGCCTCACGGCGGCGACGGGTCGGGACACCGCGGTACAGGAGGCCGTCGGCGACGTTGTCGAGCGCCGTCTCGCCTCCGAGCAGGAAGAACTCCTGGAAGACGAAGCCGATCCGCCATGCGCGCAGCGCCGACAGCCGCCGGTCGGAGAGGCCGGAGATGTCCTGCCCGGAGATGCGGACCGTCCCCTCGGTCGGCCGGTCGAGGGTGCCGAGAAGGTGCAGGAGGGTGGTCTTGCCCGACCCCGACGGGCCGACGATCGCGACGAGCTCGCCTCGCTCGATCCGAAGGTCGACCGCCTGGAGCGCGTCGACGGGCGGGCTGCCCGGGTAGCGCTTGCCGACCCCGGCGAGCTCGACGACCGCGGTCACGACGGCACCACGACGCTGTCGCCGGCCGCGAGGCCGGTGCCGCGCACCTCGACCCAGGCGTCCTGGAAGATGCCGAGCTCGACACGGACGAGCCTGGTCGTCCCGTCTGCCTCGACCCGTTCGACGGCGTAGCCGCCCTCGATGAGCGCGAGCAGCGCGTTGACCGGCACGGCGAGGACGTCGGTCGCGGGTCTCCCGGACGACCGCGACCTCGACCGGCGCCGATTCTGTAGGCCGCCGACGCCTTCGGGTCGTCGAGGCTGACCGTGATGGTGATGGTCGGGGTCGACCGGCTGCCGCCGGGCTGCTCCTCGCCGGCGGTGGCCACGGTGCCCTCGTCCGCGATGGTGCCCGGCGTCGTCGACCCGTCGGGCAGGGTGACGGTGACGGCGTCGCCTTCGGCGACGAGGTCGGCCCGGTCGGCGGCGAGATCCACCGTGATGACGCGCTCATCGGAGGTGCCCTGAAGGACGGCCCCACCCGGCCCGACGCGCGATCCGAGCGCCACCGGCCGATCCGTGACACGGATGGGCCCGGTCAGGTACACGACTTCGCCGAGGTCGACGCGCCCGTCGCGCGGCAGGCCGGCGGCCTTCTGCCAGCGCTTCACGGCACGGGTCGTGTCGGCGTCCCAGTGGCGGTCGATGTCGTCGCCCTTGCGGGTATAGCCAAGCGCCTTCAGGTTCCTCTCGAGCTGGAGGATGTCGGCGCCGTCGGTCGCGTCCGCGTCGAGCGTCCGCCAGGCCGGCCGGCTGCCGTACAGCAGGACCGCCCGGTGTCTGCCATCGACTTCGTACAGGCGCCCGCCCCGGCGGATGATCGTGCCCTCGTCGGGAAGCCAGGTCAGCGTCCCGGCGAGGTTGCCGATGACCTCGCGACCGCCCGCGTAGCCGATGGTGCCATCGAGCGTCTCCTCGATCGTCATCGTCTTCTTCGCGGCCGTCGCGGTCCGCCGGTCCGCAGCCGGCGACGGGCTCGGCGAGGCGCCGCCATCGGCTGCCGAGGACGTCGACGGAAGGAGGCCGAGACCGACCGCCGCCACGGCCCCGACGGCGACCACGCCGACGACGCCCACCAGCGACCGGCGACCGATCCGCAGCCGCCTCACTGTGCCGGCTCCGCGTTGAAGCCGGGGCCTGCCTCGGTGGACCCGCCGTCCGAGCCCGAACCCGATACGCTGACGCTCGGTCCGCCCTTGCCGCCCACGATCCCCGGCATCGCGTCGGTCATGATCGACCGGCACGCCTCGTCGGCGGCCTTGAATGTCGGCGAGTCGAAGGCGATGCCGTCGCCCCCGATCATGACCGCGCCCCCGCTCGTCCCGAACTCCGGATCGGGCATGTCCACGCCGTGTTCGCGCATGCACTTGGCGAAGGCGAGCATCGCGTCCTGCTGCTCGGGCGTCATCTGGGCCGGACCGCCACCGGTCGGACCGGGCATCAGATGCCGGCACGCCTCGTCGGCGGCCTGCATGGTCGTCTTGTCGATCGGCTTGCCACCCTCGGCGCCGATGGACACGGTCATGCCGCCATCTGCATCGACGACCGGGTCGGGCATGTCGACGCCGTGCTCGCGCATGCACTTGGCGAAGGCGAGCATCGCGTCCTCGGGCGCGACCGACGCGGCGGGTGAGCTCGACGCGTCGGGCGCCGTCGACGCTGCTGGATCGTCGATCGTCGCGACGCCGGACGGCGTGGCGCCGCCACCGCTGCAGGCCGTCAGCACGACGGCGAGCAGTGCGAGCGCGAGGATGGGTCGCGGAGACAGGATCATCTCTGACACTCCTTGGAGTCGGGTTGGTGATGACCCAGTTCTAGGGAGCGTCGATGAAGGGCGACTGAAACCACGATCGGTCTCAGCGGATCGGCAGGATGACCTCGATCCGGGCGCCGCCGCCGGGACGATTGCCCGCCGCGATCGTGCCGCCATGCCGTTCGACGATCCAGGCGGCGATCGTCAGCCCGAGACCGGTGCCGCCGGCCGGCGCGTCCGGCGCTCGCCAGAAACGCTCGAAGACGTGCGGCAGATCCACCTCGCGGAAGCCCGGGCCGCGGTCCGCGACGACGAGGTCTGCGCGAGCCGTCGCGCGTGTGGACGGCGATCTCGACCGTGCTGCCGGCTGGCGCATGGCGGACGGCGTTGTCGCCGAGGATCCGGACGAGCTGGCGGAGTCGGTCGGCGTCCGCGGTCAGCGGGACGGGTTCTGCGTCGACCTCGATGCGGATGTCTCGGTCGGTGGCGATCGTCGCGAGCCCGGTCGACGCGTCCAGCGCGATCTCGCCGAGGTCGGTCGGGGCGAGCGACAGGTCGAGCGTCCCGGAATCGGTCCGCGCGAGCAGCAGCAGGTCGTCGACGAGCGATCCGAGCCGGACCACTTCGTCGTCGATGCCGTCGAGCGCGGCCGTCCCCGCCGGCGCGTTGCGATCCGGCTCGCGGCGCAGCTCTTCGACCGAGCCGCGGATGATCGCCAGCGGCGTCCGCAGTTCGTGGCTGGCGTCGGCGGCGAACTCGCGCTGGCGTCGGAGGGCGTCACGGATCGGTACGAGCGCGCGGTCGGCATAGACCCAGCCGACCGCGAGCGACGCGACGAGGACGAGGAGGCCGCCGGCGACCAGGACGGTCAGGAGCACCGTCAGCGTCCGCACTTCGTCCGCCCGGTCGCCGATGACCTGGACGACGAACTCGCCCTCGGGCCGCTCGACCGACGTGGTCAGGATGCGGATCGGGTTGCCCCGCACGTCGGCGGTCGAGATGACCTCCGTCCCGACGGCGACCGCATCGGATCGGACGGCCTGGATCCCGGCCTCGTCCGGCAGGGTCGTCCCGTAGACCTGGTTGAGCTTGGTCACGTCGGGGACGACCCGGTCGGTCGGCCCGACGATGAAGGCGACCGTGCCCGAGGTCGCGCCGTCGACGACGAGGCCGGGCGCGCTCGCGTCGAAGGCGACCAGGCCGCCGGCGGTGCCTGCCCCGACTCCACCCG
Organism: uncultured Chloroflexia bacterium; assembly: GCA_963776385.1. Taxonomy (GTDB): domain Bacteria; phylum Chloroflexota; class Limnocylindria; order Limnocylindrales; family CSP1-4; genus SPCO01. The sequence goes on from CAVZME010000011.1 coordinate 545,750, forward strand.
AGATGGTCGTGACCGGGCCACTGCCGATGCCCGGCGCAGACGGGCCCGAACGGCGTCTGGAGTCCCGCCGTGACGAACGCCGCACGTGATCTGAGCTGGTCTGCGCCCGCCGACGCGAGCGAATTCGCCACGGCGAGGTAGATGACCGTGCCGAGCAGGAGGAGCACCGCCAGCGTCGTCCCGCCGCTCCACGCGAGGAGACGGATCCGGACGCGCCGGACGAGCGTCGCCTCGGGATGGCCGTGCGTCGTCATGCGTCGACCAGGCGGTAGCCGATGCCGCGCACCGTCTCGATCCGGGCGGCGCCGTCCGGCCCGAGCTTGCGCCGCAGGAACGTGATGAACGCGTCGACCGTGTTCTGGGTCACGGCCACCCCGAACGGCCAGGCCATGTCGAGCAACTGGTCGCGGCTCAGGGCGTGCCCCGGATGGCGGAGGAAGCATTCGAGCAGCGAGAACTCGCGGGCGGTCAGCTCCACCGGCCGGCCCGACACCGTCACGTGCCGACGCGTCTCGTCGAGGACGATCGGGCCGCTCACGAGCCTGTTGGTCGACTCGCGGTTGACCTCGGTCGCGCGGCGCGACAGGGCGCGGAGCCGCGCCGCGAGTTCCTCGTATGCGAACGGTTTGACCAGGTAGTCGTCGGCCCCGGCGTCGAGGCCATCGACCCGGTCGATCAGCGCGTCGCGTGCGGTGAGCATCAGGATCGGCACGTTGGAGCCCGACCGGCGAAGGCGTCGAGCGACCTCGAGCCCGTCGACATCGGGCAGGCCGACGTCGAGGATGACGACGTCGAACAGGTTCGGCGCGGAGGTCACGCAGTCCAGCGCGTCCTGTCCGCGGGTCGCCACGTCCACGACATGACGATCCTGGGTCAACAATCGCAGCAGGAGACGGCCGAGGCGGGGATCATCCTCGACGACGAGCAGGTGCACCGACCGGTGATACCCGCAATTCCTGAAGAACGTCTGAGATTCGGGCCGCCAGCTCGAGGTCGCGCTGGATCGCGCGCTCGGTGGCTCCTGAGAAAGCCGACCCCGGACCATCGGCCGTTTGACGATTTCGAACGGGTGAGCGATACTTCCTCAGTAACCCGTCCGACGCGACGACCCGGTTCGAGCGCCCAAACCCCGCTCCCGGCCCGGCGCGCAGACACATCAAGACCAGGCGCCGCGGGCAAGAATCCGCGAACGCCGACCCGACGCAGCCGGTCGCTCATGCCGTGACCAAGGCGCGCCAGAAAGCACAAGAACACCAACCATGATGTCCCGTTCCACCCAGGCGTCCGTCACAGGACGCGCCTCCGCCGTTCGACGCATGCGTCGTCGAACCTTCGCAGCGACCTCCAACAGCCGCCTCTTCTGCGGCACCAATGGCTGCGCCAGCCTGCTCGATCTCGATCCCGGGACGGGCACCGCGACCTGCCACATCTGCGGGTTCGTCCGCCACATCCACTGACCCACGGCGCGGGATGACCGCGCACGGATCACGCCGGCCCGGCATCCTGATGCCGTGACCGACCGCCCCTCTCTCGATCGCGACCGTCTCGCGCGCCTCATGGCCGATGAGACGGCTGCGTTCGTCGATGACCATCCGCGCTCTGCCGCGCTGCACGAGCGTGCCAAGGGCTCACTCCTGTCGGGCTTGCCGATGCCCTGGATGACCAAGTGGGCCGGCCCGTTCCCGCCCTACGTCGAGACCGCGTCGGGATCCCATTTCCGCTGTGTCGATGGCCACCACTACGTCGACTTCTGCCTCGGCGACACTGGCGCGATGGCCGGCCATGGACCGGCTCCGACGATGGCCGCCGTGGAACGCCAGATGCGCCGCGGGATCACCCACATGCTTCCGACCGAGGACGCCACCTGGGTCGGCGACGAGCTGACCCGCCGCTTCGGCGTGGGCTCGTGGCAGTTCGCCCTGTCCGCGAGCGACGCGAATCGCTGGGTCCTCCGTCTCGCCCGGATGATCTCCGGGCGATCGAAGGTCGCCGTCCACGATCACTGCTACCACGGCTCGGTGGACGAGGCGATCGCGATGCTCGGCCCGGATGGATCGGTCGTGCCCGTCCGAGGCTCGGTCGGCCCCCAGGTCGACGTCGCCCAGACCACCCGCGTCGTCGAATTCAACGACATCGCCGGCCTCGAAGCAGCCCTCGCCGACGGCGATGTCGCTGCCGTCCTGTTCGAACCCGCGCTCACCAACGTGGGCATCGTGCTGCCCGAACCCGGGTATCACGAGGCCGTCCGCGAGATCACCCGCCGGACGGGCACGCTCCTCGTCATCGACGAGACGCACACGATCTGCGCTGGGCCCGGTGGCGCCACGACCCTGTGGGGCCTCGAGCCGGACGTGGTGGTGATCGGCAAGACCATCGGGGGTGGCATCCCGTCGGCGGCGTACGGCTTCAGTCCGGAGGTCGCCGAGCGCGTGGCGGCGTCTGTCGCGGTCGACGACTCGGACGTTGGCGGGATCGGCGGCACGCTCGCGGGCTATGCGCTGTCGCTTGCGGCCACCCGCGCGACGCTGGCTGAGGTGCTCACGACGGATGCGTTCGAGCGGATGATCCCTCTCGCGGAGCGCTGGGAAGCCGGCGTGAACGAGGTCCTGTCCTTGACCGGCGTCCCGTGGCACGTCACCCGCCTCGGCGCCCGCGCCGAGTATCACTTCATGCCCGATCCGCCGCGGACCGGCGCCGAGCAATGGGCCAATTCCGACCCCGAGCTCGAGCGATTCCTGCACCTCTGGGCGATGAACCGGCGGGTCCTGATGACCCCGTTCCACAACATGGCGCTGATGTCGCCGGCGACGACGGCGGCCGATGTCGACCGCCACACGGAGGTCTTCGCCGAGGCGGTCGAGGCGCTCTTCGGATGAACGCGCGGCGCGTCCGACTCCGCGACGTGACCTTGGCCGACGCAGACCGGCTCGATGCGTGGTCGGCGGATCCAGCCGAGTTCAACGACTTCGGCGGCCCGCGCGGGCCGGTCGATCGCGAAGCCCTGGCGCTCGGCCCGTTGCGGAACGAGCGGAACGGCGTGCTCATCATCGAGGTCGTCGACGATGGGCGACCGATCGGCACCGTCTCCTGGCATCGGGTCGGCTACGGACCGGCCGGGGCATCGGACGCATTCAACATCGGTGTCGAACTCGTCCCGGACGAGCGCGGCCACGGCTTCGGGGTCGAGGCCCAGGCGATGGTCGCGCGTTACCTGTTCGAGAACACCACGGTCAATCGGGTGGAGGCCCAGACCGACATCGACAACATCGCCGAGCAACGGGCGCTCGAGAAAGCCGGCTTCGTCCGCGAGGGCGTCCTGCGCGGCACGCAATTCCGTGCCGGCGCGTATCACGATCTCGTCAGCTACTCGGTGCTGCGGGCCGAGGTCGAGGGCGACTGAACCTGGTCCGCGCCCCTAGCGAGCCCCGAGCGCCGCTTCCAGGCGCTCCGCCGCGGCAGCCGGGTCGAGCGGACGGCGATGCTGACGGTCGGTCGGCGCCTCGGCGTTGACCCGCTCGATGGCGCGGTTCGCGGCCGCGACGATCTTCGCCAGGTCCTCCCTCGCCCGACGATGCGAGAGGGGCGACATCCGTGGCGCCCGTTCGATCAGTGCCTCCAGCGCGGCCAGCTGGCGTCGCGCTTCCTTGTCCGATTCGATCCAGGGCGGCGCGGCACCCGCGCTCCGGAGCATGTGATAGGCCATCGCCCATTCGCCTGCCGCCGAGTCATCCTCGATGGGCAGGCGCTCCCCCTGGTACGGCAGATCGGTGAACGCGCCCTGCTCCATCGCGTCGCGGATCTGGCGTTCGACGAGGCTCTCCCAGGAATGCGCCGTCTGCGGCCGACCCTCGGCATCGCGTCGCTGTGGACTCATGCCCCCGATCGTACCGCTCCCGCACGACAGGCGAGGTGTCACCGTCCGCTGCTACGGTTCGGGCACATGGATCGCATCGACGGGAAGCCCGTCTACTCCGCCACGGATCTCGTCGCATACCTCGCCTGCGAGCATCTGACCCAGCTCGAGCGGGCGGCCCAGGCGGGACTCGTCGAGCGCCCGATGCGCGCGGACCCGGAGCTGGACATCATCCGCAGGCGCGGCTTCCAGCACGAGGCCCGGTTCCTCGCGGACCTCCGGGCAGCCGGTCGCGAGGCCGTCGAGATCACGACCGATGGCTCGTCGGCGGACCGCGGCGACGAGTTGCGGGCGGCGGCCGCGGCCACCATCGACGCCATGGCGGCAGGGACCGACGTCATCTACCAGGCGACGTTCTTCGACGGGACGTTCCGCGGCCACGCCGACTTCCTGCTCCGAGTCGAGGCCCCCGATCGGCCGTCGCGGTGGGGGCCGTATCACTACGAAGTGGCCGACACGAAGCTCGCCCGGCACGTCAAGGCGAGCGCGATCCTGCAGATCTGTTCCTACGTCGACCAGCTCGAACGGATCCAGGGCGTCCAGCCGGAATGGCTCCATGTCGCGCTCGGCGGGAGCGAGAGGGCCGTCGAGCGATTCCGCGTCGATGACTTCATGGCCTACTACCGGAGCGCGCGCGAGCGGTTCCTGGCGACGCTCACCGACGACGGACCGCCGACCTACCCGCCCGCGACCACCTATCCGGAACCCGTCGAGCATTGCGACGTCTGCCGCTGGGCGGCCGAGTGCGCGACGCGGCGCCGCGACGACGATCACCTGAGCCTCGTCGCCGGTGCCAGCGCGAGGCAGCGCCGAGCCCTGACGGCCAGGGGGGTCCCCACGCTCGCCGCCCTCGGAGACCTGTCGTTGCCGTTGGAGCCGCCACTGGCTGATGTCGGGGCGGGTGCCCTGGCGCGGATCCGTGACCAGGCGCGGATCCAGCTCGAGGGCCGCCGGGAACACCGGCTGAAGTACGAACTGTTCGTGCCCGGCGACGAGCTCGAGATCGAGCTCGATCGGGGATTGGCGTCGCTCCCGCCACCGTCGTCGGGCGACCTGTCGTTCGACATCGAAGGCGATCCGTACGCGTTCGACGATGGCCTCGACTACTTGTTCGGCGTCCTAGACATGACCGGGGCGTTCCATGCCATCTGGTCACGCGACGAGGCCGGTGAGTTCACGCTCGATGCGGAACGCCGGGCATTCGAACGGCTCGTGGACTTCATCATCGAGCGGCTCGATGCCGATCCGACCATGCACGTCTATCACTACGCGCCGTACGAACCCACGGCGCTCAAGCGACTGATGGGTCGCTACGGGACGCGCGAGGCGGAGGTCGACCGGCTGTTGCGCGAGGGGGTGCTCGTCGACCTTCTGCGGATCGTCCGCCAGTCGCTCCGGGCATCGGTCGAGAGCTACTCGATCAAGAAGATGGAAGGCTTCTACGAGTTCGTCCGGGAGATCGACCTGCGCGACGCCGGATCGAGCATCGTCGCTTTCGAGGAGTGGCTCGAGCTCGGCGAGGGCGAACGACCCCAATCCAGCCATCTCGACCGCATCGAGCGCTACAACCGCGATGACGTCGTCAGCAACGTCCGGCTCAGGGACTGGCTCGAGGGGCGACGGGATGAGCTCGCCGCCCTGACCGGCCGGACGATCCCACGCCCGGCCGTCCGGGACGCACCGCTCCCGGCCGACGTCACCGAGAACGAGGCCCGAGTCCTCGCCCTCGTGGACCGCCTTGCCGGACCACACATCGTCCCCACGGATCCGGCGGCACGGTCCGCCAGCCAGCAGGCGACCTGGCTGCTGGCGCAGCTCCTCGGCTGGCACCGGCGCGAGGACAAGTCGATGTGGTGGGACTTCCACCGCGTCATGGATCTCTCACCCGAACAACTCGTCGACGAGGACGACCCGATCGGGATGCTCGAGCCGATGGGGCCGCTCGACGACGAGCACAAGGGCAAGCAGACCTGGCGCTACAGCTTTCCCGAACAGGATTACGACCTTGGTCGGGGCGAGGTGTTCGACCCGGCCAACAAGCAGGCTCGCCCGAACGACTCGCCCTTCACCTGGTCGGTCGGGACCGTCGTCGCAGTCGACCCGGCAGCACTCACCCTCGACCTGAAGCGGGTCGTCGCTGAACCGCATCCGCGCGGGGTCGTCCCGCTCGACTGGGTCCGCACGAAGGACCATCAGGCAGCCCTGATCGAACTCGGGACCTGGGTCGCAGACCACGGCATCCAGGCATCCGGACCCGTCCGCGCGGGGAGGGACCTGCTCTTCCGCCTGCCGCCCCGGACCGGGCAGTGGCTGGACGAGCCGTTGCGCCGGCCGGACGAGACCGAGCTCGCGGCAGCCCGCCGGCTCGCGGTCTCGCTCGATCACAGCACGCTGGCGATCCAGGGTCCGCCTGGCTCCGGCAAGACCTACACGGGCGCGCGCATGATCTGCTCGCTCCTCGCGGCCGGGCGGCGGGTCGGCATCACCGGGACGAGCCACAAGGTCATCGGCAACCTGCTCACCGCGGTCCTGGCGGCGGCGGAGCTCGAAGGCGTCGACGTCCGCGCCGTGCAGCGCGGCGACGTCGATCAGGTCCTCGACGACCCACGGATCACTCGGGGCAAGGATGCCGCTGATGTCCGGGCGCGACTCGGCGATGGCCGGGCGAACCTCGCCGCCGGGACGTCATGGTTGTGGGCGTCGTCCCGCATGGTCGATGCGGTCGACGTCCTGTTCGTGGATGAAGCCGGCCAGATCTCGCTCGCCAATGTCATCGCGATCGCCCGCGCGACCGAGAGCCTCGTCCTCCTCGGCGATCCGCAGCAGCTCGACCAGCCTCTCAAGGGCACCCACCCGCCCGGCGCGGAGCGCTCGGCGCTGGCGCACATCCTCGGCGATGCCGCCACGATGCCGCCGACGCAGGGACTCTTCCTCGAGCGGACGTGGCGCCTGCACCCGGATCTGTGCGCCTTCACGTCCGAGGTCTTCTACGACGATCGACTCGAACCCGAACCGCACCTCGAGACCCAGCGACTGGATGCCGCCGGCTCGATCCTCGATGGGACCGGTCCGCGCCAGATCGACGTACGGACGACAGGTGCCGACAACGCGTCAACCGACGAAGCGGATGCGGTCGCGGACCTCGCCCGGACGCTCGTCGACGGCGGCGCCGAGTGGATCGATTCCGCTGGCGTCTCGCATGACCTCACCTGGGACGACGTGCTGATCGTGGCGCCGTACAACGCCCAGGTCGGCGAGATCCGCCGCCACCTGCCGCCCACGGCACGCGTCGGGACCGTCGACAAGTTCCAGGGCCAGGAGGCGCCGGTCAGCATCTATTCGATGACGACGTCGACGCCGGAGCTGGCACCGCGCGGGATGGACTTCCTGTACAGCCGGCATCGGCTCAACGTGGCGACGTCACGGGCTCGGTGCGTCGCGGTGGTGGTCGCATCGCCCGCACTCTTCCGCGTCCACGCCCGGACCCCGGAGCAGATGCGCCTGGCGAACGCGTTCTGCCGGTTCAGCGAACTCGCGCGCCAGGGCTCCTGACCCGGCCATACTCGGCGGCGATGCATTCGACTCCGCTCGACCTCCCGGTCGGCCGCCTCGACGACCTCCGCCGACGCACGGTCAAGGTGCTGTTCAGCGGCGTCGCGCTCGGCAGCACGGGCCATATCGCAGCGGTCACCGTGGCGACGATCGTGGCCGAGGACCTGTCCGGCTCGCCGTTGTTGAGCGGGGCGCCGGGTGCGGCGGTCGTGCTCGGAGCGGCCGTCGGCGCAGCATCGCTGTCACGCCTGATGGTCGCGCGCGGGCGCCGCATCGGCCTCTCGTCGGGCTATGTCATCGGCGTCGTGGGAGCGCTCGTCGCGGGCACGGCCGTCGTCACGCGTTCATTCCCGCTGCTGCTGGTCGGGTCGGTCCTGATCGGGTTCGGCAACGCCTCGAACCAGCTATCGCGCTACGCCGCCGCAGACCTGTACCCGGTCGCCCGCCGCGCGTCGGCCATCGGCATCGTCGTGTGGGGCGCGACGTTCGGAGCGATCATCGGGCCGAACCTCGTCGGCTGGGCAGGCCAGGTCGGCGAGTCGATCGGCCTGCCACCGCTGGCCGGCGCCTATCTCTTGCCGATCATCTTCGTCGGAAGTGCCGCGATCCTGTCGTTCGTTCTGCTCCGGCCCGACCCGTACCGCCTTGCCGATCGGACCGACCTCGGCGCCGACGATCGGTCGACGGCAGTCTCGCTGCGGGCCGTCCTGGCACGCCCCAACGTCCCGGTCGCCATGGTCTCGCTCATCACCGTCCAGGTCGTGATGACCCTGATCATGACGATGACCCCGCTCCACATGACCGAGCACGGTCACGGCCTGACCGCCGTCGGGCTCGTGATCAGCGCGCACACGTTCGGGATGTTCGCCTTGTCGCCGATCTCCGGCCGGCTGACCGACCGATTCGGGAGCGTGCGAGTGATCATCACCGGGCTCGCGATCACCGCGTCGTCCGCGGTGATGTCGGCGGTCGCGCCGCCCGATGGCGGCGTCGTCCTGTTCCTCGCCCTCTTCCTTCTCGGCTGGGGCTGGAATCTCGGGTTCGTCGCAGGATCAGCGCTCCTGACGACCGGGCTTGGCCTCGCGGAACGCACCCGCGTGGAAGGCCTGACCGACGCCCTCATCTGGAGTTCGGCGGCGGCGGCCAGCCTTGGCTCGGGGGTCGTCGTCGCGGCGGCCGGCTACACGACGCTCGGCCTGCTCGGCGCCGCCCTGATCGTCGTCCCCGCCTGGCTCCTGCTGAGCCGGCGCCGCGCGATCGGCGCGGCTGGAGCGGCGCCGGGCTGAGCCTCAGCCGGCACCGGCGAGTTCCCGGCGGACCCAGGCCGCGAGGACACGGGCACAGTCGACGACCTCGTCGAGCGGGACGTGCTCGTCGGCGCTGTGAGCGACCCGCACGTCACCCGGACCGAAGATCACGCACGGCGTGGCCCCGACGTTGACGAACATCTGCATGTCCGCGCCGTAGGGTTCGCCCAGCAGCACCGGCCGGCGCCCGGTGACCGCCTCGACCGTCTCGGCGAGCCCGACCGGCAGCGGATGATCGGACGGCACGCGTGCGGACCCGAAACGGCCGCCGGTGATCTCGATGGTGGCGGGGTGGTCGCACAGGAAGGGGTCGGCCGCGCAGGCGGCGTCGATCGCCGCGCGCAGTTCGGCCTCGGCGTCGGCCGCCGACTGGCCGAGGCGGACGCCGTACCGTCCGTCGGCGGTGACCCGGTCGAGGACCGTGGATGCCCACTCCCCGCCCGCGACGATCCCGATGATCGTCGGGTACGGCAGGCCGAGGGCCGTCATCAACGGGTCGGTCTCGGCATCGTTGCGCCGCGTCTCGTCGGCGGCGAGCGCCTCGCTCAGCGTGAACAGGTTGTCGAGCGCGGAGACACCCTCGCGGCGCTGGGAGGCGTGAGCCGCCCGCCCCGGCACAGTCAACCGGAACGTGATCGCGCCGGCATGGGCGACCACGACGTCGAGGTTGGAGGGTTCGGTGATGATCGCGAGATCGCCGGTGACGCCGGCGCGGATGGCCGCCAACGTGCCCTGACCGCCGTCCTCCTCGGACGGCACGAAGGCCACGAGGAGCTCGCCGTCGAGCCGGGCCAGGTCACCGCTCTCGGCGAGCGCGCGCACGGCTGCCAGGATCGCGGCGACCCCGCCCTTCATGTCGCAGGCGCCGCGTCCGTACAGGGCGTCGCCACGGATCTCGGCCCCCCACGGATCAGCCGACCAGGTCGATGGATCGCCGGGCGGGACGACGTCGAGATGACCGGACAGGATGATCCGGCGCCCGCCCGATCTCCCGGCCCGTCCGATGACGACGGGTAGCGACGTCCGTGGCATCTCCTCACCCGGCCAGTCGGGATCCGCGCGGATGACCGCAGGGTCGGGCACGATCGTCTGGACCGCCATCCCGAGATCGCCCAGGGCCACGGCCGCCCACGTCGCGACGGACTCCTCCGACCCGGTGATGCTCGGGATCCGGACCAACGCGCTGAGGTCGGCGATGAGCCGCGCGCGATCGATCGTGTCGGGCTCAGCCACGCAGGATCGGTCGGGTCATGCAGGTCGGTCCGCCGGACCCGTTCACCCCGATCTCCGTCGCGGGGTACGTGCGGACCTCGCAGCCGGCCGCCGCCAGTGCCGCAGCGGTCCGTGGATTGCCCTCGGCAAGGATGACGACACCGGGCCGGACCGCCAGGACATTGCAGCCGAGCGTCGGGAACTCCTCGTCCGGGACCCTCACAAGACGGATCCCGAGCTCGCCGAGCAGCTCCCAGAGGCCGACCGGCAGGAGCGGCAGGTACACGACCGCGAGGTCGTCGGCGACAAGCGAGATGACCGACATCAGGTGGATGAGTTCGGTCGGACCCCGCCAGTAGGGGGTGTCGAAGACACGCACGTCGCCGCCGACCAGAGCCGACGAGCTGCCGGGCGCCGTCGGAATTCGTCCGGAGCGACCGCCCGATGCAGAACAGGTCGGGCCGCAGCCAGAACGTGTCTCCGCCCTCGACCGTCCCTGGCGCCTCGATGCGCCCGAGCGTCGGGATCCCGGCGGCCGCGGTCCACCCCTCGATGGCGGCGGGTTCGGGCGCCCGGTTCGGCTTGCCGGGTCGGAGCGGGATGGCTCCGCGGTCTGTGACCAGGAGTGGGTCGAAGGTATAGACGAGGTCCGGCGTCTCGAGCTCGACATCGAGCACGTGCACGCGCGGCCCGAGCGACGACAGGACGTCCACGAACGCGTCGTGTTCGCGGCGCGCGATGGCGAGGTCGACCGGATGGAGGAACCCGTGCGCCGGGTCGTCGAACGCGGCACCGAACGCCGGACCGGGCCGCTTGACCAGGACGTCGCGCAACGGCGCGAACATGCTCTGGGCGCCGTATCGGCGAGCGGTCATCATCGGCGCAAGGATAGCCGGGCGCTGGTCCCATGGTCCGTCTTGTCGGGAGCAGCGCCGAGCACCCATCATGCCTCCATGCAGATCCAGACCGGGCGGGCCTCCCGCCCCACCGTCAGACGCCTTGGCGGCCTTCTCGGCGCCATGGCCATCCTGCTCTCGTTCGGCTCGACCGGTGTCAGCGGAGCCGTCGGCGTCAGCCTCACCCCGGTGGTGTCGGGTCTCAGTTCGCCCGTGCAGGTGACCTACGCGCCTGACGGTTCGGGCCGCCTGTTCGTCGTCGAACAGGGTGGCAAGGTTCGCGTCGTCAAGGCCGGCGTCCTGCTCCCGACGCCCTTCATCGACATCCACGACCGACTCGCGACGGGCGGCGAGCGCGGCCTGCTCGGCATCGCCTTCCATCCGTCGTTCGCGACCAACGGCAAGTTCTACCTCTACTTCACGCGCAAGGGCGATGGCGACATCGCGATCAACGAGTACCGCCGTTCGAGCAACCCGGATATCGCGACGCATGCAGCGATCCGCCGGATCATCACCATCGACCACCCATACAGCAATCACAACGGCGGCCACATGGCATTCGGGCGGGACGGCTACCTGTACATCGGCACGGGCGACGGCGGGAGCTCGGGCGATCCGGGCAATCGCGCCCAGAGCCTGGATTCACTGCTCGGGAAGATGCTCCGTATCAACCCCAACGGGACACTCGGAACGCGTCAGTACAAGATCCCGAAGTCCAATCCGTACGTCGGACGAGCGGGCCGCAACGAGATCTGGTCTCGCGGGTTGCGCAATCCGTGGGGCTGGTCGTTCGATCGTGCCACCGGCGACCTGTGGATCGCCGATGTCGGCCAGAACCGGTACGAAGAGGTCGACCGCTCGCTCGTCAACACCAAGCCGACTAGCGGTGGCAAGGGCGTCAACTACGGGTGGCGGATCATGGAAGGCCGCCACTGCTACCGACCGTCGACGGGCTGCCGGACGACCGGCTTGAAGTTCCCGGTCGTCGAGTACAGCCACAGCCAGGGCTGTTCGGTCACCGGCGGCTACGTCTACCGTGGCAAGGCCATCCCGGCGCTGGTCGGCCAGTATGTATTCGGGGACTACTGTTCGGGCCGGATCTGGACGATCCCGCGAACGGCTGTCGCGCCGGCAAGCAAGACCCTGTTGCGATCCACGACGATGCTCATCAGTGGCTTCGGCGAGGATCAGGCGGGTGAGCTGTACGTCCTCGACCACGCCGGCGGCGTGCTCTACCGGTTCGACGCGGCCTGAGCCGCGCCGAACCAGGTCGCGCGTCAGGCGGCCGCGGACACCGCTGCCAGCTCCTGGACCGCGACATCGACTTCGAGCTTGACGGTGTCGCTGACGAGCCAGCCGCCAGCCTCGAGCGCGATGTTCCAGTCGAGTCCCCAGTCCTTGCGGTTGACCTTGGCCGTGGCGTTGAAGCCGGCTCGCCGGACGCCGTCCATCCCGCTGTAGAAGCCGAGGAACGCGACATCGAAGTCGACCGAACGGGTGACGTCGCGGATGGTGACGTCGGCGGTCACGACGTAGTCGTTGCCGCCCGTCGGCCGGACGGCCGTCGACATGACCCGGATCTCGGGATACGTCTCGGTGGCGAAGAAGTCGCCGGATCGCAGATGTGTGTCACGGGCCCCGAAGCCGGTGTCGAGGCTGGCGGCCTTGACCACGATCTCGGCATGCGATGCCGATGGATCGGTCTCGTTGATCTCGACGGTCCCGGTCACGTCGGTGAACGTGCCGCGGACGTTGGTGACCATCATGTGCTTGGCTGAGAACAGGACGTCGGTGTGGGCCGCGTCGATCGCGAATGTCGCCATGGGTTGGGAGAGCCTCCAGGTGCACCGGCCCGGCCGGTGCGATGTGCTTTGTTGACTCAGCAACCATATCGCGATATCGTTGCGTTGTCAACGACCACGCCCGCAGAACCACAGCAAGGTGGTAGCATCCCGACCATGACGATCTCCGAGCCGGTCGCCAAGCCTCTGACAGCGCGCGACCCGCGCCTCGCGCCGTGGCGGGCGTTCCTGCTGGCACACGCGCGCGTTTCTCGACGTCTCGACGAGGAGCTCCGGGCCGAGCACGACCTGTCCTTCGCCGAGTACGACGCCCTCCTGACCATCGCCCAGGCCCCCGATCGACGGATCCGCATGGGGCAGATCGCCGAGGAGGTCATGCTCAGCAAGAGCGGCGTGACCCGGCTGATCGACCGGCTCGTGAACGACGGCCTGGTCGAGCGAAGCGCCTGCGTCGCCGATGCCCGTGGTGCCGAGGCGGTCCTCACGGAGCGCGGCCTCGATCGCCTGCGAGCCGCCTCGCGCACACACCTGCGCGGCATCAGCGAGCATTTCCTGGCGGTCATGGACGTGACGTCGCTCGAGACCCTCGAGCGGTCGATGACTGCTGTCGCCCGGCAGGCCGGTCCGGGTCGGGGCGACCCGGGCGCCTGTGTCACCGACGTCGCCGACGCGCCGAGCGCGATCGTCGCCGACTGACGGTCCGTGCCGGGGCGATCGTTCGTCGGCACGAGCGGGTTCTCGTACGCGGGCTGGGCGCCGCGGTTCTATCCAACGGGCCTGCGCGCCGCGGAGCTGCTCCCCTATTACGCCGAGCGGCTCCGGGCGGTCGAGCTCAACAACACCTACTACGCGTCGCCGTCGCCCGCCAAGGTGGAAACCTGGCTCGCGGCGACGCCGGCCCACTTCCGGTTCTCGGTCAAGGCCCAGCGTGGTGGCTCGTTCCGTGCCCTGCAGACCGACCCCACCGAAAGCGTGGCCTGGCTGACCGGGCCGTACCGGACATTCGGCGAACGCCTGGGGACCGTCCTCTTTCGCGTCCCCGAGAACGCGCGTCGGGACGACGCCAAGCTCCTGGCCTTGCTCGCGGCGTGGCCGCGCGACCTGCCCCTGACGATGGAATTCCAGGATCCGTCGTGGCACGTCGACGAGACCTTCGCCGCGCTGGCCTCCGTCGGAGCCGCGCTCTGCGCGACCGAGCTGCCCGAGGACGCGCTGCCGCCGACCATCCGCCGAACGGGCCCCTTCCTCTACCTCCGACTCCGCCGGCACGACTACAGCCATGCCGAACTCGAGGAATGGGCGGCGCGGCTCGAACCGTTCCTCGCGGCGGGCGACGACGCGTTCGTCTTCTTCCGGCACGACGAGGTCGGGCGCGGGGCGGAACTGGCCCTCGAGCTGCAGGAGATCCTGGCGCCATCGACGGCGTGAAGTCGGTCAGCGACCGGCGCGGCTCTCCTCCGCCGGACCGAAGACGACGAGGATCTCCAGGCGCTGCGCGATGTCGTGGAACCGGTGCGGCACGCCGGCCGCGACGAAGATCACCGAGCCGGGCACGACCGGTCGCGTCTCGTCACCGACGCTGATGACCCCGCGCCCTGCGACGACGTAATACAGCTCATCTTCGGTGTGCGGCCGCTGCGGATCGGTCGCGCCGGCCTCGAGCGTGTAGATCCCGGCCGACAGGTCCGGCACCTGCAGGAATTCGTGGTACAAGCGGCCGGCGGAGGCGCGTGTCGCCTCGATGTCGGCGAATTCCCAGGCGTCCATCTCGCTCCTCTCTCAGGCTGGCCCGATCCGCGTTCCATCATGCCCCAGACCGGATTCGTCGAGCAGTTCCGCGGCGGCGCGATCGCGCTCTGCGTCGCTGTCGAACGACAGGAGCAGCGGACCGGTCCCGGCCACGACGCGGAGTGCCGGACGCGGTGCCCGGAAGGTCATGACGGTCCCGGACGAGAGGCGCTGGAGCTCCCCGAGCCCGACGGCGACCCCATGCGGGGCGTCCGTCCGCTCCACGATCAGCGTCGTCGATGCCGCTGCTTCCTCGTCGATCTGCGGCGATTCGTCCCCCATCGCGGCTGCCATCGGCCGCCCCAGGACGAACCGGATGAGGTCGCCCGGAGCCTCGCGCACGTGCTCGAGCCCGGTCGCCGTCCGGACCAGTCCGCTGATCCGCAGCGGGAGTCGTTCACCCGGGCCGAGCGTGGTCGAGGGTGCGGGCAGGGATGCCCCCGAGCGTCGATAGATGAGGTAGCCGCCGGCCAGCCCGGCCAGGATGGTGGCGGCGAGGGCGGTCAGGCCCAGGGCCAGTGCGAAGGCCAGCGGCGCACTGCCCGGCGGGACGGATCTCGTCGAGCACGAACCGGTCTGACACGGCGATATCCAGCCCGCCGAAATCGAGACCCGGCGTCGACCGTGCGTCGTCCACGGCTCGCTCCTCGCGCCGCAGGATGCCGGTCAGTGAGGCCTCGGAGAATTCCGGCGGCTCGCGCAGGAGCACGCGGACCGCGCGCTTGGTGGCCGGGTCGAAGACCGCGAGCTCGACGCGATCGAGGTCGGCCTCGTCACATGACGTGTCCTGATCCGTGTCGATGCGAACAGACCATCCGGTAGGCGCCGGTCCGCGCGCCGGCGACCCGGACCGCGGTCCCGCCCGCCGGCAGGTCGGCGGCCAGGTCGAGTGGCACGGCCGAACCGGTGGCATGGGTGGCGTCCACGATCATGGTCGGATCCACATGCAGCCCGGCCGCCGCCACCTCGTCGTCGAACCATGGATCGTTGTCGTCGCGATAGCCGGGGTCCGCGATGACGACACCCGCGCCCTCCCAGCGGAAGAGCTCAGCCGGCGCCCGCGTCGATCGGACGGTGACGCCCCGCCGGCGGCCGGGATCGAGCAGCCAGTAGAACCAGGCGACGCCATGCTCGTCCGCGTCCTCGATCCCGTTGTCGTTGGTGTCCTCGAAGGTCTCGACCCAATCCGTCAGCAACGAGCCATGCATCGTCGCGTAGGTCCGCCCACCGAGATCATCGGCGCGGGCGACGACGGACGGATCGAGCACGATCGGGACGGACGGATCGGTCGCCTCGACGCCCGCGAGCAGGAACAGCCCGGCAAGGATGAACAGCAGGACAGCCACGAGAACGGACCCGGGCCGGCTCGCGACGGGGCTGCCGGCCGCCCTGCTCGTCAGCGACCGGACCGAGCGATCGGCGCCATCGGTGACCGCGCCGGCCCCGGAGATCATGCGATCGAGCAAGGTGCCCTCCGCGGCGCAGGGTACCAGTGCGGACCGGTCCGAAAGCCACTCTCGCCGATCCCCGCTAGCATCGTGCCCGTGCCCGACCTCGCGACCGCGCGCCCGCTCGCCACCCTCAGTCTGATCGCCGCGCTGCTCGTGGCTGCCTGCGGTCCGGCCGCGACGTCGCCGGGTCCGGCCTCGCCGGGGCCCAGTGCCGGCAGCCCGACGCCGACCGCGACGAACGCGACGAACGCGATCCCGTCGGGCTCGTCGTCACTCGCGACCGAGGCACCCTCCTCCCCTGCTCCGACCCGGTCGTTCGATCCGACCGGGGTCTCGGTCGCTGCCGAGATCTCGGTCATGGGCTTCGCCGACCCGGTCGACGTCACCAACGCGGGCGACGGCAGCGGCCGCCTGTTCGTCGTGGAGCAGGCCGGACGGATCCAGATCGTGCGCGGACGGGTCCGCGGGGATCGGCCGTTCCTCGACATCCGCGACCGGATCGCCAGCGGCGGCGAGCGCGGCCTGCTCGGGCTCGCCTTCCACCCGGACTATCCGACCGACCCGCGCCTGTTCGTCGACTACACCGACCTCCGCGGCAACACGGTCATCGCCTCGTACCGCGTCGACCCGGCCGATCCGGACCGTGCCGACCCCGCCAGCGAGACTGTCCTCCTCCGGATCACCCAGCCATATCCGAACCACAACGGCGGCGCGCTGGCGTTCGGGCCGGACGGGATGCTCTACATCGCGATGGGCGACGGCGGCGCCGCCGGCGACCCGCAGGGCAACGGTCGGCGGCTCGACACGTTCCTGGCCAAGATCCTGCGCATCGACATCGACGGCGGCGCTGCGGCCGGCCAGCCGTACACCGTCCCGTCGGACAACCCGTTCGTCGACGTCGCGGGCGCCAAGCCGGAGATCTGGCTGACCGGCCTGCGCAACCCGTGGCGCATGCGCTTCGATCGCGGCACCGACGACCTGTGGATCGGCGACGTCGGCCAGGACGCATGGGAGGAGATCGACGTCGCGCGCGCCGGTGCGCGTGGCCTCGACTTCGGCTGGAACACGATGGAGGGGTTCCACTGCTATCAGCCGTCGACCGGCTGCAACCAGGACGGCCTGACCCTGCCCGTGACCGAGTACGGCCACGATGCCGGGTGTGCGGTCATCGGCGGCGTGGTCGTGCGCGACCCGCGCCAGGGCAGGCTCGATGGCGGCTACCTCTTCGGCGACGCGTGTTCGGACACGGTCTGGCTGATCGACCCGGCCGGTGACGGGCGCCGGACGCCGGTCATCGTCGCCAAGCTCGGGCGGACCCTGAGCTCGATCGGCGAGGCCGAGGACGGGACCGTCTACGCCACGAGCCTCGACCGCGGGGAGCTGATCCGGCTGTCGGCGGTCAGCCCATCCGGAACGTGACGGTGACGGTCACCGCGATCTCGGTCGCGCCGGCCTCGACCGGGGTCCCGGCATCGGCGGCCATGAGCATCCTGGTCGCCTTCGGCTGGGGCCACGTCGGCTGAGGGCCACCCTCGACGATGTCGCTGACGCCGCTGATCACCACGCCTGACGCGGCGGCCAGGACGTCGGCCCGGGCGCGCGCCTCGACGATCGCCGCGGTCCGTGCCGCGTGCTCCGCCTCGCGCGGGTCGTCGACCCGGAACGTCAGGCCGTCGAGGCTGGTGGCACCGGCACCCAGCGCCCCATCGACGACGCCACCGAGCGCAGCCAGGTCGCGGACCGTGACCTCGACCACGTTGGCGAGGTCGTAGCCGGTCAGGGTGGGAGCCTTCCCGTCGCGGTAGTCATAGCGCGGCTGGACGGACAGCAGCGTCGTCCGGACGTCACGCCGGGCGACGCCGGCCGCACTGACCGCGGCGAGGATCGCGGCCATCGCCTCCGCGGCCGCCGCACGGGCCGCCTCGACGGTCGGCCGCGAGATGGCGACGCCGAGGCGCAGGTCGGCGACATCGGGGTCGACCGCGACGCGGCCCGTGCCGCTGACGACGATCGTGCCGGTCGGTCGGTTGGCCTCGGTCATCGATGTGCTCCAGGTTCGGCTGTCAGGCGTGGATGATGACGTCGATCGTGCCGCGTCGTCCGAGGAGCTCCGCGCTCGTCCGTCCGCGCCAGCGATGGACGAGCAGGTCGACCGATTCATCGCCGATGGGCAGCCCGGTGATGGTCAGTTTGGTCAGCCAGTTCGGCAGTGTCGGCTGGACGAGTTCGAGGCGCCCGGCCGAGGCGTCCGGGCGGAGGCCGAGCATCGTCGCGATGAACGAGAACGGGGCCGCGGCCGACCACGCCTGCGGCGAGCAGGCGACCGGATACGCGACCGGTGCTCCGACGGTCTCGCGGTCGTAGCCGCAGAACAGTTCCGGCAGCCGCAGGTCCGGGAACCACTGGGCCGCCTCGATCAGCCGACCGGCGATGGCATTCGCGCCATCAGCGGCGCCGGCCGTCTTGAAGCCCGCCGCGGTCAGTGCGTTGTCATGCGGCCAGACCGTTCCCGTGTGATAGCCGACCGGGTTGTAGCCGGGCTGGCCCGCGGCGTAGGTGCGGATCCCCCAGCCCGAGAACAGGTCGGGCTCGAGCATGCGGGCGGTGATCCGGGCGGTCCGCTCGGGTGGCACGATCCCGGACCAGAGCGCCTGGCCGGCATTCGAGCCGATCGTGGCGACCGGTCGCTTGGCACCATCGAGGGCCATGGCGTAGAAGCCGACCTCGGGCACCCAGAAGGCATCGTCGAACCGAGCGCGCAGGTCATCGGCCGCGATGTCGAGACGCTCCCCGAGCTGGTGATCGCCACGGTGCCGGGCGAGCCGGGCCATCGCGCGCCGCGCGGCGTACGCATAGCCCTGCACCTCAGCGAGGGCGATCGAACCCTCGGCCAGGACGCCATCGGTGTGGCGGATCGCGTCGCCCGAATCCTTCCAGCCCTGGTTGCGCAGGCCCAGTCGCGATCGGCGCTCGTACTCGATGAACCCGTCGCCGTCGAGGTCGCCGGAGTCCTCGAGCCAGCCGAGAGCGGCAAGCGCGTTCGGCCAGAGCCGGTCGACGAGGCTGTCGTCACCCGTCCACGCGTGGGTCTCGCCGAGCAGGATGAGCCACAGCGGTGTCGAATCGATGCTGCCGTAGTACGGGCTGTGGGGCGTCTCGGACGCGCGCGCCATCTCGCCCGTCCGGAGCTCGTGGAGGATCTTGCCGGGCTCCGCATCCCGCCACGGGTCATCGGCCGTCGCCTGGAGTCGGCCGAGCACCTCGAGCGTGGAGACCGCCAGGGACGGGATGAACGCCACGGTCTCGAGAGCAGCGATGATGCTGTCGCGTCCGAACAAGGTGGCGAACCACGGGATGCCCGCGGCCAGGTATTGCTCGCCCGGCGCCGGGCCATCGTTATGGAGGGCATGCAGGTCGGCCACGGACCGGGCCACCGTCCGATCGAGCAACTCGTGGTCGGACCGGATCTCGGGGACGACGAACCGCGGAGCGCCGGCGGCGGGGCGGGTGCGGGCGTTCGACCTCGGCGTCGATGCTCGACGCCGTCTCGGCTGGCCCACCTCGTGCTCGACGGTCCACTCGATGACGTGGCGCCCACCCGGTCGCAGGCGGGTCCCCCACGTCGCAACGACACTCGCGCCAGGCCACGCGTCGGCGTCGGTCGCGGCCCGGATCCGTGCACGCGGCAGGGTGATCGTCGTCGTCGCGCGACAGTCGTCGAGCCCGTCATACCCGAACTCGATCCGATCGCCCTTGATCTCGATCGGTCGGATGGTCCCCCGGCTGACGCGCGGATAGCCTCGCACCTCGAAGATGTCGGCCATGTCCACCCCGAGACCGAGCTGGACCTGGAGCGTCTCGGTCGTCGCCGAGAAGCATTCGATGGCGACCTGTTCGGAGAGCGAGCCATCGATGCGTCGGGTCCGGGTCACGCTGAGTTCGCGACGGGCGAGGTCCGGCGCCGTCGATTGCTTATCGGCCGGGTTGCGGCGCAGCTGCGGGTTCGTCAGCTGGATGGTGTCGGTCTCACCCTCTCGATGCGGGCCGCGGAGCAGCGTCAACTGGGCGCCGTTGAGCCGCAGGACGGACGTCGACAGGACGCGCGTGTCGAGCCGATACAGCCCGAGGCCGCGGCCGTCCGCTCGGATGTCGCCGCGAGGGTCGGTCAGCAGGTAGAAGTTGCCGTCCTTGGCCACCTCGACGCTGCCCAGGTCCGTGGCCGGGATGATCGAAACCGGCGGCGCCGGGATGGTCAGTCGTGTCGGTTCAGTCAAGAGCAAGACTCCACGCGTCGAGAGCGGATCGTCGCCGTCCTGTCACGTCGCTGCAACGCGCCCGCCGCCGTCAACCATACGGCGAGAGACGCGACAGCATCCACCATCGGGCGATGCACGATCGACGGGTGCCGTCCTGATGCGCGCGGATCTGCCTTCCTGGACGCTCCGGGGCGCGGGACTTGCCCTTGGCGTGGCGATCGTCGTCGGCCTGATCGCATTGGGCATCGCGGCCGGCAGCGTCCTGCTCCTCCTGTTCGTCGCGGTCCTGCTCGCGGCCGCGCTCGAGCCGATGATCGGGCTCCTTCGCGATCGACTGCCGCTCGGACGCGGGGCGACGATCCTCGTGGTCTACCTCGGTTTCTTCGTGACCGTCGTCGGGCTCGCCCTCGTCGTCCTGCCGGCCGCGATCCACCAGGGCGAGCAGGTCATCGCCCGGCTACCGGCCTTCTTCCAGTCGGCACGCGCCTGGGCGGACACGCTGCGCCCGGCGGCGCTCGGCAGCGCCGTGGCACAGCTGATCGACTCTGTCAGTGGCGCGATCGCGAAGCCGCCGCAGGCCGAGCCCGACCAGGTCGTCGAGGTCGGGACGGCCGCGGCCGAGGCGGCCGTGACGGTGGCCACGCTCCTGACCCTCGTCTTCTTCTGGCTCGTGGAACATGCCCGCTGGCAACGCTACCTTCTGTCATTCGTCGATGCCGACAGCCGTGCCGGCGCGCGCGACGCCTGGAACGAGATCGAAGGGCGGCTCGGCCTGTGGGTCCGCGGCCAACTGATCCTGATGGGCGCGATGGGCGTCGCGACCGGTGTCGCCTACACCCTGCTGGGCGTCCCGGGCGCCCTCCTGCTGGGCCTGATCGCCGCTCTCACCGAGGCCATCCCGATCGTCGGCCCGCTGCTCGGGGCGATCCCGGCCGTCCTGGTCGCCGCGACCGTCTCGCCCGAGCTCGCCGTGGTCGTGGCGGGCGTCTACATCGTCCTCCAGCTCGCGGAAGGCAGCGTCCTCGTCCCACTCGTGATGCGCAACACGGTCGGTATCTCGCCGCTGCTCGTGCTCATCAGCCTTCTCGTGGGATCCGCCGCGGGCGGGTTCGTCGGGGCATTCCTGGCGGTCCCGATCGCCGCGTCGGTCGAGATCGTCCTGTCGCGGCTGCAGGCCAGGGAGACGCCCGTGGCACAGGATCCGGCCGCCATCGAGACGCCCGACGAGGACAGCCGGGAGGAGTTGGAGCGCACCCTCCCGGATGCGCGCGAGGCAGCGAACGTACCGGCCGGTTGACACTCGGCCGCCCTTGTCTCGGGTGGGACAATGACGATGTCACGCGTCTGCCACACCGACTGACCACCGACCGATCAGCGGTTCACGCACGAGGCGCCACGATCGTTCGATGACACCGACGAGGGACGACCGACCCCGCGCCGCGACGATCCGGACGGGGCGGCACGCCACCCGGATCGTCGCCCTCCGCCACAGCCAGCGGGCCGCCGCGTGGCCCGAGTCATCCAGCCGCTGGCCGCGGGTCATCGCCCTGGTCCTGGTCGTCGTCACGCTCATCGGAGCGATGGCTGCGGCGACATCGGTCATGGTCATGAGCACGGCCGTGAACGTCCTGTCGGACGGCCTGCCAGACCCCTCCGGTCTCGAGGCGATGACGTTCGCCCAGCCGACCGTCGTCTACGACAGGACCGGCACCGTCGAGCTGGCGCGATTCCAACGCGAGGATCGGCGGGTCGTGACATTCGCGGACGTCCCGCCGCTGGTCCTCGATGCGACCACATCGGCCGAGGACCGGACGTTCTGGGCGAACAGCGGCTTCGATGCCCAGGCCATCCTCGCGGCAGTCGCCGAGGGCGCCAGCGGTGTCCGCGAACGAGGCGCGTCGACCATCACCCAGCAGCTGGTCCGAGCCCGACTCCTGCCCAGCGAGGTCACCGCGGTCGGGGCCGACCGCTACGTGCGCAAAGCGAAGGAGATCATCCAGTCGCTGCGCCTGTCCGATGCCTTTCCCGGCGAGGCGGGCAAGCAGCGGGTCGTCACGGCGTACCTCAACGAGATCTTCTATGGTCACGGCGCATACGGCGTCGCGGCGGCGGCCCTCATCTACTTCGGCGTCTCGGATCTCGCCGCGCTGACGCCCTCTCAGGCCGCCCTCCTGGCCGGCCTGCCCAAGTCGCCGTCCACACTGGACCCGTACAAGTTCGCGGTGAAGGACAAGAAGGGCCGCCTGGTCGTACCGCCCGGGTCGCCGCCGATGCTCCGCCGCGATTGGATCCTGCAGGGCCTCGCCGAGGGGGCGCGCTGGACGACGCTGACGCAGACGCAGCTCGCTGCCGCGATGGCTCAGCCGGTCGTCCTCGCCGGCGACCAGCCGCGCCGGATGAAGGCCGCCCACTTCGACTGGCAGGTCCGCCGCCAGCTCCAGGGGATCCTCGCCGACGCCGGGCCCGACGCGGTCGAGACCGGTGGCTACACCGTCATCACGACCCTCGACATGAAGGCGCAGGGCCTCGCCGAGCGCTGGCTGACCGCCGCCGCGATCGTCCCCAACGTCAATCGCAAGAAGGGCGACGCCCTCCTCAAGTCGCTGAAGATCCCCAGATCCGACCAGAGATGGGTCAAGGCCCTGCGCGGCAAGGACCTGCACAACGGTGCGCTCGTCGCGCTCGATTACAGGACCGGCGACGTCCTCGCCTACGCCGGCAGCGCAGGCTACGGCCAGGACAAGCTGGCGAGCCGCAAGTTCTCGCCGAAATTCGACGCCGCCGGCGACGGCTCGCGGCAACCGGGTTCGGCGTTCAAGCCGATCCTGTACGCCAGCGCGTTCAATTCGCGCAGGCTCACCCCGGGCAGCCTGCTGCTGGATATCACGACCGAATTCAATCACCGCGAATCATGGGCACCCCGCGATGCCGACCGGCTCGAGCGCGGCCCAGTCCTCGTCCGCAAGGCAATCCAGTTCTCGCTCAACATCCCGGCCATCCGGGCGCTCGGACGCACCGGCAACGACCAGGTCGCCAAGACCGCCGCGGCGCTGGGTCTCCGGTTCACGGGTGGCAGCCTGGCGTTCAAGCAGGCGGGGCTGGCCGGCGCGCTCGGCACGGTCGAGGTCAGGCCCATCGATCTGACCTCGGCATTCGGCGCCATCGCCAATGACGGCGTCCACGTCCCGCCCCGGATGATCCTCGAGATCCGCGGACCGGACGGGAAGACCGTCTGGAAGGCGCCCAGAGCCGGAGGGCACGGCCGCGGTCTCGCCCCAGGCCGCCTTCCTCGTCAGGGACATCCTGGCCGGCAATACCGACAAGAAGCAGAACCCGATCTGGGCCGCGAAGCTCGCGCTGTACAACGGCAAGGGCGGCAGCCGGCGACCAGCCGCGGTGAAGACGGGCACCGCCAATGACGCCCGCGATCTCGCCACGTATGGCTTCCTCGCGCCCGGGCGCCAAGGGGCAGGCCCTCGCTCGCGGTCGGGGTCTGGATGGGCAACAGCGACCACTCCAACCCAAAGGCGAAGGACCCCGCCATCTCGTTGACGGCCGCGGCGCCGCTGTGGCACGCGTTCGTCCGGGATTACAGCGCCAGCTGGCCGGTGACCTCATTCACACGTCCCAAGGGCGTCGTGCGGGCGACGATCGACGCCTGGACCGGTGGCAGGCCCGGGCCTTGGACACGTGCCACGACCAGCGAGTGGTTCATCGACGGGACGCAGCCCGGCGCACGCAAGGCGATCGATATCGATGGGCTGCTCTATTCGCAGACCTGCGGATCGTGGCGCGTCGACCCGCTCAAGGCCGAACTCGGGCCGATCAGCTGGGACGCCGACGTCGCGGACTGGGCCCGGCGGGCGCGCGGCGGGCCCGGCCGGGCGGGCAAGTATGACTCGCGGACGGCGTACTTCTGGGGCCGCACCGGGTGGGGTGGGCCGATCGTCGGGAGCTGTGCTCCGACGTCCGGGACGAAGCCGCCCAAGGATCACGGCAAGCCACCGAAGGGGCACGGGCCGAAGCCGCCACCGCCATCGCCGCAGTGACCCCGTCGTGGTCTCGGTCGGTCAGCCGAGAGCGGCCACCGCGATGCCCCCCGTTCGGCTTGTCGGTGTCGACCGTCAGGGTCCGGCGCCATTCCGCGAGGCGGCTGTCCGTCTCGAGCGCCGCGATCGGCGTCAGGTCGATGAAGGTCGCCGGGTCGGCTGCCTCCATCCGGTGGCCGGGTGGCCCGGCCGGGCAGTGGAAGATATCGCCCTTCGAGAGGATCTCGACGTCGTCCTCCCATTCGATGGCCAGGCGGCCTTCGGTCACGATGCCCCAGTGCGGCGCGTCGCACCAGCCCGAGGTGTAGCCGCTGCGTTCGCCCATCGTCACCCGGCACATGACGAACGGCGCCATCCGCCAGGATTCGCCAGTCACCTCCCCTGCCGCGACCCGGCGTCTGGCGACGGGGGGACGATCGGCGCCGACCGGGGATCGGGCACGATCTCGAAGCCTTGTTCGGCGAGCCGCTCCTCGCTGACATCGAGCTCGCTCTCGATCGGCTGGAAGCCGGCGACCACGGCGGCCCCCGAGGCCAGGAAGTGATGCTCCGGGCCACCCGGCGGCACGTGGAAGACGCGCCCTGCCGGGATCGAGAGCCGACGACGGCCGGTGACGAAGGTCAGTTCGCCCTCGATCACCATGCCCCAATGCGGCCTGACGCAGGGCTGCTCGAGTGACGTCCCGCCAGAACCCGAGTCGGGGATCTCCCCAAGGAGATAGGCCATGGTGCCAAGCATCGCGAAACGGATCGTGATGCCGCCTTGCCGGACGGCCCGAAGGTCGATGGGCGCGACATGCATGCGGGACTTCCCTCGGTGACGATGCTGTCGTTGGCCTGGGGGCCCCGCAGTATACCGCCCTCCCAGACATGGACCTACCCGACTGTCACGCGTCTGCAATCTCCGCCTGACTCGAGAGACGACTGCTCGATAGGCGCCGGATGGTGGACTGGAGACGTGGTGGTCTGCCCGACAACGGTCGGTCCCGTCCGCCGCCTATCATCGGGGCATCGTGCACGACCTTGAGTCCGGAGGCTGGACAGCCGAACCGGCATCCAGCCCGCCTGCCCCAGCGATGACGGCCCCAGTCCGCCATGAACGTGACCTGGCCCAGGCCATCCTCGACGCGGTGGTCGAGTCGATCATCGTGCTCGATCCGGTGTCCGGCCGCGTGCTCGACGTCAACCAGGCCGCCGAGCAATTGCTCGGACGCGATCGTGACGACCTGATCGGGCGCCCCATCAGCGACCTCGTCCGCCCGGCCGAGGCCGCGCGATTCACGGGCTTCGTCGACCAGATCGCCGCCGGCCGCCGGCGGGCCGCGACGGTGATGACCGAGATCCAGCCGGCGGGCGGTCGATCGGTCTCCGTCGAAGTCGTGCTCCAGCCGGTCGAGCGGACCGACGGGTCGCAAGCCATCGTGGCCATGGCCCGCGACATCAGCGACCGGATCGAGGTCCAGGTCCGGCTCCAGCGGCTGGCGCAGGCGGAGCACGCCCGTGCGGCGGAGCTCAATGCCGTGATCCGGGCGATGGGCGAGGGCATCGTGGTCTGCGGCGCGGACGGCCGTATCGTGCTGGCCAACCCCGCCGCCGAGCATCTGTTCCCCGACATCACGAGCCAGACCTACGCCGATGTCCTCGCGCTGCTGCGCGATCCGGGCGGAGCGGCCCCTTCCCTCGGCTCGCGCGCGGGCCCGGTCGAGCTGGCGATCCTCGCGGACCCGGATCGCTGGGTCGAGTTGACGACCTACCCGGTGACCGTCGGGATCGGCCTGGCGACCGCCGGTGACGAGACCATCGTCGTCCTGCGCGACGTCACCGAGGCGCGCCGCAGGGAGGCGATCCGGGAGACGTTCATCGGCGTCCTGTCGCACGAGCTCCGCACGCCGGTCACGACCATCTTCGGCGGCGCCAAGATCCTGGCCCGCGAGCAGACGTCGCTCGACGAGGAGACACGCCGGGGCATCTTCCAGGACATCTACGAGGAGGCCGAACGCCTCCAGCGGCTCGTCGAGGATGTCGTCGCCCTGAACCGATTCAGCGACGAGGGCGGCGACGTCGGCTGGGAACCGGTCCTCCTCCAGCGTCTCCTGCCCGGCGTCGTCCGATCCGAGGAAGGTCGCTGGCCCGGCGTCTCGTTCGTGCTCGACATCGTGCCGGGCCTGCCGACGGTCACCGCCGATCCCACGTACGTCGAGCAGGTCGTCCGCAACCTCCTGTCGAACGCGGCCAAGTACGGCGGCGCCGGGTCGACCGTCACGATCGCGGCACTCCCCGGCGACGGCGAGGTCGCTCGTGCGCGTCCTCGACGACGGTCCGGGCTTCCCGGCCGATGAGACGAGCCGGCTGTTCGACCTCTTCTACAGATCGCCGGGCACGGCCGCGTCGGCCAGCGGGGCCGGCATCGGCCTGTTCGTCTGCGCGCGGCTCATCCGCGCGATGGGCGGTCGGATCTGGGCGGCGCCTCGTCCCGAGGGCGGCGCGGAATTCGGCTTCGCCCTGGACCAGCTCGACGAGTAGCGGCGCTCACACCCAACCGCGCCGGTAGGCGATCGCCATGATCGTCAGCGCGAGGCCGAGCATCGCCGCGATGACGATCCAGAAGTTGCTCGGGCGCCTCGAAGAACGGCAGCTGGAAGTTCATCCCCATCACTCCGGCCAGGACGACGGCCGGCAGGAAGACCGCCGACAGCGAGGGTCAGGAGCTTCATCGACGTCGTTGGCGTCCTTGGCGGCCCGGCCCATGTGGATGTCGAACGTCCCGATGAGGAGGTCGCGGAGGTTCTCGACGGCGTCGAGCGTCCGGTCGAGCCGGTCGGTCAGGCCCGGCCAGGGCTGGCCGAACTCGTCATCGAGCGCCATCTCGGGGCGGGCCAGCGCGGCGAAGGCGACCCGATGCGGTGCGAGCGTCCGCCGCAGATCAGCCCGATCCGGCGGCGGAGCGCGACGATCCGGCCCAGGACGTCGTCAGCGCGCCGCCGCTCGCAGGGCGCGTTCGTCGAGCGGTCGATCTCGCGCTCGATGTCCTCGACCAGCTCGAGGTAGTCGGCCAGGACCTCGTCGGCGACCGCGGCCACGAAGCCGGCAGCGTCGAGCGCTCCGAGTCGGGTCTCGCCCTCGGTCGATCGCATCGAGTCGTTCCAACGCGGCGACGGACCGTCATGCACGGTCAGGACCCAATCCCGCCCGCCGACGATGTCGATGGCCGTGACCGGCGGCGGGTCGGCGGGCGTCGGCTGCCGGTTCGACCGCATGGAGGACGAGGTGGAGATAGTGCTCGTATCTGGTCAGGTCGGGCTTGCCACCGGGCTCCGCCAGCCGTGACCCGAGGTCCGCTCGAGATCTCGAGCGCCTCGATGGCCGACGCCAGGTGCTGGCCGGCGGCCCGGTCCACGTCGATCCACAGCAGCTGGTGCTCGCTGAGCCGCGACGTCAGCCCGTCCGCCAGGTCCACCTCACGGTCGACGCCCTCGGCGTCGTAGAGGCGGGCTCGAGGCTTCGGGACGCCGGCGCCGGTCAGCGGACCGACCCGAGCACGACAGCGGCGGCGACCGCCAGCAGCGCGAGCCCGTATTGCAGCAGGTCCATCGCCCGGTCGGCTCGGCGACCGGCGTCGCGGACTCTCGGTCGGTCGATCCGCCGAGGTCGGCAGGTGAAGCATCGATGGTGTCTCCTCTTCGTTCGATGCCCCCGATCGTCCGGAGCATCGGCTCCGGCTCATGCCGTCCGGACGTGCGCGCTCGCGCGCGGCCTCGCAGATGCATCGCAGTCCCCCGGCCGGCGACGCGACCGGGCGGATCGCTGCCATGCAGTTGTTACGTCGCGCCCGCCAGACGTTGTCGCGCTGCGCGGTCGCGGACCCGACATTGAGGGCCAATCCCGACCACGGGACAGACACGACCCAGCAGGCGGGTGAGAGGCCCGCGACTGGGAACGGAGGTACGAAGTGAGCATCATCGCGTGGATCGTCCTCGGCGCCATCGCCGGGTATCTGGCCGGCATGTTCGTCAACGGTGACGAGGGTCTCGGCGTCATCGGGCACATCGTGCTCGGCATCGTCGGCGCCCTCGTCGGCGGCTTCCTGGCCAGCGTCCTGTTCAACAGCAAGCCGATCGACGGCCCGTTCGACATCAGCTCGATCGTCGTCGCGACGATCGGCGCGATCATCACGGTCCTCGTGGTCGGCGATGGTCACCAGGAGCTCCCGAGCCGGTCGCGGCTCGATCTGAGCTCGCTGCCCGGGCATGACCCGGGCCCCTGAAGACACGAAACGCCCGCCGGCAACGGCGGGCGTTTCGTCACGTCTCGGAGATCGCCGTCATGCCACGAGGATGCAACGCGACACGCCGACCGGCCGGTCTGGACGCCACGCCCCGCACCGGCATGCTGGTCCCAGTCGGCCCTCGTGCCACTGGGGGTCCGGGGGCCGACGATCCGTCCCGGAATTGACATGCGGTTGTGATACCCGTCAGGCGGACGAGCATCGACTTGATGCACAGCCGGTCATACGCTTGGCCCACCGAACGCAATCACCCATCTGATCGGCCAGTGACGGGGTCGAGCAGATCCAGCACGGACGACCTGGGCCCCTCCCCGGGTCGTCCGTCGCCATTTCTGGAAAGGGAACGCGCCATGACAACAGAACACGAGGACACCCGTTCAGGTCTCGGCAGCACGGTCGCCGACGCAGCCGGGACGATCAGGTCCGCCGCCTCGGATGCCGCCGATCGGCTGCCAGAGGTGGCCTCCGCCACCCGCTCGGCGTTGGTCGAGGATGGACCGCCAGGTGGAAGCCGGCAGCGACGAGATGCTGACGGTCGGCACGGCGCTGTCATTCGGGCTGGCGACCGGTCTGCTCCTCGCCGGAGCGAGCCGCGTCCTGGTCCTGTCGGCGTTCGTGCCGGCGGCCGTGCTCGGCCTGCGCCTGCTCGACCGCTCGAGCCGCTCCCGGACCGAGCGCGTGGCGCGGTCGGCACTGCCAGCAACGGGCGCTCGCGGCTGCAAGGCCGCTGATATCGGCCGGGCTGTCGCTGGCGACCGGCTGGAACGGCCGCGACCCTACCGTGGCATCACCGTCGCTCGCCTGAGCGACACCAAGCCGGAGGGCCGAAACATGGACCCGAAGAACACGTATCGCGAAGGCGAGCAGACGACCAAGGAGGCCTGGCGTCAGGCAGATGGCGACGAGAGCGTGGCCGACACGCTCGGCAACGCCGGCGACGAGCTCCGCCGCCAGGCCGGGAACCTGGGCGACGACCTCGATCACGGTCTCGATGACGCGGGTGATGCCGCCAAGCGAGCCCAGCGTGGGGCCGACGGCGAGGACCTCGCCGACAAGATCGGCAATGCCGGCGACGACCTTCGGCGCGAGGTCAGCGGTCGTCCGTAGCCGGACGGTCGCTTCACCAAGAAGCCCCGCTTCGGCGGGGCTTCTTCGTCTCCGGATCCGGACGAGGCGCAGAAATGAGGAGGCCAGCGATGCCACAGAAAGCGTGGAGCCCCAAGCGGGAGCGTCAATACGAGCACATCAAGGACTCGTACGAGGACCGCGGGATCAGCGAGGACGAGGCCGAGGAACGGGCGGCGCGGACCGTGAACAAGGAGCGCGCCGAGCACGGCGAGACGAAGACGCGGTCGTCGAAGTCGCGCTGACACCGGATCGCGGATCGCGTCCACGAAGAACGCCCGACCGGTCGATCCGGTCGGGCGTTCGGTGCGTGGTGCGGACATACCGTCCGCCGGACGGCTCAGCGGGCGATCCCAGACATCCGGGCCTCGGCCCGATCCTTGCTCTCGGCGATCTCCGAGCTGGCGCGGCGGACGTTGTCCGCGGCGTCCCGGAGGGTCATCCCCGAGCCATCGGCGGCTCGCTGGAGGTCCTCCCGGGTGATATCGGTCGGGTGGTGGCGCTTGTCCGCCTCACCGCATCCACAGTTCATGCACATGGTCGTGTGCCTCCGATCGGTTCATCCGGGGGTCAGGTCCATCATCGCCGCTGTCGTGCGACGCTCGTGCGCTCCCGGCCGCGTCTCGCCTATCGACGGCGTTGCGTTCGTCGGGATCGGTCCGAGCCGGACCCGTCGGCGCAGCAGGGCCACGACCTCCCGCTCTTCGGCCCGATCGGCGGCCGACGGCGGACTGACCTTGGCTTCGGCAGCCTCGAGAAGGGCCCCCCGGAACGATCCCTCGAGATACGCGTCGACGACCGCCGGATGGACGTACGAGCGGCGGGCCACGGCGGGCGTATTGCCGAGCTGGCGCGCGGTCTCCTTCACCGCCTCGACGACGTTCCGCTGGGCGCTCCGGGCATCCTCCGCGGCGGCCTGCGCCTTGAGCGCCCGATAGGCCAGGACGGTCCCGGCCCAGGTCCGGAAATCCTTGGCGGTCACGTCGGCGCCGGAGATCTCGCGCAGGTAGGCGTTGACGTCGTCCGAGCCGATGTCGTGGACCTCGCCGTCGCCGTCGACGTACTGGAACAGCTCCTGGCCGGGCAGCTCCTGGCAGCGCCGGATGACGCTGGCCAGGCGCCGATCGCGCAGGCCGACCTCGTGGCGCTGGCCGGACTTGCCGCGGAAGCGGAAGACGATCGCCGTGCCCTCGACGCGTGCGTGGCGATCCCGCATCGTCGTCAGCCCGAACGACCGATTGAGCCGGGCGTACTCGTCGTTGCCGACCCGGATCAGCGTCGACTCGAGCAGCCGGACGACCGCCGCCAGCACCTTCTCGCGCGCCAGCCCGGGTCGGCCGAGGTCGGCTTCGCAGCGGCGCCGGATGCGCGGCAGGACCCGGGCGAATTCGATGAGGCGCTCGAACTTGGACTCCTCGCGGCCCGCCTGCCAGCGCGCGTGATAGCGGTACTGCTTGCGGCCCCGCGCGTCACGGCCGGTCGCCTGGAGATGGCCCATCGGGTCGGCGCAGATCCAGACGTCGGTCCAGGCGGGCGGGATCGCCAGCGCCCGGATCCGCTCGATGACCGCCCGGTCGCGGACGGTCGTGCCGTCGGCGGTGCGATAGCTGAAGCCACGACCCGCGCGGCGGCGGCTGATCCCCGGGCGCGAGTCGCTCGCATAGCGCAGCCCGGCCGCCCGCGCTGACGCGTGTCCCTCTGTCGTCATCGGCCCTACTGTGAGGCGCCGGGGTTCGCACGACTCCGCCATCGCGCGGCCCGTTCCGTGGCAGGCGCGTTGCAGCCTTGCGATGCGACTGCGATGCGCACGCGGAGCCGCCCGTGATGGGCGTAACCGCCGACCGGGCACCCTCGCAGGGATGACGACCAGTCTGGTCGCCACGTGTCGGGAGACCCCCAGTGCCATCACCCACCAGCCAGCCCGAAGCCGCCGTCGTCGTCGTCGACGCCTCGGTCACATTCGACGACCAGGTCGCGGTCGACGGCATCTCGCTGGTCGTCCCGGCAGGCATCATCCTCGGCATCATCGGGCCGTCCGGTGCCGGCAAGACGACGCTCGTCCGGCTGCATGACCGGCGCCCTGCCGGCCGACGTCCGGGCAGCTGACGGTCCTCGGCGAGGACCCGCGCCGCTTCCGCCGCGAGACCCGCGAGCGGATCGGCTACATGCCCCAGTCGTTCACCCTCTATCCGGACCTGACCGTCCGCGAGAACGTGGACTTCGTCGCGTCGCTGTTCGGCATGCTGTACTTCTCGCGCCGGCGCCGGACGCGCGCAGGTCCTCGAGCTGCTCGACCTGTGGGACGTCCGCGGTCGCCGCGCCGGCCGGCTGTCGGGCGGGATGCAGCGTCGCCTCGAACTCGCCGGCGCGCTCGTCCACGACCCCGCCCTCCTGTTCCTCGACGAGCCGACCGCCGGCATCGATCCCGCTGCTCCGCTCGACGATCTGGGACGAGCTCCATCGCCTGCGCGATGCGGGCCGGACGCTGCTCGTGACGACCCAGTACGTCAACGAGGCCGAGTCGTGCGACATGGTCGCGATGATCGCCGGCGGCCGGCTCATCGCGCTGGCGACGCCCGACGACCTGCGCCGCGACGCGATGGGCGGCGACATCCTCGAGCTCGAGACCGCCGCTCGCCTCGACGGCGATGGCGCTCGCCGATTCGCCCGTCGATCCGCCACGTCCGCCAGGACGGGCCGCGCACGCTGACCCTGACCGTCGACGATGCCGGGACTGCGACGCCCGACGTGGTCGAGGCGATCGAACGACTCGGCGGCGAGGTCGCCACGCGTCCGCGAGGTCCGCCCGTCCTTCGATGACGTCTTCGCCGCCCTCGTCGCTCGCGATCTCGCGACGCGCGACGAGGATCGAGACGGGCGACGCGGGGGCCGCGGCATGAGGGGCCTCGGTGACGATGGTCCAGCGGCTGCTGGCCATCGTCGGCAAGGAGCTCATCGAGGTCCTTCGCCGGCCAGGGGCACTGGTCAGCCTCGTCTTCGGCCCGTTCCTCATCATGGCCCTGTTCGGGTTCGGCTACAACGGCTTCCGCCGGCCGCTCGAGACGGTCGTCGTCGTCCCGCCCGGCTCGAGCATCCCGACCGACGTGGACGAGCTACCAGGAGCTCGCCGGCGCGGGGCTGCACATCCAGGCGGTCGTGCCCGACGTCGCGGCCGCCGAACGCGGTCTCGCCGCCGGGACGGTCGACGTCGTCGTGGTCACCCCGCCCGACCCCGAGGCGTCGTTCAAGGCCGGCCAGCAGTCGGTCATCGAGGTGGTCGTCGATACGATCGACCCGATCCGCGCCAACTACGCCGGGAATCCTGGCCGCGAACCTGTCGAGCGCGGTCAACCAGACGATCATCCAGCGGGCGGTCGAACGAGGGCCAGGGCCTCGCCCTGGCCGAGGGCCAGACGGCCGCCGCCCAGATCCCGCCCGCAGGTCGTCGCGGCGCCGACCCAGGCCGAGCTGCGCAACGCCGCGCCCACCGAGCCGCGCGTCCTCGCCTACTTACGGTCCGGCCGTCCTGGCGCTGATCCTGCAGCACCTCGCCGTCACCCTGGTCGCGCTCGCGCTCGTGCGGGAGCGGACCAGCGGCGTGATCGAGCTGTTCCGCGTCGGCGCCGATCAACGCCTGGGAGGTCATCGCCGGCAAGGTCTTCGCCTATCTGCTCATCGGCGGGCTCATCGCGACGATCACGGTCGCCCTGCTCGTGGTCGGCTTCGACATCCCGATGCTCGGCGATCCCGGTCGCGCTCGCGGCCACCATCGGCCTCCTGTTGCTGGCGTCGCTCGGGGTCGGGCCTGCTCATCGCGGTCGTCTCGGATTCCGAGCGGCAGGCGGTCCAGCTGTCGCTGCTGCTCCTCCTCGCGTCGGTCTTCTTCAGCGGCTTCGTGGTGGCGATCTCGGAGTTCGCGGAACCGGTCCGGATCCTCGCCTTCGCCCTGCCCGTCACCCACGGCATCCGGCTCATCCAGGACATCATGCTGCGCGGTTCGACGACACAGCTGTGGGAGTTCGCCGCGCTCGGGCTCATCGCCGTGGTGACGCTGGTGGCGGCGTGGAGCGGCCTCCGGCGCGGGATGGCTCGCGCCTGACCACCGTCACTCGCTGGCGACGACCTCGTAGTGGTCGATGTCCATCGACATCAGTCGGCTCGAGTCCTTGGTCGTCGTCGGCCGGTGGATGTCGCCCCCGGTGGCAAGCTCGATGGCCCGCCACGACGGCCAGAGCGAGACCGTCACGAAGCGGTCTGGTGGGTCCGCGGCGAGGTACAGCGCGCACGGTCCTCGCCCTGCCGCGGCGTCCGCCTCCGTCCCGGCGCGAGCGCCAACGATGTACGCGTCGAGCTCACCCGAGCGCACCACGCCCCGGAAGACACGCAGGAGCCGCGGCGGCTCGGGCGGAGTGAACGTCAGGCCGATGTCGAGGTCGAGGACCTGGAGCGTTCGGTCCGTCGTGTCGGACAGGCGTTCCGGATGGAACGTCGATTCGTCGATGGTCGCGCCGACTGCGGCGGTCATCGCCTCGCGATCGGTCCAGATGCTCGCCACGAGGCGATCGCCGCCCTGGTCGTCGCTCCGACGACCGACGTGGACGTCGACGAGTCCGGGCAGCCGACGAAGGTCCGGGATCATCTCGGTCCGCAGGAACTCGTCGAAGGCGGGATGGACCGAGCGGAATCGGAACAGGCGAAGGACACGTCCCTCGGCTGACATCGGCCTCCCTCACGCCCTTCCTGCCTGGACGCCTCAACCCTAGCGGACTCGCCCGACACGTGCGCACGGAATCCGCGCACGAAGAAGGACGCGACGCCCGTTCGGGGGCACCGCGTCCTTGGACTTGCCTGATCGTGGCGGCGATCAGCTCGGGCTGACCTCTGGGCTCGTTGCAGGGCTGGTCTCGACCGAGGGCAGCGGCACGAGGGACGGCGACGTGCTCGAGCTCGAGTTGCTGCATGCGCCGACGAGCATGGCCGCGCCGAGGATGAGGAGTGCGAGAAGAGATCTCAAGGTGGGGTCCTCCTGGGGTGCTGGGGGCCGACCCACCCTATCGGTCGCGACGACACGCGCGGACAACGCATCCGGGCGGGAGCATTGCAACCGCCTAGCGAACCGCCTCGAGCGGTCGGGGCGCGTCATCGTCATCGCTCGCGGCGCCGCGCCCGAGCATCGAGCGGTAGACGGCCTCGTACCCGTCGGTCATCCGGGGCGCCGAGAACCGGTCGAGGACCGATTCCCGGATCGCCGCGCGGTCGAGCTCGTCGACCCGTCCGACGAGGAACGCCAGCTGGGTCGATGTCGTCGCCGAAGAAGCCGTCGATGCCCTCGCGGATGATCTCGGGCAGCCCGCCGACCCGCCGGGCGATGACCGGCGTCCCGCAGGCGAGCGCCTCGATCGCGACCAGTCCGAACGGCTCCGGCCAGGATCCCGGCATCAGCGACGCGTACGACTCGGCGAACAGCCGGTCGCGGTCGGCCTGACCCAGCTCGCCGAGGAACTCGACCGACGAGCCGGCCGCCTCTCGAGCGCCGGCTGGAAGACGTCCTCGTAGTACGTCGCGCTCGGCGGGCGTCGGGCCGGCCTTGGCGGCGATCCGGAGCGGTCGCCCGGTCGCCTTGGCGATCTCGATCGCCTCCACGATCCCCTTCTCCGGCGTCACCCGGCCGACGAAGCACAGCGCGTCGCCCCGGCGTCGCTCGAACGGCGCGTCCTCCAGGGTCAGGCCGTTGTGGACGACGGCGGCCCACTCGACCTCCGGGTGCGACGGCGGCCTGGTTCTGGCTGATGGCGACGAGGCCGGCCGTCGGGCGCGCGAACATCTCGGTCGCCCACGGCAGGTCGAGGCGGCCATGGAACGTGGACACGACCGGGATCGGCGAGACGCGGGCGAGCAGCAGGCTGGCCCACTCGAGGTGGCTGTGGATGACGTCGAACTCGTCGGCGTGGTCGAGGACGGACTCGATGGTCAGGAGAACGTAGGGCAGCGGGTCGCCCTCGAAGGCCGACGGGCGGAGCGCCTCGGGCACGGTCGGGATGTGCCGGCCCGGGACGTCGGAATC
Organism: uncultured Chloroflexia bacterium; assembly: GCA_963776385.1. GTDB lineage: Bacteria > Chloroflexota > Limnocylindria > Limnocylindrales > CSP1-4 > SPCO01. The sequence continues at coordinate 581,449 of CAVZME010000011.1, forward strand.
GCCGCTGGCGAATGTCGTGACGTCATGGCCGCGGCGGTCGAGCTCACCGACGAGCTCGGCGATGACCGCTCGGTCCCGCCGTAGGCGCGCGGCGGGACGCGTTCCATCGGCGGAGCGACCTGGGCGATGCGGAGCGATCTGGTCATGACGGACTCCTCGAGGGACGCGGCTGACCGTGGGCCGGCGAAACCGTGCCCACGGTCGTGGTCGCGTCCGCCGGCCGTCAGCCGGCGGCGTGTGGTCAGAGGTTAGCGGGGATACGTCTTGACCGTGTCGGACTCCTCGACTTCTTCCTCGGTCTGGTCGCCGGCACCGGCCCCGGCGGCCGAGCCGACCGCGGCGCCGACGACGGCACCCGGGAGGTCCGGCGATCGCGCCACCGACGACGGCGCCCGCGGCACCGCCACCAAGCGCGCCCGTCCCGGAGCCCGGCCTCGTCGTCGCCTTCGGTCGCCTCACCGGCGACAGCGCCGGCGACGGCACCGATGCCGCCGCCGACCACCGCGCCGACCGGGCCACCGACGGCCATCCCGACGGCCGCGCCGCCGAGGGCCCCGGCGCCGGCGCCGATGGCCTCATTGCCGTGCTCTTCGTTCTCGACGCAGCGTGCCGTTCGAGTCGTACGCGCGGCGCGCGTCGGCGTCGACCGGGTCGTCGTGCCGGGCAGGGTGCGGTCGTCGACGGTCTTGTCGTTCTCGTTCAACTAGGGCCTCCTGGTCGCTGGCGACCCGGGCGCTCGCCGGGTCGGGTGACGTCGGATGACGTCGGTGGCGCAACCGTACGGAGGCGGTCCAGGGCAGCCGTGTCACGCGGACATGCGTCGGGCGTTGCAGCGCGTGACGACGCGGGCGCCGATCCGGCGACGGCCGCGGATCAGAGGGCGAGCGGGTCGGTCTTGTCCGGGTCGATGCCGAGGTCCTTGACCGCCTTGGCGGCCTTGCCGGCCGGCAGCGCGCCGCAGCGCGCCAGCGCGACCATCGTCGCCGCCGCGATGTGCGGCGGGTCGATCTCGAACAGCGAGCGCAGGTCCTCGCGGGTGTCGCTCCGGCCGAAGCCGTCGGTCCCGAGCGCGACGTAGTGCGGCGGCAGCCAGCGCGCGACCATGTCCGGCAGCGCCTTCATCCAGTCGGTGGCGGCGACGATCGGGCCGCCGTCCGTGCGGCAGGATCGTGCTGACGTACGGCACCCGCGGCGTCTTGGCGTCGGGATGGAGCCGGTTCCAGCGCTCCGCCTCGAGGGCGTCGCGGCGGAGCAGCGGGAACGACGGGGCGCTGTAGACCTCGGCCGCGACGCCGAACTTCTCGGCGAGCAGGTCGCGCGCGGCGAGGACCTGCTGGAGGATCGAGCCCGGAGCCGACGAGCCGGGCCGGGTGCGCGTCGCGCCCGAGGTCCGGGGCCGCCGCGAAGCGGTAGATGCCGCGCAGGATCGCCTCGTCGGTCAGGCCCTCCGGGCGGACCGGCTGGGCGTAGTTCTCGTTGTAGATCGTGACGTAGTAGAAGACGTCCTCGGGCTTCGGGCCGTACATCCGCTCGATGCCGTCGCGGACGACCGCCGCCAGCTCGTAGGCGAAGGCCGGGTCGTAGGCGCGCAGGTTCGGGACCGTCGAGGCCAGGATCTGGGTGTGGCCGTCGTCGTGCTGGAGGCCCTCGCCGGTCAGCGTCGTCCGGCCGGCCGTGGCGCCCATCAGGAAGCCGCGACCGCGCGCGTCGCCGAACGCCCACATCTGGTCGCCGGTCCGCTGGAAGCCGAACATCGAGTAGAAGATGTAGAACGGGATGGTCGCCAGGCCGTGGCGTCGCGTACGACGTGCCGGCCGCCTGGAAGCTGGCCATCGAGCCGGCCTCGGTGATGCCCTCCTCGAGGACCTGGCCGTCGGTCGCCTCGCGGTACGACAGGACGAGATCGGAGTCGACCGGCTCGTAGCGCTGGCCGAGCGCCGAGTAGATCCCGACCTCCTTGAACAGCGGGTCCATGCCGAAGGTCCGCGCCTCGTCCGGGATGATCGGCACGATCCGCGGGCCCAGCTCCGGGTCGCGGATGAGGTTGCGCAGGATCCGGGCGAAGACCATCGTCGTCGAGACCGGGGTCGTGCTGCCGGCCGCGAACTCGGCGTCGACCGCGGGCGCCGGGCGCGGGCAGCGGCGTCGGCCCGGACGGCGCGGCGCGGCAGCGGTCCGCCGAGCGCCCGGCGGCGCTCGATGAGGTACTGGACCTCCTCGGACTCGGGGCCCGGGTGGTAGTACGGCGCGTCCTTGAGCGTCGCGTCCGGGATCGGCAGCTCGAGGCGGTCGCGGAAGATCTTGAGCTCGGCCTCGTTGAGCTTCTTGGCCTGGTGGGTGATGTTGCGGGCCTCGACGCCCGGCCCGAGCGTCCAGCCCTTGACCGTGTGGGCGAGGATGACGGTCGGGGCGCCGGTGTGCTCGGTGGCGGCCTTGTAGGCGGCGTAGACCTTGCGGTAGTCGTGGCCGCCGCGGCGGAGCTTGGCGAGGTCGTCGTCGGTCAGGTGCTCGACGAGCTTGCGCGAGCCGCGGGTCCGGCCCGAAGAAGTGCTCGCGGATGTACGCGCCGCCGGCGACCGAGAACTTCTGGAACTCGCCGTCGAGCGTCTCGTTCATCTGCTGGACGAGCAGGCCGTCGACGTCGCGCGCGAGGAGGTCGTCCCACTCGCGGCCCCAGATGACCTTGATGACGTTCCAGCCGGCGCCGCGGAACGCCGACTCGAGCTCCTGGATGATCTTGCCGTTGCCGCGAACCGGGCCGTCGAGCCGCTGCAGGTTGCAGTTGACGACGAAGGTCAGGTTGTCGAGGCCCTCGCGCGACGGCGACGTGGAGCGCGCCGAGCGACTCCGGCTCGTCGGTCTCGCCGTCGCCGAGGAACGCCCAGACGCGCGAGTCCGAGGTGTCGAGCAGGCCGCGGTTCTGGAGGTAGCGGTTGTAGCGCGCCTGGTAGATGGCGCTGATCGGGCCGAGGCCCATCGAGACCGTCGGGAACTCCCAGAACTCGGGCATGAGCCGCGGGTGCGGGTACGAGCTGAGGCCCTGGCCCGGCACCGTCTCGCGCCGGAAGTGGTCGAGCTGGTCGACCGATCAGCCGGCCCTCGAGGAAGGCGCGGGCGTAGATGCCGGGCGCCGCGTGGCCCTGGTAGAAGATCTGGTCGCCGCTCCCGCCGCCGTCCTTGCCCCGGAAGAAGTGGTTGAAGCCGACCTCGTAGAGCGTCGCCGCGGAGGCGTACGTCGCGAGGTGGCCGCCGATGCCCGAGAACCGGTTGTTCGCGCGCAGGACCATCGCGACCGCGTTCCAGCGGATGAGCCGGCGGATGCGCCGCTCCATCGCCTCGTCGCCCGGGAAGCGGGCTCCTGCTCGGGGCTGATGGTGTTGATGTAGCGGGTCTGGGTCAGCGGCGGCAGGCCGACCTGGAGCTGGCGGGCGCGCTTGAGCAGCTTGTAGATGAGGAACCGGGCGCGGGTCTCGCCCTCCTCGCGCGACGACCTGGTCGAGCGAGGCGATCCAGTCGTCGGTCTCCGCCGGGTCGATGTCGGGCAGCTGGTGCTTGAACTCGTCGAAATACATGGCGGTCAGCTCGGCAGCAATCGTAGGGTCGTGTCGAGGACGTCCTGCTCGAGCATCGGCTCGAGACCGCCGCGGCCGGTGTACTTGCGCACGAGGGCGTCACTCGTTCGGCGGACCGACTCGGGATCGATCGCGGCGACCGCCCGTGCGCGCAGCGCGACGATCATCGGCGTGGATGGTGACCTCGGGGTTCGCCACGGCCTCGCGATACCAGCGTGCGGTCGGCTCCCCTGTACCGACCGGATGAAGGCGTCGTCGCCATCGACGACGACCCAGATGATCGTCCGGTGGGCTGGGCCGCCGGGCATCGCGGTCTCGATCTCGATCTCCTTGGTCTGCGCGAGCAGTGCCAGCTCGTCGGGCCCGAAACGCATGCGGGCAGCGTAGCCCATCTCGCCCAGCGACGGCAGTGACGCTGAGGATGCGGTCACATTGCGGATGCAACGCGCCTGCAATGCGTCACGACGCGCCGCCGCCATCGCCGTCACACGCCTCGAGCGATGCTCGATGGATGACGTATGAGCATCCGTCCGTCACCATGGCATCCATCAGGAGGTGGCCGTGAGCACCCAGCCGCTCGTCCTCGTCGCCGACGACGAGCCACGGATCACGAAGCTCGTCTCGATCGCCCTCGGCGAGGAGGGCTTCCGCGTCGTCACCGCCAACAGCGGCGAGGAGGCGCTCCGAAGGCCGAGGAGGTCCGGCCCGACATCGTCCTGCTCGACATCGTCATGCCCGACCTCGACGGCATCGAGGTCATGCGCCAGCTGCGCGAGCGACGCCCGGTCGCGGTCATCCTGCTGACCGCCAAGGGCTCGACCGCCGACAAGGCCAAGGGCCTCGACCTCGGCGCCGACGACTACATCGCCAAGCCGTTCCACCCCGACGAGCTGGCCGCGCGCGTCCGCGCGGTCCTGCGCCGGTCGTCGGGCGCCCGCCGGGCTCCGGCGTCCTGAAGTTCGACGACGTCGAGATCGACCTCGAGCGGCGGATGGTCACCCGCAACGGCGAGCTGGTCCAGCTGTCGCGCACCGAGTGGCTGCTGCTCCAGCACCTCGCGGCCAACGCCGGCAAGGTCGTCCTCCACACCGAGCTCCTGACCAAGGTCTGGGGGCCCGAGTACCGCGACGACCTGCAGTACCTGCGGGTCTGGGTCTCGCGCGTCCGCCGCAAGCTCGGCGCCGAGCCGGGCGAGCCCGGCCGGATCAAGACGTTCCAGGGCATCGGCTACCTGCTCGACGTCGAGCCACCCGTGCCGCCGGAGACCGTCGCGCCGGTCGTGCCTGACGAGCGGTCCGCGCTCATCGGGTAAGCGCCATGTGGCCGTGGCCCCAGCCTCGGGGACTGCTGGGCCCCACTCGGGCGTCCAAGGCTGCGCCGCAGCCCGTCGGGGCTCGATTCGGTGCCTGCCACGCCCCGGATCGCGCTGACGGCGCCGATCTGGACGTCGCGGCGACCCTTCGAGGACCCGTGGGGACTGTCAGGCCCCGCGGATGAACATCGAGCCCGAGGCCGCTGCGAACCGGAGGCCGCTGCCCGAGTGCGCCGAGTACGCTCGCAGCATGCAGCGCTACGACCCGGGACGGCCCTCATCGTCGTCGATGTCCAGAACGATTTCGCCGACCCGGCCGGCGGCCTGAGCGTGGCCGGCGGCGACGGCGATCATCCCGGCGATCAACCGCGAGATCGCCATGGCGCGTCAACAACGGCGCGCTCGTGGTCGCGACCCAGGACTGGCATCCGCCGTCCACGCCGCATTTCGCCAAGGACGGCGGCATCTGGCCGGTCCACTGCGTCGCCGACACGTGGGGCGCGGCGCTCCACCCGGACCTGGCCCTCCCCGACGACGCGCCGCGGGTCCGCAAGGGCGCCAACGGCGAGGACGGCTACTCGGGCTTCACGATGCGCGACCCGGTCACGCGGCGAGACCATCGCCGACCGAGCTCGACGGCGCTGCTCCGCGACGCCGGCATCGAGCGGGTCGTCGTGACGGGCCTCGCGACCGACTACTGCGTCAAGGCGACCGCCTCGACGCGGCGACGCTCGGCTTCGAGACGTCCGTCCTGACCGATGCGATCGCCGCGGTCGACCTCGAGCCGGGCGACGGCGAGCGGGCCATCGACGAGCATGGAGGCCGCCGGCGTCGACGATGTGGCGCACGGTGATGCGGTGATCCGCGGCGCGATCCGGCTGGCGATCGCCGGGGCCGGCATCACGCTACGCCATCGACCGGATCCTGGCCGAGCAGGCGAAGGGCGTCGAACCCGAGCCGATCCGGTCGCTCGTCGTCATCGACGCCCCGATCGAGCGCGTCTGGGCGGTCCTGGCCGACATCGAGGACCAGCCCCGCTGGATGACCGAGATGAAGGCGATCCGGCTGCTCGACGGCGGACCGATCGGCGTCGGCACGCGCTGCGAGGCGGACGTCCGGATCTTCGGCATCACCGTCACGGACCCGGTCACCATCACCGAGTTCGAGCCGCCGCACCGTTACGCGATCAGCCACGACGGGACGTTCAAGGGCCGCGGCCTGATCACCCTCGAAGCAGGCGCCGACGGCACGACCACGATCGTGCGCTGGGACGAGGTCCTGATCCCGCCGGTGTTCGCTCATCTCGGTGCGCTGGTCATGACCCCGGCCCTGGCCGCGATCTTCCAGGCGGACCTCGGCCGCTTCAAGGAGCTCGTCGAGACGGGTTCCGTCACCGACTGACCGGGCGACTCGTGCAGCTCCACCTGGTCGACGCGACCTACGAGCTGTTCCGGGCGCACTTCGCGCCGCGACCGCCGGTCCTCGGTCGGGACGGCATCCCGCTGTCGGGCGTGTCCGGGCTGTGCGACCAGCTGCTGTTCCTCCTGCGCGAGCAGGGCGCGACCCACGTCGGGTGCGCCACGGACCGGGTGATCGAGTCGTTCCGGAACGACCTGTTCCCGGGCTACAAGTCCTCGGCCGGGATGCCACCCGAGCTGCTCGCCCAGTTCCCGATCGCCGAGGCCGCCGTCGAGGCGCTCGGCATCGTCCTGTGGCCGATGGTCGAGTTCGAGGCCGACGACGCCATCGGGGCGGCCGCGTGGCGGTTCGGCGAGGATCCGGCGGTCGAGCGGATCGTCGTCTGCACGCCCGACAAGGACATGGCCCAGCTCGTCGTCGACGAGCGGATCGTCCTCTGGGATCGGCGCCGCGACCTGGTCTACGACGACGCCGGCGTGCGGGCGAAGTGGGGCGTCGCACCCGCCTCCATCCCGGACTGGCTCGGCCTCGTCGGCGACACCTCGGACGGCTTCCCGGGCTTGCCCGGCTGGGGCGCGAAGTCCGCCGCCGCCGTGCTGGCCCGCTACGGCCACTACGAGGACATCCCGCCCAAGGCGTCGGCCTGGGAGGTGCCGGGCGTCGGCGGCTCGCGAGCGATGGCGCTCGCGGCGACCCTGCGCGACCACTGGGACGAGGCGCTGCTGTACCGCGACCTCGCCCGCCTCAGGACCGTCGACGACGGCGTCCCGATCCGCCAGCGCGACCCGGACGAGCTGCGCTGGGACGGCGCGCCGCGCGCCGAATGGGAGGCGTTCTGCGAGGAATGGGGCCTCGACCGTCTCCGGTCGAGGCCCCATCGCTGGCTCGCCGAGGGCTGAGCCGGTCAGGTCAGTCGGCGGTGCGCTGCCAGACGATGTCGCCGCTTGCGCTGTTCAACGGCGTCGCTGCCAGGGTCGCCAGGTCCACCACGGAGTACGTCGGTTTGTCCGATGCCGCCGTTGGAACCGCCAGGACGACCTGCCCGCCGTCGGGCGAGATGAGGTAACTGACGTAGTCGCTCCCGAGGACGCCAAGGTCACGCGCCGCGGACCCCGCCGCGAGGTCGGCGACCCACTCCCGATGGACCGAGCCATCGACGGACTGGAACAGGATCCCGTTCCCCGACGTCAGCCACGCGCCGTCGAATTCGTCGTCGGCCGCTCGGTCGAACACGAGCTTCCGATCAGCGGTGACCGCGCCAGCGGTCGACACGTCGGCGGCATGGATCCGGAACCCCGGGCCGCCGGCGATGAACTGTCGGGCTCGAGCGTGTAGTACAGAAGCTGGCTCCCGTCGGGCGACCACGCGGCAGCATGGAAGTAGGCGTCGATGTTCTCGCTGTAGGAGGGATCGCTCGCGAACCCGGGATCCAGGTCCAAACGCTCCATGTTCGAGCCATCCCGGCCGATGAGATAGATGCCCTGGGTGCCGTCCCTGGCCAAGCCCCGGAAGGCCAGCTGCTGTCCGTCCGACGGCCTGAAGACGGGGTTGTCGGCTGCGTTCAGACCGGTCTTGATGTCTGTGAACCCACTGCCGTCCGTCGAAACCATCCGGATGACCGAGCGATCGCCGTCGAGCGAGACGGCGATGACGTCGTCTCGTGGTGACCATTCGGCCCACCCGATCCGTGGCGTGGCGGCGAGCAGCCGAGGATTCGAGCCGCCGGCGTCCGCGGTCCAGAGCGCGGCATCGGGACTATCCATCTGACCGCGGACGAAGACGAGCCGAAGGCCGTCGCGTGAGAACCGTGGCGCGACGCATCTCGCCGCGCTCATAGGGTATGGGGCGCGTCGAGCGGTCTCGGTTCCCGGAACGTCAGCGCACGAAGGCGAGCAACGTCCCGTGATGGGCCGGCGGGGCGGCCAGGATGCCGATGGACTTCGGCGAGTCGCCGACGCCGAACCATGGTCCGCCGGTCATCGACGTGACGGTGGCGCCGCCCCGCTCGGCGATCAGGCCGGCGGCCGCGACGTCCCAGGCGGACAGCCCGCCCTGCTGGACGAACGCGTCGAACCGGCCGTTCGCCACGTACGCGAGGGCCAGCGCGGCCGAACCCATCGAGCGTGAGATCCGGATCGCCTTGCGAACGTTCCGGGCACGGGTCGTCGCGGACCGGCCATTGAGTGACATCGAGATGACGAAGTCGCTGAGCTTGTCCTTCTCGGAGGCGTGGACCGGACGGCCGTGGAGGGTCGCCGGTCCGGTCGCGGTCGCCGCGAACGCCTCGTCGCGCGTCGGGTCGAGGATCACCCCGACCGTCGGCACGCCGTCCACGACCAGCGCGATCGAGACGCAGAACATCGGGATGCCGTTCGCGTAGTTGACCGTGCCGTCGAGGGGGTCGACGATCCAGACCCGGCCACGCCCCGACGTGGGCGCCTCGCCCGCCTTCGCCCGATGCTCCCCGGTCTCCTCGGCGAGGATCGCGTCGGCCGGGAAGCGCGCCCGGATCGCGTCCAGGATGAGCGCCTCGGACAGGTGATCCGCCTCGGTGACGACGTCGCGAGCACTCTTGTAGTCGATCTGCTCGAGCCGCTCGTATCGGTCCATCAGGACCACACCCGCCTGCCGGGCGATGTCGAGCGCGAAGTCGAGTTCGGCGAGGACCGTGTCCTCCGTCACGGCGATTCGCATTCGACCTCGAGCGGGCGGACCGCGCTGCCGAGGTCCGTGACCGTCTGGGTGAAGGTGATGGTCGCGCCCGGGTCGATCCTCGGGCTGAGCATGAAGCCGCCCATGCCGCTCGTGCGGCTCTGCGGATCCGTCACCCGGCACGTCGTCTGGCCCGTGCTCTTGCCCTCGTTGGTGACGCTGAGCGTGATCGCCAGGCCGGCCCCGTCGGGGACGACCTTCGCCACGGTCGCCTCGAACGGTCCGATCCCCGCCAGCAACAGGCGTCCGACGACGGCGAGGATGATCACGAACGTCGCGACGCCGGCGATCGCGATGCCGTGGACCTGCGAGCTCGACACGTCGCGGAGCCCGAGCGGATTGCAGCGCTCGCACAACCCGACATCGAGCGGCACCGGCGCACCGCAGCGCGCGCACGGGTGGGTCAGGCCGGGCTTCTGATCGGGCGTGGCTTTCGCCGCCGCGGTCCGTGGGGAAGTCACCGGGTGATGGTGCCACGAACGGCGGGTGCGAGCCCGCGGAGCGAATGGTGCGTTCGGGATCCAGTGCGCCCGGTTGCTGGTGCCTGGGCGCACCGAACATTGGCCCGGACCCGGTCTCAGGCTTTCGCCGTGGCATCGGCCGGAGTAGATTCCGAACCCCCGCGCTGGGGATCGAAGAAGGGGTATGGAGATGGGACCCTCTCGCGTGCGCGCTCTGCGCATCTCCCTGGTGGCCGCTGCGGTGGTCACGCTCGTCGCGGTCGTCGCGTTCGGCCCGCTGCGCTCCGGAGGGTCCGACCAGTCGAAGGCCGAACGCGCCAACGCACCCTCCCAGCAGGCTGCCGCATCAGTCGAGCCTGTCGGAGGCGCGTCTGCAGGGACGGACGAGGACGCCGAACGTGCGGCTGAGGAGGGCGCCAAGGGCTACTTCGATCCCCGCAAGGAGGCGAAGTTCGAGCGCACCACCGGCGAGGCGGACCGCAAGGGCCCTTCGAACCCGGCCGCGGAGCAGGTGGACAATCGGGCCATCCCGCTTTCGTACGTCGACGACAAACTCGCCGTCAAGTCGGGCAAGGCGTTCGATGCGAAGCCCCATAAGCCTTCTCGCTCGACATTCACGACCAACGCCGCTTACCAGGCGGCACTGACCCTGGCACCGGGCGCGTGGACGGCGCTCGGCCCCGTGAACACGGTCATCCCCGGCGAGGTGTCGCAGTACTTCGACCCGCTGACTCAGACCGGTCCGCCCACCCAGGAATCCGGACGGGTGACCGCGCTGGCGATCGACCCCAATTGCGGCAAGGCCTCGGCACCTGCAGGCGCCCCGTGCCGCCTATGGGTGGCCGCCGCTGGCGGAGGCATCTGGCGGACGGATGACGCCCTCGCTACCCACCCTGCGTGGATCGCGCCCGCCGACGACCTGCCGTCCAACGCCTTCGGCTCGTTGATCATCGATCCGAACGACGCGAACGGGAACACCCTGTACGCGGGCTCCGGCGAGCCCAATGGCTCCGGGGATTCCGAAGCCGGTCTCGGCCTGTTCAAGTCGACCGACGGCGGCCACACCTGGCACGTCGTGCCCGGCTCGCAGGCGATCGCGACCAATCGCTCGATCGGCGCGATCGCCGTGCGTCCCGGCCAGCCCGGCATGCTGGTGATCGGGACCGCGGTCGCCCGCCATGGCTCGTCGTCGGTCAACGGCGGACGGCGCACGCCACCGGACGCCCCCGCTCTCGGCGTGTACACCTCCATCGACGGAGGAGCGACCTTCACGTTGTCGACCGACCTGCAGGGCAAGACGCCACCCAACCCGGCGCCGGCCTCCAGTGGCGTCGACTGGTTCCAGGGCGGCATCACCCGCCTGCAGTTCGACCCGAATTCACCCGGGACCCTGTACGCCGGCGTCCTCGGGTACGGCGCCTGGCGCTCGACCGACGGCGGGACGAGCTGGAAGCAGATCTTCAGCACGATGAACCCGGCCGACACGTTCGGTGACCGGACCGAGGTCGAGGCCGTCAACGCCGGCTCCGGCAAGACGCGGATCTACCTTGGCGACGCCTCCGACGACCTCGGCGTGGCACGCGTGTGGCGCACCGATGACGCGGCGTCGATCGCCGGCTCGGTGGGGGTCGGCTTCGACAACAGCGGCTGGACCGAGCTGTCGAACTCGACCAACGGCACCAACGGCTTCCTCGCGTACAACTACTGCCAGAACGGCCAGTGCGGGTACGACGACTTCGTCGTCAGCCCGGCCAGCCAGCTCGGCGTCGGGCCGGGCCACGCGAACGAGCTGTGGCTCGGCGGATCGATGAACTACGACGAGCTGCCGGCATACGCCGGCCAGCCGCCCCGGTCCAACGGGCGCGGGGTGGTCCGCTCGACCAACGCGACCGCGATCCCGGCCGACGTGACCTGGGACGACATGAGCGCGACGCTGGGTGACGCGCCGACCTATCCGTTCACGAAGGGGATCCATCCCGACCAGCACGCTGTGGTCTTCGCACCCACCGACCCGGGCATCGCGTTCGTCGGCTCCGACGGTGGCGTGGTCAGGATCGACGTGCGCAGTCCCCGCGACGCGTCGGCGGCGTGCGCGACTCGGCACTATCCGGAGTCGAGCACCACTCCGATGGCCCCCGCGGACATGACCGATTGCCAGCGGTTGCTCGACCACATCCCGTCCGCGATCGACCCGATCAACGACGGCCTGAACACGATCCAGTTCCAGTCACTGTCGAACAGCCCGGCCAACCCGACCGGCGACCTGTTGGGCGGCACGCAGGACAACGGCACCTTCTCGTACACGGGTTCGCCGACATGGGTCGAGAGCGTCGGCGGCGACGGCGGCCAGTCCGGCTACGACGCAGCGACCCCGTCCACCCGATATCACAACTACTACGACGCCACTCCCGAGATCAACTTCCACGGCACAGACCCCATGGAGTGGCTGGCCATCTACGATCCGCTCCAGGCCACGAGGGAGGCGCGATCGTTCTACGTGCCGTTCATCGCCGACCCGAACGTCTCCGGCCGCGCATTCATCGGCCTCGAGCACGTCTGGCGCACGGACGACAACGGCGGCGACCCCGCGTTCCTCGAGCAGCACTGCAACGCGCTGCACCGCGACGCCGGCCCGTGCGGCGACTGGGAGCCGATGGGCAACAGCCTGACCGTCGGCTCGGCGGTCAACGATCGCGGCGGCCAATACGTCGTGGCGACCGCCCGGACGCCGGGCGACGCCGGCACCCTGTGGGCCGGCACGCGCGTCGGACGTCTCTGGGTGACCAAGGAGGCGAACGCCGCGAACCCGAACAACGTCCACTTCTTCCGGATCGACACGGCGGCGACGCCTGGTCGCTTCGTCTCCGGGATCGTGATCGACCCGGCCGATCCCAACCATGCCTGGATCTCGTACTCGGGCTATGGAGCGTACACGCCGGGGACGCCGCAGCACGTGCTCGAGGCCCGGTACGACCCCAAGAGCCACACGGCCAAGTTCGCGGACCGTTCGTACGACATCGGCGACCAGCCGGTCACCGGGATCGCCCGGAATGCCGCGACGGGCGACGTGTATGCGTCGACCGACTTCGGGGTGCTCCGACTGCCGGCCGGGTCGACCGGGTGGCAGCAAGCGGGCACCGGTATGCCGCGCGTCGCGGTCTATGGGCTCACGCTCTCCGACAGCGGCCACGTGCTCTACGCGGCGACGCACGGACGCGGCGCATACGCGCTCAGTCTGCCGTGACCTGACCAAGTACCTAGCTGAACTTGGCGGCCGGGCGCTACCAGCGGCCGGCCGCCTCCACCAGCGCGTCGACGTCCTCGGTCGTCCGGGCCAGCACGATCGCGCCGTCCGCGCCGGCCGCCTGCCAGCGCTGCCACGTCTCGCGCGGCTCGGTGACCCAGGGCGACTCCGCGATCGACTCGTCGCCGAGCCAGTCGCCCTGGAACCCGACGATGACCCGCTGGTCCTCGCGCCGCCGGCCGGACGCCTCGAGCGACTCGAGGTAGAGCGGCAGGTTCTGCCTCGAAGTTGTCGTCGAAGGCGGACCAGCCGTCGCCGATCCGGCCGGCCAGCCGCGCGCCCGCCGCGCGTCTCGCCACCGACGATGATCCGGCGGCGCGGGCTCCGGGACCGGGAACGCCGCGGCGTCGACCAGCGGATAGAACGGCGAGCTCGCGCGTGACCGGGCCGCCGGTCCACAGCGCCCGGATGACCGCGACGGCCTCCTCGAGGCGCGCGACCCGCTCCGGCGGCGCCGGGAAGTCGATGCCGTAGGCCGCGTGCTCCTTGGGATGGCCGCCGATGCCGATGCCGAGCGATCAGCCGGCCGCCGCTCGCGATCTGGAGGGTGGACGCCATCCGCGCGACGACGGCCGGGTGGCGGTTCATGACGTTGAGCACGAACGAGCCGACACCGATCCGCGACGGTCGCGCCGGCCGCCATCGACAGCGTCGTCCAGCACTCGACGACGGGCACGGTCACGTCGCCGCGGCCCATGAAGTGGTCCCAGGCCCAGACGCCCTGCGTAGCCGGCCGCGTCGAGCCGCCGGGCGCTCTCGAGCCACCAGCCGGGCTCGGCCCGGATCGTCCGGAGGCTGACCCCGATCGGCAGCCCGCCCTCGACCCCTGCGCCCGCCACTACAGCCCGGTCTCGAACAGCCGGATGTCCTCGGCCGCGATCGCGTGCCCGTCGCCGCGCGTCGGATCGAGCGCCGCGAGCGCGCCCAGCGCGTCGAGGTCGGCCGGGAAGCGCCCGATGAGGTCGAGCACGACCGCCTGGATCCGCGTCGGCGTTCTGCTGGAAGACCTCGAGCACGCTCGTCGCGTCGACCGCCTCGGTGCCCTCGAGGACGCCCGCGTCGTAGTCGGTGATCAGGCTGATGTTGACGACCGCCATCCCGAGCTCGCGGCACAGCCACGCCTCGGGGTACTGGGTCATGTTGATGACCTCCCAGCCGGCGTCGCTGAACCACTTCGACTCGGACTTCGTCGAGAAGCGCGGGCCCTGGATGACGACGACCGTGCCGCGTCTCGTGGACCGCGATGCCGTGGTCGCGGATGGTCGTCGATGGCGAGCTCGCGCAGGACCGGGTCGTAGATCTCGGCCGACGAGAGGTGGGTCACGATCGGGCCGTCGTAGAACGTGTCGGCGCGGCCGCGTGGTCCGGTCGACGAACTGGTCGCACACGACGAAGTCGCCGGGCTTGACCGCGAGCTGGAGCGAGCCCGCGGCGCACGGCGAGATGACCGCCTTGACCCCGAGCGAGCGCATCGCCCAGACGTTGGCCCGGTAGTTGATCTTGTGCGGCGGGATCGTGTGGCGCCGGCCGTGGCGCGGCAGGAACGCGACCCGCCGCCCGCCGACCTCGGCGAGGAAGACCGAATCGGACGGCGGGCCGTACGGCGTGTCGACCTTGACCTCGCGCACGTCCTCGAGGAGCGAGTAGAAGCCCGACCCGCCGAACACCCCGATCTCCGCCGTTGTCGAGTCGTGGACCACGCGTCGCCTCCATCCCATGCCGCCATGGGGTGTTCCCATCGCTGATCATCGGATTCTACGATGCCCCAGACTGACAGGACGGAGGCTGACCATGACCACCGAAGACCCGACGAACCGCACGCCGACGCCGACGCCGATCCCGCCGCCCGACACTGCCCAGCCCGCCACTCGCCCCGCCGCCCGGCACGCCCCCGCCGCCACCGCCCCAGACCCGCCTGGCAGCCGCCGCCGGCCGACAGCGGCCGGAACGCCTCGCTCATCCTCGGCCTGATCATCCTGGTCATCGGCGGCTGGTTCTTCGCGACCCGCACGCTCGGCCTCGACCTGCCGCGTCTCGACTGGGGCCAGGCCTGGCCGATCCTCCTCATCGGGCTCGGCCTGTGGGTCGTCTGGCGCTCGATGCAGCGCTCGCGCTGACGTGTCGGAAACCGGCTGGGCCCAGGGCGACGGCTCGGCCACCGATCGCTTCTGGCTGGCCGACTGGCGCCGGCGCGTCGCGACCCTCTACGCCGAGGTCCGCGCGGATGGCCGCGACGCGACCCCGGCGATCGCGCTCGCGCCACTGGCGGGCCGTCCGCGAGTCGCTCTACCGCGAGCACCCGCAATCGCCGGTCCCGCCCGACGCTCGGGCGGACTTCCGGGCCGCTCCACTTCGACCACGATCCGAGCCTCCGCTTCGAGGTCGTCGTCGAGCCCGCTCCGCCTCCGGTCCCGGGCGCGTTCGCGCTCGAGCTGCCCAACAGCGGCGCCGGACACGCTCGTCGTTCAGCCGGGTCGGCCGCATCACGCTCCCCTTCCCGAGCGGCGGGCGGACGCTGTCCGTGTTCTGGATGGCGGGCTACGCGGGCGGCCTGTTCATCCCGTTCCGCGACGCGACGAACGGCGTCGAGACGTACGCCGCGGGCCGCTACCTCGTCGACGCGGCCAAGAGCGCGGATCTCGGCGGCGACCCGGCGCCGGGCACGCTCGATCGTCGACTTCAACTTCGCGTTCCAGCCGTCGTGCGCCTTCGACCCGCGCTGGGCCTGCCCGCTGGCGCCGCCGGAGAACCGGCTCGACCTGCCGGTCCGCGCCGGCGAGCGCCTGGCCGGCTGACCGCACCGGACCGCCTCGGCACCGCACCGGACCAACGGGCCCGTCCGACCGGGACGGTCGCGCCACCGAACGGCGCGAGTGGCGCGCGCAAGATACCCGCGTGCGGTTCCTGTCCACGCCTCGTCGCACCACGCCCGAGCGGCTGCTCTGGTCGCGCGATATCCGGTTCGTGCGCCGGCTCGCTGCACGGGTCGAGGGCGGCCGGCTGCTCGAGCTCGACACCGGCATCGTCCTCATCGGACCGGCCGACGCGCTGACCGACACGCTCGCCGCCGAGGTCGCCGAGGCCGCCAACCGGCCCGAATACGGCCTGGTCGCCGCTCGACGACGACGCTGCCCGAGCGCGACCGCTACTCTCGTCGCGATGTCGTCGGCGGTCCAGCTGTCCGGCCTGGCCGACCGGATCGGGATGGCCCAGTCGACCCAGGTCGTCCAGACCAAGATGCTCGACTACTTCTTCAGCCTGCGGAAGCTGCACGCGATCGCGTTCCAGCCGATCGTCGACGCTCGCGACCGGCGAGCTGCTACGAGTACGAGTGCCTGTTCCGGCCGGAGATGCCGATGCTGCCGCAGTCGATCGCGTCGGTCGTCCAGGCGGCCATCAACACGGACCGAGGTGTCGAGCTCGACATCTACATCGTCTCGACCATCCTCGAGCAGCGTCGGCCGGATCGAGGCGGCCGCGCAGCGCGGCCGGCCACGCCGCCACGCCGGTTCGCCATCAACCTGACGCCGCTCAGCCTCCTCGATCCGGCCGTTCGAGGCGACCGCGCTCGGCGACACAGGTCCGCGCGGCCGGCCTCGATCCGCACCAGCATCACGATCGAATGCACGGAACAGCAATCGGTCCCCGACATCGGCCAGCTCCAGCGCCAGGTCAAGGCGCTGCGCAAGCTCGGGTTCGGGTTCGCGGTCGACGACGCGGGTGCCGGCTACGCGAGCTTCGCGCTCATCGCCGCGCTGCGGCCGTCGGTCATCAAGATCGACCGCGAGATCGTCCACGGCATCGGCCACGACGACGCCAAGCAGGCCCTCGTCGAGGCGTTCGTCTCGTTCGGTCGCCGGATCGGCGCACATCTGCTCGCCGAGGGCATCGAGCGCCGGGCCGACCTCGCCGCGCTGACCGACGCTCGGCGTCGAGCTCGGCCAGGGCTACCTGCTCGGGCCGCCCGGCGCCGCAGCCGTCCGCCGCCGCGCCGGTCGCCGTCGAGCCGCCCGTCGCCGGGCGCCGCGCTCGCGTACCATCGAGGGCATGAGCCGTCCCGTTCCCCGACCACATCCGGACCTTCCTCGACCGACGAGCGCTACGCGACCATCGCCACCATCGACCCCGACGGAGCGCCCCGCCAGGCCGTCGTCTGGTACACCGTCGACGGCGACGAGATCGTCATCAACAGCGCCGTCGGGCGCCGCTGGCCGGCGAACCTGCTGCGCGACCCGCGGATCTCGCTCGCGGTCATCGACGCCGCCGATGGCTACCGCTGGGTCGGGCTGATCGGCACCGTCCGCGCGGTCACGGACCAGGCGACCGCGCAGGCCGACATCGCCGCGATGGCCCGCCGCTACCGACGAGGAGCCCGGCGAGGCCGAGCGGACTCATCCGCGACCGGTTCGAGCGCCAGGAGCGGATCTCGCTTCCGGATCCAGCCCGACCGCCGTCCACGACCACCTCGACTGAATGACGCGCTTCGGGCTCCAGCTCTGGTCGCAGCGGACCGACTGGCCGGGCTTCCGCGATGCGGCCCTCGCCGCCGACGACGGCCGGCTGGGATTCGGTCTGGACGTGGGATCACCTGATGGCCATCTTCGGGCCGTGGGAGCAGCCGATCTTCGAGGGCTGGAGCGTGCTGGCCGGGCTCGCCCCGGTCACGACGCGGGTCCGGCTCGGGCTGATGGTCGGGGCGAACACGTTCCGCAACCCCGGGCTGACCGCCAAGCTCGCGACGACCCTCGACCACATCTCGGACGGCCGGGCGGTGCTCGGCATCGGCGGCGCCTGGTTCGAGCGCGAGCACGACGCCTTCGGCATCGATTTCGGCGCGGCCGTCGGCGAGCGGCTCGACCGGCTCGACGAGTCGGTCATGCTCATGCGCCGGCTGCTCGACGGCGAACGGTTCACGCCACGAGGGCCGCTTCTACACGTTCCACGACGCGCTGTGCGAGCCGCGCCCGATCCAGGCGCCACCTGCCGATCCTGGTCGGCGGCTCCGGGCCGCGCAAGACGCTGCGGACGGTGGCGCTGCGGGCCGACGGCTGGAACACGAGCGGGCCGCTCGAGGAGGTCCGGGACACGCTCGACATCCTCGCCGAGCACTGCGCCGACGTCGGGCGCGACATCGTCGACCATCGAGAAGACCATCAGCTTCCCGATCGTCCTCCGCGACGACCGGGCGGCAGCCGAGGCGGCCTATCGGAGCGCTGATGGCCCACAACGGCATCGAGTCGATGGGATCGAGCGTCGATCCTGCTCGGCAGCCCGACCGAGGTGGCCGACGCGCTCCGGCCGTATCGTCGAGCTGGGCTTCGAGACCGTCATCGTCCGGATGCCCGCGCCGTACGACCGCGAGACCATCGACCGCATGGCCGAGGTCGCGCGAGCTCCTCGCCGGGTGACCGCATGAAGGTCGTCGACCCTCGCCGGCGGGACCGGCGGCGCGAAGCTGGCCCACGGCCTCCAGGCGGTCCTCGCCCGCAGGCGACCTGACGGTCATCGTCAACACCGGCGACGACACCGAGCGCCACGGCCTGCTCGTCATGCCCGACCACGACGCGGTCATGTACATGCTGGCCGACCGGTTCGACGACGAGCGCGGCTGGGGCCTCGCCGGCGAGACCTGGACCGTGATGGACGGCCTGGCCGAGTACGGCGAGGAGGCCTGGTTCCGGCTCGGCGATCGCGACTTCGCGACGCACATCGCGCGGACGGCACGGATCCGCGAGGGCCGCGACGCTGACCGACGCGGTCCGCTCGCTCCAGGACGCGCTCGGCATCCCGACCGCGATCCTGCCGATGGCCGACGAGCCGGTCCGCACCCAGGTCCGGACCGACGACGGCTGGCTCGACTTCCAGGAGTACTTCGTCCACCGCCACCAGGGCCCGGAGGTCCGCGAGGTCCGGTTCGACGGCATCGACGCTGCGCGGCCGACGGCCGAGGTCGAGGCCGCCGCTGGCCGCGGCCGACGTCATCGTCATCGGGCCGTCGAACCCGATCGTGTCGATCGGGCCGATCCTGGCGGTGCCCGGGATGCCGGCACGGATCGATGACGCGCGGTCGCGCGGGCATCCCCGTCGTGGCGGTCAGCGGCGATCGTCGGTGGCGTGGCGCTCAAGGGCCCGGCCGACCGGATGCTGGTCTCGCTCGGGTCACGAATCGAGCGCCCGGGGAGTGGCCGCGCAGTATGCCGCGCCATCATCGACGCGTTCGTCCTCGACACGCGTCGACGCCGACGCTCGAGCCCGACATCGCGGCGCTCGGCGTCCGGACCCTCGTGACCGACACGATCATGGCCGACCACGCGGGCCGCGCCCGGCTGGCACGGGCCGTCCTCGGCTTCGCGGGCCGGCCATGACGCCGGATCGCGGCGATCATCCCGGTCGGCACGCTCGAGGGCGCCAAGACGCGGCTCGGCGAGACGCTCGACGCCGAGGAGCGGCAGGACCTCGTCGAGGGGCTCCTGGCACGGACCGTGGTGGCCGCCCTGGCCGTCGACGGCTCGACGGACGTGCTGGTCGTGAGCCCCGACCGCGACGTCCTGCGCACGCGCGGCCGACCTCGGGGCACGGACCCTCCGCCAGCGATCGCGCGGCCTCAACGCCGGCCTCGCGCGAGGCACGGGCCGATGTGGTCGCGGGGGCGCGGACGCGATCCTCGTCCTGCCGATCGACCTGCCGTTCGTGACCGCCGAGCCGCGATCGCGCCGCGTCCTCGAGCCGCTCGACCGAGCCGAGCGACGCCGCGGTCGTCGTCCTCGTCACCGACCGCCACGGCACCGGCACGAACGCCCTCGGCCTCCGGCCGCCCGAGGTCATCGACTTCGCGTTCGGGCCCGGCAGCCGGGGCGCCCATCGGGCCGCCGCCGAGGCCGCCGGCGCGACCTACGTCGAGATCGACGGCCCGCTGACGGTCGACCTCGACACCGCCGACGACCTCGTCTTCGTCGAAGCACTCGAGCGGAGGCGGGGTCTCGGTGTCGGCTGAGCCGTCGCGATCACGCGTCCTCGGCCCTCGACGGCATCCCCGAGATCCGCGATCGGCGACGACCTCGGCGACGATCATCGGCAACGCCATCGAGCGGACGCCCGGCGCCGCTGCCGCTGACGCCGACGACGTGCTCGTCGTCACCCAGAAGATCGTGTCGAAGGCCGAGGGCGCCGTCGTCGACCTGACCGGCGTCGTCCCCGGCGCCGAGGCGATCGAGTTCGCCGAGCGCTACGACCGCGATCCGCGCCAGGTCCAGGTCGTCCTCGCGAGGCGCGACGGGTCGTCCGGATGGAGAACGGCGTGCTCATCACCGAGACGCCGCACGGCTTCGTGTGCGCCAACGGCGGCGTCGACGCGTCGAACGTCGGACCCGACTCAGGGTCGCTCGTGACGCTGCTGCCGCGCGATCCCGACGCGTCGGCGGCGCGCATCCGGGCGGCCGTGCGCGGCGCGGTTCGGGGTCGACGTGCCGGTCATCGTGTCCGATTCGTTCGGCCGTCCGTGGCGCTGGGGCATCGTCGACGTCGCCATCGGCGTGTCCGGGCTGCTGCCGCTCGAGGACCTGCGCGGCGTGCCCGACGCCGACGGCCGGGTCATGCGCTCGACCGTCCGCGCCGTCGCCGACGAGTTCGCCTCCGCCGCCGAACTCGCGCTCGGCAAGACCGCCGGCCGCCCCGTCGCCCTCGTCCGCGGCGCCCCCTTCACCCGCGGCGAGGGCCGCATCGCCGACATCGTCATCCCCCGCGAGAACGACCTGTTCCCGTAGGCCCAGGCGCTCGGGCACCGCAGTTCGCCGCTCAGGCCTGATGCTTGATTTCGACCCTCGACCCAGGCTCTCCTGTCGTGATGACTGTGGACGGCATCTCGCCCGCCGGCCACTGATGCCGCCTACACGCATCAACCGAACAGACGACGCTGGCCCGGCCGATAACAAGCATCAACGGGGCCGCGCGGCGAGCTCGCCGCGCGGCGGGCCGGGGGGCCAAGAGCCCCTTCAACGATTCAGCAGCCTCGAGAGGAACGCCTGCGTCCGTGGATCCTTGGGCTGTTCGATCACCTGTTCCGGCGGACCGACCTCAAGGAACGATCCTTCCTCGATGAAGTAGACCCGATCGGCCGCCTCCCGCGCGAACGCCATCTCGTGGGTGACGACGATCATCGTCGAGCCCTCGTGGGCCAGCTCCTCCATCACCTTGAGGACCTCACCGACGAGGGTGGGGTCGAGTGCGGAGGTCGGCTCGTCGAACAGCAGCACCTTCGGCTCCATCGTCAGCGCCCGGGCGATGGCCACGCGCTGCTTCTGGCCACCGGACAGCCGAGCCGGGTACTCGTCCCGCTTCTCGCGCAGACCGACCTTGTCGAGGAACTTCTCGGCGGTCGCGATCGCCTGGTCGCGCGGGACGTTCCTGACCTTCATCGGTGCCTCGATGAGGTTGTCGATCACCTTCATGTGGGGAAAGAGGTTGAATTCCTGGAAGACCATCTGGGCGGTGGTCCGGATCTGGCGGATCTTGTCGCGGTCGGAACCGCTTCGGTGGCGCTGCAGTGGGTCCGCTTCCACCTTGACGCCGTCGACCTCGATCGACCCGACCGTCGGCTCTTCGAGGAAGTTGATGCAGCGCAGGAGCGTGCTCTTGCCTGAACCCGAGCGACCGATCAGGCAGATCGTCTCCTTCGGGTAGACCTCGAGGGTGCACCCCCGCAGGACATGGTTGTGGTGGTAGTACTTCTCGAGGGCCGTCACGGCGACGATCGGTGACGCGCCGGCCGGCGTCAGCGCGCCAGGAGCGGCGAACGGATCGTGGACCGGACCGGTGGTCTGGTCTGCGGCTGTCGTCTCGGTCATCGGTTTCGGTCTCCGGCGGCCATCCGCCGCTCGAGCCGGGCCTGGAAGAAGGACAGGACCATGGTCAGGAGCCAGTACATGATGGCAGCCACGATGATGGTCGAGAACGTCTGCCCGTACGGGCGACCCGCCGCCTGTGCCCGATACAGCAGTTCCTGAACGCCCACCACGTAGACGAGCGCCGAGTCCTTGGTCATCGCGATGAAGTCGTTGCCGACGGCGGGGATCACGATCCGTGTGGCCTGCGGCAGGATGATCTTGCGCATGACCTCGCGCTCTGGCAGGCCGAGCGCCCGCGCCGCCTCGGTCTGGCCGCCCGGCACGGCCTGGATGCCCGCTCGGAACACCTCGGTCAGATACGCACCGTAGTTGAACGCAAGCGCGATGATGCCTGTCGGCAGCGGGTCGAGCACGATCCCCGCCGCCGGCAAGGCCAGGAAGATGAACAGGATCTGCACGATGAGCGGCGTGCCCCGGACGATCGACACATAGAGCGACGCAAGACCATTGAAATAGGGGTTGGTCGACAACCTGCCGAGGGCCCCGAATACGGCGAGGATGACGGCGAACACGATCGAGACGGCCGAGATGAACAGCGTCACCCAGACGCCGCCAAGGATGAACGGGAGCCACTGGGCGAGGAAGCCCCAGTTGATCTTGACGGTCGTCGCAAGGAAGAGCCCGACCGCCGCCAGGACGACGAACCACGTCAGCGCAAATCTGAGGGTGAAGGCGGTCCGGTGGCGTCGCTCCGCGGCCTCGATCTCGAGGACGATGGGGGCGAGGCTCTCCGGTCTGGCGGCTGCCTGGGCGGTCATGGTTCCTCCCTCCGGATGCAGAACGGGGGCGCCGTTCGCGACGCCCCCGTTGGTGGACCTGGGATGGGTTGCTCGACCGGGTCAGGATGGTGTCTTGGTGAGGTCTCCTCCCAGCCACTTTTCGGACAGCGTCTTGAGCGTGCCGTCGGCGTGCATGCCGTCGATGATCTCCTTCAGCTTCGGCATGAAATCGGTGGTCGCCGGGCCGCTCTTGTCGACCGCGACGGCCAGCTGCTCGATGAAGACCGGATCGCCGACCTTGACGATGGGCGTTCCGTTCTTGATCGCGGCGTCGACCGTGGTGCTGGAGGTCAGGAAGCCCTCGGCATCCTTGCGGCCGGCGGCGATCGCCTGCGCGCAGTCCTGATCCGTACTCAGAGATTGGACCTTGACGCCCGCGGGTGGCGTCGCGACGGCCCCGGTCGACACGCTCTGGAGCTGGCCCTTGAGCCAGTCCTCATACGTCGTCGCCGAACCGACGCAGACCGTCTTGCCTGCGAGCCCGTCGAGGGTCGTGATGCCGGATGCCGTCGTCGCCGTCATCTGGGCGGGCGTGTAGTAGTACGGCGGGCTGAAGTCGAAGACGCTCTGCCGCGGGACGGTGATGGTCATCGAGCCGACGCTGACGTCCCAGCGACCGGACCACGACCCCGCCGTGATGACGTCCCAGCCGGGCGTGGTGAACTCGACCGCGACGCCGAGCCGCTTGGCGATCTCAGTGGCGACGTCGATGTCGAAGCCCTCGTAGGTCCCGTCCGGCTTCTGGACCGATTGCGGCGCGTAGTTCGCATCGGTCGAGACCACCAGCTTCTTTGCGGCGATGATCTTGGCCAGCAGGCCACCCGCGATCGGGGCAGCTCCTGACGCGGCGCTCGACGGGGCCGCCGACCCCGAGCCGCTCGATGAACACGCGGCGAGCAACAGGCCCGCCATCACCATGACGATGCCGATCCGCATCGTCGGCCTTGTATCACGCATGTGAACGACCTCCTCCAGGACGCGATCGCGCGGTCGCGCGGTCGCGTAGGTCGGAATGGTACGCCTCGCGTGGGCCGACGGAATGGGCCACAAGGCCCTTTGCCAGAGCCCGACCTCGGCCCATGATCGTCGGACACGAAGGAGGACTCAAAGCCATGGGCTTCAACGAAGACATCATCGAGCGCACGAAGCGCAACACCTGGTTCCGCGAGGTCGTCGCGACCGGCCCGCACGCCCAGGTCGTCGTCATGAGCATCCCGTCCGGCGGCGAGATCGGCGAAGAGGTGCACCCGGACGTGGATCAGGTCCTGACCTTCGTCACGGGTGAAGGAACGGCGATCCTGGCCGGCGAGCGCAGCCGGGTGGCGGCGGGCCACCTCGTGCTCGTCCCCGCCGGCACGCGCCACAACATCGTCAACGACGGGCCGACCGACCTGCGCCTCTACACGATCTACGCCCCGCCCCAGCACGCACCGGGGACGATCCATCGGACCAAGGCGGAAGCCGACGCCGATGAGCACGACATCCCGGTCCCGGAGACGGCCCTCGCCTAGAGGTCCAGCTGGGGCGGATCGCGGACCCGCCCCAGCTCAGGCGCGACCTATACCTCGGTCAGGCCGAGGACGTGGCCTTCCGGATCGGCGACCAGTGCGAGCTGGGCGGTGCCGTCCGGGCTGAACTTCGGCATGACCACCGAGCCGCCGAGCGACGCGGCCTTCTCGAGGGTCGCGTTGATGTCCGAAACGGTGACGTAGCCGGTCACGAAGCCGGGACCCTGGGGCGCCGCGCCGATGCCGACGATGAGGCCCGTCTGGGCCGGGTCGGTCATGCCGTAGCCGCCCGGGAAGTCCGTGTTGAGCTTCCAGCCGAAGAGATCGCTGTAGTAGCTCTGGAGGGCCTTCTGGTCCTTGCCCGTGACTTCGAAGTGGATGATCCGTGCGTCTGCCATCGGTCCGTCTCCTCGTCCGGGACCGGGGTCACTCGCCGCGGTCGCCTTTCGAGTGGACGACGAACGGCAGACGCGCGAATCGACAGGTCAGGTGCCGGGGGCTCGATAGTCGACGTGACGCTTGGCGATGTCGTCCACCTGGGCAGCCGTCAGGAGTTCGGACGTGGTGCATCTCGCGGCACCAGATGCCCCGACGTTGAGACTCAAGGCCGCAGCTGACGCCGTGTCCGGCGCGTCGGCGATGATGATGACGTCATCGTCGCCCATCGCCCAGTAGATCGACTCGACGCTGCCACCGCCGCTCTCGATGAGTGCCGTGATGGCCTTCACCCGCGACGTGCCGCCCTCCTTGAGGAGCCCGGCCGCACCGGTCGCCGTGTAGTTGGCCCGGATGAGGTACTTGGGCATGGAACCCTCCTCCACCGGCCGCGGCGACCGTCCCTCGACGCCTGCGACCGAGCGCTAGGTCGGCAGTATGCACGCCGCCCATCGCGTCAGTCGACCGTGGCGATGACCTCGAGCTCGATGCGCGCGCCGAGCGCGAGGCCGCTCGCCCCGAACGCGCTGCGCGCCGGCAGGTTGCCCGGGAAGTGCTCGACGTAGACGGCGTTCATCGCGGCCCATTCGGACATATCGGCAAGCATCGCGGTCGCCTTGACCACCCGGTCCAGCGACGACCCGTGCCGCTCGAGGATGGCCCGGATGTTGGCGAGCGCCTGGCGCGTCTCGGCCGCGACCCCACCCGCGACGAGCGTCCCGGTCTCGTCGATGCCGAGCGCGCCCGACAGGTACAGGACATCGCCGACACGGACCGCCTCGGAGAACGGCAGCTTCGTCCCGGCGAGTGACGCTGCGACCGGGAAGTACTCGGCAGTGGCCATGGTTCAGGGCTCCTTCGGGAGGGCTAGCGCGCGTGCGTGTCGCGGACGTTCGTGGTGGTCGTCGGTGTCGGTGCCCAGGCATCGATCGCGTCGGCAGCCCAGATCGGGCCGTCGTGGAATTCGAGGATCGGCGCAGGAAACGTCGAGTCCGTGTTCGCGACCAGGGCCAGCTTGGCCGGATTGATGCGCAGCAGACCGGCGATCTCCTCGCGCGTCATGACCTCGAAGGCGAGGAGGTCGTGCGGCTGATCGGCCCACGCGAGGGGCTCCGGATTGCCGCCGTTCGGATCCGTCAGGAACGATTCGCCGTGGTACTGGAAGACCCAGGCGCCCTCTGCCCTGCCCTCGATCTTGTCGGTGAGCCGGTAGACATGGACGAGCTTCGGATTGATGGGCATAGGGTGAGTATGCGCCGGGTTCCGTGAGGCCTCGCGACAGCCGCTACCCTTGACGCATGCCCCACGAATTCATCTACACGACCTACAAGCTCGCCCGGCACTACCCGCCGGACAAGACCGTCCTCGAGAACATCTCGATCTCGTTCTATCCGGGCGCCAAGATCGGCGTCATCGGGTCGAACGGCGCCGGCAAGTCGAGCCTGCTGCGGATCATGGCCGGCCTCGATGACGGGTTCACCGGCGAGGCGCGACTGACCCCGGGCTTCACCGTCGGCCTCCTGAGCCAGGAACCCGAGCTCGACCCGACCAAGGACGTAAAAGGCAACGTCATGGACGGCGTGGCCGAGGTCCAGACGCTCATCGACCAGTACAACGCGGTCATGGCCGCCTGGTCCGACCCGGACGCCGACTACGAGAAGATCGGCGCCCAGCAGGCCGCCCTCGAGGACAAGATCGCCGCGGCCGATGCCTGGAACCTCGAGCGCAACGTCGACATCGCGATGGACGCGCTCCGCTGCCCGCCCGACGACGCCGACGTGACGACGCTCTCCGGCGGCGAGAAACGTCGTGTGGCGCTCGCCCGCCTCCTCCTCCGCCACCCGGACCTGCTCCTCCTCGACGAGCCGACCAACCATCTCGACGCCGAGTCGGTCGACTGGCTCGAGCGCTTCCTCCAGGAATACGCCGGCACGGTCGTCGCGATCACCCACGACCGGTATTTCCTCGACCACGTCGCGCAGTGGATCCTCGAGCTCGACCGCGGGCGCGGCATCCCGTTCGAGGGCAACTACTCGTCCTGGCTCGAGCAGAAGATCGAGCGCCTCGGGCGCGAGGAACGCTCGAACGAGGCCCGTCAGCGGACCCTCGCCCGCGAGCTCGATTGGGTCCGCCTGGCCCCGCGCGCGCGACAGGCCAAGGGCAAGGCCCGCCTCGGCGCCTACGAGAAGCTGCTGGCCGAGGCCAATGCCGACAAGGACAACACGCGCGAGCTCGAGATCGCCATCCCGCCCGGACCGCGCCTCGGCGACCAGGTCATCGACATCGCGGGCCTGCGCAAGGGCTACGGCGACCGGATCCTCATCGAGGACCTCAGCTTCTCGCTGCCGAAGGCCGGCATCGTCGGGATCATCGGCGCGAACGGGGCCGGCAAGACGACGCTCTTCCGGATGCTCGTCGGGCAGGAGGCGCCCGACGCCGGGACGATCACTATCGGCGACACCGTCGAGCTCAGCTACGTCGACCAGAGCCGCGACGACCTCGATGCCGACAAGCTCCGTCTTCGACGAGATCGCCCAGGGCGCCGAGTTCATCAAGGTCGGTGCCCGCGAGCTGCCCGCCCGCGCGTACGTGTCGTCATTCAACTTCCGCGGCACCGACCAGCAGAAGACCGTCGGCAAGCTGTCCGGCGGCGAGCGCAACCGCGTCCACCTCGCCAAGCTGCTCAAGTCCGGCGGCAACGTCCTGCTGCTCGACGAACCGACCAACGACCTCGACGTGGACACGTTGCGTGCCCTCGAGGCCGGCCTCGAGTCGTTCCCCGGCTGTGCCGTCGTCATCAGCCACGATCGCTGGTTCCTCGACCGCATCGCCACCCACGTCCTCGCTTTCGAAGGCGACAGCCAGGTCCGCTGGTTCGAAGGCAACTTCACCGAGTACGAGGAGTACCGGCACCGCGAGCTCGGCACCGCCGCCGACCAGCCGCACCGGATCAAGTACAAGAAGCTGGCCGGGTAACGGGATCGAGGCCGATCCAAACGACCCGCCCGAACCGGCGGACTTGATGCTTGATCTGTACCGTTCCGGGAGGGACTTACTTTCCTGATGCT
Source organism: uncultured Chloroflexia bacterium (assembly GCA_963776385.1). GTDB lineage: Bacteria > Chloroflexota > Limnocylindria > Limnocylindrales > CSP1-4 > SPCO01. The sequence goes on from CAVZME010000011.1 coordinate 608,922, forward strand.
TGTCGACGGCATCAAGACCGGTCAGGGCGGGAATGAAGCCGGCGCGTGATGCCGCCTACAGGCATCAAGAACTGGGTGCGTCCCATGGCGCGCGATTTCTGGCATCAACGTTGCGGCTCGAGGTCGTCCATCCGATCGCCTCGTTTCGGGCCCCCGCTGGGATGGGTCAGACGCCTGCAAGGGGATGATCGGGTCGCGTTGTGGGTCGGGCACGACACCGCATGTGACGCCGGATTCCGAGCGGCGTGATAAAAGGGACGGGATGAATCGCCTCGGTCCGGTCAGCCGCATCGTTGTCGCGATCGTCGTCGGGGCCCTGCTGTCTGGTGGGGCCCTCACCACGACCGCGCGCGCCGCCACGCCCGACAGGTCCGACGTCGTTCTCGTGCTTGACTTCTCGGCATCGATCCTGAACGACAAGGCCAACCGCGACCGCTTCGCGACGGCCCTCGAGCGGATCGCGGCACGCGTCGACGAGACCTCCGCGGACCTCGTCGCCGGTGACACGACCGCGAGCCATGGTCCAATTCGCGGGGAAGGCGATCGACACCCCGGGCTGCGTCGACCTGCATCTCCTGAACAGCCCGGAGACGGTCGGCAAGTTCGCCGACTGCCTGCGCACCGTCGCGGGCGGCATACCGGAAGGGGCTCGACCCGAAACTGGTCAAGAAGATCGGCATCGACACGAACTACGTCGCGGCGATGCAGCAGGCTGCCAAGCACCTCCCCGCCGACGCCGACCCGGCCGGCCCTGATCCTGTTCACCGACGGCAAGCACGACGTCAGGGGCACGCCCGTCAGCCAGGTGCAGGTCGTCCGCGACAAGCTGTTCGGGAGCCGCACGCCGTTCGCGCTGCTGCCGGTCGGGATGGGCCTCGACCCGAAGGAACGTGGCGCACTTGCGGCAGGGCTCGAGAAGATGCAGATCACCCGCGACATGCCCGCCTGCGTGAGCGGCGCGACGTTCGATTGGCCGCAGGTCGTCTTCGACTCGGCCGACCAGGCGGGCAACGCCGTCGCCGTCGCGCTCCAGGACGCGACCTGCACGTTCACCGTGGCGCCCACGCCGGGCGCGACCTGCGGCCCCGACGCCGGCCACGCCAGCCCTCCGGAGCATCGGCGCGACCGCGGGCGACGGGCGGATCCAGTTGATCTGGACACCCCTCGTCGGCGGCACCGTGGCGGTCACCGACTACAAGGCGCGCTGTCGGACGGGCGAAGGCGACTGGATCGAATCGACCGAGGGCGTGTCGACCGAGCCGGCGGCCGTCGTCGAGGGTTTGACCAACGGCACGCCCTACACGTGCGAGGTCGCCGCGGTCAGCGCGACCGGCGACGGTCCGTGGACGCCGGTGACCGGAACGGTCATCCCGATCGGCCAACCGGGACCGCCCGGCAAGCCGTCGGTCGAAGCGCTCAACGGTGCCGTGAAGGTCAGCGTGGCGGCCGACCGATTGGCGGGCGCCTCCGGCCTGCATTTCGAATGCTCGCCCGACAACGGCGCGACCTGGCCCAAGGTCCTCGACCTCGCGTCGGTCGAGAACCCGACTGCGCAGCTGATCGGCCTGACGAACGGCACCGAATACGTCTGCCGCGCCTTCGCCGTGAACGACGTCGGGCGGAGCGAGGCGTCGCCGGTGTCCGATGCCTTCAAGCCATGTGCGTCGATACTCGACTGCAACCCCATCCTCGCGCCGGTCCTGGGCGTGCTCGGGCTGGCGCTGGCGATCGGGCTCATCCTCGTGCTCGTCGCCCTGTTCCGCAGCCGGCGGCGCGGCTACGTGCTCGCGGTCGTCGACGTGGTCCACACCGCCAACCTTGGGTACGGCTCCAGGCTCGGTCTTGGCTTCATCCGCGACCCAGCCACCAAACGCATCACCGACGTCGTGGCCGACCGCGGCAAGACCGCCGAGATCCGCATCCGCCACCGCGGCGGCGGCCGCTTCGAGGTCCGCGACCGGCACGGCCCCCACACCGCCACCGACGGCGAGGCGATCGTCGTCATGGACTCGGTCGGGGCGCGCCACGAGGTCGTGCTGCGGGCGTTCAACACGAACGCGGCGTCACCGGTGGCGACGCGGCACTGACGAGCGGCGCTTCGTCGGGCACCACTCAGGTCGACCCAAGGACCTCGGTCGCGTCCCGAAGGTCCGCGGTCTCGAAGCCCTCGGTGAACGCGGCTGTGGGCGTCCCGCAGCTCGGCTACGAACGTCGCCCGGTCCGCCTCGTCGACGGCCACTGCGAGCCTGGTCAAGGCGCGCAGCTCCGGCGACCGCGCCTCGATCCGACGCGCCGCGGCCAGCGCCTGGGTCCACGCGCCGACGGCGCCATCGCGGTCGCCCGTGTCGCGCAGTGCGTCGCCGCGCAGGACAAGGATCTCGGGCAGGATCATGGCCGGCGAGTCCACGCCCCCGACGAGCTCGATGGCCGACGCCACCAGCGGCAACGCCTCTGCCGGACGACCCGCCCGGGCGCGCGAGCCGGCATCCATGAACCGGAGCATCGGCACGAACACCGGCGGCGCCACGATCCCCTGGTAGGCGGCGATCCCCTCGCGCGATCGTGCGAGACCCTCGTCGACCTGCCCGAGCCCCGTCTGGGCGGCACCGAGCAGGCATGACCCGATCGCCGACCACACCCGGAAGTCGTACTCGTCGGCGATCTCCTGCAAGCGGATCGCCCGGTCGAGAACGAGGTCGAACTCACGGCGCCACAGGTGGAGGAACCCGGAGTGGAACCGGGCGTAGGCCGAGGTGTACGCGTGGCCGAGCTGGTCCGACAGGGCGATCGCCGCATCGGCCCGCTCGACCGCCTGGTCCGGGAAGCCGCGCGTCCACATGATGAAGGCCGACGTCGTGAGGCACGCGACGCGTGGATCGTTGCCGACGCGCGATCCCTGTGGCCGTCCAAGGTCCTCCTTGAACATGTCGATCGCCGTGTCGAGGTGTGCCTGCCCGTCCCGCAGCTGGCCGGTGAACGCCATCGTCGAGCCGACGATGAGGTGCCCGTCGATCTCCATGCGCGGATCGCTCTGCGCTTCGGCGAGGGTCAGGATCTGGGTGCCGATCACGGCCGCCTTGTCGAATTCGGAGCGCAGTATGTACAGGTTCGAGAGGCCACGCAGGACCGAGTAGTGCTGACCCTCCGAGGTCTCGCCCCGCTCGAACAGGTCGAGCGCTTGTGTATAGGCATCGACGACCTCGGGCGTGAAGCCACGGGTCGCCATGAGCGCCCGCGCGAGTGTCAGCCGGAGGGCGATCTCCTTGCCGACGGACGCGGGCGTCGCCGACGTCCGGGCGAGCACCGCGAGCATGTCGGTGGCCAGCATCACCGTGTCCTGGTACCAGCCACGAGCCTCGTTGAGGCTGAGCAGGCTGCCCGCGAGACTGCCCATCCGCCCGAGGTCGGACTGGGCGAGCCAGTAGCGCCACGCGATCCGGAGGTTGCCGACCTCGGCCTTCATCGCCGCGAGCGACCCGCTCGCGGTCGCCGCTCATCAGCTCGTCCTTGAGGGCTCCGGCCATGTCCGCGTAATAGGCGGCATGAGCCAGGCGGACGGCTGGTGCGTCGGGTCGCAGGTCGAGCTGCTCGGTCGCGTAGTCGCGGATCGTCTCGAGCATCCGGACACGCGGCTCGCCTTCGACGACGTCGACCTGGCGGACGAGGCTCTTCTCGATGAGCGAGGCGAGGGTCTCGACGACGTCGATGCCCGCGTCCTCGGCGGCGACGTCGGTCGTCTCGGGTCGCGACTGCCTCGATCGCCCCGACGTCGGCATCGGCGAAGACCGCAAGGCGTTCGAAGATCCGCTGCTCGGCGGGGTCGAGCAGCGCGTAGCTCCATTCGATCGTCGCCCGCAGCGTCTGCTGCCGTTCGGGCACGTCGCGGGTCGTGCTGCGGAGCAGTTCGAGGCGGCTGCCGAGCCGGTCGCGCAACGCCTCGGGTGAGAACAGTCGGAGACGGGCGGCCGCGAGCTCGATGGCGAGCGGGAGCCCGTCGAGCCGGCGGCAGATCTCGGCGACCGCCGCCGCGTTGTCGTCGGTCACGTTGAAGTCGGGGCGCACGGCGCGGGCACGATCGACGAACAGCTGGATCGACTCGATCGGCTCCAGCTCGGCCGCGGTGACCCGCCGCCGGACGGCCGGCGGCAGCCCGAGCGGCGGGACCGGATAGACGTGCTCGATCCGGACGTGGAGCGGTTCGCGACTCGTGACCAGCAGCTTCACCTGCGGGCATTCGTCGAGCAGCTCGGTCGTCACCCAGGCGGCAGACATCACCTGTTCGAAGTTGTCGAGCATGAGCAGGACCTGCCGTTCGCGCAGGCGCTCGGCGAGCTCCGTCGCGGATCGAGCGCGTCGGCGCCTCGCCGACCCCGACCGCGCGACCGACCGCGACGAGGAGGGCCTCGGCGTCGCGGGCGTGCCGACAGGTCGACGAACGACACGCCGTCGCGGAACCGGTCCATCTGGTCGGCGGCCGCCCGGATGCCGAGGCTCGTCTTGCCCGTCCCGCCCGGGCCGGTGAGGGTCAGGAGGCGGATCGCCGGATCCTCCAGGCGGAGCTCGACCGCCTCGAGCTCGGCCCGCCGGCCGACGAAAGCGGATGTCGGGGTGGGCAGGCTGGCGACGTTGTCGAAGGTGGTGAGCGGCGGGAACGTCGCCGCGAGGTCGGGGTGGACCAGCTGGAACACGCGCTCCGGCCGGCCGAGGTCGCGGAGCCGGTACTCGCCGAGGTCGCGCAGGGTCGCGCCGGCCGGGAGGCGTTCGGCACAGAGTGCCGCGGCCGCTGCGGACAGCAGGACCTGGCCGCCGTGGCCGACGGCCATGAGCCGAGCGGTGCGGTTGATGGTCGGCCCGAAGTAGTCGTCGCCGCGCCGTTCCGCGTCACCCGCGTTGATGCCCATCCGGACACGGAGCGGACCCGTCTCGCCCCACGCGGTCTCGGCGAGGGCGTGTTGCGCGGCGATCGCGGCGTCCACCGCGCCGGCCGCCGTCGCGAAGACCGCCATCATGCCGTCGCCGGTCGTCTTGACGACCGTGCCCGCCGCGGATGCGATCGCGTCGTTGAGGATCGCGTCGTGGCGCGCCAGCGCGCCGGTCATCGCGGCCGGCTGGCGCTCCCACAGGCGGGTGCTGCCGGCGATGTCAGTGAACAGGAATGCCAGGGTCCCGGTCCCGATGGGGGCTTCGTCGCGGGAATCGGCGATCTGCATGGGACGACTCTACCCGGCGCCGTCCGCCCCTGAGTCATTTCGGCGATTTCAGGCCATCGTCCTCTAGCGCCCCGACAGCCTCCGGGTCTATGCCTTGAGGGTCGCGCCGGGACCACCCCGGCCGAGCCTGGCGCCGCGCGCCGGCGCCCGTCCCCGACGGGGACAAGGAGGCACGATGGTTCTCGAGAAGGAGTTCACCTATGCACCGCCCGGCATGTCCGGGAGCCCCGTTCCGCTCAAGGAGCGCTACGACAACTTCATCGGCGGGCGCTGGATCGCCCCGGTGAAGGGCGGCTACCAGGTCGACCTGACCCCGGCCACGGGCAAGCCGATCACCGAGGTCCCGCGGTCGACCGCCGAGGACGTCGAGCTCGCGCTCGACGCCGCTCATGGCGCCAAGGTCGCCTGGGCCGAGACATCGATCAAGGAGCGCTCGCGCGTCCTCAACGCGATCGCCGACGTCATCGACACGAACAAGGAGATGCTCTCGATCGCCGAGAGCTGGGACAACGGCAAGCCGGTCCGCGAGACGCTGGCCGTCGACATCCCGCTCGCATCGGACCACTTCCGCTACTTCGCGAGCGTCATCCGCGGCGAGGAGGGGTCGATCTCCGAGATCGACAAGGACACGATCGCCTACCAGTTCCGCGAGCCGCTCGGCGTCGTCGGACAGATCATCCCGTTCAACTTCCCGCTCCTGATGGCGGCGTGGAAGATCGCGCCGGCGATCGCGGCCGGCAACGTCACGGTCGTCAAGCCGGCCAGCCCGACGCCGTGGTCGATCCTCAAGCTGATGGAGCTCATCGAGCCCATCGTCCCGGCCGGCGTCATCAACGTCGTCAACGGTCCCGGCGCCGAGGTCGGGATGGCGCTCGCGTCGAGCAAGCGCATCGCCAAGGTCGCCTTCACGGGCGAGACGGCGACCGGACGGATGATCATGGGCTACGCGGCCCAGAACCTGATCCCGTCGACGACCGAGCTCGGTGGCAAGTCCCCGAACATCTTCTTCGAGGACATCATGGCCGCCGACGACGAGTTCTTCGACAAGGCCATCGAGGGGCTCGTCCTGTACGCCTTCAACAAGGGTGAGGTCTGCACGTGTCCGTCACGCGCGCTCATCCAGGAGTCGATCTACGAGCCGTTCATCGAGCGCTGCCTCGGCCGGATCGAGAAGATCAGGCAGGGCCATCCGCTCGACATCCACACGACCCTCGGGGCGCAGGTCTCCGCGGCGCAGCTCGAGAAGATCACGAAGTACGTGAAGATCGGGCTGGACGAAGGGGCCGAGCTGCTCATCGGCGGGCATCGCAAGGTCCTGCCCGGCGAGCTGGAGGGCGGCTACTACTTCGAGCCGACCGTGTTCAAGGGCCACAACAAGATGCGCATCTTCCAGGAGGAGATCTTCGGACCCGTCCTGGCGGTCACGACCTTCAAGGACGAGGCCGAGGCGCTCGAGATCGCCAACGACACGATGTACGGCCTCGGTGCCGGCGTCTGGAGCCGCGACATGAATCGCGCGTTCCGGATGGGCAAGGCCATCAAGGCCGGCCGCGTGTGGACCAACTGCTATCACATGTATCCCGCCGGCGCGCCGTTCGGCGGCTACAAGGCGTCGGGCGTCGGTCGCGAGACCCACAAGATGATGCTCGACCACTACACCCAGACGAAGAACCTCTTCGTCAGCTACGACCCCAAGGCCCAGGGATTCTTCTAGGCAGGACCGACCCCGATGGAGGAGGACCGGGTCCAGGCGACGCCGGCGGCGCTCGAGGTGATCGAGCGCCTCGCGGCCGAGCACGGACCGCTGGTCTTCCTCCAGTCGGGCGGTTGCTGCGACGGCAGCTCACCGATGTGCGTGCGCAAGGCTGACCTGCCGATCGGGCCCGGCGACGTCCTCCTGGGCGACGTCGGGCCCGCCTCGTTCTACGTCGACCGCGAGCTCGACGAGCGGTGGGGCCAGCCGCGCTACGTCATCGACGTCTCGCCCGGTGCGGGCGACACGTTCTCGCTGGAGGGACGCGAGGACCTCCATTTCGTTCTCGCGGGCTGAGGCTCGACGATCAAGCGCTACACGTGGTGGATCGCTTGGGCGAGGACGGTCGAGCGCGCCCGCGGATCCTCCGGGTTCGGGCTTGCCTTCGTTCCGACGACCTCAGCGGGGCTCGACCCGCTCGATGGTTCCGACCCTGTCGATCGACCGGTCGAATGACGCCACGACACCGATGTCGCTCCGTTCTGCGCAGGCGACCAGGTACGCGTCGGAGAAGTCGAGCCGGTGGATGTCATAGATCTCCACCGCCCGCTGGACGAGCTCGGCATCCACGACCCGGATAGCGGGGAACGCCAGGACCGCTCTGAGCGTGTCGGCGACCTGGGTCCGCGGCGTGTCATAGAAGGACTCGAGGACGTACGCGATCTCAGCGAGGATCAGGTCTGGCAGCAGGAGCTCGTCTGCGCCTGCAGGAAACGCGTCGCTCGGGCGGCCTGGGCAGGCGGATCCCCCGTGAGATGCCGGACCAGGACGTTCGTGTCGACGAACGCAGTCATCGGCGCTTCGCGGCTCGCATTCGTCTGGTCTCGGCGAGGACTTCCGCCCACGGTGTGCCTCGCTTGGCGGCCGGCACGCTGACCGAACCTGCGAGAGTAAGGAGATCCGCCGTCCGGGCGAGGATCGCGTGGTCGCCCTCGACCCGGAAGACGAGCCGATCGCCCTCCTCGAGCGAGAGAGCCTCGCGAACGGCGCGAGGGACCGTGACCTGTCCCTTCGAGGTGAGTCGCGCGGAGATCTCCATGAGCAGCATCCTTACATGACGAATGATGTAAGGATACCCGAGCCGTCCTGGATCGCGACGTCGGATTCTCATCCCGGCACGGTACTGTCGATGGCTTATCTGCGACTTGCCTGGCGTGACGCGGCATTCGTCGCGGCACCAACATTCGAGGCGGCAGGATCCTTTCGCGCCGCGAGTTCAGTGGCGGCCAGGACGCAGACCTTCTTCATCCCGTGGCAGTCGTGGAGGTTGTGGGTGCGGAGGTCGTGCCAGCGGCGCATCTGGTTCGCGGTCACGCCCTTGAGGCCGATCCCCTTCTCGAGCGACTTGCCGAGGATCCGGATCGAGCGGAGTGGCGCCAGGTTGCCCTGCGCGGCCAGCCGGCCCATGGCGTCATCGAAGCTCCCGTTGCGCGACTCGAACACGCGCCGCTCCTCGGCGACGAAGGTATCGAACTCGTCCGGCCCGACCAGCTCGTCCTTGGCGCGGTTGATGAAGCCGACCAATCCGCCGAGCGACCAGTTCGTCCGCGAGTGATAGATGAGCGGCGCGTCGGCGAGGATGTCGCGGAGCAGGAGAACCTGGGCGACGCCGTCCAGCACGTCCGGGCGGGCCGGCAATCCGGCGTCCGCGGCGTTCTCGGTCAGGATCCGGTGGCAGAAACTGTGGAAGTTGGACACCGCGATCCGGGCACGGACCGTCGCGCCGACCGTCGCGTCCAGCCTGTCCCGCAGCTCGCGCGCGGCCTTGACGTTGTAGGTCAGGACGAGGATCTGCTCCGGCAACAGGTCCTCGCGCGTTGCCAGCAGGTGCCGCACGCGCTCGATGATGACCCGCGTCTTGCCCGTTCCCGCCCCCGCGATGACGACGACCGGGCCGTCGCCCCACTCGACGATCCGGCGTTGCTCGGGGGTCAAAGCGACTGACGGCGCGGTGATCACGGATTGAGTCTCGGATGAGTGGCGAGTGGCATTCTCGCAACCCCGTCGATGTGATCGACGAGGTAAGCGTGCCGACCATCCATCGATTGGGGCCGTATCGATTCTTCTTCTATTCGGACGAGAATCGGGAGACGCATGAACCGCCTCACGTCCATGTCTGGTCGAACGGACGGATCGCCACTTTCTGGCTCGAGCCTGTCGGACTGCGAGATAGCGGGGGTTACACTCCGAAAGAGATCGAACGGGTCCGTCGGATCGTGATCGGCAGTCGGGAGATGATGCTGAGGCGCTGGCATGAGTACTTCGATCACCTCGCCTGACACAAGGCCGCGAGCGACTGCGGCCAGGATCGATGGCGATCGTTTGCGCGTGGACCTGACCGATGGGCGCGACGTCAGCATCCCGACATCGTGGTATTCGTGGCTCCACGACGCCGGTCCGGAGCAGCAAGCCGACCTGGCGATCATCGATGACGGCCTGGGGATCTGGTGGGAGCAGTTAGACGACGGGCTCTCGGTGCCGGGCCTCCTCGGGCTCCCGCACGTCTGATCTTGCGTCGCCATCAGTAGCGCAACAGGGTCATGACGGCCCCGACCCGGTTCATCAGCCACAGGCCGATCGGCAGCGTGATGATGATCACGCACAGGAACCACGCGACGGCGAGGTAGATCGCGCCGAGCCACCAGCCGACGAGCACGAACCAGATACCGCGGACCCACCAGGGGAGTTGCTCGGCGGTCCCGTCGCCGGCTGTGCCGATCGAGCGCGGACGCAGGGTCAGGATCAGCGGCAGCTGGTTGAAGATCACGAACGCGAGCGGGAGCCCGATGATCGTCACGCACAAGAAGTAGGCGACGCCGATCGCGACGGCGCTCGCCCACCAGCCGATGAAGAGGAACCACAGGGCGCGGATCAGGAGGCCGGGACCGCGGTCGGGCGGCGGCGCGGTCCAGGCGGTCGGGACGTCGCCGCTCACTGGTCCGAGTCCCACTGCCCGTCGAGGACGCCGTCGGCCGCGTCGATGTCGAAGAAGTCGCGCTCACGACGGCATTCGCCGCAGATCGGTCGGCCCGCGTCGCCGGTCGGCTCCTCGTCGGGGTCGCCATCGAGGACGCGGTCGCACGTGGCGCAGCGCAGGATCACGTCTGTCACGGGCGGGAGTGCCCCCTCACCGTTCGTCGGAGATCCCGGACGACCCCCGCTCGCCGATGACACTGAGTCACCGTCGTGACAACAGTCTGTCACGACCGTGATGTCAGCCTACGCCCCGAGGCCCTCCGCGTCGCCGTAGGCCCACAGGTCGATCTCGTCGAGGTCGATCGCGTCGATCCCGTGCGCGGCGAGGGCGCCCGCGATCTGGGCACGATGCTCGGTCGCGTGATGGATCGCCTGGGCGAGGACCGTCGATCGCGCCCGCGTCGGGTTCGCCGGGTTCGGGGACGGACAGGGCCCCTCCGGCACGGCGGCCTGCGCGCGGAGGCGGGCGTCGAACGCGGCGCAGGTTGCGGCAAGCTCGGCCACGGCCGCGATCGTCGTCGGCGTCCTCGATCTCGCGTCTGGCGCGTGCACGCCCTCGAGGCGCGAGGCGTACCCGCCGGCCGCAGCCACAAGATGCTCGAGGATCATCCCCGCCGTCCACTCGTTGCGCGGCGACGAGAACCCGAGAGCCTCGTCCGACAGCGTGCCGAGCCACTCGAACATGGTCGCGTTCGCCCATGCCATGTGGCGGAGCAGCCGGTCGAGGGTCGGGTCCACGGTCGAGTCGCTCATCGCGCCGCGCTCCTTGTCAGTCGTCGAGGACGAAGGTCACCATCAGGTTGACCTGGTACTCGGTGATCTTGCCGTCGTTGATGTCGACCCGCTGCTCCTTGACCCACGCGCCGCGGACGTTGCGGAGCGTCTTGGCCGCCCGGGCGACCCCTTGCTGGACGGCGTCATCGAAGCTCTTCGATGACGTGGAGCTGATCTCGGTGACTCGTGCGACGGCCATGGTTCGGACTCCTTGAGTGACGCGGTCTGGGGCCCCTAACCGTACTCCCGATGACCAACGACGTCGTCCCGAGGTACGGCAGAAACGTCTTATCGGCCCGGAATGACCCAGATCGGCGCAATGCCATTCGTGTGCACCGGCAGGTCGCGCCGACCCGAACCGTCTGCATTCATGAGTTCGAGATCGCCATTCTCGTACCCGCCGCCAGGGCTCGGGTGCACGCTGGTCACTGCGAGGTAGCGCCCGTCCGGCGACCAGCTCGGGGCGACGGCTCCATCGAGCTGGATCGCGGTCGAGCCATCCGCGATTCAGCAGGTAGATCTGGTTCTGCTGACCGGACGAACCATCGGAGTACGCCTCGATCGCAAGCCGACTGCCGTCGGGCGCCCAGACGAGAGCGCCGATCGACCGTCCGGCGTCGAGGACGAGCCCGCGCCGGTTCCCCGAGTCCGGGGAGACCATCCAGACCGCATGAGGCGTCCCGACCGCGAGGGACCGCCCATCCGGCGCCCAGGCCAGCGTCTGCGCGCCGCCTACTGGAAAGGCGGTGACGTTGCGGACATCCGTCCCGTCGGCGGCTGCCGTCCAGACGTCGCCGTCGCGGATGAAGGCAAAACGAGAGCCATCGTGAGACAACACCACCCAGCCGCCGAACGACCCGACCGGCTCGAGACCGGTCCCGTCCCCCGGCGCCGACGAGCAGCGTGCCGTCGGCTTGGATGATGGACAAGCGACTCTCATCCGGCGACCACGTCGGCGAACCCGGCAGGTCGCGCAGACCGGATCCATCCCGCCGTACGATCCGGTCCCCGCTGCCCGAGAGGCTCAGCCAGGATCCACCGGGTGACCATCCGAACCCCCCGACTCCGAGCATCTCGCTCAGGGCCGTGTCCGGCTGGCCGTCACGACCGATGACCGACAGATGATCGCCCGTGCTACTGGCGTGGAGGGAGCCGTCCGGAGACCAGCCGTACTGGACGCCATCGGCGACCGGGTCGCAGAGGTCGTCCACCTCCGAGTAACTTCCGTCGTGGGTCGCCACGAGGCCGGGTCTGCAGCCGTCTTCGCTCTCGACCGCCAAGGTCGGCCATCGGTCGCTCGGATCGACCGGCGGCGCGACCCCGGGCGTCGCGATGGCCGCCGTCGCGGCGGGCATCAAGGACGCGGCGGCCGGCAAAGTAGGGATATGCGCGCGACGCGCGATCGGCTGCCAGGCGGCTCCGAGAGCTGGTACCGAATTCCGAGTATCTGGGTCGATCGATGGACGTCCCGAGCGGCCGAGTGACTCCGTCGCCGCTGTCGACCGGAACCTCCCAGACGGTGGATGGCTGGCCCAGGCCCTCGGTTCGCACATATCGGATCCGGTCCCCCTCGGGACTCCATGCGAACGCCTGGACACCATGCGCGTCCAACGTCCGGAAGAGCGTCGGATCATCCGGCGACACGATGGCGAGACCCACGTTCGCGTCCTCGTCGACGGGCTGGTCTCCGACCGAACTGCTCGTCCGGCGAGCGGCCTGGCGGAACGCGATCCAGCTGCCGTCCGGCGACCATGTGGGCTGATCCGCGCTGGTCGTCTCGTGGTCGTTCAGCGCCACGACGCCGCTTCCACCTGGAGCGGAGATGAAGACGTCCGACTCGCACATGACGCCGCCGCAACCGAACCCGTTTGAGGTCCGTCGAGCGAACGCGAGCCGTTGAGAATCCGGCGACCAGGCGAGCTGGCTTTGGCGCCCGGCGTCGGATGACAGTCCGACGTCGATGACCGCGCCGGTCAGGACGTCCATCCTGAGGATCTCCGCGTTCCGCCTGTCCTCCCAACTCGGCGCCACGATCCAGCGGCCGTCCGGTGACCAGGACAGGCCGCCGTACACGTTGAATTCCCGCGTCGTCGCGGTCCCGGTGCCGAGATCGAGGATGCGCAGCTGCGTGCCCTGATCGCCATCACCCAGGACGGCCAGCTGACGACCGTCGGGCGACCATGCCGGAGAACGACCGCCGATGAAGGTCGGAGCGCCCGTGACGGCGTCGATGACGATCGCCCCCGAATCGCCATCGACCGCGAGTTGGCGCCCATTCGGGGACCAGGCCACCGATCGCATCGTGATGCCGTCCTCGTGCAGGACGACCCGTGCGTCCTTCCCGTCTGGCTTGGCAAGGTAGACGTCCCCGTCACGGACGAACGCAAAGAGACCGGTTCGGAACGGGGTGTGCGGCTTCTGGGCGATCAGGGCTGCGATCCCGAGGCTCAGGAGGGCGACGAAGACGAGCGTCCCAAAGACGGCGCGCCGGCTCGGCCGGGCGGCCATGACGCCTGCCAACCGGACGGCGACCCTCGACCGCTGGCGCGTGGTGAATACCTGGCCCACGATCTGGTCGCGGAGGCCACTGGCCGTCGCCCGATGTGCGCGACGTGCGAAAGCCGCCTGGATGATCTCGTCGCTCAGCCGGTCGGTCGAGTTCATCGTCGCTCGACCTCGACGGCGCGCTCCAGCGAACGGCGCGCGCTGGATAACCGGGACTCGACCGTCCTGCTTGTGATCCCGAGGCGGCTGCCGATCTCTTCAAGGGACAGGCCCTCGAACTGGTGCAGCGCGAGCAACGTGCGGTCCGCGACGGCGATCCGGTCGAGCGCGCGCGCCACGAGATCGATCTCGCTGGTCCGATCCTCGTGCGGGCGCACTCTCGAGGCGATCACATCGCCGTCGTCGGCGAGAGGCGCGACGGAGATCTCGCGCACGATCCTCCGTTGCCGGCCCCGGGTCGCTGTCCGACAGGTGTTGACCACGATCCGCCCGAACCATGGGCCGAAGCGGTCAGGCTCGGAAAGTCCAGGCAGGTTGCGCCATGCCCGGACGAAGATCTCCTGGGTGGCGTCGCGAGCATCGGCCTCGTTGCCGAGGATGGCGAGCGCGAGCCGGAAGGTTGCCGCGAGCCGCACGTCGACCAGCACGGCGAATGCAGCTTGATCGCCACGGCGCGCGCGTTCGACGAGGGCGGCTTCGCCCATCTCGATGGCGGTCGGCGCGATGACGGTATCCATGTTCTGAGGTTGACTCCGGCGAGAGTCGGCTGGTTGGTCGCCCGTCGGCGGGGCTGGATGCTACTCCACGGCCATCTTCGGTCATGCGCGTTCATGAGCGCACGTCGCAGGACCATGGCCGGGCGGGTCGTCCAGGCTGCATTCACCTGCCCCAAGGCAGCCCTGATGCTCGCGAGTGGCATACAACAAGAGGCTCTGTCGATTTCCGCGAAGCCGTTCGTCGTAGGACTAGGATGGCGCTTGCTACCCACGCACTCGGAGGATCGACCCATGGCGAATTTCCTGCTCACCTTCCATGGTGGATCGATGCCCGAGGGCGAGGAGGCCGGTGCCCAGGTCATGCAGGCCTGGACCGAATGGTTCGGGGCCCTCGGCGACAAGCTCGTCGACGGTGGCAACCCGACATCAGGCGTCAAGACCATCGCGTCCGACGGCAGCGTGACCGACGGAGCATCGAATCCGCCGTCCGGCTACAGCATCATCAAGGCCGATAGCCTCGACGAGGCGGTCGAGCTGGCCAAGGGCTGCCCGGTCCTCCATGGTGGTGCGAGCGTCGTCGTCGCGGAGACGTTCGCGGTCATGTAGTCATCGGGGCGGTCACAGCCCGTTGATGCCGTCGACAGGCATCAACGGGATCGCCTGCCTCAACCGCCTCAGATCAGGCATCAGGTCGAGCCTGCAGGCCACTCCCCGGGATTTTGGTACGCTCCGCAACAATATGAAGATCGGCCTGCAGATCAACTCGTTCACCTGGCCGGGCGGCCCCGAGGCGATCGGTCCCACCCTCGCCTCGATCGCCCGCCAGGCCGACGAAGTCGGCTTCGATTCGATCTGGGTCATGGACCATTTCTTCCAGATCCGAGGCGTCGGCAAGCCCGAGGAGCCGATGCTCGAAGGCTGGACGACGCTCGGGTTCCTGGCCGCGCAGACGACCCGTGCGCGTCTCGGCCTGATGGTCGGTGGCGTCCACTACCGAAACCCCGGGCTGTGGGTCAAGGCCGCGACGACGCTCGACGTGCTGTCGGGCGGCCGGGCATGGCTGGGCATCGGGGCCGCCTGGAACGAAGACGAGTCGCGCTCGCTCGGGTTCCCGTTCCCGCCGCTCGGCGAACGGTTCGAGATGCTCGAGGAGACACTCCAGATCGCGCATGGCATGTGGGAGGGCGAGCGGGGCTCGGAGGAGGCCTTCAACGGCCGGCTGTTCCATGCCGCCAGGCTTCTCAACTCCCCGCAGTCGCTGTCACGCCCCAGGGTGCCGATCATGATCGGGGGCGGCGGAGAGAAGAAGACCCTGCGCCTCGTGGCGCAATACGCCGATGCCACCAACGTCTTCGGCACGGCCGAGGGCATCGCCCGCAAGTACGCGATCCTCGCCGAGCATTGCGCCGCGGTCGGGCGCGACCCGAACGAGATCGAGCACTCGACCCTCCAGAGCGTCCACATCTCGACCAGGGGCGGCGACCGGACCGAGACCGCGGCCCAGGTCGTCGACCGCTTCGGCGACCTGTCCGATGCCGGCGCCGAGCACGTCATCGTGAGCATGCGGGCACTCCCCGACCCCGGCGCGCTCGAGATCGTCGGCCGCGACGTCATCCCGCACCTGCGTGCCCTGCCGTAGGATTGCGAGGATGAGTTCAAATCCCTTCGGCGGCTTCTCGATCTCGATCGTCGACGAGTCCGCGACCCAACAGCCCGGCGGCCCATCGACCGTTCGCAGCGGCGAGGACCGTGTCGACGCCAAGGTCGTCATCGTCGGCTCCGGCCCTGCCGGTCTGACCGCCGCGATCTACGCCGCCCGAGCCAACCTCGAGCCGGTCGTGCTCGCGGGCTCGGCCCCCGGCGGCCAGCTCATGCTCACGAGCGACGTCGAGAACTACCCGGGCTTCGAGGACGGCATCCAGGGCCCCGAATTGATGGCCGCGATGCGCGCCCAGGCCGAGCGCTTCGGGTCGCGCATGGTCGACGTCGACATCGACCGCGTCGACTTCTCCGAGCGCCCGTTCCGCATCTGGGCCCGCGGCACCGAATACCGGGCACAGGCCGTGATCATCGCCACGGGCGCCAGCGCCCTCTGGCTCGGCCTCGACAGCGAGACGCGGTTGCGTGGCCGCGGCGTGTCAGCCTGCGCGACGTGCGACGGCTTCTTCTTCAAGGACCGCGAGATCGCCGTCGTCGGTGGTGGCGACACCGCGTTCGAGGAGGCGACCTACCTCACCCGCTTCGCGACCAAGGTCCACCTGCTCCACCGGCGCGACACGTTCCGAGCCTCGAAGATCATGGTCGAGCGCGCCCAACAGCATCCCAAGATCGAGATCCATCCCAACACCGCGATCGACGAAGTCCTCGGCGACACCAAGGTCAACGGTCTCCTCCTGTCAGACACCCGAACCGGCGACGAGCGCCGACTCGACGTCGACGGCGTCTTCATCGCCATCGGCTATCGCCCGAACACCGAAGCCTTCCGCGACTGGCTCGACATCGACGAGAAGGGATATCTCGTGGTGCACGACGAGACCGGCTCCAAGATCGACGGCGTCTTCATCGCCGGCGACGTCCACGACCATCGCTACCGCCAAGCGGTGACGGCCGCCGCCGACGGCTGCAAAGCCGCCATCGACGCCGAACGCTGGCTCGAATCCGAAGGCATCACCGAAGCCGCGACGACCACAGCCTGGTAGGGCCATGCATGCCCCGAACGGGTGCCGCGGATCTGGCATGGCGCGATCCTTGATGCTTGATCGCGGCTGTCCGCGCAGCTCGATCCTGCTGATGACTGTCGACGGCATCAACTCCGGTGAGACCAGGGCTCATCGTTCCAAACGGAGACACCTGTCAGGTCGATCCGCGGCGACCCCACCGCGCCTCGCGTGTAGCCGGGCGGATCCGGCGCGCCCAGCCCTGACTCCAGGCCACCGAGGGCATCGATCAGCTCGGCGAGCCGCGCCCATCGGAGTCCGTACTGCTTGCCGTTCTCCAGGCGACTGATCACCGCCTGGTCGATGCCGGCGTACGCAGCGAGCTGGCGTTGCGTCCAGCCTAGCCAGACGCGACGGCGTCTCAGCGTCCGACCGAACAGATCGAAGCCGCGCTGCTGTTGTGGATCGCGCGGTCGCTCCTTGAACCAGGCCATGCTCGGACGCTATCGCGTCGCCCTCATCAGCTGCTTACTCGCGACTTGATGCCGTCTACAGTCATCAAGGGAATGGGTTCCGCGCGGAGGCCCCGAAATCAAGCATCAAGGCGGAGGGTGGCGGCACCGACGACCCCGCTGGGATTCCGTGGTAGCGTCGAGCGATGGGCTTTCCACGAGGGCAGACACGCACGGCGACGGGTGGCGCGACGGGCGGTGGCGGCAGTGGCGCCGGGCGGATGGGCGGCGGGCGCATGTCGAGCGACTTCGTGCCCATCCCGAAGGAGCGTCGCGCACGCACGGTGCGCCGCATCCTCGTGTTCTTCGAGCCCTACAAGCTCCAGGTGGTCATCGTCCTGTCGGCGATCCTGGCCACGAGCATCATCGGGCTCATCAATCCCCTGCTCCTTGGCCTGCTGCTCGACCAGGTCATCATCGGTGGCGACTACGCGAACCTGAACCTGTACGTCGGGCTGATGATCGTCCTGCCGATCATCACGGGACTCATCGGCGTCGGCCAGAGCTACCTCAACAACGTCATCGGCCAGAACGTCATGCAGGACCTGCGCGGCGCGCTGTACTCCCACCTCCAGTCGATGCCGCTGCGCTTCTTCACGGAGACGCGCACGGGCGAGATCCAGAGCCGCCTCGCCAACGACATCGGCGGGGTCCAGGCGGTCGTGACGGACACGGCGAGCAGCGTCACCAGCAACCTCGCCATCGCCATCAGCACGACCATCGCGATGTTCCTGCTCGACTGGCGGCTGGCCCTCCTCTCGCTGTCACTGACGCCGTTCTTCCTGTACCTGACCTACCGCGTGGGCAAGGTCCGGCGCGAGGTGTCGACCGAGACCCAGAAATCCCTGGCCGAGATGACCGCCACGACCGAGGAGACGCTCAGCGTGTCGGGCATCCTGCTGTCGAAGACCTTCGGCCAGCAGGCCAACGCGATCGAGAAGTTCCGCGGCCAGAACCGGCGGCTCGCGAAGCTCCAGATCCGCCAGGCGATGGTCGGCCGCTGGTTCTTCATGATCATCGGCTCGATCTTCTCGATCATGCCGGCGTTCGTGTACTGGCTCGCCGGCACGCTCGCCGCGAACGGCAGCCCGGACGCTCCATCGGCCGGCACGATCGTGGCCTTCACCACGCTCCAGAGCCGCCTCTTCTTCCCGCTCGGTCAGCTGCTCAACGTCCAGGTCGAGATCCAGGGCTCGCTCGCCCTCTTCGACCGGATCTTCGAATACCTCGAGATGGATCCCGAGATCGTCGACGCGCCCGACGCGGTCGAGATGCACCCGGCCACGACCCGTGGCAAGGTCCGCTTCCGCGACGTCTCGTTCCAGTATCCGACGGCGGCGGTCCCCTCGCAACGGGCGCATGACGCGGTCGTCGCACGGGGTCTCGACGAAGAGCCGGAACTGGAGCTCGACTTCGAGGGCGCGGCCACGACCGAGTTCGGGGCCGAGACCGACGCGCAACCCGAGCCGCTCGTCGGCTTCAACCTCGAGCACATCGACTTCGAGGCTCAGCCGGGCGAGCTCGTCGCCCTCGTCGGCCCATCGGGCGCAGGCAAGACGACGACCACCTACCTCGTGTCGCGGCTGTACGACGTCGATTCGGGTGCGGTCGAGATCGATGACATCGATGTCCGCAAGATCAAGCTCGCGTCACTGGGCGAGATCATCGGCGCGGTGACGCAGGAGACCTACCTGTTCCACGCGTCGGTGCGGGACAACCTGCGCTATGCGCGGCCTGAAGCGACCGAGGACGAGCTGATCACCGCGGCGACGGCCGCCTCGATCCACGACCGGGTCATGGAACTCCCCGAGGGCTACGACACGATCGTCGGCGAGCGCGGCTACAAGCTGTCGGGTGGTGAGAAGCAGCGGCTGGCGATCGCTCGAGTCCTCCTCAAGGACCCGCGGATCCTCATCCTCGACGAGGCGACGTCGGCGCTCGACACCGTCTCGGAACGGCTCATCCAGCGTGCCTTCGAACGCCTGATGGAGGGCCGGACGACGATCGCCATCGCGCATCGGCTGTCGACGATCCTGCGGGCCGATCAGATCATCGTGTACGACCGAGGTGTGGTCGCGGAACGGGGCACGCATGCCGAACTCCTCGCCCTCGACGGCCTCTATGCCCGGCTGTACCAGGAGCAGTTCCTGCCCGAGGCGACGACCGAGGCCGACGGCGACGAACCGGCCCTCATCGCGTTGGCCGGCGTCTGACCTGTGCCCACCCTCAAATCGGTCGTGCTGGAACACCAGGGCGGGATGCTCTTCGCGTCACGTCCGAGTTCGGGCCACGACTACGCATTCGACGACCGGAAATCGAACCGTGGCGGCAGCCCGGTCGAGACGATCCTCGCTGCGCTCGGATCGTGCAGTGCCATGGACGTCATCTCGATCGCCGTGAAGAAGCGCCTCGTCATCGACGAGTACCGGATCCACGTCCACGGCAGCCAGCGCGACGAGTACCCGCAGGTCTACACCGACATCGTCGTGACACACGAGGTGGTCGGGCGTGACCTGACCGAAGCTGCCGTGCGGCGCAGCATCGAGCTGTCGGCCACGAAATATTGCCCGGTCAACGCGATGATCTCGGCCGGTGCCACGGTGGTCCACCACCGCTACAAGATCGTCTCGACCGGGGCGAAGTCCTTCGAGGCCGAGGGAGAGGTCATCGCGACCGGGCCGTACGCCCGACCCGACATCCTCGCGGATCAGACGTAGCCGCGGCCGCGCGGCCTCCGCGGTCAGCGGTAGCGGATGGGTTCCGGGGCGAGCGCCCGGTTGGGGCCGCCGGATCGCCCGCGCGTCCAGATCCGGGTCACGACATCCGGCACCCACCAGCGCAGGAAGTACAGCTTGCAGCCGAGGCAGTAGCCCGTCGTCGCGAGGAGCGTCTGGAGTCCCGGCGACCGCGAGCGCGAAGCCCCAGGCCAGGGTGGTCGCGCCCGACCGCGAACGCGAGCAGCGACAGCGTGAGCGCCACGCTCCCGAGCACCTGCGCGAACCGCGGCGGGTACTCGTGCTCCGGCTCGACCTTGGGGAGTGCCAGGGTCGTCGCGATGCGCCGCCAGGCGACGCCATAGATCGAATACTTGAGCCCGAACGCGGCACTCACGCCGATCGACACCAGGACGACGGCGACGAGCAACGGTGTCCCCGTCAGGAACGCGGCGACCAGCAGGATCGCCGAGACCCCGGCCCCGAATCGGTGGCCGCGCGGGTCGATCATCCGAGCCTTCGGGAGGCGGGCGTTGGCGTCGGAGGGGACGGCGTTCGGCATGTTGCCGCGCAGCATACCAGACAATCCCTAGCGGACAAGTAGGGTATCGCTGGGGCTCGCGGGGCCGCTCGCCGTCGCGAGCTCGAGAAGGCCGTTGAGACCCGGCATCCGGAGGCGCTCGATCGTGGCGCGCGCCTCGTCCAGCCAGGGAACGACCGCCGGATCCGTGGCCCCGAACGGTCCGTGCCATGTCAAGGATGGTCAGGACCGCGTCGACCTCGAGCCGCAGTTCGCGCAGGGCGGCAAGCGCCGTCGCGTACCCGGCGACTGCCTCGTCACGTCGCCCGGCCATCGCGGCGATGCCCGCTGTCAGCCCGGCGAGGCGAGCCGGCGCCCAGCGACCATGGACCCAGTCCTTGGCGTATTCGGCGGTCAGCCGTTCCGCGGTCGGCAGGTCGCCTGCCCAGATCGCCGCTCGCGCGACGCGCGGCAGGTCGCCTGCGGCATTGAGCGTCACCAATCGGGCGCTCTTCTCCCAGAGTTCGGCCGCCTCGGCGAAATCGCACTCGATGAACCGCCGGAACGCCGCGGCGCCCTCGTAGTTCGAGACCACCTGCAGGTCGACAGCGTCGACGGCGGCCGCGGCATGTTCTGCGTACAGCTCGTCGACCGGCTCGCCACGCAGGAGTCGCACCTGCTCGATCCCGCGCAGCAGCGAGTGGCGGTCGGCGGGTCCGAAGTCGAGCGCCAGCAGCTCGTCGCCGATCGCCATCGCCCAATCGAGCTCACCGAGGTCGATCGAGACTTCCAGCGAATTCCCGGCCGCAGTCGCGAGGAACGAGCGGAAGCCGATCCTGCGCGCCAGGGCGATACCCTGCATCCCGAGTTCGAATGCGTGACGCGGATCGTGGCCGAGGTTGCTGCCGGCCATGTTCAGGAGCGCCCGCGCGACGATCGAGTTGAGTCCACGCTCCTCGGCGAGCGCACGGCCCGCCTCCATCGACCCGAAACCCTCGTATGGCCGTCCATCGGTGGAGATGAGCGCGCCCTTCGTGACGAGGATGTCTGCCACGTTGGCGATGTCGTCCAGCCGCTCCGCACGCCCGAGCGCTCGGTCCGCGAGCGGCACAGCTCTGGCATGGTCTTCCTCGAACCAATAGGCGCGAGCCAGCTGGTGCTCGATGAGGACGAGGCCAGGATCGTCGCCGAGATCCTCGAACGCGGCGAGCGCCGGTTCGAGGAAGGCGATCGCATCGTGGGCTCGCCAGCCATTGATGACTGCCCGACCCCGCATGCCGATCGCTCGCGCCTCGCGTTCCCGCTCGCCGAGGGCGTGCCAGATGTCCGAGGCCTCCATCAGTCGCTCCACGGCGGTCTCCGTGTGGGAGCCAGCGTCCGCCGCGAGTCCGGCGCGCTCGAGCAGATCCGCCCGATCGGCAGGGTCGCTCGACACCTCGAGCGCCTCGAGGAAGAAGCCGCATCGCCTGATCGTGGCTGCCGAGGGCCGCCGCGCGTTCGGCGGCGCCACGGAGGGCCAGCCGCGCCTGCGCCGCGAGAGCTTGCCCCTCGGGATCGTCGGTCGAGGCGCGATAGGCGGCGAGATAGTGCGACGCGAGTGCGCCCGCCAGTTCGTCCTCGCCCAGACCCTCGAAGAAGCGCGCGGCTGCCAGGTGCCGGCTCCGGCGGTCGGGCTCGCGCGAGCGTCCCGTACGCGACCTCGCGGACGAGAGACTGGACGAACGCGTACTGGCCGCGTTCGGGCGACCGTGGATCGAGGTCGTGGACGAGCAGCTCCCGCCGGACGAGCGCGCGGAGACTGGCGTCGAGGCTCTCGGGGTCGAGGCCGCTGACCGCAGCGAGACCGGCCGCGTGAAGCTCTGGCCGAGGACCGCCGCGTCGCAGATGAGCGACCGGTCGCCCGGTTCGAGCGCGTCGAGGCGCGCCGCGATGAGTGCCTGGAGCGTGGCCGGGACCGCGAGATCGGCCAGGTCGAAGCTGCCGACCTCGTTACCGGCGCTGCCAAGCGTCCCGTCGGCGACGAGCATCCGGATGGTCTCGACTGCGTACAGGGGGATGCCGTCGGCTCGAGCGATGATGGTCGCCCGGCCGGCGCCCGGGAGGCCCGGCGCCAGCGCCTCGAGGATCTCGCCGCATGGCCTCGTCGCGAAGCGGCTCGAGGGCGAGGCCCACGAAGGTCCTCGATCCCGTCCCCCAGCCGGGCCGGCGTTCGACCAACTCAGGCCGAGCGAGGGTCACGACGGTCAGGGGCACGCCGCTGCTCCAGTCGAGCAGGTGGTCGATGAAGTCGAGCAGTCCGGCGTCCGCCCAATGGAGGTCCTCGAACAGGAGGACGACCGGGTCCGGATCGCGGCGATGCGCTCGAAGAACGCTCGCCAGGCGCTGAACAGCTCCTCGCGGGCTGCGCCGGCGCTGCCCTTCGAGCCCGAGCAGGACGAGGAGGGCGTGCTCGATCCAGCGGCGTTCGGTCTCGTCGGGGACCCAGCGCGCGACACCGGCCGCGACCGCGGCCCTGGTCGTCGCCTCGTCGTCGCCTTCGACGAGGCCGATCGCGCCCTCGGACCATCTCGCCGAGTGCCCAGAACGTGACGCCCTCGCCGTACGCCGGCGACCGACCGGTGTGCCAGTAGACGGTGTCGACGAGGCCGTCGATGTACTTGGTCAGCTCCCAAGCCATCCGGCTCTTGCCGACACCGGGTACGCCCGTGATCGACACGAGCCGCGGCCGCTTGTCGCGGGCGGCGGTGAGGACGACCTCGCGCAGCAGCCGGAACTCGTCGTCGCGACCGACGAAGGGCGCCTCGATCTGGTCGCTCCGGCCGCGGCCGCCACGCTCGGCGACGATCCGGAGGGCACGGAACGCCGGCACCGGCGCGACCTTGCCCTTCAGCACCTGGTCGCCGGCGGGCTCGAAGGCGATGGACGAATTCGCTGCCTGCTCGGTCTGCTCGCCGACCAGCACGGTGCCCGGCGCGGCCACGCTCTGGAGGCGCGACGCGGTGTTGACGATGTCGCCCGCGACGAGACCCTGGTTGGTCGCGCCGACGGTCACGGCGGCCTCGCCGGTCAGGACTCCTGCACGTGCCTGGAGGCCGGGGCCGAGGGCACCGACGCCATCGACGAGGTCCAACGCCGCGCGGACCGCGCGTTCCGCGTCGTCGTCGTGGGCGATCGGTGCGCCCCAGACCGCCATCACCGCGTCGCCGATGAACTTCTCGACGGTGCCGCCGTACCGGCCGATGACCTCCTGGCAGTGCTCGAAGTAGCGCGACAGCAGATCGCGCACGGCCTCCGCGTCGCGGCTCTCGGCGAGGGTCGTGAAGCCGACGAGGTCGGCGAACATGACGGTCACCAGGCGCCGCTCGGACACGGTCGTGACTGGGCGCGGTGCGGATGACCTCGTGGAGGTTGCCGGTGCGGTCGACGCCCCGGCAACCGCGGGCGCGACCTGTGTGCCGCACGTCAGCGCAGAACCGGGCGCCGGGGATGAGAGTCGCGCCGCAGCCCGAGCATCCCGCCGCGAGCGATGCGCCGCAGTGCGGGCAGAACCGGGCGTCGGCCGGGGCGTCCTCTCCGCAGGTCGGGCAGGTCATCGGCCACAGAGTACCCAATCGTGCTCCCGCGTGGACCTTGCATGACTATGCATCGTTTGTGTATAGTCATACGTCCAATGACCACGATCCAGATCACCGGGCAGGATGTAGCGACCGAGACCGAACCGCGAGTGATCCGGGTCGGGATCATCGGTGCTACCGGCTACGTCGGCGGAGAGCTGGTCCGGCTGCTGGCGCGGCATCCGAATGTCGAGCTGGTCGGGCTCGTTGGGCGTGGTCGCGATCGGGACCCGATCCACGGCATCCACGCCCACCTCGCGACGCTCGACCTGGACGTCCATTCCGAGCTGCCGCCCGCGGATGCGGTCTTCCTCGCGTTGCCGCACGGGGCAGCGGCGGAGCTCGTCCCCGACCTGATCGACGCGGGCACGGCGATCATCGACCAGGGCCCCGACTTCCGCCTCCGCGACGCCGCCGACTACCCGCGCTGGTACGGCTTCGAGCATCCTCGGCCGGACCTGCTCGACCAGGCGGTCTACGGCCTGCCCGAGCTGCATCGCGACGAACTCGTCGCCTTGGCCGATGCCTCGGTCAAGATCGTCGGTGCGCCCGGCTGCTACCCGACCGCGACGCTCCTGGCGCTGGCCCCCCTGGCGCGGGCCGGGCTCATCGGCGACCTCGTGGTCGATGCCAAGAGTGGTGTCTCCGGGCGCCGGGCGCGAGGCGAAGGCGGACCTGATGTTCGGGGCCGTGAACGAGAGCGTGAAGGCCTACGGCATCGGCGGCCACCGCCATGTCGCCGAGATCGAGCAGGAGCTCACCTGGATCGCCGGCACCGAGGGCCTCGACCCGAGCGCCAACCCCGGCATCGTCGCCGTCGACTTCCTGCCCCACCTCATCCCGATGACGCGCGGCATCCTGTCGGCCAGCCACGTCCGCCCGACCCGGCCGATCAGTCAGGCCGAGCTCGCGACGCTCTACGCGACCGCATATGCTGACGAGCCGTTCGTGACTGTCGTCGCGACGCCGCCGGCGACCAAGGACGTCACGGGCTCGAACGAAGTCCGGATCCACGTGTCGCTCGACGAGCGGACGGGGCGGATCCTGGCCATCGGGGTCGAGGACAACCTGGTCAAGGGCGCCGCGGGCCAGGCGATCCAGGCGTTCAACCTCGATCCACGGCCTGCCCGAGACGGCTGGGCTCGACCAGCTGCCGCTCGCGCCATGACGACCACCTCAGAACTCCCCATCCCGGCATCCTCACCGGACCTCCCACCGGTGGAGCGACGAGCCGCCATCCCGCCTGGCTTCCGAGCCGGTGGACTGGCCGCCGGGATCAAGGCCTCCGGGCGGCCGGATCTCGCTGTTGTCGTCACGACTGCGGGTCCGGCCGCCGCGGCGGCGGTCTTCACGCCGAACACGTTCGCGGCCGCGCCCGTCCGGCTCTCGAAGGCGCACCTGGCGGCGACCTCCGGCGACGCGCGGGGCGGATTCGGCTGGGCCGAGGCGATCATCTCGACGAGCGGTTCGGCGAACGCGGCGACGGGTGCGGCGGGCGATGCCGATCAGGCCGAGGTCGCGTCGATGCTGGCTGCGGCGACGGGCGCCGCGATCGAGCGGACGCTGCTGTTGTCGACAGGAGTCATCGGGACGCGGTTGCCACTCGACAAGGTGCGGGCCGGGCTCGACGCACTGGTGCCGGCGCTCGGCGACGACGACTCGGGCCTGCTCGCGGCGGCCGAGGCGCTGCGGACGACGGATTCGGTGGTCAAGGTCGCCACGACGACGGTCGAGCTGCCGGACGGTGCCGGGCGCCCGGTCCGGGTCACCGTCAGCGGGATCGCCAAGGGCGTCGGGATGATCCACCCGCGGATGGCGACGATGCTGTCGATCGTGCTGACCGACGCCACCGTCGCGCCGGACGTCCTGTGGGGCCTCCTGCGGCCGGCGGCGGCCCGGACCTGGGACCAGCTGTCCGTGGACGGCGACACGAGCACCAACGACACGGTCTTCATCCTGGCGTCCGGGGCGTCGGCGGCGGCACCGGTGGGGGCCGGTTCCGTGGCTGCCGGCGTCCTCGGCGCCGCGATCGAGGCGATCGCCCGGGACCTGGCGCGCCAGCAGGCGGCCGACGGCGAGGGAGCGAGCACGCTCATCACGGCCGCGGTGACAGGGGCACGGGACGATGCCGAGGCACGGGCCGTGGCGCGCGCGATCGTCTCGTCCAGCCTGGTCAAGGCGGCGGCCCACGGCCGCGACCCGAACTGGGGACGCCTCGCGGGCGCGGCCGGGAACGCGCGATTGGCCGATGCGGCCGTCCTCGAGGCCGGCGGCCTGTCGAGCAGCGGAGGCGGCGGCCCGTGCCGGTACGCCGGCCGTGCTCGACCCCGACACGCTCCGGATCTCGATCGCCGGCCACCTCGTCTTCGATGGCGCGGCGGGCGGGCCGGTCGCCTTCGATCGTGCCGCGGCGCGCGAGGCGATGACCGCACCCGAAGTCGTCTTCGGGCTGGACCTCGGTCTGGGCACCGGCCACGGCGAGGCCTTCGGCTGCGACCTGACCGAGGCCTACGTCATCGAGAACTCGGAATACACGACATGAGCGAGATCCTCGTCGTCAAGCTGGGCGGCACGACGATCGCCGACCAGTCGCAAGTGCTGGCGGAAGTGGCCGCGGTCGCGCGACGACGTCCCGTGGTCCTCGTCCACGGCGGCGGCAAGCGCATCACCGAATGGCTCGAGCGCCTCGGGGTCCCGTCCAAGTTCGAGGGCGGCCTGCGCGTCACCGACGCGCAGTCGCTCGAGGTGGCGGCCGCGGTCCTCCGGGGCGTGGTCAATTCCGAGCTCGTGGCCGGCCTGCGCGACCTCGGCGTCGATGCGGTCGGCCTGTCGGGCGTCGACGGCGGCCTGCTCATCGCCGAGCGCATCCCTCACCTCGGGCTCGTCGCCTCGGTCGTCGGGTTGCGCCGCGACCTGCTCGACGCGATCCTCGTCGGCGGCCAGGTGCCGGTCGTCGCGCCGCTCGCCCGTGACGCGGATGGCATCGTCTGCAACGTCAACGCCGACGACGTCGCGGCCGGGATCGCAGCCGGACTCGGCGCCCGCCAGCTCGTGCTGCTGACCGATGTCGACGGTGTCCGCGACGCCGACGGCAACCGGCTCGATGCCCTGACCGCGGACGAGGCCGAGAGCCTCATCGATTCGGGCGTCATCGCCGGTGGCATGGTGCCCAAGGTCAAGGCCGCACTGGGGGCGCTCGGCTGGGACGGCGCGGAGGCGATCATCGCCGACTCGTCCGCGCCCGAGGCGCTCGAACGCGCCCTCACCGACCCGACGTTCGGCACGCGCATCACGGCGAACCGGGCCGCCCACGCGGGGGCCGCATGACGATGGCGGTGAACGGGAACGGGACGGGCCCCGCCGGCCCAGGGCCTTCCGGCCACGACTCCAAGCTCCAGCGCCAGCGCGCGATCCGCGACCTCGTCCAGGCTCGCCCGATCGGCAGCCAGCGCGAGGTCGTCGATGCCTTGAGCGCGCAGGGTTTCGATGTCACCCAGGCGACGGTCTCGCGCGACATCACCGAGCTCGGCCTGATCAAGGCGCCCGGCGCCGACGGCCACGTCTACGTCACGCCCGACCGGATGTCGTCGAACGGCTCCGGCGCCGGGGTCGCCTCCGACGCGCGACTGGAACGGATCCTCGCCGACATCCCCGTGCGCATCGGCCGCAGCGGACTGACGCTCGTGTTGACCGGCACGCCCGGCACGGCCAGCGTCATCGCCCAGGCCATCGACGATTCCAGCCTGCAGGACCAGGAAGGCACGCTGGCCGGCGACAACACCCTGCTCGTCCTGTTCCGTGACGAGTCCCGCCTCGAGCGCTGGCTCGAGCGCTTCCAGGTCATCCAGGCACGCTCCGGAGGTTCGAAGGTCCCGTGAACAAGGTCGTCCTCGCGTATTCCGGTGGACTCGACACCTCGGTCGCGGTCGCCTGGCTCAGGGAACAGTTCGGCGTCGAGGTCGTGACCCTGACGGTCGATCTCGGCGGCGGCTCACTTCGGCCCGGCGTGGAGGCACGAGCGATCTCGGCGGGCGCCTCGCGCGCGTACGTCGTGGACGCGCGCGAGCGGTTCGTCACGGACTTCGTGTGGCCGCACCTCCAGGCCAACGCGCTGTACCAGGGCGCGTATCCCTTGGCCACGGCACTGGCCCGGCCACTCATCGCGCAGCTCCTCGTCGAGGTCGCCAAGGCCGAAGGCGCCGACGCGGTCGCGCACGGCTGCACCGGCAAGGGCAACGACCAGGTGCGTTTCGACGTCGCCACCCACGCGCTCGATCCGGGGCTCGAGGTCGTCGCGCCGATGCGCGTCGGCATGGGCCTGACCCGCGACCAGGAGATCGACTACGCCGCCGAGCGCGGCATCGAGATCCCGATCACCAAGGCCTCGCCGTACTCGATCGACGTCAACCTGTGGGGCCGCTCGTGCGAGACGGGCGTGCTCGAGGATCCGTGGGTGACGCCGCCGCCCGACGCCTACGAATGGACCGTGGCCGCGGCCGATGCTCCCCCGCCGATCGACCTCGTCATCGACTTCGAAGGCGGCGTGCCGGTCGCGCTCGACGGCGAGCGGCTGGGCTCCGTGGAGCTGGTCGAGCGCGTCCATGCGCTCGGTGGCGCCCACGGCGTCGGGCGGGTCGACCACGTCGAGGACCGCCTGGTCGGCATCAAGAGCCGCGAGATCTACGAGACGCCCGCGGCGACCATCCTGCACGCCGCGCACCGCGCGCTGGAAGGGCTGACGCTGTCGCGCGACACGCTCCGATTCAACCGCTTCGTGGCCGACGAGCTGGCGCGGTTGATCTACGACGGCCTCTGGTTCAGCGCCCTGTCGCGCGACCTGCGTGCGTACGTCGCCTCATCGCAGCGGGTCGTGTCGGGCGAGGTCCGGGTGCGGCTCGATCATGGCTCCGCGGTCGTCGTCGGCCGGCGCTCGCCGATGTCGCTGTACGACAAGAGCCTCGCGACCTACGACGAGGGCGACGCCTTCGATCACGCCTCGGCGGTCGGCTTCATCGAGATCTTCGGGCTGCCGCTGCGGGTCGAGGCTGCCCGGCACGGCGCGGTCGGCAAGCACCACGGCGCGGCCTGGACGTGGACGGATCCGCTGCTCGCGGACCTGCCGACGCTCATCACCGACCCGGAGGGGGCCGCGGTCTAGGGGCGGGCGGGCGCGGGCGCCGCACGGACCGATCCCCCAGCCCGTGCGGCCCGGGCGGCCCGTGTCGGCAGCCGTGGCGCCGGCCGTGCCCGCTACCATGGCGCCATGACCGACACGACCGACCTCGACACCCTCCGCTCGGCCCTCATCGACAACCTGCGCGCCTGTCGCGACGCCGAACGCGCGATCTTCGCCGCGCTCGATCCGGCGACGCGCGACCAGCCGGGCGCGGACGGCGGCTGGTCGGCCAAGGACAACCTCGCCCACCTCTCGGCGTGGCGCCACCGCCAGGCGACCAAGATGGCCGCGCTCCGACAGGGCCTGCCGGAACCGGCACTTCCCGGCCGAAGACCTCGACGCGACCAACGCGATCTTCCACGACGAGCGTGCCGGCTGGACGTGGGACCGGGTCGATGCCGACGCGGACTCGACGACCGACGCATTCATCGCCGAGATCGCAGGCGGCCAGCGACGAGGCACTGACCGACCAG
The DNA here is from genome assembly GCA_963776385.1 of uncultured Chloroflexia bacterium. Taxonomy (GTDB): domain Bacteria; phylum Chloroflexota; class Limnocylindria; order Limnocylindrales; family CSP1-4; genus SPCO01. Next base: position 638,522 of record CAVZME010000011.1, read on the forward strand.
AAGGTCCTCGGCCCGATCATGGGCGACGGCCCCGAGCACGACCTCGGCCACCTGGGCGCGATCGCGGCCGGTGTCGGGATGTCGGACCGCGTCCGCGACCTCGCCGATCGCACCCAGGCGATGGTCGATCGCGATGGCTGGCCGGACCGCGCGGCCGCGTACGCCCGCTACAACCTGGCCTGCTTCCGTGCCCTTGCCGGCGACCTCGACCAGGCTCGGTCGCTCCTCCGCCAGGCCCTGCCCGGTCAGCCGGAGCTCCTCGCCCAGGCGCCCATCGACGACGACCTCGTCGCCCTGCGCGACGAGCTCCCGGCGCTCGGTGCCGGCGGCTGACCGCGTTCGGGATGCCCGACCCGAGGTCCGCGTGAGCGAACTCGACGAACGTGCGTTCCTCAACGAGATCGCCCAGCTCGCGACCCAGGCACGCGACTGGGACGAGCTGATGCGCTCGATCGTGGATGGCACGACCGCGGCGATGAGCGTCGAGGTGTGCTCGTTCTACCTGGCGAACCTGGACCGCAACCGGCTGACGCTGGCCGCGACGAACGGTCTCGACCGGAGCCAGGTCGGCAAGGTCAGCCTGGCCTGGGGCCAGGGCATCACCGGCCGGGTGGCGGCCACCCGAACGCCGATCGCGGTCGAGGACGTCACCCGCGACGACCGCTTCTCGTGGGTCCGCGGCTTCGACATCGAGGGGCTCGCCGGGATGCTGTCGGTGCCGCTCGTCTGGCACGACGACGTCGTCGGCGTGCTCAACGTCCAGAGTCGCGGTCCGCGCCGGTTCGACGACGACGAGATCGCGTTCCTGGGCACGATCGCCGCGCTGCTGGCCGGCATCGTCGAGAAGGGCCGCCTCACGGCCGAGGTCGAGGCACGGCTCGCCGAGTTGACCGCCCTCGACGCCGCGCGAGCCGAGCTCCTGAGCGTCGTCACCCACGAGCTCCGGACGCCCCTTTCGATCGTCCGCGTGTACGTCGACCTGCTCGCCGAGGCGGCCGGCCCGGTCCCGCCCGATCCGGCCGACCCCGACGCCTGGCGATCGGCGGCCCTCGAGCAGCTCGCGCGTCTCGATCGCCTCGTCGATTCGATCCTCGCGTCCGTCCGCGGCGAAGGCCTGACCGGCCTGTCGCGCGCGCCATTCGATGCGGTGACGGCGGTCGACGAGACCGTCGAGACGTTGCGCCTTCTCCTCCGGCCGCGGCCGATCCGCTGGGAACGGCCGGCCTGGCCGCTCGCGGCGGTCGGCGACGAGACGCGTTTCCGCCAGGTCCTCGAACAGATCCTCGAGAACGAATCGAAGTACGCGCCGTCGGCCGAGGGCGTGAGCATCGGCGTGTGGCGCGTCGGCGACGAGATCCAGGTCTACGTCACCGACGATGGCCCGGGCGTCCCGATCGAGGACTGGGAAAGCGTCTTCGAGCCGTTCGTCCGGATCGAAGGACGCGGCCGGAGCCGCGGCTCGGGCATCGGGCTGTTCGCGGCGCGACGGCTGATGACCGCGATGGGTGGCCGGATCTTCCTCGAACCGAACGGCTACGCGAGCAGCCGATTCGTGGTGGCGCTGCCCGCCGGGTCTTGACAACCGGCGCCGGCGGCGTATATATCGCATGACGCTATAACGCACTGCGAGGCACGGAAGGAGGGACCCGGCCGATGGCGACCGCGGCGACACCGACCCAGGCGCTCATGGACCCTATGCCGGCCGATGCCGCGGTCGTGGCACCGTCGCGCTTGATCGTCCGCGACATCGCACGCGGCGGGCTGACCGGCGCCCTGGTCGGTCTCGTCGGATGCGGCCTCGGCGGCCGGCTTGTCATGCGACTGGCGGCGCTGCTCGTCCCGGAGGCGACCGGCTCGATCACCGAGAACGGCAACACGATCGGCACCATCACGCTTGATGGCAGCGCATTCCTCGTCCTCGGAGGACTGTTCGTCGGCTTGCTGGGCGGCACGATCTGGGTCGTGATCTCGCCGTGGATCCCCGGGACCGGTTTGCGACGCGCGTTCGTCACGATGCCGATCGCGGTCGGACTAGGAGCGGCCGGTCTCGTCGACGGCGACAACCCGGACTTCGCGATCCTGGGCCACGACCCCATCGTCGTCGCGTCGCTGGTCGGTCTCGTCGCGATCATCGGCTTCGGGTTCGCGATGGTGGACTCCTGGCTGGACCGTCATCTGCCGCCGGCCAGCGCCCGGCGGACCTGGTCCTCCTCGATCTACGAACTCCTGACGGTGGTCGGCGGCGTGCTCATCGCGCCGTTGGTGGTCTTCGCGTACGCCAGCTCGTCGAGTTTCGCCTCGCTGGTCCAGGGCCTGCTTCTCGGCGTCGTCGCGTTCGCGACGCTGTTCTGGTGGAGCGACCGGCTCCGAAGCAAGACCGAGCGATCGGCGCGCCAGTGGCTGGCCGGGCGGCTGGCGTTGATCGTCGCGGTCGCGTTCGGGTACGTGACCCTCATCCCGGACGTCTTCGGAGCGCTCGGCGCATGACCACGATCGCCTGCATCGCGGCCGAGTCCTGACACTCACCCGGACGGGGACACCCCGGGTGCCCAGAGTCCGCCAGTCTCGGTCATCCAGTCTGCGACCTCGCCGCACGCGCGATCCAGGTCGCCATCGCTCATGTCGATCTCGAGCACGGGCAGCGACGATCCAGCGGCCAACGTCCGCAGCACGTCCTGCTCCCGCACGAACACCTCGAGGTCGTCGTATTGCGAGGGCTTGCCGGACACTTTCAGCCGCTCGAGGCGTGCGGCCTCGAAGGTCTCGGCGCGACGCGTGCACAACACGACGTGGAACCCGAGCGGCTCGAGGCGCTCCTCGAGCCAGCCGAAGTCCTCGTCCACCCTTTGTCGCACCCGCTGGTAGGCCATCGTCGAGAAGTGGAACCGGTCGACGACCCATGAGTAGTAGCGGTGGAGCTCGAACAGGCGCGCCCACGTCGCATACGTCTCGAGCGCGAGGTCGCGCTCGGCGGGCTCGTAGTCGATAAGCCCGCGGCCCCATGGATACGGCGTGAACGCGCCCCATTCGGCGCTGACGAGCGGCGCGTGGTAGCGGTAGCGTCGTGGCCCGATGAACCGGTCGAAGTCGTTGAGCGCGAACGCGAGGTCGGTCTTGTGAGTGAGCCGGGTGCCCTCGAGGATGACCTTTGGCGTGAGCTTCGGCCCCGGCGGCCAGCGTTGCGTCGTCACGCGCTGATGACGCGCGACTCCTCGGCGCGGAGGCGTGCGTAGCCCGGCTTGACGACCTCGTTGATCAGCCGCAGGCGCTCGTCGAACGGGGCGAAGGCGCTCTTCATGGCGTTGATCGTCAGCCACTCCATCTCGCCGAGGCCGATCCCGAACGCCTCGTCGAGCGCAGCGAATTCCGACGACAGCGAGACGCCGCTCATGAGCCGGTTGTCGGTGTTGACGGTGACCCGGTAACGGAGTCGCCGCAGCAGGTCGATCGGGTGGTCGGCGACGGTCGCAACGGCACCGGTGTGGACGTTCGAGCTCGGGCACATCTCCAGCGGGACGCGCCGGTCGCGGACGAACGCCGCCAGCCGACCGAGCTCGACCGAGCCGTCCTCGCGGACGGTGATGTCGTCGACGATCCGGACGCCGTGGCCGAGCCGCTCGGCGCCCGCGAACTGGAGCGCCTCCCAGATCGACGGCAGCCCGAACGACTCGCCGGCGTGGATCGTGATGTGGAAGTTGGCCCGTCGGATGGTCTCGAACGCATCGAGGTAGCGGGTCGGCGGGTAGCCCTTCTCCGGCCCCGCGACATCGAACCCCACGACGCCGGCGTCGCGCCAGCGGATCGCGCATTCGGCGACCTCGACCGAGCGGGCGGCCTGGCGCATCGCCGTGATGAGCAGCTTCATCGTGATCTCGTGGCCGGCCTCGGCAGCCCGAGCCGCCCCGATCCGGAAGCCGTCGAGGATGGCTGCCGTCGCCTCGTCGAGGGTCAGGCCCCGCTCCGTGCAGAGTTCGGGGGCCATCCGGACCTCGGCATAGGCGACGCCGTCCATGGCCAGGTCCTCGGCACACTCGGCGGCCACGCGGCGGATGGCGTCGGGCCACTGCATGACCCCGAAGGTGTGGGCGAACGTCTCGAGATAGAGCTCTAGGCTCTTGCGATCGGCGCCGCGGCGGAACCAGGTCGTCAGGTCATCGACATCGGTCGTCGGGAGGTCCGTGTAGCCGTACTCGGCGGCGAGGTCGATGACGGTCGACGGGCGCAGCCCGCCGTCGAGATGGTCGTGCAGCAGAGCCTTGGGCGCCTTGACGATGGTGGCCAGATCCGGCATCGCCCGATGGTACTCGGACGCCGTGGCGACGGCGTGCGTCGCCCGTGGGATCTCAGCCCGGTGCGATCGACCAGAGCGCCACCGGTTCGGCGAAGCCGGCGAGCACCACCGACCCGGCGGCCTCCATCCCGACGCGCTCACCGAGGATGGCGGCGACCTCTCCGTCGACCAGGAGCCGGCCCGGATCGGCGTGGGCGGAGATCCGCGCTGCGAGATTGACCGTCCGTCCATAGATGTCGCCGTCGCGCTGGACGACCCGGCCGGCTGCGATCCCCGCATGGCCTCCCGGCAGGCCGGCTGCCTCGATCGCCCCAAGCAGCTGGAGGATCGCCTCGACCGCCGTCCGTGGGTCGTCGAACCGGAGCAGGACCCCGTCGCCCAGCAATTTGACGACCCGGCCGCCATTCGCCCGCGCGCATTCGTCGGCCAGCGCGGCCAGGCGGACGGCGGCGGTCGCCGCGGCGTCATCGCCGAGCCGCTCGGTCAGCGACGTGTAACCCGTCAGGTCGACGAAGGCGACGGCGGTCGGCAGCAACGGCCTGGCGGGTAGGCGACCCGCCCCGACGAGCGCGGACTCGGTCGCGTCGATGATCCGCTGGTTGAGCGTCCGTTCGAGATGGCGTTCCTGCAACCAGGCGAGGAGATCGCGGACGAGCGCCGCCCCGCTGACCGTCGGGTTCTGCTCGGGGTCGGCCGGATCGACCGGGCGACCGCTCCCCGATGGAGCCCCCTGTGTCCCGAACTCCGGGCGTGCCACCGCGTCCCAGACGTCGAGCCAGCCTTCCATCAACCGCCGGCTGTGCTCGCCGCTGAGGCGGGCGACCCGGAGATCGGAATCGCCGCCGGGATCGACGACGTCCCAGACCCCGACGAAGCGCCGAAGGAGGGAGACTTCGTCCTCGCGCATCGGCACATCCAGCTGCGGCTCGGACAGGCCGAACCCGGCGTAGATCGCCGGTAGCCGAGCTCCGAGCGGTCCCAACGATGCGAGGAAGTCCCGATATGTCGGCCCGACCCGGGGCGCCGGCGTCGTGAACATCCGCCCGACGGCCTCGAAACCGCCGCCAGCGATCCGAACGAGCCACTTGAGGTCATCGTCCGAGATGCCGGCCCCCTCGAGTGCCTGGATGGTCGAGAGGATCGCGACGTCGCGGGCATCGAAACGGCCGTCGCCGCCAGGTCGGAGCTGGCCGAGTTCGACCAGGCGGTCGAGCAACGACCGGGGCGCCCCGGCCTCCGCGGCCAGTTCGTCGAGCGTGATCCTGCGGACGTCGTCGTGCACCGCCGAGCCTCAGCGGTCGGGGCCGAGCCGCTTCCGCGCGGCCGCGAGCGCAGCGGCGACACGCGAGGGCGCCGTGCCTCCGATAACGTCGCACGAGGCGAGGGCGCCGTCGATCGAGGCGGCCTCCCGGAGCGCGTCCCCGATGTCGGTTTCCGCAGCCAGGCCGGCGGCAGTGGTGTCGCCGGCTGCGCCGAGCGCGAGGCCGATCATCGCGTCGCTGACCCCGTCGAGCGGGACGCCCGCGGTCTCGGCCTCGGCGACGAGCGAACCGACGATGCGGTGGGCGGTCCGGAACGGGACGCCGCGCCGGACGAGCGTGTCCGCGACGGCCGTGGCCGTGGTGTAGCCCTCCGCGGCGGCCTCGGCCATGCGTCCCGCGTCGATGCTCAGCGTGTCGACGAGGCCGGTCATGACGTCGAGCGAGGACTCGTAGACCGCGACGGCGTCGAACAGCGGCGCGACACCATCCTGGAGGTCGCGCTGGTACGCGAGGGGGAGGCCCTTGAGGAGCGTGAGCGTGCCGGTCAGCTCCCCGATGACGCGGGCGGCGCGGCCTCGGACCAGCTCGGCAGGATCCGGGTTCTTCTTGTTGGGCATCATCGAGCTGCCCGTCGAGAACGCGTCGGCGACGCGCACGAACCCGAACCGCGGATTCGACCACCAGGTGATCTCCTCGGCCAGCCGGCTGAGGTGGACCATCCCGAGAGCGACGGCGGCCATGGTCTCGACGGCGAAGTCGCGGTCCGAGACTGCGTCGAGCGAGTTCGCGCTCACGCCATCGAACCCGAGCTCCGACGCGGTCCCCTCGCGATCGAGAGGGTAGCCGGCGCCGGCGAGCGCTCCGGCCCCGAGAGGCGAGACGTTGAGTCGTGCGCGGGCGTCGCGGAGGCGGCCACGGTCGCGCTCGGCCATCTCGACGTAGGCCAGGAGGTGGTGGGCGAACAGCACCGGTTGGGCCGGCTGGATATGCGTCGTGCCGGGCAGGACGGCCGTTCCGTCGCGTTCCGCGAGCCCGACCAGGGCGCGCTCGAAGGCGAGCAAGGCCTCGTCGAGGGCAACGATCGAGCGCCGCGTCCAGAGCCGGAGGTCGGTGGCGATCTGGTCGTTGCGGGAGCGGCCGGTGTGCAGTCGGCCGGCGAGAGGGCCGATCCGCTCGGCGAGGGCGGCCTCCACGTTCATGTGGACGTCTTCGAGGGCAGGGTCCCAGGCGAGGCGGCCGGCCGCGATCTCCTCGGCCAGGGCGAGCAAGCCGGCCACCAGCGTGGCGACCTCGTCGGCAGTCAGGACGCCTGCCCGGCCCAGGCCGTGCACATGCGCGATCGACCCGGCGATGTCGTCGGCGGCAAGGGCGGCGTCGATCGCGATCGAACTCGTGAAAGCGGCCACCCGCGCATCCGTGTCGCCGCTGAACCGACCGCCCCAGGTCCGCATCGAGTCTCCGTCCGTGCTGAGGGGCTCATGCTACCCGGCGGCAGGTGGCGGACGTCCGTCCGCAGCAGAGTCTCTGTCAGATGCTCATCAGGCGAGCGTTCGTCGCTGGAGGCCCCGGCGCGGCCATTGATCCGCGCTCTGCGATCCGCCCCGACGTCGCCTGCGGCCGTCATCCGCTCGTGAGGTGAGCGGATGACAGGAACGTGTCGCCGAATGCTCGTGTGGTGGGCGTCTGTCAGGAACGGGTCTCGGCGGGTGCCTCGACGACCTCCGCGGGCGCCTCCGCTTCCGCCGCCGGCTCCCCCACCCCGGCTCCCGGCAGCACGACCGCCCGCAGCCGGCCCGGCCGCATCCTCGGCCGTCAGGTCGCGCTGCGTCTCGGCGAGCAACTCGTAGCCGACCATGAACTTGCGCATGTTCGCGCGCAGCAGCGGTGGATAGAAATGCGCGTGGACCTGCCAGTGGTCGGTGCCGCCCTCGCCGAACGGAGCCTGGTGCCAGCCCATCGAATACGGGAACGGCCGCTTGAACAATCCGTCGTAGCGCCCGATGAGCTCGTGCAGAACGACCGCCAGGCCGTCCCGCGCCGCATCGTCGAGATCGGTCAGACGCGCGGCCGGCCGCTTCGGCACGACCAGCGTCTCGAATGGCCACCTCGCCCAGAACGGCACCACGGTCAGCCATTCGTCGGTCTCGACGATCGCCCGCGGCCCGCCCGTCTCGTGATCCACGTAATCGAGCAGCATCCGGCGCCCGTTCGCTGCACGGTATGTCCGCTGCGACGCGTCCTCGCGCTCGCCGGAGCCCGGCAGGGCGGTGCCCGCCCAGATCTGGCCGTGCGGGTGCGGGTTCGAGGCGCCCATCGCCTCACCCCTGTTCTCGAACACCTGGACCCAGCGGTACTCGGCCCCCAATTCGGCCGTCTGCTCGGCCCAGACGTCGATGACCCGTCGGACCGCCGACCGTTCCATGCGACCGAGCGTCAGGTCGTGCTGGGGCGCGAAACACACGACCCGGCACGACCCGCGCTCGCCCTCGGCGCGGAGGAGGCCGTCGTCGAACGTCGCGGTGGACGTGTCCGGACGGAGCGCCGAGAAGTCGTTGGTGAAGACGAATGTCTCCGTGTACGGCGGATTGACATCGCCGTTCGCCCGAGTGTTGCCCGGACAGAGATAGCAGTCGGGGTCGAACGTCAGGCCGGGCGGCTCAGGAGTCCGCTCCTCGGCCCCCAGCCATGGCCGCCGGGTCCGGCCGGCCGACACGAGGACCCACTCGTCGGTCAGCGGGTCGTAGCGTCGGTGGGGCTCACCGGCCAGGCGTGCGATGGCCGACCGACTTGCCGCCGGGTCAGTCGCCATCGGCGACCTTGGAGATGGCGAGGGCCGGTCCGTCGTCCGGCTGCATCATCTCGGGCGTCTCGCCGATCGACCGTGCCCCCGACAACGGATCGACCACGATCAATTCCCGGACGGCACCGCTCAGGATGAGCTGCGCCTCCGGGGCGAGCCCGGCGTCGGTCACCAGGGTGTCGGCCTGGTCGAGGCGGGCGATCGAACTGATCCCGATGACCCCCCACTTCGAGTGGTCGGCCACGACCACCAGCCGTCGGCCGGCGTCGATCAGTGCCCGGTCGGTGTCGGCTTCGAGCAGGTTCGGACAGGTGAACCCCGACCGCGGGTCCATGCCGTGGACCCCGACGAAGACGAGGTCGACATGGACCGTGCGCAGGGCGGCCACCGCGAACGGCCCGACGAGGGCGTCGGACGGGGTGCGAACGCCACCGGTCAGGATGATCGTCTGGTCCGTCCGCCCGACCCGGTAGAGCACGTCGGCGACCTGGATCGAGTTGGTCACGACCGTGAGGCCCGGGACATTCGCCAGCCGTTGGGCCAGGGCGTAGGTCGTGGTCCCGGCCGAGACCGCGACGGCCATGCCCGGCTCGGCGAGCCCGACGGCCGCATCGGCGATGGCGTCCTTCTCGGCCTGCTGGAGCGAGGACTTGACTGCGAAGCCCGGCTCGAACACGGCAGACCCCGAGATCGACGTCGCGCCCGCCGTGGACCTTTTCGAGCAGCCCGCGCTCATCGAGGATCTCGAGGTCGCGCCGCACCGTCATGTCCGACACGCCGAGCTCGCGCACGAGGTCTGCGACGCGCACGGCCCCGTCCTCACGCACTCGATCGAGGATGAACGCCTGACGCTGGCGCGCGAGCATCAGGGAACCCTCTTCATACCGGCTCGATCGGTCGAGATGGACACCCGTCCTCACCCCTTCTGATCGAAAGATTGCAGCCGAAACGTGCGAAAGTCAACGCGTTCCAACAATTGCCGGACAAAAAGCGTTGCGACTCCTTGACATGAACGTTGCAGGTGCGGACAATCCGATTGATCCTGTCGGATTTTGTCGGGCAGCATCAGAGGAGGATCCAGCACCATGGCAGAACCCACCCGGGTGAACACGGTCTCACGTCGGACCGTCCTCAAGGGCATGGCCGGCGCCGCCGGCCTGGTGACCATCCCCGCGATCATCGCCGCCTGCAGCTCCTCGACGGGCTCCGCCGCCCCGAGCGCGGCCGCTCCGTCCGCTGCGGCCCCGTCAGCAGCCGCCCCGTCCGGTGCCGCCGCGAGCGTCGCGACCGGCACCATCCATATGGGCAGCAACCACTCCGATCCGGGCGAGAAAGGCGCGATGGAGGCGATCAACGCCGCCTTCAAGACAGCGACCGGCATCGACCCTGTCCTGAACACCGTCGACCACAACACCTTCCAGGACCAGCTCACCAACTACCTCGGCGCGACCCCGGACACTGCCTACACGTGGTTCTCCGGCTTCCGCCTCAAGTTCTTCGCCGACCAGGGCTTCAACGTCCCGATCGACGACGTCTGGGCCAAGGTCAAGGGCAACTTCACCGAGGGCTTCGGCCAGAGCGTCGTCGGCAACGACGGCAAGGTCTACGGCATCCCCGTCGACTACTACCCGTGGGCGGTCTTCTACCGCAAGGACGTCTTCGCCGAGAAGAAATACACCGTCCCCAAGACCTGGGACGAGTTCATCACCCTGTGCGGCAAGATGCAGACAGACGGCCTCACCCCGATCGCCTTCGGCGACAAGGATGGCTGGCCGGCCATGGGCACGTTCGACATCCTCAATCTCCGCCTGAATGGATACGACTTCCACACGAAGCTCCTCGCGGGCGAGATGAAGTGGACGGATCCGAAGGTCACCACTGTGTTCCAGCAGTGGGCCAAGATGATCCCGTACCAGGCCAAGGACTACGCCGGTCTGACCTGGCAGCAGGCGGCCGATACGCTCGTCCAGAAGAAGTCCGGGATGTACCTGCTCGGCCTCTTCGTCTCGTCGCAGTTCGCGGCCACGAAGAAGCCCGAGGACATCGCAGCCCTCGACTTCTTCCCGTTCCCGGACCTCGGCACGGCGTACGACGCCGAGAAGGCGCTCGACGCGCCGATCGACACCTGGCAGCTGGCGGCCAAGTCGCCGAACCTGGCGACCGAGACCGACACGGGCAAGGCCTATCTCGAGTTCTGGGCCAAGGGGTCCACGCAGCTGCTCATGTTCAAGGGCCAGCCGGGCCTCATCCCGACGGCCAGTGACGCAGACACCAGCTCGTACACCGACCTCCAGAAGAAGGCCGTCGAGGTCGTCTCGGCCGCCCAGCGCATCACCCAGTTCCTCGACCGGGACACGCGGTCGGACTTCGCCGGCGCGAACGGCATGCAGAGCTTCCTCCAGAAGTTCCTGGGCGACCCGACACAGGATCTCGCCAAGTTCCAGGCCAGCATCCAGTCGTTCTGGGATGGCCTGCCACCCCTCTCGTAATTTCAGACTGGAACACTCGAGTCCACGACGCTAGGCTGACGGCATGCCACCGGCCGCGACGTCACAGGATCCAGCCACCCCGCCCGCACCCCAGGCCGGCGGGGTGGCTGCGATTCCGGCCCGCAAGAGGCGCAAGTTCTCCGTCCTGACCCGCCAGGACAAGATCATGATGGGGCTGATGGTCGGCATCCCGACCTTCCTGTTCGTCACCTTCGTCTGGGTGCCGGCGATCGCATCCTTCTTCCTGTCGTTCACCAACTGGCGTGGGATCACGCCGATCACCGCGAACAACTTCGTCGGCCTCAAGAACTACGAGCAGCTGTTCACGACCTACCCGTTCTTCTGGCCCGCGGTGTGGCACAACATCCTGTGGTTGGTGACCTTCGTGTTCATCGCCACGCCGATCGGCATCTTCATCGCGGTGCTCCTCGATCGCGAGATGCGCGGGACACGGATCTACCAGAGCGCGTTCTTCATCCCGGTCGTCCTGTCGCTGGCCATCGTCGGCTTCATCTGGGAGCAGATGTACACGTCCCAGGGGTTCATCAACAGCGCCCTCGGACACACCGGTTCGAACACGGCCATCGACTTCCTGGGCAATCCGTCGCTCAACATCTGGGCGGTCCTGGTGGCGGCCGGCTGGCGCCACGTCGGTTACGTGATGGTCCTCTACCTGGCGGGCCTCAAGAGCGTCGACCCGACCCTGCGCGAGGCCGCATCCATCGATGGGGCGAATGCCCGACAGACGTTCTTCCGCGTCGTCTTCCCGGTCATGAAGCCGATCAACATCGTGATCGTCGTCATCACGGTCATCGAGTCGCTGCGTGCGTTCGATATCGCCTACATCATCAGCCGCGGCAAGAACGGCCTGGAGCTGCTGTCGATCCTGATCACCAACAACAGCCTCAGCGAGGCGAGCCTGGTCGGCTTCGGCTCCGCCATCGCGGTCGTCCTGCTGGTCATCTCGCTCGTGCCGATCGTCACCTTCCTGACCCGGACGATGCGCGAGGACCGAACGTGACCGCCGACATCGCGCCTGCGACGACGGCCGCAGCGGTGAAGCCGCTCAAGCACCACAGCCGGCTGCGCTGGCAGCGAGTCGTCCTGCACGGGTTCCTGATCACCCTGGCGTTCATCTGGCTGTTCCCGATCCTGTGGACGCTGTTCACGGCGCTGCGACCGTACGGCGACGTCATCTCCGACGGAGCGGTGTCCTTCCCGAAGAACCTGAGCCTTGACAACTTCGTGACCGCCTGGGACGTCGGCGACCTCCCCCGGTACTTCTTCAATACCCTGGTCATCGCGGTCCCAGCGGTCATCCTCACGCTGTGGATCTCGTCGATGCTCGGCTTCATCTTCGCGCGGTTCAGCTTCAAGGCGAACCTGCTGCTGCTGATGATGTTCACCGCCGGCAACCTGCTGCCGCCACAGGTCATCATCGTGCCGCTCTACCGGATGTACCTGGCCCTCCCGTTGCCGTCGCCGCTCAGCGATCACGGCGTGCTCTACGACTCGTACATCGGGGTCATGTTCATCCACGTCATCTTCCAGACGGGCTTCTGCACGTTCGTGCTGAGCAACTACATGAAGACCATCTCGCGGGAGTTGACGGAGGCGGCCCTGGTCGACGGGGCGTCCATCTGGACGATCTACCGGCGGGTCATCCTGCCGCTGTGCCGGCCGGCCCTGGCGGCCCTGGCGGTGCTCGAGTTCACGTTCATCTACAACGACTTCTTCTGGGCGCTGTTCCTGATGTCGACCGGCGCCAAACGGCCGATCACGTCCGCCCTCAACAACTTCCAGGGGTCGTTCTTCACCGATCAGAACGTGCTGGCGGCCATGTCGTTCATGGTGGCCGTGCCCACGATCATCGTCTACCTGGTCCTCTCGAAGCAGTTCGTGCGCGGCCTGACCCTGGGCTCGACCAAGGGCTAGCGCCGTCGCGCGCCCGACGCCTTACGTGCGCTCGAGGACGAACAGCCAGGCCCGGAAATCGCCCCAATGCGCGGCCTCATGCCGTTCCGCGCCGAGCGACAGGCCGATGCGCATGAGCTCGTCGCCACCCCGCTCGCCGAGGTTGTCGCGGAAGAGCGGGTCCGCGACGTCCGGCCAGCCGGTGACGCGGTAGGTCCGAGTCGGGGTCCAGACCGCGCAGGCGCAGGTGGTCGGCCGTCGGGACCGGCCGATTGAGGACCTGGTAGTAGCCGACGACGGCGCGTGAGCCGTCGGGTTCGATGGCCATCCAGGCGGTCCCCTCCCCCGCCTCGAACGGGCTGCGCAACCGGACGAAGCGGCCGCGCTGGAACGTCTCGCGGTGGGTCTTGTAGAAGGCGATCTGGGCCGCGACGGACGCCCGGTCCGTGTCGTCCAGCTCGGTCGGATCCAGCTCGTAGCCGAAGACCCCGAAGAACGCCACCGCAGCCCGGGTGTCGATGGGCGTGATCCGGCCGGTCTGATGGTTCGGGACGGCGGCGACGTGCGCCGCCATCGAACTCAGCGGGTACGCCATCGACGTCCCCCACTGGATCGCCAGGCGTTCGACGGCGTCGGTGTCGTCACTCGTCCAGGCCTGCGGCGCGAAGGCCAGCATCCCGGCATCGAACCGGCCGCCGCCGCCGGCACACGACTCGAACAGGATGTGCGGGAAGGCCGCCCCGAGCCGCGCGTACAGGTCGTACGTGCCGAGGACGAAGCGGTGGAAGAACTCGCCCTGCCGTTCGGGCGGGAGGGCCACGCTGTACGGCTCCGTGATCGTCCGGTTGAAGTCCCATTTCACGTACGAGATCGGGGCGCTCGCGAGGACATCGGACAGCACGTCGAAGAGGTGGTCGACGATCTCCGGGCGCGACATGTCGAGCACGAGCTGCTGGCGGCTCTCGGTCCGGGGCCGGCCCGGCACGCCGATCGCCCAATCCGGGTGCGTCTCGAACAACCGGCTTCGCTCGCTGATCATCTCGGGCTCGATCCAGAGGCCGAACTTGATGCCGAGTGCCTCGACCTTGGTGGCGAGCCCATCGAGCCCGCCGGGGAGCTTGCGACGGTCGACGAACCAGTCGCCGAGCGACGAATCGTCCGAGTCGCGCTGGCCGAACCAGCCGTCGTCAAGGACGAACAGTTCGACGCCGAGGTCCCGCGCTGACGTCGCGATCTCGACGAGCTTCGATTCGTCGAAGCCGAAGTAGGTCGCCTCCCAGTTGTTGATGACCACCGGCCGAGGCGCGTCGCGCCACGTCCCGCGCGCCAGCCGGTCGCGGTACAGCCCGTGGAGCGCGTCACTCATCGTTCCCAGCCCGGACTCGGAGTAGACGAGGATCGCCTCGGGCGTCGTGAATGCGTCGCCCGGCGCGAGCGTCCAGGTGAACGTGTTCGGGCTGATGCCGATCCGGAGGCGGGTCGTGTCGAATTGGTCGACCTCCGCCTCGGCGATGAAGTTGCCCGAATAGACGAGGCTGAAGCCGTAGACCTCGCCGGCGTCCTCCGTCGTCGCCCCGCGCTGGACGGCCAGGAACGGGTTGTGCTGGTGACTCGATGCGCCCCGGTCGCTGCCGACCGATTGGCGCCCCGGTCGCAGGGCGCTCCGGACGATGTGGTTCTCCCGCGCCCAGGCGCCGCTCAGATGCACGAACTCCCAGCGCGCGTCAGGCAGGTCGAGCGTCGCGCTCATCGCGCTGGTGAGGCGGATCGTGGTCGTGCCGCCGTTGCGGATGCGGGCGCTCCGGGCGATGACCGGTCGGTCGCGCGAAGATCGTGTAGGCGAGATCCACCGCCAGGCCACTGACCGTGTCGGAGAGGACGACGATCAGGGTCTCGGCCTCGTCCTCGGACTCCACGTAGGTCGCCGGCAGGCGGCTGTCGGGCCACGCCGGCTTGCCCGCCACGATCCGGTGCTCGACGTAGGCGAGGTGCAGGACGGTCGAGCCGTCGGCGTGCTCGACGGTCAGCGCGGGGATCCGATAGTCGCCGCCGCCGGTCGTCGGATATTCGAGGGCGACCGGATCGCCGACGCGGTTCGAGAAGCCCGCGAAGCCGGCCGGTTCCACGTGCCGTAGCGGCCGGTCGGGTGCGAGCGACGGTCCGAAATGGAGGTGACCCAACGAGCCATCCTCGTGGACGCGCATGACGTAGCTGACGAGGTCGTTCCGGAGGTGCAGCTCGCGGGCCGCCGCGGACCAGGTGATCGGCATCGGTCAGGCGGGCGCGATGTCGTGGAGCGTCCAGGTCCAGGTGAAGCGGCCGGTGCCGATGAGGTACTCGGGGGTCGTGTCCGGGCCGCAGCTGGCGGTCCCCAGACCGCGATGGGCGGCGTCGATGTGGATGACGGTCTCGGGGATCGCGATGACGTCGACGTCATGGGTAGCGGTCGCGAGGTCGATCGCGCGATGGTGCGTGACCGAGACCTGGCCCGGTTCGGCGAGGTCGATGCGAAGGCCGGCACCCCGCGTGTCGCGGAGTTCGAGCCAGCGGACGTCGGCGTGGCCGCCGTTCTCCTGCGGCCGGATGTACGGGACGTACTGGTCGCCGACGGTCGAGTCCCAGCGGCCGACGAGGCCGGATCGCTTCCGATCCGGATACGTCTCGTGCGGACCTGCGCCGAACCAGCGGAGGCCTTCGAGCCCGGGGGTGACCTCGAGCACGGTCCCGACCCGGGCGAGGTCCGCGAGAGTCGTCAGGGATCTCCACGGTCTCGGTGACGGCGACGCCGCCGTCGGCGAGGAGCGTGTAGGTGGCCACATGGGCGAGCGCGGTCGTTCCGGCGAGGTAGGTGTCACGGACCGTGGTCGTCGCGCCGTCCCGGTCGATCGAGCCGGGGCGCCGCTCGAGGCGGTCCACGCCCTGACTCGCCCAGCGATCGGCGAACCCGCCGATCCGGTCGTTGTCCGTCGGTGCCCGCCAGAGCGAGAGGGTGGGCGCAGACGCGAGGCACGGGTGGACGAGACGGCCGTCGGCGTCCAGCTCGACCGAACCGGTCGTGGCGGCCGCCACGGGCTCCCGATCCACCGGGCTCCCGACCGGGACCTGGACCGAACAGACCTCGAACCCGGCCGGCGCCCACGCCTGCGCGTCGGCCGTCGTGACGTGGACGGTCAGGAACGCCTCGCCCGCGTCGGGGCCCGGCCGCACCCAGCCGGGGAGGGCGACGGTGGCGTGCTCGCCCGGGCCCAGGGTCGGCAGGTCGACGTCGCCCGTGGCCGTCTCGACGCCGTCGACCGTCAACGAGTAGCGCGCCCGCAGCCAGCCGACATCGCAGAAGTGCTGGTGGTTCGAGATGTCGATGCGGCCGGCCGCCACGTCCTCCGCGGACCCGCCGATCCGGACCGGTGCGGCCAGCCGCTTGTGCTCCCACATCGCAGGCTTCGGCCGGCGATCCGGCCAGACCATCCCGTCGCACACGAAAGTGCCGTCGTGCGGCTGCTCCCCGAAGTCGCCGCCGTAGGCCCAGCGCGTCCGCCCGTCAGGCAACGTCTGGACGAGCCCGTGATCGCGGAACTCCCAGATGAAGCCGCCCTGGAGCCCGGGCGTCGACTCGATGGCGTCCCAATACTCGGCCAGCGTCCCGTTGCTGTTGCCCATCGCGTGCGAGTACTCGCACATGATCAGCGGGTGGCGCTGCAGACCGGATCGGGCGTGGCCGACGATCGCCGAGATCGGCGGATACATCGGGCAGGTCACGTCGGTGATGCCCTGGTCGCTCGTCCAGTCGTAGCGGATGGCTCCCTCATAGTGGAGCGGCCGGCTGGAGTCGTAGCCTCTCAGCCAGGCTGCCGCCGCCTCGTGGTTGAGACCATGGCCTGATTCGT
Source organism: uncultured Chloroflexia bacterium (assembly GCA_963776385.1). GTDB lineage: Bacteria > Chloroflexota > Limnocylindria > Limnocylindrales > CSP1-4 > SPCO01. The sequence goes on from CAVZME010000011.1 coordinate 655,162, forward strand.
TGCCGAGCGACCAGAGGATGACCGAGGCGTGGTTCTTGTCGCGCTGAGCCATCCGCGAGACACGGTCGACCCATTGCGAGAGGTACCGGTGGTCGTCGCACAGCGTGCTCTGGAACGCATGCGATTCGATGTCGGCCTCGTCGACGACGTACATGCCGAGCTCGTCGGTCAGCTCGAGGAAGGCCGGGTCGTTCGGGTAATGCGAGGTCCGGATCGCGTTGAACCCGAACTGCTTCAGCAGGACGATATCGGCGCGCATATCCTCGCGACTGATGACGCGGCCCGTGTGCTGATCGAAGTCGTGGCGATTCATCCCACGGATGTACACGCGTTCGCCGTTGACGAGCAGGTCGAGACCGCGGATCTCGACGCGGCGGAAGCCGACCGCGACGGTGACCGCCTCTGCGACCGCGCCGTCGGGATCGCGCAGGGTGACGTGGAGCGGGTAGAGCGCCGGCTGCTCGGCTGACCATCGCCGCACATCCGGGACCTCGACATGCCACGTCACGAGCCCGTCGAGGGGCGGCGCCATGCCTTCGTGGATCCGCAACCATCGGTCCTGCTGCTCAGGCGGGAGGAGACCAGCGGCATGGGTGTACATGACGTTCTGGATCTCGCGCGTCCAGCCCTGCAGGGTCGTCCGGTCGACCATCGCCGCCGGGGCGGTCTGCGTCTCGCCGGTGCCGTCGAGCGTGGCCTCGACCGTCCAGCCAGGCGGGAGTTCGCGACCGGGGAAGCCGACGGTCACGGTCAGGTCGAGCGTGCCGGTCGTCAGGTCGTCGGCGAGGCCCGCGTCGACGCGGACATCGGCGAGGTGCACGGCCCGGGTCAGATACAGGAAGACCGAGCGCGCGATGCCTCCGTGCCACCACTGGTCCTGGTCCTCGACGTAGGTCGCGTCGGACCACTTGACGACTCGGAGGCGAAGGGTATGGCTGCCCGGTCCGAGGCGATCGGTCAGGTCGAATTCGGAGGCGAGGTGCGAGTCCTTGCCGACGCCGATCTCCTCGCCGTCGAGCTCGACGATGAGGACGCTCTCGGCCGCCCCGACGTGAAGGACGATGCGCCGACCGGGCTCCAGCCACTCCGCCGGGACCTCGAACTCGCGCTCGTAGACCCCGGTCGGGTTCGAGCTCGGGGATCTCGGGCGGAAGGCCGGCGAACGGCATCTGGACGTTGGTGTAGTGCGGGACGTCCCAGGTGTCGGCCATCGTCCAGAGGCCGGGCACGTCGGCCTCCGACCAGTCACTGCCGGGGGCGTCGTCGGGCGAGCGGAGGAGCTGGAACCGCCAGCGGCCATCGAGCGACAGGCGCTCGTGATGGTCGACGCTGTGCATGGGCAGGCGGCCGATCCCCGTCACCTCGGGGAGGATCCACGGTCGAGTCACAGCACGATTATGGCCCTCTCGGTCAGACTGGGCAGGATGACAGCGCCCGACCCCGTGATGATCCGCGCGACCGGTCTGGGACGGTCATTCGGGCAACTCTGGGCGGTCCGTGGCATGGACCTCGAGGTGCACCGTGGCGAGGTGCTCGGGCTCCTCGGACCCAACGGCGCGGGCAAGACCACGACGGTCCGGATGCTCACGGCGTTGATCGCACCGTCGGAGGGCCGCGCATCCGTCGACGGACTGGACGTCGTCGATGAGCCCGAGGCCGTCCGCGCCCGGGTCGGCATCCTGACCGAGACGCCGGGGCTGTACGACAAGCTGTCGGCGACGGCCAACCTCGAGTTCTTCGGCCGGCTGTACGGGCTGGACGCGCGCGACGCGCGCGACGCGCATCGAGCGCTTCCTGCGGCTGTTCTCGCTGTGGGAGCGGCGCGACGACGTGGCGGGCACGTTCAGCAAGGGCATGAAGCAGAAGCTGGCCATCGCCCGGGCACTGCTCCACGAGCCGGCGGTCGTCTTCCTCGACGAGCCGACCGCGGCGCTCGACCCCGAGGCGGCCTACGTCGTCCGCGAGGCGATCGAATCGATGCGACGCGAGGGCCGGACGATCGTCCTCGCGACCCACAACCTCGATGAGGCCGACCGGCTGTGCGATCGCGTCGCGTTCGTCCGCGGCGGGTTGCTGCGGGTCGATTCGCCGGCGGGCCTGCGCGGGTCGCTCGGTGCGCGTGGCGTCGAGGTCGGGCTGGCCGGGGGTGCCGGGCGATGCGCTCGTCGCCGCCGCCCGGTCCGTGCCCGGCGTCACGGGCGTGGACGTCGTGACCGGCCACCACCTGGCCGTCGCCGCCGAACGATCCGGACGCGTCGCGCCCGGCGCTCGTCCGGGCACTCGTCGCGGCCGGGGCCGACATCGTCGACGGTCCACGACCGCGCGACGACGCTCGAGCAGGTCTACTTCGAGGTCATGGGCGCGCGGCCCGATCATGGCGAGGCGATCTGATGCGCCTCGCGATCCTGACCACGGTCCTGCGCCGGGAATGGGCGGAGACGATCCGCAACCGGCTGCTGATGTCGACGATCCTCATCCCGCCGGTGGTCCTGACGATCGCGCCGCTGGCGCTGGCCGGCGTCGTCGGCGAACGGGCGCTGCCGCCCGCGCTGGCGCAGCTCGGTCCTCTCGCAGCGGCCGGAGTGGGCGACCTTCACCGCAGCCGAGCTGGCCGGCGCGTTCGCCGTCCAGCAGTTCCTCGCGTTCTTCCTGCTGATGCCCGCCTACATCCCGCTGTCGATCGCGACGTTCTCGATCATCGGCGAGAAGCAGGCGCGGACGCTGGAGCCGGTCCTCGCGACGCCGATCCGCACGGTCGAGCTGCTCAGCGGCAAGGCCATCGCGGCGCTCGTCCCGGGCGTCCTCGCCGGCTGGGTCACCTACGTCGCGTTCGTCGCCCTGGCGTCGATCGTCTACGGCCCGGCGCTGTTCGGGGTCGTCACCGACGCGAGCTGGCTGGTCGGCGTCTTCGTGCTCGGGCCGGCGGTCGGGCTGTCGTCGGTCGTCGCCGGGGTCATCGTCAGCTCGCGGGTGAACGATCCGCGGGTCGCCCAGCAGGTCGGCGGCATCATCGTCGTGCCGATCATCGCGGTGACCCTGCTCCAGGCGACGGGCACGCTGCTCGTCGGTCCGGCCGGCTACCTGCTCCTGGCCGCTGATCGTGTTCGTCGTCAGCCTCGTCGGGCTGCGGGCGGGCGTGGCGCATGTTCGACCGGGAGGCGATCCTGACGCGCTGGCGGTGACGGTGCAACGGTTCGCGCCGCAGGCCGGGTTCTGGGAGCATGACGACGCCTCGACGCCCATCGATGTCTTGGCCTATCGACGTAGGCCAAGGGTCGGTATGATGCCCCGATGAACGTCAGTTCCAACCGCATCGACTGGCTGGTCTTCCTCGCCCTCGGCTTCATGTGGGGCTCGAGCTACCTGTTCATCAAGCTCGCGGTCGACGACTTCGGGACGTTCACGCTCGTCGCGCTCCGGCTGCTCGTCGGGGCCACGCTGCTGTGGGTCGTCATCCGGCTGGCGCACCAGCCGCTGCCGCGCGAACGACGGATGTACGGCCACCTGCTGGTCATGGCCATCGTCAACATCACGATCCCGTTCCTGCTCATCACCTGGGCGGAGCAGTCGGTCGACTCGTCGCTCGCGGCGATCCTGACCTCGCCCGTGCCGCTCTTCGCGATCGTCCTGTCGGCGCTGTTCCTGGCCGACGAACCGATGCGCGTCAACGGCGTCGTCGGACTCATCGTCGGGTTCATCGGGGTCGTCATCATCACGAGCCCTGGCCTGACCGGCGCGGGTCGTCGCTCGCCGGCGAGCTGGCCCTGCTCGGCGCGGCCTTCAGCTACGCGGTCGGCGCGGTGTACTCGCGGCGGAACGTCCGCGGCCTGCCACCGATGGTCCCGGCGGTCTTCCAGGTCTCGTTCGCGGCGATCATCACGGGCGTCCTCGCCGCTCCTGTTCGAGCATCCGTGGACGGCCACGCCGGACGCCCAGGCGATCTTCTCGATCCTGTGGCTCGGGATCTTCGGGTCGGGGCTCGCGTACCTGCTCGTGTTCCGGCTGTTCGCCCATTGGGGCGCGACGCGGACGACGCTCATCGCCTATGTCATCCCGCCGGTCGGGCATCGTGCTCGGCTTCCTCGTCCTGAACGAGCCGATCGATGCGCGGATCATCTTCGGCACGGCATTGGTCGTCGCGGGAGTCGGACTGGTCAACAGCAAGTTCGGACGGCGGCGGCTGTTCGGGCGCGTGCCTCCGATCGAGGCCGTCTAGGGCACTCGGCGCGCCTCCCGCCCGCGGGTCGCACAAACCGAGATCGCCGTCCCGACGTATCGACCTCTACCCGCCGGGACAACGAAGGAGGTCAGCCATGACCAGACGTCTAGCCGGAGCGATCCTAGGCACGGCTCTCGCGCTCGCTGCTGCGGGAACGACGCTCGCCGGCCAGCCCGGTGCCGAATGCGGTGCCGCCGGTGCCGAGCAGATGCCCGCCGGTTTCGCCAGCGCGGGCTTCGCCAACGCCGAAGCGCACTACGCCGGCAGCGACGGGACCGCGTCGTTGCTGCACGCGAACAGCGACCACGCCGTCTCCCAGTACGACGTGGCCTGCCTCCAGGTGACGACCCACCGGCCCTGAGCAAGCATCAGGCAAGGAGGCCGGGGCGTCCGGCACACACCCCCGACCCGGCCTCCATCAGCTCCCCACCGCCAGCAGCAGCGCCCCGCCGACGATGAGCACCGACGCGCCGATCCGGCGGACCGCCTCGGACCGGTCGCTCGCCTCGCCCAACCGGTACGGAGCCCCAGGCCGCGGCGAAGACCGTCGCCGATTCGCGCAACGGCGCCACGCCCGACAACGGGGCCACGCTGAGCGCGACGAGGATGCACAGGTAGGCCATCAGGGTCAGCCAGCCGCCGACGGCCGCCCGCTTGGCCGCCGCTGGTCCGTAGCGCAGCAGGTCGCCGCCGGCCGCGAACGCGACCCAGCACGAGCAGGGCCACGGAACACGTCGCCCACAGGATCGCGGCATAGACGACGACATCGATGAGCCGCGTCCCGGCCCGGTCGATCGCGGTGTACGTGGCGATCATCACGCCCGTCGCCAGCGCGAACAGGATCGCACTGTCAGCGGCGGCCTTGCGCGCGCCGGCAGCTCCCGCCCGCGCCGTCGCGAACGCGCGCCACGGCCGCTGGAGCCACAGGAACCCGGCCAGCAGCGCGATCACCCCGAGCGACCCCGCGACGCCGAGCCGCTCGCCGAACACGAAGACCCCGATGAGCACGGCAAGCAGCGGCGCGGTCCCGCGCGCCAGCGGATAGACGACCGACAGGTCGCCGCGCTTGTAGGCCGCCGACGAGGAAGATGAAGTAGGCGGCCTCGACGATGCCCGATGCGAAGCCCGAGCGCGACGCCCTCGGCCGGCAGCGGCGGCCGGCCCTGCGACAGCCACACCGCCAGCGCCGAGCGGCACGATCCCGACCGACGCGGCCAGCATCCCGATCGTCGCCGCCCGGAGCGGGTCGCCCGCGGTCTTGAGCCGGACGTTCCAGGCGAGATGGAGCACGGCCGACACGGCGACCAGCGCGATGACCCAGGGTTCCACGCCCGGACGTTACCTGCCGATGTCGCGCCGCGTGAGGCCCGCACGTGCAGAGCGCCAGCGCCGCCGACGACCATGACCGTCGCGGCGATCAGCCCGACCGGATCGAAGATGCCGGCCATCGGCTGGCCGAGGTGCTTGTAGATCGACAGGTCGAGCACCCACTGGGGCAGCTTGAGCGCCGCGCCAAGGGTGTCGATGAGCAGCGTCGCGATGATCAGCACACCGGTCACCCCGGCCGCCAGCGACGACCGCACGAGGCCGCCGACCGCCAGCCCGACGCCGGCGAACGCCGCAGCGGCGAGGCCCAGGATGCCGACGCCCGGCGACCGGGTCGACGACGTCCCCGCCCTGGGTCGACGACGGCGATCCCGATGAGCACGCGCGATCGACCAGGGTCACGACGCCGATCGCGCGCCATGCACCCCGAGTCCGCTGCGCATCGCCCACGCGGCACGCGACCGCGGTGTCGACAGGACGACTTCGAGCCGGCGCCTGCCCTCGTCGCTGGCCCAGCCCGCCAGGAACGTCGCGCCCGACAGGCCGATGATGAATGAGCCGAAGCCGAAGAACGTGAGCTGCAGGACGGCCGACGGCTGGGTCAGGTCGAGGCCCGGATAGATCGTCTCGATGAGCGCCGCGATCTGCGGCAGGTTCGTGATCATGTCGCTGAAGGCGTCGGCCGATGCGACGATGAGGATCCCGTACAGACCGATCCCGAGGCCCCAGGCGAGGGCGATCCCGGTCCGGTCGGCGAGCTGTCGGCGTGAACGGTCCGGCGATGCCCGGCCGGGAGCGACGGCAGCCGCAGCCAGCCGACGTTCGCGACGCCGCCGAGGTCGCGCCGGACGAAGCCGACGACGCCGATCGCGAACAGCACGACCGTCGATCGCCGCGAGGGCCGCCACCGACGGCCAGTCGCTGACACCCGCCATCGGCCGGTGACCCTGCGGTCCACCGGAAGAACGACAGCGGCTTCAGCGCGTCGATGACCGGCGACAGCGAGGCGTAGCTGTAGATGAGGTAGCTGGCGAACAGGACGATGAGCCCGAACGCCATCGCCCGCGTCCGCCCGACCCACGGCGCGGTCGCGAACGCCACGCCCCCGACCGACAGCATCATCACGCCGTACAGGGTCACCTGGCCGAGCGCCGCCGAGGCCGGGATCTCATCGCCGGGCAGCGAGCCGAAGGCCGCGCCGACGACCCAGATCGTGACTGCGAGGAGGAGCATCGCGAGGGCGACGGCGGTGACGTGACCGGCCAGCTTCTCGAGGGCGATCGTCCGCCGGCCCTGCGGCGTCGACGCCAGCAGGTCGAGGCTGCCCTTGGCCGCCTCGCCGGCGAGTGTCCCCGACAGCGCGATGACCGGCCACAGCCCGAGCAGGACCGGCAGGGTGTTGCCGACGCGCCAGGACAGGAAGCCGCCCATCGTCTCGAGGTTGATCGGCTCGCCGAGCAGTCCGCGCAGGGCCGGCGGCAGCGACGTCAGCCCGGCGATGAAGAGGCGGCGCAGCTCGACCGTCGAGAACTCCGGGGCGAACCCGTATGGCGCACCGGTCCCGACCATGAACAGGGAGGCGATCGCCGCCGACGAGCAGCGCCGCCCGCCAGCTGTCGCGGACGGTCTTGCCGTAGATCGTGCCGAGCCCGGCGATCCGCGACCACGGCACCGGGCCGGGTGAGGACGCGCGCGTCGGTCGTCATCGGGCGGCGGCCGCCGTGCCGGCCGCGGCGTGGTCGCCGTACTGGGCGAGGAAGACGTCCTCGAGGTTCGGCTCGCGGCTGACGACGTCGACGATGCCGTGCTGGGCCGCGGCGGTGATGACCGCTCCGATCGGTCCGCTGACCCGCATCCGGACGATGTGGACCCTCGACCTCGACGTCGCTGACGCCGGGCAGCCCATCGAAGACGGCCGGCGCGACCGGGGCCGCGAAGGTCAGCTCGACGTGGTGGAAGGCGAGCTCGCGGATCGCCTCGATCGAGTCGACCTGGACGAGGCGGCCCTCGCGGATGATCGCGACCCGATCGCAGGTGCGGTCGACCTCGTCGATGATGTGCGACGACAGGAAGATGGTCCGGCCCGTCGTCACGCGCCTCGCGGACGAGCCCGAAGAACGTCTGCTGGACGAGCGGGTCGAGGCCCGACGTCGGCTCGTCGAGGATGAGCAGGTCCGGCCGGTGCTGGAGCGCGACGATCAGCCCGACCTTCTGCTTGTTGCCCTTCGAGTACTCCTTGAACCGGCGGCTCGTGTCGAGGTCGAGCGCCTCGACCAGCTTCGCGACGTAGGCCTTGTCCACGCCGCCGCGCAGGTTCCCGAAGTAGGTGATGGTCTGCGCGCCCGTCAGCCGGTCGTACAGGTCGAACTCGCCGGGCAGGTAGCCGACGCGCTGGTGGATCGCGACCGGGTCGGCGGTCGTCTCGATGCCGAAGACCTCGGCCCGCCCGGAGGTCGGCCGGATGAGGTCGAGCAGGACACGCATCGTCGTCGTCTTGCCGGCGCCGTTGGGCCCGAGGAAGCCGAAGATCTCGCCCTCGGCGACCTCGAGGTCGAGCTCGACGATGCCGCGATGCTCGCCGTAGGACTTGGTCAGGCGCTCGGTCTTGATGACAGCGGTCATGGGACTCCCTTCCAAGAGGGACAGTAGCGGGTCGGGTCAGCGCCGGCGGCGCGCCGGCGCATGGTCGCGCATGGCCCGGATCCCTCGTCTGCACGTGCTCGGAGGCCGGCCGATCCGCGCCGGACCGACCGTCACGTCGTCTGGCTGGACGAACGCCGGGCCGCCTCGGCCCGTTCCTTCAGCACCCGCAGGTGCGCCTCGACGCGGCTGGCGAGCGAGGCCCGACCCAGGCGCACGAGGAGGCCGGTCCACCGATCGAACGGCTCGAAGGTGGCCGCGTGGATGACCCGCGTCCCGCCCGCGACGGGTTCCAGCCGCCAGCTCCATTCGCTGTCGAAACCCGAGCCGGTCACCCGGACGCGGAAGCGAGAGTCGGGGCGGGCCTCGAGGCTCTCGACCCTGGCCTCGTCTCGCAACAGGCCGAGGCGAGTACGCGCCGTTCGCGTCGTGGCCGCGGCCGGCCACGGGGGCGCCGCAGGCCCGAGCCGCAGTTCCGGGAAGAGGACCGTCGTCAGCGTCGGGATCGTGGAGCGTCGCCCACACTTCGCGCGGTGTCGCATGGACGAAGACGCGGCGCTCGACGGCGCCGTGTTCGGACGGTCCGTCCGTCTGCCTGCCCGGCGTGCCGCCGCCGGTCCCGACAGCCATCTGTCAGCCGCCGATCGGGTGCCAGACCGTCTTCATCTCGAGGAAGGCGGCGATCCATTCGGGGCGTTCGGCGGCGGCGTCGTCGAGCCAGTCGAAACGGGCTTCGGCGACCTTGGTCGAGCGGCGTGACAGGCGCTTGATATCGTCGGCGGCGAGGAGCTCGGTCTCGGTCCGAAGGTCGTCCGGGACGCCCCACGTGTCGAGCGCATCGACATCGGCGTGGCCGGCGAGGACCGGGACCAGTTCCGTGCGATACCCGGTCAGGACATTGACGACGCCACCCGGGACGTCGGACGTGGCGAGGACCTCGGTCAGGGTCACGGCGGGCAGCGGCCGGCGCTCGCTGGCGAGCAGGACGACCGCGTTGCCGGTGACGAGCGGCGGCGCGAGCCGGCTGACGAGCCCGAGCAGCGACGACGTCTCGGGCGCGACGACCCCGACGACCCCGGTCGGCTCGGGGATGGTGAAGTTGAAGTACGGGGCGGCGACCGGGTTGGACGAGCCCAGCACCTGGCCGATCTTGTCGGCCCAGCCCGCGTACCAGACCCAGCGGTCGATGGCGCGATCGACGACGACGCGCGCCGCGGCGGGCTTGAGCCCTTCGGCGGCCTCGACCTCGGCCGCGAACTGCTCGCGCCGGCCCTCCATGAGCTCGGCGACGCGGTACAGGACCTGGCCGCGGTTCATGGCGGTCTTGGCGGCCCAGCCGTCGAACGCCTTGCGCGCGGCCCGGACCGCGTCACGGACGTCCTTGCGCGAGGCGCGGCAGGCGTTCGCGAGGGGCGTACCGTCGGCCGCGGACACGAGATACGACCGCCCGGACTCGGTCCGCGGGAAGGCGCCGCCGATGTACAGCTTGTACGTCTTGCGGACGTCGATCCGGGTCGCGGCGGCTGCCATCAGCGGTCCTCCAGCCGGACGTAGGCGTGCAGCCCGTGCATGCCGCCCTCGCGCCCGAACCCGGATTCCTTGTAGCCACCGAACGGCGACGTCGGGTCGAACCGGTTGAACGTGTTCGCCCAGACGACGCCGGCGCGCATCCTGCCGACCATCTCCAGGATCCGCGAGCCCTTGTCGGTCCAGATCCCGGCCGACAGGCCGTAGACCGTGTTGTTGGCCTTCTCGACCGCCTCGTCCGGCGTCCGGAACGTCAGCACGGACAGGACCGGGCCGAAGATCTCCTCGCGCGCGATCCGGTGGCTCTGGGCGACGTTCGTGAACAGCGTCGGGCGGAAGAAGTAGCCGCGCTCGGGCAGGTCGCAGGCGGGCTGGTAGAGCTCGGCGCCCTCGGCCACGCCGGACGCGACGAGCTCGGTGATCTTCTCCAGCTGGCTCTTCGAGTTGATCGCGCCGACGTCGGTGTTCTTGTCGAGCGGGTCGCCGACGCGGATCGTCGAGAGGCGGTCCTTCAGCTTGTCGATGAGCGGCTCGACGATCGATTCCTGGGCGAGCAGGCGCGAGCCGGCGCAGCACACCTCGCCCTGGTTGAAGTAGATGCCGTTGACGATGCCCTCGACCGCCTGGTCGAGCGGCGCGTCGTCGAAGACGATGTTGGCCGCCTTGCCCCCGAGCTCGAGGGTCAGCGCCTTGTCGGTGCCGGCGACGCCCTTGGCGATGCGCTTGCCGATCTCGGTCGAGCCGGTGAAGGCGACCTTGTCGACGCCCTTGTGGGTGACCAGCGCCATCCCGGTCTCGCCGGGGCCGGTGACGATGTTGACGACGCCCGGCGGCAGGTCGGCCTGGCGGCAGACGTCGGCGAAGAGGAGGGCCGACAGCGGCGTCGTCGAGGCGGGCTTGAGGACGACCGTGTTGCCGGCGGCGAGCGCCGGGGCGATCTTCCAGGCGAGCATCAGCAGCGGGAAGTTCCAGGGGATGATCTGCGCCGCGACGCCGAGCGGCCGCGCGACCCGGCCCGGGAAGGCGTATTCGAGCTTGTCGGCCCAGCCCGCGTAATACCAGAAGTGCGCCGCCGCGAGCGGGACGTCGACGTCGCGGCTCTCCTTGATCGGCTTGCCCGAGTCCATCGATTCGAGGACGGCGAACTCGCGCGAGCGCTCCTGGAGGATGCGGGCGATGCGGAACAGGTACTTGGCCCGTTCCTTGCCCGGGAGCGTGCCCCACGAGCGGGTCTGGGCGCGTCGCGCGGCACGGACCGCGCGATCGGCATCGGCCGGGGTGCCCTTGGCGACCTGGGCCATCGTCTCTTCCGTGGCCGGGTTCACGGTGGCGAAGGTGCCGCCGCCCTCGGCCGCCACGAAACGGCCGCCGATGAACAGGCCGTAGCGCTCCTTGATCGTGACGATGTCGCGCGATTCGGGCGCCGGCGCGTACTCCCACGGGATCGCCTGACCGTCGCCCAGCCCCCAGCTCGACGGCGCTCGGTCGGACGCTGGGACGATGCTCGACGCGGTGTCGGTGGCCATGCGCGCCATTATGGCACCGGGGCCGCGGAGGCCCTCGCGCGCGTGCCGGCGCCGGCGACCGTCAGCAGCGATACATCGCGATCGGGTACGACGGCTCGCAGTAGCGGATGTGCAGGTGGTCGTCGTGGCCGGCGAACCACTTCGTCCGGCCCTCGCGGATGAGCACGGGGTCGTTGAAGTAGATGAGCTTGACGTGGTGGGGCGCGGTCGCCCGGATGATGTCGATGAGCGCCCGCGTCGCCGCGCGGTCATACGACGCGAAACGCCAGTTGGTGCCCCAGGTGCACTGGTTCTCGGCGTCGCGGATCGGGCGGATGTCGACGTCGAGCCCGCGCTCGTGGGTCTGGTGCAGGGGGATGTTGCCGCCGTGCTCGTAGCTCGCGTCCCCGACCGGGACACGGCCCTGTGCCCCTTGCCGCGAACGCCTTCGCGGCGGCCTCGAGCTGGCCGATCGCCGCGCCGGTCCCCCAGTTGGCCCTGCCGTTGCCGACGCTGTAGTCGCACAGGTTCTTGGCCGCGCTGAACGATGGGTAGTCGTAGTGCCAGACGAGGTTGCGCCAGGTGATCGGCCCGACGTTGCCGTGCGGCGTCATGCCGAGATGCTTCTGGAAGGCGATGACGGCATTCCGCGTGGCGGATCCGTAGACGCCGTCCACGGTCAGCCCGGCCCTGCGCTTGTCGTTGAGCTGGCGCTGGGCGGCCTTGACCGCTTCGCCGGTCGACCCGAGACGAAGGCTGATGACCAGCTTCTCCCAGGTCGTGGTGCGGACGACGCCATTGGCGGTGAGGCCGTTGGCCGCCTGGAAGACCTTCACCGCGTCGCGGGTGGTCGTCCCGAAGATGCCATCGACGGCTATCGTCGCGCCACGCGCGCGGAGGAGACCCTGGATCGCCTTCACGTCGCTGCCGCGGTTGCCGAAGCTCTGGTTCGGGAAGGCGCGGGTGGTCGCGGCGGAGGCGCCGGGCACGATCGCGACGAGCAGGAGGACCGAGAATGCGACCGGGACGAGGCGGCGGAGAGCGTTCGGCATGACCGAAGCCTACCGAATCCGGTCCAGCCGCCGCCGGACGGGACGTCTTGGGGTCTCACAAGCCCCACTGGAGGCCGGACGGGCTGGATCGCCGCGCGGGGCGGCTCCTCGACGCGATCCCGGGGTCCGACAGGCACCGAACCCGCCGTGAAAGAGGCGCTCGGATGAGCTTCGACGCGTCAGTGGGGACTGGCAGACCCGGGCCGCCAGCCTCACCCCCCGGCTAGCGGTGGCCAGCCGAGCTCCTCGCGGCGTGGCGGGTCGGCGCCGGCACGCTGACAGGTGACCGACGCGACCTCGATGGCGAGCGCGACGCTGTCTCGGAGAACCGTCGCGTCGGCGAGGTCGGCGCGTCCGAGGCCGCGCTCGATCCAGCGAGCCAGGAAGCCGCCACCGAACGCATCGCCGGCACCCACGCTGTCCACGATCGGGCACCGCGGGCACCGGGACCTCGAACGTGCCCGTGGCCGTGACGACGATGACCGCGCGGCCGCCGTCCGTCAGCAGGACGACCTGGGGGCCGCGCCGGGCGATCTCGCGCGCGGCGTCGACGGCGGCCGTTCCCGGATCGAGATACGCCAGGTCGTCGACACTGACCTTCACGACGTCCGCGCGGGCGATGACCGTGTCGAGCCTGGCGAGGTACGCCGCGCGATCCGCGATGACGGCGGGCCGGCAGTTCGGGTCGAGCATCACGAGCGTGGTCGAGGGAGCATCGGCGACACCTGATGCCAGTGCGGAGGCGATCGGTTCCAGCACGAGTCCGAGCGTCCCGAGATGAAGCGCCTGCGGCTGCATCGCCAGCGCAGCGGCGACGGCCTCGTGTCCGACCCGCGGTGCGGAGGTCTCCGCGATGTGGAAGCGGTACGTGGCGGCGCCCCGCTCGTCGAGCTCCGCGATGGCCAGTGTGGTCGGTGCGTCCGTGGTGAGGGCAAGCGACAGGTCCACCCCATCGCCGATCAAGGCCTCGCGCAGGGTCGATCCGAACCGGTCGGACGACAGACAGCCCAGGTATGCGACCTGCCCGCCGAGCCGGGCGATCGTCCGCGCCGTGTTGAACGGCCCGCCTCCGGCCGTCGCCGTCAACCCGCCATCCGGGTCGACGAGCAGGTCGATGAGGGCCTCGCCGGCCACGACGATCATGGGCGCCATGGTACGTGCGCGGCGTACCCTCATCGGCGATGGACCGCCGCACCGACGCCACCGAGTTGCTCGACGGGCGGCTGGACGATCCGCGGACGCTGGCGGGCAACCTCCGCGACCTGCGCCGGATCAATCGCTGGCTCGGGGGTGTCTCGCTCTCGGCAGGCGCCATCGAGGCATTGGCAGCGCATCGTCCTGATCTCACCCTGCTCGACGTCGGCACGGGCGGGGCCGACATCCCCGTCGCCCTCCTCGAACGGGCCGCGGCGCGCGGTCGGCAGTGGACGGTCGTCGGGCTCGACAGCCGGCCCGAGATCCTGGCCGCCGCAGTCCTCGCCCGGCCCGACCTTGCGGTGACCGACGGCCTCGAGCTCCACGTCGGCGACGGTCTGTCGCTGCCGTACGCGGACAAGGCATTCGATGTCGCCCATTGCTCACTGGTCGTCCACCACTGCACCCCGGTCGAGGCCGTCGGGCTGTTCCGCGAGATGTCGCGCGTCGCGCGATCGGGGGTCGTCATCAACGACCTCGATCGGACACGGCTCGGATGGGTCGGGGCGTGGCTGATCGGCCATCTCCTGACTCGCAACCGGTATACGCGTCGTGACGCTCCTCTGTCGGTCCAGCGTGCCTACCGGCCGGTCGAGGTCGCCGAGATGCTCCGAGCCGCCGGTCTCACCCCCGTCCGCCGCCTGCGCGGCTCGTTCGGCCAGCGATACGCGATCGCTGCCGTGGCGACCCCCGATGAGTCTGAAGCAGGCACGGCTCCCGACCCGCTGGGCGCCGGCGAATGACCGTGGAGCGGGTCGGTGTCGCCGTCGTCGGGGGCGGTCCGGCGGGGGCCGTCCTCGCCGCCCGCCTGGCACGGGCCGGTCTCGACGTCGTGGTCTTCGAACGCTCGCCCGCATGGCACTGGCGGGCAGGCGGCGTCTTCGCGTCGCCGGCTGCGGTCTCGGCGCTCGCGCGCGCCGGCCTGGACGCGGCCACCCTCGGCGCGGTCGCCCGGCCGATCCCGGCGATGCGCGTCGAGACCCCGCGCGGGACGACGTTCCGCTTGACCTACGGGGCGGAGATGGGCGGGCCACCCGCGGTCGGCTTCGATCGATCACGGCTCGATCCCGCGCTGCTGGAGCTGGCCAGCCGAGCCGGTGCGGACGTTCGACCGGGCCGGCGGGTCGCGGCCGTCGATCTGGCAGCGCGACGACTCGAGATCCACGAGCCGGATGGCACCACACGACACGTCATCGCGTCGGTGATCGTCGGCGCCGACGGCCCACACTCGGTCGTCGCACGGGCGGCCGGCGTCGCCCGCCCGGCCAGGCTCGCGCCACGCGTCGGGCTCACCTACCACCTCCCCGACACCGACCCCGACGTCCTCGCGCGACGCCCGCATGCGGATCCTGCGCGACGGCTACGTCGGGGTCGCGCCGGTCGCCGGCGGGCGGATCAACATCGGCATCGTGCTCGGCCGGTCGTGGCGCACGGCGCTCGCGGACGATGGGGCGCGCGCGGTGGCGGCCCGGATCGTCGCCGCCATCCCTGCGACCGCCGACGATCCGGCGCTGTGGCGCCGCGGCGACCCACTCGACACGGTGGCCGGTGCGTGGCCGCTCGGCCATCGCGTGACACATCGTGCCGGACCCGGCTGGCTTCTCGTAGGCGACGCCGCCGGCTTCCTCGATCCGTTCACCGGCGAGGGCCTGCACCGTGCGCTCGTCTCGGCCGAACTCGGCGCTGCGGCGATCGTCGCGCACGACCGCGGGCGCCGCGAGGCCCTCCCCGCGTACGAGCGGGCCATGCAGCGCCGGTTCCTGGCCAAGGATGCCGTCTCGTGGCTGGTGCAGGGATTCCTCGGTCAGCCCGTCTTGTTCGAGTACGCGGCTCGGCGGGTCGCCGCGCGATCGGCGGTTCGTGCGACGATGGGCCTCGTGATGGGCGACCTCGTCCCGGCCGGTCGCGCGCTCGACCCGCGCTTCCTCGTCAGCCTCCTTGCGCCATGAGCGCCGACGGATGGACGCGGGTCGGTGCCTACGCCATCGTGCTCGATGACGCCGGTCGCATCCTTCTCTGCCGGATCTCGCCGTCGATCCACCCGGGCGAGCTGTGGACGCTGCCCGGCGGCGGCGTCGATTTCGGGGAACCACCCGTCGCCGCCGTCCTCCGCGAACTGACCGAAGAGAGTGGCTACCTCGGCGAGGTCATCGAGCTCGCCGATGTCTCGGATCACCTCTTCCCCGGCCCGATCGATGGGGTCGCCGGCCCGATGCATGCGATCCGCATCGTCTACCGGGTCAGCGATCACCGGTGGCGAGCTGCGCGACGAAGCGGACGGCTCGACCGACACGTGCGCCTGGTTCACCCCCGACGATGCCGCGAAGATGCACCTCGGCGAGCTCGCCCGGCGAGCCGTCCGGACCGTCCGCTCCGTCCGGCCGGTCCAGGGCTGAGCGATGCACAGCACGATCGCCATCGACATCGCGGCGCCGGCCGACCTGGTCTTCGCGCTGGCGCGTGACACCGTGCGCTGGGAGCGGCTGCTCCCCCACTACGCCCGGTCGCGCGTCGTCGAGCGCCGCGTCGACGGTTCCCTCGTCGCGGCCTTCGTCGCACGACGGCCCTTCCCCGTCGTCGGCATCCTCGGGCTCGGCATCCCGGTCGCCTGGCGCGCGCGGACGTGGAACGAACCGGCGACGCGCCGCCTTCGCTTCGTCCACGTCGCCGGCGCGACCAGGGGCATGGACGTGACCTGGCGGATCGATCCGACCGCCGACGGCTGCCACGTCGCCATCGACCACGACTTCCGCCCGCGGTTCGCGCCGTTCGCCGCCTTCGTCGACCGCGCCTTCACGCGACCGATCGCCGGCCGGACGCTGGCGACGTTCAAGGCCCTCGCCGAGGCCGTCGCGGAGGCCCGGCCACGATGACCGACCGACGCCGCATCTGGATCACCGGGATCGGGATGATCACCGCCATCGGCACCGGGCGCGACGCGTTCCGCGCCGGGCTGCGGGCCGGGCGATCGCCGGTCCGTCGCATCGACCGGTTCGACCCATCGCCGTTCCGCTCCCAGGTCGCCGCCCAGGTCGACGACTTCGACCCGCTCGCCTGGATGCCCCCGAAGACGGCCCGCCAGCTGGACCGGTTCAGCCAGTTCGGGCTGGTCGCCGGCCGTCTCGCGCTCGACGACGCGGGGCTGACGCCGGGCGTGGATGGCGCGGCGCACCCACAGCGGATCGGCATCTACCTCGGCTCGGCGCTCGGCGGCATCGCCTATGCCGAGGAGCAGCACGAGCGATATCTCGAGAAGGGCATCCGCCAGGTCGCGCCGAACCTGGCCCTCGCCGTCTTCGGCGGGGCGGCCCCGGCCAACCTCGGCATCGCGCTCGACGTGCGCGGGCCGATCCTGTCGACCGCCAACTCGTGCGCGTCGGGGGCCGTCGCACTGGGCGAGGCGATGGGTGACCTGCGCGAAGGCCGGATCGATGCCGCGATCGCCGGTGGCTGCGAGATCCCGCTGAGCCCGCTCGCTTTCGGCGCCTTCGACATCATCCGGGCGCTGTCGGACGGTCACAACGACGATCCGGGCCACGCGGCGCGTCCGTTCGACGAGGGCCGCGACGGGTTCGTCATGGGTGAGGGCGCGGCCCTGCTCGTCCTCGAGGCCGCCGAGGTCGCGGCGGCGCGGGGCGCCGTCCCCTACGCGGAGCTGATGGGCTACGGCGCGACCTCGGACGCGCACCACATGGTCCAGCCACGCGCCGACGGGACCGAGGCGGCCCGCGCGACGTCGATCGCCCTGGCCGACGCAGGCGTGATGCCGGACGAGATCGACTACGTCAACGCCCATGCGTCATCCACGCCGATCGGCGATGTCGCCGAGGCGCGGGCCATCGCGCTGGCGCTCGGGGAGCGTGCCGCGACCGTGCCGGTCAGCGGGACGAAGGCGCTCTACGGCCACCCGCTCGGGGCGTCGGGCGCGATCGAGGCGGCGATCTGCGCGCTCGCGATCCGCGATGGCTGGGTGCCCGCGTCGGTCAACCTGGTCGACCCGGAACCCGAAGCGGCTGCGCTCCTGCCCGGTCTCCTCCGAGCCGGTCGCGACGGGACCTACCGGCGCGTGCTGTCCACGTCGTTCGGGTTCGGAGGACTCAACGCGGCTTTGGTGTTCGGCGCCGTCGAGAGCTGACTGCCTGGCGCACGATCAGCGCGTGCGGGCGCCTTCCGGCATCGTGCCGCCGGGCGATGGAGCCGGGACGGACCTCTCGACCGCGTCGAACGCCCCGCGACGACCCCACGCGAAGGCACCAAGGCCGATGACCAGCGTCAGCACGCCACCGAGCGCGATCGCGACGGTGACGCCGAAGGCCGAGGCGACCGCGCCCATCGCCAACCCGCCGATCGGCACCGAGGCGCTGAAGACCGTCGTGTAGACGCTCATGACACGGCCGCGGAGATGGTCCGGGACCGCCAGCTGGATCGTCGTGTTGCCGGTGGCCGCCATCAGGATCGACCCGAACCCGACAAGGACCATCAGCCCGAGCGCGACCGGGAACACCCGGGTCACCGCCAGCGCCAGCGATGCAGCACCGAGGATGAGCGCGCCGGTCGCGAGGCGGACGGGCCGCGGCCGGCCGCCGAAGACCAGGCGCATCGCCGCGAGCAGCGAGCCGACCCCGGACGCGGCCATCAGGAAGCCGTAGCCGGCGGCACCGCTCGCGAGGTCTTCCTGGGCGAACGCGGGGATCAGCACGTTGAAGTTCATGCCGACCGTCGCGACCGATCCGACGACCACGACGGCCAGGAGCACGACCTGGGTCTGTCGGACGTACCGCAGGCCTTCGGCGAGGTTCTGGACGACGGCGTGCGCCGATTCCGGCCGGGCGATCCGGTTGGTGAGGTGCAACTCGCGCTCGTCCATCATCCGCAGGCCGACGATGACCGCGAGGAAGCTCAGGGCGTTCAGGGCGAAGGCGGGCCCGACGCCGAATGCCGCGATGGTCAGCCCTGCCACGGCCGGACCGATGACCCGGGCGCCGTTGAACATGGCCGAATTGAGCGCGACGGCGCTGCCGATCTCGTCGCGCCCGACGAGCTCGATGGCGAACGACTGCCGGACGGGCATGTCGACGGCGTTCGCGATGCCGAGCAGGAACGCGAGCAGCAGGATCATCCAGACCTGCACGACGCCGCTGATGACCAGGACCGACAGGATGGCCGCGAGGATCATCATCGTGGTCTGGGTCCAGATCAGGACGCGACGTTTCGGCAGCGCATCGGCCGCCACGCCCGCGAACAGGCCGAGGACCATGACCGGGATGAACTGGGCGGCGGCGACGACACCCAGCCAGATGGGGTCGTGGGTGAGCTCGAGGACGAGCCAGGCCTGGGCGACCTGCTGCATCCACGTGCCGACGAGCGAGACCGCCTGGCCACCGAAGAACAGGCGGTAATTGCGATGCCGGAACGGGCTCATGCCGTCCGAGTCGGCGAGCCGGCCGGGGTCGAGCAGGGCGCGGCCGATCATGCCGACCGCTCCGGATGCGGCGTGGGACCCCCATCGAGCTCGCTGAGGTGGGCGTCGAGGTGGCGCCTGCGCGCGTGCGCTTCGTCGATCATCGTGGCCAGGCGTCGCGCCTTGGCTTCCAGGATCTCGATCTGGTGGTCGACCCGCGCCCGGGCATCGAGCATGAGCGACCGCCGCTCGTCAGGGTCACCGGTCTGCCGGAAACGCTCGCGATTGCGCTCGCGGACCTGGTCGTCCTCGAGCAACTGACCGATCTGCGCGAGCGAGAAACCGGCATCGTCGCGCAGGCTGCGGATGAACTGGAGTCGCTCGAGATCGGAAGCGTCGTACAGGCGGTACGCACCGTCGGATCGGGCGGCGGGCTCGAGGAGCCCCATCTCTTCGTAGTAGCGGATCGCTCGGGCGGTCAGGCCGGCCTCGGCCGCGACCTCGTTGATGCGCAGGAGGCGCGGGGTGGTGGTGGGCAGGCTCATCTCCCCCCGATGTTACCACAACCTTCACGTTCACGTAAAGGTGAGACCCACGTCTCCGTGACGAATCCGGAACAATTCGCCGAACCCCACCGCCAATAGACTCTAGACGCGACCAGAACGGCCGCGCGGAGACCGAGGCTGACGTGCAGCGAGACCTCGTGGAGCGGGCGCGGAAGGGCGATCATGACGCCTTCGCCGTGCTGGCAGGCGCCACGAGCGGTCGTCTGGATGCAGCGGCTCGGCTGATCCTCAGGGATCCGTACCGGGCACAGGACGCCGTCCAGGAGACGCTCGTCCGGTGCTGGCGGGACCTGCCCAGACTGCGTGATCCCGACCGCTTCGAAGCCTGGCTCCATGCGCTCTTCCTCAACGCCTGCCGCGATGAGCTGCGCAAGGCCAAGCGCCGGAGCATCGAAGTCGAGCTTCCCGAGATCCATCCTCTCTCGGTGTCCGATTCGCAGTCGGCCTCGGCCGACCGCGACCAGATCGAGCGTGGCGTTCGCCATCTCGACCCGGACCAGCGCACCGTGATCGTCCTTCACTACTACCTTGGCCTGCCGCTGCCGGACGCCGCCGCCGCCATGGGCATCCCGCTGGGGACCGCGAAGTCGCGCCTCCATCGGGCCACCCAGGCGCTGCGGGCGGCACTCGATTCGGACGCTCGCGTCCAGCCTGGGCTGACGGAGGGTCGTTCCTGATGACACATCACGACGACCTCGACCGGATGCTCACGCGCGTGGACGGACGATCCGGGCTTCGTGCCCGCCCCGCCGTACCTCGGTGCGGTCCTGGAGCGGACACGACACACCCGGCAGCGAACGGCCTGGGCCAACCTGGAAAGGTGGCTTCCCATGGCGACCAAGATCTCCGGCCAGACCGCGACGCTGCCGTTGCGGATGGCCTGGCTGCTCATCATCGGACTCATCGTGCTGGCCATCGTCACGACGCTCGCGATCGTGGGATCGCGGTTCCTCCGTCAGCCGGTCGAGATCCCGCAGGGCGGCGCGGCCGTCTACGTCTTCGCGTCGTACGCCGGCGGTCTGGGGAGCCAGACCGACGGCGAGATCTTCACCGTCCGTGCCGACGGGACCGACCTGCGCCAGCTGACCTCCGGACCAGGTACCCGATCGGCGCCGGCATTCTCACCGGACGGCACGCACATCGCATACCACTCCTGGCGAGCCGGGAACGATTCGCTCGTGATCGCCGATGCCGGCGGCGGCAACCCTGTGACCGTGGCGACCACTCCAGCCACCGATGCGTTCTGTCCCCTGGGGGATCTGGCCTGGTCGCCCGACGGCCGCAGCGTCATCTTCCCGGCCAACGCGAACTGCAGCGACGCGAACGACCTGTACATCGTGCCGAGCGACGGTTCTGCCCCCGCCGTGAAGCTCATCGCCGGGCAGATGTTCGGCCTGGGTGCCAGCTGGTCTCCGGACGCGAAGCGGATCGCATTCGTCGGGAGCGACAATGGAATTGACACGGGCACCTATGTCGCGGACGTCGGGACGGACGGCGGGAGGTCGGGTGCGCTGACGGCCCGCCGGGTCGGCCCAGGTCCGCTGGGCGGTATCTCGCAGGTCAAGAGTGGACCTCGCTGGTCGCCAGACTCGAACGAGCTCCTGACGACGAACGAAAAGGGCAATGTCGTCATCCTCAAGGCGGACGGCTCGGGGCAACGGGTGGTCGGGACCAAGTCGACCGACAAGGAGATCGAGAACGCGCCACCGTGGGGACCCGCGTGGGCGCCGGCATGGTCCCCGGACGGGCGACGCATCGCCTACGTTCGCGTCGTGGACCGCGCGGAGCGCTTCCAGGACCGTGGATGCTCGGTCCGCGCCTGGGTCGTCAACGCGGATGGGACCGGTGAGAAGCGTCTCGAGCCCTTGGCCGACCAATGCGACTGGCCGCTCAGGTGGTCGCCCGATGGGACACGTCTCGCGATGCTCCTGGTCGACCCAACGCCGCCCGACCCGGATCACGCGTTCCACCTGTCGATGGTTACCGTGGACGGCAGCGAGCCGGTCGTGACGCTCAGTGACTCGACGGATGGGTCATGGCAGCCCGTCGTCGCGGCGCTGCCGCCCGCTCCCTCGTTCGCCGACGGGTTCGTCGACCCCCTGATCCCCGCGAACGCCGTTCGCGGATCGTCACACCTCGATCCCGACACTCGTGGCGGGCGACGTCTCGCCGCGGGTCTCGGGACGACACCGGACACTTGTCCATGTCACGGCCCGTCGGGCGTCGATGGCCTCCGAGTGGACACAGGCGCACGCTGCGGTGGTCGCTAATCGCACCCCGGAGTCACACCGACATGATCACCCTCGACACCATCCTCGTCGCGATCGAGATCGCGCTCTTCATCGGCTTCGGGCTGATGGTTTCCCGACTGGATTTCTCCGCCGACTCACCGAAGGCGCTCGGCGTCCCGTTCGCGATCTCGCCCCTGCCCGATCGCCCGCAGGGCGTCCAGGAGGAGGACCTCCCGCGGTTCGTCTTCCGGAACCCGGCGCCGTCGCTCAATCCAGGGTGAAGTCGTCCGGATCCTGGTAACGGCCGCTGCGCTGGAACTCGATCTGCATCAGGACGTCGTTCAGGAGCGACGAGGCGCCGAACCGGAACCAGTCGGGCGACATCCAGCGCGGTCCAAGGGTCTCGTACAGGATCACCAGGTACTGGATCGCCTCCTTGGCGGTCCGGATCCCGCCGGCCGGCTTCATCCCGACCTGGCGCCCCGTCGAGCGCTCGAAGTCGCGGATCGCCTCGAGCATCACGAGCGTGACCGGCATCGTCGCCGCGGGCGTCACCTTGCCGGTCGACGTCTTGATGAAATCGGCACCGGCGGCCATCGCCAGGACGGACGCCCGCCGGACGTTGTCATACGTCTCGAGCTCGCCGGTCTCGAGGATGACCTTGAGGTGCGCCTCGCCGGCCGCCTCCTTGACTTCGACGATCTCCTCGAACACGGTCAGGTAGTCGCCCGACAGGAAGGCGCCGCGGTCGATGACCATGTCGACCTCGTCGGCGCCGGCTTCGACGGCTGCCCGGACCTCCTGGACCTTGATCTCGCGGAACGTCTGGCCGGACGGGAACCCGGTCGCGACACTGGCGACCTTGACCGTCGAACCCTTGAGCGCGTCCTTCGCCTCGGCGACCAGCGCCGGGTAGACACAGACGGCGGCGACGGACGGGATCGTCGGGTCGCCCGGCTGCGGGCGCATCGCCTTGACGCACATCGCGCGGATCTTGCCCGGCGTGTCCTTGCCCTCGAGTGTCGTCAGATCCATCATCGAGATGGCGAGGTTCAGCGCCCACACCTTCGACGCCTTCTTGATGGAGCGTTTGCGGAGTGCATCGACCCGCTGCTCGACCCCGACCTGGTCGACCGCGGTGACCCGCCCGAGCAGGCTCCCGAGCGGTCCCGGGCGTCCGTCCCAGGCGCGGATCAGCTCGTCGGCACGCTCGCGGGTCGGCGAATCGGGGCGTCGGGTGGCGGTCATGGGACGGTGAGGATACACCTCGATCGGACCGTGTCCACGAGCGTTTTCCCGGGGCTAGCGACCGCCGTGGACCCTTGGCAGCGGCGGCAGCCCGGGCTTGCCGTCGACGAGGAAATGGCGGAACCACGACTCCACGATGTGCAGGTTCTCGACGCGGCGGTAGGGGGAACCAGAACGGGTCAGTTCGTGGGTCTCCTCTGGCACCCGCAACAGGCGGACCGGACGGCGGAGGGAGCGGAGGACCGTGAACAGCGCCTCGGCCTGGGCGATGGTCGTCCGGATGTCACGTTCGGAGTGCTGGATGAGCAGCGGCGTGTGGATCCGGTCGGCGTAGGCCAGCGGCGAGATCTCGCGGAAATACTCCGGGTCCTCCCACGGGGTCGTTTCGAACTCGAGCTGCGCCCAGTCGCCACCGGAGATGTCGCCGGTCGTGAACAGGACGCCCATGTCGTTGACCGAGCGGCAGGTCATCGCGGCACGGAAACGGTCGTCGTGACCGACGATCCAGCTGGTCAGGTAGCCGCCGTATGAGCCGCCGGTGACGCCCAGCCGATCCGGGTCGGCAAGGCCATCGGCCACCAGCGCGTCGATGCCGGCGAGCACGTCGCGCGTCGGTCCGGGTCCCCAGTCGCGATGATTGGCGTCGTTGAACGCCTCGCCGTAGCCCTCCGAGCCGCGCGGGTTGCTGTAGAAGACGCTCATGCCGGCCCCGGCGAGGACCTGGAACTCCCAGACGAGCGACCAGCCGTAGAGGGTGTGCGGGCCGCCATGGATCTCGAGGACGGTCGGCTGGGGTCCGGGCCACGCCGGGATGAGCCAGCCCTGGATGTCACGGCCGTCAACGACGACGTGCCGCTCGAGGGGCACCTTGAGATCGAGCTCGCGGAGGACATCGCCGTTGAACGACGTGAGGCGTCTGCGGCCTCGAGCTCTTCCCGCCCTTGCTCGAGCCGCCGGCGTCGAGGACCCACAGGTCGGGCGTCTCGGTCGCGCTCGAGCGGAGATATGCGATGCGGACTCCGCCCCCGTCGTCGTGTGGGACCGCGTGCCAGCCGGAGACGTAGTGCTCGCCCATCGTGAGACGCTCGACACGCCCGTCGGCCACGGCGATCCGCCACAATTCGAAGGCGCCGTCGACCGGTGCGCTGAAATGGATCCAGCGACCGCCCTTGGAGGTCGCCAGGCCGCGTCCCTCGCCCTTGGTGACGTCGCTGTTCATCCCCGAGCCCGGCATGAGGTCGTGCCTGCCCGACAGATTGCGTCCACCGGTCGGCGTGGCGTCACGGCCGTTCGCGGCGAACAGCCAGATATCGTTGCGGCTTCCCGCCCCACCCTCCATGCGATGGCCGAGGGCCGCGATGTGCTTGCCATCAGGCAGCCAGGTCGGCGCCGTGAACATCGACCGGGGTCCGCGCGTGATCGCTGTGACCGTCCGCGTCGCCACGTCCACGATGTGGATGTCCCTGTGCTCCGGGATGAGGTCGGCATCGCGGCGTCGGTTCGAGGTGAAGGCGATCCGGCGACCATCCGGAGACCAGGCCGGCTCGCCGTCCGGGACGCGACCATCCGTCAGCCGCCGGGCCTGGCCGGTTGCGACGTCGACCAGCCACAGATGGCCGATCCTGTCGTACGTGAAGCCCTCGCCGTTGAGCATGTAGTCGAGCCGGTCGAGGAAGCGGTAGTCGGAGTCGGGTGGCGTTCCTGGCGCCCGATCGCGGTCGATGCCGCGCTTGCGGTCATCCTCGGCACGGCTCGCAGCGTGTGACGTGCTGACGACCACGAGCTGCGAGCCGTCGGGCGACCACTCGAATGCGTCGACGCCGCGCGGCAGGTCTGTCAGGCGCCGGGCCTCGCCACCATCGAGCGGCAGGAGGTAGACCTGGCTGACGTCCTCGCGTTCCCGCTCCTTCCCGCCCGTGTGGTGGCGACGGGCGCGGTCGATCGCGGTCGGATCGTCTTCGACGCGGGTGCGACGGTCCGAGATGAACCCGAGGGTCCGGCCGTCCGGCGAGTACCGGGGATGCCGGTCGTGCTCGGCCCCGAGCGTGATCTGGCGCGGCGCTCCGCCATCCGTGTCGACCTGCCACAGCGCGTGGCGGTACCCATCGAACCTTTGGGCAACGGTCTGGACGGCGACGACGGCATGGCGGCCGTCGGGCGACAGGCGAGGCTCGGTGGCGATCCGAAGGCGATACAGGTCGTCGGGACGGGGTGCGCGCGGCACGGCGATCCTCCAGCTGGTGGGACGCCCGAAGTCTAGCGGTCTACCATCGATGCAAATGGCCGACCAGCTCTCGCTGCGCCTCGAGGCCGACCAGCTGCCCGATCTCCCCGACCTGCGGCCGATGCTCCCGCGCCCGTTGCCGGCGCCTTTCGATTCCGACGAGCATCTGTTCGAACCGTGGTGGGGCGGCGAACGGGCCCTCGTGGCGGTCGGGCCGGCGGACGTGCCCGGCGGCGGCGACGTCGTGGTCCGCGACGCGTCGGGCCGTGACGTCACAGCGGCCCTGCCGGAATTGGCCGGTCTTGCCGTCCGCGTGGCGGCCCGGTCGGCGATCCTCGATGGCGAACTCGTGGTCGTCGACGCGGCCGGTCGCGCGGATCACGTCGAACTCGCGCGCCGCCTGGCCGGGGAGCCGGGACGACCGGTCGCGTTCCTCGCCTTCGACCTGCTCCACCTCGATGGGCGATCGCTGCTGTCGCAGCCGCTGGTCCGCCGGCGGGAGGCGCTCCGGCGCGTGCTGCGCCCGGGTGACGAGGTGGTGGCCGTCCCGGCGATCGCGACCGAAGGCGTGGCGCTGTTCGAGGCGGCGGTCGCCCAGGGCATCGCCGGGATCCTCGCGCGACAGCGGGCGAGCCCGTACCTGCCGGGGGTTCGCAGCCGGTTGTGGCGATTCGTCGCTGCGACGCCGGGGGCCGGGACACCAGCCGCGGGTGGGCCCGACGCGGAACACGAGACGCCCCCGACGGCGGCGGCCGCGCCGGTCCTCGCCCTGATCAGCCGGCTGCCACTCGACGAGGGATGAACCGGGTCAGCCGCGCCGGGCCGCCGCCACGAACGCGCGCAGGCTCGGTCGCTGTCCATACAGGAGCACGCCGGCCGCATACATCCGCGTCGCCACCACCGCGACCAGCGCGATGGTCGCGACCAGCAGCCCGACCGACACGGCCACCTGCCATGGCGGGACGGCCGAGACCATGATCCGGGCGAGCATCACGAACGGGCTGAACGGCGGCACGAACGACGCGAGCATCACGAGTGTCCCCGTGGCGCCGCCGAGCGCGACGATCGCCACGAGATAGCCGGCCATCGCGACGAGGCTCAGCGGAAGCGACAGCGTCTGGAGATCGTCCGGGCGGCTGACGAACGAGCCCATCGCGGCGTAGATGAGCGCGAACAGCACGAAGCCGAGCAGGAAGAAGACGCCATACCCGACGAGCAGGGCCGCGGTGAGGCCGCCGAGCGGCGCGCCGCTCACCCAGTCGGGCCCGAGGACGGCCGTCGCGATCCGGTCCTGCAGGGCGAGCAGCACGAGCGCCGGGCCGGCGATCGCCGCGTACTGCGTCAGGCCGGCGGATCCGATCCCGACGACCTTGCCCGTCAGCATCTGGCGCGGTGAGGCGGCGCTGATCATCAATTCCATCACCCGGCTGCTCTTCTCGGACGCGACGCCCGTCGCCACCCACATGCCGTAGATGACGATCGAGATGAGCAGCAGGATCACGAACATGATCCCGAGCACATAGCGGCTGGCCGCCTGACGGGTATCGAGCGGCGCGCCCGCATCGGTCGCGGTGTTGACCGGCTCGATCCGATAGACCGGCGTGAGGAACGGGTCGCGCTCGGTGCCCGGAGGCAGGCGTGCGCTCCAGTCGAGGACGCCGATGCCGAACGCGGCCACGCTCAGGATCTGGCTCCGGGCACTGGTCGGGCCTTCGGTGGTGCGGAGGGCGATGTCGACCTGGCCGCTCGGGAGCCGCTGGGCGACCATGACGCCGCCGACGCTCCCGTCGCGCAGCTGCTGCTCGGCCGACACTGCATCGGCGATGACCTCGACCCGAAAGGGCTTCTTCCAGCGCGCGACGTCGACCCCGGTCGGCGGGATATTGAGGAGCGTGTCGGCGACCGAGACGGCCCGCGCCGCGAGATCCGCATCGGCCGAGACGATGGCGATCCGGGTCACGGTCTGGCGGTCGCTGTAGCGGATCGCGATCGGGGCGAGGGCGACGAGCATCGCGATGATCGCGAGGACCACCGTCGAGCCGAGGAACAGCGGGCTCCGGGTCCGGTCCCGGTATTCGCGCCGGGCGACGATCCCGGCATTCGGGAGCAGCGGGTCGCGACGGGCCATCAGGCGACGCCGCCGGCTGCTACCGGTGGTGCACGATATCGGTCGCGAGCGTCGCGTCATCGTCCGACGGGCGCCCGACGTGCTCGATGAACAGCGCCTCGAGGGTCGGTTCGGCGAGGTCGAAACGGGTCACCGCGGCACCCCGGCCGACGATCGCGGCCAGGATGCCGCTCGGATCGGCGGCGGGCGCCAGCTCGAGTTCGACGCCGCTCGCGTCCGGCCGGACGGCCTCGACCCCGGGGAGGGTCGCCAGCCATGCCGGCGGTGCGCCCCCACCGACCACGATGCGCAGGGTCCGACGGCCGCTGGCCCGCTTGAGGTCGCGGACCCGGCCGCCGGCGACGAGGCGTCCGTGGTCGACGATCGCGACCGATTCGCAGAGTGCCTCGGCGGCTTCCATCTGGTGGGTGGAGAAGACGAGCGTCCGGCCGCGATCGCGCAGTTCGGTGAAGGCTTCGCGCAGGAGGATGAGGTTGACCGGGTCGAGCCCCGTGAACGGCTCGTCCATCAGCAGCACCTCGGGGTCGTGGAGGACGGCCGCGATGAACTGGACCTTCTGCTGGTTGCCCTTCGACAGCTCCTCCGCGCGGCGACCGGCGTAGTCCGGTATCCGGAACCGGCGCAGCCAGGACAGCGCCTCGCGTCGCGCGCGCTCGGGCGGTTCGCCGTACAGGGAGCCGAAATAGACGAGCTGGTCGAGGACGCCCATCCGCGGATGCAGCCCGCGTTCCTCGGGTAGGTAGCCCCATGTCCGGCGGGGCAGGTTCGCCGTCGACGTGCCGTCCCAGCGGATCTCGCCGGAGTCCGCGCGGATGATGCCGAGGCAGATCCGCATGGTCGTCGTCTTGCCCGCGCCATTGGCGCCGAGGAACCCGAAGACCTCGCCGCGACCGACCTCGAAGGTCAGTGAATCAAGAGCGGTGGTCGCACCGAATCGCTTGGTGACGTGATCGATGTCAAGGCTCACGGGCCGAGGATAGCCCCGAATCAGGCGACCCACGTTCGGCCGGTGACGGTCCGCACCAGTTCTGCGAGGAGAGCGGGGGCCAGGGCGATGACCGCGACCAAGGTCCAGTCCGATGCGTCGAGCGGCGTCGCCCGGAACGCCTCGGCCAGCAATGGTCATCTGCGGGATGGCCGCCTGGATGGCGATGACCAGCCCGCCGGCCGCCAGCAGGAACCAGTTCGGGGGCAGCCGGTGGATGGGGATCCGCAGGCTGCGATTGGCATTCGCGCGGACCGCCTGCGAGCAGACGAGGATCGTGTAGGCGAGCCACCGCGTGTGCTCTGCGGAGCCCGGGTGGGTGATCATCACGACCAGTGCGGCGACGGCACTGAACCCGCCGGCGACCGAGATCCGCCCGAGCAGCTCGTTGGTCAGGAGGGGTACTCCACGTTTCCGCGGCGGCCGGCGCATCAGGTCGGGTTCGGGCTTCTCGAGCTCGAAGGCGACCGAGGTCGACAGGTCGATGAACAGCTCCAGCCACAGGATCTGGAGGGGCAGGAGCGGCTGGCCGAAGCCGTACACGGTCGCGATGAGGATGAAGCCGAGCAGCGCGACATGGGTCGAGATGAGGAAGACGAGCCCCTTCTGCACGTTGTCGACGATCCGCCGGCCCTCGGCCAGGCCATACATCAAGGTGGCGAACGAGTCGTCGCCGAGGACCAGGTCGGCGGCCTCCTTGGCGACCCCCGTCCCCGAGCCCATCGCGACCGCAACGTCGGCTCGATGCAGGGCCGGTGCGTCGTTGACGCCATCGCCCGTGACCGCGACCGTCCGGCCCGCCTCCCGGGCGAGGCGGACCAGCCGCTCCTTCTGGTCCGGCGTCGAGCGAGCGACGATCTGGAGGCTGGGCAGTTCGGCGCTCAGGCGGGCATCGTCCCAGGTCGCGAGTTCCTCGCCCACGACGACGCGCTCGCGGTCGAGCCCGGCGGCGGCGGCGATGGCGCCCGCGGTCAGGGGGTGGTCACCGGTGACGACGATGACCTCGATACCGCCACCGCGTGCGGTCTCGAGCGCCTCGCGGATGCCCTCCCGCATCGGATCGGCGAACCCGATGAGCGCCCGGATCTGCCACGGACCGGCAGGTGCACGCCGGGCGACCGCCACCAGGCGCTCGCCGGTCGCCGCGTTCGCCTCGAGGAGGTCGGCCCAGGCACGCGCGTCGTCGGCCGAAGGCTCGGCCAGGGCGAGGATCGCCTCGGGCGCGCCGATCGCAAGGTCGGTGATGGTGGCCGAGCCGTCCACGTCCGGTCCGCCGCGGCTCCGGGTGATCGAGACCGGCCGCCCGTCGACGACCGGTTCGGACGAGACGAGGTCCCGAGGATCGAGCCCAGCGTCGCCGCCGGCGGCTTCGATGGCTCGCGCGAGCGAAGCCGTGAACGATCCGGGCGGCGTGCCCTCTGCCCGGACCCATGCGTCGTCTTCCGCGCGCAGGCCCTCGAGCAGGATCTCCACGCGTGAGGCGCCATCGACCGGACCGGCCAGATCCTGGACGGACACGACATCGAGCCGGTTGCGGGTGAGAGTGCCGGTCTTGTCGGTGATGATCAGATCGATCGCACCGAGCGTCTCCTCGGCGTTCAGTCGCCGGACCAGGACATCGCGACGGAGGAGCCGGTAGGCGCCGAGACCGAGGATGACCGCGAGCAGGATCGGCGGCTCCTCCGGGATGGCGGCGATGGCGGCCGAGATGCCTGCCAGCAGGTTCGCGCCGGCATCCTGTCCGCGGGCGAAACCGAGCCCGGTCACGATGACGATCAGGCCGATCGCGACGACGAGCAGGATGCGGACGAGGCGGTCGAGCTCCGCCTGGAGCGGCGAGCGGCGCTGCTCGACGACGCCGAGTCCCTTGGCGATCCGTCCGACCTCGGTCGAGGCGCCGATCGCGACGACGACGCCCTCCCCTCGCCCACCGACGACGCACGTCCCGCCGTAGGCCATCGACCGGCGTTCGGTCATCGAGGCGCCCGGTCTGTCGGGGTCCGTGGACGCGGGCTCGGGCATCGATTCGCCGGTGAGGACGCTGCGGTCGACCTGGAGCCGGTCTGCCCGGAGCATCCGCAGGTCTGCCGGAACGACGTCGCCGGCCCGCAGCAGGACGATGTCACCGGCCACCAGACCGGATGCCGCGACGTCGCTCGACGGACCCGTCGCGGCGGACCCGGGCGGTCGGTGCGGAAGCCTCACGCAGAGCCTCGAGCGCGCGTTCGCCCCGGTAGCCGGTCACCACGTCGGCACCGACGATCGGGATCAGGGCGAGCAGGACGAGCAACCCGTCGCGGACCTCGCCAAGGACGATGGCAAGGCCCCGGCGCCGATGAGCAGCACGACGAACGGCTCGGTCAGTGCCTCCCAGACCAGTCGCCAGACCGATGTCCGGGCAGCCGGCTCGAGCTCGTTCGGGCCGGACTCCGCGGCGCGGCGAACGACGACCTCCGCGGAGAGACCGGTCGTGGGTTCGACGTCGAGGGTCCGGACGACCTCGGACGCGGGCCGGGCATACGCCTCCGCCGAGAGCGCCGTCTCGGCGGCGTGCCCGTCCTTCGATCGTCATCACGCCCATCATGGTCTAACGGGGTACGATCGGTCACATGAGCCAAACGACCCCGGTTTCGATCCATGCGGACCGCGGCGCCGGTACGCTCGGGATCGTCTGGGACGACGGCCACGAGACCACCTACGACACGACGACCCTGCGCTGGCTCTGCCCGTGCGCGTTCTGTCGCGGCGAAGCCGGGATGCCCGGCTGGCTGGACAGCGGCCCGACGCTCAGCGCGGACCAGACGCGCCTGACGGACGTCTCGATGGTCGGCGGCTACGCCATCGCGCCGACCTGGGCCGATGGCCACCACACCGGCTACTACACCTTCACCATGCTGCGCGATCGCTGTCCCTGTGACGCCTGCACGACCCGACGCGGCGTCGGCGCCGCACCGGCCGTCACTGCCATCGCCGACCGCCACGAGGAGCACGCATGATCGTCGTCACGACGCCATATCTCTCCGGTCATCGCATCGTCGAAAGCAAGGGCATGGTCTTCGGTCTCGTCGTCCGCAGCCGCGGCCTGGGCGGCAACCTCATGGCGGGCCTCCGCTCGCTCGGCGGCGGCGAGATCCACGAGTACACCAGCCTGCTCGAGGACACCCGGCGCCAGGCGCTGGACCGGCTCGTCGCGAATGCGACCGTGCTCGGCGCCAACGCCGTCCTGTCGATGCGCTTCGACAGCTCGGAGCTGTCCGGAACGATGAGCGAGATCGTCGCCTACGGCACGGCCGTCATCGTCGCGCCGGACGCGACCGCCGGCTCGACCCCGGCGGCGACGACGCTCGAGTGACCGTCGGATGAACGGTCTGGGACTCGCCCGCGTCGTGGTCCTGCTCCTCGGCCTGACGATGCTGGTCGCCGGTCTCGCGTTGATCGCGATGCCCGGCGGTCCCGGCACCGTCGCCGGGTTCTGGCTGGCCGTCACCGGAGCGGTCGTCATGGTCGCGGCGCTGATCGAGCGCATCCGCTACCGGTCGGAGGCGACGGATCGGTCGGGCCTGCCTGCCGGACCGGCCGGCGGCGAGCCGCCTGGCACCCGGCTCGATCCGCGCTTCCGTCGCAGCGACGAGATCTTCATCGACCCCACCTCGGGCCACCGGATGCGCGTCTGGCTCGATGCCGAATCCGGCGAACGACGGTACGTCCCGGAAGAGTGAGAGCGGACGCGTGCTATCCTCGCCGGCCGGGGCGAGCGCGTGTCAACGAGCCGTCCTGACCCGACACAGAGGACATCGTCACCCATGGCCGCGATCGAACCCGGCGCACCCGCACGACCCTCGGTCGCGCCACGCCAGCGCCGCGCCCCGCGCGCGAAGGCGACCTTCCCGTACCTGAACCGGGAACTGTCCTGGCTCGAATTCAACGCGCGTGTCCTGCACGAGGCCCGTGACGAGCGGAACCCGCTCCTCGAGCGCGTCAAGTTCCTGGCCATCTTCGCCGGCAACCTCGACGAGTTCTTCCAGGTCCGGGTGGCCGGGCTGCGCCAGCAGGTCGAGGCCGGCAAGGTCCATCGCTCGCCCGATGGGCGCACCGCCGAGGAGCAGCTCGAAGCGGCTCGCCGGCGGGTGCTCGACCTCGTCGCGGATCATTCGCAGATCTACGTGTCGGTCCGCCGGGCGCTCGCCGCGGAGGGCATCGAGCTCCTCGACTACGCGACGATCCCGGAGCATCACGAGGCACTCCGGCAGCGATTCCTCGACGAGATCTTCCCGGTCCTGACGCCGCTGGCGGTCGATCCCGGGCACCCGTTCCCATACATCTCGACCCTGTCCCTGTCGATCGCGGTCGGGTTGCGCGACCCGGAGACCGGCGAGCGCGGCTTCGCGCGGGTCAAGGTGCCGCAGATCCTGCCGCGCCTGCTCGAAGTCGGCCCGTCGCGCTTCGTGCTCATCGACCAGGTCATCGAGGCCAATCTCGACACGCTCTTCTCGGGCATGGAGGTGGAGGAGCACCACCTCTTCCGGGTCACCCGCAACGCCGACTTCGAGATCGAGGAGGACGAGGCGGACGACCTTCTCCTCGCCATCGAGGAGGAGCTCCGACGCCGTCGGTTCGGGGCAGCCGTCCGGCTGGAGGTCGAACGCTCGATGCCGGACGCGACGCGTGCCCTGCTGCTGCGCGGCCTGGGCCTGAGCGAGGGCGACAGCTACGAGGTCAGCGGCATGCTCGACCTGACCGGCCTGTGGTCGATCGCCGACCTCGACCGGCCCGACCTGAAGCCCGTGCCCTGGTCGCCGGTGACGCCACCGCGGCTCATCCCGCCCGACGAGGACGAGCCGGCCGACGTGTTCGCCGCGATCCGCGCCGGCGATATCCTCGTCCACCATCCATACGAGTCGTTCGCCGCATCCGTCGAGCGGTTCATCACCCAGGCCGCCGACGACCCGGATGTCCTGACCATCAAGCAGACGCTGTATCGGACGTCGGGCGACTCGCCCATCGTCCAGTCGCTCATCCGGGCGGCCGAGCGGGGCAAGCAGGTGGTCGTCCTGGTCGAGATCAAGGCGCGTTTCGACGAGGAGGCCAACATCGTCTGGGCGCGCAAGCTCGAACGCGCGGGCGCCCATGTCGTGTACGGATTGGTCGGCCTCAAGACGCATTCGAAGACGGCGCTCGTCGTTCGCCGCGAGGGTTCCGGCCTGCGCCGCTACGTCCACATCGGGACCGGCAACTACAACCCGAAGACGGCGCGGCTATACGTCGATATCGGCCTGCTGACCTGCCGGCCTGAGCTCGGCGCGGACGTGACCGACCTGTTCAACAACCTGACCGGGCTGTCCCGCCAGCGGACGTTCCGTCGCCTGCTCGTGGCGCCGCACAGCCTGCGGTCGCGTTTCCTCGATCTCGTCGAGCGCGAGATGGGACACGCCGCAGCCGGGCGCCCGGCACGGATCATCCTGAAGGTCAACGCCATCGTCGATGTCGCCGTCATCGAGGCGCTCTATCGCGCCTCGGAAGGCGGCGTCGATCTCGACCTCATCGTGCGCGGTGCCTGCTCCATCCAGCCCGGGCTTCCGGACGCCTCGGAGCGGATCCGCGTCCGCTCGATCATCGGCGAGTTCCTCGAACACTCCCGGATCTGGAGCTTCGAGAACGGCGGCGACCGCGAGTTCTACATCGGGTCGGCCGACCTCATGGACCGTAACCTCGATCGCCGGGTCGAGGCCATCGCCCCGGTCGAGGATCACGACGCGCAGCACCGGTTGGCGACCATCCTCGACGTCATGCTCGCCGATGACCGTCGGTCGTGGCAGCTCCAGCCGGACGCGACATGGGTCCGGACCGAACGATTGCTGGGCCGGGAGGGCACCATCGACACCTTCGAGACGATGAAAGAGGACGCGCTCGCGCACGGCAGCGTCGTCGTCACGCCGCGCCGGCCGGGCGCCGGAGCCGGCTCCCTGGACCCACGGGCATGACCGACGTTGTGGGGCCGACGGAAGTCGAACTCAAGTACCGGGTCGTCGACCTCGCCGCAGCCGAACGCTATCTGGTCGCCGACGAGATCGGCACGTTCACGGGCTCCGCGGCCGCGCGCTCCTCGCAGTTCGAGGACCACTACGTCGACACGGCCGGCGGCGCGATCGCCAAGGCAGGCTACGCGGTCCGCATCCGCCAGACAGGGCGTGGCACGGTCGTGTCGGTCAAGTCGCTGGCGCGGACCGAGGGAGCCGGCGGCTCGATGCGTCGCGAGGAGCTCGAGGGGCCGGCCGACCGGACCGTCGGCCCGCTCGAGTGGCCGGCCTCGGACGCTCGTTCGCTCGTCCTGGAGCTCGCCGGCGACGCGCCACTGGTCGAGCTGGTCACGATCCGGCAACTGCGTCGCAAGCGCATCGTCAAGGACGGCGACACGCGCGTCGAGCTCAGCCTCGACGAGGTCGATGTCGTGTCACGCTCGCGCGTCGTCGATCGCTTCGTGGAGCTCGAGGCGGAGCTGGTCAAGGGCGCCGAGGAGCGGCTCACGGTCCTGGCCGAGGTGTTCGGCGCGGATCCGGGCCTCGCGCCGGCGAATGGCAGCAAGCTGGAGGCGGCGTTGACCGCGGTCCGGCTCGGGTCGCGCAAGACGGCGCGGCGGCCGTGAATCCATCGAGACCGAGGCCGAGATGTCCGAGCCCGTCGAAAGCCACCAAACCGTCGAGTCCGGCGCCGATACGGAGCCGGCGGTCGAGCTGGTCCCGGTCGCGTCGACCTCGGATGTCATCAGTGAGGCCGTGGATGAGGCTCCGGTCGCCGATACGCGGCTGGTGGTCGGCAAGACACCCGGGGTCACCCACGACGACCACGTCGCCGAGGCCGGCCGCAAGGTCATGAAGTTCCACCTCGCCCGGATGCTCGCGCGCGAGGCCGGCACGCGACTCGGGACCGATCCGGAGGAGCTGCACGCGATGCGCGTCGCGACCCGGCGGCAGCGAGCCGCCTGGCGCGTCTTCGGCGCGTCGTTCCGGCCGGGCCGGACGAAGCGCTACCGCAACGGGCTGCGCGAGATCGCAGCACGGCTCGGGGCGGTCCGCGACCTCGATGTCCTGCTCGAGGCAGCCGACCTCTACCGGGCGGACTTCACGGTGTCGGAGCAGCGAGCGCTCGAACCGCTCCTGGCGGATTGGCGCCAGCACCGGGACGACGCTCGCATCCTGCTCATCCGGGAACTCGATTCGGACGGCTACCGCCGCTGGGTCGACGATTACCGGGACTTCGTGCGGACCGAGGGCGTGGCCGTCGTGCCGGTCGGGCCGACACAACCGCATCACGTTCGCGACACGACCGCATCGCGCATCTGGAGCGCGTACGAGCAGGTGCGCGGCTACGAGCCGGTCCTGCGCTGGGCGGACGTCGAGACGCTCCATGAGTTGCGCATCGCCGGGAAGTGGCTGCGCTACTCGCTCGAGTTCGTGCGGGAGGCACTCGGCGACGACGCCGCTCCACTCATCGCCCGGGTGACCGCGCTCCAGGACCACCTCGGCCTGATGAACGACGCGGATGTCGCGGCCTCGATGGCGCGGACGTTCCTGGTCGAGCATTCCGGGGAGCTGTCGCAGCTCGAAAGCGCGGCCATCGGGCGATATCTCGTGAGTCGAGAGCGAGAGGTCGCCCGCCTGCGACGGACGATCGGGGCGCCGTGGCGGGGTGTCGCCGGGGTCACCTTCCGGCGCACGCTGGGCAGGGTCGTCGCCGGGTTGTAGGAGCGGGTCGCGTTGCCGATCCGCTAGGTGCGCCAGCCGTGGGCGAGGTCCGGCAGGCGGTCACGCCACGCGGGGCCGGCGTGTGCCGCCGGCCAGGATGGCCCCTTCGCGCAGGCCGGCCTCGGAGGCCCTGATCGCGTCGACCCCGTAGCGCTCCAGGATGGCGTCCATGATCGCCGCCCCGGCCGGCAGGATCTGGGCCCGGATGAGGTTGACGCCATGGCGGCCGGAGATGCCGGCGGCCGGTTCTTCGGCGAGGATCGCCTGGATCGTCGCGAGACGGTCTCTGGTGAGCCTGCGATCGGCCATCGCCTCGGGCAGGATCTTGACCAGGTTCGAGGCCGTCCCGCCGACGGCGACGAGCTCCATCGGGTCGGACGGGGGTGCGCCCAGGATGGCTTCGCGCGCGGCCTCACCCATCGCCGCGATCTCGCTCGTTGTCGGCGGATCGTGCTCGACGAATCGGTCGGTCAGGCGGGCGGACCCGATCCGGACACCAGCCGCACGGGGCGGATGGATGGGATCGACGACGCAGAACTCCGAGCTGCCGCCGCCGACGTCGACGACCAGCGTCTCGTGGGTGACGGGCATCCCCTCGGTGACGCCGATGATGGTGAGGAATGCCTCCTCCTCGTGCGACAGGACGTGGAGACGTGAGCCCACGATGGCGTCGGCGTCCGCCACGATGGTCGCGGCATCCGCGGCGCGTCGGATGGGCTCGGTACCGAGGAACGTGATGCCCTCGGCGCCGATCGACCGGGCGATCGCCGCGAATCGAACGAGTGTCGCGGTCAGGTCCGCCCGCGCGGCGCGACCGAGGTAGCCGCGGTCGGCGACGGCAGCCCCGAGCCCGAGGAAGACCGACTCGTCCGCCTGTGCTTCCAGTCTGTGCCCGACGACCTTCGCGACGAGCAGATGGACCGAGTTCGAACCAAGATCCGCCGACGCACCGACCAGCGTGCGCTCGCCCGCGGCCGAGTCCGGCGGTGCGTTGACCGTGGTGACCTCAGGCCTGCGGATCGGCGGGCTTGGCGGTCGTCCGGCGGGTCGTCGTCCGGGGTCTCGCGGCCGGCTTCTTCGTCGACGTCGCGGCTTTTCGGGGGGTCGCATTGACTGCGGTCGCGGGCGTCGCCGTGGCTGCGGCGGTCGCCGGCGTCACATCGGCGGTCGTCGCGGGAGTCCCGTCGGCGATGGGCGTCACCGGCACCGCGGGCGCGGCCTTGGCTGCCGTGGCGACGTGCTCGTGCGCCTCGCCGCAGTCGTTCGGCGTGTCGTCGTCTTGCGCCTGGTCGCCGTCGCGGGCTTTGCCCCGGCCGCGGGCTTCGCTGCTGCGGGCTTGGGCGCTGTCGCGGGCTTGGGCGCCGCGGCCGCAGCGGCCTTGGCGGTTGCGGCCGCCGTGGCGCGCCGTGCCGGTGTGCGGCGTCGGGTCGTCGTCTTGCGCCTGGCCGCCGTCGCAGGTTTGGCCGATGCCGGCTTGGCCTTGGCCGGTGCCGAGGGCTTGGCTGCTGCCGCCTCGGTTGCTGCCGGCTGGGCCGGTGTCGCGGACTCGGCCGGGTCGCGGCCGGCCGGTCGCGGGCTCGGCCGTTGTCGCGGGCTCGGCCGGGTGCCGGCGTCGCGGGCTTGGCCAGGGTCGCGGGCTCGGCCGGTGTCGCCGGCTCGGCCAGGGTCGCGGGCTCGGCTGACGTCGCGGGCGCTGCCGTTTCGGGCGCCGCCGTCTCGGCCGCTGCTGCTGGCGCGGCCGTGGCACTCGGCTTTGCGGTCGTCGCTGATCGCGACCTCGTCGTTCGTGTCGCCGTCCTGGCCTTCGTGGTCCGTCGCGCGGCAGGCTTCCGGGCCGGCGCGCGCTTCACGGCCGCAGCGGGCGCGGCGTCCGCCGCGGCGTCCTCGGGAGCCGCAGCCGTCTCGGCCGGGCGAGCCTGGACCGGCGTCAGGACGGTGGCCGCCTTCTTCGCCGCCGACCCGATGCTCTTGCCGGCGTCGCTGACCGTTCCGCTGGCATCGCCGACGACCCCTCCGACCGCGTGCGCCGCGGATCCGGCGGCCTCGGTGGCCAGCTCGGCCAGCCGAACCGCCAGAGCCGCCACTTCGGTCGCAGCCTCGGCGGCCTGGTGCGTTCGCTTGGCGACCTGGCTGCGGCCCTTCGACGCCTCGGCGGCGGCAAGCTGCTTCAGTCGCTTCGATTCGGTCTTGCGCGCGGCAGCGAGCTTCTTCTCGAGTTTGCGGAGTCGGCGTTCCAGCCGGCCCGAGATGGGCGTGACGACGCCCTTGGCATCGACGACGACACCGGCCACGGTATCGACGAGGACGCCTGCCGCCGCCTTGGTCCCTGCGCCACGCTTGGCCATCGGTCGCCTCCATCGGTCGGGAACACGGTCCCAGCTGGCAAGTCTGCCACGTTCGGTCGGGTTCCCGATACGCCGCCGTGCGTGCAGCGGTGCGTGTGCGCCCCACACACGCCGCGTCTATCCTCGGATGATGCCGCTCCTGCTCATCGGCCTCGGCGGATTCGCCGGCGCGATCTCGCGCTACCTCGTGGACGGTTTCGTCACCGACCGGACGGCGGGTGCCTTCCCGTGGGGCACGATGGCGGTCAACCTGAGCGGATCGTTCGTGCTCGGTCTGCTGTTCGCGATGACCGCGGAGCGGGCGATCCTGCCGGCCGATATCCGCGCTCCGGTGATGATCGGATTCATCGGCGCATACACGACGTTCTCGACATTCATGCTCGAATCCTGGGTCCTCATCGAGAACGGCTCGTACCTGTCGGCGGTGGCGAACCTCGGTGGCTCGGTCCTTCTCGGTCTCGCAGCGGTCCTGGCGGGCCTCACCCTCGGGAGGGCGATCTGATGCGCATCGAGGGGCCGGCGCTCCTGGTCCGGATCTACATCGGCGAGGCCGACCATCACGACGGCAAGCCCCTCTACCAGGCGATCGTCGGCTTCCTGCGCGAGCGCGGCCTCGCCGGCGCGACCGTGATCCGTGGCATCGAGGGGTTCGGCGCGAACGCGCATCTCCATACGACACGGCTCCTGCGCCTGTCCGAGGACCTGCCGATCCTGATCGAGGTGGTCGACCAGGAGGACCGCATCCGGGCCATCCTCCCGGAGCTCGACGCGATGGTCGGCGATGGCCTGATCACGCTCGAGAAGGTCGAAGTCCTCGCGTATCGCGGCACGGGACCCGCCGCGGGCGCCTGACGGATCGGAGATATATCACGCTCGGCTGATATGATGAGCGGGATGTGACCGACCTCACCATGTCCGGGGAGCCCGCCATCGGGCGGCTGTCCCTGGTCGATCGATTCCTCCCGGTCTGGATCCTTGCCGCCATGGCGCTGGGCCTGGCCCTCGGAACCCTCCTCCCCGGCCTGAACAACGAGCTGGACACGATCAGGATCGGCAATGTCTCGCTGCCGATCGCCGTCGGCCTTCTCGCGATGATGTACCCGGTGCTCGCGAAGGTCCGCTATTCGAAGATGGGCGAGATCACCGGCGACCGCACGCTCATGACGACCTCGCTCGTTCTCAACTGGGTCGTCGGGCCGGCGTTGATGTTCGCCCTCGCCTGGGCGTTCCTGCCGGATCTGCCCGAGTACCGGACGGGCCTGATCGTGATCGGTCTCGCCCGGTGCATCGCGATGGTGCTGATCTGGAACGACCTTGCCTGCGGCGACCGCGAAGCCGCCGCGGTCCTCGTCGCGGTCAACTCCGTCTTCCAGATCTTCGCCTACTCGGTCCTCGGTTACTTCTATCTCGAGGTCCTGCCGGCCTGGCTTGGGCTGGACACTGCGTCGCTCGATGTGTCGATGATCGACATCGCGAGGATCGTCCTGGTGTTCCTCGGGATCCCGCTCGCCGCGGGCTACCTGACCCGACGCTGGGGCGAGCGGACACGGGGCGTCGAATGGTACGAGACGCGATTCATCCCACGGATCGCCCCGCTGGCCCTCTATGGACTGCTGTACACGGTGGTCATCCTGTTCGCCCTGCAGGGCGAGGTCATCACCGCTCGACCGCTGGACGTCGCTCGGATCGCCCTGCCACTGGTGGCCTACTTCGGCATCATGTGGACGCTCTCGTTCGCCCTCGGACTGAGATTGCGGATGGCGTACGAGAAGAACGCGAGCATGGCCTTCACGGCCGCCAGCAACAACTTCGAACTTGCCATCGCCGTGTCGATCGGCGTCTTCGGTGTCCTGTCCGGCGAGGCACTCGCGGGCGTCGTCGGACCGCTCATCGAGGTACCGGCCCTGGTTGCCCTCGGTGTCCGTCTCGCTCTGGGCTCGACGACGGTTCTACGCGACCGGGTTGCCGTCGTGACGGCCCGCGCGGACATCCCCATCCTCCCGGGTCTGCGTCGCGAGCTCGACGCACCCGATGTCGCGGATGCCGCCAGGCTCGCGGCCGTCCTGGGCGACCCGGTCCGCGCCGGCATCCTCGCGTTGCTGGGCGGCGGGCCGCACAACGTCTGCGAGATGGCGGCCGCGCTCGACGAGCGCCAGAACAACATCAGCAATCATCTCCGCCAGCTGCGACGTGCCGGCCTCGTCCAGGCGAGCCGCCACATGGTCGATGCGCGCTGGGTCTACTACGAACGCGACGACGCGACCTGTGCTGCAGCGCTCGAGGCCATCGACGGCCTGCTTGGTCGACGCTCCCGTATCAAGCGTTAACACATCGCCAATCACGCGTTGACGAGCCGAGGCGACCGTTTCCGTGTCAAAACGGGAATCTGTCGTCCCGCATCTGACCGCGCGCAACGAACGCGCGGCCACGAGGAGGATCCATCGCGTGACCATCTCCACCCAGAAGCGCCTTGGTGCGCTCGCACTCCTGACGGCCATCGTCGTCGGCGCGTGCTCGAGCGGCGGCGCCTCGACCGCCCCGAGCAGCGCGGCGTCGGCCGCCCCCACCAGCGCTGCTTCCGCTCCGGGCTCCACGACGGGATCGCCAGCCGCGAGCATGGCTGCCGCGCCCGTGCCGCCATCCGGGAACGTGACCCTCCAAGGTGCCGGCGCCACCTTCCCGGCTCCGCTCTACGACTCGTGGTTCCAGGCGTTCAACGGTATCTATTCGAACGTCCAGATCGACTACCAGGCGAATGGATCCGGCGCAGGCATCAAGGCGATCACGGAGGGAACCGTCGACTTCGGTGCGTCGGATGCGGCGATGAAGGACGAAGAGATCGCGGCGCTCCCGGCCGGGACCAAGATGCTGCACTTCCCGACCGCGCTCGGTGCGGTCGTGATCGATCTACAACCTGCCGGACACCCCCAAGCTGCAGCTCGACTCGGCGAACATCGCAGGGATCTACCTGGGCAAGATCACCAAATGGAACGACCCGGCGATCGCTGCGAACAACCCCGGCGTCACGTTGCCGGACCTCGCGGTCCTCGTCGTCCATCGCTCGGACGGCTCCGGCACCACCAACGCCTTCACCACCTACCTCGACACCGTCGACACGACGTGGCACGAGACCGTCGGCAAGGGCAAGGAAGTGAAGTGGCCGACCGGCATCGGTGCGGCGGGTAATGACGGGGTTGCGACTGCGGTCAAGCAGACGCCCGGTGCCGTCGGCTATGTCGAGCTGAACTACGCGACCACGACGGGCCTGGCGTCGGCCTACGTCAAGAACGCGGACGGCACGTTCGTCCCCGGTTCGACCGACGGCGTCACCGCCGCCGCCGAAGCCGCCGTGGCCTCGTTCCCCGCCGACTTCCGCCAGGCCCCGATCATCAACGGAGCGGGCAAGGACACGTACCCGATCGCCTCATACACGTACCTGCTCGTGTACCAGGACCAGACCAACGCCGACAAGGGCCAGACCCTCGTCTCGTTCATCCACTGGGCACTGACGGATGGCCAGGCGACCGAGAACTCACTCGGCTATGCGCCGCTGCCGAAGGAGGTCCAGGACAAGGCGATCGCCCAGCTGCATCTCGTCACGACCGGCGGCTCGCCGATCTGGCCCTGAGCCGGCGACCACGTTGACCCATCTGACACTCGTCGCTCGATCGCGGCAAGGCTCGGGACGGCTCGCCGACCGGGCCTTCCGCGGCTCCACGCGACTTGCGGCGGGCACGGTCGGCGCGCTGTTGGTGCTCATCG
Source organism: uncultured Chloroflexia bacterium (assembly GCA_963776385.1). Taxonomy (GTDB): domain Bacteria; phylum Chloroflexota; class Limnocylindria; order Limnocylindrales; family CSP1-4; genus SPCO01. The sequence goes on from CAVZME010000011.1 coordinate 697,257, forward strand.
CCCTGCTGCTGCTGTGGAACTCGCGGCTGACATGGCAGACATTCGGGCTGTCGTTCATCACGGGCCAGGTCTGGGACCCGGTCGCCGGTATCTACGGTGCGCTCCCGTTCATCGTCGGCACGATCCTCGCCTCGCTCATCGCGATCCTGTTCGCCGCGCCGATCGGGATCTTCACCGCGATCTACCTGTCTGAGCTCGCCCGCGGCCGACTGGCGACACCGCTGACGTTCATGATCGAGTTGCTCGCGGCCATCCCGAGCGTGGTCATCGGCCTGTGGGGCGTGTTCATCCTCGCCCCGTTCCTCCGCGGGACCGTCGAAACGTGGATCGTGTCGGTCTTCGGCTGGATCCCGTTCCTCGGCGGCCCGACCTACGGCATCGGCCTGTTCAGCGCGGGTGTGATCCTGACGATCATGATCCTGCCGACCATCGTGACGATCTCGCGCGAGGTGCTCCAGGCAGTGCCTGGGTCGCAGCGCGAGGCCATGTTCGCCCTCGGCGCGACTCGCTGGGAGACGATCCGCCGAGTCGTCGTCCCGTTCGCGAGGTCGGGGATCATCGGCGCGGTGATCCTCGGTCTCGGCCGCGCACTGGGCGAGACGATGGCCGTCACGATGGTCATCGGGAACAAGGACTCGATCCCGTCGAGCCTGTTCGACCAGACACAGACGATCGCATCGAAGATCGCGACGACGTTCAACGAGGCGCCCGCCGGCCTGCCGTCGTCGAGCCTCATCGCGCTCGGCCTGATCCTGCTGGTCATGACCGTGATCATGAACATCGTGGCCCGACTGCTCGTGTGGCGGGTGGCCGGACCGGTCGGAGGCGAGTGATGGCAGGAGCGAATCCGGCCATCGCGACCCGCCTGTCGGGGACCGCCGCCGCCGGCCGCCGCACGTGGGTGGACCGGATCATGCGGTCGGTCGCGTTCGTCGCGGCGATCGCATGCGTCGTCCCGCTGGCAGCCGTCCTCATCTATGTGACCATCAACGGCCTGGCCGCGTTGAATCTCGACCTCCTGACCAAGCCGTCGAGGGCGCAGGGGATCGGCGGCGGCGCCGTCGGCGCGATCCTCGGCTCGATCCAGATGGTCGGTCTCGCGACGATCATGGCCATCCCGTTCGGAGTCCTCGCCGGCGTCTACGTCAACGAGTTCAGCTCGCCGCGGTCGGCGCGTGGCGTCCGCTTCGCCGCGGACGTCCTGGTCGGCGTGCCGTCGATCCTCATCGGGATCTTCGTCTATACATTCCTGGTCCAGCCGTTCAAGCAGTACAACGCGTTGGCCGGGAGCGTCGCCCTCGCCGTGATCATGGTCCCGGTCATCATGCGGACGACCGAGGAGATCCTGAAGCTCGTCCCGGGCACGCTCCGCGAAGCGTCGCTCGCGCTCGGCATCCCGACCTGGCGGACCGTGCTCTCGGTCGTGCTCCGAACCGGCTTGCCGGGTGTCCTCACCGGGATCATGCTGGCCGTCGCCCGGGCGGCTGGCGAGACGGCTCCCCTGCTCTTCACCGCGCTCGGGAGCCGGCTGGTCAACGTCGGCGACTTCACGAAGCCGATGGACGCCTTGCCGCTGTTCATCTTCGTCAACGCCCGGCAGCCGTTCGAGAAACAGAACCAGCAGGCGTGGGGGGCGGCTTTCCTGCTCCTCCTGTTCGTGCTCACCGTCAACATCCTCGTCCGCGCCCGCACCGCGGGCCGGCGAGCTCAATGAAGGAGCCTGATGCCGTGACCACCGAGCTTCGACCGGCAACCGCAACACCGGTCGTGTCGGTCATGGCTCCGGCCGCCACCGCGACCACGTCGATCGCCGAGGCCAGCGTCTCGGGTCGTATCGACATCGAGAGCCTCAACGTCTACTACGGCGCGTTCCGGGCGGTCCGGGACATCAGCCTGTCGGTGAAGCCACATGCCATCACGGCGATCATCGGGCCGTCGGGCTGCGGCAAGAGCACGTTCCTGCGGACCCTCAATCGGATGCACGAGCTGACGCCGGGAACGCGGGTCGAGGGGACCGTTCGCCTCGATGGGGAGGACGTCTACGGCTCCGATGTCGACCCGGTCGCGCTGCGCCGCGTCGTCGGCATGGTGTTCCAGCGCCCGAACCCGTTCCCGACGATGTCCATCTACGACAACGTGATCGCGGGCCTGCGCCTGACCGGCCGCCCGAAAGGCACCAGCTGGGACGAGGTCGTCGAGCGCAGCCTCCGCCGGGCCGCCCTGTGGGACGAGGTCAAGGACAAGCTCAAGTCGGGTGGCACCTCGTTGTCCGGCGGCCAGCAGCAGCGGCTGTGCATCGCCCGTGCGCTCGCGGTCGACCCGGAGGTGATCCTGATGGACGAGCCGGCGTCCGCGCTCGACCCCGTCGCCACGCTCAGGATCGAGGAGCTGATGCACGAGCTGCGCTCGAACTACACGATCGTCATCGTGACCCACAACATGCAGCAGGCGTCGCGGATCAGCGATCACACCGCGTTCTTCACGATGGGCCAGGACCGCGCGGGCTACCTTGTCGAGATGGACGAGACCGTCCAGATCTTCACCAACCCGAAGGAGCAGCTGACCGAGGACTACGTGTCCGGCAGGTTCGGCTGATGCAGGAGGACACGATGGACGCGCAGATCGAGTCGCTCCTCGACCAGGGTCACGGCGACGCCCGCGCGCACGCTCCCGCGCCGCGCGAGACGCTGGACCGCGAGGAACAGCTGATCCGCGATGCTGTCCTGCGGATGGGCTCGCTGGTCGAGGAGGCCATCCGGGAGGCCGCACGCGCCTTGACCGGGCACGACGCCGCGCTCGCGCTCGACGTGATCAAGGGCGACGCGGTCATCAACGAGGCGCAGCGCGGCGTGTCGCGGCTCATCGCTGCGACCATCGCGACCCAGCAGCCGGTCGCCCGCGACCTGCGCTACCTCCTCACCCTTGACCACGTGACCTACGAGCTCGAGCGGATGGGCGACCATGCAGCGTCTGTCGCCAAGGCGGTCATCAAGCTGTCCCCTGAGCCTCCCCTCGCGCGCTACGTGCATCTCCCGGAGATGGCCGAGCGTGCGGCGCGACTCGTTCACGGGGTCCTGCGCGCGTTGGTCGAATCGGATGCGATCAAGGCCCGCGAGATCGCCGTCGAGGACGACGAGATCGACCGGCTCTACCATGCGACATTCGACGAGGTCGTCGCGCTCATGCGAGCCGATCCGGCCAACGTCGAACGTGGGACGAGGATCGTGATCGCATCGCACTATCTCGAACGGATCGGAGACCGGGCGACGAACATCGCCGAGGATATCGTCTACCTCGTGACCGGCGACGTGGAGGACCTCAATCCGTGACGGGCGATGCAGCGACGCCGCCCATCCGGGTCCTGTTCGTGTGCACCGGGAACTCCGCGCGCAGCGTCCTGGCCGAGGCGCTGCTGCGCCACCAGGGCGGCGACCGGTTCGAAGTCCACAGCGCCGGGACCGAACCGAAGGGGATCAACCCGTTGACCCTGCGCGTCCTCGCCGATGCCGGCATCGACGCCTCGTGGGCGCGCTCGAAGTCGGTCGCCGAGTTCCTCGGCCAGCGGTTCGACTACGTCGTCACCGTCTGCGATCAGGCGCGCCAGAGCTGCCCGGTCTTCCCGGGAGTCCACGAGACGCTCCACTGGGGCTACGAGGACCCCGCCGCCGCCGAGGGGACCGAAGAGGAGCGACTCGCCGCCTTCCGGCGCGTCTTCATCGGCCTGAGCGAGCGGATCGGGCAGTTCGTCCCGCTCGCGCTTCGAGCGAGTACGCTGTCGAGGACGTGACCGAGCTCTACTTCCTCCGCCATGCCCACGCAGGCGACCCGATGGCCTGGGACGGCCCTGATGAGGCTCGCCCTCTCTCCAACAAGGGCGAGAGGCAGGCGGACCGTCTCGGGCGATTCCTGGTCAGCGTCCGATTCACGCCGGATGTCTTCATCACCTCGCCGAAGCTGCGAGCCTCGCAGACCGCCGATATCGTCGCGACCCACCTCGGGACCAGGGTCGAGATCGACGACCGACTGGCCTCGTCGTTCAGCCTCGACATGCTCGAGGACGTCCTGGCCGACGCCGGCGGCGCGGATCGACCCGTGGTGGTCGGGCACGACCCTGACTTCTCGACGCTGGTGGCCGAATTGTGCGGCGCGCAGGACATCCCGATGCGCAAGGGAGCGCTGGCGCGGATCGACATCGAGCGGCCCCTGCGGCCGGGGACGGGCACCCTCCGCTGGCTCGTCCCGCCCGACCTTCTCCAGTACGGGCGCTGACGACAGGGCCTCAGCCGGCGACGGTCATCGCCAGATCCGGTCGCAGCAGGAACGGCGGCAGGTGCGCCGCCAGGTTCGAGAACGGCAGGACGTCCGGGTGCAGGTCGATGCCGAGTGACTCCGCCATGAATCGGCGGCGCGCCACGATCCGCGCCCACGCCGCCGGGTAGCCGGCCGCGAAGGCATCCCGGAGCGACTCGTCGGCCAGCGCGATGCCATCCTCGATGTTCGTCGTGAAGTAGTCCGTCCCGGTCGCCGGGATGATGTCGACCTGGAAGGCCATCCCGGAGCGCAGCTCGACGGTCGAGTCGCGCGCGATCGGCGAGTTGACCCATTCGTCGAGATGGATCTGGTGGCCCGGGTTGAGGAAGATCCCGAAGAACGGGTCGCCGAGGTGACGGTCGACGATCTCGAACAGGGCGCCGCCGGTCTGGCCGATCCGCAGCGCGCCGTACCACTCGGCGACCGCCTCGAAATATGGCGCGACGAGGCGCTCGACGTAGTCCTCGATGCCTGGCGGCAATCCGGTCGCGTCGGCGACCACGAAGCCTGCCCGGCAGGTGAGCGAGCCCCAGATCCCGAACGCGGTCGTGAACCGGTCGCCGTGCTCGATCGGTCGGTCGCTCGGGCTGAGCATGCCGAAGGTCGCCCGCGGCCCGGCCGTCAGCATGAGGTGGCAGGACAGCGGCGCGCCATCCCACTCGAGCAGGCGGACCGCCTCGCGTTCGGTCATCCCTGGGCGTAATCCGTGGAGCAGGCGGCGGATCCCGTTCGACGTCTGGCAGGCGGCGTACTCGAGCATCGCCAGCTGTTCGAGCTCGTTGATGACACGCAGGCCGTCAGCGGCGTCGATGAGCAGGTCGACCGCGTTCTCGACGAGCCCGAGCGGCCCGGTGAGGCGGCGCAACTCGTCGACGAGATACGACGGCGCGTCCATCAGTTCGCGCCGTGCGTACGGCTTCCAGCCGACCACCCCGACCCGGCTGCCGGCCTCGATCCCCTCCTCGCCGAGGATCTCCGCCAGCGGACGCGATCGGTCGCGCGGCTGGCCCGGCAGGCTCAGATCCTGGAAGCGCTGCCGGCGCATCGGCAGGGGTGCGGCACCGGCCATGCCGAAGCACTCGTTGCCGACGAGGACAGCGGGGTCATCGTCCTGCCCGACGACGAGGATCGCCTCCTCGAACCGCGGGTCGAAGCCGGTCAGGTAGGACAGGTTTGCGCTGTGCTCGCGATCGGCGTAAACGACGAGCCGGTCGTAGTCGCGCGCGACCGCTCGCTCGCGCAGGGCGGCGAGCCGACGCGGATAGATCGACGACGGGAGATCCGGGCTGGCGTCGGGCATCCCGAAATCGGGCAGGTCGATCCGGGCGAGTCGCGCGCGGGCGGTCGGCATCGTCACCCCTCAGTCCTTGGGCGGGAGCCACGGCGTGATGGCCGTCGCGCCGCGTTCGATGATCCCGAACCCGTCGGCGGTCGCGTCGAGCCATGGCCCGGCCTCACCATCGGGCCACAGGACGCGGACCTGCGCGTGTTCGACGGACCCGAGTCCGACCTGCGTCCAGCCGAGCTGCCCGCTGGCGTGGCCACCGCCGACCGTCAGCTCCCGCCGGAACGTCTGGTCGCCGGCCTTGACCTCGATCCAGGCGCCGATCGCGTCGCGGTTCGGCCCGGGCTGGTTGACCGCGAGGCCGAGCCAGTGACCCATCGGGGCAGGCTGGGCGGCCGTCCCAGACCCGACGTTGCGCCACAGCCTCACCGGGTCACGATAGTTGACCTCGACCAGGTCCGGCAGGCCGTCGAGGTTGAAGTCGGCGAGCGAGGCCCCGCGGCCATGGGCGAAGCTGACGATGCCGGCGGCCTCGGCAGCCTGAACGAAGGTGCCATCGAGCTGCCCGAGGAAGAGATCCGACGGATCCTTGCTGGCATAGTCGGGCTGCTGGTCGATGTTCCCCTTCGACACGAACAGGTCGATGAGCCCGTCGTTGTTGACGTCGACGAACTCCGGGTGCCAGGCGGTCGACGGCAACGGATCGCCACCGGTCGACGGCCGCGTAGCCGATACGCCGAGCTTGAGGGCGATATCGCGAAATGTCGGCTTGGACGGTCCGGCCAGCAACGTCTGGAGCACGTTCGGCCCCTGGCTCGTCAGGTACGCATCCGGATAGCCGTCGCCGGTGACATCGTAGCTGGCGATGCCCATTCCCTGGATCCGGTAGGTGACCCATCCGTCGTCGGCTCCATACGCCCGCGGAGGCTCACCGGGCGCGATTCGCCAGAGCTGTTCCTGACCATCGCTCAGGTCGCTGTAGTACTGGCGATCGTTGCTGATCCGCAGATCCCGTCGTCCCGATCGGTCCCAATCGCTGAACAACATCGACAGGGCGCACCACGCCGGCGTCAGTGGGGTAGGTGCGTCGTATCGTGCCTCTCCAGGACGAGGCCTGACCAGCTGGTTGTCGGCACACAGGTGGTCGGGATCGGGGTGGTCGGGATCGACCAGGTAGTTGCCGAACGCGAGCGTGGGGAGTGTCTGCGACCTCTCCCACGTGGCGCTGAAGGCCGTCGTCATGAGGTCGCCTCCATCGATCCCCCATCGCGTGTTCGCGACCTCGAAGCGACACCCACCGAGTCCGCGGAGGGCCACGTTCTCGCCATCCCGCAGCACTATCAAGTCGACATTCCCGTCGCCGTCGATGTCGATGGGGTATGCGCCGAGGACACCGCTGAGCGCGACGACCGGATCGTCGACAGCGACGAAGTCCAGCGCACCGCCGACGGGACTCGCGTTGCGGTACAGGGCGGACTTGCCCTTCCCGCCGGCGATGAACAAGTCGGGCCGGCCGTCGTCATCGCAGTCGAGGACCCCGATCCCACCCCCGACCGAGAAGGGGTACTCGCCGTCGTAGGTGTGATGGATCCCCGACGCGTCGGTCTCGTCGACGAAGCGGGGGGGACCGAGTGCCGTGATCCGGGCGCTGCCTCGGAGCTGGACGACAGACCCGAGGACGATCGCGCCGATCGTCAAGGTCCCGACGGCAGCCGCGATCGTCCTCGCTCTGGGTCTCAAGGGCTCACGAAGGCGACGGGGTCGCGGGGCTGCATCACCGTGTGCTCAGCCGCCCATCAGGCCGGCGTAATACCGCTGAGCGAGCGCCCACGCCTCGATCCCGCACGCGGAACCAGTCTTGCGGCCATTGAAGTCGTCCGCAGTGATATGGATCCCGCCGTAGAGCCGCGACTGCCCGGCCATGTCGGCTGCGTCGTAGTACGTCGCCCATTGCAGCGTCACGGTCGCGCTCGGTCCGGACTCCACCTTGAGTGCGCCCGGCTCTGTGGTCCATGAGTCGAGGCCGCCTGGCACGTACTCGCTGCCGGTGAACCCGGTCAGGACCTCGGCCGCTGCGCGGCTGAACGTGCTATGCCCGGAGATGTACGCGGAGAACGAGGGCGTCACGAACGTCGGCAGCTGATATGGGACCCAGTCGACCGCCAGGATCCAGGCGACGCCGCTCGACTCGGTCTTGGGGTCCTTCGGGTTGCCGGACCACACCTTGATCGCGACCTCGCCTTCGTGGCCCTTGAGGGCGGCGTGCCGCTGACCGAGAGCGGTGGTAGCCGGGGTGATCTGCTCGACGAGTCCGGGAACGAGGGGCAACCCCTCCTTGGCGTATGACGGAAGGGTCGGATCGCTCGACTGGCCGAGCCCGCCCATATACCGGATCATCGAGATCGGTCGCGCGGAGTCGTAGTGACCCTTCAGGCCCCACGCTGCGATGGCGGCATCATGGGTCGCCCCGTTGAGGGCGAGGTACAACTTGACGTCCCACTGGAGGCGATCGACCGCGGCGCCGGTCCCGGCGATCTTCAGGTTCGGGTCCAGCTCGTCGGACACCGTGTTGGCGATGACGTTCCAGTGTCCGGGCGGCGTCTCCGACTTCGGGCCGTCCGCCCAGAATTCGGTCAGCGCTCGGGCGTAATCGCCTTGCCTGACGACGTTCGACGCGTACGGCTTCCCGGTCGCCGGGTTCACAGGATGACCCCGGCCATCGTTGGCGCCCAGGCTGTTGTTGCCTCGGACGCCAGGCGAGATGTCGATCGTGACGCCGTCGGCGGGGTCGAGCTGGCTACTGTCGCGGATCACCTCGACGGCCTGGTCCTTGTAGGCCTGGTCGGTGACAGGATCGCCGAGTCGCGGTGGCGCGCCCGGGTCGATTGGGACGCCGGCATCGCCCGCCTCGGGAAGCGCAAATCCCTTCACATGCCCCCAGTGCGGTCCGACCGCCTGCTGGACACCGTTCTCGACCGGGATCCCGTTCTGCGAGATCATGTGCTGGAGCTGGAGCGGCTGCCAGCGGTTCGGGTCGGTCATCGTCGTGCCCGGCGAGGCGACCACGAGCGGCGGATTGACCGGCTTGTAGTCAGGGGCCGCGTAGCCGTTGGCCTGGTTCGACCCATCGGTCATGCCGTATGCGATGATCGCGGCCGCGATCCTGTTGCCCACCGCGGCCGGCGAGTCCCCCTCGGTCGTCGTCACGTCGAGCGGATAGCACTGCGAATCCATGACGTCCGCGAACTCAGACACGGACTCGGCGCCGCCGACGGCCTTGAGGTATCGGGAGGTGAGGACGCGAAAGGCGGCATAGCTGATCGCCTCATTCCGGGCGGCAGCCACATTCGACGCGCTGGCCTTCTCGTTCGTGATCACACCGGACGCATCTGGTTCATAGGCGGCCCAGGCATCCCACATCGCGACCGAGGTATGGAACAGGTTCCGCGCATGGACGGGCGGGTTCGGGAGGGCGCGCCGGATCGCGTCCAGAAGGGCCTCGTCCCATCGGCGGGCGACGGACCACTCCGGGTGCTCCACAACGGCCGCGCACGTCGGCGTCTGGACCCACGGTCGCGTGACGCCCAGCCCGATCGCGGCGACACCGACCACGGCGATCGCGGCGATCGCGGCGATGGCGGTCCGATGGCGTGAGCGGCGCGTGCCGCCCGGACCCGGTGCCACATGGGTCGGGGGCGTGCTATCCGTCGACATGTTCGTATCGGGCGGAAGTGCGGTCTGGGGATCCATCCCGGTGCTCCTCTCGGGCCTGTCCCTGACGTGGCAGTGTGTCGCCGCTCCCAGCGCGGAGGATAACGAAGAACGCTAGGACATGCCGACGCCGCCACCGGCGTCGAAGATCCGCTCGATGACTCGCAGGTTCGCGACGGCGTCCTCGGGCGGCGTTGGTGTCGGCATGTCGTCCAGGATCGCTGCCGCGAATTGCTCAGCCTCGCTCGTGTACGGGTCGGCTGTCGCGAACGTCAGCACCTCCGTGGCCGGTTCGACCGGGGGGTCGCCGCCGGCGGTCACGCGCACGGACGTAGGCCGGTCGGGCGGGATGTTGAACGGGATATCGATCGAGAGCCGACCCGTCGAGCCGTATACGTGCACCCGCTGGTCGGGCTCGACCCGGGTGGAACAGGTGAAGGTGGCGACGCCGTCCCCGAACTCGAGGATGGCGCTGGTCAGCGTGTCGACCCCGGTCGCCGGATCGCGGGTCATCGAGGCACGGACCGCAGTCGGCTCGGCACCGAACAGCATCCGTGACAGGTTCACCGTGTAACACCCGATGTCGAACAGCGCGCCGCCGCCCGCATCCAGCCGGTTCCGGATGTTGGTCGGATCGTCGTTGTAAAAGGAGAACCAGCTCTGGATCGCCGAAAGCCGGCCGATGCGGCCCGACGCGACGATCTCCCTGACGGCGACCCACGACGGATGAAGGCGATACATGAACGCCTCCATGAGCCGGACACCAGCGACCTCGGAGGCCTCGACCATCCGCTCGGCGTCGGCGGCCGTCATCGCCAGCGGTTTTTCACACAGGATGTGCTTGCCCGCCCGCGCGGCAGCGATCGTCCACTCGGCGTGGAGGTGGTTCGGCAGCGGGATGTAGACGGCATCGACGTCCGGATCGGCGAGGAGCGCCTCGTACGATCCGTGGGCGGTCGGGATGCCCAGCTCGTCTGCGACGAGTCGGGCCCGGGCCGCGTCCCGCGACGCGATCGCAACGACCTCGCAGCGTTCCGCCTTGAGGAGGCCAGGGATGACCTTCTTGCGGGCGATGTCCGCGGTAGACAGGATCCCCCAGCGCAGCGTTGTCATCTGTCCCTCCTCAGCCCCACGACGTCTCGGAGACCGGGCGAAAGGCGATCTCGAGGATCCGATGCGTCCGCGGTCGGGTCAGGACGAATATGACCGTGTCCGCGACGTCGGTCGGTGCCATCATCCCTGCGAGCTGGGGCATGTCGGGGGTCCTGCCGTGGCCCATTGCGAAGTCCGTTGCCACGCCGCCCGGGCAGACGCTCGTGCAACGGATGCCATGCTCTCGCAGTTCGTGATCGAGCGCCCGTGTCATCCCTACCTGGGCGAACTTGGTGGCGCAGTAGGTCGCCTCGAACGGGAGCCCGCGGCGCCCGGCCTCACTGGCGATCGTCACGATATCGGCCTCGTCGCTCTTGAGTAGCTCCGGCAGGGCGGCCCGGACCGCGTAGAGGGCCCCCTTCACGTTGACGTCGATCATCGCCTCGAGATCGTCGGGCGGAAGTTCGAGAAAAGGTCCGTAGGCTCCAACACCGGCATTGACCACGAGGATGTCCAACCGCCCGAAGCGCGCCACGGTCGCGGCGACGATCGACGCCAGTGCCGCAGGATCGCGGACGTCACAGGGTTGGGCGACGGCGCCGGCGATCCCCAGGTCGTCTCCGGACCGCGACGCGAGTCCCAGGCGGACGCCCTGGCCTGCCAACGCCCGGGCGGTGGCAGCCCCGATCCCCCGACTGGCCCCGGTGACGAGTGCGACCTTGTCCACGAGGCTCTCCATCGGCAGCGCTCCTCTCAGCTCGGATCCCCAGCGGGTGACTTCACATCCCCTCGGCCACGGCACGGCGCGACGATTCGAGGTCGAGTCGGACGGCGAATCGGGCGCGATGCTTGACACGGGCCGGACGCGTGTACCAGTCTGTCACAGCATTTGAAAGAGAGGAATACAAAACCGGTGACGATGCGTCTGGAAGCGATCGGGCAGCGCAGCGAGACCGTTCGTCGGGCGAACCTGAGTGCCCTCGTCCACGAGTTGCACGCGTGCGGTCCCCGCTCACGTTCCGAGCTCGTCGCGGTGACGGGTCTGACCCGAAGCGCGATTCGCGGCCTCATCGGTGAACTCGCCGCATCGGACCTTGTGTCGGAGGGACGGGCGGAGCCGCAGGGTACGCCCGGCCGGCCGTCGCCGATGGTCACGGCGAACCCATTTGGGGCCGTCGTCCTCGCGCTCGACATCGCCGTGGATTCGCTCGCGGTTGCTCTCGTCGGGTTCGGCGGCGAGGTCCTGGAGCATGCCCGAGTCGACCGGGCGAGTGGCCACAATTCAGTGGGGTCGATCGCGGCCGATCTAGCCGAACTGGCGACGACGGTCCGTGCCCGCCGTCCCACTCGGGATCCTCTCGTCGGGGTCGGTGTGGCCGTGGTCGGCGTCGTCCGGCGGAGCGATGGGTTCGTTTCGATGGCTCCCAACCTTGGCTGGCGCGATGTGCCCCTCGGTGAGCGGCTCGCGGACGCACTGGACTCGCACGCGCCGATATTCGTGGCCAACGATGCCGACCTCGGCGCGCTCGTCGAACACCGGCGAGGCGCCGCGACGGGATGCGACCACGTTCTGTATATCTCTGGCGAGTACGGTGTCGGCGGGGGCGTGATCGTCGACGGCAAGCCGCTCACCGGGGTCGCCGGCTATGGCGGCGAGGTCGGGCACATGCCGGTCAACCCGACCGGCATCGCGTGCCGATGCGGATCGGTCGGATGCTGGGAGACCGAGGTCGGCGAGGGCGCGCTGCTCCGCCTGGCGGGGCACGCACCCGGTGGCGGCCGAGGCGAGGTGGACGCCGTCCTCCGCGAGGCTGAAGCAGGCTCACCCGCGGCGCTCAGCGCCCTGGACCACGTGGGGCGCTGGCTCGGCGTGGGACTGGCCGGCTTGGTCAACATCCTCAACCCGCAGCTGGTGGTCCTCGGGGGCGTTTTCGGCCGCATCCACCCGTTCGTGTCGCGGACAATCGATGACGAGCTGGATCGGCGTGCGCTGGCCGCGCCGCGCAGGCTCGTCCGGGTCGTCCCATCGAGGCTCGGTGTGGACGCTCCGCTGCTGGGGGCGGCCGAGCTCGCGCTCGAGCCGTTGCTGGCCGATCCGGCCACGTGGATGGGCTCACGTGAGGCCATCCACGTGCGCGCAAGTGCCTGACGATGACCGGACATAAGGGCCAGATGGAGGGTGGTAGCCTAGACGGGAACATGCGTTGGATTCGGGAGGGGATGGCAGCGTCAGGCCAAGGAGGAGACAAACGATGTCCTTTAGGCGAGTAGCGCCTCTTCTGGCAGCGGTCGTGATGGTCGCGGCCGCATGCTCGAGTAGCAGTAGCAGTGCAAACCCGGGCGGCTCGGGCGCCACCACGACTGGGTGCACCGTCGGCGTGTCCTGGAACAACTTCCAGCAGCCCCGCTGGGCGGCCAAGGACCGGCCCAGCATGCAGAAGGTCGTCGTCGATGGCGGTGGCATCTTCCTCGACTTCGACGCGAACCTGAGCAATACGCAGCAGCTGACCGACGTCCAGACCCTCATCAACCAGGGCGCTGATGTCATCGTCCTGCTCGCCCAGGATGACAAGGCCGGCGCCGAGGTCGTCAAGCTCGCGACACAGAACAACATCCCGGTCATCGCCTACGACCGGCTGATCGAAGACAAGAGCGTCCTGTACATGTCGTTCAACAACACAGACGTCGGCTTCGCCGAGGCCGATGCCATGCTGAAGAAGGTGCCGAAGGGCAACTACGTCCTGATCAAGGGCGACCCGGGCGACGCGAACGCCTCGAAGTTCCTGCCCGCCGGCTGGGACAAGGCCGGACTCAAGGACAAGGTCGCGTCGGGTGACATCAAGATCATCGGGCCGGCCGATGGGACGTACACCCCCGCCTGGGACACGACCAAGGCCCAGAACAACATGGAAGCGATCATCGATGCGGCCAACGCGGCCAACCAGAAGATCGACGCGGTCCTGGCCGAGAACGACAGCACCGCGCTCGGCGTCGTCGCCGCTCTCAAGGCCAAGTCGTACGCCGCCATCCCGGTCAGCGGCCAGGACGGCGACACGGCCAACCTGCAGAACGTCGCCGCCGGTCTCCAGTACGTCGACGTCTGGAAGAACGCCAACGAGCTTGGCAAGGCCGCGGGTGCGGCCGCGCTGGCGCTCTGCAAGGGCACGAAGATGGCCGATCTGGCGCTCCCCGATGGTCTCGTCCTGCCCGCCAACGCTCCGACCGCTGGTAACAAGGTCCAGGACTTCACCACGCCGGGTGGCAACACGGTCAAGTCGTTCATCCTGAACGTCCAGCCGATCACCCAGGAGAACCTGCAGCTCATCACCGACGCCAAGTGGCTCACCAAGGATGTCCTCTGCAAGAACGCGGCCACCGGGCCAACCCCCGCCGCGGTCTGCAAGTAGCAGCCTGTTGAAGAGCGCCCTGCGCTCGCGGATCGCCGCGACGCGGGGCGCTCCTTACCACGTCGGGGTCGGAGGCTGTCCATGACTGAGCTGGCCGGCACCGCACCGGAGCCGACACGAGGCACCGGGGGCCTGTCCCTGCGGGGCATGCTCGCAGCCACGGAGATCGATCTCCGTCTGTTCGGCATGCTCGTGGCCCTGGCCGCGATCCTGATCGGATTCGGAATCGCCACGGGCGGCAAGATCCTTCAACCAGCCAGCATCGTCACCCTGTCGGTCCAGACTACGGTCGTGGCCATCATGGCGACCGGCATGGTGCTGATCATCGTGTCGCGCAACATCGACCTCTCGGTCGGATCGACGGTCGGCGTCGTGGCCATGGCGTACGCGCTGCTGATGACCGACTGGCTGCCGAACATCCTGGGCATCCCCCTCGACAGCCCGCTGATGTGGATCCTCGCCCTGGGTCTCGGCCTGGCGCTGGGCACCGGGATCGGAGCCTTCCAGGGCTTCATCATCGCGTACATCGGGGTGCCATCGTTCATCGTCACCCTCGGCGGGCTTCTGGCGCTCCGGGGCGTCGTCTGGCAGATGTCGAACGGGGCTGCCGTCTCCGGACTGAACGACACGTTCCAGCGTCTCGGCGGCGGCGCCCTCGGGTCGATCGGTGGCACGGCGACCTGGGCGCTCGCCGTCATCGGCTGTGTCGCCGTGCTCGCGCTGCTCGTCTTCAACCGTCGGCAGCGTCGCCGGTTCCAGTTTCCGGTCCGTCCGATGTGGGCGGAGGTGCTGCTCGGAACCGTCGGCTGTGTCGCCGTCCTCGGTGTCGCTGCCTACATGAATGCGAACTACTGGCCCAAGACCCTGGCCGCGAACTACGCCGCCGAGCACAACATCCCGGTCCCCGAGGGTGGGCTACTGATCTCCACGGGCTTTCCATGGCCGATCCTGCTCGTCATCGGCGTCACCATCGTCATGACGTTCGTCGCCAACCGCCGCAAGTTCGGGCGGTACGTCTACGCCTATGGCGGGAACCCCGAGGCCGCCGAGTTGGCCGGCATCAACACCCGCTGGGTCATCATGAAGACGTACATGCTGATGGGCTTGCTCTGCGGCATCGCCGCGGCGGTCGCGTCGGCCCGGCTCAACGGTGCGACGCTCGACGTCGGTCAAAGCAACGAGCTCTACGTCATCGCCGCCGCGGTCGTCGGTGGGACCTCGTTCGCCGGTGGCGTCGGGACCATCCCGGGAGCGGTCCTCGGCGCCTTCGTGATGCAGGCGCTCGCCTACGGCCTGGCCTTCGTCGGGGTGAACTCTCCGACGCAGAACATCGTCGCCGGCGCCGTCCTCGTCGTGGCCGTGGGCTTCGACACCCTCAACCGCCGGCGTGGGACATGACAAGACAGTGGGGGCACGATGACTGAGGTCGCACTGGCACCGCTCGTCGAGATGCGCAACATCAGCGTCGCGTTCGGCGGCGTTCGTGCCGTGGACGACGTGTCGGTCGACCTACACGCGGGCGAAGTTGTCGGCTTGGTCGGTGGCAACGGAGCCGGCAAGTCGACCCTCATGCGCGTCCTATCGGGGGCTCACCCCGCCGATTCTGGTGAGATCCGGATCAATGGTGAGTTGCAGTCGATCGCGAACCCGCGCGACGCCAAGAAGTTCAACATCGAGACGATCTACCAGACGCTCGCCCTGGCCGACAACGTCGATGCGCCGGCCAATGTGTTCCTCGGTCGTGAGCTCACGACGCGCTGGGGTACGCTCGACGACGGGGCCATGGAGGACTCGACCCGCAAGGTCATGGGTCGTCTCAACCCGAACTTCACCCGCTTCACACAACCGGTGAAATCCCTCTCCGGCGGCCAGCGTCAGGCGGTGGCCATCGCCCGTGCCGTCTACTTCAACGCCAGGATCCTGATCATGGACGAGCCGACGGCGGCCCTCGGTCCGGCCGAGACGGCGCAGGTGCGAGACCTCATCAGGCAGCTGAAGGCCGAGGGCATCGGCATCTTTCTGGTCAGCCACGACATCCACGACGTGTTCGAGCTATCCGAGCGAATCAGCGTGATGTACCACGGCAAGGTCGTTGATACCGTCGCCAAGGCGGACGTGACTCCGGACGACGTGCTCAGCATGATCATCCTCGGCAAGAAGCAGGAGGAAGCGACGCAGAAGGAACTGGCCCAGATCGAATTGCGCTGACAAGCGCCTCCACGGATCCACCAATGCCCCGGAGCGCCCTACATGCGCCGGAACGACGGCGAAAGGGCTGGATACAGCTCTCGATAGACCATGTGCCGCTCGGAGTACGTGGTGGCGTCGGGCCCGGCCACCGCGACGGGCGTCGGGTGGACGAGCCCACTCGTGGCTGCCTGGACGCTCGGGAACCAGCCGGCGCCGACGGCAGCCAGCAGCCCTGCCCCGTACGCAGCGCCCTCGGTCGTGTCGACGGTCGCGATCTCGGCGCCGAGGACATCGGCCAGGATCTGGCACCACAGCGCGCTCGCGGTCCCGCCACCCGAGGCACGGATCTGGTCCGGGGCGGGCGTCCCGGCGGCGGTCATCAGGTCCTGGCCGTCGCGCAGACCGAAGGCGACGCCCTCCAGAACGGCCCGGGTCATGTGCCGGCGATCGTGCGCCAGGGTCAGCCCGACGAATGCGCCCCGGGCCAGCGGATCCGGATACGGGCTGCGCTCACCCGACAGGTAGGGCAGGAAGAGAAGTCCGTCGCTCCCGGCCGGCACCTCGGCCGCTGACGCGACGAGGTCGCCGAAGTCGACGCCCGGCGCCAGCGCGTCGCGGAACCAGCGCAGGCTGCCGGCGGCGGACAGCATCACGGACATCATGTGCCAGCGGTCGGGCACGGCGTGGCAGAAGGCGTGGACGCGACCGAGCGGGTCGTACAGCGGCCGGTCCGTCGCGGCGAAGACGACCCCGGACGTCCCGAGCGAGAGCGCCATGGTGCCCGGCGAGACGACGCCGACCCCGACGGCGTTGGCCGCCTGATCGCCGCCGCCGGCCACGACCGGGGTCCCGGCCCGCAACCCGGTGGCGGCGGCGGCGTCGACCGTGACCACGCCCGTGATCGTGGGTCCCTCGTGGGTCGGCGGCAGCCACGCCGGGTCGAGCCCGAGGGCGTCGCGCATCACTCGGCGACCAGTCACGCGCCGCCAGGTCGAACAGGAGCGTGCCGGCGCCATCGGCCTTGTCCACGGCGTGCTCGCCGGTGAGCCGGAGGCGGAGATAGTCCTTGGGCAGCAGGACATGGGCGACCTGTCGCCACACGTCGGGCTCGTGATCGCGGACCCACACGAGCTTGGGGGCCGTCAACCCGGTCACCGCGTCGTTGCCGGTGATCGCGATCAGCCGGTCCGGTCCGACCGCGTCGCGGATGGCATCGCATTCGGCAGCGGTCCGCTGGTCGTTCCACAGGATCGCCGGACGGAGGACCCGGTCGGCCGCATCGAGCAGGACCAGGCCGTGCATCTGACCGGTCAGGCCGATCGCGTCGACGTCAGCGGCGGCGACGCCGCTCGTCGCCAAGACCGACCCGATCGCCTCGACCGCGGCAGCCCACCAGAGCGCCGGGTCCTGCTCGCTCCACAACGGCCGGGGGACGGTGAAGCCGTACTCCGAGACCCCGACGCCTTTGACCGCGCCGGACCCGTCGATGAGGACGGCCTTGGTCGCCGTCGTCGAGACGTCGATCCCGATGACGAGACCCACGGTCAGCGGGCGGCCCAGATGTGCCGATTGACCAGGTTCTCGAGCCTCTCCTGTTCGCCGGAGACCGGGCGCGGGTCGATGTCACCGGCGAAGACGCGCGTGGCCAGGATCTCGAGCGGAAGATCCTCGGACAGGATCGATCGCCCGAGCTTGTCGTTCCAGCCGGCGTAGCGCGCCGCACGAAGTCGCTCCAGCTCCCCGTCCTCGACCATCGACGCAGCCACGAGGAGGGACCGCGCCAGTGTGTCGATCCCGCCGATATGCCCGAGGAACAGGTCGCTCCGGGCCATGCTCTGACGCCGCAGCTTCGTGTCGAAGTTGAAGCCGCCAGTGGAGAACCCGCCCGCCCGGACGATCTCGTAGACCGCCAGCGACAGCTCGTCCACCGAGTTCGGGAACTGGTCCGTGTCCCAGCCGTTCTGGTAGTCGCCCCGGTTCGCGTCGATGCTGCCGAACACGCCGTGCCCGATGGCGTAGGCCACCTCGTGGTGGAAGCTGTGGCCGGCCAGGGTCGCGTGGTTCACCTCGAGGTTGAGGCGATACTCGCTCGCCAGGCCATTGCGCTCGAGGAAGCCCGTGATCGACGCGCCGTCGTAGTCGTACTGGTGCTTCGTCGGCTCCTGCGGCTTCGGCTCGATGAGGAGCGTGCCCTTGAAGCCGATCCGGTGCTTGTGCTCCGCGACCATGGCGAGGAACCGAGCGAGCTGGGCCTCTTCGCGGGCCATGTCCGTGTTGAGCAGCGTCTCGTAGCCCTCGCGGCCGCCCCACAGGACGTAGTTCTCCCCGCCGAGCCGGTGGGTCGCCTCGAGCATCGACTTGACCTGGGTCGCTGCGAAGGCGAACACCTCGGGGTCGGGGTTGGTCGCCGCGCCCGCCGCATAACGCGGATGGCTGAACAGGTTGGCGGTGCCCCACAGAAGGCGAAGGCCGGTCCGGGACATCCGCTCCTCGATCATGCCGATGACCGTGTCGAGGTAGACCTGCGTCTGGGCGAAGGTGTGCGCCTCGGGCGAGACGTCGCGGTCATGGAAGCAGAAGAATGGAACGCCAAGCTTCTCGAGGAATTCGAAGGCGGCATCAAGCTTCGCTTCTGCGGCCAGCATCGGCTCGAGTCGGGGGTCGTTCCATGGCCGATCAAAGGTCCCCGACCCGAACACGTCCGAGCCCGGCCAGGCGAAGGAATGCCACAGGCAGACCGCGATCCGGAGGTGGTCCTCCATCCGCTTGCCGAGGACCAGCCGGTCGGGCTCGTAGACCTTGTAGCTGAGTGGATCGTGCGACTCGAGGCCCCCGAACGGGATCGGCTTCGCAACGTCGGAGAAGAACCCATCAGCCATCGCCCGAACCTCCAATCGCCGGCTCGGTCGGTTCACTGCAGACCACCCGCGGCTCGTGCTCAGAGAGTACCACTGTGGATTTGTTCGAGAGAAGCACAAATGTCGTGGACGCGGTCAGATCGCGTCGTCGTCGCCGGCGATGACCGGGAACGGCAGGGCGATCGGGTCAGCTCGCGAGCCGGCTGCGGCCATGGGCGTCGAACCGATCGAGCCCGAGGTCGGACACATCGACGAGGTCGGTCGTCGCCGCGGATGACGAGGTCCGCTGCGGCCCGGGCGACGCCCGGCCCCCACATCATCCCGTGGCCGCCAGGTGACGCCACCGTCAGGCCCGCGATCGGGCGGCCGTCGAGCGTCGAGGCCCGGCCCGAGGATCGGCAGGTGGTCGGGCGTGTAGTCGATGGTCGCGACCCAGATCTTGCGCAGGCCGAGGTCGGTCGGTGACCGGGACGAACCCGCCGAGCCGGGCGCGCATCGCGTCGTAGAACGACCAGTCGATCCGGCGCGCCTCGCCCGGCACCTCGTCCGGGTCGCTCCAGCCGAAGAGCAGGCCGCCCTCCTCGAGGCGCCAGTACAGCCCGGCACCGATGTCGAAGACCATCGGCATCCGGGCGACGTCGAACGCCGGGTGCGGCTCGAGCACGGCCACCGTGTGCCGGGCAGCCCCGACCGGGATCCGAACCCCGGCGCGCCGGCCGACATCGCGGAGGCTCGGCCCGCCGGTGAGCAGGACGCGCTCGGTCTCGATGCTGCCGGCATCGGTCTCGACGGCGATGACCCGCTGGCCGCCGCCCGCGGTCGCAGACGTGCGAAGGCCCGTGAAGGTGGTCCGCTCGCGGAGGTCGACCCCGCCCGCCTGCATCGCGAGCGAGTAGGCACGGACGTTGCGGGGCGGGTCGATGGCGCCGTCGGTGGCGATGAAGCTGCCGCCGCGATGTCCGTGCGGGGCCAGGCGTGATCGCCGCTCGCGGCGGCCTGCGGCGGCGTCGAGCCACTCGACATCGAGGCCGTTCGCCCGCTGCATCGCGACGCGCTCGCGTCCGGACCGCTCGTCGTCGTCGGTCACCGCGAGGATCAGGTAGCCGAGCTCGCGGAACCCGGAATCCGTGCCGTAGGTCGCCTGCTGGCCGTTGTAGAAGTCGATCGACCAGCGACCGAGGGCGACCGTCGCGGGGTGCCGCCCTGCGCCCGGACGATGCCCGCGGCCCGCGACGATGCGCCACTGCCGACCTGGCCGCGCTCGAGGACGACGACCCGACCGACCCCGTCGGCGCGGGCGAAGACCGAGGCCCAGCCACCGACCGTGCCCGCGCCGACGACGACCAGATCCGCCCGGTCAGCCATCGAGGGCCGTCCGCCTCGGCGCAGATCGCGATGACCCCGAGACGAGCCAGACCGGTCGTAGGTCGAGCGCCGCCGGACCGTGTAGGCCGCGACGTCCAGCCCGGCCGTCCTGCGCCGTGCTCGACCGTCGCCTCATCGATGGAACGCCAGTCGAGCGCGACCGCCCGACAGCCGAGATCGGCTGCCGTCGCGAGCGTCGCCGGGTCCAGCCACGAAGCGTTCAGCCAGCGCGGCCAGGCCGGGCGCGAGCCGGGCGACCCTGGTCGAGCGCGGCGCGATCGAACGACGAGACCACAGCGTTCTCCAGCCCGGGACCGCGGCCCGCCGCCAGGACCTCGACGACGGCGGCGCCCGGATCGCCCTTGAGCTCCACGTCGAGGAAGGCCCGCCGGCCGACCGTGGCGAGGACCTCGCGCAGCGTCGGCGACGCCGAGGGCGCCGAGGGCGGCGGCAGTCATGGCATCGACCCGCTCGGGCCGGCCGTGGACCCGCGCGAGCGTCGCGTCGTGGTTGATGACCGGGACGCCGTCGGCCGAGGCGCGGACGTCGAACTCGAGGCCGTCGCAGGCCGGCAGCGCGAGCGCGGCCGGCAAGGCCGCGAGCGAGTTCTCCGTGGCGCTCCGCCAGTCGCCGCGGTGGGCGAGGCGGAGGGTGCGCGGTCCGACCATCCTCCCCTACCCGATCGCCAGCCAGGCGGCGATCCCGAGGTGGTCGCTCGGGTAGAGCGTCGCGTCCTCGGGATCCGGCCGATCGAACGCGAGCCGCGCCGATTCGACGCGGGCCGCGCCGCGTACCCAGATGTAGTCGAGGCACTCGGCGGCGCCGTCGGTGTCCATCGCCGGGCGCCTGGAGCCCGGACGGCCAGGTCACCGCCGGTTCCGCGCCGTTGGCGGTCTGCGTAGGCCGACGAGAACCCGGCCGCCTTCAGGCGCGTGGGCGGCCGGCTCGGCGGGGTCGGCGTTGAAGTCGCCCATGACGATGGTCGCATCGGCGACCGGCGCATCCGTGCCGTCGAGCCAGGCGAGGAGCGCCGCGGTCTGCTCGTCGCGCGAGCGTCTCGTCGGGCGTCAGATGATGGAGGTGGGTGACGACCACGAGGACGGACGACCCGCCGGGCAGGGCCACCAGCGACCGCTGGGCGGACCGGCTCAGCCCGAGGTCGAGCCGCTCCGTCCCGGTCGCGCTCAGCGGCTCGCGGACGAGCAGGCTGTTGCCGTACTCCGGGCGCCCGGCCCAGCCGCGGACGGCGCCGTAGCGGCCCTCGCCGGCCGCCCCGATCAGGCGGTCCTGCTGCATGACGTAGACGACCTCCTGGAGCCCGAGGAGGTCCGGCTGGAGGGCGGCCATGTCGGCGAGCAGGAGCGGCAGGCGCTCGAACCAGCGGTCGGCCAGGTTGCGGATGTTGAGCGTCGCGACGTGGAGTCGGTCCATCAGGTCTCCTGGCGTCCGGTCGGGTCAGGGTGGCGGCGGGGCGATGGGCAGCGAGAACGAGAAGGTGCTGCCGGACGCCCTCCGTCGAGTCGACCCAGATCCGTCCCCCGTGCTGCTCGATGATGTGGCGCGAGATCGCGAGGCCGAGGCCGGTGCCGCCGGCCTCGCCGCGGATCCGCGCCCGGTCGACCTTGTAGAACCGCTCGAAGATCCGCGCCTGGGCGGCCGCTGGGATGCCGACCCCATGGTCTGCCACGGACACGATGACATCGGGCGGCGTCGCGTGGACCGCGACGCGCACCTCGCCGCCGTCCGGGCTGAACTTCACCGCGTTGTGGAGCAGGTTCACGAGGACCTGGCCGAGCCGGTCCTCGTCGCCACGGACCGGCGGGATCGGACTCGGCGACGTCCACGCGAAGGACGACGCCCTGGCGCTCGGCGAAGAGACGCAGGCGCTCGGTCGACTCGACCGCGACGCCGGCCGATGTCGAGCAGGTCGACGGGGCCGAGCGGCGGCGCCGCTCTCGATCCGCGACAGGTCGAGCAGCTCGGTGACCATCTGGACGAGGTGGCCGGTCTCGACCTCGATCTTGTCGATCCGATCGCGCATCCGCGCGCGGGATGGCGTCACCGGCGGCGTCGGCCTCGCGGGTCAGCGTCTCGGCCAGCAGGCTGACGGTCGTCAGCGGCGTCCGCAGCTCGTGCGACAGGTTGTCGATGAACTCGGCACGGATCTGCTGGAGCCGGCGCAGCTCGGTCACGTCCTCGATGACCAGCCACAGACCCGCCGGACGGGACGCGTCGGGCGCGGAGGACGAGGCGCGGCCCGTCCCGGCCGGCGATGGAGATCTCCTCGGTCGCAGAGCCGACCTCGAGCGCCGAGCGCGCCAGGTTCTCGGCGTGGACGGTGATGAACGCACCGATCAGGCTGCGGCCGGCCAGCGTGCCGGACGAGACGCCGAGGAGCGTGTGAGCGGCGGCATTGGCGCCGACGATCCGCAGGTCCTCGTCGACGATCATGACCCCGAGGTCGAGTGCCCGCACGAAATCGGACTGGTCGTTCCTGATGAGGGCCGCCTCGAGCTCGGCCTTGACCGCGCGGTCGCGCAGGGCGACGACGGCTGCCGCGGCGTCATGGCCGGGCGCGGCCCCGGCCGCACTCTCGAGACGGACCCTGCCCTGTCGTTCGCGTAGGGCGAGGAGCGACACGACGACGAGCGCGATGACCGCAAGGCCGGCGACCAGTCTCGGATCCACGCGCCCGAGCATCGCACAGGCGAGTCAGTCGCGAGACGGCCGGTGGCGCACCCTCGGTCCGGGCCGGTCGTCCGGGAGGAAGCGCGGTCGCCACGGTCGGGTCAGGCTGGCGAACGCGGACTGGCTGAAGGCGTGGCGAAGGACGAGGAGGTGAGCGAGTCGCTGGGCCGCCCGTTGCGCCCTCGCGTGCGTGACCGCTGTCGACGAGACCGGGCGGGATCGCCGCAGCGGCGTCGCGGGCCGCGAGGACGGACGAGACGCGGAGCGCCTCATCGTCGTCGGGCGACGTCCCGGGTGGCCACGGCTCCTCCGACGGACCATCGAGACCCGCCTTTCGGCTCGTCCCGGCGAAAGCGGCGACCCCGCGGGCGTCGAGTCCCGCCAGCCGTTCGAGGAGTGCCCGGACCGCGACACCGTTCGGACCGTAGCGCGGCTGACCGACGGCGGCCTCCCAGCCACGCGTCAGGCGCTCGCGGGCGCGCTCGCGGAACGGCTCGCTCAGTAGCTCGTCGAGGAAGTCGCCGAGGACCAGTTCGGTCGCATAGCTCTCGACCGCGTCGCGCACGCCGGGGATGGCCGCAGCCGCCGCATCGAGCCGGGCGTCGACCGCGGTCTCCATCGACGCGAGCGCGGCGAGCTGCTCGGCGGGCAGGAACCGGGCGATGGTGGCACCGAAGGCGATCGGCGTCGGTTCGGCGCAGGCCAGCCGGTCGAGCTCGTCCGGCGCGAGCGCCGCGACCCGCTCGAGGAAGCGGGCCAGAGTCTCGGCCGGATCGGGCGGCCGATGACGGATGGGCGGGCGCGTGGCGACCGGTCCGTCATGGCCGTCGCTCCGGATATCGCGACCGCCCGTGTCCCGGACGGACCGGCGCAATCCCCGGGCGTTGTCGTATCGAGCCCGGAGCTCCGGGTCGCTCAGCCAGTCGTGGGCGACGTTGATCCGCTTCGAGCGCTCGAGGCCGGCGTCACCGGCGACATCGGGATGATGCTGCCGGAGGAGCGAGCGCCAGGCGACCTCGATGACCTCGGGCCCCGCGTCCACGGGGATCTCGAGGCGGGCGTACAGGTCGTCGGCGGGGAGCGTCGGGCGTGGCGGCACACGCGAATGCTAGTGGTCAGCGCGCACGTCGCTCGGTAGACTCGGCGCGTGAGCTTCCTCAACCGTGCCAGGGAGGCCGCCCAGGCGGCCGCGGAGCAGGCGCAGCAGGCGGCCGGGATGGCCCAACAGAAGGCCGCCGATCCGGCGACGCAGGAGAGGCTCAGCCAGCAGACGCGATCCGCCCTCGGTGCCGCCCGGCGTGGCGTGTCGACCGTCGTCGAACGCATCGACCCGGGCGTCCTGGCGGACCTGATCATCAAGTCGACGGCGCTCCAGGAGATGACCAACGACTCGTTGCGCGAGAAGCAGTCTCCCTATCGGATCGCCGAGGTGAACATCACCGCCTCGATCCCGCCCGGCATCACGTTCTCGATCAGCCGGATGGACGACAAGGAGGAGGTCGTGACCGGCACGACCATCTCATCCGCGGCGTTGACGGCCGGCCTGCCGGAGGGAGGCGATGCGGTCATCGCGCTCGACGGCACGAGCCTCAGCCAGGAGCAGCTCGCCGAGGTCCGCGCGGCCCTGGCGGACGAAGTCGGGGACGACCTCAGCCACCTGCCCTGAGCAGCGCCTCGACCTCCGCGATGGGGCGCGTCCCACGCTCGCCGGTCGCACGTTCGGTGACCTCGACGCCACCCGCCGCGAGCGAACGCGGACTGACCGTGAGGATCCAGGGCATCCCGAGCAACTCGGCGTCGGTGAACTTCACGCCGGGCGATTCGTCGCGATCGTCCCACAGGATCTCGCGTCCGGCATCGATGGCGAGCTGGTGGAGCGCCTCGGCGACCTCGAGCACCCGTGGTTCCTTGTTCGCGCCGATCGACACGAGATGGGCGGCATATGGGGCGACCTCGGCCGGCCAGACGATGCCCTTCTCGTCATGGTGGGCCTCGACGATGCAGGCCGTGCTCCGGCCGACGCCGATGCCATACGAACCCATGATGATCGGGTGGGTCAGGCCGTCCTCCCCGAGGTAGGTCGCCCCGGCGGCATCGGTGAACTTGGTCCCGAGCTTGAAGATGTTGCCGACCTCGATGCCGTTGCGCAGGATGACGGGCTCGCCGCAGACCGGGCAGGCGTCACCCTCCTGGGCATTCGTGATGTCGGCGATGACGTCGGCCGTGTAGTCGCGCCCGACGTTGACGTTGCGATAGTGGAAGCCGACCTTGTTCGCGCCTGCGACGAGATTGGGCGAGCGCTCGACCAGGTCGTCGACGACCACGACCGTTCCGGTGGCGCCGATGGGCGAGCCGTAGCCGGGCTCCATCCCGGCCGCCTTGATCTCCTCGACCGTGGCCGGACGGATGCCGCCGACGGCCTTGGCCGCGTTGGACAACTTCGTCTCGTTGACCTCGTAGTCGCCCCGGACGATGGCGGTCACGAGACGACCGTCGCCGGTCACGAAGAAGGCCGCCTTCGCGGTTCGCTCCGGACCGATCCCGAGGAACGCCGCGAGCGTCGCGATGGTCGTGGTGCCCGGCGTGGCGACCTCCTCGAGCGGGAGGGCCGCCTCGTCATCGGGGCCGGCCGCGGCCGGCTTGGGCATGACGGCGACCTGGCGATTCGCGGCATAGTGACCCGATTCACACAGGACGAGGACATCCTCGCCGGCCGGGTTCAGGACCATGAACTCGTGGGCCTGGCTGCCCCCCATGATCCCGACATCGGAGGCGACGACGACGACATCGAGCCCGAGGCGCTCGAACGTCCGGACATACGCGCCGTACTGCGCCTCGTAGCTGGCGTCGAGACCGGCCTGGTCGCGGTCGGCGCTGTAGGCGTCCTTCATGACGAATTCGCGGACGCGGATGAGCCCGCCGCGCGCCCGCGGCTCATCGCGCCACTTCGTCTGGAAGTGGTAGACCTGCATCGGCAGCTGGCGGTAGGACCGGACGATGTCGGCGAGCAGCAGCCCGACGACCTCCTCGTGGGTCATCGCGAGGACCATGTCGCGCCCGTTCCGGTCCTTGAACCGGGTCAGCTCCGGGCCGATCGCGTCGTACCGACCGCTGGCTCGCCAGATGTCGGCCGGATGGACGACCGGCATCTCCATCTCCTGGCCGCCGATCCTGTCCTGCTCCTCGCGGATGACCTGCTCGACGCGGTCGTTGACGCGCTTGCCGAGCGGCAGCAGCGAGTAGATGCCCGAGCCGAGCTGTCGGACGTAGCCGGCACGGAGGAGGAGGCGGTGCGACGGCATCTCGGCGTCGGCCGGATCGTCGCGCAGGGTCGTGAAGAAGAGCTGGGAAAGACGCATCCGCGAAGGATAGCGGGCGCGGCGCCTCGGCCGTGTCAGGCGGGGTCGGTGATGAACTCGGACCATGCCGGGCGGCGCATCCCGTCGCCGAGCTCCAGCCAGCGGACCGCGTAGGCGGCCCGACTCGCGCGCGGTCGAACAAGTGTGTCGGGTGCGCCCGGGCCGTCCAGGTGGACTCGGAACGCCTCGCGAGCATAGGACGCCGCGAGCCCTCGTCGATCACGGATGGGTGCGAGCTGGCAACGGATGCGATCGACCTCCCGCGCGAACGCCGGCCCACCCCAGGGGCCGGCGTCGCGGGGTCGGTCGTGGAGGCTGCGCAGGAGGAGGAGAGCATCCCGCGGCAGGTCTCGATATTGGTGGACCGATCTCGGCCTCATCCATCGTGGTGGATGCGTTGCGGTCGGCATGTCCGCCACGATGCGGCCGTGATGTCAACGCCGTCTTATCGCCGTGTCAACAGGCTGACGTTGACCACGTGCACCGGACGGCCCGCGTACCATGTCATCGCTTTCGCCGGCGTTGCCCCGCGGCGCGTGAAGCCCAACTTCGATCTGAGGAGTCCGTTCTGTGGATGGCGTGACCGCCATGCTCGTGTTCGTGGTGCTGCTGGCCGTGGCATTCGACTACACGAACGGATTCCACGACACGGCGAATTCGATCGCGACGTCGGTCGCGACCCGGGCACTGTCGCCCGGCTGGGCCATCTTGATGGCCACCGCCTTCAACTTCATCGGCGCATTCGCCGGGACGGCCGTCGCCAAGACCATCGGCAGCGGGCTAGTGAACGACGCGACCACGACCCAGGCCATCGTGGCCGCGTCGCTCATCGGTGCGATCATCTGGAACCTCATCACCTGGTCGCAGGGGCTGCCGAGCTCGAGCAGCCACGCGCTGATCGGCGGCCTTCTTGGTGCGACGATCATCGGGGCCGGCACCGACGCGCTGAACATCAACGGCATCGTCAACAAGGTGCTCATCCCGATGTTCACCTCGCCGATCCTCGGGTTCACGATCGCGTTCGCGTTCATCCTCGCGATCTACTGGATCTTCCGCGGGTCGAAGCGCAAGCCGATGGCGTGGCGGTTCCGCCGGCTCCAGGTGGGCTCGGCCGCGTTCATGGCCTTCGCTCACGGCTCGAACGACGCGCAGAAGACGATGGGCATCATCACCCTCGCCCTGTTCTCGGCGGGCGTGATCCCGGCGGTCGAGGTCCCGACCTGGGTCATCATCGTGTCGGCGACGGCGCTGTCCGCCGGGACCGCCGTCGGTGGCTGGCGGATCATGAAGACGATGGGCCAGCGGGTCGCCAAGCTCGAGCCGGTCCACGGGTTCGCGGCCGAGACGACGGCCGCGTCGATCCTGTTCACGACGGCGCATTTCGGGATGCCGGTGTCGACGACCCAGGTCATCTCGAGCGCGATCATGGGCGTCGGCGCCAGCCAGGGCGCCCGCGCGGTCCGCTGGGGCGTCGCCCGCCGCATCCTCTACGCCTGGATCCTGACGATCCCGATGGCCGGCATCCTCGCCGCGATCGCCTGGGTCATCCTCAACGCGCTCGGCGCTCCCTGATGCCACACTTGCCCCCGGAGGGACCCAGATGAGTTTCCGTATCCTGCCGAAGGATCCCAAGTTCTTCGAGCTGTTCATCCTCGACGGTGACAATCTCGCGGCGGCCGCCACGGCGCTGCACGAGATGGTCGAGAACTACGACAAGCTCGAGTCGCGGGTGGCCAACATCCAGGCGCTCGAGAAGCGCGGTGACGAGATCGACGAGGAGGTCACCCGCCGGCTCGAGGACGCGTTCGTCACCCCGTTCGATCGCGAGGACATCCACGAGCTCGTGTCGCGCCTCGACGACGTCGTCGACGGCATCCAGTCGATCGCCGAGGCGTTCGTCATCTACGGCGTCGACCAGCCGACCGCCGAGGCCCGCCGGCTGGCCGCGATCCTCGACGGCCAGGGCGGCGAACTGGCCGCGGCGCTCCGCAAGTTCGACGGGATGAAGGACCTCGAGCGCCATTTCGCGGCGGTCCACCAGTTGGAGAAGGAAGCCGACGGCCTGTCCCGCGCGGCCATGGCCCGACTCTTCCACGACGAGCTGGCGGTCATCGACGTCATCAAGTGGCGCGACCTGTACACCTACCTCGAGGACACCATCGACGCCGCCGAGGACGCCGCCGAAGCCATGGAGCGGATGTACCACAAGGCGAACTGAGGCCAGCGGGCGGCGGCCCGGGGCGGCGATCCGGCCCCAGAGCAGGGCGAGTTCGTGCGCCGTCGCCAGGATGTCGGGATCCTTGGATCCAGCGTCGGATCGCGGGAACGGTGTGCTGAGCCCGAGACCGCGCGTGGGTCGACGCAACGGCGTGGCGCGAGTCCCTGCGAGCTCGTCAGTCCTCCTCGGGGCCCGTTCCCTCGTTGGCCACGTTGGTCCAGAACTCCACGGCGGCTCGCTCGTACAGCAGGCCCATCGGCAACGTCGCGCCGCGCCAATGTTCGGCCGTCCGCAACCCGGGAGCCGACGAGCCATCACGTCGTTCTTGGCGAGCCTCCGCTTGATACATCGACAGCTTCGACTGATGGATCTCGAGTTGCTTCTCGGCGAGGCGGACGCGGGCTTCGTTCGTCGCCAGATCCATGAAGAAGAGCTGCAGCAACCCGCGATCTCGCAGCTCGGTCTGCGCTTCCGCCGGCCGCTCGAGCCACGCCTGCAGCGAGGAAAGTCCCGCGGGGGTGATTTCGAACAGGCGTCGCCGGCGACCCTCCGGCTCTCGGGTCTCGCTCACGAGCCCGAGCGCCTCGAGACGCACAGGCTCGGTGTTGAGCAGCGTATGAGGAAACGACCAGAAGTTGCCAAGGGTGGCCGCGACATGTCGCTCGAGGGCGTACGGAGTCGACGGACCTTCGCGCGCGAGCAACCCCAGGACGAGATAGGAGGTCGGAGAAAGACGCTCGATTGACATCATGCGAAGCGTACCATACACTCTGTACTGTTCGTACTGTTCCTACACCAGCGCATGACGGCGGAGGCTACACCTGGAGGCGACCCATCTGGCGTCGCTCCTGGGCCACCCGTCGCGGCAGTGCCGACGCAAGGGAAAGGTGGTTCCGATGACCACGATCCTCAAGACCCATTTCGACCGTATCCCTCTCGAGGTCTACAGTCTGGGCAAGCTCCAGCTCATCGACGAGCTGTACGCGCCCGAGTACATCGATCGCACGCCGATGGCCGGAATGGCCCCGACGCGCCAGGGCTTCAAGCAGTTCGTGACCTCGCTCCGGACGGCCTTCCCGGACCTTCGATACACGATCGAGGATTCGTTCGAAGCCGGCGACAAGTTCGTGACCCGCGTCACGGCGACCGGCACGATGCGCGGCGAATTCGCCGGAATGGCCCCGACGGGCAAGCACGCAACGTGGACCGAGTTCCATATCGTGCGCGTTGCCAACGACCAGGTCGTGGAGCATTGGGGCCTCGTCCAGGAGTTGGGCATGCTCGTCCAGCTCGGCGTCATCAAGGCACCCGGACGGACGCTCGTCACCGCCTAGCGCGACCGACGAAACCATTCGATGGGAGGGCCCCCGCGGGCAACGCGGGGGCCCTCCTCACTGTCCGCCGAGACTCGTCATCTGATCGGCGTGATGCTCCGGGAGTCGACAGCGACAAGGCCGACCCTATCGAGCGCAGCGTGGGCCGCGGCAGCTTGCCGCCACAAGATCCTCAGGTCGGCCGCCGGAACACGTACCCGACGCCACGGACGGTGTGCAGGAAGGCCGGGTTGGCCGGGTCGGTCTCGATGCGGCTGCGGAGCCAGTGGATGTGGACGTCGACCGTGCGCGTCTCGCCGGCGTAGTCGTAGCCCCAGACCTTCTCGAGCAACTGGTCGCGCGTGAACACCTGGCCTGGGTGACGGATCAGGAACGCAAGCAGCTCGAACGCCTTGGGCTTGACGGGCACGACGACACCATCGCGCAGCAGCCGCCGACCGCCGAGGTCGGCCTGGACCGGCCCGAGGTCGACCACGGCCGGCGCGTCCTCGACCGCGACGGCTTGATCGGCCCGCCGGAACAGCGCCCGGACCCGCGCCGTGAGCTCGCGCAGCGAGAAGGGCTTGGTGACGTAATCGTCTGCGCCGAGCTCGAGGCCGACCACCTTGTCGAGCTCCGAATCCTTGGCCGTCAGCATGACGATGGGCACGCCGGATTCGGCCCGGATGATCCGGCACACCTCGATGCCGGACAGTTCGGGGAGCATCAGGTCGAGCAGGACCAGGTCCGGGCGCTCAGCCCGGAAGCGCACCAATGCCTCACGTCCGTCGGCCGCCGACACGACGCGGAATCCCTCGGTCTCGAGCGCTTCGACCAGCGCCTCGCGCAGGGTCGGTTCGTCATCGACGACGAGGATCGTGCGTGCCATCTCCGACTGAGGATACCGACCAGTGTTAACGGGCCGTTTCAGTGACCCGCGCGCAGCCGCTCCGGGAGCTCCATGAAGTACTCGATGAACTCGACGCACTTGCCGTGGCCGTCGAACCGAATGAGCCAGTGGTTGTAGTAGAGCGTCCGGAACGAGCCGTCGGGATTGGTGTAGCGACTCTCCCCGAATGCCGATGCCCGCTCCCCGTCGAATGCCCAGACGTCGTAGTGCGCGGTCCACGACTCCGGCTCATCCTTGTCCGACACCCAGTCGGCGACGATCGCGTCGCGACCGACGATCGGGTCTGCCCACGGCTGGTAGCGGTATTCGCAGTCCTCCGCGAACAGCTCGCCGATGGCCGTTTCGTCGTAGGACGACCAGGCGGCGACATAACGGTCCAACCAGACCTGCACGTCTTCTCGTCGCATCACGTTCCCTCCGAGCGTTCGGCTGTCACAGCATCGACGTCAGGGTAGCCAACCAGAGGAAGACGATGTAGCCGAGAGCACCGAGCGCCATCGCCGGGAGCACGCCGACGTACGCCCGCCCTCTCTCCGCCATCGTCCGACCGAACGCGAGCGGGATGAGGAGGCCCACCACGATGAAGCCGGCCCCGACCGCCGGTTCGGGCAGGATCCGGCTCAGATAGAGCCCTTCGGCGATGGGCACGGCCGCCAGAAGCCCGATCGCTCCGGCCCGTCGCCAGCCCGACTCGAATCGCCAGGTCCAGCCGGCGACGCCGAAGACCGGGCCACCGATCAACGCAGCGATCCCCCAGAGCAGCAGTGAATTCGTCGAGGCGCCGTAGCCGAAGCGAAGCTGGACCATCGCGTAGTAGCCGACGAGCGCGAACACGAGCGCACCGATGCCGGCGACGGCCGCGGAGCGGCGCTCCGGCATGCGCGACCCGAGCAGGAACGCGGCGAACAACCACGGCGAGATGGCATTCGCCGCCTGCGACAGACCGTCCGGGAGGATGCCCTGTCCGATCTGGGTCGCGACTCCGATGAGCAGCCCGACGACCACGACCAGGCCGAGCCGGCCGACGGAACCCGTCAACCCGGCAGCTTCGCGATGGCGCGGTCCAGCCGCTCGAGCGTCCTCTCGAGTCCCAGCGCGACGAGCGTGTCGAACAGCGGTGGCGTCGCAGTCAGACCGGTCACCGCCACGCGGATGGCCATGAACAGGTCGCCGACCTTCCAGCTACGCGCCTCAGCCAGCGCGCGCAACGGCGGCTCGACTTCGTCGGCCTCGAAGGCGACCTCACCGACCTTCGCGATCGTGTCCCGCGCGGCGGCGAGACCCTCGCGTGTCGTGGCCGCGTCCCAGCGCTTCGGGAACGAGCAGCGCCGGGTCGTACGTCAACTCGTGGACCCACAGGAAACCGACGAGGTCGCCGATCGCGCCGAGTCTCGGCAGCCGCTCGGTGATGACCGGCAGCAGGGAACGGAGGTCGTCATCGGTCGGCATCAGGTCGATGCGGCCGGCTGCCAGGTCGGCCTCGACGAACGGTCGCAGCCGGTCGATCAGGTCGTCCGGGTCCAGTCGGCGGATCCACTGGCCGTTCAGCCATTCGAGGCGCTCGCGATCGAAGACGGCGCCGCCCTTGTGGACCTGGTCGAGTTCGAAGCGCTCGACGATCTCGTCGATCGACAGGACCTCTTCCTCCGTGCCGGTCGCCCAGCCGAGGAGCGCGAGGTAGTTGACGAGCGCCTCGCGGATGAAACCCTCGGCGATGTAGTCGGACACCGCGGTCTGGCTCTTGCGCTTGCTCATCTTCGTCCGGTCCGGATTGAGGATGAGCGGCAGGTGCGCGAAGGCCGGCTCCGTGTAGCCGAGCGCCCGGAACAGCAGGATGTGCTTGGGCGTGTTCGACAGGTGATCCTCGCCCCGGATCACGTGGCTGATCTGCATCGCCGCGTCGTCGACGACGACCGTGAAGTGGTACAGCGGGGTCCCATCGCCGCGGACGATCACGAAGTCGCCGCCGAGATTCGCGACGTCGATCTCGACGTGGCCGCGGACGATGTCATCGAAGCCGACCACGCCCGTCCCGACACGGAACCGAACCGCCGCAGGGCGTCCCTCGGCCACGCGAGCGGCCCGCTCGTCGGCTGTCAGCGCCGCGCACCGACCGACGTACCGTGGCGGCTCCTTGGCCGCCTCCTGGGCCTTGCGGTCGGCGTCGAGTTCATCCGGCAGGCAATAACACGGGTACGCCTGGTCGTTCGCCAGGAGTCGCCCGGCGGCCTCCGCGTAGAGCGGCAGGCGGAGCATCTGGCGATATGGCGCGAATGGGCCGCGAGCGGCCTCACCGGCGACTTCCGGGCCCTCGTCCCAGTGCAGACCGAGCCAGTGCAGACCGTCGAGGATGTCCTTCTCGTAGGCGATCGAGCTTCGTGCCTGGTCCGTGTCCTCGAGGCGCAGCACGAAGGTGCCCCCGACGTGTCGCGCGAACAGGTAGTTGAACAGCGCCGTTCGCGCCGTGCCGATGTGGAGGGGACCGGTCGGACTCGGGGCGATGCGGGCGCGCGGAGCGGTCATCCTCGCGCCGGGACGTGGTGGAACAGGGCCGGATCCGCCTCGCCGGGAAGGACACGCACCAACGCGGCCGGTCGCAGGCCGAGGGTCGCCCGACCGCGCGGGCCGTCGAGCGTCAGCGAGTCGAGCGACTCGCTCCTCGCCAGGATCGAGATGTGGGCTCCCGGCGTCAGGGCCCGGGCCTCGAGATACGACAGCAGCCCGGCGTCCTCCTCGGCCTCCTCGGTGATGCGGTAGACGGTGGCCAGCGAGCCCGCCTCCATCTCGCTGAGCCGGACGCCGGCAGGGCGCCGTCGCGCGGTCTCGGCGTCGATGGGGTTGCCGTGCGGGCATGTCTCGGGATGCCCGAGCAGTTCGTCGAGACGCGCCTCGACTCGCGGGGAGATGGCGCCCTGGAGCCGCATCGCCTCATCGTCCGATTCGGCCCAGCCGAGCCCGATGACGGACGTGAGCAGCCACTCGAGCAGCGCGTGCCGGCGGAAGATGCCATCGGCGGTCGCGCGACCGGCCGGTGTCAGCTGGAGGTCACGGCCCTCGGCATGCGCGACCAGGCCGTCGGCGACGAGGCGGCGGAACATCTCACTCGCGGCCTGTGTGGTCACTCCCAGTTGTCGAGCGATCTGGGCCGCCGTCGCGCGCCCCGAGTCGTCGGACCCGACGAGGACCCGCAGCGCGAGGAGGTATTCCTGGGCGGCGTTGGACAGATCCCGCTGGATCGTGACGTCGGGGAGGCATGACCTCAGGATACGGGACGCGTCGTCGGGAGCGTGCGAACCCGTCTGGCGACGGCGACGGCGACTCCCGCCAGCCAGGCGACGAGCAGCACGGCGCCCAGCGCCGACCGTCGGGCATCGCCGTCGGCCGCTTCGCCCGCGGCCGACAGGATGAGGGCGGCGACGACCGCGGCGCAGAGGAGGGCGACGGACCCCATCGCCGCGACCGACGCGATCGTCGGGAAGAGCAGGAGGACCGCGAGCGCGACGACCTGGATGACCAGGATCAACGGGTCGGCGAAGCCCTCGCAGGTGGCCGCGAAGCGCCCGCAGCCGGTGATCTCGCCGACCAGCCACGAGACCCCGAATGCGATCGGCAGCCAGCCGATGAGCGCGCGCATGACCCGCCCTCGCTGACCACCGAAGGCCGGATCGGTGAGGGCCCGTCCGAAGTCACCGAGCGCACGCCCGAGGTCCGGCGGAGGCGGCGCAGGTGCCGCGGGGCTCGGGGGCGGAGCAGGTTGCGCCGCCTCGGCGTCGGGGGCCGGGCCGGTCGCACCCGCGGTGGATTCCCACCACGAGCTCGTGGTGTGGGTCGGTCGGGCCGTCGAGGCCGTGGCGGGCGCCGGATCGCCCTCGGCGACGCCGTCCGACGGGTCGGTCTCGGGTGTTGGTGGCACATCGGGCGCGCCGGTGGATCGCGCCCGCGTCGCCCGCCGCGCCCGTGCCTGGTATTCCGGCCCGTGTTTGCGTGGATCCGCGTATTCCTTGGGATTGAGCGTCCAGTAGGTGCCGCTCGTCGTGCCGTACCAGCTCGCGCCGCGCCAGTCAGGCTCGAACGGGCCGTCGACGCCGTCGTAGGACGTCGAGCCGAGGGTCGCCTTGTTCTTCTTGCGCTCCCGCGGGCCGCGTGGCGGGGCATCGGATGGCCCTGTGGCTCCCCCGGATGCCTTGCCGGCCGCGCCTCCGGCGCCCTCGTCCCCCGCGCCGCGACTGCTGGTTCGCGAGGACGACGGCCGCGGCCGTGACCCCGTTCTCGCCTTCGGGCCGGGACTCGGTCCAGCTCCAGCGGCAGGTCCTCCGCCGGCTGCAGGCCCACCACTGGCCGCTGGCCCGCCGGGAGGCTTCGAGGCGCCCGGTGCAGCCCCGCGCGCCCATCCACCGTAGGCGCGTCGCGTGGCGTCACCCCGATCCGGATCCGCCTCCCACGGCTTCCGCGGCCCCGAGGCCGGCCGACGTGGCGAGACCTTCCCGTCGGATCCACCGGCAAGCTGCTCGTAGGCTGCCTGGATCGCCAGGAAGCGCGGCACGTTCTTCTCGCCGGCCGCGTCGGGGTGGTGGATCTTGGCCAGCCGACGGTAGGCGCGCTTGATCTCGTCGATCGAGGCGCCACGGGAGAGCCCGAGCGTGCGATAGGGATCCTGGTCGATGGCCATCGTGTCGTTCAGATGGTCGCACGACGGCGTCGGTCCGGCCGCGGCCGAGACCGATCAGCCGATGAGCTCACCCACCGGCGCCAGCTCGAACTCGGCGATGGTCTCGGCGCCGAGACGACCATGCGGATCCATCACGGCCGGCCTGTGGTAGCGGGCGAGCTCGCGGACCGCGCTGCTGTCGAGGACTCCCGCCTGACGGAGAGCCTCCACCGATGCCGCCCACGTGCCGCGGTCGTATCCGCCACCGTCCTCGATCTTGATCGCCATCCCGCTCGCAGTCGCGACGCTGGTGCCGCTGCGGACGCCGGGCAGGATCGACACGCCACGCAGCGCCTCCATCCCGCCCTTCGCCACGAGCCGGCCCGGGGCCGCCTTCATCAGCGAGGTGTCGATACGGTCGTGGCGGCCGGCGACGAGATCGGGATGGGCCAGCATCGCATCGCGGACGATCGTCAGCGATCCGGCGAGGTCGCTCCTTGGGTCGCCGGCTGGGATCGCCGACGGGTCGGCCAGCATGGCGTAAGCGCGCGCGACCTCGCGCAGATGGAACGCGAACGTCTCGATCCCGCAGCCGTCGATCGCGGTCTTGAGCTTGCCCGGCGTCGTGCCGTAGGCCCGAGCCACCGCGTCGCGGTAAAGGACCTGGGACGGGTGGGAAGGCTTCCAATACTCGGCCGGATCCCAGCCATTGAGCCGCGAGAGCAGCAGCGAGACGGTGTGCTGCCCGGAACACATGTGACGGATCGGGCCGGCCTTCTCGCCGTCGCGCGCCAGGCGGGCGGCGGTGAGCGCGTCGAGCGGCGCGCCCTCTGATCCGTTCGCGAGGTGAGCCTGGCTGACACCCGAGCGGCGATACAGCCCCTGGAGCGTGCGGACATGCAGGTCCTCGCCCGAGTGCGAGCTGGCCATGATGGCGAGCTCGGCCGGTTCGAGGTCGAACTCCTTGATGCCGCCCGCCTCGATCAGGGCGAGCAGCCCGAACGGCTTGACCGTCGAGCGCAGGGTGACGATGCGATCCGGGTCGCCGAGCTGATGGATGACCCGACCGGCGGCGTCGACTTCGACGATGTCGCCTCGGTGGACGCTCTCCTCGATGCCATTGCGCATCTGCCGGGCGAGGATCGGCGGGACGATCCGACCGCGGCCCGCCGTGCGCGCCGACGCTCGACCCGGGCGCGGGCTGGCGGAAGCGGCTGGTGCGGGCACGATCGATCGATCTCCGGTCTGGGCGGCGTCGGAGCGGGCGCCGTGGAGGCGAGGATACCCCGCCGGTTGCTACGATGGGGACCACGCCGTCCGCCCAGGTGTTGCCTGGATGCGCCAGAGGTGAGCATGTCCGCGACGAACCTCCACGTCTCGCAGCATCCCGCGGTGCTCCACAAGCTCGCCATCCTGCGCGACGAGCGGACCGAGCCGAAGAAGTTCCGCGAGGTCGTCCGCGAACTGTCGTGGCTGCTCGGCTACGAGGCATTGGCCGACGTCGGCGTGAAGGCCACTCGAGATCCGCACGCCACTCGAGGCGATGACCGCGCATGAGCTCGGCGAACGGGTGGGGTTCGTACCGATCCTGCGGGCCGGGCTCGGGATGGTCGATGCGATGCTCGAGCTGATGCCGACCGCGCAGGTCTGGCACCTCGGGCTGTTCCGGGACGAACGGACGCTCCGACCCGTCGAGTACTACAACAAGTTGCCCGACTCCGCGACCGTCGACCTGTGCCTGATCCTGGACCCGATGCTCGCGACGGGCGGGTCCGCGACAGCCGCCATCGAGGTCCTCAAGAAGTGGGGCGCGGTCCGGATCAAGCTGGTCAACCTCATCGCGGCTCCGGAGGGCGTCCAGGCGGTGACGGCAGCTCATCCTGACGTCGAGATCTTCTGCGCAGCGCTGGACCGTTCGCTCAACGAGAAGGGCTACATCCAGCCGGGTCTGGGCGACGCAGGCGACCGCCAGTTCGGGACGGGTCGCTCGGAGTAGCTTCGTCCGGTTGGTAGTACGGGTTCATCAGCCCTCGAGGGCGTGCTCATCCGAGATCGTGCGGATCCGGGGCAACGGTGAGAACACCAGGAACAGGATCGAAACGGCCATCCCGGCCCAGCCGATGGCGATCCCGCCACGAACGCCGATCACGCCCGCGACGGCAGCCGCCGTGAGCGCGCCGATCGGATACGCGATCCCGTGCGAGATCACCTCGAGCGTGGCGTTGACCCGGCCAAGGACGCGATCCGGGCTGAGGCCCTGGACCAATGACAGCTCGGCAACCCCCTCGATCGTCTGCAGGCCGTCGCCGAACAGCTGCGGTATGAACACCATCAGCGTCGCGAGCAGGAGTGGTCCCTGGGCAAGTGGCGTGAGGATGCCGAGGGCCGATGCGCCGACCGCGGTCCAGATCATCGCCGGGCCGATCCCCAATGCGCGGATCGCTCGCGAGGCGAAGAGCGAGCCGACCAGCGATCCAACGCCGCCCGCCGAGACGACGACGCCAAGCAGGAACGGCGTCAGGTGCAGGTCGTCGATGAGATAGATCGTGTACAGGACTCCGTAGAACGAACCGGCGACGTGCGCGACCACCGATCGCATCGCGATCGGAAACAGCACCCGATGGTGCCGGACCAGCCGAAGTCCCTCGACGATGTCCTGCCGGATCGCCGTCGTCGTCGTCCTCGCCGGCCGTGCGGGTTCCGGGGTCCGGATGAGGAGCAATGACACCGCCGAAACGGCGAACGACGCCGCATCGACCAGGATCGCGAAGGGGGCGCTCACCAGCTGGACCATGGCGCCCGCGAGCCCTGGGCCGCCGATCTCGGCGAGCGACGAGCTGGTCGCGAGCTTGCTGTTGCCGTCGACGACGCGATCGACGCCGATCAGCGAGGGGACGTACGCGGGATAGGCGGCATGGAACAACGTGCCTAGACAGCCCTCGAGGAACGTGACGAGGTAGAGCTGCTCCATCCGCAGAGCACCGGCTGCGTACGCGATCGGGATGGAGAGCAGCAGCAGCGACCTGATCGCGTCCGTGGCGATGAGCAGCGGACGGCGGCGAAGACGGTCGACCCAGGCCCCCGCGAAGAACCCGACAAGCAGGATCGCCAGGCTTCCCGCGACCACCAGTAATGCCATCTCCGTCGGACCCGCCCCGAGGACGAGCAGCGCTACGAGAGGGACAGCCGTGCGAGTCACGACCGAGCCCAGTTCGGACACGGTCTGACCCGTCCACAGCTTCAGGAAGTCGGCGTGTCGCCAGAGTGACGGTGCTGCCACGTCGCCGCGATGTGTCACGACTCCTAGCCTAGGGCGATGGTGCCGCTCGGTACAGGTTCGCGGCCGCGCGAGCTGATCGCGCGTTGATCGGAGCGGCGCAACACCACGTTCGGGCCGATCGGTGCTCGCCTACCGTGCGCTCGCTGGGAGCCTCGAGCACGGAGCTAGCGAACCCTTGAGGCTCGCACGACCACCGACTCGGAGTCGATGCTGAAGGCTTCGGTGCATGCTCGTCCACGGCACCGGCAGTCAGGGCTTCGTGGGAACGAGGATCTCACCCGAGGCGATCCTGGCGGCAAAAGCGTCGAGCTGCGCCTTGATCGGGTCGACGAAGCCGCCTGAGGTCGAGTAGCCGACACCGCCCCGACCGACGCCGAACACATTGTTGCCGTCCTTGGGGACGCCCATCGCGATCTCCATCGCGATGGTGTACGTGGCGACGTCGGCTCGCTTGAGCATCGAGGTCAGGATGGCCCCGCGCACGGACGGGTCCGCGGTCCGGTACTGGTCGCTGTCGACGCCGATCGCCCAGAGCCCCCGATCGTGGGCAGCCTGGATCACCCCATCGCCCGAGTCACCGGCCGCCCCGAAGATCACGTCGGCGCCCGCGTCGTACATGCTTAGCGCGACCGTCCTGGCCTTGGCCGGGTCACTGGAGCCGGCGGAGGCGGGCGGCTGCGAGAGGTAGGCGACCTGGACCTTGACGTCCGGGTTGGCGGACCGGGCGCCCGCCCTGAAGCCCGCCTCGAATTTCTCGACCAGCGGGGTCCGGACCGCGCCGACAAAGCCGACGTTGCCCGTCTTCGACGTGAGCGCGGCGGCCGCTCCGACGAGGAAGGAACCCTGCTCCTCGTTGAACTGGATGCCGATCACCTTCGGCGCATTCACGCTGCCGTCGTCGACGATGCCGAACCAGGTGCCGGGGTACTTCGGGGCGACCTTGGCCACTGCACGGGCGTAGGTGGAACCGATGGCGAAGATCGGGTAATAGCGGGCGTCGGCCAGCTCCGTCAAACGCGCCTCCCGGGTTGCATCGGTGTCGTCCGGCCTGGTGGTGATCTCCTTGAACTCGGCGCCGAGCTCGTCGGCTGCCCGCTTCACGCCGTCCCGTGCCAGCTCGTTGACGCCCGCGCTTCCGGGCCCGCCGAGGTCGTAAGCGATGGCCATGCGCGGTACGGGGTCCGCGAAGCTCTCAGGCGACGGAGCCCCCGAGGGCTGCCCCGTCGCGAGCTGGCCGGTCGACGGCGTGCCCTTCGTCAGGTTGACGGCGCCCAGCACGAGCAACGAACAGGCGATGAGCACGAGCGGGAGCCGGCGCTGCCAGGCGGTCACGGGTCCGGGCTCCTCCATCGTTCGTTGGCTGGCGTGCAGCACCATGATGAGGCCGGGCCGCGTCGGGTGCCTGCGACGGTCTCGCGCTTGCCGGCGGAGGTCGTGATGACCGGTCTGGTCATCTCCACCCGATGGCGGAGCACCGGGGTTCGGCCCCGATCCCATTGACAGCCGACGACAGTCGCTGGCATTCGAGGCTGGTCGCCGCCAGGGCTCTGTCGTGGCGGAATTTGTCGCGTCGCACGGCGACTCATCCGCCGGGCTGGAGGGCTCGTCAGTCTTCGAGCGTACTCGTCGTGGCGTCGGAGCCAGAGTTGGAATCCGTCGTCCTCGTCGCGGCCTTTCGGCGTCCGGTCAAGGATCGGGTAGTAGCCCATCAGGAACTCGAGCCCGCGCCATCCGGTCGAATAGCTGTGGTAGACGACCCCGTCATCCAGGACGAAGGCGCTGAAGCCCGGGCTCTCCGTCAGGTATCCGGCGATGTCGGTGCCGCTCGCGCTGGCGTTGCGTTCGACGATCGGCGGGAGCGACACGCCGCTCTCCTCGACCCATGCCCGCGTCTCCTCCTCGTCGCTCGAGTAGCCGAGGTCGACGTTGAAGTCGCTGTGGGCCGAGGAGACCCACGGAATGCTCCAGCCCATCCGGCTCTTGTACGCCTGCAATCGCTCGATCGGGGCCCGCGACACGAGGAGCATCGTCACGTCGTGCGCCTTCAGGTGCGGGATGAGGCCATCGATGCTGTCCGCGATCGACGAGTTGATCGGGCAGCCGGCCTGGTAGCTCGGGCCGAACATGAAGTGGTAGATGAGCAGCTGACTTCGGCCATCGAAAAGCTCCGCAAGCGTGCGCGGGCCGTCGTCGGTGTCGAGGCGGTAGTCCTTCTCGACGCGGACCCACGGCAGCTCGCGTCGCTGGCGCGCCAGCTCGTCGCCGAGCCTCGTGTGCTCCTTCTCGCGGACGAGCAGCGCCTCGCGTGCGGCCGCCCACTCCTCTCGCGTTCCGATCCTGTGGTCGGCCGCTGACTGTCCCTGTTCCGGCAGCCATTCCGGAGGGCGGGTCCACTCGCTCTGCACATCGGTCGTCATGACGGTTCCTTCCCCTTGTTCATTCGCGTCGGCTGGGCCGCCACGGCGGCATCGAGATGGTCCTGAAGCGCATTCGAGCTGGCTGTCCCAGTCCCGGGCCAGGGCGGCCAGGAACTGTTGCGCCACCTGCATGGGCGCGGAGCGAAGCCGGTATCGCACCCGACGCCGCTCCCCCGGTTCGGCAGCCACCAGTCCGGCCTCGGCCAGCAGCGCCAGGTGCTTGGCGATGGCCTGACGAGTGATCGGCAGCCGAGTTGCCAGATCCGTCGCCGTGGCGGGCCCGCCGGCCGCGAGTGCGGCCAGGATCGCCCGCCGGGTCGGGTCGGCCAGGGCGGTGAAGACCTCCTCGGCGACGGCCTCGATGTCAGGCCGCTGTGGCATCGAGGTACTCGACCAGCTCGCCGAGCTCGTGGCCCCAGCCCTCGGTGTTGCCGTCGAATGCCTTGCGGTAGCTCTCGTCGCGCAGCTGTGCGAAACCCGATTCGACGACCGTCAGCCGGGTCCCGGTGCCCGTCGGCGCCAGCGTGAACTCGACGTAGGTGCGGCGAGGATCGTCGTCGGGCAGGCCGTTGATGCCCCAGGTGAAGCCGAAGACCGTCGGCTCCTCGACCCGTTCGATGCGCATCGACGCCTTCTCGCCGCTCGTCCATGTCATCTCGGCGAGTCCACCCGGCCGGAGATCGATCGTCGCTGCATTGCCGAACCAGGTGCCGAGGCCCTCGGCCGTGGTCAGCGCTGCCCACACCCTGGCCGGCGGATGCGCGATCTCGACGGTCCGCTCGATTCGATCCGGAAATCCCATGACATCCTCCAGAGATATAGCAACCGTTCCGTTGCTACTGAAATGTATAGCAACCGATGAGTTGCGTCAACCCCCTTGGTTGCCGCGGCGTCTAGCATTCGTTGTATGAACACCATTCCTGAAAGCGTTCGTGAGTTCGTCGCGGGCGGACTGTGGGCACACGTCGTGACGATGAACCGCCACGGCGAGCCCCACGTGAACATGTGCTGGGCCGGCTTCGACGGCGACGAGATCGTCTTCGCGTCGTTCTTCGACGCCAAGCGGGCTGCCCGCCTCAGGCGCGACCCACGCGTCACCCTCTCCTTCCAGGCGACGGAGTACGACGGGGGCGCGCTGTTTCCCTACGTTGTGGTGAACGGCCGCGCGAGGGTCGAAGAGGGCGGAGCACTCGCGGTGATGGACCACCTCGCCGAGTGGTACATCGGGCCAGGCGCCACATACCCGGCTCGCGACATGCCGTCGGGCTGGACCTTCCGGGTGGTCGTTGACAAGTTCTACGGCCAGGGTCCGTGGAACGAACGGTGGGTCGAGATGGATCGTGCGAGCCGCGGAGCCTCTGCCCGATAGGACCGTGCGCGGACCGGACTGGCTTCCGCAGCTTGCGGCGCGTCCGAGGCTCGCCACGTCGACCGACCGACCGAACGAGCGCCCGCACTACGCGGGCTGAAGCCCTCGCGCTGTGAGCACCAGGGGTCCATCGGCCGTGACTGCCACTGTGTACTCGACGTGGACCCACGAGACTTGCCCGCGCTGATCACCGGCCGATCGTCGTCTCGATTGTGACCTGACGAGATACTGTCGCAGTCGGATTCGGGCAGACGCGTTCGTAGTACGTATGAACGGCCGCCCACGAGGGGGCGCCCCGGACCACAGGAGATGATCCGAGATGCAGTACCTGGTATCAGTGATCGACGACACGGCCGGCTTGGCCACCCCGTCCGAGATGGACGCGATCGACGTGTTCAACGAGCGGCTCCAGGCTGAGGGCCACTGGGTCTTCGCCCTCGGCCTTGGGGCGCCCAGCACGGCCACCACTATCGACAACCGAGGAGCGGAAGCGGTGTTCACCGACGGGCCGTTCCTGGAGTCGAAGGAGTTCCTCGCGGGCTTCTGGATCATCAAGGCCCCGGACCTCGACGTGGCGCTCAAGCTCGCCGCCGAGGGATCGAAGGCGTGCAATCGGAAGGTCGAGGTGCGGCCGCTGCTCGGCGAGTGAGCACCATCCCGATCCGCGGCGATCAGCGCATCGACGTCCGGGCGGTGTCGGATTCGGGCGGCGGTGTTCGTAGAGAAGATGAGAGGCGGCCCGGCGAGGGCGGCCAAGCGACGAGAGGAGACGATCCGAGATGACCCGGTACATGATCTTGTTCGATGACGGCGACATGGATTTCCCCCGGGAGGACCTGCCCGACGTCGCCAAGGCCGCGCACGCCGTGGAGCAGGAGGCCATGCGGGCCGGGGTATGGGTCTACGGCGCCGGGCTGGAGCACCAGGACCCGAGCGTAGTGGCGACCGACGGGACGGTCACCGACGGCCCGTATCCCGAGAGCAAAGAGCACATCGGCGGATTCGCGGTCGTCAACGTGGCCTCACGCGAGGAGGCGCTGGAGTGGGCTGCCAAGATCGCTGTCGCCTGTCGGTGTGCGCAACAGGTGTTCGAGCTCCTGCCCGACGACGCCTACGCTGAGTGAGGAGCAGGAAGAGCGCCGACGACGTCCGGGAGGCGATCACCCAGGCCCACCACGAGGAGTGGGCGCGGGTGGTCGCCGCCCTGACGAGGCGGTTCGGAGACCTCGACATCGCCGAGGAGGCGGCGGCCGAGGCGTTCGCGACGGCCGTCGAGCGGTGGCCGGCCGACGGGGTGCCCCCCAACCCCGGCGCCTGGCTCACCACCACCGCCAATCGCAAGGCCATCGACCGGATCCGGCGCGAGAACAAGCGCGATGACAAGCAGAGGGAGGCGCAGATGTCGTTCGACGACGACCGGCCCGAGCCCCTCGGCACCATCGAGGACGACCGGCTTCGGCTCATCTTTACGTGCTGTCACCCAGCGCTCGCGATGGAGACCCGCGTGGCGCTGACGCTGCGGATGGTCGGCGGTCTGTCCGTGCCCGAGATCGCGCGTGCCTTCCTGGTGCAGGAGGCCACCATGGGCCGGCGGATCACTCGTGCGAAGGACAAGATCAAGGCGGCTCGGATCCCGTATCGGGTGCCGTCCGCAGAGGATCTCCCGGTCCGCGTCTCCGGCGTGCTCGCCGTCCTCTTCCTCGTCTTCAATGAGGGCTACCTGGCGACAAGCCCCGACACCGATCCCGTCCGTCACGACCTGACCGACGAGGCGATCCGGCTCACTCGCCTGATCCGTACCCTGATGCCGGAGGACGGTGAGGTCGCCGGGCTGCTGGCGCTGATGCTCCTGACCGAGGCCCGCCGCCCGGCCCGTGTTTCGGCGAGCGGCGAACTGATCACCCTTGGCGAGCAGGATCGTGAGGCCTGGGACGCGGCGCTGATCGCCGAGGGTCATCGGCTGGTGCGCGAGCGCCTGGCCACCGGGGTGTCCCCCGGTCGCTACCAGATCCTCGCGGCGATCAACGCCGTGCACACCTCCGCCCGTGATGTGCGCGACACCGACTGGTGGCAGGTCGTCGCCCTCTACGACCAGCTCGTCCGCCTCGACCCATCGCCGATCGTCGCGCTGAACCGGGCGATCGCGGTCGCAGAGCTTGACGGCCCGGCGGTGGCACTGGCGTCGGTCGACCGTCTTGAGGACAGCCTGGCGGGCTATCACGCCTACCATGCGACCCGGGCCGACCTGCTGCGCCGGCTCGACCGCGATCAGGAGTCGCGCGCGGCGTACGACAGGGCTATCGCGC
This sequence comes from uncultured Chloroflexia bacterium, assembly GCA_963776385.1. GTDB lineage: Bacteria > Chloroflexota > Limnocylindria > Limnocylindrales > CSP1-4 > SPCO01. The sequence continues at coordinate 741,984 of CAVZME010000011.1, forward strand.
TGGCGGGCAACACGGCCGAAACCGCCTACCTGACCCGCCGCCGCGACGAACTGGGGTAGTGCGCGTAGAAACCTCCCGCCCGTCGAGACCGCCGATCGCGGTCAGGCCAGCGGCGGCGCTCCCGCCGAGCCGAACGCAGCTTTCACATCGTCCGTGCTCATGTACCAGATGATGAAGGCCGGCATGAGCGCCATCGCGAGGCCGATGCCCGACCCCGTGAACTGGAAGAACGCGAGGACCGCCTCGAAGATCGCGAATCCCGCGATGAACATCACGAACAGGCGAGCCCACGGCTGCAGCGCCCAGAGCCCGATCGCGGCGAGGATCCAGACGATCCCGGTCGCGATGGCGAGCCATCCCCACAGCCCGAGGTGCTCGAGGGCCGGCAGGTCGCCGAAGATCCCGAACCAGTCGAAGCCAAGGACCCGCAACCCGAAGAACAGATAGCCGAAACCGGCCAGCGCGGCGAAGAAACCGAGGACCGAGATCAGGATGGGCGGGTTCTTCATGCGAGGTCTCTCCTGTTGCGTCCGGCCAGGGCGGGCGGGCTCGATAGCGATCGGCTGGGGCCGGTCGTGCTACCCAGAAGCCATCATAGTCAGGGTGTCGAGGACGCTCGCCGATGAACGAGCGGATCGCGGACGGTTCGACGCGATCTCGTGATCAGTGGATGACCATGACCTTGAGCACGACGATCACGATCCCCAGGATCAGGTCGACGGCGGCGATCCCGAGTGTGATCGGCCAGCTCGAATGGGCGGATCTGCCGACTGCCACGCCCCACAGGAACAGCTGGATGAGGCTGACGATGAGGGCGAGCGCAACCGCCGAGTCGACCGTCAAGAATCCGAGCGATGCGAGCCCGAGGATGACCGTCGGAACGAGTGCCGCCGTCAGCATCGGCGCCTCGCGCGACGCGATCGCGATCGCTTCGGGTCGTCCGATCGATCGATGCATGCGGCCGTTGACGATGCCCGCCCACACATGGGTGAGCCAGAAGACCGCGACGGAGACGACCAGAGACAGCCCGAGGAGGGTGGGCGAGATGTCGTGCCACCACTGGACCGCGATCAAGGTCGTGACGAGAAGCGATCCGTACACGGCGGGTGTGTAGTCGACTTCGCTCGTCACCCCGGATCCGGCGACGCTCTCTCGAGCCGAGTCCATCAGCCGCTCTGCCCGAAGACCGCGCGGAGTGCGCCCTCGAGGTCTGTCCAGAGGTCGTCGACGTTCTCGATCCCGACAGACAGACGGCACAGCGTCGGCCCGACGACCGCGGCATCCCCGGCGTAGCGCGCGCGGCGCTCGATCAGCGATTCGACGCCCCCGAGGCTCGTCGCATGGGTCACCAACCGCAGGCGCGCGAGGACTGCCTCGGTCTGATCGACGGTCCCGGCGACCTCGAACGACAGCATCGAGCCCGACCCATCGGGCAGCACGCGAGTGGCACGCTCGTACTGCGAGTCACCCGGCAGCCCCGGGTAGTGGACCGTCGAAATGTGGGGGTGCTTCGCGAGCCGGCGAGCAAGCTCGGCGGCCGATGCCTCGGCGCGGTCGAGCCGGACGGCCAGTGTGCGCAGCCCGCGCAGGGCCAGGAAGGCCTCGAGAGCCCCCGGGATCGCCCCGTAGTCGTGACGGTGGGCGATCAGACGATCCGCCTGGGCGTCGTCGCGGCACACCGCCGCCCCCAGCAGCAGGTCCGAGTGACCGGCGATGAGTTTCGTCGCCGAGTGCATGACGATGTCGGCACCGAGGTCGAGCGGGCGCTGGCGCAGAGGCGTCGCGAATGTCGCGTCGACGACGGTGATCGCGCCGCGCTCGCGGGCCCCCCCGGCGATCACCGGGATGTCGGCCACCACCATGAGCGGGTTGGCGATCGACTCGACCCAGACCATGTCGGCCCCATCGGCTGCGGCGAGCACGGCGGCGGCGTCGTCGGCGGGCACGATCCGGAGATCCAGTCGACCGCTCGCCTGCATCTGCTGGAAGATGTTCCGGACGCCGTGGTACGTCACCGACGACAGGACGACGGTCCCGTGCACCGGCACGAGGTCGGCGATCGCGGTGGTCGCGGCGAGTCCCGAGGCGAACGCCACGGCACGGCCGCCGTCGAGGGCCCCGAGCGCCGTCTCGAGCGCGGCCCAACCGGCGTTCCCGTCGCGGCCGTATTCGACGCTTGCATCGTGCACGTACGTCGAGCTCATCGTGATCGACGGGTTCATCGGCGCGCCGGGCAGCCGGGCCGGTCGGCCGGCCTGCACGGCGACGGTGTCGGACGACCAGGTCTCGTCCAGGTCGACGTGCGCGGGAGCAGTCGAGTCAGTCATGCCCGGGCTTCCTTTCTCAGGCGCTCGGTACGGTCGGCAGGAGCCGCGCCCTCGAGGCGCCCGGATCGAGGCCGATGGCGTAACTGTGCAACACGCGGCGCGACGTCGTGTGACCGACCCCACCCGCTCGACCATCTGGCGCGTCGATGCCGTCTGCGGGGTCGACGTGGGGCCACGATCTGGGCGCATCAACCTGCTAGCCCGATCGCGAAACCTGCGACACGCACTACCATCGCGGCATGCATATCGGGCTGATCGGCGGGATCGGGCCGGCCGCCACGATCGCCTATTACGACCGTTTGACGAGGCTCGCGCGCGATGCGGATCGGGCCCTCGAACTCACGATCGCGCAGGCAGACGGCCTGGAGATGATCGCGAACCTCATGGCCGACCAGCGCGAGGAGCAGGCGGCCGCGTACGCGATCCTGATCGCGAGACTCAAGGCGGCGGGCGCAGAATGCGCAGCGATCACGTCGATCGGGGGCCACTTCTGCTTCGCGGAAACGGAGCGGATCTCGTCGCTTCCGCTGATCAGCGCGTTGGCGCCCCTCGACGAGCATTTCGTCACTGCCGGCCTGCGGCGCGTCGGACTGCTCGGCACGGAGGTCGTGATGCGCACGCGGATGTACGGGCGACTGACCCGCACGGAGGCAGTGGCGTTCGATGGGGACCTGGCGGCACTCGGCCAGGTCTACCTGGACATCGCCTCGCGGGGTGCCTGCAGCGACGTCGAGCGGGCGATCCTGTTCGAAGCCGGTCGGTCGATGATCGACGACCAGGGCGCCGACGCCATCGTGCTCGCCGGGACGGACCTCGGCCTTGCATTCGCCGGCCTGGATCCTGGATACCCGGTCATCGATGCGGTCGACGTCCACGCCACCGTGCTGTTCGACCTCGCGATGGATCGGCTGTCGATCGACGACGTCCTGCGCTCGCGATGATCCTGGTCCAGGCCGGCGACGCGATCGTCGGCCGGATGAACGGCGACGCGGTCAAGACCGCGGGTTCGGCCGTCACCGCCACGCTGAACCTGGCCGCGCTCGCCTGGATGCTCCGCTAGCGCCACCGGCCGACCTTGCGACCTGGATCGAATCGCGGTGCAACGCTCTTGTCGCGCCGGCCCGCCGTCGTGTGTGCCGGGGCTGATGTGCGATGGCCGAGGCTGGCGAGACAGGAGGTGGCCACGATGGCTGAACTCACCGAAAGCCAGCGCGACAAGGAACCGAGGTCGGACTTCGGCCTGCCCGAGGAGCGCAAGTACCCGATGCCCGACAAGTCCCATGCGGCCAACGCGAAGGCCCGGGCGTCGCAGCAGGTCAAGAAGGGCAACCTGTCGAAGGCCGACGAGGCCCGGATCGACCGCAAGGCGGACAAGATCCTCGACAAGTAGGGATCAGGCACTTCCCTTCTCCACCCTCTTGACATCGGCGCTGCGGTGTGTACAGTACCGCTAGGTTATATAACCTAGTAGTGATGGACATGCCGCAGACCGATCCCCTGAGCACCACGTTCGCCGCCCTCGCCGACCCGACGCGTCGGGCGATCCTGGCCCGGCTCGCCCAGGGCGAAGCCTCGGTCAAGGACCTGGCGGAACCCTTCGACATGAGTCAGCCAGCGATCTCGAAGCACCTCCGGGTGCTCGAGCGGGCCGGCCTCATCGAGCAGGGCCGCCAGGCGCAGTGGCGACCACGTCGGCTTCGGGCGGGACCGCTGCGGGACGTCGCCGACTGGGTCGGCCAATACCGACGGCACTGGGAGGAGAGCTTCGAGCGTCTCGATGCGTACTTCCGTGACCTCAATGACGCGCAGGAGCAAGGAGAAGGAGATGGCGATGACCGCGACGAGGACTGACCGGGGGAGCACCGACACGACGACGATCTACTCGGAGGGCGGGGACCTCGTCTTCGAGAGGACGTTCGACGCGACCGTCGAGCAGGTCTGGAAGGCTTTCATGGATCCGGCCCTCGTGCCCCGCTGGTGGGGACCGCATGGCACGACCACGACGGTCGCCGAGATGGACGTCCGGCCTGGTGGCGCGTGGCGCTACGTGAGCTCGGCGCCCGATCGCGACGACGTGACCTTCTACGGCGAGTACCTCGAGATCGAACCGCCCGACCGCTTCCGCTGGACGTTCATGTTCGACGTGGAGGGCGTCGGACCGATGGGCGGCCCGGAGACGCACACGTTCGAGGACGTCGGCGGCGGCCGGACGAAAGTGACCTCGGTCGGCCACCTTGGCTCGCCCGAGGCGATCGATGGGGCAGCGGCGTCCGGGATGGTCAAGGGTGCGATCGAGACGTGGGATCGCCTCGAGGCGCTGCTCGCCGAAGGCTGATCCGCGGATCGCGAGCCGGGTGGCCCACGGACGACGGGTCACCCGGCTTCTTCATGCCGGGCGAGTCCCGGTGGATGCGTGACCTTCGGCTCTGTCTCCGTCGTCGGATCGGAACGCACGATGGCATTCAGACCAAGGAGGCCCGCACGTGGATCAACGCGTCGAGTGCGTTGACGGCAACGAGGCGGCGGCACGCGTCGCCTACGCCGTCAGCGAAGTGATCTCGATCTACCCGATCACCCCCGCCTCGCCGATGGCGGAGCATTGCGACGATTGGTCCGCGGCCGGCCGTCCGAATCTCTGGGGCAAGGTGCCCGATGTCGTCGAGATGCAATCCGAAGCTGGCGCGGCGGGCGCGCTGCACGGCGCACTCCAGAAGGGTGCCCTGGCGACGACCTTCACGGCGTCCCAGGGCCTGCTCCTGATGATCCCCAACATGTTCAAGATCGCCGGCGAGCTGACCCCGGCGGTCATCCATGTGGCCGCTCGGACGATCGCGACGCACGCGCTCTCGATCTTCGGCGATCACAGCGACGTCATGCACGCCCGGACGACGGGCTGGGCGATGCTGGCCGCCGGTTCGGTCCAGGAAGCCCAGGACTTCGCGCTGGTCGCCCACGCGGCGACGCTTCGGGCCCGAGTCCCGTTCCTCCACTTCTTCGATGGCTTCCGGACCTCGCACGAGATCGACAAGATCGCGCTGGTCGAGGAGGACGACATCCGGGCCCTCGTCCGCGAGGAGGATGTGCTTGCCTTCCGACGCCGCGGCCTGACCCCCGACGCACCCGTCGTGCGCGGCACGGCGCAGAACCCCGATGTGTTCTTCCAGGCGCGCGAGGCCGCGAACCCATACCACCTGGCCGTGCCCGGCATCGTCCAGGGCGTGATGGACGAGCTCGCCGAGCGGACTGGTCGCCAGTACGGTCTCGTCGACTACCACGGCGCCCCCGATGCGGACCGCGTCATCGTCGTCATGGGATCGGCGGCCGGCGCCGTTGAAGAGACGGTCGACACGCTGGTCGCGGCCGGCGAACGCGTCGGCATGCTTCGGATCCGCCTGTTCCAGCCATTCCCGGCCGCAGAGATCGTGGCCGCGTTGCCGTCGACGACACGCGCCATCGCCGTCCTCGATCGGACGAAGGAGCCAGGAGCGATCGGCGAGCCCCTCTACCTCGAGATCGTGGCCGCGCTCACCGAAGCCGCGGACGCGCCCGAGCCGCGGTTCGCGACCGCGCCCCGCATCATCGGCGGTCGGTACGGGCTGTCGTCCAAGGAAGTCACGCCATCGATGATCAAGCCGGTCTTCGACGAACTCGCCGATGCCCGGTCACGAGCGGCATTTCACGGTCGGCATCTACGACGACGTGACCAACCTGAGCCTGCCGATCGACACGGCGTTCCGCGTCCCGCGCCCGGCCGGTGAGGTCCAGGCGATGTTCTTCGGACTCGGCTCGGACGGGACGGTCGGGGCGAACAAGGCGTCGGTCAAGATCATCGGCGAGAGCACCGGTCTCTTCGCCCAGGGCTATTTCGTGTACGACTCGAAGAAGTCCGGCTCGATCACCGTGTCGCACCTGCGCTTCGGACCCGAACCGATCCGCTCGACCTACCTGATCGACGGTGCCGACTTCATCGCCTGCCACCAGTTCGGCATGCTCGGCAAGACGAAGGTCCTCGAGTACGCCAAGCAGGGGGCGACGTTCCTGCTCAACTCCCCGTACGGGCCTGATGAGGTCTGGCAACACCTGCCGGGCTCCGTCCAGCGCCTGCTCATCGACAAGGCGATCGACTTCTGGGTCATCGACGCCTTCTCGGTGGCCGATGAGGCCGGGATGGGCAGCCGGATCAACACGGTCATGCAGCCGTGCTTCTTCCAGCTGGCGGGGATCCTGCCGGCGGATGAGGCGATCGCCCGGATCAAGGATTGGGTCCAGAAGACGTACGCGAAGCGCGGCGAGGCGACTGTCGCCCGCAACTTCGATGCCATCGACCGCTCACTGGCGCGCCTCGCCCACGTGACGCATGGGCCCGCGACGAACGACCAGCCGGCGACGCCCCTCGTGCCGGCCGGCGCTCCGGACTTCGTGGCACGCGTCACGGCCCGCCTCATCGCCGGTGACGGCGACCTGTTGCCGGTCAGCGCGCTGCCCGTCGATGGCACCTTCCCGACCGGCACGACGCAGTACGAGAAGCGGGCGATCGCCCAGAACATCCCCATCTGGGACCCGGCCATCTGCATCGACTGCGGCAAGTGCGCGATGGTCTGTCCGCACGCCACGATCCGGATGAAGGTCTTCCCCAGCTCGGCCGTCGAGGCGGCCCCCGAAGCATTCCTGCACAAGGAATTCCGGTCGCGTGACCTGCTCGACCACCGTCTGACGATCCAGGTCGCACCCGACGATTGCACCGGCTGCGGCGTGTGCGTCGACGTCTGTCCGGCCAAGAGCAAGACCGACACGAGCCACAAGGCCATCGACATGGCGCCGGTCGCGGATCATCGCGACGCCGAGCGTGTCCGGTGGGACTTCTTCCAGTCCATCGCGCCGCTCGAGCGAGGGCTCATCCCGCACGATACGGTCAAGGGCAGCCAGGTCCTCGAGCCCCTGTTCGAGTTCTCGGGTGCCTGTGGCGGGTGCGGTGAGACGCCGTACATCCGGCTCGTCAGCCAGCTGTTCGGGGACCGGATGATCGTCGCCAACGCGACGGGCTGCTCGTCGATCTACGGCGCCAACCTGCCGACCACGCCGTGGACCGTCAATGCGGCCGGTCGCGGCCCTGCCTGGAGCAACTCGCTGTTCGAGGACAACGCCGAGTTCGGCCTCGGGATGCGGCTCGCGCTCGACGCGCAGACCGACCAGGCGCGCCGGCTGGTCGAGCGCCTGGCGCCCGACATCGGCGAAGACCTCGCTCAGGCGCTGCTCCATGGCCCGCAGGAGACCGAGGCCGAGATCGTCGCCCAGCGCGATCGGGTCGGGCTGCTGCGCGATGTCCTCGGCCGCGTCGATGGTCCGGCCGCGACGGACGCGCGCCACCTGCTGACGCTCGCCTCGGATCTCGTCCGCCAGGGTGTCTGGATCATCGGCGGCGACGGGTGGGCGTACGACATCGGCTTCGGCGGCGTCGACCAGGTCCTGTCGTCCGGTCGCAACGTCAACATCCTCGTCCTCGACACCGAGGTCTACTCGAACACCGGTGGCCAGTCCTCGAAGGCGACGCCGCGCGGCGCCGTAGCCAAGTTCGCCGCCGCCGGCAAGGGCACCGCCAAGAAGGACCTCGGGGCGATCGCCCGGTCGTACGGCAACGTCTACGTCGCCCAGGTCTCGATGGGCGCGAACGACCTCCAGACGACGAAGGCGCTGCTCGAGGCCGACGCCTGGCCGGGACCGTCGCTGGTGATCGCCTACAGCACCTGCATCGCGCACGGGATCGACATGTCGAAGTCGATGAGCCACCAGAAGGACGCGGTCAAGAGCGGCTATTGGCCGCTCTACCGGTTCCGCCCTCGGAGATCGAGGGCGGCAAGCCGTTCAAGCTCGACTCGTCGACGCCGTCGATCCCGATCGCCGACTTCGCGGCGACCGAGACCCGGTTCGCCGTCCTGCAGCGGACGGATCCGGAGCGCGCCGCGGAACTGGCCGCGCTGGCCCAGTCGGATGCGGATGAGCGCTGGCACTACTACGAGCAGCTGGCCGGCATCGAACGTACGGTCCCCCACCTGCATCGGCCCGATCCGGACATCGTGCCCGACGTCGAGAGCGACGCCGGCTACCACTACGAGCACGAGGGAGGCACGCGGTGACCGTCGACCTGTCCACCCGCTACCTCGGCCTGGACCTGCGTTCACCGATCGTCGCATCGGCGGCGCCGGAGAACGGCGATCCGGACATGGCCCGTCGTCTCGAGCGGGCCGGGGTCGGGGCGATCGTCCTGCCGTCCCTGTTCGAGGAGGAGATCCTCGGCGAGGAGCTCGAGCTCAACCGCTCACTCGATCAGGGCACCGGGCAATTCGCCGAGGCGCTCGACTACTTCCCGGCGGTCCAGCGCTACATCGGGGCCGCCGACCGTTACATCGCCTCGCTCGAAGCGGGTCAAGGCGGCAGTCGACGTGCCGATCATCGCCAGCCTCAACGCGAGCACGCCCGGCGGCTGGGTCTCGTACGCGCGGCTTCTCGAAGCCGCCGGCGCCGACGCCCTCGAACTGAACCTCTACCACCTCGCGACCGATGCGCACCGGACCGCGGACGAGATGGATGCGGTCGATCTGGCGCTGATCGAGGCCGTGCGCCGGTCGGTCGCGATCCCGCTCGCGGTCAAGCTCAGTCCGTTCTACTCCGCGTTCGCGAACTTCGCCGCGCGGGCCGTCGAGGCTGGTGCGGACGGGCTCGTGCTCTTCAATCGCTTCTACCAGCCCGACCTGGATCTCGAGGCGCTCGAGGTGGTGCCGCGCCTCGAGCTGAGCCATCCATGGGAGATGCGGCTGCCGGTCCGCTGGATCGCCATCCTCCGACCCCAGCTCGCCAGCCGCGCATCGCTCGCGGCGACGTCGGGCGCGGCCAGCGGGACGGATGTGGTCAAGGGCCTGATGGTCGGTGCCGACGTCGTGATGATGACCTCGGCCTTGCTCCGTCATGGCGCGGAGCATGTCGCGACCGTCACCGATGAGCTGCGATCCTGGCTGGTCGAGCACGAGTACGAGTCGGTCACGCAGCTCCGGGGCAGCGCCAGCCAGGCGACGGTCGGTGATCCGTCGAGGTTCGAGCGCGCGAACTACATGCGGACGATCCGTTCGTGGGCGGTCGCCAGCCCGAGGTAGCAGGCTCAAGGGCTAGGTCATCCTCCCGCGCCATTCGTGGATGCGTCGCGTGGCGGGGTCCCACCAGACCAGGCCACGGATGGCCGGCGAGTCCGCGTTCGTTGTGAGGGCGGTGACCCAGGCGCGCGACGGCCCGGGAAATGCAGAGCGGACGACGTCCGGATATCGGCCCAGGAGTGCACGATTGGCCGCGCTGTCGCGGACGACCCACACCGTCGCGACCCGGTATGGCGGCCCGTCGTCGATCGTCGCCGCGAGGTCCGCGGCCTCGGCCTCTTTGCGATGCGTCGACCCTGATCGCGGCGCCGATGTCGCCGAAGGTATTCCACGCCTCCTCGATGAGCAGGACGCGGTGTCGAGCGTCGCGGACGCAGACATCGATCGAGCGTGAAGGGTCGGCTGGGCGGGTCGGGAGCTCGAAGGTGGCGTGCCTGCTCGTCTGCCGCGCTAGCCAGAGCAGTTGATCTTGTATCGCGAGATGGCCGGCGTCGGTCGGTTCGCGGCCGTGTCCGAGCGGGCGGGAGAACGACACGGCCAGGGGCTGACCGAGGACAATCCCCAACCTGATCCACAGGCTGAGCGGGACTTCCTGCCCACGACCAAGCTCGATCCGACTGATCCACGACTGATGGACACCGACCCGCGCGCCAAGGGCTTCCTGCGTGAGCCCGAGGCGCCGGCGCGCAACCTTGACGGACCGGCCGAGTGAGGCCGCGACCGCATCGGTGAGTCGGGCGGCCTCGCGCATGACCTCGGTGGGTCGCCGCCGGACCGATCTCGGGTTGCTCATTCCTGGGAGTCTTACCATCTGGACTTCGCCGGTCATTAGGCCACGATCATCGGTGGGTTCACGCTCGGTCAAGCACGAGGGAGAGCCGGAATCGGGCCCTGGGAGGCTCGATGGCCTGGCGTTAAGCCTGGTGGGAATGGGCGGCGGCCGATCGCGGAGATCGGGGCGCCGGCCCTCGCGGACCGGCTCGAATCGAAAGGGCCGGCCCTCGCGGACTGGCTCGCAATTCGAAAGGGCCGGCCCTCGCGGACCGGCCCTGACCGTGTCGTTTCGGAAGCGGCTAGTTGCCGCCCTCCTTCAGCGTGACGGTGCCCTTCGCGAAGTTCGCGCCCTTCGTGTCGACCGAGGAGCCCAGCGCGTCGAGCGCCTTCTGGGCCAGGTCGGTCCGGGTCGCGTCGGCCGACGGAGCCGCCTTCAGGACCTTGTAGGTCGTGGCGATGTTGATCGTCTGGTCGTACAGCGCCTTGTCGAGCAGGCCGATGCCGGCCGGCGACGGCCAGATCAGCGCGTTGATCTCGTTCATCTGCCACGCCTGGTGGCTGGCGCCGAGCTGCGAGCCCTTGGCGAGGACGATGTCGACGCACTTCTGGGGGTTGTCGCGGCAGTAGATCCAGCCCTTGAACGTCGCCTGCAGGAACTTGGTCGCGATGTCGGCGTTGTTGCCGGTCTTGAGCCACTTGTCGGTGGCGAAGATCTGGTCCTGGAGCATCGCGGTCCCGACCGACGGGTCGTTGAAGTCGACGACGTTGAGGTCGCTCGGCTGGTAGAGCTTGCCGGTCGCCGGGTTCTTCGCCTCGAGGACCTGGGCGTACTCGTTGTAGATCATCGCCTGCGCGACGTCGAGGTCGCCCTTGAGCAGCCCCGACATGTCGAAGTTCTGCTTGATGACGTTCTCCTTGGTCGGATCGAGGCCGGCCTTGGTCAGTGCCGCGAACAGCTCGGGCTCGTTGCCGCCCAGCCAGCTGCCGATCTTCTTGCCGGCCATCGTCGCCGGGGTCGTGATGTTGGCGGTCTTGAAGCCCGCCATCCGGGTGCCCGAGCGCTGGAAGATCTGGGCGATCGACGACCAGGTCGGTGCCGCCCTCACGCGACTGGAGCATGTTCGGGAGCCACGCGGTCCCGATGTCGGCGCCGCCGGTCGCGACGACCTGGACGTTGTTGATGTTCGGGCCGCCGAGCAGCAGCGAGCACGTCGAGCCCAGGTCCCTGTAGTAGCCCTGGTCGATCGCGGCGTAGTAGCCCGCGAACTGCGACTGGGCGACCCACTGGAGCTGGAACTTGACCGGCGTCAGCACGGCGAGCGAAGCCCCGCCGGAGCCCGCCCCGCTCGAGCTGCACGCCGCGACGAGCATGACCGCCGCGATCGCGAGTGGCCAGCACCTTCCGAGAGAGTCTCATGTCGATCGCTCCTCCTCACTGTCCTCGAGGCCGGTTCGCCGGCGGCCGCCGACCTCGTCCCACTCCCTGACGCGGGATGGTAGGTCACCCGCGCGTCGCTCATCGGGCCGTTTCGCGCGCCGTGTACCAGGGGATCGTGAACCGCTCGAGAGCCACCGCCGCGAGGTAGAGCACGATCCCGAGGACGCACGCCAGCACGATGGCGGCCCATGCCGCCGGATAGCGGCTGGCACCGGTCTGCAGCGTGATGTAGATCCCAAGCGCGTAGAGAGGGCCGCCGAAGAACTCCCCGACGACCGCGCCGATGACGCTCAAGGTCGTCGCGATCTTGAGCGCCGTGAACCAGTACGGCAGGGCGTTCGGTCCTCGGAGCTTGGACAGCGTCTGTCGGTCGCCGGCGGCATACGACGACATCAGCTCCAGGGCGGCCGGGATCCACGTTCGTCAGACCGCGGATGGTGTTGACCATGACCGGGAAGATGACCATCAGCGCGACGATCGTGATGCGCGGCAGCAGGCTCTCCGGTCCGAACCAGTTCAAGGTGATCGGCGCGAAGGCGATGATCGGGATGGTGCTGGCGCCGATCGCCACCGGCAGCAGGACCTCGCGCGCGCTCGCCCAGCGGGCGGTCGCGAACCCGGCGACGGTCCCGAGCGCGACGCCGACGATCAGCCCGACGACCGCCTCCGTCCCGGTGAACAGGAGGCCGCGGGCGAGGGTCGACCAGTCAGCGCCCAGCTGCTCGCCGATGACCGTCGGGCGCGGGATCAGGAACGACTGGACTCCGAGGACCCGGAAGCCGACCTCCCAGACGACCAGGACGATCACGAACACGCCGATGGCCGGCAGCCAGTCGCGCGCTGCCGCGGCCCTCACGCGAGACCTTCGCTCCGGACGCGTTCGGCCTCGCTGACGGACGGGCCGTCGTCGGTGCGGCTCGTCCTGGCGAAGCGCCTCGCGGACACGCGTGACGAGCCGGAAATAGCGCTCGGATTCGCGGGTCTCGACCGACCTCTCGTCGGGCAGGTCGATATCCACGACCTGCGCGATCCGACCCGGCCGGGCGGACATGACGACGACCCGGGTCGACAGGAAGACCGCCTCGGGGATGCTGTGGGTCACGAACACGATGGTCGTCCCGGTCCGTCGCCAGATGCTCATGAGCTCGGCGTTCATCCGCTCTCGGGTCATCTCGTCGAGCGCCCCGAACGGCTCGTCCATCAGCAGCAGCTTCGGGTCGAACGACAGGGCTCGCGCGATCGCGACGCGCTGCTGCATCCCGCCGGAAAGCTGCCAGGGATGCCGGTCCGCGAAGGCCTCGAGCTCGACGAGCTTGAGCAGGTCGGCCGAGCGTCGGCGTCGCTCGTCGGCCGCGAAGCCCATGATCTCGAGTGGCAGCTCGATGTTCTTGGCGATCGTCCGCCAGTCCATCAGCACCGGCGCCTGGAAGACCATCCCATAGTCGCGATCGAGTCTCGCCCGGGCGGCCGGCTTGCCGTTGATCGACAGCGTCCCGCTGGTCGGCTGGGTCAGGTCGCCGATGAGTCGCAGGAGCGTGGACTTGCCGCACCCGGATGGACCGATGAGCGAGACGAATTCGCCCTGACGGACCGTCAGGTCCACCGATTCGAGCGCTGTCACCGCCGCGTCGCCCGTGCCGAAGACCTTGCCGATGCCGGCCGCCTCGACGACGAGCGGCGCGGCGACGGGTGCGTTGCCCGGTGTCGTCTCCGTCGTCACAGGAGTCCCTCCACGGGCCGGTAGCGTCCCCGGGTCAGGAGCCGCTCGGCCAGGTTCACGATGCCGACGAAGATGAAGCCGACGATCGTGCACATGACGATCGTCGCCCAGAGCCGCTCCGGCCCGGACGTGTAGTACTGGTTGTAATTGATGATCGCGCTGCCGAGACCCGCGGCGACGCCCGCCGTCTGTTCACCGATGATCGCCCCGATGACCGACGCGGCGGCCGCCACACGGAAGCCGGAGAAGAGGTACGGCACCGAGGTCGGCAGCCTGAGCTGCCAGAGCACCTGCCGTCGCGTCGCCGCATACGACCGGAACAGCTCGAGCGCACGCGGGTCGAAGGCGCGCAAGCCGCGCATCGAAGCGATGGTGACCGGGAAGAACGTCAGGTACGTCGCGACCGCCATGACCGACAGCCAGTCGGCCTTGAGCGCGACGACGACGAGCGGCGCGATGGCGAGGATCGGCACGGTCTGCGATGCCACGACGTACGGGACGAACGCTCGCTCGGCAAGCCGCGAGTGGACGAACAGGATCCCGAGACCGAGCCCCAGGATGCCGCCGAGGGCGAACCCGGCGAGGGCCTCTCCGAAGGTGAACGCTGCCTGACCGGCCAGGACCACGCCGAGCGGAGCGCCACCGCGCTGGGCCGGATCGATGAAGGCGCGAGCGATATCCCAGACGTGCGGCAGCGACAGGTCGTCGGCGATCCGCCACTTGAGCGCAGGGAGGTGCTCGTAGTCGATCCGGACACCGGCGATGGTGCCGTGCAGCCGCCACGGATCACCGCCGATCCACTTGGCCGCTTCCCAGACGACCAGCAGCCCGATGAGGACGATCGCGATGCCGGCCCAGCGCCGGGACCGCGAGCGGCCGACGCTCGAGGCAGCGGTAGCCGCGGCAGGCGGTGTGCCGCGGCGCATCAACCCGCTGGCTGTCGTCATCGGTCGTGGGTTTCGGACGACTCAGACGACCGCGGCGTCGGCGATCTCGAGGGCGCGATCGATGATGTCGAATCCCTCGGCGAGCTGCTCCTCGGTGATGCACAGCGGCGGGTTGGTGTGGATCGAGTTGTTGGCGATCATCGTGTACAGGCCCGCCTCGCGCAGCGCCTTGCCGATCGCCTTCATCTCGTCGGACGTGCCGTTGAACGGTGTCAGCGGCGTCCACGGATCGTGGCTCCGGACCAGGTCGATGATCCCGAACAGCCCGAGGTTCCGCGTGGCACCGACGCTCGGGATGGCGCGCGGCGAGCCGCTGGTGATGCTCACGCATGACACCGTCGAGCCGGGCGGCGTTGGCGATGAGCCCGTCCTCCTCGTAGACGCTGATCGTGGCGAGCGACGCGGCCAGGCTGACCGGGTGGCTGCTGTAGGTCAGGCCGCCGTAGAACATCTGGGTCTCGAACTTCTCGGCGATGCCGTGGCGCATCGCGACGGCTCCGAGCGGCAGGTACGAGGACGTCAGGCCCTTGGCCATCGTCATCAGGTCCGGGGTCACGTCCCAGTGATCGACCGCGAACCAGCGCCCGGTCCGGCCGAAGCCGGCCATGACCTCGTCGGCGACCATCAGGATGTCGTTGCGATCGCAGATCTCGCGGACGCCCGCGATGTAGCCATCGGGCGGGATGAGGATGCCGTTCGTGCCGACGATCGTCTCGAGGAAGACCGCGGCGATCGACTTCGCACCCTCGTATCGGATGACGTCCTCGAGGCCCTGGAGGCTCTCGGCGACCGGCCTCGGTTCCGCCTCTCCCCAGCGATGGGTGTCCGGGTAGCGAACGACGCCGACGATGCCCGGCTCGTTGGCCCAGCGCCGCGGGTCGCCGGTCAGCGTCATCGCCCCGAGCGTCGCGCCGTGGTAGGAGCGATAGCGGGCCAGCACCTTGTGCCGTCCGGTCGCGGCCCGGGCGATCTTGATCGCGTTCTCGATCGCCTCCGCCCCACCGAGCGTGAAGAAGACCTTGTCCATGTCGCCCGGCAGGATCTCGGCGAGCTTCGCCCCCAGGCGGGCACGGATCTCGGTCACGAAGGCCGGCTGGACGTATTGGAGCTTCGTCGCCTGGGCGGTGATCGCATCGATGACCCGACGGTCGCCATGGCCGATGTTGACCGACATCAGCTGGCTGTTGAAGTCGAGGATCCGCCGGCCCTCCGGCGTGTACAGGTAGACGCCCTCGGCATGATCGATGGCGATGGGATCGAGGGCGCCCTGGACCGACCACGAGAAGAACGTGTGCTCCCGCGACAGCGCGACGATCTCGTCGCTGGTCATGGCGCCGGGAGCGGTCGTGATGCCCATGGGTTCACCTCGGGAGCGGTCGATCGGTTCGTCGTCGTTGGGCGGTCATTACAGCACACCGCGCCGCGCAGCCGTGGGCGCGTCGATCAGCTCAGTCGGCGCCGGATCTCGCCGATGTTGTCCACGATGAGCAGGATGCCGAGGCCCAGGAGGGCGAGCAGGAACAGCTCGCGAAGGTAGGTCACGGCGAGGATGAGCGACGACACGATGGCCAGGAGGACCGTGATCTTGAGGACGAGCTCGATGACGTTGCGGTCGAAGAACGACTCGATGGCGAGATACGAGCCGAACAGGACGATGATCGCGACCGGCGGCGGCAGGATCCGGAACCAGACGATGACCGCGAGCGCCGCGATGAGCAGGCCGACGCTGAGCGCCGCCCAGGCCTCGCCGAACGCACGGCGCCTCGTGACCGATGGTGGCTCGGGGACTGCCGCGTGGTGGAGGTGGACTGCGCGGGTCGTCCGTGCCACCCCGCCTGCAGGAACGCCGAGCCGCTCGCGGCCGGCGGCGATCACCGCGTCCAGCTCGACCTCCTGCGTCCGGAGGTGCTGCAGCCGAGCCTCCCCGTCACGGAGCTCGACGCTCCGCTCGACCCGGTAGTGCTCCATGCCGCTGGCGTTCCGGATGGCGGCGACCTCCGCATCGAGCTTCGGCAACGCCACCGCGAGGCCCTCGGCTTCCGCCGACACCTCGGCCCGGGTGGCGGTCAGTTCTTCGATACGGCGCCTCGAGGACGGCGATCGCCTGCGACGGCGGAGCGACCTTGTCGAGACCGGAGAAACCCAGCGGGTCGTGCCATGACTGGCGGACCGAGCCGGTCCGGGTGTACTTGGGGCCTGCCGGCGCGCGCTCGCCGGCGAACCGGTCGCCGGTGTCGAGGCCCCACAGGCCCTGGTAGCGCGAGACCCAGCCGTCCTCGTCGCTGATGAGGATCGGATCCCAGTCCACGTCGCCACCCGGCCCGACGGACAGGCCGTCGCCGCGGGCGTAGTCCACGAACGGCACGCTCAGGGCGCGCTTCGCCCGGGCCGCCAGGTCGCCCGGATCCGGCTGGGACAACGTGTCGCGCCACAACCGTCGGATGAGGTCGAGCGGGCCGCGGATGTTCCGCTCGCCCGGGAACGGCAGCAGCATGATGTACTCGCCGCGCTCGAGGTAGGTCGCATGCGAGCCGGCGCCCGGGTAGACGACCGGGTGGTCGTCGATGGTCTCGAGCCGCGGGTCGTCCCAGCGGCGACGCAGGTCATCGCCTTTCTCGTCGTGGGCGGCGGCACAGAACCAGGCCGGCTGCATCGTCCCGTCCTCGAACGACTCGAGGACGACGAAGCACTGCTCGAGATCGGCCTCGTGGTCGTTGGCGCCGTCGAAGGTCGAGCGCCAGTCGTTCATCGCGTAGAAGAACATGTAGTGGAGGATCACCCAGCGCCCCTCGCGGATGACACGGCCGTGGTAGACGACCCTCGGGTCGCGCGCTCGGATCTCCTCGTACTTGACCGAGGCGGCCGCCGCCGTGCCGCCCGGGACACGGCCGCGGGCCAGGAGCGACGCGACCATGCCGGCGTCCACGAGGCGGGCCGGCAGGCCGACCCGGGCGAGCCGGCCGGGGGCGGAGAACCGCTGGTGCTCGGGCCGCGATCGCCAGCGTCGCAGGTCGATGCGCGTTGAGGGGCTTCTGGCACGAACCGCAGGAACTGCGCTTCCCCCGGCGCCGGTTCGCCGACCGTCGCCAGCCGTTCCAGATCGAGCTCGCCGGCCGGGACGACCACGTGCGCCTCGCGCAGGGTCGGTCCGGCGAGCAGGTCGCACGACTCCACGTACGGCCCGGTCGCCATCGGGAAGAAGAGCTCGCCGTCGGTGAACCGGAGGATCGGCTCGAGGCGGCGAAGGAGCTCGAGGTCGGTCGGTGGGTTCATGACTCGCCGGATCCGCCGCGGAGCGCGAGCCGGACGTCGCGCTGGTTGAGGTAGAAGACCGCGATCGAATTGATCAGCATCGAGGCGTAACGCGCGTCGCCGCTGAACCACCAGCCAAGGTCGATGGCGAGGATCACACCCGAGGTGATGATCGCCAGGACCCACGCCCACCGCTTCTGGAACACGAGTCCGACGACGACGAGCACGCTGGCGATGAGCAGGCCGACGAGGAGTGCCATCGCGACGATGTGGACGTCGGTGCCCGGCGGCATGTCGGGCAGCGGCCCGCCGTCCGCGATCCAGCCGAGGAGGCCCTCCCGCTGGGTTGCAGCGAGGTCGGCGACGATGGTGATCGACGCGGAAGCAGGGCGATCGCTCGCCACCACGATCACACCGAGTGGATACCGCTCCCGGATGCTCGTCACCGCCGACATCCTCACAGGCTAACAGTCGGGAGTCGGACGGTTCCGAGGTTCGCGTCACCTGGCCAGGACGAGGATGGTCAAGGCCGCGGGGATCACGCTCGCCTCGAGCCGTCCGGGCGGGTGCGGGTCGCCGTCGGTCTCGATCGGCTGGGCGGGCTCGGCGTCGATGGCGACCTGGCGCACGGCGCGGCGGATGACGCCGCCCGACAGTTCTCCGGAGCGGACCATGACCTCGACAGCCGAGACGAGGCCGGCGACGGGGTGCCTCCCGCCGAGCACGATGAGGTCGAGCTGCCCGTCCGCGGGATCGACCGGCCGCCGCGGGCCGATCCGGCCGGGCACGAGGTCGCCGGCGTTGACGACGAGGGCGAGGTAACCCTCGATGTCGAGGGTCTCGCCGTCGGCATCGATGCGGAAGGTGGCGGTCTCGAGGTGCATCACCTCGCGGACAGCGGCACCGACATACGCCCCGAACCCCATCCGGCGCTTCCACTCGTGCTCGGCGGCCTCCATGATCCGGGCGTCGAGGCCCATCCCGCAGGCGACCGCGAAGACGCGCTCGTGCGAGCGTGTGGTCGCCGGTCGCGGGCGTCCAGCGCGCCCGCCCGAGGTCGATGACGCGCGGGTGACCGTGGCGGATGGCATCGATCCCCGCCCGGATGCCGCGGATGCCGATCGAATTCGCGAGGACGTTGCCGGTTCCCGCGGGCACGACCGCCATGGGCGTCGTGCGACCGACGAGCGAGGTGGCGGCTTCGCGCACCGTGCCGTCTCCCCCGACGACGACCACGAGCTCTGCCTCGGTCGCCTCGGCGAGCGCGGCCCGGGTCGCTTCGAGCGTATCCCATCTCGACCCGCGGCTCCCGCCCGAACCGGTTGCGGACGGCGCCGATGACAGCTGCCGAGACCTGCTCACGTTTCGCCCGATCTGCGACCTTCGACGCCCTCGGATTGACCAGGATCAGCGGTGCGGTCGGGTCGCTCAGGCTGTGTCGTCACCGGGTCGATGCTAGCGCACGGCCCGGGCGCCTCCTGACGGATCCGGCGAACACGGGTAGACTGCGCCTCGCCGATCGACCCCCAGGCCACACGGGAACCCGGAAAACTCGAACAACGCCCCGCTCGCGCGGCTCGCCCCCAGAGCCCGTCTCCGGCCAAGTCCCAATGTGTCGGCACCCCCACCTGAAGCAGGCCATCGCCTGTTCACCGTGTCCTTCCGTGCGAATCCGCGGGCGTCACCGCCCGTCACGCCCCC
Source organism: uncultured Chloroflexia bacterium (assembly GCA_963776385.1). Lineage (GTDB taxonomy): Bacteria > Chloroflexota > Limnocylindria > Limnocylindrales > CSP1-4 > SPCO01. Next base: position 761,288 of record CAVZME010000011.1, read on the forward strand.
GGCGTGACGTCCTGGCAGGAAGGAGCACCATTGCGCACGCTGCACATGGGCGCACGAGCGTTCATCCCCCTCGCCCTCGCAGGGGCAGTCCTCTTCAGCATGGCCCCATCGACCCCGGCCGCCGCAACGACCGCGACGGAGGCCCAGCAGATCGTCCGGATCGCCAAGGCCCAATTGGGCGACCCGTGGCGATACGGCGCCGCCGGTCCGAGCGCCTTCGATTGTTCCGGTCTCGTCCGCTACGCCTACAAGCAGGCCGGCGACGCCGCCGCGATCCACACCGGCTACCTGCGGTCCGCCCGATCGCTGTACCTCTGGTTCAAGGCGCACGGCAAGGCGAGCCGGTACAACCCCCGGATCGGTGACCTGGTCATCTGGGGCTACGGCACCCACGTCGGCATCTACATCGGCAACGGCAAGGCGATCAGCACGCTGCGCAGCGGCGTCCGGATCCACGGAGTCTTCGCCGTGACGGCGAGGTTCACCGCCTACCTGCACACCGGGATGTCGGTCAAGCCCCTCAGCTGACCGCGGCAAGGCAGCGCAGGATGGCATCGGCCGAGCGGTCGATGTCGTCCTCGGTCGTCTGCCAGCCGCTGACCGAGACGCGCATCGCGGCACGACCCGCCCAGGTCGTGCCGCCCAGCCAGCACGTCCCGTCACGCTGGACGGCGTCGATGACGGCGCGCGTCAGATCGTCGCGTCTCGAACCCGACGAGCACCTGGTTGAGCACGACCTCGTTGAGGATCGTGACGCCGGGCTGCGCCGACGAGTCGCTCGGCCATCCGGCGGGCGAGCGCGCAGTCGCGCTCGATGAGGTCGACCAGCCCGGTCCGCCCCAGCGAGCGCAGCGCCGCGAGGATCGCGAATCCCCGGGCGCGACGCGACGATTCGGGCACCCAGTTGCATAGGGGTCGCGCTCGCCACCGGCTGTCTCCACGTAGTACGACGCCCCGAACGTCATCGCGGCGTGATGCGCCGCGGCATCCCGGACGAAGACGAGCCCGGAGTCGTACGGCACATTCAGCCACTTGTGCGCGTCGGTCGACCAGGAGTCCGCCTCGGCGTGTCCGCGCATCCGGTCCCGCAGGGACGGCACGGCCGCGGCCCAGATCCCGAAGGCCCCGTCGACATGGAGCCAACCGCCGCGCTCGTGGACGATCCGGGCGACATCCTCGAACGGGTCGAACGCGCCGGTGTTCACGTTGCCGGCCTGGGCGCAGACGATGACCGGGCCGTCGATCGTCGCGAGTTCCGCGCGCAGGGCGTCGGGGCGGATCCGGCCCTGATCGTCGGCATCGACCTTGCGGACGCGCTCCCCTTCCCGGCCGAGACCGAGCATCTGGAGCGACGCGTAGATCGTCGCGTGCGACCCGGCGTGGGTCACGACCGTCACCGGCGGCGCGCCCTGGAGGCCGAGCCGCTCGACGTCCCAGCCGACCTTCGCCAGCACCGCATGCCGGGCGGCTGCGAGGGCGGTGAAGTTGGCCATCGTGGCGCCCGGAGACGAACCCGACGCTCGTCCCCGGCGGGCAGCTCGAGCAGCTCGACCAGCCAGGCCGCCGCGACCTCCTCGGCGACGGCGGCGGCGGGTGACATGACGTAGAAGGCCGCGTTCTGGTCCCAGGCACCGGCCAGCCACTCGGCGCCGAGCGCGGCCGGCAGGCTGCCACCGATGACGAAGCCGAAGAAGCGCGGGCCGGCGGTCGCGACGAGCCCGGGGTCGGCGGCCTCGGCGAGAGCCTCGATGACCGCGGTCGGATCGGACGGTCCGTCGGGCAGCGGCCCGCCCATCGCGGCGCGCAGGCCGGCCAGGTCCACTGGCTGGGCCACCGGGCGAGACCCGACCGAGGCGAGATAGTCGGTCGCGAGCGCCGCCGCCCGGCTGAGGACTCGGGGATCGTGCGTCATCGGTGTCTCCTCGCGCGGTTCCGAGCGGCCGAGACGGACCGTTCGACCACCGGATGCTACCGTGACGCCAACGCGCGTGATGAGGAGGCCCCCGATGGACCACGCTGGGTTCCAGTCCTGGCTCGACCGCTACATCGACGCGTGGCGACTCCTCGATCCGGTGGCCATCGGTGACCTGTTCAGCGGCGATGTCCGCTACGCGTTCGACCCCTTCAGCGAAGCGGTCGTCGGACGGACCGCGGTCGTCGCCGCCTGGCTCGCGGACCCCGATGTCCCCGGCTCCTGGGAGGCCGACTACGAGGTCCTCGCGATCGACGGCGATGCCTGCGTCGCCCATGGCGAGACCCGCTACCTGACCGACGATCGGGGCGCCGTCGACCGCGAGTTCGCCAACGTCTTCGTGGTCCGGTTCGACGACGAAGGCCGCTGCCGCGAGTTCACCGAGTGGTACATGCGCAGACGGCCCGAGGTCTTGCCGGACTGACCGGCGCGGCGCGAGAGCCCGGTCCGCAAAACCGGAACCGGGCGTCGATCCCGGGGTTGTCAGGCCCCACCGCGGGCGCGAAGCACTCGTTCGTGGACGGGATCGCTCTCCTCGACGCCACTTCGGGGACTGGCAAACCCGGATCGGCTCCGAGGGCTGCGTCGACTGCGGTTCGAGGCGCCAGTGGGGACTGCCAGACCCCCCGAGCGACCCACCGTGGCCCGAGATCGCCGGGCCCGAGGTAGCCGGGCCGGAAGCGCCGGGCCGCGCGCCGGGCCGGTCGCATGGCCGAGGGTGTACCCTCTGGCATCTTCGACCCACCCGACCACCGAGCGAGGTGATGCCCGACATGGCCCGAACCGTCCGCGGTGCGCTCGTCCAGGCCAGCTGGACCGGCGACAAGGAATCGATGATCCAGAAGCACGAAGAGCGTGCCCACGAGGCCGCCAAGGCGGGCGCCCAGTTCATCCTCTTCCAGGAGCTGTTCTACGGGCCGTATTTCTGCCAGGTCCAGGACGCCCAGTACTACAGCTACACGGAGCTCATCCCGGACGGACCGACGACCAAGCGCATGCAGGACCTCGCCAAGCAGACGGGCATGGTCGTCGTCGCGCCGATGTACGAAGAGGACGAGAAGGCCTCCGGCATCTACTACAACACCGCAGCGGTCATCGACGCCGACGGCACCTACCTCGGCAAGTACCGCAAGACGCACATCCCGCACGTCAAGGGCTTCTGGGAGAAGTTCTACTTCCGGCCGGGCAACCTGGGCTACCCCGTCTTCGAGACAGCCGTCGGCAAGATCGGCGTGTACATCTGCTACGACCGCCACTTTCCCGAAGGCGCCCGCGCGCTCGGGCTCAACGGTGCCGAGATCGTGCTCATCCCGAGTGCGACCTCGCGCGGCCTGTCGGAATACCTGTGGCGGATCGAGCAGGTGAGCCATGCCGTCGCCAACGGCTACTACGTCGGGACCATCAACCGGGTCGGCATCGAAGCGGACTACGGCGACGACGATTTCTATGGCCAGAGCTATTTCGTGAACCCGCGTGGCCAGTTCGTCGGCGACGTCGGATCGGCCCACGACGAGGAGCTCATCATCCGTGACCTCGACCTCGACCTCATCGGCGAGGTCCGCAACACCTGGCAGTTCTACCGCGACCGTCGACCTGACGCCTACGCGGATCTCACGCGGCCCTAGTTCGCGCTACCATCCCTCCGGCTCGACCGTCTGGAGGAGGACGGTCGAGCCGCTCGTTTCCGAGGGGATCGATGCTTCGACGATTGTTCGGGGGCCGTACGGACAAGCCACCACGATCGGGCGCTGCGGATGCGCCTGAGCCCGCCGTAGACGCGACGCTCGCGTATCTCGAGGCCGGGCATGACCAGTTCGCGATCTTCGACGCCGGCAGGGGCAGGTATCTGCAGGTGTCCGTGGCCGATGATGGCAGCCTGTATGGCGAGGCCGTCTCGAACACCTACCTGAAGGGCAACGAGCGCATCGGCGACGATGCGATCCTAGCTCTCGCCAGCATGGGCTGGACGATGGCCCCGGATCCGAATTACTCGCGGACGTGGGATGCCTGGCAGGGCGACGCCAGGGTGGCCGTGGTCGATGACATCCTCGAGACCCTTATGCTCGCCTACGAGATGCCTGCCGACGGGCCACTCGACATCACGACCGGGACCTGATCGGGGACACGACCATGCAGTTCGGCTTCACGCTCAAGCCCGAGCACACACCCGAGCGGACCCTCGCACTGACCCGCCAGGCGGAGGCGGCCGGCTTCGAGTATGGCTGGCTGTTCGACAGCCACGTCCTGTGGCGCGATCCCTATCCGCTGCTGACCCTGATGGCCGGCGTGACCGAGCGGCTGCGGCTGGGCACATGCGTCACGAACCCGGGCACGCGCGAACCCACGGTCACCGCCGTCGCTCCTGGCGACGCTCGACGAGCTGTCCGGCGGCCGGATGGATCTCGGCATCGGGCGGGGTGATTCCGCGAGGCGCGTCCTGGGCAAGCCGCCGATCACGATGGCCGGCACCGAGGAGGCGATCCGGGTCATCCGCGCCCTGGTCGCGGGCGAAGCCATCGAATACGAGGGGACGGAGCTGCGCTTCCCCTGGACCAAGGGCTGGTCGCTCCCGATCTGGGTCGCCGGCTACGGGCCGATGGCGCTGGCGATGACCGGCCGCGTCGCCGACGGGATCATCCTGCAGCTCGCCGACCCCGACCTGATCCGCTGGTTCGTCGGCCAGGTGCGTGACGCGGCCGCGGCCGCCGGTCGCGACCCTGCGTCGATCAAGGTCCAGGCGGCCGCGCCGGCACACGTCGGGGACCTCGAGCTGTGTCGCGAGCGGACGCGCTGGTTCCCGGCACTCGTCTCGAACCACGTCGTCGACCTGGTCAACAAGTATCCGCGTGAGCAGCTGCCCGAGTCGCTGACCGGCTACATCTCCGATCGGGCCGGATACGACTACCGCCATCACGCCGAGGTCGGATCGTCCAATGCGGCGTTCGTCGGTGACGAGGTGACGGACCGGTTCTGTGTCCTTGGCTCGGTCGATGACCACATCGCGAAGATCCACGAGCTGGCGGCTGCCGGCGTGGACCAGTTCAACCTCTACTTGATGAACGGGGACGAGGAAGAGCAGCTCGAGGCCTACGGCCGGGACGTCATCCCGGCATTCGCCTAGGCCCGTCGAACGGCCGACGTCGGCCATCTGGCAGCTGCGGATGGGACGGATGTCAGGCTGGTCGTGGCGTCTGCGGTGGGCCACGATGGGCACCGATCCGGCGACCGCCGCGCTCATGGACGACAGCGGGCGGTGCGACCGGCCTGGAGGCTGGGTTGGACATGATCCGTCGACGAGCTCGCGATCCGTGGTGGGGCGACGAAGGAAAGGGCGCCAAGCGCACCAGACGACGCACGACCATCGAAGGCGGGCTCGCCCTGGCGCTGGCCATCGGAGCGTGCGGCCTGGTCGCCGCGGCCTGGATCCGCCAGCTGATCGCGCTCGTCACCGGCTGACCCGATCGCCGGCGCGACGAGTGGCGAGCGTCGTGGGCACCTCGGGGATCGCCTGAGCTGACAGGTCGGTCCGCGGGCCACCGTGCCGCCGGTGTGAGTGGTCACCGGCAGTTCTCGCCCCGGCCATCTCGGGCGATGGCATCCGGAGAGGTGCGGGGCGGTCCTTGGTCAGGATGGGCTACTCGACATCGCGCGCACCAGCCGCGGACGATGGAGCCCAGCCGTCACCGAGGCTCCCATGTCCGATCGATTCGATGTCAAGTCGCGACGGTCTGCATCGGCAGCATTCGCGGTCGTCGCCATCGCCGTCATCTCTCTTGCGCCTGGCGGACCGGGCGTTGCCGAGGTGCATGCGGCAACGACCGTGAACCTCGACCAGTGGGCGACCTTCGCGCCCGCCTGGCAGAACGGCAATCTCAACGGCAACAACACTCGCTATCCCGAGGGCGGGATCGTGCCGTTCCGGCTTGCCATCGAAGGACTGAAAGCCGGCGCCCACACCATCCGGATCCAGTACGACTTCACCGCCGGGGGGCACAAGGCATACGACTTCCTCGCCAGCTACAACGGCTGGACGTCGCCTCCGGTCTGTGGGTCAGGCGGCGGCGGCGTCTCGTCGATGTGTCCGTCGATGCCGGCAGCCAGATCGGGCGCCTTCCCCTCGGATGGTTTCGTGACCGACGGCCTGTCCGTTCGCGACGCCGAGGCGTATTCGGGCGTCTCGCGGCGTTTGACCATCTGGGGCGGGACGATCAGCGCCATCAGCGGGCCCGCCCACGCGGGATCGACGGCCGGCAACAGCACGGCCGAATTCGCCGTCAAGTTCAGTTCGAGCGGGTCGGCGGTCCTTCTCGCCTGGGGCGGGCATCTCGCCCAATCGCGGTTCTGGAATCTCGCGGCCGGGGGCATCCGCGACGGCGCCGGCGAGGTTTCTGGCGCACCGTGGCACATGCGCACGCTCCAGCTCGACGGTTCGGGCAACAAGAACCAGGATCGAAGCATCCAACCGAGCGCGATCGTCGGTGAGCTGGGGCCGCGTGCGCTGGCCTCTGCCAACCCGACGGCCCGGCCTGGAACCGGCGGCAGCACCGTGGCGACGGGGCCGAGCCCCACCCGGCCGATGCCCACCGGTCCGCCGACCTCCACGGAACAGCGAGCGCCGTCCGGGATGGACACCGCTCCCCCTCCTGCACCGACTTGGATCCTCCTGCTGATCGGCGGGCTGGTGTCGATCCTTGCCTGCATCGGGGTTCGGCGAGTGACCTGACATTCCCCTACGATGGCCCTCCTGGCCGACCGCTGAGTGGCTCGAGGAGGGACCGATGCGAACGCTCATCAGCAACGGCACCATCGTCACAGCGGATGGCTCGTCCGCCGCTGACGTCCTGGTCGATGGCGAGACCATCGTCGGCATCGGGCGGGATCTCGCCGGATCCGGGATGACCGCCGACGAGACCATCGACGCGACCGGCAAGTACGTCATCCCGGGCGGCATCGACGTCCATACCCACATGGAGCTGCCATTCGGCGGCACGTTCGCCAAGGACACCTTCGAGACGGGGACACGCGCCGCGGCGTTCGGCGGGACGACCTCCATCGTCGATTTCGCGGTCCAGTCGCGCGGCTCATCGTTGCGGGCCGGGCTCGATGCGTGGCACGCCAAGGCGGAGGGCAACGCGGTCGCCGATTACGGGTTCCACATGATCATGAGCGACGTCAATGACGCCACGCTCGCGGAGATGGACGGGCTGGTCGCCGAAGGGGTGCCGGACTTCAAGCTGTTCACGGCGTACCCGGGCGTCTTCTACAGCGACGACGGGGCGATCTTCCGGGCGATGCAGCAGACCGCGAAGAATGGCGGCCTGATCATGATGCACGCCGAGAACGGCATGGCCATCGACGTCGTGGCCGAACAGACCGTGGCGGCGGGCACGACCGATCCCATCGGCCACGGTCTCGCCCGCAAGGCGGTCTTCGAGGGCGAGGCGACCAACCGCGTCATCCGTCTCGCCGAGGCGGCCGGCGTGCCGGTCTACATCGTCCACCTGTCGGCCAGCGATGCCCTCGCCGAGGTCCGAGCAGCCCGCGACCGCGGCACCAAGGCCTTTGCCGAGACGTGCCCCCAGTACCTCTTCCTGTCACTCGACGACATGGGCAACGGCTTCGAGGGCGCCAAGTTCATCTGCTCCCCTCCCCTTCGCTCGAAGGAGACCTGGGACGACCTGTGGACCGGACTCGTCAAGGACGATCTCCAGCTCGTGTCGACCGACCACTGCCCGTTCGACTTCCATGGTCAGAAGGAACTCGGCAGAGGCGATTTCCGCAAGGTCCCGAACGGCCTGCCCGGTGTCGAGGATCGGGTCGACCTGCTGCACGACGGCGGCGTCGTCGCCGGGCGCATCACCCGCGAGCGGTGGGTCGAGGTCATCTCGACCGCCCCAGCCAAGATGTTCGGGATGTACCCGCAGAAGGGCGCGATCGCCGTCGGGTCCGACGCCGACATCGTCGTCTATGACCCGAACCGGCGTCGGACGATCTCGGCGGGCACGCACCACATGGACGTCGACTATTCGTGCTACGAGGGTCGGTCCGTGCAGGGCGCCAGCGACGTCGTGCTGTCGCGCGGATCGGTCATCGTCCGGGACGGCGAGTTCACCGGGCACAAGGGCCACGGCAGGTTCATCAAGCGGGCGCCGGCGAACCACGCCCGGATGAGCTGACCGCAGGCGCAGCCGAGGATCTCATGAGCATCATCGATGCCCGCTTCGGGCACGTGAACGTCACCGCGCACGACTGGCGGCGGCTGGCGGCGTTCTACACCGACGTCTTCGGTTGCGAGTTCGTCCCGCCGGAGCGCGACATCCGCAGCGCCGACCTGGACGGAGCCACCGGCCTGCGTGACGCTCACCTGACCGGCGCCCACCTGCGCCTGCCGGGACACGGCGACGGTGGCCCGACACTCGAGATCTTCCAGTACGACGCCCTCGACGGGCACCCGGGCAGCCGCGTCGATCGACCGGGCTGGGGCCACGTCGCGTTCCAGGTGCCGGACGTCCCGGCGGCGGTCGAAGCCGTCGTCGCGGCCGGTGGCGCCCGGTTCGGCGAGGTCGTCAGCATGCAGACGAAGGACGGCCGACGGATCACCTGGGTCTACGCGACCGATCCGGAGGGGAACATCGTCGAGCTGCAGGCATGGTCCTGAGCGGCAGCAGGGGGACGGACGTGCGATGACGCCGAGCCGATCGGAGGTCGTCGTGCTCGACGGCGGATTGGCGACCGAGCTCGAGGCTCGCGGCTTCGACCTATCCGATCGACTCTGGTCGGCTCGCTTGCTGGTGACCGACCCCGAGGCCATCGAGGACGTCCATCTCGACTATTACCGGGCCGGGGCCGTGGTCGCGACGACGGCCAGCTACCAGGCGACGATCGAGGGGTTCGAGGCAGCCGGGCTGGATCGGTCGGCGGCGCTCGCGGCGATCCGGACGAGCGTGGAGGTCGCCCGGCGGGCGCGCGATCGTCATGCTGCGGAGTCCGGGATCGCAGCCGAGAGCCTCCTCGTCGCAGGCTCGGTCGGGCCGTATGGCGCGATGCTGGCGGATGGCTCGGAGTACCGCGGCGACTATGACCCGGGGCCCGCAGCGATGCGAGATCTGCACGCTCCTCGGATCGAGGCGCTCCTCGACGCCGGCGTCGACCTGCTCGCCTTCGAAACGATCCCCACCATGCGCGAGGCGAGCGTCCTGCTCGACCTTCTCGCCGAGTCGGGCGCGTCGGGCTGGCTGTCGTACCAGTGCCGGGATGGCGAGACGACCGCTGCCGGCGAACCTGTCGCGGAGGCGTTCCAGCTGGCAGCCGAGGCAGCCGGGCTCGTGGCGTTCGGCGTCAACTGCGGTCCACCGCGGCACGTTCCCGCGCTCCTCGCGGCGGCGAGCGAGGCCACCGATGGCGGGATCATCGCCTACCCGAATGGCGGTGACACATGGGAAGCCGCCGCTCGCCGGTGGGTGGCGAGCGACGGCGGTGGGTTCGACCCGAGGGTCGCGGCGACGTGGGCCGCGCTGGGAGCCACGTGGTTGGGAGGGTGTTGCGGGACAGGCCCGGCCGAGATCGCTGATCTGTCCGCCGAGCTCTCCCGATCGGTCAGACCGCCTCGGCCGGGCGGCGCGAGAAGATCCGAAGCCCTGCCAGGATGAGCGCCTCGATCAGGGTCCAGCCGATGAGCGCCACGATGGCGGCGACATCGAGGATGGAGCCCTGGTCAGCCTCGACCCGGTTGAGCGAGAACATGCCGATGAAGGGTTCGACGAACGGCTGGGTGATCCCGAAGATGGCACCCACGAGGTCGTTGCCTGGGTTGGCCACGAGGAGCAGCAGGATGATGCGCAGGATGAGCAGCACCTGCAGGATGCCGAACGCGAAGGTCACGATGCGGGCGGCCGTGGTGGCGCCACTCGGACCGGCTGGGGTGTAGGCGGATTCGGTGGTCCTGACGCTGCTGACGGCCGGAGCCGGAGCGGTGGTGGGGACCGGGGCCTGGTAGGCCTCGGTCACACCGCCGGCCACCTCGGTCTCGCGGGTGGTGGTGCGCTGGTAGTCGGTCATCGCTGGGCCTCCTGGGAGTGGGACCCAAGACTGCCCGCGAGCCACGTGACCGGCGGACGTGACTCGATCGGTGAAGTGGTTACAGACCCGTGTCAGGTGCCTACTGGACCCACATCTGGTCGAACAGGCTCCCGTAGGCCGGGTTGTACTGGTAGTTGCCGACGCGCTCGGACACGAAGACGGCACCAGGGTTGTCGAAGCGGCGCCAACAGGGCGAGATCGACGGCTCGGTGATCGAGGGCGGCCCACTCGGCGAGGGCGGCAGCGGGGTCAGTCACCTGGAGCTGCAGCGCATGGTCGAACATGCGGTTGAATTCCGGGTCGCAATAGTCGTTGAGCGATTCACCGTCGCACCTCAGGAAGCTCAGGAAGTTGGCCGGCGCGAGATAGTCCGGGATCCATCCGTTGAGCATGGACCTGGGTACGCTTCACGTCCCACTACGGCGGTACCTTGGGGAACTCGCGCATGTTCCTCTTGTCGAGCGTGACCTGGTATCCGAGCTCCTCGAGGACGTGCCCGACGTACATGAACTGGGCGCCACGGCGCCGATCGACGGCCCGAGGGTGACGTGCTGTCCGCGCGTGCCCGACGCGTCGATGTGCCGCTGGGCCGCCTGCATGTCGGGTGCGGTCCATCGGCCGCCGGCATCGAGCTCGGACGGTATACGGGCAATACGGCTGGTAGCCCGGGAAGCCCGGCGGCAGGATCTGGCAGGTGACGGCCGCGCCCGGCCCCGCAATTCGGCCATGTAGGGCGCGATCGATCGCGAAGTTGACCGCCTTCCTCGCGTCGATGTTGTCGAATGGTGGGATCGAGGTATTCAGCTCGACCCACGATCGTGGCCGATGCCCCGCCGTGGATCCGGTCCGGGTGCTGCGTCTCGATCCGTGCCAGGAGCTCGGGCGACGCGTCGCCGATCGAGGAGGTGTAGTCGGCGTCGTTGTTTTCGACCATCGCGACCGGCTGCGCCTCGTCCTCGGACGAAGGTGAAGACGATCTCGTCGGGGAACCGTCGGGACGGACAGCCGCGTCCCAGACCCGGAAACGCGGATTGCGCCCGAGGCGGATCTCGTTCTCGGCTCCTCGCCGAGGTGACGTGTACGGCCCGGTGCCCGGGAACGGCTGGCCGTCGAGCAATTCGTGCATCGGGACGCCTTCGGGCACCGGGATACGCAGCAGGATGGGCGAGCTTGTAGACGAAGTCCGGGTCCGGCTGTCCGGACGAGGTGGAACGTGACGGTGCCGGTCGCATCGTCGGTCACGATGCCCTGGGACAGGTCGCACGACGTCGACCGGCGTCTCGTCATCGGTCGATGCACGCCTTGGCGCCGACGATCGGAGCCGAACAGGAACGGGCCCAAGGGAGTCGCCGCAGTCCGACCACCTGGAAGCTGCGTTCGATGGCACGTCGGAAATCGGCGGCCCGGACCGGGCCGCCGGTCGAGTACTCCAGCCCTGGACGCAGCCGGAAGGCGTAGGTTCGCCCCCCGTCGCTGATCACCGGAGCCGAGGCCGCGAGATCGGGCAGCAATGCCGAACCGGCGCTGCCGCCGACGCGCCGGTAGCCGACGAGCCCATCCGCCTACGAGCGAGCGTCGACGTCGTAGAACGGACGCCGAGCGGATCGGTGTCGTAGCCGGGCGGCGTCGGACCCGCCTCCACGATGCGCAGCGTCCCGCCACGGTGGCTGCGCGCCGACGCCTGGGCGGCCAGCCAGATCCCGCCGTCGACCACGGCCAGCGACGCGACCGCGCTGCTCGTCGAGATCTGCCTGGGCGGCGACGACGGATTGGCCGCGTCGAGCCGGTAGACGGTCCCATCCAGATCGCCGACCCAGATCGCCGTCGCCGCTGATCGCGATGGTGGCCAGACTGCGGCCGACGGGGATCGGTCGCCGTCACGCCGTCGCCGGCGCGATCGATCCGGGTGACCTTGCCGTCGGCGGATGCCACCCAGACCGATGTCGGGTCGATGGCGAGGGCGGTCGGCCGCGCATTGAGCCGGATCGGCGCCTCGACGGGTGGCGCCGGTGACCGGATCGTGGTGGCTGACCGACGCGCCGTCCTCGCTCGCCACCCAGAGTCCGTCCTCGTCGGCGGCCAGCGCGACCGGGCTCGGCGGCCACGCCGATCCGGCGGGCCGACCGCGCCCGATCGCGGCATCGATGCGGACGATCGTGCTGTCGGTCGCGTTGGCGACCCACAGGCCGTCTCCGGCGGCGGCGATCGCGGTCGGGCCGTTGCCGACGTCGATGGGATCCCCGACGACCCGGCCGGTGGCCGTGTTGATCCGCGACACGGTCCGCTCGCCGCTGTTGGCGACCCAGACCAAGCCGCCGGCCACGGCGATGCCCTTCGGAGCGTTGCCCGACGTCGATCCGGACCACCACCGAGCGTGTGGCGAGGTCGATCTGCGAGACCGTGTCGTCGCCGGTGTTGGTGACCCACGCGTAGCCCGTCGCCGACCGCGATGCCGCCGGGGCGCGTGCCGACCGGCGATCTCGCCGATGACCTCGTCCCGTCCGGGGTCGATGATGCCGATCGAATCCTCGGCCACGCTCGCCAGCGCCGCCGGCTGCCACGGCTTGGCGACGAGCAGGCCGCCCGTCGCGAGGATCAGCGGCCAGCGCCGAGGGCCGTCGCCCCGACGAGGCGCGGCCGGCGCTGCCAGATCGGTCGGGCCTCGGCCCGGCGGACCGCGGCGGCACGCCGTTCGCTGGCCGTCGCCGTGCCCCCGGTCGTCGTCGACCATCTCCGTCGGGCGCTGGCGACCGCGTAGACGTGCCACTCGCCTGGCACGCCCTTCAGCTCCGCGGACCCCGCGGTCCTCGAAGGTCAGGCTCGAGCCCGCCGCCAGGTCGCGCACGGTCGATGAGACGAGCACCTCGCCCGGCGCGGCGGCTGCCATGATCCGCGAGGCGATGACCACGGTGAGGCCGGTCACCTTGCCGCCCATCTGCTCGACCTCGCCGACGTGGACGCCGGCGCGGATGTCGATGCCCAGGTCGGCGACACCCCGCTCGATCTCGAGCGCGAAGGCGACCGCCGTCGGCGGGCGCGTCGAAGATCGACGAAGAAGCCGTCGCCGGCGGTGTCGATCTCGCGCCCGCCGTGCCGGCGTAGGGCGGCGCGGACGAGCGCGTGGTGGAGCTCGAGCAGCTCGCGCCAGCCGCGGTCGCCGAGTTCGGCGGCGTGCTCGGTCGAGCCGACGATGTCGGTCATGACGACCGTCGTCAGGAAGCGCTCGGGAGCCCCGCGCCGGCCGGGCATGGCGCGGAGTGTGCGCGACGGCGACGACCCGCTACAAGGGGCGAATCCGCGTCGCCCGGCGTCAGCGGTTGCGCGGGAACCCGAGGTCGATCTTGGACGTGCCCGGATCCGGCCAGCGCGAGGTCACGATCTTGGCCCGCGTGTAGAACTGGACGCCCTCAGGGCCGTACATGTGGAGGTCGCCGAACAGGTGTTCTTCCAGCCGCCGAAGCTGTAGTAGGCGACCGGCACCGGGATCGGCACGTTGATGCCGACCATCCCCGCGTTCACCTCGAACTGGAACTGGCGCGCCGCGCCGCCATCGCGGGTGAAGATCGCCGTCCCGTTCCCGTACGGGTTCGAGTTGACGAGGTTGACCGCCTCCTCGTAGGTCTTGACGCGCATGACGGTCAGGACCGGCCCGAAGATCTCGTCCTTGTACGCATCCATCGCCGGCGTGACGTTGTCGATGAGCGAGACGCCGAGGAAGAAGCCGTCGGATTCGTCGTACAGGGGGTGTTCGCGTCCATCGGTGACGACCGTGGCGCCCTGGGCGGGGCCGGACTCGAGGTACGACGCGACCTTGTCTCGGTGCTGCTTCGTGACCAGCGGACCCATCTCCGAGGCCGGGTCGCTGCCCGGCCCGACGGTGATCTTCGGCAGACGACTCTTGATCGCCTCGACCAGCGGGTCGGCCACGTCGCCCACGGCGACGATCGTGGCGATCGCCATGCACCGTTCGCCGGCCGAGCCGTAGCCTGCCGAGACCGCGGCGTCCGCGGCCATCTCGATGTCGGCGTCGGGCAGCACGATCATGTGGTTCTTGGCGCCACCGAGCGCCTGGACCCGCTTGCCGGCCTTGGTCCCGGTCTCGTAGATGTAGCGGGCGATCGGCGTCGAGCCGACGAACGACACCGCGGCGATGTCGGGATGCTCGAGGATCGCGTCGACAGCGACCTTGTCGCCATGGACGACGTTGAAGACGCCCGCCGGGACGCCGGCCTCGGCGAGGAGCTCGGCCAGGAAGTTCGCGGCCGAAGGATCCTTCTCGGACGGCTTCAGGATGAAGGTGTTGCCGGCCGCGATGGCCGTCGCGAACATCCACATCGGGACCATCGCCGGGAAGTTGAACGGCGTGATCCCGGCGACGACGCCGAGCGGCTGGCGGATCTGGTAGACGTCGACGCCGCCCGACGCCTGCTCCGAGAAGCCGCCTTTGAGCAGCGACTGGATGCCGCAGGCGAATTCGAGGTTCTCGAGGCCACGGGCGATCTCACCGAGGGCGTCGGAGGGCACCTTGCCGTGCTCCGCCGTCAGCAGCGCCGCGAGCTCGGTGCGGTGCGCCTCGACGAGATTCCGGATGCGGAACATGACGTCGGTCCGCTTGGACAGCGAGGTCGCGCGCCAGGCAGGGAACGCCGCCTTGGCCTCGGCGACGGCGGCGGAGACCTCGTTGACCGAGGCGAAGTCGACGTACTTCGTGATCCCCCCGGTCGCCGGGTCGAAGACGGGACCCTCGCGGCCGGACGTCCCGGCGACGGTCGCGCCGCCGATCCAATGGCTGACCCGCCCCGGCGCCGGGGCATCGGCGTGCTGGCTGCCCGGTTCTGCGACCTGTGTCATGACGTCAGACCTCGTGAACGGTGTCTTCCCACGATACTCCCTCGCAGGCTCAGAACCGCGGGCGTGACTCGGGATCCGGCCAGCCAAGGTCGGCGCCACCCGGTGCGCTCGTCGGGACGGAGGCGCCTGTCGCGTCCTGCGCGACGCCGAACGCCTCGTCGGCATCGGGATCCTGCCCGACCAGGCGGGCGCGGACGAACAGCACGATCAGGGCGAGGACGCAGGCCGATGCGATCCCGACCGCGATGAGACCGCCGGCGTTGAGTCGGTCAGTGACGAGCGGGTCGCGCCACGTCGTGGACACGATGGCGCGTGCGATGGCCCACGCCCCGATCGCGAGGAAGAAGACCTTTCCGTCGCGGCGCGGGAAGGCGCCGAGCATGAGCAGGACCGTGACCAGCGTCAGGATCGCGAGCGTCGCGATGCCTTCCCACGCCTGCGATGGATCCGACGGCAACGCGGGCACCAGCGAACCCCACGGGCCTGGACCGAGATAGCGGGTCGCCCATTCGCCGGCGTTCGGCTGCCCTTGACCCGTGCCCGTCAGGACCATCGTGAGCTTGCCCGCGCCGAGGACGAACAGGGTCGGCGCCATCGCGACGTGCAGCCAGCGACCGACGGGCGAGCCGAGCAGGCTGGCCACATAGGTGCCGGTGATGAAACCGCCGACGACGGCCAGGCCGAGCTCGAGTCCGCCGATCGATGGATCGAGCAGGACCTCCGGCGTGGCCCCGAATGCGCCCGCGTGCATGATCAGGTAGCCCAGCCGCCCTCCGATGACCGCGCCGGGCACGATGCCGATCGCGACGAACGCCACGTCGTCCGGCCGGAGACCCCCGCCGCGCGCGAGGACGCCGGCCAGGACGAGGGCGGCCACGATGGCCGCGACGAGGGCGATGGTCCCCCAGCGAACGACCAGGTCGCCGAAAAGCTGGGTGGAAGGGTCGAACTGGAAGGTCAGGACGGCGATCGGCACTGTCAGGTGAGTGTATCGAAGGTCGGCGTGTCGGCTTGCCGACATGCAGGGTGTCAAGCCGAGTCTCGCCGGGCGCCTGACTGGCAGACATCATCGCGGACAACGCGGATCGGGTCGGAGAGACCCATCCGCTGCGACAGGCGCGTCTGGGGCCGCCCCTGTCACGATGCGCGCGTCCGGCCCTAGATCGACGGGCCGGACGTCGCGAAATCCACGAGATGGATACGACGATGGCGAGCAGTAGCCCGGCCCGGCGCGTACGCCTCCAGGTCGATCTTCTCGGCCGTCTCGATGCGCGCACCGCCGACGGCCGCCACATCCGCCTGCCGGGTCGCCACGCCCAGGCGCTGTTCGCCCTGTTGGTGCTTGCGCGCCGACAACGGTCACGCGAGGCGATCGCCGCGGACCTCTGGCCCGACGCTGACGGCACCTCCGCCGGGTCGTTGCGCCAGGCTCTGTGGCTCGTTCGCCAGGGTCTCGCCGAAGCCGGCTTCGGGCCGGGCGATGTCCTCGACATCGATACAGATACCGTCGGGATCAGGCTCGACGCCTGCATCGACCTCGACGTGACCGCCTTCGAGGACTGTCTGGCCAACGACGCCTGCGGTGCGGAGGTGGCCATCGGGCTCTACCAGGGCGACCTGCTCGAAGGCCTCGGCCACGAGTGCTTCGCCGCGGAGCGCGAGCGGCTGTCCGACCGCTACGAGGATGTCCTGGCGATCCTCGCCGAGCGCCGCCTGGTGGCCGGCGACGCGGTCGGGGCGCGCACGGCAGCCGACCGTCTGCTCGAACGAGACCCGTTGCGCGAGGAGGCGCACGCAGTCCTGATCGCCGTCCATGGGCTGATCGGGTCCCGCTCCCAGGTGATCCGCCAATATCGCCGCCTCCAGGCCATCCTGGCCCGCGAGCTCGACGAGATGCCACTGCCCGATACGGAAGCGACGTACCGAATGGCTCTCGCTCGAACGGTCGACCGGGCCCTACGAACGGGCAGCACAGCTCGAGCCTCACCGGCCGCCGGCACTCGCGGTGGTCGGTCACTGACGACGGAAGGCATCGGCGCATCGTTCGGCGCCGCTCCGGCGCACGCAGCGGCCGAGGCTCGGACGGTCAGGTCAGCTTGTCGACCAGCTCCCGAACGGCTGCCGCGGACGCGTCGAAGGCGGCCTGCTCGTCAGCGGTGAGCTCGATCTCGAAGATGCGCTCCATCCCGGTCGAGCCGAGGACGACCGGGACCCCGACGAACAGGCCGTCGGTCCCGAACTCGCCCTCGAGCAGCACGGCGCACGGGAGCACGCGCTTGCGATCGAGCAGGATCGACTCGACCATCTCGAACGTCGAGGCGGCCGGGGCGTAGTAGGCCGAGCCGGTCTTGAGCAGTGCGACCACCTCGGCGCCGCCGTTGGCCGTCCGCTCCTCGAGGGCCTTCACCCGGTCGGGTGGCAGGAGCTCCGTGATCGGCACGCCGGCGACCGTCGAGTAGCGCGACAGCGGCACCATCGTGTCGCCGTGGCCGCCGAGGACGAACGCATGGGTGTCCTCGACCGACACTCCCAGCTCGAGGGCGATGAACGTCCGGAAACGCGCCGAGTCGAGCACGCCGGCCATCCCGAGCACACGCTCGCGCGGGAATCCAGATGCGCGCATGGCCACATGGCACATCGCGTCGAGGGGGTTGGTGACGATGATCAGGATCGCGTCCGGCGAGTGCTTCACGGCCTGCTCGACCACGGCCCGGACGATGCCGGCATTCTTTGCAAGCAGGTCGTCGCGGCTCATCCCCGGCTGGCGGGCCAGCCCCGAGGTGACCACCACGATGTCCGAGCCAGCCGTGTCGGCGTAGTCGTTCGTGCCGGTGATCCGGGCGTCGTGGCCGACGACGGGCGCCGCCTCGGCGAGGTCGAGACCCTTGCCCTGTGGCAGGCCCTCGACGATGTCGATCAGGACGACGTCGGCCAGGCCGGCCTCGGCGATGCGCTGGGCGGTCGTCGCGCCGACATTGCCGGCGCCGATGACGGTGACCTTGTTGCGAGCCATGACGCGTGGGTCTCCTTTCAGGTCGTCGGAACGACCCATTCTGACATCCGTCGATGGTGGGAACGGACATCCGTGGATGGTCGGGCGATGGGTCCGGCACGACCCTTGGGCTCGACAACGCTCGTGCCTGGAGTCGCCCACATGTCGACCTTCGTTCCCGCCACGGTCCTCACCCTGCTCGGCGCCCTGTTCGCCGTCCTCGGCCTGCTCGCGGCCGGCAGCCTGCCGCTCATCGTCGTCGGACTTGCCGCCATCTTCGGGGCCGGGCTGCTGACCCTCGCCGGCGATCGACGATGACCGCCACGCCAGCGTTTCGCGCTGCTCGGTCTCCTCCTGGTCCTGCTCGCGATCCCGCTCGCCCTGAGTCTCTGGCCGCTCGTCATCGGGACCATCCTGCTGGCCTGGGCCGCTCGGCGTGCCCACCTGTCCCTGGCCGACGACGGTCAGCCTGCCCCCGGCCCGGCCGCCGCGATGGCCGCGTCCACGCCGTCGGCGTAGTCCGCGAAGTTCTCGCGGAACATGCGGCTCAGGCGCGTCGCGGCCTCGTCGTAGGCCGCCGTATCCGCCCAGGTCGAGCGTGGATCGAGGAATGATGCCGGCACATCGGGGCAGCTGAGCGGCACCGACACGCCGAAGTTCGGATCGACTCGCATCTCGGCGCGCGTCGAGCGAGCCGTCGAGCGCCGCGCGGACCATGGCCCGGGTGTGGGCGATGTTCATGCGTTGGCCGACGCCGTAGGGGCCGCCCGTCCAGCCGGTGTTGACGAGCCAGACGGGGACATCATCGCGCTCCAGGCGCTCGACCAGCATCGCCGCGTACTCGCCCGGGTGGCGGGGCATGAATGGCGCCCCGAAGCAGGCCGAGAAGGTCGCCTTCGGCTCCATGACGCCGATCTCGGTGCCGGCGAGCTTGGCCGTGTAGCCGCTGATGAAGTGATAGGCGGCCTGCTCGCGGGTCAACCGCGAGATCGGCGGCAGGACGCCGAACGCGTCGGCCGTCAGGAAGACGACGGTCCGGGGGGTGCCGGCCATGCCGGTCTCATCGGCATTGCCGATGAATTCGAGCGGGTAGGCACCCCGGGTGTTCTCGGTGAACCGCTCGGAGTCGAGATCGAGCGCACGCGTCCGCGGGTCGAGGTCGACGTTCTCGAGGACGGTCCCGAACCGCCGCGTCGTCTGGAAGATGTCGGGCTCGTACATCGGCGAGAGGCGGATGGTCTTGGCGTAGCAGCCACCCTCGAAGTTGAAGCTGATGCCATCGCCCCAGCCGTGCTCGTCGTCGCCGATGAGGCTGCGCAGCGGATCCGCCGACAACGTCGTCTTGCCGGTCCCCGAGAGGCCGAAGAAGACCGCCGCGTCGCCGTCCTGGCCGATGTTGATGGCCGAGTGCATCGGCAGGACACCCTCGTCGGGCATCAGGTAGTTCATGACCGTGAAGGCGCTCTTCTTGATCTCGCCGGCGTACTCGGTGCCGACGATGATGATCTCCATCCGCTTGAGATGGACCAGGATGGCCGTTCCGGTGCGGGTACCTTCGGTCTCCGGGTCCGCCTGGAACGACGGCACGCAGATGATCGTGAAATTGGGCGTGAAACCCGCGGAGCTGGTCGAGGGCCGGCCGGCGGAACAGGTTGCGCGCGAAGATGCTCGCCCAGGCGGTCTCCGTGTAGACGCGCAGAGACCGACGGTGGGCCGTCGCGGCGCCGATGAAGCAGTCCTGGCTGTACAGGTCCCTCGATGCGGCATAGGCCACGAGGCGGGCGCGCAGCCGGTCGTAGTGCCGCTCCGAGATCGGTCGGTTGACGGCGCCCCACCAGATCTTTCCGTGGCTCGACGGCTCGTCGACGATGAACTTGTCCTGCGGCGAGCGTCCGGTGTGCTTGCCCGTCCGGACGACCAGCGGCCCGTCCGCGGCGACGAGGCCCTCGCCGTGGCGGATCGCGTCCTCGTACAGCTCGGCGGTGGAGAGATTGGCTCGCACGGATCGACCCACGGCGTGGCGGGTGGCGGGCGCGGTCGTGGCCATCGGCGGTGGACTCCCGTTGCACAGGCGATCACGGTGATCGACCGGCCGCGCGTGATGCGGGCCAAGGGCTCGCAGGAGTCGGCTTCCGCAGTCGTAAGTGAGCGGATGCTACCACGTTGCGGAAGGGTTGCGGCCGCCCGCCTCGTTCGCAACCTTCGTCGGGGGATCAGGCCGAGCCGGTTCTGAGCCCGCTCCAGATCGGACCGTTCGGATAAGCATATCCCGCGAGAGCGGCCGGCTTCATCTCGATCGAGTAGCCCGGCGCGGTCGGCAGCCGGTAGCGGCCGTCTCGCACGACGACCGGATCGATGAAGTGCTCGTGGAGGTGATCGACGTACTCGGTCACGCGGCCCTCGAGCGATCCACTCACTGCGATGTAATCGAACATCGACAGGTGCTGGACGTATTCGCACAGGCCGACGCCCCCGGCGTGGGGACAGACCGGGACGCCCCGCTTGGCGGCCATGAGCAGGACGGCCAGGACCTCGTTGACCCCACCGAGGCGACAGGCATCGATCTGGCAGAAGGCGATCGCGTCGGCCTGCAGGAACTGCTTGAACATGACCCGGTTGTGGGCGTGCTCGCCGGTCGCCACGCCGATCCCGAGCGGTTCGAGAGCTCGCGCGATCCGGGCGTGGCCGAGGACATCGTCGGGGCTCGTCGGCTCTTCGATCCACAGCGGGTGGAACTGGGCCAGCCGGCGCATCCAGTCGATGGCGAGGTCGACGTCCCAGACCTGGTTGGCGTCGACCATCAGGACGCGGTCCGGACCGATCTCGTCGCG
This sequence comes from uncultured Chloroflexia bacterium, assembly GCA_963776385.1. Lineage (GTDB taxonomy): Bacteria > Chloroflexota > Limnocylindria > Limnocylindrales > CSP1-4 > SPCO01. The sequence continues at coordinate 782,013 of CAVZME010000011.1, forward strand.
GACGATGCCGACCCGCCGCAGGTCGTCATCGAGATCGCGCCCGACCTTGATCTTGAAGTGCGTCCAGCCCGCCGCGATGCCCTCGCGGCAGAGGCGACGCACCTTGTCGTCGTCGTAGCCCAGCCAGCCCGTCGAGGTCGTGTAGGCCGGATAGCCGTCGGTCCGCAACTCGGCGATGCGCTCGGCCCGCGTCGGCTCGAGCCGCCGGAGCATCGCCAGGGCCTCGCCGGGCGTCAGCTCGTCGGTGATGTAGCGGAACGGGATCGCCCGGACGATCGCCTCGGGGCTCATGTCGGCCAGGAGCTGCCAGAGGGGTTTGCCCTCGACCTTGGCGTACAGGTCCCAGACGGCATTGACGAGGGCGCCCGTGGCCAGGTGGATGACGCCCTTCTCGGGGCCGACCCAGCGCAGCTGCTGGGCGTCAGCCAGCGACGACCAGAAGGCCCCGAGGTCGGCGGTCAGCTCCTCGAGCGTGCGGCCGACGAGGAGCGGCGCCATCGACTCGATGGCGGCGACGCACAGCTCGTTGCCCCGGCCGCTGGTGAAGGTCAGGCCGTGACCCGCCAGGCCGGCCGGGTGGTCCGTGCGCAGGATGACGTAGGCGGCCGAGTAGTCGGGCGCTTCGTTCATCGCGTCTGAGCCGTCGAGCTCCATCGACGTCGGGAAGCGGATGTCGAGCGCCGTCGCCTCGGTGATCCTGATGGCCATCGCCGCCCCTACGCCGACGTGGCGGCGACGCGATCGATGGCCGCCCTGGTCGCGGCGTGGAGGGCGCCCGCCTCGTCCGCCGACGCCGCGATGGCGGTCAGCCCGACCCGCCCGTCGATGGCGAGCCCGGACAGCATGTGGAGGACGACCCCGGTCCCCGTCCGATGGTCGAACCCGATGCCGTCTGCCGCGACCGCGTCGATGACGGCCGCCACCGACAGACCGAGCCAGGCGGGATCCACCAGGTTGTCCGTCGCGCTGTAGGCCCGGGCGGTGCCGTCCTCCGCCACCCAGCGGCCTGCCTCGGTGTCATAGCGGCCCGGGACGAGGTTCCGCAACGCGGAATAGGGGTGGGTCGTCCCGCCCTTGCGCAGATTGATCTCGAGAGCGTGGATGCTCCACGGCCCGGTCTCGTCGCGAGCCGCCACGAAATCGACGCTGAACCGCCCGAGCGCCCCGCGCCGGGCGAGCTGCTCCCCCACCGCCTGGGCATCGGCTGCCAGGCGAGGAGCGTAGGCTGGGTCGGCCGGGAACCGGCAGCCGAGGTAGACCTGACCGCCGTCGCCGCCGAGCACCTGCTCATGCGTGGCGAGGACGACGACCTCGCCATTCGGCAGGATGTCGGCCTGGGCGCTGGGGCTGGTGAAGTGCGTCCCGACGATCCGCTCCTCGACGATGCCGCCGAGCGCGAGGTCGCGCAGGTACCAGTCCGGCAGCGCCTCGATCGTCGCGCGCAGCCAGGCTGCCGGGTCGGCGGCACCGTCGAGCGGCTCGAGGTCGAGGACCACGTTGCCGTCGCCGGCGCCGCTGTCATCGTGCTTGATGACGACCCCCGGCGCCTCCGGGTGCTCGGCACGGATGGCCAGGATGGCCTCGATGACGTCATCGACGGTCCGGACATCCTCGCGTCCCAGCGGGACGGGGACGCCGGCCGCGGCGATGAGGCGCCGGCCCTCGCTCTTGAACGCGATGCGGCGGAGCTCGGGTCGCGTCCCGTTGATCGGCACGTCGAGAGCGAGTGCCAGCGCGACCTCATGCTCGGTCACGTTCCATGGCTCGATGAGGGCGGGACGGTCCCCGATGATCGCGCGCAGATCCTCGATCAGGTCCGGACGCCTGACGAGGCGGGCGGCCACCGATCGCATCGTCCCGTCGTTCCATTCCATCAGCCGGATCCGCCCGTCGGTCAGGGCACGCCGCTCGGGCGACAGGAGCGCCGGGTAGTAGTCGATCGCTGCCTGGTCCGGGCGACGCGACGAGATGTAGACGACCTCGCACGACGGGAGGCGGGACGGGATGAGGATCGACCCGAGGTACCGGTGCTCGAGCGACGGGATCCGGTCGCCGTAGTGCGACATCAACGATTCGCTGACGCTATATGACGGCAACGCGATGAGGACGTGATCGGTCGCCGAGCCCGGCCGGTTGGCAGCAAGAGCCGGGCCGAGGCGCCGCTCCAGGATCCGGTATGCGTCCTCGTCAGACATGGCCGAGAGCGTAGCGTGCGGGATGCTCGTTGACAGGTCGCTCCGGTCGCCCGTAGCATCCGCACACAACCGAAGAGCTCTTATCAAGAGTGGCAGAGGGACCGGCCCGTTGAAGCCACGACAACCTACCGACGCATCGGCAAGGTGCCAAGTCCGGGCAGGTCATCCTGCACGATAAGGGATCCTCCCTTCGGAGCCCCCCTATCCGTCCAAGACGGTCGCCCGTACCCCGGTCCCGAGCGCTCACCAGCGTCCCGGAGACAGAACCATGGCGATCGAGACACCAGCAGCACCGTCCAAGACCGGCCAGCGGATCCTCGGCATGCGCTGTCGCAATTGCGGCGCGACGCAGCCGATCGGGCTGTCCTACGTCTGTCCCGCCTGTTTCGGGCCGCTCGAGGTCGCCTACGACTACGCCGTCATCGGGGCGTCACTGACGCGCGAGACCATCGCCTCACGCGCGCCCGGCATCTGGCGATACGCCGAGCTCCTCCCGGTCGATGCGCCGCCGGCGCGCGGTCTTCCCGTCGGCTCCAGCCCGCTGCTGCCGGCCGACCGCCTCGCCCCGACGCTCGGCCTCGATCGGCTGTGGATCAAGGACGACACGCGCAACCCGTCGCTGTCGTTCAAGGACCGGGCGGTCGCGGTCGCGGCGGCTCGCGCGGTCGAATTCGGGGTCGAGGCGCTCGCCTGCGCATCGACCGGCAACCTGGCCGGCGCGACCGCCGCGGCGGCCGCCGTGATCGGGCTGCCGGCCTACGTCTTCATCCCGGCCGACCTCGAACCAGCCAAGGTCGATCACGCGCTGGCCTACGGCGCGACGGTGGTCCCGATCGAGGGCACCTACGACGACGTCAACCGTCTCTGCCTGGAGGTCGCCGACGAGACCGGCTGGGGCTTCGTCAACATCAATCTCCGGCCGTTCTACGCCGAAGGCTCCAAGACCCTGGCGTACGAGATCGCCGAGTCGCTCGGCTGGCGATCGCCCGACGTCATCGTCGCGCCCGTCGCGTCCGGGGCGATGTTCACCCGCGTCGCGCGCGGGTTCGAGGAACTGGCCGACCTCGGCCTGATCGCCCGGCGACCGATCCGGTTCGTGGGCGGCCAGGCGGCCGGCTGCGCACCCGTCGCGACCGCGTGGGCCGCCGGCACGGACGTCATCGAGCCGGTGCGGACGCCGGACACCATCGTCCGGTCGCTGGCCATCGGCAACCCCGCCGACGGTCGTTACGTGGTCGAGCTCGTCAACGAGACCGAGGGGTCGGTCGAGGCCATCGAGGACGCGGTCACGGCGGCCGCGATCCGCGACGTCGCGCGGCTCGAGGGGATCTACCCGGAGACGGCCGGTGGCGTGACGCTGGCCGCGGCCGCGGCCGCTCGACGGCGCGGCGTCATCCGGCCCGGCGACGAGGTCGTCGCGCTGCTGACCGGCAACGGGCTCAAGACGCCCGACGCACGGTCGCTCGGGCACGGCGATGGCATCGCGCGACCCGGCCAGCCCGGCCTGGCGCCGGCGATCCGGCCGAGCCTCTCCGCCTTCGAGCGCTGGCTGGACGGGGGCGCCTCGTGAGCACCGTCCGCATCCCACCGACCCTCCGGACGGCGACGGGTGGAGAGAAGCGCGTCGACGTCTCGGGTGACACCGTTCGCGCTGTCGTCACGGCGCTCGTCGTCGCGCACCCGGGACTCGAGGCGCAGCTGCTCGGACAGGACGGGGATCTCAATCCGTTCGTGAACGCGTTCCTCAACGACACGGACATCCGCCATCTGCAGGGTCTGGACACTGCCGTGGCTGATCGCGACACGCTGTCCCTCCTCCCGGCGATGGCCGGCGGATAACGGCGCACAGCGATTCTCGGTTGACTGTGCTGTTCAGGCCCGATCGAGGGCCTGTTCGAGGTCGGCGAGCAGGTCGTCGATGCCTTCGATGCCGACCGAGAGCCGGACCAGCGCCGGGTCGACCTCGAGGGGCGAGCCTGCCACCGACAGGTGGGTCATCGCGGCCGGGACCTCGACAAGCGATTCGACTCCACCGAGCGATTCGGCCAGCGTGAACAGCCGCGTCCCCTCGGCGATGGCGATCGCCCGGTCCGTGGCGGTCCGTCCGGACGCACCGCCTGCCGTCGGGATGAACGAGACCATGCCGCCGAACCCCGGATAGCGCACGTCGGCCACATCGCTGCGGCGCGTCAGCCAGGCGGCCACCGCGGCAGCGTTCGCGCCGTGCCGCTCCATCCGCAGGTGGAGGGTCCGCAGGCCGCGCAGGACGAGGAAACAGTCGAGCGGACCCGGCACGGCCCCCATCGCGTTCTGGAGGAATCGCAGCCGCTCGGCGACCTCGCGGGTCCGAGGTGACGGCCACGCCGAGGATCGTGTCGGAGTGGCCGGCGAGGTACTTCGTCGCGGAGTGGAAGACGATGTCCGCGCCGTGCTGGAGCGGCCGCTGGAGGGCCGGCGAGGCGAACGTGTTGTCGACCACGATGAGCGGCCGCCGGCCACCCTCGGCTGCACGCCGGGCCACGGTCGCGGCGACCCCGTCGATGTCGACGACCTTGAGCAAGGGGTTGGACGGCGTCTCGAACCAGACCAGCCGGGTGCGCTCGGTCAGCGCTTCCCAGAGGGCGTCGGGCCCGGACGCGAGATCGACGTAGTGCGACGCCACGCCCGCTCCTCGGCGGACCCGTTCGAGGTACCGGAACGTCCCGCCGTAGACGTCATTGCCGACGACGATCTCGTCACCCGGAGCCGCCAGCTCGGCGATCGCCGCTGTCGCCGCCGAGCCCGACGCGAAGGCGATGCCGTGAGCCCCACCCTCGAGCGCCGCGACCGCCCGTTCGAGTCGTTCGCGGGTCGGGTTCTGCGAGCGGGCGTACTCGTAGCCTCGGCGCGGTCGTCCCACCCCCTCCTGGGCGAAGGTCGACGTCTGGAAGATCGGCGGCGAGACGGCACCGGTCAGTTCGTCGGGCTCGGCCCCGGCATGGACGGCCAGCGTGTCGAAGCTCGGCTCGCGCCCGTCGTCGGTCATGCGACGGGCACCGGAGGCCAGCCATCGAGCTCGAACACGAGCTCCTCACCGTCGATGTCGTCGATCTGCACGCCGGTCTGACGGAAGCCGAGCCCGGTGATGATCGCGAGAGAGCCGACGTTCCCCGGCGCCACCGAGGCGCGGAACCGATCGACGCCCTGGCCGTGCGCCCAGTCGAACAGGGCACGCACGACCTCCGAGGCCACGCCCTGGCGGCGCCACGGCGGCTCGACCCGGTAACCCACCTCGACCCGACCGTCCGCCTCGGGCGGCGAGTGGAACCCGCACGAGCCGATCATCCGGTCCGCGCCGTCGGCCCCGGTCAGGATGATCGCCCGGCCGAGCCACGGCTGGGCCGCCGGATCGATCGACAGGTCGGCGATACGGAACTGGAGGAAGTTGTCCAGGGTCTCCGGCAGGTCCGGCGGGACGATCGCTCCGATCTCTGCCTCGGCCGCCGCGAGATCCCACGCCACGAGCGCACGCATGAACGCGAGGGACATCGGACCGCAACTCGAATCGTCCGGTCTGGATCGGCGGGACGTGCATGGTGCTCAGCGGGCCCCGTTGGGATGATGGGCGAGATACTCGAGCACGTCGGTCCGGGTCACGACGCCGACCGGCCGGCCGCCCTTGGTCGCGATGACCGCCGCCGAATCGCCCGACAACAGGGCGAACGCCTGGTCGAGACTCGCATCGAGCGCGACCAGCGGGAGCGGCCGGTCCATCACCTCGCCGACCGTTCGCTCCACGGTGGTCGGGTCACGAAAGGCGCGGTCGAGCAGTCCCTTCTCGGTGATCGACCCGACGATGCCCTCGATGGCGTCGTCGTCGGCCAGCTCCGAGACCGGCAGCTGGCTGATCCCGTACTTCTGGAGGATCTCGATCGCCTCGCCCACGCGCTGGGTGGTCCGGGCGAGGACGAGCTGCGGGAGGGGTCCCGTGTGATGACGGTCATGGAGCAGGTCGTCGACGCGGACGACCGCGCCGGTCGTCGGCAGCAGGCCGTTCACCCGCATCCACTCATCGTTGTAGATCTTGGACAGGTAGCTCCGGCCACTGTCGGGCAGGAGGACGACGACGACCGCCTCGTGTCCATCCGGGCGTCGACGCCAGCTCGCGCACGACCTCGCGTGCGGCGACCAGGGCCGTGCCGCAGGAGCCGCCGGCCAGGATCCCCTCCTCGCGGGTGAGGCGACGGGCCATGGCGAAGGCGTCGCGGTCGCTCACCCGGATCCAGCGATCGACGACGGACGGGTCGTACGTCCCCGGGAAGAAGTCCTCCCCCACCCCTTCGGTCAGGTATGGCCTGGCCGTGTCGCCGGACAGGACGCTGCCCTCCGGGTCGGCACCGATGACCTGGATCGCGGGGTTCCGCGCCTTGAGGACCCGGGCCGCACCGGTGATCGTGCCGCCCGTGCCGACGCTGGCGACGAAGTGGCTGATCCGACCGTCGGTCTGGTCCCACAGCTCCGGGCCCGTCGTCCGCTCGTGCGCGGCGGGGTTCTCGGCGTTCCAGTACTGGTCGGGCTTGAAGGCGCCCGGGATGTCGCGAGCGAGCCGCGCGGCGACGGAGTAGTAGCTCTCGGGCGACTCCGGCGCGACATTGGTCGGGCACAGCACGACCTCGGCCCCGTACGCGCGCAGGAGTTGCTGCTTCTCGGACGACTGCTTGTCGGCCATGACGAAGATGCAGCGGTAGCCCTTGAGGGCGGCGGCGATGGCCAGACCGTGGCCGGTGTTGCCCGAGGTCGGCTCGATGATCGTCCCGCCGGGTTTGAGCAGGCCGTCGCGTTCCGCGGCCTCGATCATGGGCAGCCCGATGCGGTCCTTGACCGATCCGCCGGGATTGAGCATCTCGAGCTTGGCGAGCAGGAGCGGCTGGCGCTCGCGGGGGCCGAGATCGCCGGTCAGTCGCGAGATCCGGACGAGCGGGGTCCCGCCGACCAGGTCGAGGATGGACTCGGCGTATTGCATCGCGGCCGAGTATACGGGCGGGCCCGGCGCGCGGGCCCGGGCGTCAGTGCCAGGCCGTCGTCAGCCAGGTCCATCGCCGACGGGTCCCGGGTGCCGGCAGCGCTCCGCGGTGGGCGCGTTCGACCGGCTCGACCGTCCGCGCGTGGAGCGTCGTCGTGATCCGATGCGCGACCCGCCGCTCAGCCGAGGACCACGGCTGGGGCGGCGGCGAACCGGGCGGCAGGTCGGCAAGGTCCTGCCATGTCATCGGCGCGAGGATGTCGACACGGAAGCGCCGACCGCGGAACAGGTCATCCGTCCCGCCCAGGACGATGGGCACGATCCGGGCGCCGGTCCGCAGCGCGAAATAGGCGAGCCCGGTCCCGAACGGACGTGCGGTCCCTGGCGGCGTGGCTGGCCCGCTCTCCGGGAAGAGGCACAGCACGGCCCCCGCGTCGAGGGCCGACGCCGCCGCGGCGAGGTATCCCTCGATCGCCGGCCGATCCCCGCCCGGCCAGATCGGGATGACCCCACCGATCGCGGCGGACGAGCCAGCGGCGCCACCGCGAGCGGTAGATCGCACGGCCGTCGCCGAAGAAGACGAGCCGCGGCTCGATGGGCAGGCAGTCGGCCACGACGAATGGATCGACCCAGGTCCGATGCGGCAGGCCGGCCGCGATCCAGCCACCGACGGCCGGCCGGCGGCGTCATGCGGCAGGTTCCGGCGGCCGCGGACCTCGACCCGGAACCCGAAGAGGCCCCGCCCGATGGTGTGGGTCACCGCAAGGGCGAGCGCGATACGCCCACGACGCCCGCGCCGACGGTCTCCCGATGAGGCCGACAGGTCGACCGCCGTCAGGCATCCCGGTCGAGCCGGCCCGGTCGCAGCAGCAGCCACGTCAGTCGGTTGCGACCCCGACGCGGATGCCCGGGCGGATCCACGGTCCAGGGATGGAGCTGCTCGACCACCGGCCCGATGATCGCCGCGAGGGCATCGCTCATGTGGTGCGCCAGATCGAGTTCCTCCCGGGATCCTTCGGCCGGAAGTGGCGCGTCCGGCGCGAGGCCCGCCAGGCTCCGAGCCGAGGTGACCGGCAAGACCTGCGACGCGATCCGGCGACCGAGGTACAACTCCTCGGTCCCGGCCATCGCGAGCGGCACGATCGGCGCATCGACGCGCAGGGCGATGACCGCCCAGCCGGTCCGGAACTGACCCACCCGACCGGGTGGACCGCTCACGGTCCCCTCGGGCATCTGGGCGAAGACGGCGCCGTTGGCGATGACCGCGCGGGCCGAGGCGATGTGTTGCTCGATGCCGATGCCACCGCGCCAGACGGGCAGCAGCCCACCGAGCCGGTGGATGAGCCGTTCGCGCCAGCGCGACGTGAAGGTCGAGGGCGCGCTCCCCAGGAACCAGGCGCGCGGCTCAGCCGGGATCGCGTGCATCACCACGAACGGATCCATCCAGCCGCGATGCGCGGCCGCGACCAGGAAGTAGCCACCCCGTGGCAGATGCTCCTGCCCGGAGGTCCGGATGTGGAACCGGAAGACGACGAAGATCAGGAATCGAGCGACGAGCCGGAGGAACCGATAGAGCAGCGATGCCTTCGCCTCGGGCGGACGTCCGAGCCACGCGAGGCCCTCGACCGCGCCGCCGCGCGCCGCCGCGAGCGCCTCGGGCGAGACCCGTCCGGGCGGCGGCCGGCGCCGTCCCGGGCCGCGGGGCTCGTCCGGCGCGGTCATCGTCAGGTCGCCGGGTCGCCCGGTCTCGGGGGATCGACCGGGGTGACGTCGATGGGAGCGCCCGCCGGCTCGATCACGTCGTCGTCGTCCTCTTCGTCGTCGTCTTCTTCGTCGTCGTCGTCGCCGTCCTCATAGTCGTCGTCGTCATAGTCGTCGTCGTCATCATCGAGGTCGTTCGGGTCGACCGGGCGGCCCATGGCTCCCCAGGTCGCGACCGCCGGGTTCGACGGCGGGTCGTCCGTCGGGTGACCGGCCCGATGGCGCCAGCCGAGGATGATCAGGGCCGGGATCACGAAGAGGATCGACACGATCTGCGCGGTCGGCACCCCGAAGAACGTCCAGTTGCCCTCACGGAAGGTCTCGAGGACGAACCGGACCACCCCATACCAGACGAAGAAGACGAGCAGCAGGTCGCCCGGACGGAGCCGCTTCCGCATGTGGAAACCGATCCAGATGAGGACCGCGGCACCAAGCGCGCCCGAGATCAATTCGTACAGGAACAGAGGATGGAAACGGGTGGTCTCGGGGAGCGCGGTGCACGAGTAGTCGAAGGTCGTGCCGACGATGCGGTGCGCACAATCGATCGGGATCCCCCACGGCAACGTCGTCGGCGACCCATACAGTTCCTGGTTGAAGAAGTTCCCCCAGCGAGCGATGGCCTGCATCACGAACAGGCCCGGCGCGATGATGTCGGCCCAGCGCAGGAACGGCACCTTCTTGTAGCGGGCGTACAGGAACGCGGCGATGGTCCCGGTCACGATGCCGCCGTAGACGCCCAGCCCGGAGTAGGGCGGCAGGAAGATCTTGATCGGATCGTCCTTGTAGAGCACCCACTGGTCGATGACGTGATAGGCACGTCCACCGATGAGCGCCGCGACCGCGACGATGATCATCCCGTTGCCCAGGATGTCCGCGTCCTCGCCGGCACGACGCGCAAGCCGGACCATGACGAGGTAGGCGGCGGCGAGGCCCAACGCATAGCCGATGCCGTACCAATACACGGGCAGCGGACCCAGTTGGACGGCGATCGGATCGGGCAGGAAATCGAGCATCCGCGGAGTGTAACGGCGCGGCTCCGTATACTTCGGCGCGGTGAATGCCGAGTTCAACGTCTGGCTGCTCATCGTCGGGCTCATCCTGGGAGCCGGACTGGTTTGGCTCGTCATCATGGATTCGCGCCGACGCGAATCGGAGGTCGATGAGGTCGAGCGCCCGCGCGAGGCGGCCTGGCTGTCGGCGGTCCTCGCCGAGGACGGATACGACGTCAGCCCCGAGGTGGCCGAGCGCCTGCTGGTGCTCCACCGCGCCTATCTCGATGCGCCGCCACCGGACGGCGCGATGGGCGACGCGTCAGTCGGCGCTGACGAGGACCGGCTCGGCGTCGAGGGTGGGGGCTGACACGGCCACGAGCGAGACCCCGAATCTCGTCGCGCTCGACGCGTCGGCAACGGCCGGCGAGGCGCCCCGCCAGTAGGCCAGGTCGCCGCCGAAGAACATCCGGCCGATCCGCTGGCGGGTCCCCGCGATCTCGACCCAGCAGCGGTATTCGAAGCCGGCCGCAGGTTCCTTCAACCCGGTCGTGACCACCACGAGCTCGGTCGTCGAGGGCGAGAAGACGAGCGACCCGTCGAGGGTCGGGTCGGTGGTTCCCGCCAGATCGACATGCTCGGCGTCAGGTTCAGCCGAGACGTCGAGGGACATCGTCGTCACGCCCTCGAGCGACTTGATCGTCTGCTCCTGTTCGGCGAGCTGGCCGTCCACGCGTCCCGCGACCAGGACGGTCGTGGTCACGACCGACAGGACGACCGCAGCCGCGACCGTGGCGAACATCGGGAGGAGCGATCGACCCCGGCCCTTCGCGGTCGACGCCGGCCGCGTGGACGTGGTCGTCCCCTCCCCGCCGCCCACCTGGGCCAGAGGCATGACCGCCACCGGGGCGGCGACGGCGAGCGGCCGCCTGACGCCTTCGGCCCGGATCGTGGCGAGCGTCCGTTCCTTGAGGCCCGCCGGGGGCATCTCGCGGAGCTCGGCGCGGATGATCTCGGACGACCGGCGAAGTCGCACGAGCTCGGCAGTGCAGGAAGGGCAGCCGGCCAGGTGCCCCGCCACGGCCTGGGCGATGGGCGTGTCGCCCGCCATCAGGCGCTCGAGCCCGCCGGGCTCGAGCGCGGCGAGTTCGAGCTGTTCGCGCGTTTCGTCGTGGTCCATCGTGTCCTTATCGATCCTCGCCGGCGGGGACCGGCATCACCATGTCGTCCGACACCGGGCCGAATTCATGGCCGAGTGCCGCTCGCAGGCGCCCGAGCGCGCGCCGAGTCCTCGTCTTGACGGTCCCGAGCGGCCATCCGAGCCGTTCGGCGATCTCGGTCTGCGACAGCTCATCCTGGTACGCCAACAGGATGACCGTGCGTTCATCGTCCGGCATGGCCGCCACGGCCAGACGCAGCGCATCTCGCACTCCGGCCGCCTCGACGGCATCCTCCGGACCGGCCGGCTGGGTGGAACCCGCCACGACCGACCCGTGCGTGGCGAGCCGTTCGAGTGCCTGTGACGGGTCCTCGTCCGGCGCGGCGACCGCGGGCAGACCGATCAGCGTCGGCCGGCGGCCGGCGGCCCGAAGCCGGTCGATCGCGCGATTCCGCGCGATCGCGTGCAGCCACGAGGCCAGGGAGCCGGTGCCCGGGTCGAATGTCTCGGCGCGATTCCACAAGGTGAGGAATGTCTCCTGCACGACCTCCTCAGCGGTCCCTCGGTCGGACGTCAAGCGATAGACGGCGGCGAAGATCACCGTCGCGTAACGGTCATAGAGCGTTTCGAGGGCCGCCTCGGACCCCGACGCCATCTCAAGGACGACGCCGGCATCGTCGGTCGGATCCCACCGTCCGCTCGTCATGGGATACGCCTTGTCGGACCCAACGGTTTCCCTCCGGCAGGCGGATAGCCTACCCCGGCCACGAGGGAATGGCCGCTCACCAGTCCCCTGCCTGACGGTGCGCCACGGCCTCGAAGACTCCGGCGGGTCGGTGGGCCTCGAGGCACGCGACGCCGGACGGGCCGACGGTCGCCTCATGGGGGGTGCCGGCGGGCAGCTCCAGTCGGTCACCCACCCCGAGATCGATCACGCGTCCATCGGCCAGCCCGAACCGGATCGAGCCGCGTTCGACGACGATGACCTTGTCGTAGCCGTGGTCATGGGCGGCGTACCGATCGCCTGGCCCGTTCGACCAGCGGCCGGGATCGAGACCCTCACCTCGGAGGCGTGCGTCGAGATCGACAGCCATCACCCGGCCTCAGGCCGCCGCCACACCGATGATCGACCCGATGGCGTACGTGACGAGCGCCGCCGCGAGGCCGATCAGCATCTGGCGGACGCCGGAGAAGATGAGCCCGCGACCGGTCAGCAGGCTGACGGCGGCGCCGACGCGCGAACAGCGCGACGAGGCTGAGGCCCAGGCTCACGAACAGGACGGCCTGCCCGCCACCGAACAGGTACGGGATGACCGGGATGACCGCCCCGATCGCGAACGCCACGAACGAGCCCGCCGGCCGCACCCCACGGCGAGCCGAGCTCGTCGGGGTCGAGGCCGAGTTCCTCGCGGACGAGCATGTCGAGGGCAGCTCGATGGGTCCCGGAAGATCCGATGGGCGATGGTCGCGGCCTCCTCGGCCGTGAAGCCCTTGGCCCGGTAGGACGCGGCGAGCTCGGCCTCCTCCTCCTCGGGCATCGCCTCCATCTCGGCCCGCTCGAGCGCGATCTGCCGTTCGAACAGCTCGCGCTGGCTCTGCATCGAGATGTATTCGCCGGCGGCCATGCTGAACGCTCCGGCGAGCAGCCCGGCGATGCCGGCGAGGAGGATGAAGCTCGGATTGTCCGAGGCGGCCCCGGCCACGCCCATGACCAGCGACAGGTTGCTGACGAGCCCGTCGCTGACCCCGAAGATGATCGCCCGGAGCGTCCCCGAGCGACCGCCGGCCCGATGCCAGGTCTCGCGGCGCCCGACGTCGGCGGCACTCGTCGCATCGCGCGCGATGGCCACCCCGTCGCGGCCGGGCTCGGTCACCGCGGGGATCTGATCGCCGGCCTTCAGCTGGTCCCAGATGACGGCATGCTCGCGCTCGTCGGCGGCGATCGCGGCGACGTCCGGCGACGTGCCCTGACCCTCGTACAGGGCCTCTTCATCGCCCTCGAGTGACTTGACCAGCTCGGCCACGGCCGAGGTCCCGGCGATCCGTGCGGCGAGGATGATGAACCGGACCCGCATCCGGGGCCCGGCCGGTGGCGGCACCTCGGCGCCGAGCTCGCGCAGCTTGGCCGCCCAGATGTCAGCGTGTCGCCGTTCGTTGCCCGCGATGCGCGTGAACGCGGCCGCGCGACGCGGGTCCTTCTCGATGCGTGCGAGCGCGTCGTACAGGACGATGGCGTCGCGTTCCAGCTTCAGGTTGTCGAGGCTCTGCTCGACGTCGATGGGGGGCACGAACGCATCGTAGGCCATCCCGCCCGGTAGACTCGCGGCCATGTCGCACGACGACCGGCCGGCCCTGCGCTACCTGTCCGAGGCCGACGTGCTCGCGGCCATGCCCGACCTCGACGAGCGCCTTGCGCTCGCCGAACGGACGCTCGTCGCGCTCGTCGCCGACGCCGAACTGCCGCCCAAGATCGGCGTCCACCCGCGTCCCGCCGGTTCGTTCGCGCACGCGATGCCGGCTCACCTGCGCGGGCGCTCGGAGACGGGGTCGGACGACCTGCTGGGGATGAAATGGGTTGCGGGGTTCGGTGCGAACAACGCCGTGGGCCTGCCCGCGATCAACGCCGTCGTGGTCCTCAACGATCCGATGACCGGCCTGCCGCGGGCGATCCTCGACGGTGGACCGATCACCGCGCTGCGGACCGCGGCGGTGTCGGGCGTGGCCATCGCCCGGTTCGCCCCGGTCGTGTCCGGGCGACCGCCGCGCGCGGCGCTGATCGGGGCCGGGATCCAGGGTCGCAGCCATCTCGCGGTGCTCGGGCGCGTGCTGCCCGGGCTGCGTTTGACCGTGTTCGACCGCCATCCGGACCGCGCCGCGGCGCTCGCGGCGGAGGCCCGAACGACCGAGGGGATCGAGGCCGCGTCATCGGCCGCCGATGCCAGGACCGCGATCCGCGGTGCCGACGTCGTCGTCACGGCTGCGTCCTTCGGACCCGTCCGCCAGGTGATGACCTCGGACTGGCTGGCGGACGACGCGCTCGTCGTGCCGGTCGACTACGCGACGTACTGCGCCGCGGACGTCGCCCGCGGCGCGGCCCTCTTCCTGGTCGACGATCGTGGCCAGTTCCTCGCCAACCGCGACGCCGGGGCGTTCGACGACTACCCGGACCCGACCGCGACCATCGGCGAAGCCGTCCTGGCCGGGACCGCGCGACCCGCCGCAGGACGCGTCGTCGCGACCCACCTGGGCGTGGGTTTGGCTGATGTGGTGTTCGGTGCCGCGATCGTGCGGCGCGCCGAGGCGCTGGGACTCGGGACCGTGCTGCCGGCCTGACCCGTCAGGTGGTCGTGCTGCGAGCGTAGCCCTGCTGCAGCCGCGCCGCGTACGGCGAGCGGGTGGGGACGTCGGGGAAGAGCGAGGCAGTCTCGGTCGTCGGCGAGATCCAGTCGACCAGGAGGCGATTGACGATGATCGTGGAGATATCGCGGGCCACGATCGAGCCGGCCACCTCGTAGGCGATGGTCGCGTCCGTGAACGGGATCATCGGATCGCGCTGGAGCACGCTCGCGACCGCGTCCACCCCGGGCTTCGTATGCAGCCGGCCAAGGATGAGATACGGACCGATGCTGACCTGCAGCCGACTGGTCGAGAGCGAGACGCGCTGCTTCTGGGAACCGCGCGGGCCCGTCGCGATCACCGCGAGCAGGTCATTCCGCTCGACGGAGATGCTGTCGACGGCGGCCTGGTGGCCGTCCTCCAGGCTTTCGCACTCGACGTGGTGGACGCGGAAACGCTCCTGGCCGTTGAGGAAGTCGGTCAGCCGCTCACCGAACATGGTGACCTTGCCGGAGATCGTGCAATCGGCCGCGAAGCCGAGGAAGTCGACGGTTTGCATGGCCGCGCCACGCTAGCGCGACGCCTGCCTCAGTCGATACCCGACATTGGTACCCGGGGGTCCCAGTGCCTAGTCGTTGACCTCGAGGGGTCCGTCGGGGACCTCGATGAGGATCCGATCGCCCTCGATCGACGACCTCGTACACGGCCAGCGGGACCTCGGCAGGTGGGTCGAGCGGTTCCCCGCTCTCGACATCGAAGCGCGACAGGTGCAGCGCGCAGGTGAGGGTGCCGGCGGTCAGGAAGCCCTTGTCGAGCTCGAAGTACTCGTGGCTGCAGATGCCCTGCACGGCGGTCAGGTCGCCGTTCGAGTTGATCACGAGGACCTGGTCCGTCCCGTCCACCCAGGCCATCTTCATCGTGCCCGGGGGGACCTCGTCGACACCGAGGAGGTCGATGCGCCTCACGCCGCGGCGACGGTCCCCGTGCCGCTGCCGACCTGCCATTTGTCCTCGAGCAGCTCGCGCAGGCGATCCCGGGCGTCGACCACCGGGACGCGCGCGACGACTGGCTCGAGGAAGCCCATGACGATGAACTTGCGGGCCTCGTCGGGCGGGATGCCGCGACTCTCCAGGTAGAACAGCTGGCTCTCGTCGATCGGCCCGACCGAGCTGGCATGCGCGGCCCGACGGCAGTCCGGCTGGTCGATCTCGAGGCTCGGGATCGCCACCGACCGGGTCGCCTTCGAGAGGTTCATCCCGAACTCGCCGAGGAAGCTGTCCGTGCCGATCGCGGACTTCTCGATGACGATCATCCCCTTCATGTACGAGCGAGCCTTGTCCATCAGCGCACCCTTGGACAGCAGGTTGCCCGTCGTGTCGCGGCCGAGGTGCCGGGTGTAGGAGGTCAGGTCGAACACCTGGTCCGAGCCGCCGAAGACGATCTCGACCTGCTCGACCGAGCTGCGATCGCCCTCCAGCCTGTTGTCGACGCGGCTGCGGACCAGGCGCGACCCGAGCTGGGCAAGCGCCCAATGGAGCGTCGCGCCCTCACCGATGACCGCGTTCCGATGCTGGAAGGCGACCACGGAGGTCGGCAGTTCCTGGAGGCTCGACACCTCGAGTCGTGCGTCCCGGCCGAGGCTGACCTCGAGCGTGCCGGCCAGGAATGACTGGGCGGCATCGGACGCTGCCCCATCGGACGCGACGAGTTCCTCGAGGACGGTCGCATGCGCACCGTCGCCCAGCGCGATGAACGTCCGCGACAGGAGTGCCCGGTCGGCCGCGCCGGCAGCCCAGCGGATGATGATCGGCCGCGCGAGCGTGACGCCGGCAGGGACGTCGAGGACGACGCCCTGGGTCCAGAGCGCCCGGGTGAGCTGGGCGAACCGGTCGTTCGAGGGGAGCGACGCGCCGCCCTCGATGAGCTCGCGGATCCGATCGGGTCGCTGCGCCAGCATCTCGGCGATCGTGGTGAACGCCACGCCGGCGGCCACAGCATCGGCCGACAGGATCGAGCCTGTCACGTCGCCTTCGGTCAGGACGAGCAGGCCGTCCGCGCCATCGGGCAGGGCGACCGGGACGTGACCCGTCTGCGGCGAGGTGTCCAGCCTGGCCTCGGCCAGCTGGGCCCCGCGCAGGTCGATGTACGTGGTGTACAGCACGTTGGTCTCGGCCGGCAGGGCCTCGAAGGCCTCGAACCCTGTCGCACGATCGGCCGTCAGCCAGGCGGGTTCGCCGCCGATCCGCCCGATCTCCTCGAGGTCCTCGCGCCGGACGGGCAGCGTGAAGTCGGTCAGTCCCTGGCGAACAGGGCGCGGCCGCGATGACGCGACCGTCATCCGAGCGACCCCTCCATCTCGAGCTTGACCAGGCGATTGAACTCGATGGCGTACTCCATCGGCAGTTCCTTGGTGAAGACCTCGAGGAAGCCCTGGACGATGAGGTTCGTCGCCTCGTTCTCGGTCAGGCCGCGGCTCATCAGGTAGAAGACCTGGTCCGCGCTGACCTTGCCGACGGTCGCCTCGTGGGTCATCGAGGTGTCGTCTTCCTGGATGTCGATGTACGGGTAGGTGTCGCTCCGGCTGATGTCGTCCATCATCAGCGCGTCGCAGCGGACGCTGGCGACGACGTTGGTGGCACCCGGCGAGACCTTGAGCTGGCCGCGATAGGTCGCCCGTCCGCCGTCCTTGGACACGGACTTCGACACGATCCGCGAGCGCGTGTTCGGGGCGAGGTGGACGGCCTTGGCACCGGTGTCCTGGTGCTGGCCCTTGCCCGCGACCGCGACGCTGATGATGTCGGCGGTGGCGCCTTCGCCACGCAGGTAGATGGCCGGGAACTTGACCGTCTTGCGCGAGCCGGTGTTGGCGTCGATCCATTCGACCGTCGAGTTCTCGTACGCGTGGGCGCGCTTGGTCACGAGGTTGTAGACGTCGTTCGACCAGTTCTGGATGGTCGTGTAGCGGACCTTGGAGCCCGGCAGTGCGACGACCTCGACGACGGCCACGTGGAGCGACTCGGTCGCGTAGATGGGCGCCGTGCAGCCTTCGATGTAGTGGACCTTGGCGCCCTCGTCGACGACGATCAGCGTCCGCTCGAACTGGCCGGTGTTCTCGCCGTTGATCCGGAAGTACGCCTGGAGCGGGAGCGGAACCTCGACGCCCTTCGGGACGTAGACGAACGACCCGCCCGACCAGACGGCCGCGTTCAGCGCCGAGAACTTGTTGTCCTCGGCCGGGACGACCGTGCCGAAGTGCTTGCGGAAGAGGTCCGGGTATTCGATGAGCGCCTGGTCCGTGCCCATGAACACCACGCCGAGCTTGGTCAGCTCTTCCTTGACCGAGTGGTAGACGACCTCGGAGTCGTACTGGGCGCCGACGCCGGCCAGGAACTTGCGCTCCGCTTCCGGGATGCCGAGCCGCTCGAACGTCGCCTTGATCTGGTCGGGGACGTCGTCCCACGACTTCTCTTCACGCTCGGACGGCTTGCGGTAGTAGACGATATTGTCGAAGTCGATCCGGTCGAGGCCATCGGTCCACGTCGGCAGGGGGCGCTTCAGGAAGTGCTCGTAGGCGCGCAGCCGGTACTGGAGCATCCAGTCCGGCTCGTTCTTGAAGGCGCTGATCTCCTCGACCGTGGCGCGGGTCAGGCCGCGCTTCGTCTCCGCCAGGTACGCGATGTCATCGTGGAAGGCGAACTGTTCTCGCTGGTCGGTGACGATCTCGCGGGCTGCGGTCATCGGGTCTCCGGTCGTCGCTGGGGGCGGCGCTGGCGCGTCGCGGGTGGGCCTGCTCAGCCTCGTATCTAATTCCGAGTCAGATTATCGGGATTAACGACCGAAGCGTCAACGACGCGCCGCGCCAGACAGCGGAGGCCGACCATGACCGAGTGGACGATCGTCACCGATCCGGCCCACGGGATCACGCTCCATGTCCCGAAAACGGCGGCGTCCGGGGCGGCGGTCGACGTGACGATCGACCGGGACGCCGACGCCCACCGGATCCACGCGCAGACCGCCGATGGATCCGAGGTCTACGTCGAGGTCGTGTCGTCTGCGGGCATCGTCGACAACGGGCAGGCAGTCACGGAGCAACGCGACGCGTTGCGCGTCCGGTCGCCCGGGGCGCGGATCTCGGAGCCGACCTCGACCAGGGTGCTGGGACGGCCGGCGGCGACATTCGACTTTTCCGGCCTTCTCGGCGGGACGCGGCGTGTCCGCCGCTTCCTGCTGGTCGAGGCGGGCGTGCGCACCGTCCGGATCGTCTTCGACCCCACGTCGCCTGAGAACGACGCGATCCTCGGCACGCTGGCCATCGCCTGACGGCTCGGCCCTCCAGGGGCGGGGCTGTCGACGCCACGGAACGGCACGAGCCGTCGGCGAGTGTGCGACGATCGACGACGTGGACTTCGAAAACATGCTTGATGACGCCGTCCTCCTGTTCGAGGCTGCCGGCGTCGCCATCCTCGTCCTCGGCGGGCTCATCAGCGTGGTCGCCTACATCCGCGACCTGTCGCGCGGCGATCGGCGCGCCGCCTACACCGCGTTGCGCCACAACATGGGGCGAACGATCCTGCTCGGGCTCGAGGTCCTGATCGTCGCCGACATCATCCTCACGGTCGCCATCGACCAGACCCTCCAGAGTGCGGCGACACTCGGGCTGATCGTCCTCGTCCGGACCTTCCTCAGCTTCTCGCTCGATATCGAGATGGACGGCGTCCCACCCTGGCGGCGGCTCGAATCGGAGCAGGCGGCGGAACGGGTTCAGCCGAACCGCTGAGTCGCGACCCGTGCACGCGATGGGTCGACGATTGCATGCCATGCGGGCGGAATCGAAGAGCCCGGACCGATCGGCCCGGGCTCGTGCGGATCTCGGGCGCGATGCGCCCGGCTGGTGTCAGGCGCCGGCGCCTGACGGTGTCGTGGCGTCGACGGTCGCGGCGGCCTCCTTGACGGCATCCGCGGTCGCGTCGTCGACCGCGACGGTCTTGACCTCTTCTGCGCTGGCGGCCTTGGCCTCGACTGCCGGGGCGTCTTCCGCGGTCACGAGGGCCAGGATCCCGGACGTGCCCGGGGTGATGACGCCCGCCAGCTCCTTCTCGACATCGAGCCGATGGGCGAGGTTGCGGGCCTTGCCCGCGGCCGCACCGGCGGCGCCCAGTGCCACGGCACCAGCGACGATGGTGGCGGGCAGGAAGACCGCCGCGACGACGCCGCCGACGATGCCCCACTTGAGCCCGGTCCGGGTGCTGTGGTCGGTCATCTTCTCCACATGGAGCTTGCCGCCATCGTCGGCCTTGACGACGAGGACGCTGTCGATGTGGAGCGAGCCGTCGATCTCGGCCATGAGCAGATCGTCGTAGACGCCGCGAGCCGAAGTGGTGTCGGCGAAACGGGCGATGACGAGAGCGTGGTTGCCCTGGACGGCAACGGCTCCTTCGGCGAGGACGCCGTACTCGTCGGCGACCGCACCGGACATCACGACGACCTCGTCTTCGGTCGCGGCAGGCGTGTTCTCAGTCTCGTCGGACATGTGTCGATCCCTCCTATCCCGCCCGATCGAGCGGGGTCCCCGTGTTGCGCGTCATCGATCGGTCGGGCCGTGGCGGCCCCAGGCGGCGATCGAGCGGCAGTGGTCCCGTCATCCTATCGCGTGAGGCGCGCCGCTGCCGGGTCCAGGCGTTCGCCCTGGTGCGGGGCGGCCTATGCTGTCAAAGACAGACGAGGGGTCGCCGATCCCTGGTTCGAGGAGGGATCATCGATGAGCCGACTGCTCGGCTTCTACGGGACCCAGGTGCGCGTCCTCTGGGAATGGCGGGGCGGACGGATCGCCCTGCTCAAGCGCCTCCTGATCACCCTGATCGTCGCGACCATCTCGTTCGCAGCGACGGCTTGGCTGCTCCCCCGCATGACGATCGACCGGTTGCTCGACGCGGTCATCGCGGTCGTCCTTATCGCCCTGTTCAACGCGGCCGTCAGACCGGTCGTCCTCGCGCTCGCTGCACCGATCTCGCTGATCCTCGTCGGGATCCTGGTCCTCGTGCTCCAGGTGGTGTCATTCATCGTCATCGCGCAGTGGGCCCCGGGCGTCCATGTCGACACGTTCGTGACCGCCCTCATCGGCTCGTTCGTCTACGCGATCATCAACACCATCCTGACCTCGATCCTCGGCGTCGACGCCGGGGGTTCGTATTACGGTGCACTCGTCCAGCGGCTGCTGGTCAAGCGCGCGCAGGGTCACTCGGACAAGCCAGGCCTGGTCATCATCCAGATCGACGGACTCGCCCATCCCATCCTGGCCGGTCGGATGCGCGCCGGGTCGGTGAATACGATGGCCGGCCTCGTCCGCGACGGCAGCCACAAGCTCTCACGCTGGGAGGCGATCCTGCCTTCGATGACCTCCGGGAGCCAGGCAGGCATCCTCCACGGCAACAACGACGGCATCCCGGCGTTCCGCTGGTATGAGCGCGACCGAGAGCACCTGATGGCCTCGAGCAACCCGGCCGATGCCACCCTCATCGTCTCCCGCATCTCGAACGGCGAGGGGCTCCTGTCGAACAACGGGGCCAGCATCTGCAACCTGATGAACGGGGACGCGACACGGTCGTACCTCACGACGGCGACGATCAAGGCCGAGGGCGGAGGGATCGGCGACAGCAAGGCCTTCCTGTCGTTCTTCTTCAGCCCGACCGGCTACCTCCGCTCGTTCACGCTCTTCCTCGGCGAATTCATCAAGGAACTGACCCAGGCCCGGCGGACCCGGCGGTCCGGCATCCGGCCCCAGATGCATCGCGGGATGAAGTACGCCGGGATGCGTGCGGCCAGCAACGTGCTGCTGCGTGATGTCAACACCTCGCTGGTCATCGAGGAGATGTACCGCGGCGCGAACGTGATCTACGCCGACTTCACCGACTACGACGAGCTGGCCCACCACTGCGGCCCCGAACGCGTCGAATCGTTCGAGGCGCTGGATGGCGTGGACACGCGCCATCGCCACGCTCATCAAGGCGACCGACGAGGCGCCGCGGCCGTACAAGTTCATCGTCCTGTCCGACCACGGCCAGAGTCTCGGCGAGACCTTCCTCCAGCGGTACGGCGTGAGCCTCGGTGAGTTCGTGCGCAGCCTGATGAGCGGCCGGGCGACCGTGATCGAGACGAAGACGAAGGCCGAAGGGTCCGTCTTCGTGAACTCGTTCCTGTCCGAGATCACCCAGAGCAAGGGGGTCGGGCCGACCGTCGCCCGCGCGGCGCTCAAGAGCAAGACGACCGATGGGGTGGTCGACCTCGACGCCGACGAGCAGCCGCCCGAAGCCGCCGTCGCGGATGCGTCCTCGATCGCGGTCGTCGGGTCCGGAAACCTCGGTCTGGTCTGGTTCACCGGCCATGACAAGCGCCTGACGGTCGAGGAGCTCGAGGAACTCCATCCCGGACTCGTCGCAGCGGTCGCCGCACATCCCGGCGTGGGGATGCTCATGGTTCGCTCGAAGGCGTTCGGAGCGGTCGTGTTCGGACCCAACGGCACGCGATTCCTCGACGAGGATCGGGTCGAGGGCGAGGATCCGACGACCCTGTTCGGCCAGCACACGATCATGAGCCTCAAGCGAGAGGACGCCATGGTCCACGCCCCGGACCTGCTCCTACTCAGCCAGTACGACCCGGAGCTCGGCGAGGTCGCCGCGTTCGAGGAACTCATCGGCTCGCACGGCGGGCTCGGCGGTCCGCAGACCGAACCGTTCATCCTCCACCCCACCGAATGGACGCTCGACGAAGACGTGCCGCTCGGGGCGCCGGCCATCTATCGGAACATCAGGCGCTGGCTGGGCGAGATCGGCATCGAGCTCGGGAAGCAGCCGGCGGCGACCGCCACGACTGCGACGACCCCGCTGGCCACTCCGCCGGAGCCCGCCGCGACGGCCGGCTGATCGTGGCGAAGATCCAGTACGAGGCCGACGGCGCGGTCTCCGCAGACCGGTTCATCGCGGCGCTGACCGATTTCGGTCCCCGCCGCCCGGACCTGTGGCCGGGTCTCGACGCCAAGTACTACGAGCTGCATGAGCTCGGCGACACGTGGGCAGACGTGACCGAGGGGACCGACGTCCTCGGCGGCGTCTGGGCGCGCGAGCGCTACGACTGGTCCGAGCCGGGCGTCGTCCGCCTGACCCTCCAGGAGGCCATCGACTTCGTGCCCGGCACGGTCACCGTCTACCGCGTGACGCCGCGACCGGACGGCGGCTGTCACGTCGCTGTCGACTTCCAGCGGACGGCCAAGAGCCTGCGCGGCCGGTTCGTCGGGTTCGTCGTCAGCCTCACCGGACGTCGCCGGTTCGCCGGGGAGTTGCGGGCGGCCCTGGACCGCCTGGCCCGACTCCCGGCCTGAGGCGATCGTCCGACCCGGTCAGCCGGCGGTGACGATCGTCTTGGCGGGGTCCTCGACCTTCGTCTCGACGTCGTCGGTCGCCTTGACGACATCCTCGGCGATGGTCTCGACATCGGCCTTGGTATCGGCGAGATCGGCATCCACCTCGAGACGATCGCTCATCGCGCCATCCATCCGGACTCGCACCCTGCGGACCGTCCGCCCGGCGCGTTCCCGGACCGCCGGCGTCGCGACCAGGGCTGCGGCCAGACCCGCCACGACGACGACGCCGGCCACGACGGCCCAGCGCGAGCGGACGAGCGGCCGTGCCCGAGAGCCGACGCGGACGAGCGCTGTCGCGCCGGCGATCGCGGGACCGAGGTCGATCGCGCGCCAGTCGATCGCCCGGACGTCGAACCGACGCGAGCCAGGCCGACCGAAACGTGGCCGTTCGACGGCTGGCAGATCGACGGCCGGCAGCCGCAGCCCGGACAGTGAGCCGATGATCTGGTCGCGGTCGATCTCGGGCAAGTGGAGTTCCGGCAAGCGGACCTCCTTGACGGGGAGCTCAGGCATCTGACGTCCTCCTCCGTGCACGCGTGGATGGTCGGTCAAGGATACGCCTGCGGCGGTACAGTAGCGCTGCGTACGGCCGATCCGGGACCGTGAGCCATCGGCCATCGGTGGCACCCGGAGGCGTCGACGGGGGTCACCACATGCGACTGCGGATGGCCGGCCGATGAGCCGGCGTCGAACCATCGCCATCGGAGCCGGGATCGCTGCGGCCGGCGCGGCATTCGGCCGGCGTCGGACGTCCCGCGTCCCGACCGACCCGTACGACCCGAATGCGATCCGCGCCGAGTCGGCCGCTATCAGGACGGCGGAACTCGTCGCGCAACCACGCTTGCGACGCGCGGACCTGGCCCAGACCTACGCCCCGGCCATCGCGACCGCCGTCGATCCACTCCTCCACGGCCGCCGCTACTTCCCGCGGATGCTCGAGGACATCGCCGCCGCCACGAACCACGTCCACCTCCTGATCTACGGATACAAGGCGGGCGACATCGGTGAGACATTCCTGACCGCCCTGGCCGAGCGCGTCGCGGCCGGCGTCGAGGTGCGCCTGGCTGTCGATGCCATCGGCAGCGAGGTCGACTTCGGGAGCAAGGACCTGTTCCGGCGGCTGCGCGAGGCGGGCGTCGAGGTCGTCGCGTACGACGGGGTCGTCGTCGTCCGGCACGGTGAACTCGGGGATCGCTCGTTCAAGCCACACGCGGAAGATCTGCTCCACTTCGATCATCGCAAGATGGTCGTGGTCGACGGCCGGGTCGGCTATGTCGGCGGCAGCGGCATCGAGGATCACTACAACGACGAGCGTTTCTACGACGTGATGTGCCGGGTCGAGGGACCGATCGTCGCCCAGCTCGCGTCGGTCTTCCTGCTGTCGTGGCGACACCATGGCGGCGATGCTCCGGACGACCCCGCCCTGACCGACTACTTCCCACCGGCGACACTGCGCGTCCCGGCGGACGCGGCATTCCGATCGCCCACGACCGTCCTGTGGAACGTGCCCGGGACCGGCCACCACCCGATCAGCGACGCCATCGAGCGGGCTCTGGAGGACGCCGCCGAGGAGATCCACATCGTCAACCCGTACATCTCGAACCGGGCGATCCTCGAACGCCTGCACGCCGCGGCCCTGCGCGGCGTGCGCGTCCGGCTCATCGCCCCGGGCAAGCCCACCCCGCCCTATCCGGCGGCCGCCTTCCGGCACTGGTACGGCCGGCTGCTCGATGCCGGGGTGGAGATCCTGCTCCATCCGGAGATGGCCCATGCCAAGGTCCTGCGGATCGACGAGCAGGTCCTCATCGGCGGCTGCAACCTTGACGACCTGTCGCTGTTCCGGAATGACGAGCTGGACCTGCTGTTCGCGGACCCGGCCGTCGCCGACCTCACCGAACGGAACATCTTCGAGGAGCTCACCAAGATGTCCACGCCCGCGACCGCGCCCACCGGGACCAGGCAGCGCGCCTGGAATGCCGCGATGGACCGCGTCTCGCGCTTCCTCTAGTCGCGGGCGGAGCCCGCGAGGCATACTTGTCGACCCACAAGAGAGCGTAGGAGTCACCGCATGAGCATCGGTCCGGTCGAATACATCGCCATCGCGTTCCCGGGGAACAAGTTCTCAGGCGAGATCATCCCCGCCATCAAGGAGCTCCAGGAGTCCGGCACGATCCGGGTCCTCGACCTGATCATCATCTCCAAGGACAGCGCCGGCGGCGTCACCGCTGTCGAACTGTCCGAGGCGAGCCCGGAGGAGCAGGCAGCCCTTGCCGCCCTCGGGGTCCAGGGCCGCAACCTGCTCGGCCAGGAGGATGTCGAGGACATCGGCAGCGCCCTCGATCCGAACACGACGGCCGGTCTGATGATCTGGGAGAACGTGTGGGCGGCCCGATTCGCGGAGTCGCTCCGGAACGCCGACGGCGTCCTCATCGCCAATGGCCGCATCCCGGCAGTCCTCGTCGAGGAGATCATGGCCGAGTCGGTCAGCTGACCGTTCGCGCCCGGACAGACCCAGAAAGGAGCACCGCAGGATGATGCGACGCAGAGGCGGCATCGTACGGATGGCCGCGACAACCGCCGTCGTGGCCGGGACGGCCGGAGCCGTCAGCCACCATCAGCAGCAGAAGTACGCGCAGCAGGATGCCGCGCAACAGCAGGCGGCCGCTGCCGCGGCCCCGCCGCCCCAGGAGTACGCCCCGGCGCCCGTTGCCGCGCCGGCCCCGGCCGCGCCCGAGGATCCGCAGATGGCCCAGCTCCAGAACCTGGCCGAGCTCCACTCACAGGGCATCCTGTCCGACGAGGAGTTCGCGGCAGCGAAGGCCAAGGCACTCGGGATCTGATCATCGAGTGTCGGGTCAGCCGGCACTCCCCACACGATCGATGACGACGCGGTCGGGTGTCGCCCCTAGGGCGACCTGGCCGCGTCGTTCGCTGTCCGGGCATGTTCCGGCACCCGCTGGCGCGTCCTCGCGCGGGGCCGACGCGGCGGCAGCCGGCTGATCAGCCGCCGGTCGGAGCGACCGTGGGGACGAGTTCGGCGGGCTCGGGCGGCGGTGGCGGCGACGACAGCGCCGCCACCGGCTCGGTGTCGAGGACGCGGAGCACCGTCCGCCAGACGGCCGCCACGACACCCAGGAACGGCACCACCAGGAACATCCCGATGATCCCCGCGATGGCGTTGCCGGCCGGGATCGCGACGAGCACGACGGCCGGATGGATGCTGACCACCCGGCTGTACACGATCGGCGCCACGATGTTGCCCTGGACGATGTTGAAGACGATCGTGAAGATGGCCATGATCGCGATGTCCTGCGGCGTCCCGGTCGCGACGGTCACCAGGAAGGCCAGGCCCGTCGTGATGAGCGACCCGATGTACGGGATGAACCCGCCGAAGAACGACAAGACGGCCAGCGGGAGCGCGAACGGGATGCCGAGGATGACCATGATCAGGAATTGGGTGGCCGCCCCGAAGGCTGAGATGGCGCCGGTCCCGAGCATGTAACCCCCGAGGATGTCGACGGCCCGGCTGCCCGCCACCGCGACATGCGACCTGCGACCCGGCTCGACGCGCGTCAGGAACGAACGCCAGAAGGCGTCCCCATCACGCATGAAGTAGTACGTCAGGAGTGTCGCCAGCAGGAGGATGACCGTGATGCTGGTGAGACTCGACAGGGCGCCCACGATCGTGCCCAGGATCCCGACCCCGAAGGTCTGAACGAGGCTGACCAGCACGCCGCCGTTGCCGTTGACGCTCGAGTTCGCGGAGTCGGCACCGGCCATCCCGGTCGCGATCATGTCACTCACCGGTGCGGACAAAGCGACGATCGTCAGGCCCACGATCAGGACGATCCCGACGGCCGCCCCGAGGGTCGCGCCGAGCGCCGCGCGGCCATGGCTCCAGCCGCGTCGCTCCAGGGCTGCACCGAGGGGGACCAGGGTGGAGGCGAGGACGACCCCGAGGATGAGCGGGATGGCGACGATGGGCACCGCCTCGATGATGCCGATGAGGATGGCCAGCAGGCCGATCGAGACCAGGAGGCGCCAGCTCCACTGGCCGAGCCGGTCGAGCCAGATCGGCACCATCGGGTTGGTCGAGACGTTGGTGTTGGGCTCGACGCCGAGGACGGAGATGAGCGCGCCCGTGATCGCGAGCGCGAATGCGACGATCGGGATCGCCGCGAACAAGCCGATGATCCCGGCCAGGGCCGCTCCCGCCGGCAACGCGATCAGGACGATGGCCGGATGGATGTGGACCGTCTTGTGATAGATCGACGGGCGCCAGGAATTTGCCCTGGATGAAGTCCAGGATCACGATCAGGACGAGCAGGACGATGGCCGCGGTCTGACCGGCCGACGCGTACGTGGCGAGCAGCAGGATGATCGTGGTCACGAGTCCCCCGACGTAGGGGATGAACCGGCCGATGAACACGATCACGCCGAGGGCTCCCGCGTTCGGCACCCCGAGGAGCACCAGGAACAGGCCCTCGGCGATGCCGTCGAAGGCGGCGAGGACGGCCGTGCCGCGCAGGTAGCCACCGACCCGGTCGAGAGCGACGTCGCCGGCCGTCGCGATGGCCTCCCGTCGCCACGGGTTGGCCGAGGCCATCGCCCAACCCCAGGCCTTGTCGCCATCCATCATGAAGAAGAACGTCAGGAAGGTCGCCAGGAGCCCGATCGTCGCGATCGTGGCCAGGTTGCCGACCATGGCGGACAGCTCGGTCTGGATCCAGGTCTGCAGGCCCTGGGTCGCGTGGTCGATGGCGGTTCCCACCTCGGGCGGGATGTTCAGGCTCGCCAGCGTGTCCTTCAGGCTCGTGATCCCGGCCTCGATGCCGTCGACGGCGGAGACGATGGACGGCAGGAAGGCGAGGGCGATGATGAGCGAGCGTCGCCAGGATGACGAACATCGCGCCAAGGAAGACGGCCGCCGCAGCCTTGATCCGCGACCAGCCACGGCGGCGCAGCGTCAGCACGAACGGCGCGAAGGTGGCGGCCACGATCGCTGCGACCAGGATCGACGCAGTCACCGTCCCCAGGAGGACGGCGATCCAGATGAGGACAAGCCCGAGCGCGATCGTCGCGAGGACCCGCCACCCGACGGCAGCGAGTCGCTCGAGCCAGCCCGGGACGAGTCGCGAGGCGTCAGACGTCGGGGGCGCGATCTCGGTCATCGGCGATGTCGCTCCTCCACCGGCCACGCGGGGACGCGGCGCGCAAGGAGTCTACCCTGCCCCAACTGCGGGTGGGACGCTCCCGGGACCGCCCGCGTCGTCCAGGGTCCCTGTAGGCTGCCTGCGACGTGACGACGCCAACGACCGCGCCTGGGGCCTCCCCGGCCGCCGAGATGAAGACCATCCGCGCGGCTGGGATCGCCGGCCTGCTCTTCTCCGGGCTGATGACGACGTCGCTGCTCCTGTTCCGGACGAGCCCGGCCGGGAGTGCGACCGGCGGCGGCACGGGGTCGATCAGCCAGGGATGGGAGGTCGCCCTCTACCTCGTGCCATTCGCCGGGATCGCCTTCCTGTGGTTCCTCGCGGTCCTGCGGCGGCGGATCGGTCGGGGCGAGGACCAGTTCTTCTCGACGGTCTTCCTCGGCAGCGGGCTGCTGTTCATCGCGATGCTGTTCGCGGCCGACGCGACGGCGAGCGCGTTGGTCTCGATCGCGCGCTCGGGCGCGGTCGAGGGCGATCCGGCATTCGATCTCGGACGCGCGCTGACTTCGGCCCTCTTCTACGTCTTCGCGGTCAAGATGGCGGCCGTCTTCATGCTGGTCTCATCGAACATCGGGCGACGCACCGGATTCCTGCCGCGCTGGTTCATCGGCCTCGGCGTCGTCAGCGCCCTGGTGATGCTGCTCAGCGTCGGGTTCTTCGAGCCGCTCGCGCTCATCTTCCCGGCCTGGGTCGCGGTCGTCTCGATCCTGCTCCTGCGCGCCCATCCCGATAGCTGGTCAGCCGGCTGACGGAGCGGCCGTCGCCGACGGCTTGGCTGCGAACCGGCGACCGACCCGGACCTTGAGGCTGTCGACCAGCGAGTAGACGACGGGGATCACCAACAGGGTCAGGAACGTCGAGCTGAAGAGCCCGCCGATGACGACGGTTCCGAGTTCGGCCGCGATGATCGAGCCCTCATTGAACCCCGCCGCGAGCGGCACCAGGGCGAGGATCGTGGCGATCGCCGTCATCAGGATCGGACGGACACGCGTCCGGCCGCCCTCGATCAGGGCGTCCCTGGTCGAGTAGCCCTCCGAGCGCAACCGTTCGACGAGGTCGAGTAGGACGATCGCATTGGTCACCACGATGCCGATCAGCATCAGGAAGCCGATGAGCGCGCTGACGCCGATGGGTCGACCGGTGACGTACAGCGCCACGAAGGCACCGATCGTCGCGAGAGGCAGGGTGAACAGGATGATGAACGGGGTCACCAGCGAGTTGAACGTGAGCACCATCATCACGTAGACGAGCAGGATGGCCACGCCCATCGAGGCGAACAAGCCGCCGAATGCCTCGCTCTGCTGCTGGCTGACGCCGGCGAGTTCGGCCGTCGTGCCCGGCGGGAACGCGCCCGCCGCCTCGAGCGTATCGAGCTCGGCCTGGACCGACTTCGAGACGGCACCCGTGTCGTCACCCGCGATCTCCGCCGTGATCGACGCCGCGGGGCGCTGATCGATGCGGGTGATGCTCCCCTGGACGATGACCTGCTCGACCGTCGCGATCGTCTGCAATGGTGCCGTCGCGACCGTGCCGACCGGCAGGACCTTGAGGTCGTCGACCGACGCGACAGCGTCCGGATCGAGCTGGACGATCACCTGGACCGTCTGGCCATCGGGGGACTGGATGGTCGTGACCGGCTGGGCGACGAGGGCTGCCCGGACCTGGCCCGCGACCTGGGCCGCGGTCATCCCGACCGTGATCGCCTTGTTCGGGTCGACCGTGACCTGGACCTCGGGCGTCGCCTTCACGAGGTTGCTCTTGAGGTTGACCAGGTCGGGCTGATCGGCGAGGGAGGCCACGATCGCGGTGGACGCCTTGTCGACGTCGGCCTTGGTCTGGCCCGTGACGACGACATTGAGACCACCGGCACTGAAGCCGCCGGCCGACACTGTCGCGTCGTAGCCGTCGGTCCGGACCGGTTCGAGGGCGGCCGCCAGACGGACGGACGCCGCATCCACGTCGGAGCCGTGCTTGAGTCGGACGGTCATCGTGGCGCTGTTGGCCGCCCGGCCCTGGAGTGCGGACTGGAAGACCTGGGAGCTGGTGTCGCCCTCGGCCGGGATGCTGGTCTGGACGAGTTCCACCTCCGGGTCGGCGAGGAGGATCGTCTCAGCCGCGATCGTCCGCTCGAGCACCGCCGCAGAGCTTGCGCCGGTCGGCGGCGAGATCGTGACGATGAGGGTCGCCTCCGATCCGGCGTTGATGAACTGCGTCGGCAACAGCGGCGCGAGAGCGGCCGAGGCGAAGAACAGGAGAGCCGCCACCGCGACCACTCCGAGCTTCGTCACCCGGCTGCGCAGCGCGAACTTGATCGCCGGCGTGTAGGCACGGACCCAGATGGACCGGGTCGGCTCGCCGTGCTCATCTACGGCCGCGCGGACGTCTCGGATGAGGAAGTAGGCAAGCACAGGGACCACGGTCAGCGCGCAGACGAGCGACGCCAGCAGCGCGAACGTCACGGTCAGCGCGAACGGCAGGAAGAATTGCGAGACGAGACCGCCGACGAACCCCAGTGGCAGGAAGACCGCGACCGTGGTCAGGGTGCTCGCGGTGATCGCCCCGGCGACTTCGCGCGGTCCATTGAGGGCCGCCGTCATCCGATCCTCGCCGAGGGCGCGGTGGCGGTAGATGTTCTCGAGGACGACGATTGCGTCGTCGACGACCCGTCCGACGGCGACCGCGAGTCCGCCCAGGGTCATGATGTTGATGGTCACCCCGGTCAATTGCATGATCACCAGCGCGGTCAGGATCGACAGCGGGATGCTGATGGCGGCGACCACCGTCGCCCGGATGCTGAACAGGAACAGGAAGATCGTCAGGATCGCGAAGATCGCGCCGAGGCCGCCCTCGCGGACGAGACCCTGGGCCGATTCCTTGATGAACACGGACAGGTCCGCGACCGTCGTGATGGTCAGTTGGGCCTGGTGACGCTGCCCGATCTCGGCGAGCTTGGCCTGGACCGCGTCGGCCACTTCGACCGTGTTCGCGTTCGACTGCTTGGAGACCGTCACGGTCAACGCCTGGTCGCCGTTGGTCCGCCCGAAGCCGGTCGTGGCGACGAGTTCGGTCCCGACGGTCCCGAGGGCGCCGATGGTGATCGGCTTCGGCGCGACGGCAGTCGGCAGGCTCGCGCCGGGGGATGGCGGCGACGCTGCCGGCCGGGGCCGTCGGGACCACCGGAGCTGGCTTGGTGAACCCGACCACGAGGTCGCGGATCTGGTCCTCGGACGTGAACGAGCCGATGGTCGACACCGGCACCTTGGAGCCGTCGGTCGGGATCTGGCCGGACGGGACGGTCAGGTTGTTGGCCTGGAGGATGCTCGACGACCTGCTGGCTGGTGATCCCGGCGGTGGCGAGCTTGGCCGGGTCGAGGGTGACGAACAGACGCTGCTCGAGACCGCCCGTGAGGTCGACCCGGGCGACGCCTTCGATGGCCTCGAGCTCCGGCACGATCTCGGTCCGCGCGATCTCTGCGACGCCTTCCAGACCGCCGGTCCCCGTCGACGCGATCGACGATACGACGACCGGCGACGCATTGATGTTGAGGGCCTGGACCGTGGGCGTGGCCGTCTCCGGCAGGTTCGCCTTGGCGATCGCCTCGTTGATCGCCGCCGTCGTGTCCTTGACATTCGTGCCGTACGAGAACTGGGCGATGACCAGCGAGATCGAGTTCGACGACGTCGACTGGACGATCTCGAGGCGCGCGACGCCGCTGACGGCGTTCTCGATCGGCTTCGTCACCTGCTCGGTCACGTCGGACGAGCCGGCCCCCGGGAACGGCGTGACGATCGTGACGATCGGGAAGTCGATGTCCGGCAGGAGCTCCTGCTTGAGACTGCCCCAGGCCGAGATGCCGGCGATGAACAGGGCGCCTGCGAACAGGAGCGTCACGCTCCGCTTGCTGAGGGCGATTCGGCTGAGGCGACTCACGGGCGGTGCTCTCCCTGGCGGTGTGTGGTCGTGCCACGATCGATGGCGCGATGGAAGATCTCGAGGGACTGGTCGATGACCGAGAGCTCGGCCGCGTCCAGCCGACCGAGGAGTTCTCGCAGCTGGCGCTGATTGAGTTCGCGGAACCGCTCGAGGAGCGCGATGGCTCCCGGCGTCGTCGTGATGACCACCTGCCGGCGATCATCGGGATCGTCGGTCCGATGCAGCAGGTCGAGCTCGACGAGACGCTCGACGATCTCGCTCGCGGACGACGTCCCGATCCCGAGGCGACCGGCGAGCTCGGTCATCCGCAGATGGCCGGCGGCCATGACCACGTAGAGGACCTTGGCCTGGGCCATGGTGACCCCGACCTCGGTGAACTCGGGGGCGTGCCCGCCGATCAGCCGCTGCATCATCAGTTCGTAGCGCTCGACGACGGCCTCGATGTCGGCTGCCGAGGGTCGTCGGTTCGTGTCGGGTGGAATGTTCGGTAACTCCGTACTATTCGGTTTGCCCATACTACATCGTCCGCCAAGCCGATGCGGATGGGTCCCGTACCATCGATGCTGTGACCCACCGACTGGACATCGACCGGGCGACCGCCCGCCGCTTCCTGGTCGCGCGCCATCTGCTGGCGCCACCACGCGCCTTGCCGGCGCGACCCCGCGTCCGTGCTCCGGGTCGTCGATCGGCTCGGCTCGCTCCAGTTCGACCCGCTCGAGGTCACCGGACGGAACCACGACCTGATCCTCGCCGCGCGGATCGACGGCTACCGCCGCGCCTGGACGGACGGCCACCTGTACGACACGCGGGCACTCTACGAGACCTACAACAAGGGCCTCTCGATCGTGCCCACCGCCGAGCTGCCGTGGTACCGGATCACCTGGGACGAGGCGCGGGCACGACACGATGAGGCGACCTTCGACGAACACGGCCCGCTCGCCGAGGAACTCCTCGGGCGGATCCGCGAGGCCGGGCCGCTGGCCTCGACCGACATCGAGTCACGTGCGGCGATCGACTGGTACTGGGGCCCGACCAACCAGGTCCGGGCCGTCCTCGAGGCCCTCGCCGAAGCCGGCGTCCTCGGCCTGTCGCGGCGCGACGGTAATCGTCGCGTCTACGACCTGGCGGAACGGCTGTTCCCGCCGCCGTTGCTGGCCGATCGACGGTCCCAAACCGAGCAGCGCCGCCACAAGCTGCTGTCGCGCTACCGGGCCCACGGGCTCCTCGGGCGCTCGGGGAGTGGCGAGCTCTGGTACGGCACGACCGGGACGCCGTCCCGCCGCGAGCTGCTCGACGGCCTGGTCGATGACGGCACCCTCGTGCCGGTGACGGTCGAGGGCGTGCGTGGGGATCGATTCGTGCTGGCCGACGAACTGCCGATCCTCGCCGCGTCGACCGATCGCGACCCCGCGGTGCCGCAGGGCGTCGCCTTCCTCGCACCGCTCGATCCCCTGGTCTGGGACCGTGACCTGCTGCGCTCGTTGTTCGACTTCGACTACGTCTGGGAGGTCTACGTCCCGGCGGCCAAGCGACGCTGGGGCTACTACGTGTTGCCGATCCTGTTCGGCGACCGTCTCGTCGGTCGCATCGAGCCGCGCATCGACCGGCAGACACGGACGCTCCGCGTCCTGGACCTGTGGTGGGAGACGGGCTTCGATCCCACGGTGGAGGACGGGTTCGCGGTCGCGTTCGGGGAGGCCCTCGTCGCTCACGCCCGATTCCTCGGGGCGGATCGGCTGATCCTGCCGCGAATGGCACGCCATCGGCGACTCGCGGCGGCTGTCCGGGCGCGGCTGGCGCCCGGAGGCCGGATCAGAGGTTGATGCGGATGACTCGCCAGCTGCCCCAGTTGCCGGCCCTGTCGCGTGCCCGGACGCGGACCTCGCGGTCGTAGGCCTTCCACCAGGTGACCGTCTTGTGGGTCGAGGTCGTGACCTTCCAGCTAGACCATGTGCCACCGACCCGACGACGCTGGACCTGGTAGTAGCGCAGTCCCGCCGTCAGGACCTGGAGCCTGGTATCGGCGCCGGACCAGCGGATCGTGACCCGCGTGTGGGTCCGGTCGACAGACGATCTGGAGATGCTCCCGAACTTGGCCCAGGCGCCGGTCTCATCGGGTTCGCGGACGAAGAGGCCGGCGTAGTAGCGCTTGCCGGTCGCCGACACGGCCGCCCCGAAGCCGACGTAGTTGTAGCCCGTGGAGATCATGATCTCGCGGTGACCGGGAGAGGCCATCCAGGCGCGGATCGCCTCGGCCGTCGTGTACTCGCTCGGGTAGGTGTTCCAGGCGATGATCTCGCCCGCGCTGTACCAGGTCAGGCCGGCCTGGTTCAGGTGATCGAAGACCTTCTGGCCGTCCGGCTCGGTGTGGCTCATCACGTCGGTCGAGGCCATGACCTCGGCACGAGCGTGGGCGATGGCCATCAGGTCGTTGTCCTGCCGCAGCGCGACCAGGCCGTACTTCGCACGCTGGCGGTTGGTCAGGGTGATGAGGTCCAGTTCGTTCTGCGCGAGCTCCTCCGCGGAGACAGCGACCGGACCGGTCGAGCCGCGCTCGAAGGCGCCGACCGGCGCCGCGAGAGGCAGCGCGATGGCGACGGCGAGCAGGATGGAGGAGAGGCGGCGGCTTGAGGTGAACACGGTCCGAATGCTCGCGGGCACCCATCCAAGTCGGTATGGGCTGGCCGTCACGGTCGCGCCTCCGCGTTGGTACGGGCCCGCACCGCCCACCAACGACCCGAACCGCCCCCATCCCGGCCGGACCGCCCGGGACGCCGACCGTGGGGCTGTGGGACGATGTCGTCGGCACCTTCCACGCCCTGCAGGAGTCCACCGATGTCCGTCGTCCGACGTGCCGCGGCCACCTGGTCCGGCAATCTCGCAACTGGTTCCGGGACCGTGTCCGCGATCTCGTCCGAGGCGTTCTCGTCGCTGCCCATCTCCTGGTCGGCCCGGACCGAATCGTCCGACGGACTGACCAGCCCGGAGGAACTCGTGGCCGCGGCGCACGCCGCCTGTTTCTCGATGGCGCTGTCGGCCGGGCTCGGCCGGGCGGGCACGCCGCCGGAGTCGCTCGACGTGACGGCGGCGGTCACCTTCGACAAGCTCGAGCCCGGCTGGCGCATCGTCTCCAGCGCGCTGACGGTGCGCGGCCGCGTCCCGGGCATGTCCGCGGCTGACTTCGAGGCCGCGGCCGAGGCTGCCAAGGACGGTTGTCCGATCAGCAACGCGCTCGACTCGAGCATCGCCCTCAGCGTCGAGGCGACGCTCGAGGAGTGACCCGACGGGGTCACACGACCCCGTGATTGAACGCACGCACCCCTGCCCGACTCAGTACAGTCGGACGGCGTCCCCGATGGACGCCACGGAGGGCCGATCAGTTGGATCGAGACCTCGTCGAGCAGGCGCAGCACGGGGATCGGGAGGCGTTCGCCATCCTGGTCCGGACGCGCGGCGACCGGCTGATGGGGATCGCCCGACGGATCCTGCGGGACGTCGGACTGGCCGAGGACGCCGTGCAGCAGACGCTGGTGATCGCCTGGCGTGAGCTGCCGAGCCTCCGCGATCCGGACCGCTTCGACGCCTGGCTGCAGCGGCTCCTCGTCAATGCGAGCTACTCGGAAGCACGACGCTCGCGCACCTGGAACGCCAATGTCCGCATCCTGCCGGTCGACGGACCGGCCGGACCGGACGAATCGCTCTCGCTCGACGATCGCGATCGACTCGATCGCGCGTTCCGGCGATCTGCCGGCCGAGCAGCGAGCGATCCTCGTCTTCACGCACTACCTGGGCCTGACCCCGACCGAGATCGCCGAGCGACTCGAGATCCCGGTCGGGACCGCCCGTTCCCGACTCCACTACGCCCACCGGGCGATGCGCGCGGCCCTCGAGGCCGACGAGCGCCCCGCCGCGGTGGCCGGAGGGCGACCCCGATGACCAGCCAGCGAGAGACTCGACCGCCTCCTCGACATCGTATTTCGACGATGGCCGGGACGAGCTTGCCGACCGGGTGATCGATGCCGCCCTCGACCAGATCGACCACACCCGTCAGCGGCGCGCCATGCGCGTGCCGTGGAGGTTCCGAACGATGACGATGCCATTCCGCCTCGCGACGGCCGCCTTGATCGGCGCGCTCGTGCTCGGAGGCGCGTTCCTTCTGACCGGCGGCGGTTCGAGACCGTCGACGGTCGTTCCGATCGCCAGCCCGGGACCGGCGTGGACCGTGACCGGGAGTCCCTCTATCGATCGCGCCAACGCCCTCGTGGCCATCCAGCTCAAGGACGGCCGCGTGCTCCAGGCCGGGGGAAGCTCGCCCACCTCGGCGGAGCTGTACGACCCGGCGACGGGCACGTGGACAGCCACCGGGTCATTCAGCATCGGCCGCGCGTATGCGATCGCGGCCCGACTCGCCGACGGTAAGGTCCTGGTGGCCGGCGGATCTGACCGCAACGCGGAAACAGCGGAGCTCTTCGACCCGGCAACCGGGGTCTGGACGCCGACCGGATCGATGGGCGACGGACGCAACCAGGGTTTCGGGATCACGCTGGCCGATGGCAAAGTGCTCGCGGCCGGCGGTGGCAACGACGGGGGGAAGTCGAATGCCGAGCTGTTCGATCCCGCCACGGGAACTTGGTCACCGACCGGCAGCATGACGACGGTCCGCGCAGGGCCCCTGGGCGTCACCCTGCTGACCGACGGGCGGATCCTCGTCACCGGCGGGTTCGCCGCCGACACCGCCACATCCGCGGAGATCTACGACCCGCAGACCGGGCGCTGGACGGCGACCGGGCACATGACGAGTCGAGCGCGTCGACGAGCAGTCGGCGATCACACTCAGGGATGGCCGGGTCCTCGTCTGCGGCGGCAGGCCGAGCTCGTGCGACCTGTTCGATCCGACCAAGGGGACGTTCACCGCGACCGGTCCCCTCGCGTGGAGCTACAGCGACCTCCTCGTCCTGAACCAGCTGGCGGACGGCTCGGTCCTGCTCATCGCCGGCGGAAGCGGAAATTCGGTGACCGGGATGGCCACCGGTCAGCTGTTCGACCCGGCAACGGCGACGTGGACCGGAGTCGTCGAACCGATGAACCAGACGAAGTACGTGCGATCGGCGCACGTCCTTCCGGACGGGACCGTTCTCGTCGTCGGGAGTGCAACGGCCAACGACGGAGGCAAGCCGAGTGCCGAGGTCTACCACCCGGCACACTGATCGCGCGCGTCGGACCCGCGCCGGATCCCGGCGGTCTAGCCGATCGTCAGGAGCCGGCGCGGGTTCGCCACCGTCATCGTCTCG
This sequence comes from uncultured Chloroflexia bacterium, assembly GCA_963776385.1. Classification (GTDB taxonomy): domain Bacteria; phylum Chloroflexota; class Limnocylindria; order Limnocylindrales; family CSP1-4; genus SPCO01. Next base: position 819,309 of record CAVZME010000011.1, read on the forward strand.
ATCTCGGCGTCCGACACGCCGGCGGCACGCAGAAGCGGCAGGAAGACCTCGGCAAGGTATGCATATCCGTTGCCGCCGAATGCCGTCAGCTGCGAGTCGTTGCAGACGTCCTGGCTGAGGAAGAGCCTGTCCGCGTGCCCGCGCCCGAGCAGCTCGCAGACGAGCTCGACCAGGCGCGGCTCGGTCAGCCGCTCGCGCTCCCAGGGCATGCCGATGAAGTCGAACTCGAGGTTCGCGCCTCGCTCGATGATCGCCAGGTGGTGGTCAAGGAATGGATACGAATCGGCGTGACCGATGACGACCCGCCCGGGATCGAGGCCCTCCTCCTCGAGGATCCGCAGCTGGGCGAGCCCGACGTCCGAGAGCACGCCGTGCGTCGTGATCGCGAGGCCCGTCCGCCGGGCGGCACGGGCGGCTGCGCGATGGACGCGCTCCTCGGCCGGCGAGACCCACGGCTTGTCCGTCCCGATCTCGCCGATGATGCCGGGCCGGACGCCCGAGTCCCCCACTCCCATCTCGATCTCGGCGACGAGCTCGTCCGCGAGGTCGTCCACGGAGCGGCGGTCGATCCGGGCCTCGGCCGGGTAGTAGGCGGTCCGATACCAGCCGCAGCCCATGACGACGTGCAGGCCGGTGGCCGTCGCAACGTCGCGCAGCCAGATCGGGTCGCGTCCGACGCCGGGCAGGGTCAGGTCCACGAGGCCGCTCCCGCCGGCCGCCCGGTAGCGCGCGAGCTCCTCGACGATGACCGGCTGGTCGCGGGTCAGCTGCCAGTAGTCCCAGCGCGACTCGATGTGCCAGAGCGCGATCTGGGTGTGCTCGTGCGGCAGCGTGAACCCGAGGGCGTCTGGGCCGATCGGTCCGAGGACGGTCTGGATGTGGGCCATGGCCCGCGATGCTACGCCGTCGGGACGGGCTCCGGGCTTCGTGCCAGCAAGAGCTCCACGATGGCCGTGGCCCGCCGCTCGAGATCGGCCGGCCGGTATGCGTCGCCCGCCTCGATACGCTGGAGCATCAGGCCGTCGAGCAGGGCCAGGATGCCGCGGGTCACTGCGTCGACGTCGAGCGAGGCCGGCAGCTCGCCGTTGATGACGCCCTGGCGGAGCAGGAGCTGCCCGGCGCCGGCCAGCCGCTCGCGACGACCGACGAGCATCTCCCGGACGACCGGTTCGCGATCTGCCTCTGCCCACGCCTGGACGAGACTGATCTGGCCCGGCGCTCCGCCGTACTCGTCGATCGTCTCGACGTACAGGCGGATGGCGATGGCGAGCCGCTCGGCCGTGGTCGTCGCCGGGGCAAGCCTGGCCGCCAGCTCGTCGAGCCCCCGCGACGCGATGTCCTCGCAGGTCAGTCGGATCAGCTCGTCCTTGCCGGAGAAGTAGGTGTAGATGGCCCCGACCGACAGCCCGCTCTCACGGACGACGTCGGCGATGGTCGAGCTGTGATAGCCCTTCTCGGCGAAGACCCGGCTGGCAGCGGCGAGGATCCGATCCCGGACCTCCTGCTCGTGGGCGGCACTGACGCGCGGCACATCGACTCCTAAAACGAACGTTGCTTCTCCGCAATCTATCGCAGTCTTGTGCTGTGCGCAACATCTGTGGCTTGACAAAGGGAATGGCCATTCCCTATCTTGGTCAGCGTCTCGACCCGTCCCGCGAGGAACCCCGATGTTCAGCCGCTGGGGAGCGTTCGTCTACCGCTTCCGCCGTCCCGTCGCCCTGATCGCCATCGTCATCGCGCTCTCCAGCACGGTCCTCGCGAGCCAGGCCTCGTCGGCCCTGTCGGCGGGCGGCTGGCTCGATGCCGATTCCGAATCAGCCGCGGTCGCCGCCCGGCTCGACACCGAGTTCGGGGCGGGCATGAGTTCGGTCATCGCGCTCTTCCGCTCGACGACACCCGGCGCCGACGCGAAGTCGGCCGAGTTCCAGGGTGCCATCAAGACCTCGATCGCCGGCCTATCGGCCGTGCCCGAGGTGACCGGGGTCGTGGGCTACGCGGAGACCGGCGACTCGCGCTTCATCAGCACCGCGGGCGACGCCGCCTACATCGTCATCGAGCTCAACGTGACCGACGAGGCGTCTGTCGACGTCGTCGATCCGATCCGCGCGGCGATCGTCGCCGCCGGCCGGTTTCACCTATCAGCTGACCGGCTACGGCCCGATCACCAAGGACTCCGCCGAACAGTCCGAGAAGGACCTCCAGAAGGCCGAGCTCGTCTCGCTGCCGGTCGTCGCGGTCGTGCTGATCCTCGTCTTCGCCTCGCTCGTCGCGGCGGGGATGCCGCTGCTCGTGGCCGGCCTGGCCATCCCGAGCAGCCTCGCCCTCGTCTACATCGTCGCCCAGCAGGTCGAGATGAGCATCTTCGTGCTCAACATCGCGACGATGCTCGGACTCGCGCTGGCGATCGACTACTCGCTGTTCATCGTCAGCCGGTTCCGCGAGGAACTGCGGCGCGGCCGGACCGTCGCAGAGGCGGTCGAGCGGGCGGTCGGGACCGCCGGCAAGGCCGTCGCGTTCAGTGGCATCGCGGTCGCCATCGGGCTGTCCGGGCTGCTCCTGTTCAAGGCGCCGGCGATCCGGTCCATCGGCATCGCCGGCTCGATCGTCGTGCTGTGCTCGGTCGTCTACGCGCTGGCCTTCCTGCCGGCCGTCCTCGGGATCCTCGGCCATCGGGTGAACTCGCTGTCGATCCGCGGGCTGCGCCACCGGTTCCGCCCGGTCGCGGACGGCGTCGAGGTCGCTCGCACCTCGCGCTGGGAGCACGTCGCGCACGCGGTCATGCGCCGCCCGATCGCCGTCCTCATCCCGACGCTTGCGTTCCTGCTCATCGTCGGCAGCCCGTTCCTGCGGCTCGAGCAGGGCGTCCCGGGCGCCGAGATCTACCCGCCCGGCGTCGAGAGCCGCGACGCGTACGTCGCGCTCCAGACCGAGTTCGCGCCCGGTGAGACGACGCCGATCATCATCCTCGCCGACGTCACGGGTTCGCCGACCGACCTCGCCAACATCAAGGCCCTCGACGCCTACGCCAAGAGCGTGGACGACCTCCCCCACATCGACCGGGTCGAGAGCCCGTTCGTCATCCACGACCCCAAGACGGGCGCGCTGCTCACCCCCGAGCAGGTCGCCGCGCTCTATGCCTTGCCGGCAGGCCAGCGACCGGCGGGCCTCGACGCCCTGCTCGCCCAGTACGTCCGTGGCTCGACCGTCCGGCTCGACGCCATCAGCCCCTTGGCGCCGTCGAAGCCCGACGCGACGGATCTGATCCCCCAGATCCGGGCGATCTCTCCGGGCGAGGGCAGCACGGCCCAGGTCGGCGGCAGCGCCGCGACCGGCCACGACTTCCTGGTCTCGCAAGCCCAGCGGGCGCCGTATGCGGTGGGCCTCACGCTTCTGGCGAGCGGCTTCATCCTGTTCCTGCTGTTCGGCTCGGTCGTCCTGCCGCTGAAGGCCGTGATCATGACCCTGCTGTCGATCACCGCCAGCTTCGGCGCGATGGTCTGGATCTTCCAGGAGGGCAACCTGTCCGGCCTGCTCAACTTCGAGCCGCTCGGCTACACCATCGCGGGCAACCCGATCATCATGTTCTCGGTCATCTTCGGGCTGTCCATGGACTACGAGGTCCTGCTGCTCTCGCGGATCCAGGAGGCCTATCGGCGGACCGGCGACAACACGGCGTCGGTCGCGGAGGGCCTGTCCAAGACCGCGGGCGTCATCACCGGCGCGGCCCTGATCATGGTGTCGGTCTTCGCCGCGTTCGCGCTGGCCGAGGTCATCACGATCAAGAGCATCGGCGTCGGGATGGCGATCGCCGTTGCCGTCGACGCGACCATCGTCCGGGTCCTGCTGGTGCCGGCCACGATGCGCCTGATGGGCAAGTGGAACTGGTGGGCGCCCGGGATCCTGGGCCGCTTCGTCGACCGTCTCGGCTTCAGTCACGTCGAGGACGACGAAGACGAACCGGGTGCGCCGACGCCGAAGCCCGCCCCCGGCCTCGCCGGGTCCTGAGGCTCGCGCGCACGCTATCGTTGCGGGGATGCGCCTGATCCTCGACGCCGAGATCCGTCCCGAGACGGTCGAGCGCCTGCGCGCGCTATCGCCCGATCTCGAGGTCGTGGACCGGACGTACGACCCGACCTACAAGCCGCGGACGCTGGTCGACCCCGAGGTCGAGGTGATCGTCGGGTCGCGGCCACCGACCGACCTGGCGGGCGTGCCGGCCTTGCGCTGGCTGCAGACCCGCTCGGCCGGCGTCGACCACTTGGCTGCCGACCCGCCGTGGCGGCACGGCATCGTGGTGACGAACGCAAAAGGCGTCTATGCGGTGCCCATCGGCGAGTACGTGAGCGGCATGGTCCTGCGCATCCATTCACCGGCGGCACGCTGGTCAGCCGATCAGGCGGCTCATGTCTGGCCCGACGACGACCCGCCGCTGATCTCGATCATCCGAGGCAAGACCGCCGTCATCGCGGGCTACGGGTCGATCGGGCGCGAAGTCGCGCGTCAGCTGGCGGCCCTCGGCCTGAGGATCATCGCGGTCAAGCCGCGCCCGGAGGTCCGTGCCGACACGTCGTTCCGCGTCCCGGGTACGGGCGACCCGGATGGCTCGATCCCGGAACGCTTCGTCGGTGACGCCGACCTCGCGTCGGTGGCCGGTGAGGCGGACATCCTCGTGGTGACGATGCCCCTGACCGAGTCGACACGCGGCATCGTCAGCCGCGACGTCATCGCGGCGCTCCGGCCCGGGGCGTGGCTCATCAACGTCGCGCGCGGTGCGCTCGTGGACGAACCAGCCCTGCTCGAGGCGTTACGCGGCGGGCACCTCGGCGGTGCCGTCCTCGATGTCTTCGGCCAGGAGCCGCTCCCGGTCGAGAGCCCGTGGTGGGACGCTCCGAACGTCATCGTCACGCCGCATGCCTCCGGCCAGACGCTGCGGTTCTTCGACGAGCTCGTGCTGGAGAACGTGCGCCGCTATCTCGCCGGCGAGCCCCTGCTCAACCTCGTCGACCCCGAGCGCGGATACTAGGACCAGGAGGCGACGATGGACGACCGCCAGGAACCGGTGACGCGGCTTGGACCCGACAGCGGCGGGCGGATGCCCGGCGAGCAGGACATCCGTGTCTATCACTGGGAATGGGGGCCGGACGACGCCCGCCGGCCGGGTCTGCCATGGATCGGGATCTTCCTGCTCGTGTTCGGCGGGCTCCTGCTCATCCAGCAGGCGTTCCCGCAATTCGAGGCGCTGGGTTCGGTCGTCGTCCTCGCGGTCGGGCTGGCGTTCCTCATCAAGTGGGCGATCGACCGCGGGACCGGCTCGCTCTATGCCGGCGCGATCATCACCGCGCTTGCCGTGCCGGGCCTCCTCAACGCTGCCGGGGTCGACGCCAACGGCCTGAGCACGTTCAGCTTCGGGGTCGCGTTCCTGTTCATCGCCGCGGTCCGGGCCGCGGCCGGTGGCGGCTGGGGCTGGCAGCTCTGGTTCGGTGGACTGCTCGCGCTCGTCGGAGCCGTGAACATCGCGGGCGCGTCGTTCGCGGGCTATCTGCTGCCGATCGTGCTCGTCGTGCTCGGCCTGCTGCTGATCCTGCGCGGCGGGCCGGGTCGGGCGCGGTAGCGGCGAGCCGCTCAGCCAGAGGCGAGGGCGCTCACCTTCAGCCGTTTGAGCGTCTTCATCGCCGGATCCTCGCCGCGCCCGAACAGGTCGTGCAGCCGCAGGTATTCGCCGAAGAGCGCGTCGTACATGACGCGGTGCGCAGGATCGGGCACGTACACGACGTCGCGCAGGTGGGCCATGACAGCCGCAGCCTCTTCGATGGTGGCGTGGCCACCGTTCGCCGGACCGGCCGCCACCGCGGCGAACATCGCCGAACCGAGGGCGGGCGTCTGCGACGAGGCTGCCACGCGCCATGTCCGCCCCGTGATGTCCGCGTAGATCTGCATGAGCAGCGGGTTCCGGTCCGGCAGGCCGCCGCAGGCCACGACCGAATCGACCGCGACGCCGCCGGCTTCGAGAGCGTCGATGATGACCCGCGTCCCGAACGCGGTCGCCTCGATCAGCGCGCGATAGATCGCCGGGGCGTCCGTCGAGAGCGTCATCCCGATCAGCAGGCCCGACAGGTCCGCGTCGACGAGGACGGACCGGTTGCCGTTCCACCAATCGAGGGCGAGCAGACCCGATTCACCGGGCCGAAGGGCGGCAGCACCCTCGGCAAGGACGTCGTGGACGCTCATCCCGCGTGCCCGGGCAGCCTCGTGGATCCGCGGCCGGGACCCCCTGCTCGACGAACCAGCCGAAGAGGTCGCCGACGGCGGCCTGACCGGCCTCGTATCCGTAGAAGCCGGGGATGACCCCGTCCTCGACGACCCCGCACATGCCCGGCACGGGCGGCGCCGAGTCGGCCAGCACCACGTGACAGATGCTCGTGCCCATGATGGCGACCAGGGTGCCGGGTCGGGTCACGCCGGCAGCCGGCGCCGAGACGTGGGCATCGACGTTCGCGACCGCCACGGCCGTTCCGGCCCGAAGCCCCATCGAGGCCGCTGCGCTCACCGTCAGGCCGCCGGCGGTCTCACCGATGGGCGTGACGACACGCGACATCTTGTCGTCCACCACCGACCCGAACCCTGGCTCGAGTGCCTCGAAGAAGTCCGACGTCGGAAAGCCATCCGCGGCAGACCAGAGGGCCTTGTAGCCGGCGGTGCAGGTGTTGCGGGTCTCGACGCCGGTGAGCTGCCAGACGACCCAGTCGGCCGCCTCGAGGAGCCTGTCCGCGGCACGATAGATGTCGGGTGCCTCGCGCAGGATCTGGAGCGCCTTCGGGAAGAACCACTCCGACGAGATCCGGCCGCCGTACCGGTCGAGCCACGGCTCGTGGCGTTCGGCGGCCACCCGGTTGACGTCGTCTGCCTCGGGCTGGGCGGCATGGTGCTTCCAGAGCTTGACCCAGGCGTGTGGGTCGCGCCGATAGGCATCGAGGAGGCACAGCGGCGTGCCATCGGCCGTCGTCGGGAGCATCGTGCAGGCCGTGAAGTCGATGCCGATCCCGATGACCTGCGTCGGGGTCGACCCCGGTCGAGGTCACCAGCCGGCGGACCGCGACACGGAAGGTGTCGAGATAGTCGTTCGGGTCCTGGAGCGCCCAGTCCGGGCCCAGGACGACGTCCTCGTCGGGCGCGGGCAGTCGCTCGTCGATCACGCCGTTGCGGTACTGATGGACCTCGATCCCGACTTCCCGGCCATCGGCGACATCGACGAGCACGGCGCGCGCGGATTCGGTGCCGAAATCGACGCCGATGGTGAAGCGGGGCGCGCTCACGGCAGCGCGTGTCGCGATGTCGTCGGCCCGGGCTCGACGACGACCTTCAGGCCCTCCCGGGTCGCCAGCGTCGCAAAGGCGATCGGCGCCTGGTCGAGTGGGTACCGATGCGTGATCAGCGGGCCGAGATCGATCTGGCCCGAGGCCGTCAGGGCGATCGCACGCGGCAGGTCGCTCGCGTGCATCCGGCGACAGAGGAGGAGTGAGAGCTCCTTGCGGCGCGCCATGCCCGCCGGGAACGTCGTCCGGTCATCCTCCGGGATGCCGACCAGCACGACGCGCCCACCCGGTCGGACCGCGACGATCGCATCCGACAGCGCGGCATCCTCTCCGGCCACCTCGAATGCGACGTCCACCGTCTCGTCGCGCGCGATCCACGCCGACGACGGACCCATGCGTCGCGCCCATCGCCCGGGCAGCCGCGACACGGTGCGCGAGCAGGTCCGTGGCGACGATCGTCCGGGCACCCGCGCGACGCAGGAGCTGGACGATCAGGAGCCCGAGCGGCCCACAGCCATAGACGCCGACCCGGTCACCCGGCACGACCGCGCCGAGATCGAGTGCGTGAAGGGCGACGCCGAGCGGCTCGAGGAGGGTGGACTCCGCGTCCCCGACGGCGTCCGGCACCCGATGCAGGAGCCGCTCCGGCCAGGCCACGACCGAGCGAAGCGCGCCGTCTGTCGTGCCGTGTCCCGCGAACCGCGGGGCGAGGCAGGTGTTGGCGCGTCCCGAGAGGCACGGCTCGCAGTCGCCACACGGATCGGCAGGATCGGCCGCGACGCGTTCGCCGGTTCGCGGGCCATCGATGATCACGCCCGCGAACTCGTGACCCAGGACGAGCGGCGCCCCGAGCGTCGCGTCGCCGATGCTCGCCCGGCGATACCAGTGCAGGTCGGACCCGCACAGGCCGACCGCGCTGACACTGACGAGCACCTCGCCCGGGCGGGGCTCGGGGACCGGTTCGCGCGACAGTCGGATGTCGCCCGGGCCGTGGAGTCGGGCGACCTCGGCGAGTGCCACTGCGCCTGTCGCGGTCACCTCGACGGTTGTCCGTAGTAGGCCGTCGCACCGTGCTTGCGCCGATAGTGGCGCTCGAGCAGTGCCTGCGACATCGGCGGCGCGTCGGGATCGAGGGCGAGCGTCCGGATGGCCATGGCCGCCACCGCTTCGAGCGCGATGGCATTGTCCACCGCCGCCGCCGCGTCCGGGCCCCAGGTGAACGGCCCGTGCGAGGCGACCAGGACGGCGGGCATCTCGACCGCATCGAGGCCGGCCGCTTCGAGTGCTCTCGACGATGACCGCTCCGGTCTGCGCCTCGTAGTCGCCGGCGACCTCCTCGTCGCTGCAGCCGCCGGGTGACCGGGACCGCGCCGTGGAAATGATCGGCATGGGTCGTCCCGAACGGCGGGATCGGCCGGCCGGCCTGCGCCCACGACGTCGCGGCGGTCGAGTGGGTGTGGACGACGCCGCCGATCTCCGGGAATCGCCGGTAGAGGGCCAGGTGGGTCGGCGTGTCCGACGAGGGCCGCAGGTCGCCCTCGACCACCCGGCCATCGTCGAGGCGACCGCGACGATGTGCCCGGGCCGCAGGTCGTCGTACGGCGACCCCGCTCGGCTTGATGAGCATGACGCCGCGATCGCGGTCGACGCCGCTCGCGTTGCCGAACGACAGCGTCACCAGGCCCGCCCGAACCAGCGCCTGGTTCGCCTGGCAGACGGCCTCGGCGAGCGATCGCGGTTCGGCGTCGGTCGGCATGGGCGTCACAGGCGACGGGCGAGGTGGTGATACGCCTGGTTCCAGCGGATCTCCTTGCGGAACGCCGCGCAGGCTCGTGTCCTCGTCGATCAGGAGGAATTCGACGCCGGCCATCTCGGCGAAGTCGATCAGCGGCTCGGGATCGAGGGCCGCGGGTCAGGACGGTGTGGTGGGCCGCCCCGGCGGTCAACCACGCCTCGACCGCGGTCTGCATGTCGGGCCGCGGTCGCCACACGGCCCGAGCGACCGGCAGGCGGGGCAGCGGCTCGTCGGCCTCGACGATGTCGATGACGTTGGCGACGAGGCGGAACCGATCGCCCATGTCGGTCATCGCCGCCACGATCGCCGGCCCCGGCGCGGCGTCGAACACGAGACGCACCGGGTCGGCCCGTCCGCCGATCGACAGCGGGTGGATCTCGCACGTCGGCTGTCGCGCGGCGAGCGTGGGGCAGACCTCGAGCATGTGCGCGCCGAGGACGCGCGGACCGTCCGGGTCGAGGTCGTAGGTGTAGTCCTCCATGAACGACGTGCCGCCGGGCAGGCCGGTGGCCATCACCTTCAGCAGGCGCACCAGCACCGCGCTCTTCCAGTCGCCCTCGGCACCGAACCCGAATCCGTCGGCCATCAATCGCTGGACCGCGATCCCGGGCAGCTGGCGAAGGCCGCCGAGGTCCTCGAACGTGTCGGTGAACGCACCGAACCCGCCGTCGGTGAGGAACGCCCGCAGGCCGACCTCGATCCGGGCGGCCTCGCGCAACTCATCGCGCCGTTCGCCGCCGGCGCGGAGGTCGGGCGCGACGGCGTAGTCGGCGTCGTACTCGGCCATGACGTCGTCGATCGCGTCGTCCGAGGCGCGGGCCACGGCATCGGTGAGGTCGCTCATCGGATAGCCGTTGACCGTCACCCCGAAGCGGATCTGGGCCTCGACCTTGTCGCCTTCGGTGTCCGCGACGTTGCGCATGTTGTCGCCGAAGCGGGCGACACGGAGCGTGTGCGCCTCCCGCCAGGCGCACGCGGCGCGCGACCAGGCACCGATCCGCTCCGGGACGCGCGGGTCCTGCCAGTGTCCGACCACCGTCTTGCGGGCGACACCCAGGCGCGTCTCGATGAACCCGAACTCCCGGTCGCCGTGCGCCGCCTGATGGAGGTTCATGAAGTCCATGTCGATGTCAGACCACGGCAGGTCGCGGTTGAATTGCGTGTGCAGATGGAGGAGTGGCACCTGCAGCGCGAGGAGTCCGCCGATCCACATCCGCGCCGGCGAGAACGTGTGCATCCAGGCGATCACGCCGACGCATGCGTCCGCGGCGTTCGCCTCCCGACAGGCCGTGACGATGGCGTCCGGCGACTTCAGGACCGGCCGATAGACGACCCGGACCGGGATCGCCGACGCCTCGTTGAGGGCGGCGACGATCCGCTCGGCATTCGCGGCGACCTCGCGCAGCGTGTCGTCGCCATACAGATCCTGGCTCCCGGTGAAGAACCAGATCTCGAACTCGCCCAATGGCTTCACGGGTCGCTCCAGCCGCGGTCAGGATGGGATGAAATCGACGTACCGCATACGATACTAGCGGCGGCCGGCCCGACCGGAGCCATCAGACCACGGGTGCCGGGACCGCCTCGATGGCGTCGGCCACGACCGCGGCGATCCGCTCCAGTTCAGCGTCGGTCACGATGAACGGCGGCCCGAGAAGGATCGTGTCGCCGTCGAGGCCGTTGGCGCAACCCGTTCCCGAATAGACCAGGACGCCCCGGTCGCGAGCCTCACGGACGACGGTCTCGGTGACGCGCGACGCGCGCGCGAACGGCTCGCGTGTCTCCCGGTCTGCGACGAGCTCGATCCCCACGAGCAGGCCGCGACCCCGGATCTCGCCGACCGCCGGGTGCTCGCCGAGGGCGGCCCCAAGCGAGAGCGAGGAGACGCTCGCCCTGCACGGCGCTGGCCTCGCACGAGGTCCTCGTCCTCCAGGATGCGCAGGACCTCGAGGGCGACGGCGGCACCCACCGGGGAGTGCGAGTGGGTGAACCCGTGGACGAAGCCGCTCGCGGCCGTCACCGTCGCGTGGACCTCGGCCGACGCCGCCACGAACCCGAACGGCCAGTAGCCCGATGACGCGCCCTTCGCTGCGACGAGGATGTCCGGTCGGACGCCCCAATGGTCGACCCCGAACCAGCGCCCGGTCCGTCCGAATCCGGTCATGACTTCGTCCGCGATGAGCAGGACGCCGTGACGAGCACAGACGTCGGCGATGGCCGGCCAGTACCCGTCGGGCGGGACCACGGCCGCGAGTGTCGCGCCGACGATCGGCTCGGCGACGAACGCGGCGACGGTCCCGGGTCCGGCCGCGACGAACGCCCGATCGAGTTCATCAGCGAGCTCCTCGGCGCTGCCGAGGGCATTCGCTCCCGGCAGGTCGGCCCGATACGGATAAGCGGCAGAGACATGGCGGAACCGCCCGAGCCAGCCCTCGTACGGCCGGCGCAGCGTCCGGCGTCCCGACAGGTCCAGCGCACCGAGCGTGTTGCCGTGGTAGCTCCCCCACCGGGCGTACACGATCCAGCGGTCTGCCTCGCCGCGTGCGAGGTGATAGGCACGAGCCATCTTGAGCGCCGTCTCGATCGCCTCGGAACCGCCCGACACCGGGTAGATCGCCGGGTCGTCCATGGGCAGGTGGCGCCCCAGTGCCGCGGCGTAGGCCTCGAGTGGACCGGTCGTGAATGCACTCCCGTGGGCATAGGCCAGGCGACGTGCCTGGTCGGCCATCGCCGCTCGCGATCTCCTCCCGGCCGTGACCGACATTGACGACGATCGCGCCACCGGCGGCGTCGAGGTATTCGCGCCCTTCGGCGTCGCGGATGGTCGAGCCGTGGGCCTCCACGGCGACCGGCGGTTCGGCGACGGTCGAGCGGCGGAAGACGCGGCCAGTGCTCACCCCGGCATCGTAGCCGACGAGGCCCCCGGCCCGGGGAGGAGCGCCGGACCGGGGACTCGCCGTCGTGGGGGTCAGGCCCGGACCGTCGCTGCCTCGACCATCGGCTTCACGACCGTCATGAGCGTCTCCATCGTCTCGGAGTCGTAGGGCGCGGGCATCTCGACGAGGAACGTGTGGAAGCCGATCCGGCGATAGGCGACCATCGTCTCGGCGATCTGCTCGGGTGTCCCCGTCCAGAACGTATGGTCGCCGTCGACCCGTGACAGCGGCGTCCGATTGTGCTCCAGGATCGCCCGTCGGGCGCGCTCGGCCTCGGCCTCCGTCCGCCGGATCGTGATCTTGCAGCCGACCGACCGCTCGATGGCCTCCGGGTCGCGACCGACCTCCGCACAGTGTTCACGGAGCACGGCATCCTTGTGGACCAGGGTGTCCGGGGTGCCGAACACGTTCCAGATGTCGGCGTACTCGGCGACGATCCGCAGCGTCTTCCGCTCGCCGCCGCCGCCGACCATGATCGGCAGCCGCGCCTGGACGGGCGGCGGCAGGATCCGCAGGTGATCGAACGCGTATCGACCGCCCGCGCCGCTCGTCACCTCCCCGCCGTCGAGCAGGACGCGCGCGTCCGCGACCGCTTCCGCCAGCCAGTCGAGGCGCTGGCCGAAACCGCTCCCGAAGTCGATCCCGAACGCCCGATGCTCGCCCTCGAACCACGCCCCGCCGATGCCCATGATCGCCCGACCGCCGCTGATGTGGTCGATCGTGGTCACGCACTTGGTGGCAAGACCCGGATTGCGGAACGTGTTGGCGCCGACGAACAGCCCGACCTGCACCCGCTCGGTCGCCTGCGCGACGGCCGCGAGCGCGGTGTAGCCCTCGAAGATCGCCTGGTCCGGGTCGCCGAAGATGGCCTGGAGGTGGTCCCAGGTCCAGACGTGGTCGTACCCCAGCCGCTCTGCGTTCCGGGCGGCCGCAAGGAACGCCGGCCAGTCGCTGGCCTGGCTCCACAGGGCGACGCCAAGGCTGAGATCCCTCATTCGGCGTTCCTCCGAATTTGTGCAAACGAATGTATGCACTCGTTTGCGGTCATGATAGAGTGCCGACAGCCCAGCGTCCTGGAGCGCCGGCCAACAGCTGGCAGCCGATGACCTGGTCGATTGGAGGAGGACCGGATGAGAACCCATCTCAAGCTGCCTGCCCTCGCGATCCTGTCCGTGCTGCTGGTGACGGCCTGCAGTTCCAGCACGGCATCCTCAGCTCCCAGTGTCGGCGCCGCATCGGTCGCGCCCGTCTCGGCCGCTCCAGCATCGGGTGCGCCCGCCTCCGAGGCGCCCAGCGCCGCGGCGGCCAACCCGACCCCGGAGCCGGCCAAGGCCTGTGCCCAGAGCCAGGACCCCAATGCGATGCAGATGTGGGAGCGCTCCGGCGGCAACAAGGGGATGGTCGACATCCTCGTCTGCGCCTGGAACGCGGCGAACCCGACCAAGCCGATCAACCTGAGCTACATCGTCCACACCGAGATGGTGGCGAAGATCGCCCAGGGCGTCGCCTCGGGCGACGTCCCGGACCTGATGGGCATGGACCTGATCTACGCCCCGCAGTTCGAGAACGCCGGTCAGCTGGTCGACATCACCGATCAGTCCAAGGACTGGCCGGAGCTGGCGGACGTCAGCCCGGGTCACAAGACCGTCGCGACGTTCAACGACCGGCTCTATGGCGTGCCCCTGTACGCCGACGTCTCGGCGCTGTTCTACAACAAGGACCTGTTCACCAAGGCCGGCCTGGATCCGACCAAGCCGCCGACCAGCCTCGCCGAGATCCGGGCCTACGCCGACAAGATCACCGCGCTCGGCGGCGGCGTCACCGGCTACTACCTGCCCGGCAACTGCGCGGGCTGCAACATCTTCACCGTCGGCCCGCTGATGTGGGCGTCGGGTGCCACGATCGAGGCCAACAAGTGCGGTGACGAGCCGCTCGTCGGCGACGGCGTCAAGGCAGTCGACCAGTGGGCCCGCGACATGGTCGCGGCCAAGAACGTCCCCGACAGCGCGCGCGCCGAGACCGGTGCCACGTTCGCCGAGCAGTTCGGGACGGGCAAGATCGGCATGATGGGGACCGGGAACTTCAACATCGTGCTCGCGCGCGACCAGATGAAGGACCACCCGTTCACGTTCGGCATCAGCCTGCTGCCGGGCACGGAGGCTGGCAAGTACGCCTCGTTCATCGGTGGCGACCTCGTCGTCATCCCGAAGGGCAGCAAGCGGGTCGACGACTCGCTGGCGTTCATGCACTACCTCTTGAACGACACCCAGCAGGTCGAGCTGTACGCCAAGGCGCTCAACCTCCCGACCCGCACCGACCCGAAGCTCACCGACAACCAGTACTACAAGGCCGAACCGCTCATGGGCGACGTGGCCAAGGCGTTGGCCGTCGGCAAGACGCCGTACTCCCTGACGTTCTTCGAGCAGATCAACGATCCGGCCGGTCCGTGGCTCCAGCAGCTCCAGAAGGCCTACTACACGACCGACGATCTCGGTACGGTCATCAACGATGCGAAGACAGCCATGAAGGCGATCTCCTGCAAGTAAGCCACTCGACGTCATCGAACCCGATGCGGGATGCCGCGGCGCTTCACCGGAGCGCCGCGGCTGATTCCATCCTTCACCATTGCGTGTGCCACCAGCCGTCCAGCAGGTCGAGCCCAGCCGTGGAGACCGAATGACCGCCAGACGACGTCGACGATTGACCGGGCTGCTCTACGTGGCGCCGGCCGTCATCTTCGTGCTGGTCTTCACGGCCATTCCGCTGGCCGCCATGGTGGGGATGTCGTTCACCAACTGGTCGCTCATCACGCCACCGAAATTCACAGGGCTGACGAACTTCCAGCAGCTGTTCGCCGATGCGCAGTTCTGGGGCTCGCTCGGCTACACCCTCAAGTACACCCTGTTCATCACCCCGATCCTGATCGTCGGGGGTTACCTGCTCGCCTTGCTGGTCGCGCCCAACTCACCGCTGCGTCGGACGACGCGGGCGATCATCTTCATCCCGGTCGTCATCGGCCTCGGCGTGTCGAGCCTCCTGTGGGTCTGGCTGTTCGACCCGACGTTCGGACTCATCAACAAGGCGCTGGCTGACCTCGGGCTCATCGACAAGCCCGTCCAGTTCCTCGGCGTGGACGCCGATACCTCGACCTGGTCGATCATCGCGTCGGTCACCTGGAAGGTGCTCGGGTTCGGGATGATCCTGTTCGTCGCGGCGATCCAGGCCATCCCGAGCGAGATCAACGAGGCGACCATGGTCGACGGTGCGACCTTCTGGCAGCGGACCCGGCGGGTGACCGTGCCTCTCACCCGGCGGACGATCCTGCTGGTCACCCTGGTCAGCGTGATCGGCTCGCTCCTGGCATTCGACCAGTTCTACATCATGACCGCCGGCCAGCCGTTCAACCAGACGTCGACGGCCGTCTTCTTCATCTACAAGAACTCGTTCCCATACCTGCATCTCGGGTACGGCGCCGCCCTGTCGCTGATCCTGGCGGCGATCATCCTCGTCTTCACCATCGTCCAGATGGCCCTGACGCGTCGGAGCGACACGTGACCGCCGTCACGGTGCGAGCGCCCGCGCGGATCTGGTCGCGCGTCTGGGGCGGTCGGAACCGCTACCTCGTGGGCGCGGTCTGCCTGACCATCTGCGTGTTCATGCTCACGCCGATCCTGCTGTCCGTGCTCGCGTCGGTCAAGACGACGGCCGAAGCCGCGGCGGTCCCGCCCACCTACGTTCCGCACGAGCTCAGCCTGGACTCCTACCAGCGATTGTGGTCGTACCAGGCGGGTCTGCCGGCCTATCTCTTCAACAGCTTCGCGACGGCATTCATGACGATCGCGTTCACGCTCGCGCTGACGATCCCTGCCGGCTACGCGCTGGCGCGCTTCCCGGTGCCGGGCAAGGAGCTCATCTTCGTCTTCCTGCTGCTGGCGCTCATCGTCCCGTACCAGGCCCTGCTGACGCCGCTCTTCCTGATGTTCGCCTCATTGCCGGTCAAGCTGACCAACACGCTGGTCGGGCTGGCCATCGTCCATACCGCGATCCAGCTGCCGTTCAGCCTGTACATCATGCGCAACAGCTTCGAATCGGTGCCCCGCGAGCTCGAAGAGGCCGCGCTCACCGACGGCGGCAGCTCATGGCAGATCCTGACGAAGATCTTCATCCCCGCGGTCGTGCCGGCGATCGTCACGGTCGCGCTGTTCGCGTTCGTCACGTCATGGAACGAGTTCCTGGCTGCGCTGGTCCTGCTGAGCCGGGCCTCCACGTTCACCCTGCCGCTCATCCTGGCCACGGCCCGCGCCGAGACCAGCCTCGGTGGCACCGACTGGGGCATGCTCCAGGCCGGCATCACCATCGCGATGATCCCGTGCATCGGCATCTACCTGCTCCTGCAGAAGTACTACGTGTCCGGGTTCACGAGCGGAGCCGTCAAGTGACGACCCGTGCCACGCCCAGCCGGGTTCGCCGCGGCCCATCCGTGCGTCCGACGACCGGCGCGATCTCGGCCTTGGCGCCGTTGGATCCACGGGCAGTGAGCATCAGCGGCGGCCTGTGGGCGGAGCGCATGCGGACGAACCGCGAGCGGACGATCCCGCATGGGCTCGCCCAGCTCGAGAGCGCCGGGAACCTCGGGAACCTGCATCTCGCCGCCGGCGCCCAGGGACGCTATCGCGCGATCGGCGAGAGCATCGGCACGATCTTCCCGTTCCTCGATACGGACGTCTACAAGTGGCTCGAAGCGGTCGGCTGGGAGCTCGGGCGGCGGCCGAGTCGCGGCCTCGCCCGCTCCGCCGACGAGGTCATCGCCCTCGTCGCGAACGCGCAGCGGCCGGACGGCTACCTCAACTCCTTCGTCCAGGTCGTCGCGCCCGGCCACGAATACCGGGATCTCGCGTGGGGACACGAGCTGTACAGCTTCGGCCATCTCATCCAGGCGGCCATCGCCTGGCAGCGTGCGCTCGGCGATGACCGCCTCATGCACGTCGCGACGCGCGCCGCGGACTCGGTCGAGCGCGAGCTCGGACCCGACGGGCCGGCCGGGCATCGATGGTCACCCGGAGATCGAGATGGCCCTGGTCGAGCTCTTCCGGGCGACCGGCGAGCGACGCTATCTCGACCTTGCCGCCCATCTCGTCGAGGAACGCGGCGCAGGGCTGCTCGGGACCGGACGATTCGGGCCCGCCTACTGGCAGGACCATGCCCGGGTCCGCGACGCTCCGACCGTCGCCGGCCACGCCGTCCGCCAGCTGTATCTCGACTGCGGCGCGGTGGACGTCGCGACCGAGACGGGCGACCAGGGACTGCTCGACGCCGTGATGCATCGCTGGCGGGACATGGTCGCGACGCGGATGTACCTGACCGGCGGACTCGGCAGCCGGCACCGCGACGAGGCGTTCGGCGATCCCTTCGAACTCCCGCCCGACCGAGCGTATGCCGAGACATGCGCGGCCATCGCGAGCGCCATGCTCGCCTGGCGGCTGCTGCTGGCCACCGGTGACCCGGAATGCGCGGATGTCATCGAGAGGACGGTCTACAACGGGGTCCTGCCGGGACTGTCGCTCGACGGGACACACTTCTTCTACGTCAACACCCTCCAGCGCCGGACCCAGCGCGTCGCGGACGAGCCGGCGTCGGGGATCCGAGCCCCGTGGTTCGCCTGTGCCTGTTGCCCGCCGAATGTGATGCGCTTCCTCAGTTCGTGGCCGCAGTACCTGGCGACGACGACCGACGACGAGGTGCGCCTCCACCAGTACGCGACGGGCGAGGTCCATGCCTCGCTCAGCGGTGGCAGCGTGCGGCTGGCGACCGAGACCGACTACCCGTGGGATGGTGCGGTCGCGGTGACCGTCACCGAGTCGCCCGAGCGCCCGTGGACCCTGTCGCTCCGGATCCCGGACTGGTGTGACGCGGCCGTCGTCACGACTGCCGGGGGCGAGCGAGTGCACCTGCCTGCCGGCCGCCGCCGCTACGACGAATCGCGGGCGTGGCGGGTCGGCGACAGGGTGACCCTGGAACTCGACATGGCGGTCCGGAGCACGGAGCCGGACCCTCGGGTCGACGCCGTCCGTGGCTGCGTCGCGCTCGAACGCGGACCGCTCGTGTACTGCATCGAGACCGCCGATCTGCCGGCCGGCATCGAGCTCGAGGACATCGAGCTGGACCCGGCCGCCGAGGTGACGCCGATCGAGCGTCCCGACATCGCGGAGTCCGTGATCGGACTGACGGTCCCGGCCGCAGCGGCGCACTGGCCACGACCAGCGGGCGCCCGTCGTGGTCGGGGCCATCCCCTACTTCACGTGGGCCAACCGCGCCGTCGACGCCATGCGGGTGTGGATCCCGCGAGCCCACGCCTCGCGCGACGCGAACCCGGCAGACGACGACCCGGCGGAGGTCACGGAACCCGCCTGACGCGCCCGGTCGGTCAGACCGCGAGACGCTTCGCGCTCGTGCGCTCGAGAGAGGGCGGCGCGGTCGACTGCCGGACGATGAGCGTCGGCTTGAAGACCTTGACCCGTGGCTCGCGCGAGAGGGTGGGGTCTCGCGCGAGACCGATGGCGAGTTCGACGCTCTCGCCGACGATCTCGGCGATGGGCATCCGCAGGGTCGTCAAGGCGGGCACGGTGTGGGCCGCCAGCAGGAGGTCATCGAAGCCCACCACCGACAGATCGTCCGGGACCATGCGGCCGAAGCTGTAGGCGGCGTGCAGGACACCGACCGCGACGAGGTCCGTCGAAGTGACGATGGCCGTCGGCTGCTCGTCGAGATCGAGCAACGACTTGAGCGCCGATTCGCCGCCGGCGAGGGTGTTGTCGACGACCTGGACGTAGCCGTCGCGCAGCGGCCCGAACCGCTCGGTCATGAAGGCCGTGAATGCATCCTGGCGCTGCCAGTTGTCGCCCGGCAGGCGACCGCTCACGAACGCGATGCGCTCGTGCCCGAGGCTGAGCAGGTGCTGGAGGCCGGCCACGATGCCGGCGCGCTCGTCGACGTCCACCGTCGGGAATTCCAGCGGGCTGGTGCCCTGCCAGGTGGCGACGACGGGCACGGCCGAATTGCGCAGGTCGTCGAGGAGCCGCGGCTGGTCCTGCATGTCGCCGAGCATGACGATGGCATCGGTGTGACGGGTCTCGAGGACCGAGGTCAGGGCGATCCCCTCGTCGACCCGGCCGTGGGCATGGCCGATGACGACGTTGTAGCCGCGGGCCATCGCCTGGACGGCCAGCGCCTCGATGGCGCCGGCGAAGAATGGGTCGCTGAAGTCACGAACGATCGCGCCGATGAGCATGGTCGAGGCGCCCCGCAGGCTGCGCGCGTGCGGGTTCGGCCGGTAGCCGAGCTCCCGGGCGGCGCGGATCACCCGCTCGCGCGTCTCCGCCGCGATCGGGACACGGGTCGGGGCTTCGTTCAGGACCCGCGAGACGGTGCTCTGCGAGACGCCGGCGGCCTGGGCGATGTCGCGCATGGTGGTGACCGACGACCCGTGTCGCCGATCGCTCCGTGATGTGTCCGATGGCATGGCGCAAGGCTATCACTGGCGATGCGCGCATACGATGTCACGACGTGGCCATCGCGGTCGCGGGCTGGCCGCCGTCGCCCGACGGAGGGACGAGGCCCCCGGCCCGGGGAAGGGACCGGGTCGAGGGCCCGAGACGGGACGCTGGTCGCGTCAGACGCGGCCTCGAGGCACCGTATGCCAGTACGTCTTGTTGAAGACGATCTTGCCCAGGTGCCAGATGTGGTTGGGCTTCGGCGGACGCGGCGGGTGGTCGTAGTCGAACTGGAGCAGCGTCCCCTTGCCGTCGCCGATCTCGAAGAAGCACATGACCTTGCCTTCGTAGTCGGCGTGCTTGCCGGCCGGGGCGCGTCCCTCGATCGCGGCGGCGATCCGTTCAGCGACGACGGGCGCCTCGAAATGGGCGGTGGAACCGGCCTTCGAGAGCGGCAGGTCGGTGGCGTCGCCCAGTGCGTAGACGTTCGGGCGGTCGCCGACCAGGAGCGTGTGCCGGTCGGTCGGCAGCCAGCCGCCCGGTGCCGGCGCGAGGCCGGAGTCCATCAGGAACTGCTGGCCCTTGTGCGGCGGGACGAGGATGAGCAGGTCGTAGCCGAGTTCCTCGCCCTCGAGGCTCTCGACCGTCTTGCGGTCCGGGTGGATCGCCTCGACGTTGAAGAACGTGTGGAGCTCGATCCCCTTCTCCTCGAGGATCGGGGTGGCCATGTCGGACACGCTCTCGATGGTGAAGGCCCGTCCGATGGGCGAGCAGAAATCGATCGTGGCCTTGTCGCGCAGACCGCGGTCGCGCAGCTCGGATTCGATGAGGAAGGCGACCTCGAGCGGCGCCGGCGGGCACTTGTAGGGCATCCCGGCGATGCCGATGACGATGCGGCCGCCCGCGAAGGCATCGAGCGCGGCGCGCAGGCGAGCCGCGGCCTCGGCCGTGTAGAAATGCTGGGCTTCGGTGTCGAAGTGCTCGATCGCCTCGGGCACGATGCGCGACCCGGTCGCGATGACGAGCTGGTCGTAGCCGAGGGGCAGCCCGTCTTTCAGGGTCACGACCTGGCGGGCCTCGTCGACGCTGGCGACCTCGCCGACGACGAGCGTCACGCGCTTGTCGAGCAGCGAGCGTTCCGGGCGCTGGAGCTTCGCGGCGCGCTCGCCGCCCATGGCGATGTACATGAAGCCCGGCTGATAGACGTGCTGGCCGGTCGCGTCGACGACGATGACCTCGACGTCTCCGCGGTCCACCTGGCGCCGGAGCTTCCGGACCAGGAGGTTCGCGGTGAGGGTGCCCCCGACACCCCCACCGAGGATGAGGATCCGTTGCATGGGGTGCCTACCGCTGCTTCTGGACGATGATCTCGTCGTAGCCCTCGCGGGCCTCCAGCGTGACCAGGCGGTGACCCGCCTTCTCGACCCACTTGGGGATGTCCGTCTTCGAGCCCTTGTCCGACGAGTAGACGGCGATGACATCGCCGACCTGTCCCTCGCGGATGGCCCGGATGAGCTCCATCAACGGCCCCGGGCAGAAGCTGCCCCGGGCGTCGACGGTTCGGGTGATGGCGACGTCGGTCTCGATCATGGCGGTCACGCCCTTCCCTAGATGAACAGTGGAGTGGAGTTCTCGGTCATCAGGCCGATGACGGTCGCGGCGCCGGCGGGTTCGCTCATGCCCTCGATCATGTCGTCGGGCTTGAGGCCGAACATGTCCATGGTCATCTGGCACGGGATGAACTCGACGCCGAGCGCCTGGGCGGCCTCGAGGAGTTCCTTCGGGCTCGCGACGCCGTACTGCTTGGCGAGGCGGCCCATCATCCACGGGCCCATCCCGAAGAAGTTCATCTTCGACAGCTTGCGGTGGCTGATGCCGGGCCGCTGCATCGCCGACATCATCTTCTGCATCCAGTTCTCGCCGGTGATCCGCTTCGAATCCTTGACGAAGACCTGGAGGCCCCAGAAGGTGACGAAGACGCGGGTCCGGACGCCCATCGCCGCGCTGGTCGAGGCGAGGATCATCGTCGCCCAGACCTTCTCGAGGTCACCGCTGTAGTCGATGATCAGGATGTCGCGGGTCGCGACGGCGCCATCGTCGGCCGGCTCAGGCCAGCCTTCGACGGCACCGATGGCGTCTGCGAGTGGATCGATCGGGGCGAGCGTCGCGGTGGTCATGTCGGTGCCTCACTTGCGCTGGATGACGAAGCGATAGACCGCGCCATCCGATGTCTGCTCGAGCAGGGTGTTGCCGGTCGTGCGGCACCATGCCGCGACGTCCTTGATGGAGCCCGGGTCCGTGGCGATCAACTCGAGGTTCGCGCCGGACGGCATGGCTTTGACTGCCTGGGCGGTCTTCACGATCGGCATCGGGCACGACAGCCCGCGCGCGTCGACGACCTGGTTGATCTCGATGACTGGCATCCTGGGACTCCTTCCGTGCTCTAGATGAAGATCAGCTGACCGTCGCCGGCATTGAGATAGAAGGCCGTGACGCCTTCGACGCCGTCGACGAGAGGGTCGAGGTCGGCCTGGTCGAGGTGGAGCAGGTCCATCGACAGCGAGCAGGCCTCGATGTCGACGCCGCCGAGCTCCTTCGCCTGGCGGAGCGTCTCCGCCCAGGGCGCCTGTCCGGCGGCCGCGAGAGCATCCACCGCGGCACGCCCAGCGGATCCGGCCTCGGGAGCCAGGCCGTGGTCGCGCTCGATCCGGTCCGCCCGGAACGCGTCTAGCGCCCAGTACTGCAGGAAGATGTTGACGGGCTTGCCGAGCGCGGCAGCGCCGGCGGTGAGCACCGCCGCCGCCTGGAGCTTGTCATCCGTCCCGGAGAACAGGACCAGGTTCAGGGGCTCATCCATGGTATTCACCTCTGCGTCGATGGAGCTTGGTGGAGCACCGTTTCTGGACGCGCGATGGCGACCGCGGCGGGCTCGCTGAGGGCGGACAGATCGGCCAGCCGTCGGAGGCGCCGTTCGAGGACGTCGCGCATGATCGCGCAGGCGACCATGACGTCCGGATCGGTCAGCCGATAGCGGACCTCACGGCCATCCCGGTCGGCATCCACGAGGCCCGATGTCCGCAGGACCGCAAGGTGCTGCGACACGTTGGGCTGGCTGACCCCGAGCAGCTCGGCGAGCCGGCCGACCTCGCACGGCCCGTCGGCCAGCCGATGGAGGATCTCCAGCCGGCGGGGGTTGGCGAGCGTGCGGAGGATCTCCGCCTGGAGGACCGTGATCTCGTTCATGGCCCAAGCATCGATACATGCGCACATCCGCATCAGTGCCACCGGTCACGGTCCCGGGGTCCGTTGGACACGTGTCCCTCCCCCTCCGTGCCGTGGCGCCTCCGCGAACCTGACGTCTGGCCCTGTCTGCGCCTCGTCGGCAGGGGGATGCTTCGGGCGGAGGTGCGACATGACCGCTCATCCCATGACTGCGGGAGAGAGCCGATTCGAGGCCCAGGAGCACCGAGATCTCGCGCTCGGCCTGAGCCACATCGACGACACCATCGGCCGAGCCTCGGAGCTCGGGTCCGAGGGGCTGTGGGCTCGGCTGCATGACACATTGCGCTGGCTGGACCGCGACGTCCGAGCCCACATGGCGTGGGAGGACCGCTGGCTCTACCCCCAGATCGACGAGATCGCCGGGACGCCCATGGGCGACGCGATCGCCCCGTCTCGAGCACCGTCAGATCGAGACGATGATCGCCAGCCTCGAGGCGGATTCCGCGCGCTGGCTGGGGCATGCGACGCCGCGCACCTGCGCTGAGGTCGTCCAGCATCTCGGCGCGATCCGGGCGATCATGACCGCGCACCTGGAGCGCGAAGAGCGACTCCTGCTGCCGCTCCTCGACGACCCGACCGACGAGCCGCGCTGATGCACACGGGCGCACCTCCCCTGCACGACCCGATCGACCCGCAGGTGGCTGCCGCCCAGCTTGCCGGCTGGGGCTTCGTGGCCCACGCCGACCTGCCCGATGGGAGCGGCGATGCCTATCTGCTCGTCGCCCTGCGCGATCGACCCACTCTCCGTCACTTCGACCCGGAAGTCGTCGACCTGTGGGTCACCCGTGGCGGTCGCGGTGTCCCGTTGCAGGTCATCCGGTCGACCCCGGAACTCGACCTCGCCTATTCGTGGGGAACGGTGGCCATCGTCGACCGTCTCGGTATCTCGAATGAGTACGTCACCTTCGGGGGGCGCCTGGCAACGAGCCGCCTCGACGGCATGACGGTCGTGACCCTCGTCTCTCCGGCACCGATCCTGCGACGCGGCGGCCACTCGCAGGGCTGGGACGAGGCCGCGGTGGACCTTGCGGCGTTCTTCGGCCGGGTGATGATCGCCGTCGACTACAAACCGGGCTTCGAGGCCCGGATGTCCGCAGCCGATCCCATCGCGCGCTATGCGGCCTTCATCGAGGACAGCGTGCGACGCTACGAGGCCGCACCCGCCCTGCGCCTCGACCACGGAGCGCTCTGGACGTTGCTCCGGTCCGAGGCATCCCGACTCGAGACGACGCATCCCGACGCCTGGGCCGCGGGCGGTGCGCTGGTCGAAGCCATGCGAGGCGCGCCCGGCGTCCCCGTTCCCTGAGCCGTTCCTGCGGGCCCTGATCCTTCCCTACATCGTCCGGTTGGCGATCGCCAGCTCGCGGATCGTCCAGAGCCGGAGCGCGGCGAGCCGTCGGTCGTCGAGCCGTTCGCACGCCCAGTCCCAGTGGATCGCGATGTGGTCTCCCGGGGCCGGCTCATCGATGAATCCGAGATCGCCCTGCCAGCCCCGGATGGTCTCGGGGCGCGGCGCCCCCAACCGAAGCTTGCCGTCCGCCCACTCGAGCGGAATGGCATCGACAAGCAAGTCGGCGCCGATCCGGTCGCGGACGATCCCCCAGCGGATCCGGCATTGATCGATGACGCCGAGGACGTCGTCGGATGGTCCTCCGCGCAGCAGCCCGACCACCGGGAACACGTCGAGGACGTGGAACGCGTGGACCGGGTGGGCGCCATCAGGTGCCTTGGTCGCGAGCCACCGCCAGGCTGAGGCGCGGACGCGTGGCCGGAACCGCTCCTCGTTCGAGCGCCCGAAATCCGCGACCGGGACGGCATCCAGGAGGTCGCTCCCGAGCCAATACGCCTCGACGACGCGGCCGTCGAGCGGGTCGGCGATGCCGTTCGAACGGGCGATGAGCTCGAGGTACGGCCAGGCGCCCTCGAAACCGGAGGCCAGCTCGCGGATCCGCCGCAGGTCGCCGCCGGTCGTGGCCTCGCCGAGCAGTTCGTCCGCCGCGTCCGGCCCGCAATACCCGAGCCGGTTGGGTCCGTATGCGTAGCGCGCGAAGCGGATCGGCCCCGGTACCTCGGTCGCGATCATGGCGTCACGCGGTCACGACCAGGCGATCGTCGCGCGAGCGAAGGGCGATGATGGCGACGATGACGACCGCGACGGCCATGACCGCCTGGCCGGCGACGACGGTCGGTGCCGGCACGGTCCCGTTCACGACGGTCGAGATGGCGGCCGTGATCGGCGCCCCGATGACGAGGACGCTCGCCACGACCGAGGCCTCCGCCCGCCGCAGGGCTGCGAGCCAGGTGGCCGTGTACGCCGCCAGCAGGGCACCCGTCCCGAGGCCCCACGCCCATTGGCTGGCCGTCAGGCCGATGAGGGTGGGCATCCGGCCCGTGACGACGAGATAGCCGACGAGGACGACGAACCCGATGCCGAGCCGCGCCGCGCCGAGGATGGGCGAGGGAACGTCACGGACCAGCAGGCGACGAGCGAGCACGACCTCGATGGCCCACAACAGGGTCGCGGCAAGGATCATCGTCTCGCCCGTGCCCCAGGTCACGCCGGTCGGCGGCGCGGCCAGGGCCTGGCCCGCCAGCAGGACGCCGAGAGCTGCGATCGGGAACCAGCCGAGTCGCTCACCGAGGAACGGGACGGCGAGCACGACGACCCACACGAACAGCGTCTTGTGGATGAATGCGGCCGTCGGCGCACTGGCGATGGCGAGTCCGCTGAAGAACAGGATGAACGGCACGCTGCCGCCGATGACCCCGATGACCGTCATGCCGGTCCAGGCTCGTCGATCGAGCGCCCGGACGTCCGAGCGGCGGACCGCCAGACACGCGAGACCGATCAGGAGCAGCGCCGCGACCCCGTTCTTGAGGGTCGTGTAGACCGCCGCATCCGGCACCTGTTTGACGGCATACCCGTTGATGAACACGGACACGCCGCTGATGAGCGCCACGCCGAACGCAAGGGCGATCCCCCAGCCGGTCGTGACAGGGATGCGCGACCGCGTGGCGGCGGGTTCAGGCTGGCTGGACATCGTGGGTCTCCCGTTGGGCTGTGTCGATGGTTCTGGTGATGAAGTCCGCCTCGTCGGGCGGCAACCGGTCGATGACGGTGCCGGCCGCGACGAACACCCATTCGCCGATGGCGAGGTCCGGCATCAGCAGCGTGTTCGCGCGGCGTCGGCGACCATCGGTCTCGATGGTGGCGCCGGTCGGATCGACCGCCACGACCAGTCCTGGAAAACCGAGGCACATGACTCAGCTCCGCGGCGTGCGCGCGGCTCGCGCATCGACGGCGATGTCATGCACGAAGTCGCTCGCGGTCACGATCCCGATCGGCAGCGTCTCGTCGTCGTCGGCGACGACCACCAGGCGATGGATGTGGTGTCGCTCCATGCGGGCGGCAGCGACCGCGAGCGGCGTCGAGGCGCGGACGGTGATCGCCGGCGACGTCATCAGGTGCCGCACGGCCAGCCCGGACCAGTTCGCCCACAGGTACTCGGCCGAACGCGCCCGGACGAGGTCTGCCTGGCTGACGACACCGACGAGGATGCCGGCCGAGTCGACGACCGGCAGGCCGCCCAGGTGATGTCGGTCCATGAGCTCGACGGCCTGGTCGAGCGGGGCATTCGCCCGGATCACCACGAGGTCGAGAGCCATCACCTGGCCGACGGTCGCGTGACGATGGTCGGTGGTCATCGGACGACTCCTCCAGTGTCGACGGTCAGCGGCAGGGGGCGGAGTCGCGTTGCGACCTGCCGGACCGTCATGACCACAGCGTGGCGTCGCTGGCGGACCCGGGGCAGGGACAGGGCGACCGAAGCCGCGGGCCGTTCGGCCCTCGCCGGTCGGGACGTCGGCCGACCACAGGTCAGATCAGGTGGATCGACGGTTCGGTCGCGGCGTCGACGAGGGCCGCCTCGATGGACGTCCGGAACGCCGGCAACCCGTCGCGCACGGCCCGGCCGAGTCCGGGTCCGAACCCGAAGGAGTCGCCGCCGATGGCGACGAGGCTGCCATCGAGCGCCCGGCCGCGCATGACCTCCGCGATCGCCACGACCTGGCCGATGGGCAGGACGTGCGATGAGCGGGCGACCGGTCCGGTCCGGGCATCGCGCCCTGGGACATCCGAGAGCCTGATGGTCACGACGGCGCCGGGCACGACGCCGAGGGCCGCATCGACGATGACGCAGGCCGTGTCGTCCGGGAGTTCGAGCAGATCCTCGAGTTCGAGCTGCTCGCAGGCGCGGACGTCGAGGCCGGCGAGGAGATGCGGCGGCAGACCGGGCAGCAGTCCGGTCACGGCCGCCAGAGCCGCGCCGTCGTCTCCGCGTTCGACGTTCCCGCACACGAGCAGCCGGATCGGTCGCGGGGCGACCGTCATCGCCGATCCTCCACGCGCAGGTCGAGGAAATGGGTCGCGCACGAGATGCACGGGTCGTAGCTCCGGATCAGCTGCTCGAACCGGTGCGTCGCCTCGGCATGGGGCAGATGCAGGACCGAGGGCGCGAAGTCGCTCAGGTCTGCCTCGATGGCGGCCTGGTTCTGGCTCGTCGGCGGCACGATCCGGGCGGTCGCCACGCGACCCTCCTCATCGAGCTCGTAGCGATGGAACAGGAGTCCGCGCGGGGCCTCGGTCGCCCAGGCGGCGACGCCCGGGCCCGGTGTCCAGGCGACGGACGGGCGTTCCGGCGGACGGTAGTCGTCGATGATGTCGAGCGCCTCGGCGGTGGCGTGGACCAGTTCGATGGCCCTGGCGACGATGCTCCGGAACGGGTTCCGCCGGATCTCTTCGGCCAGGCCCGTCCGGGCGAGGGCCTCGGCGGCGCGCGGGTGGAGCTGGTCCCCGGCTAGGGTGATCCGCGACGACGGGCCGAGGAGGTAGACCTCGCCTGCGTGGGTCCGCGCCTGCAGCGCGTTCGACCAGCCGACCTGGTCCTCGCGGAACGCGTCCTCCCAGTCGGTCGGCGACAGGTCGAGGCCGTCGGTGGAGACGATCCGGCCGTCGTTCATCGGGTACTCGGTCGGATGCTTGAGCGCGACGAGGCGCGGCTCGCGGTAGAACACGGGCGGCTCGAGACCCTCGACCACGGCGACCGTCTCGAGTGCGACGTCGTGGGCAGCCGTCAGCTCGGCCCGGAGGGCGGTCATCTCCGACCGCGACGGCGCGTGGTAGAAGCCGCCGACGCGAACGGTGACCGGATGGATCGGCCGGCCACCGACGAGCGACACGAGGTGATTGCCGGCCTTCTTGAGCTTGAGCGCCCGCTCGACCAGCACGCGATGGTCGCGGGCGAGCTCGATCGCGCTGGCGTAGCCCAGGAAGTCGGGGGCGTGGAGGAAGTAGACGTGGAGCGCGTGGCTCTCGATCCACTCGCCGCAATAGAGCAGACGCCGCAGAGCGCGGACCGCCGGGTCGATCTCGATGCCGGCGGCGTCCTCGAAGGCGTGGACGGCGCTCATCTGGTAGGCGACCGGGCAGATCCCGCAGATCCTGGCGACGATGTCGAGGACCTCGTCGGGCCGGCGGCCGCGGACCAGCCGCTCGAAGTAGCGCGGAGCCTCGAAGATGCCGAGCCGAGCCTCGATGACCTCGCCGTCCTTGACGACGAGACGGAGCGAGCCCTCGCCCTCGACGCGGGTGAGGCCTTCGACCTCGAACGTCTGGGTCTTCGGCCGGCGGCTGGGGGTGGTCGTGGTCGTCATCGCGGGTCCTCCGAGGCCCGGCTCGCCGGGGCGGGTGTCGCGCCGGGTGGGCCGCCGTGGGCGTTGACGACCGAGCGGAACGGTTCCGCCCAGACCGTGAAACCGGCGAAGCGCGACGCGACATCGGCATCCTCGAAGCCGGGGGCGCCGGCGATCAGGCCAGTCACGTTCGCGTCGCCGCGCGGGCCGAAGCAGCCATAGCAGCCGCGTCCGTAGGCCGGGCACAGGGCGCCGCAGCCGGTCCGGGTGACCGGTCCGAGGCAGGCGATGCCGGAGGCGACGACGACGCAGGTCGCGCCACGCCGTTTGCATTCCGCGCAGACCAATTCGTCGGGCAGCTGGGGTCGCCGTCCGACGACGAGAGCCGTCAGGAGCTCGAGCAGCTGGCCCGGATCGATCGGACAGCCACGCAGCTCGGCGTCCACGACGACATGGTCGGCGACCGGGGTGGCATGAGCGAGCGATTCGACGAGTTCCGGCTGCGGATAGACGGTCGCCGCCCAGGGTCCATGGTCGGACCAGTTGCGGATGGCCTGGATCCCGCCGGCCGTCGCGCATGCCCCGATCGTGACGAGCGTCGTCGTCTCGCGGCGGAGGCGGATCAGCTCCTCGAGCTGCTCGTCCGTGCTGATCGAGCCTTCGACGAGCAGGACATCGAACGGCCCGGATGAGCGGCGCGAGGTGGCCTCCGGGAATTCGACGATATCGAACCGCTCGGCGATCGCCAGCAGGTCATCCTCGAGGTCGAGGACGGTCAGCTGGCAGCCATCGCACGAGGCGAACTTGACGACACCGACCCGCGGGCGATGGGGTGCGGTCCGGCGACTCGAGGGCGACATCAGAGTCCCTCTGTGGTGAACGCCGGGCCGAGCTCGGCGAGACTGAAGACGGGGCCGTCCTTGCAGACGAAGAACTTCCCGAGCTGGCAATGGCCGCACAACCCGACGCCACACGACATGTTGCGTTCGAGGGTGACCCAGGTCCGGTCGGTGTCGAGGCCTCGGCCGAACAGCACATCTGCCGTGGCCTGCATCATCCGTTCCGGGCCGCAGATGAATGCCACCGCATTGCGACCGTCCCACGTCGCCCGGTCGAACAGCTGGGTGACGATCCCGACCCGTCCGAGCCAGTCGGGTCCGGCACGGTCGACGGTCTCGCGGACCTCCATGTAGCCGCTGGTGGCGAGGCGGCCGACCTCCGACACGAAGAGCCGGTCCGCCGGCGTCCGGGCGCCGATGTAGAGCCGGATCGTGCCGATCTCGTCGCGTGCGGCGATGCAGGCGTCGATGAGAGGCCGGAGTGGCGCGAGTCCGATGCCGCCGGCGACGATCACGACGTCGCGGCCCTTGATCTCCTCGACCGGCCAGCCGCGACCGAGCGGACCGCGCAGGCCGATGGTCTCGTCGCGCTCGAGCCCGACGAGGGCGCGCGTCGCAGGACCCGCCGCGCGGATCGTGAGGTCCACGCCGTCTGGGCGGACACGGGAGATGGAGATCGGGGCTGCGGAGAATGCCGGTTGGGCGACCATCACGAACTGGCCGGGCTTGGCGCCGAGGAGCCGCCGGTCGGTGGTCCGCAGGTGGAGCGTGACGGTGTCCGCGGTCTCGCGTGCCTTGCCGTCGACGTGGACGGTGACGAAGCCACCGAGCGCGGGCGCCGGAGCGGGGGCGGGCACGATCTCGACCGGGTCGACTCGCATCGCCGGGGCGGCCGTCGCGATCGTCGTCGAGCTGCGGCATCGGGACGGGCCCGACACCGGCGATGACCGCGAGCTCCTCGCGGACGTCGATGCCGACGGGGCACCAGGCGATGCACCGTCCGCACCCGACGCAGCCGCTCGATCCGAACTGGTCCCACCAGCTGGAGAACTTGTGGGTCAGCCACTGACGATAGCGGTCCTTGCCGTGCGGCCGGAAGGAGCCGCCGGCGACCTTCGCGAACCCGTCGGAGAAGCAGGAATCCCAGGTGCGTTCCTCGGTCGAGGTCGTCCCGTCGAGATCGGACTTCTGGACGACGCTGGTGCAGAAGCAGGTCGGGCAGACGAGTGTGCAGTTGGTGCAGCCGAGGCAGCGCTCGGCGACCGCCGCCCAGCCCGGATGCTCCGGGTTCTCGGCGAGGCCGGCGTGGGCATTCGACATGTCGAGCGGGGTCCCCATCGCGCGGCGCGCGCCGGCGACGACCTCGGCTGCGGCGTCGAGCGCGGACGGATCCGCGACCGGCAGGTCGAGTGAGTCGATGAGCGCGGATCCGGCCGGCGAGCCGGTGCGGACGACGTACCCCTCGTCGAGCTCGGTCAGCGCGACGTCGAAGCCCGAGGTCGCTTCGGGCCCGGTGCCCATCGAGGTGCAGAAGCAGGTCGAGGTCGGCGTGGCGCATTCGACGGCGACGACGAAGGTCGCGGCGCGGCGGGCGCGGTAGTCGCCGTCGATCGCCTGGCCGTCGAGCAGGACGTGGTCCTGGATGCCCAACGCCGCGAGCTCGCAGGCTCGCACGCCGATGAGGGCGAGCGGCGCGGGGCGGACCTCCGTGCCGATGAATCGCACGCCGGATGCGGTCCGCTTGCCGATCCGGATCGGCTCACGCGGGGGAAACGTCCAGCGCTTGGGCGACATCGGCCCGACGGCGTGATCGAATCGCTTCGCGTCATCGCGCTGGGTCAGCCGGTAGCGGCCCGGACCGGTCTCCGCACCGCGCCCCGTGGGCAGGTCGGCGGCGGTCGCGATCTCGTCGAGGACGATGGCCTCATCTCGAACGACCGGCCCGACGATCGTCCGGCCATCGGCTCGGAGCGCGTCGAGAAGGCGGTCGAGGTCGTCGAATGGCAGCCAGCGGGTCGGATCCTGGGCTGTTGCGGCCGCGGGCGGCATCACCATGGCTCCTGGTCCGTCCGGGCGAACAGGTCGAGGAGCTGCGTGCGAGTCGCGCCGAGCCGCCGCGACACCGCGTCCAGGACGCGCCACAGGACCGCCGCGGCCAGCGCCGGGTCAGCGTCGATGGCGGTGCGCAGGGACGGGCCGTCGAAGGTCACGACGGTGGTCGGCTCGATGGCGATGACCGTGGATGTCGCGCGATGCGGCGGGACGAGCGCGGACCAGCCCACGCAATCGCCGGGCTCGATGGTCAGGACGGTGACCGCCTCCCGACCCGGCACCGCGAGCCGGATCGCCAGCCGGCCATCGACGACGACGCCGAACGAATCCACCTCCGCTCCCTCGCGCAGGACGACGGCCCCGGCCGGGACCGAGGTCATCTCGGCGAGCGTCGCGAGGCGGGCCCGTGTGGCCTCAGGAAGGCCGGCCCCGAACCATCCAGAAGCCAGCGCAGCATCGATCCCCGTGTCCATGGACATGACGAACAACCTCCGTGTCGCTGTCAACGGTGAGGGTCCTTCGGGCCTCTGGGACCGGCCGTTCGGCCCGAAACGAGGGCCATCCGGTCCTGCCGGGCGGACCGGTCCGGATCGCACCATGCGCATACGGTGGACGTCGGAGGGGACGCCCGGCGTCCACCGCAACGGCTTTTCGCGCGCACCCGGGCCCGCGGGTTCCGCCGCCGGCCGCGGGAACCGACAGGCCCCGACCGGTGTACTTGGTACGGTTGCGCGCGGAGAGACGCCTGGAAGACGACGCAGCATTGATCGGCCGCGCCCGGACTGGCGATGTCGCCGCATACGAGACGCTCGTGCGGCGCTACCAGGATCTCGCCATGCGCACCGCCCATCTCGTCGCTCCGGAGGCCGATGCCGCCGATGCCGTCCAGGACGCCTTCATCAAGGCCTACGCGGCGCTCGGCCGGTTCCGCGAGGGCGCACCCGTCCGCCCGTGGTTGCTGCGGATCGTGGCCAACGAGGCGCGCAATCGCAGGCGATCGGCGACGCGCCGGGCGGGTCTCGCCCTGCGTGCGTCCGAGCGGGCGACGTCCGACGATCACGCCACGTCCCCCGAGACGGACGTGCTCGCGAGCGAGGCGCGCGAGAACTTGCACACGGCGGTCGGTCGCCTACGTGACGAGGAGCGCGAGGTGATCGGCGCGCGCTATTTCCTCGGCCTGTCGGAGGCCGAGACCGCCGAGGCGCTGTCGATCCCGGCCGGGACCGTCAAGTCACGGACGGCACGGGCGATCGGGCATCTCCGGGAGAGCGCTGGCCGCGACCGAGGGAGGCCACGATGGCTGACCAGCGGTCCCAGCTCCGACCGGAGGCCGACCTCGAGACGGCGCTTCGTGCCCTGGCCGACGCGATCGACTGGCCGGCCGCCGGGCCGATCGACGGCGGCCCCGACATCGCGACGGCGGTCCGCTCGCGGATCGAGGCGGCTGGGACGCGCCCGTCATCCGGCCGGCCGTGGACCTGGCGCCCGGCCCGTCGCGCCCTCGTCCTCGCCGTGGTCGTCGTCCTCGCGCTCGCGGCGGTCGCCGCGGCGACCGGCTTCGGGCTGCCCGGCCTGCGGCTGATATTCGGCCCGGCGCCTGCGACCATCAGCCCGCCGCCGAGCCTCGCACCGAGCCGATCACCCGCCGTCGGTCCGCCCGGCGCCTCGATGGGACTCGGCCGGCCGGTCGCCCTCGCCGACCTCGACGCGGAGGCCGGGTTCGCGGTCCGCTGGCCATCGGACCCGGCGATCGGGCCGCCCGACGCGGCATACGTCGACGACGCGAAAGGTGACCAGGTCACCCTCGTGTGGGCATCGCGCCCCGGCCTGCCCGAGACCCTCGAGCCTGGCGTCGGACTTCTGCTCAGTTCGTTCCGTGGCACGGTGGGCTCGGGCACGATCACCAAGATCGTGGGCGCGGGCGCATCGGCCAGCCTCGTCCTCGTGAGCGGCGAGCGTGGCTGGTGGGTGACCGGCGACCCGCATTTCTTCTTCTACGAGGGCCCGAACGGGGTGATCGCCGATGAGCGGCGCTGGGTGGGCGATGTGCTCCTGTGGTCCGACGGCACGATCACCCATCGACTCGAGACCGCCCTCGGCCGGGACCGCGCGATCGAGCTCGCCGAGGCGATGCTGCGCTGACGCCGCTCTCAGGCGGATCTCAGGGTTCGTCACATATGGTTCGGGGCGACGGGGTCGGACGGCCCCGCCCGGACCGGAGAGCCTGATGCCCAGATCGCGTCTCATCGTCATCGCCGTCGTCGCCATCCTCGTGGTTGGCGTCGGCGGTTTCATCGTCTATGACCAGGTCCTGCGCGGTGACAGCGCCGCTGCCCTGACGCTGCCCACGTCCTCCCCGTCGCTCGCCACGACGCAACCTGCCGCCAGCTCGGACGCGGGCGCATCTGCGGCATCGGCCGCCTCGTCTGATGGCGCCGTCGCCGGCACCTGGAACGTCGCCGCCGACAGCATCGCCGGATACCGTGTCCGCGAACAGCTCGCGAACCTCCCGGCCGAGAGCGATGCGGTCGGGCGGACCGACCAGATCACGGGCTCGATCACGATCACGAGTACCGGCAGCACGACCACGCTGACCGCCGCGACCTTGACCGTCGACACGACGTCGATCACCTCGGACAAGACGATGCGCGACAACCGCATGCGCAACGAGGGTCTCCAGACCGATACCTACCCGACCGCGACCTTCACCCTGACCGCACCGGTCGAGGTCCCGGCGGCAGCGCTCGCGGGGACGGCCTCGGACGTCACGCTGACCGGCGACCTGACGCTCCACGGCGTGACCAAGTCGGTGTCCATCCCTGCCAAGGCGCAGCTCGTCAACGGGACGATCTCGGTCGCCGGCTCGATCAGCTTCCCGCTCTCGGACTACTCGATCACCGCCCCGAACATCGGCGGCTTCATCGTCTCCATCGCCGACACCGGCACGCTCGAGTTCCTGGTCAACTTCAGCAAGGGCTAGGCCGTCCCGCCGGAGACTCTCAGGCCGAATCCGCCGGAGTGTCGGGAAGCCGACACCCGCCTGACGCCGAGGCTGCCACTCTCACCCTGACCGACTTCCGGTTGTGGAGGGAGCCCTGTGAAGCGCGCGTTCGCAGCCCTGGCGTCCGCGGCCGTCCTCGTGGCACTGTTGCCGGCCACGGTGGGTGCCGCCGCCCCGCTGAACTACTCGGACCATTCCGTCGAGGCCTTCTGCGAGGGGACGATCGACGGCGGGTACGCCAGTGTCGGGCTGGTCACCAGCACACAATTCGGCGACGGCGCGAGTGCCGACGTGTGGCTCGACCCTGCCGTGCCGTTCGAGGAACCCCCGTCGATGACCGGCTCCACGTCGACGGTCGACCGGACCGAAAGCCCGACCGAGATCGTCCTGTCGGCGACATTCACCGTCTACGACTCGAACGGGGTCGAGCTCGGCGAAGGGATCCTGAGCGCGACCATGGTCCCGGTCGGCGACCCCGAGCTCATCGAGCCACCGCTGGACAAGATAAATCAGCACGTGACGACACACGGCACGAGGCAACCGCTCGAGGGCTCGGCCACTCTGACCCTGCCCGGGCTCGCGATCGAACTGTCCGGATGCGGCGGGCTCGTGACCGACGTCGACGTGTTCGAAACGAGTCCACACGCGTTCACGTCGAGCGGTCAGGGCATCATCGTCGACTGCTTCTGGGAGTCCGACGAGGCGTTGGCCTCCTTCTTCGCGATCAATGACAACATCGGGTTCTCCGCCTTCGCGAGTCTCACCAAGTCCGATGTCGACATGTCGGGGAATGGCACCGGCTCGTTGAGCGCGACGGCCGTGACAGCGACCGTCCCGCTCACGGATTCCGTCACGGGCGATCCCCACACGGCGACCGCGGCGGCGACGCTCACCCCGATCGGAGGCCCTGTCACATCGACGTTCATCTTCGAGGGAGGCCGGACGAAGTCGACCGAGCAGGCCCTTGCCGCGGACGGGACGCTCGACTTCGATACCGGCGACTCGTTCGTCATGGATCCCGAGCATTGCCGCGCGAACACGTTCGACAGGCACACGCAGACCAACGTCTCGTCGGGGCCGAAGCCCGGCGCGACCCCTGCGAATGACACGCCCGCCGGTGCCATCCGCCTGACGGCGAAGTCGAAGCCTGACGTGCTGACCGGAAGCACCGCGATCGACGCCGAGGTGCCGAATACGACCTGCCCGTCGGGTCCTTTCGACGCGATGGGTCATACGGTCTGGTACACGATCATCGGGACTGGAGGTCCGGTCACCGTCGACACCTCGGGCAGCGACTTCGACACCGTCGCCGCAGCCTATCTGCCGGACAACGGCGGCTTCACCGAGATCGCCTGTGACGATGACGTGGACTTCGTGCCGATCGGCGGGTCGTACCAGGCGGTCGTGACCTTCGACACCGAGGCCGGCGTCGAGTACTACGTCCAGGTCGGTGGATACCAGAACCCCTTCAGCGGGGACACCCAGTCGGGACGGCTCAGACTGACCGTCCGCTGACGCTACTTGGTGTAAACGCCGCCCGGGTCGAGCTCTTCGCGGATCAGCCGCAGCTCGTCAGTCGTCGGGGCGGGCGTCGCGGCCAGATCCGGGGCGATCGTCACGTCCCAGCCGATCGTGTCGCGGACCGCCTCCACGGTCGCGCCGGGATGGAGTGAGTCCAGCCGCATCTCGCCGGCGTCGTCGAAGTGGTAGATGCCGAGGTCGGTCACGACGACCGTCGGTCCCCGGCCGAGCCAGCCGCCCTCGCGCCGGATCCGCTCGGCCTGCTCGGCGCCGCCGAGGTTACCGGGGCTCGTCCGGAAGTCGATCGTCTCGACGAAGCTGCGCTTGCTCTGGCGCATGATCACGAACACCTGGCGGGCGTTGATGGCGATCTCGCACGCCCCGCCCGAACCCGGCAGCCGCGTCGTCGGGTGGTCGTAGGGGCCGATGACGGTCGTGTTGATGTTGCCGAACCGGTCGATCTGCGCCGCTCCGAGGAAGCCGACGTCGATGAGCCCTCGCTGGAGGTAGTAGCCGAACAGTTCGAGCATGCTGACGACCGCCGTCGCTCCGGTGACGATGGTCGGGTCGCCGATCGAGAGCGGCAGCCGGGCCGGTCGCGCCCCGAAGACGCCGGCCTCGTAGACGAGCTCGAGATCGGGCGCGACGGTCCGCTTGGCGAGATTCACGGCGATGTTCGGCAGCCCGACGCCGACGAAGCAGACGTGCTGCTCGGCGAGTTCGCGCGCGGCCGCGACGATCATCATCTCGGACTTGCTGAAGGCGCCGGGTCCGGTCACGGGACCTCTCCGATGTCGTGGTAGACGGCCTTGCCGAGCCGTCGCGCGACGGCGACCATCCGGTCGGCGCCCTCGGAGGGTCCACCGATCCGCAGGCACGCGTCGCAGCGGGCGAGGATGCGTTCGGCGACCGGATGGAAGATCTCCTCGTCTGCATCGTCATCGCCGCGGCGGCGGGCCTCGTCGATGAGTGGCAGCGCGAACCACTCGCCCATGACCGGCAGGTGGCCGCGCCGGAAGAGGTCGAGCGAGACGCTCGGTCATGGCCGCGACGTTCGCCGCGATGCGAGCCGGGTCGCCATCGGTCCCCGACCGATAGGGGCCGGCCACGAGGATCATCAGCGACTCGGCGGTCATCGGCGCGCCTCGAAGAGTTCGATGACGTTGCCGTCAGGGTCCTCGGCGAGGATCTGTCTGCCGCCGGGACCGGTCACGATCGCATTCCGGAAGCTCACGCCCGCCTGACGCATGGCGTCGACGCGCGACGCAAGGTCGTCGACCTCCAGGACGAACCGGTTCCAGCCGCCGGCGGCCGGCTGCCGACCGTCGGGCATCGGCCGTGCGGCCGAGCTGGCGGGACCGCTCAACCAGAGGGTCAGGTCATCGCGCCGGACCTGGGCGAACGCCGCGCCCATCTGCTCGACCAGCGCGAACCCGAGGTGATCGACATAGA
The DNA here is from genome assembly GCA_963776385.1 of uncultured Chloroflexia bacterium. GTDB lineage: Bacteria > Chloroflexota > Limnocylindria > Limnocylindrales > CSP1-4 > SPCO01. The sequence continues at coordinate 856,678 of CAVZME010000011.1, forward strand.
AGGCGACGGCCCGGTCCACGTCGGCGACGAGGTAGCGGACGGTGGCCATCAGCGGTACGACCCGTAGTCGACGCTGCCGGACGGTGCGGACCCGGGCGTCAGTGCCGCCATCCGCTCATCGCCGAGCTTGGCCATGTAGTCGGCGCGCCCGCCGAGGCCGTGGACCCACTCGCGCAGCCACGCCTGGGTGATCGCCTCGTCGCGGGTGATGGCATCCCACTCGAGGTAGAACCGGTTGTCGCGGTCGTACGCGCCCTGGACATACGAGGGGTGCGCACCCCACGGCTCGACGACGACCGCGTCGACGATGAGTCCCGGGATGATCGTCCGGTTCGGGTCGGCCCGGATGACCGCCTCGTCGACGAGCTCCTCGACCACGACGATGACCCGGTCGGCCGCGAAGGCCGCTTCCTTCTGGCAGCCGAGCAGGCCCCAGACCTGGGTGTCGCCGCCGGCCGACGCGCGCTGGGCGTGGACGATGCTGACGTCCGGCCGCAGCGGTGGGACCGCGTAGACCGTGCCGTCACCGTAGGGCGAGGCGATCGGCCGGATGAGCGGGTTCGCGACCGGCAGGTCGGTCTCGAAATAGCTCCGCAGCGGGAAGAACGGCAGGTTCATCGCGCCGGCCGTGTAGCGCCCGACCATCCCGAAGTGGCTGTACTCCTCGACCTCGAGCGGTTCGTCCGGGATGTCGCCCTCGATCCGCCGGCGGATCGCGCCGAGGCCGCCGACGCCCGGGTTGCCGAGCCACGAGAAGACGAGCTTTCGCGCGACGCCCGCCGCGATCATCTGGTCGTAGATGACGTCCGGCGTCAGCCGGGCGAGGGTCAGGTCGCGTCGACCCTGGCGGATGATCTCGTGCCCGGCGGCGAACGAGATCAGGTGGGTGAACCCCTCGATGGCGACCGTGTCGCCATCGCGGACGAGGGCGGCGATCGCGTCGTGCATCGACGCGACCTTGGACGTGCTCATCGGGCCATCATCGCCTTCCGGTCGACCCGTCGTCAGCCGGCGGCTTCGACCTCGTGGAGCGCGCCCGCCTCGACGACCTCGTCGAGGACCTCCGTGTCGTGCCCGGCGACCTGTGCGACCGCCTCGCCGAAGATGCGCAGCGCGGTCGCCATCTCGTCCTCCGACACGGTCAGGGCCGGCGACATCCGGACACTCGACTTGCCGCACTCGAGGACGAGCAGGCCACGCTCGAAGCAGGCCCACTGGACCTCCTCGGCGTGGTCGGGCGTGTCGAACTCGACGCCGATCATCAGGCCCTTGCCGCGAACGTCCCGGACCAGCCCGTCGAACCGATCGACCAGCGGCCGGAGGCCGGCCGCTGCCTGGTCGCCGCGGACCGCCGCATTCTCGACGAGGCCGCCCTCGAGCAGCTCGATCGTCGCGAGCGCCGCGGCGCAGGCGACCGGGTTGCCGCCGTAGGTCGATCCGTGCGCGCCGGGGCCCCAGGCCTCGAGAAGCTCGGCCTTGGCGACCATCGCACCGAGCGTCATCCCGGACGCGATGCCCTTCGCCGTCAGCAGGATGTCCGGCTCCACGCCCCAGTGGTCGACCGCCCACATCTTGCCGGTCCGTCCGGCGCCCGACTGGATCTCGTCGGCGATGAGCAGGATGCCGTGCTCGTCGCAGATCGCGCGGAGGCCCTGCAGGAAGCCGTCTTCCGGGACGATGTAGCCGCCTTCTCCCTGGATCGGCTCGACGATGATCGCCGCGACCTCGTTCGCCGGCGCCAGCTTGTCGAACAGGACCTCGTCGAACCAGCGCAGGTCCTCGACCTTGCCGTACGGCGCGTGGAAGATGCCCGGCAGGAGCGGTCCGAACCCGGCGTGGTACTTCGCCTTCGACGCGGTGAGCGAGACCGAGCCGTAGGTCCGACCGTGGAATGCGCCGAGGAAGGCCACGATGTACGGCCGGTGCGTCGCGTAGCGGGCGAGCTTGATCGAGGCCTCGACGACCTCGGTGCCGGAGTTGCCGAGATAGGCTCGAGCGCGACCCTTGATCGGCGAGATCCGGGCGAGCTCGCGGCAGACTTCGGGGTAGATCGGCAGGTAGAAGTCCGACGCCGAGAAATGGATGAGTTCGGCGGCCTGCTCCTTGATCGCTGCGACGACCTGCGGATGCGAATGACCGGTCGAATTGACCGCGATGCCGGCCGCGAAATCGAGGAAGAGATTGCCGTCGATGTCCTCGACCGTCAGGCCATCGCCTCGGACCGGGACGATGGGGTACGCCCGCGGCAGACTGGGCGATGTCCACGTCTCGTCGAACTCGACGTGCGCGCGCGCCTTGGGACCCGGAAGCTCCGTGACGATGTGCGGGACAGGCCGGTCACCGGCGATCCGCGACGTGCCCGACGACAAGACGCACCTCTTTGCTGTGACGGTGGATGCATAACGAGTATGCAGACTGGATATCGCAACCGAGTATAGCGGAGGCCGGTCGGCGGCAACCGCACAGCGTCACGAAGGCGCGACCGAGCACCACAGCGAGCGCACCTGGAGGTGCGTGAGCGCGGACCGCAGGTCGCGACGCGCGCCCGCGCGATCCCGCGGCACGCTAGCCAACGACGGTGTGGGACGTGCAGGTATCCTCCGGGAGTGGAGGCACGACGACCTGATAGCCAAGCGGAAACGGCGCCTCTGCTCGAAGCGCGCAGCCTGTCCAAGTCGTTCCGCGGTCTCCATGCACTGGTCGACTACGAACTCCGCCTGCCGCCGCTGACGATCCACGGCGTCATCGGCCCCAACGGCGCCGGCAAGACCACGCTGTTCCACCTGCTGTCGGGGTTCATGCGGCCGACGAGCGGGTCGATCGGTTTCGAGGGCCGCGACATCACCGGCACCAGGGCGTTCGACGTCGCCCGGCTCGGCGTCGGCCGCACCTTCCAGAACATCAGGCTGTTCGGCGAGCTGTCGGTGCTCGACAACGTCAAGGTCGCGCTCCAGCGCCGGTCGAAACCGTCGACCCTCGGCGTGCTCCTCTCGAGCTCGTCCTTCCGGATGGCCGAGAGGGAGCTGGACGATCGCGCCCTGGAGCTGCTCGAGATGTTCGGACTCGCCGATCAGCGCGACCGCGCGGCACGCAACCTGCCATACGGCGACCAGCGTCGGCTGGAGATCGCGCGCGCGGTCGGCATCCAGCCCAAGGTCCTGCTGCTGGACGAGCCGAACGCGGGCATGAACCCGATCGAGACGCAGGCGCTCCTGGCCTTGATCCGCCGCCTCCGCGACGAGCTCGGGATCACGATCGTCCTCGTCGCCCACGACATCCCGCTGGTGATGAACCTGTGCGATCGGATCCAGGTCCTCAACTACGGACGACTCATCGCCGAGGGCGATCCCGCGTCGGTCCGGGCGAACCCCGATGTCATCGCCGCATACCTCGGGCAGGCTCGACATGCTTGAGCTCACCGACCTCCACGTCCGCTACGGCAACATCCGGGCATTACAAGGTGTCTCGCTGACGGTCGCGACCGGCGAGCTCGTCGCGTTGATCGGCTCCAACGGGGCGGGCAAGTCGACCGTCCTGCGCACGATCTCTGGGCTCCTCCGGCCATCGGCCGGCACCATCTCGTTCGAAGGGGCCGATATCACGTCCGCGGCGACCGACCGGATCGTGGCCCTCGGCATCTCGCATTGCCCCGAGGGACGCCGGATCTTCGGGCGCCTGTCGGTCAGCGACAACCTTCGTCTCGGGGCGGTCGCGCAACGCGACCAGAAGGCGGTCGCGGCGGACCTCGACATGGTGTTCACGCTGTTCCCACTGCTCAAGGAGCGGTTGCAGCAGGCCGGCGGGACGCTGTCGGGCGGCGAGCAGCAGATGCTGGCGATCGGCCGGGCGCTTATGAGCCGGCCGCGCCTGCTGCTGCTCGATGAGCCGTCCCTCGGGCTGGCGCCACTCATGGTCGAGCGGATCTTCGAAACGATCGCCGAGCTCAAGCGCCAGGGCCGCACGATCCTGCTGGTCGAGCAGAACGTCCACCATGCGCTCGATATCGCGGATCGGGCCTACGTCCTGGAAACCGGGCGGATCACTCTCGACGGGCCGGCCGGACAGCTGCGCAAGGACCCGAAGGTCGAACAGTCCTACCTCGGCGTGGGTGGGGTGACGGCGTGACCGACTACGTCATCCAGCAGATCGTCAACGCGCTGAGCGCCGGCAGCCTGTACGCACTGATGGCCGTCGGGCTGGCGATGGTCTTCGGGATCCTGCGCCTCATCAACTTCGCCCACGGCGACGTGATGATGATCGCGGCCTACCTGGCCGTCTTCTGCATCGGCGCCGGGCTGCCGCTGGAAGCCGCTTTGGTGGTCATGGTCGTCGGGACCGTGATCGTCGGGCTGCTCATGGAGCGGATCGCCTACCGGCCACTCCGCGGCGGACCGGAGGTGGCCATGCTGCTGAGCTCGTTCGCGGTCGGGCAGATCCTGCAGAACGGCACGCTGCTGACCACCAGACTTGCCGGCAAGCCGACTCTGATCGCCTTCCCGAGCCCGGAACAGCTGAGCGGCGTGATCAACCTCGGGTCGATCACGGTCCCCAAGGTCAACGTGGTCAGCTTCGTGGCCGGGATCGTGCTGCTCGGCCTGCTCAGCCTCTTCGTGACGAGGACGACGCTCGGGGTGTCGATGCGGGCTGCCGCAGAGGACCTCGACGCCGCCAAGCTGATGGGGATCAAGGTCAACCGGGTCGTCGCTACCGCGTTCGCGATCGGCGCAGGGTTAGCCGCGGTGGCCGGCTTCCTGTACGCGGTCCAGGCCGGCCAGATCAACCCGTATATGGGTTTCACTCCTGTCCTCAAGGCGTTCATCGCGGCGGTCATCGGGGGGTTCGGGAGCATCGCCGGCGCGATCCTGGGCGGCTATGTCCTCGGGTTCCTCGAGGTCCTTGTCACGGCCCTCGCCGGGATCGGAGACCTGCTCCCGGCAGGCTCCGTCCCGCCGGAGGTGCGCGGCTTCCTCCAGCAGTGGCTGCCGAGCTCGCTGGCGAGCTATCGCGACGCGGTCGTGTTCATCGTCCTGATCCTCGTCCTCCTCATCCGGCCGCAGGGCATCCTCGGGCGGCGCGACGAAGGCGACCTGGAATGACGGCACGCCGGGCAGCCGGTCCGCTCCTCGTCATCCTCCTGTCGTCGGTCGCGCTGGCCGTGCTCGACGCGAGCGGCCAGGCGTTCTGGCAGGGCCTCGTCATCAACCTCGGACTGTTCATCATCCTGACGGTCAGCCTCAACCTCACGAGCGGGTTCACCGGCGTGTTCTCGCTGGGACAGATCGGGTTCATGGCGCTGGGCGCCTACGCCTCGGCCATCCTGACGTTGCCGTTGCAGGAAAAGGCGGCCTACCTGCCCAACCTCCCGTCCTGGATCGCCGGCGTTCATCTCGATGAGGTCGTCGGGCCGGTGCCCGTCGGGTTCCTGGCCGCGACCTTGATCGCGGCGGTCCTTGTCAGCGTCATCGCCTGGCTGGTCGGGCGGGTGCTGATGCGCCTGTCCGGGCATTTCGTCGCTGTCGCCACCCTCGGCTTCCTGGTCATCGTCCGGGTCGTCCTGTTCAACGCCGACGCGTTCACGCGTGGGTCGCGGACGTTCTCGAACGTCACGCCATACACCAACTTGTGGTGGACGGCGATCTGGACCCTCGGGACGGTCTACGTCGTGTGGCGGATCAAGCGCTCGAGCTACGGACGCGACATGTTCGCCCAGCGCGAGGATCGCGTGGCCGCCCAGTCGGTCGGGATCCGGGTGATGGATCCGCGCCTGCTGGCTTTCGTGGTCGGGGCCTTCTTCTCGGCCGTGGCCGGATCGCTCTACGCCCACTTCATCACGTCGTTCTCGCCGACGGTCTTCTACTTCGATCTGACCTTCCGGGTGATCACGATGCTGGTCATCGGCGGGATGGGCTCGGTCAGCGGCTCGATCATCGGGGCGATCCTCATCGTCGGGCTCGGCGAGGCCCTGCGACGTGTGGAAGACGTGACGCTGCTGTACGGGCTGAGCTCGATCGTCCTGGCCGTCATCTTCATCGTCGTCATCATCGCCCGGCCCGCCGGCATCCTCGGCCAGCGCGAGGTCCCGCTCGACCGGTTGTTCGACCGCGACTGGTGGCGACGACGTCCTGGACGCTCGCCCGATCCGACACCGGGAGGCGATCAGAGCCCGTAGACGCGCTCCGAGTTGCGCCACAGGATCCGCTCGGCCCAGTCGACGGCCGTCCGTTCATCGATCGCGCCGTCGGCGATGTGCTCGTCGAGGACCCGGCCGAGCGCCCGCCGGCCGAGACGCGCCCCGACCCAGTACAGCTCGGGGACGAGCGAGGCGTCGGTGCTGAACAGGATCTTGCTGGCCGGGGCGAGTCCGAGCAGCTCGCGGGTGATCTCGGTCGCCTCGCCGGCCGCGAACAGGATCGCCTCTCCCATGTCGGCGTAGACGTTGGGGAACATGGCCGCCAGGTAGGCCAGCGATCGGACGTACGGGTAGCCGGTATGCAGCAGAACGATCGGCGCGGCGCGGAAGCGATCCGAGAAGATCAGTCGCATGGCGGCCGGATCCACTTTGGTCAGGTCCAGGTCCGGGTCGCCGAGCCCCGTGTGGAACTGGATCGGGACCCCCTGTCGCGCCGATTCCTCGACGGCGATCACGATCAGATGGTCGAGCAGTGCCTTCGACTCGATCCGGATCCGGCCGTCGCGGCGGCCCTGCTCGTGGACCTCGGCGAAGGCGGCCGCTGCGGTCGGGTGGTCGATCTCCACGAGTTGTAGACCGGAGCGATAGGCGATGACCGACTTGAGGCCGACGATGCCGCGCTGGCGGAGTCCGGCGAGGCTCTCGCGATACGCAGCGATGAACCCGTCGAAGTCTCGCGACTCGAGGATCAGGCGCTCGATCATCGGCTCCAGCCGGAGGATCTCCTCGATCCGGCATGGGGCCAGGGCACGCAGCTCCTCGAGACCGAACGTGGTCTCGGCGCCATAGCCGGTGTCGATCAGCCAGGTTCTGAAGTTGCCGCGCTCGACGATCTCGCGGGTCAGCCACTCGACCCCGCGCGTACGACGGGTGGCATGGACGGCGTCGGGCGTGGGTTCGCAGTCGAGCAGCACCGCCAGCTCACGGATGGTCCACCGGTAGAACAGCGAATGCGGGACATCATCCCGGGCGACCTCGGGGAAGTACGACTCGGTCAGGTGGATCCGGAACGCCTCGTCATCCGGCGGCTGGTCGCGCAGTAACGAGTGGCAGTGGTTGTCGACGATCGGGATCGACGAGAGGTCGAGAGGCATCCGAGACCGCCCGGATCAGTACTTGAAGAAGTGCTGTTCGATCTCCCAGGCGTCGTCGTGTTCGGCGTACGCGGCCGCCTCCGCGCGTCGGACCTTGAGGTATTCGACGGCCAATGGCTCCCCCAGCGCGGCCATCAGGACCGGGTCGGCCTCGAGCGCGTCGAGGGCTGCGGCGGCCGTCTCCGGGAAGCGACGGATGCCGCGACTGGTGCGCTCCGCGTCGCTCAGATTGCCGGGATCCTGGTCGACCGGCTGGCCGGGGTCGAGGCCGCGCTCGATCCCGTCGAGCGCGGCAGCCATGACGCCCCCGAGCGAGATGTACGGGTTCGCGCTGGCATCGCTCGCCTTGAGCTCGAGGTTCGCCGAGCCCGCCTCGTCATCCCAGTACCGGCTCGGGACGCGGACGGCGGCCTCGCGGTTCTCGATCCCCCACGCGGTGTAGGCCGAGCTCCAGTAGTGCGGCTGGAGGCGGCGGAACGAATTCGCGCTCGGCGTGGTGAGCCCGAGCAGACCGGGGAGGTGCGTCAGCACGCCGGCGATCGCGTTCCTGGCGAGCTGACTCAGGCCGTCTTCGGCGCCGCCGTCTGCCAGCTTGTTCGTGGTGTGGTCCGTGTCCCAGATGCTCCAGTGCAGGTGGGCGCCGCTGCCCGCCTGGTCGGCGAAGGGCTTGGGTGCGAGCGACGCGATGAGCCCGTGCTCGCCGGCCACGGCGCGAACGGTCTGCCGGTAGGTGATCTGGTTGTCCGCGGCGGACAAGGCCGGGGCATGTCGGATCGACAGCTCCTGCTGGCCCCAGCCGAGCTCAGGGTGCGAAAGCTCGACGGTCAGACCCTGTTCGGTCAGGGCGGCGATGATGTCCTGGATGACCTCCTCGGTCGATTCCATGCCGATGGCACTGAAGCACAGGCTCCGGTCCACCGGCCGGTAGCCGTCCTCGGTCCGGACCGCCAGGTAGAACTCGTTCTCGAATGCGGCATCGAAGGTGAGACCCGCCTCGGCCGCCTTCGCGACCATCCGCTGGAGGAACGCGCGCGGGTCGAGGGCCCACGAAGAATGGTCGAGCTCGACCATGTTGACGAGCATCTGGCCACTTCGCGGGGCATACGGCAGGACCACGAAGGTGTCCGGATCGGGGACAAGCCGGATCTCCCCGACAGGTCCATAGGTCGCATCCGGGGCCAGCGTGTCGATGCTCGTGAACGACTGCATCCCCTTGACCAGGCCGATCCCGCTCTGCATCCGGCGCGCCAGCTGGCCGACGTGGGTGCTCTTGCCGCGGATCACGCCGCCGTTGTCGCAGTACAGGAAGCGGACCAGCTGGAGGCCGCTTTCCTCGGCCTTGGCGACGATCTGATCAGGTGTCATCTCGGCGTGCCTCGATAGCAGGTGCGTGGGGACGGCGAACCGCCGGTCCGGGCGATGTGCACGGACCGGCGGTCGGGAGCTCTGGGTCCCTGGTTAAGGAGCCGGGACCTTCTCGGGGACGACCTCGCCACCGAGGGTCAGTGCCCCGTTCTCGATGTCGATGACAGTCACGCCCTTCTGGGGGACATGGCTCCCCGGAGCGAACGTGATCTTGCCGGTGATTCCCGGGAAGTCCTTGGTCGCCTCGATGGCCGTCTTGACGGCCGCCGAATCCGTGCCGCCCGCGCGCTTGACCGCGTCGGCCAGCAGGTAGACGGTGTCGTAGCCGAGCGCCGCGAAGGCGTTCTCGGGATCGTTGCCGTACTCGGCCTTGTAGGCCGTGATGAACTTCTTGATCCCGTCCGTGCCCGCGGTCGCGTCCATCAGGGCGTGGGTCGTGAAGAAGACCTTGCTCGTGCTCGGACCGGCGACCTTGACGAGGTCCGGCGTGTCATAGCCGTCGCCACCGACGATCGGCCCGGTGAGGCCGGCATCGCGGAACTGCTTGACGATCGGGCCGATGTTGTAGGGCATCGCTGCCACGTAATAGAAGTCCGGCGCCGGGCTGAGCGTCTTGATCTTGGCGATCTGCGCCGAGAAGTCGGTCGCCTTGTCGTCGTATGACTCCTCGAGGGCGATCGTCCCGCCGAGCTCGGTGAAGCGCGTCTTGAAGTACTGGCCGAGGAGCGTCGTGTACTCGACGCCCTTGTCCCACAGGAAGTAGGCGTTCTTGCCGAACTTCGAGAACGAGTATTCGGCACCCACCGCGGCCTGGACGTTGTCGCCGAAACAGGCCAGGAACATCATGTCGCCGACCTGGGTCGGGATCTTCGGCGATGTCGCGCCGACGGTGATGAACGGGATCTTGGCGTTCTGGAACGTTGGCCCGGACGCCAGGACGGAGTCGGTGTCCGTGTAGCCGATCATCAAGGGAACCTTGTCCTGCTCGACGAACTGTTTGGCCGTCTGCGCCGTGACATCCATCTTGTACTGGCTGTCATGGACGATGAAGTCGATCTGACTGCCGTTGATGCCGCCCGCGGCATTGATCTCCTTGACCGCCAGTTTCGCGCCGTTGGCGGCGGGCAGGTCGAGCGCCGATTCGTCGCCGGTCAGCGCGAAGCCGCCACCGATCTTGATCGTGCCGCCGCTGCTCGGCGCACTTCCGGCCGCACTTCCCGCCGCGGTCGGGGCCGCGCTCGTGCCCGTGGTCGCCGGGGCACTCGATGGGGCGCTCGATCCGCCCGAGCTGCTGCACGCCGCGACCAGCGTGATCATGGCTGCGAGCACGAGACCACGCGCTAGCTGGGTCCGCATCATGCCTCCTCCACCCTTGCAGGGTCCACTCGTGAGCGAGCCGGGGCAATGTAGCGCAGGTTTCCGGTGGCGAACAACCCCCATCGCGTTGTGCGCCGGTGACATCACGTTGCCGGTCGAGGATCCTCGAGCCGATCGGGCTCCCGATCCGCCGCCTCAGTCGACGATCGTCCGGCTCTGTTCTCGCATGAACTGGCTCACGTAGTACATGGACAGCCCGGCCTTGCCGGTCGAGCCGCTCCCCTTCCAGCCACCGAACGCCTGCACGCCCGGCCACGCCCCGGTCGTCGCGCCGGCGCGCCGATTGACGTACAGCACGCCCGCCTGGACGGTGTCGAGGAAGTGCTGGACCTCGGCCGGGTCCTCGCTGTAGACGCCCGCCGTCAGGCCCAGCACGTTGTCATTCGCGAGGGCGAGCGCCTCGTCCATCGAATCGACCGCAGCGACCGCGGTGAAGGGCGCGAACAGCTCGTCGCGGAACAGGCGGTGCGACGTCGGCAGCCCGCCGACGACCGTCGGTTCGACGTAGTAGCCGCGTGCGAAGTCGCCGTCGGTCAGATGCTCGCCGCCGGTGAACACCGTCCCGTCGCGACGCGCCTCGGACACGGCCGCCTGGTGGCGGTCGACCGCCCGCTGGTCGATGATCGGGCCCATCCAGTTCGCTCGGACGAGCGGATCGCCCAGCGTCACCTTCTCGGTCTTCTCGACCAGCAGGCGCACGAGCTCGTCATGGACCGGCCGCTCGACATAGACCCGTGAGTTGGCCGAGCACTTCTGGCCACCGAAGCCGAAGGCGCTGCGCATGATCCCCTCGGCTGCCTCCTCGAGGTCGGCCTTGCGCGACACGATGGCCGGGTTCTTGCCGCCCATCTCGACGATGCACGGCCGCGGCCACGCCTTCGAGAACGAGTGGAACAGCCCCATGCCGACCTCGTACGAGCCGGTGAACACGATGCCGTCGATGCCGGGGTGATCCTGGAGCGCCTGACCGACCGTCTCGCCCGGGCCCATGACCAGGTTGATGGCGCCCTTCGGGACGCCCGCATCGATGTAGGCCTCGATGAGCTTGACCGCCGACAGCGGCGACGCCGACGACGGCTTGACGACGACCGTGTTGCCGCCGAGGAGCGCCGCGCCGGCGGGCCCGCAGGCGAGCGCCATCGGGAAGTTGAACGGGCTGATGACCGCGAACACGCCGTGCGGCCGGAGGATCGAGCTCGTGTGGACGGACGCGTCGCCGAGGTTGCCCATCGGGTGGTCGTAGCCGTCGTTGTCGACCATCGTCTGCGCGTAGTAGCGCAGCATGTCGCCCGATTCCTCGACCTCGCCGAGGGCCTCGATCCGGTTCTTGCCGACCTCGATGGCCATGATCGGGGCGTAGTCCATGAGCCGCTCGCTGATCAGGTCGCCGGCCCGGGTGATGATCTCGACCCGCTCGCGCCACGGCACCGCGGCCCAGGCAGGCTGTGCGGCGCGGGCGGCCGCGACCGCATCGTCGACGTCGGTCGCGGTCCCGCGGCGCGAACGTGCCCAGGACGATGTCTCGATCGATCGGCGTCCGGACCTCGAACGATCCATCGCCGTCGCGCCACCCGCCCGCGACGTAGTTCTGGTGGTGACCACCAAGGCTCGCCCGCGTCGTCGCGAGACCCGCCTCGAACTGGGCGTGGAGCTCCTCGTTATCGGCGCTCAGGGTCGCGTAGGTGATCTTGATGCGCGGTGCGGAATCGGTCGTCATCGGTGGGGTCCCTCGAGCTCGTCGGGTATCGGAAACGTTGCGGTCAGTCTAGCGCGGCGACGACGTCCGCCAGCGTCGGGGCGACGGCATCGGGGCCGCGGCCACGGGTCCGCGCCGCGGCAGCCTGGTCGACCTCAGCCGCTGAGGTCTTGCCGGACAGGACGAGCACGCCGCGAAGGCCGACCCGCTGGGCGGCCGCCACGTCAGCTCGCGGATCGTCGCCGACCATCGCGAAGGCCGACGGGGGCAGGCGCTCACCCACGTCCGCGCGAAGCCCGGCGATCGCCTGGCGGAAGACGACCGGCGAGGGCTTGCCGAGCGTCCGCGCACGGGCGCCCGACGCGAACTCCAGACCGACCACGTAGGCGCCCGCATCGAGGGTGATCCCGCGCGCCGTCAGCCACCACGGATTGCGATGCATCGCGAGGAGTTCGGCGCCGCCGTGGACGAGCCGGAAGGCGACGTCCAGGTTGCGGTACGACAGCTCGTCGCCGCCGTCGCCGATGACGACGGCCGCGACCGACCCGGTCGGGAGCGCGTCGGCCTCGTCCGCGCCGATGAGGTGCTGGCCATCGAACTCGCGTCGCGCGTCGGGCGCCGAGAGAACGAACAGAGGTCGGCCGGTATGCGTCGCGGCCGTATAGGCCGCCGTCGCCGAGGTCGCCGTGATGATCCGGTCGGGCTCGACCCGGAGTCCGCCCTTCTCGAACCAGTTCGCGAGTGTCTCGCGATGGAGCTGCGAGAAGTTGGTCACGACCCGGAACGGGACGTCGCGCGCATCGAGCGAGCGCAGCGCCTCGACCGATCCCGGGAGCGGCTTCGCCTGGAGGACGAGCACGCCGTCGGCATCGAGGATCAGGCCGCGGACCCCGCGCAATGCCGTCCGAAGCCCGTCCGTCGTCATGGCGCGATGGTAGGCTGCCGGGCGACGGCACGCTGGAGGACCGGATGGGACTGCTCGACGGCAAGACGGCGCTCATCTTCGGGGTCGCCAACGACCACTCGATCGCGTGGGGCATCGCGCAGGCGCTCCACGCCGAGGGCGCGGAGGTCGGCTTCTCGTCGGTCGAGAGCCTCATCGAGAAGCGCGTCCGGCCCCTGGCAGAGTCCATCGGCTCGACCTTCGTCGAGCCCTGCGACGTCGGTTCCGACGAGCAGATCGCCCATGTCTTCGAACGCTGGGCCGAGACCCACGACTCGCTCGACATCCTCGTCCATGCGCTGGCGTTCGCGCGGCGCGAGGATCTGGAGGGCGGTTTCCTCGATACGTCGCGCGACGGGTTCGCGCTCGCGCTCGACATCTCCGCGTATTCGCTCGTGGCGCTGACGCGCGAGGCGCGGCCACTCCTGCGACGCGGCTCGTCGGTGATCACCCTGACCTATCTCGGGTCGGAGCGCGTCGTGGCCAACTACAACGTCATGGGCGTGGCCAAGGCTGCGCTCGAGGCGTCGGTGCGCTACCTCGCCGCCGATCTCGGACCGGACGGCATCCGGGTCAACGCGATCTCGGCCGGGCCGGTCCGGACGCTCGCCGCGGCAGGCATCGCCGGGTTCAAGGGCATGTACCGCGGGTTCGCCGACATCGCGCCGCTGCGGGCCCATATCACGCCCGAGGATGTCGGGCGATCGGCGCTGTACCTCGCATCGGACCTGTCGAGTGCGGTGACCGGCGAGGTCCTCTACGTGGACGGCGGGTTCAGCGTCATGGGCGTGCCGTCCGGCGATTGAGCGGGATCCCTACCAGCCGGCCGATCCCGGCTCGCCCTTGATCGGCCCGACGATCTTCGCCGTGACCCAGCCACCGTAGAAGTTGCCGGGCTGGGGGGTCGCTCGCTCGTCGCCGACCCACGCCTCGTCCACCCGGCCCGCGTAGAACGCGAGGTGGTCGCGGATCGCCTCGTAGCCGGGGTTCGGTGAGGGATACGACCAGGCGATGTTGTCGATCACGCGACCATCCGCTCCGACGTAGCGGAGGTACGACGCGTCGCCCTTCCATTCGCACGATGAGCGGTGCGGGCTCGGCCGGAGCCGGTCCATCCGGACGTCCTCGGGTGGGAAGTAGTAGACCGGCGCACCGGCCGTCTCGAGGACCCGGGATCCGCGGTCGGTCTCGGCAAGGACCTCGCCATCGACGATGACTCGCAGACGTTCCGGCACGGCTTCGACCCGCGGCGGCCGCGGGTAGTCCCAGACGGACTCCTGGCCGGGCCCGGGCGGGATGCGCACGGGATGCTGCATCGGCTCGGGATCCTCAGTCGGCCATCGCGGCGAGGCAGTCGGAACACCGCCCGGCGATCGACAGGTGGCTGAGGTCGACCGCGAAATCCCGCTGCCGCTCGAGCGTCGACACGAGTGACGCCGCCTCGTCGGCGCCGATCTCCCAGGTCGTCGCACAGCCGATGCAATGGAGATGCCCGTGCGCCGCGACGGGGCGGACGTGGAACTCCTCGCGGCCGTCGGCTCCGTGGCTATGGCTGAGCAGGCCGAGTTCCTCGAGCACGTCCAGGGTCCGATAGACCGTCGACGGGATCGTCGTCGGGTCGACCTCGCGACAGCGCTCGACGAGTTCGGCGCCCGTCACGTGGCCGTCCGTCTGGGCCAGGACGTCGATCAGCGTCCGCCGTTGGGGCGTCCAGCGCAGCCCGCGCGCCCGCAACTGATCGCGAACGTCGGACCAGGACACGTATGCAGCAAATTCATGCGATCCGATCGAGCCCATCGTGCGAAAGGATAGATGAGGAGACGCAACGACGCCCAGATGCAACACGTTGCGATATCTCGCCTCGTCCGGTACGCTCCCTCTCCGCGACAAGGACTCCGAGATGTTCGACTTCATCGCCGCCGCCGTGACCGCTGCCACTCCCGCAGCCGACCTCGGCATCCTCCTGACCGGGCTGCTGCTCGGCATCCGCCACGGCATCGACTGGGACCATATCGCGGCGATCACGGACATCACCAGCACGACCGCTGCCGCCGGGATGGCCGAGGCGGCGCACGCCGGCCAGCACGAGACGACGCCCGGCCCGCACCACGTTCACGGCGGCCAGGGCGAGCTGCGCACGCACGATGCGGGGCCGGGTGCCGCGGTGGCGTCCCCGGCCATCGCGACGCGGCCGGGCGTCGGCCGGACCCGGATCATGTCCGGCCAGGCCGATGCCATCCGGCTCGGGACGCTCTATGCGCTCGGTCACGGACTCGTCGTCATCGTCCTGGGCCTTGCCGCGATCGCCTTCGGAGCGCTCCTGCCCGACTGGCTCGACCCGATCATGGGTCGCGTCGTCGGGTTCACCCTCGTCGCACTCGGCCTGTGGGTCCTCTACTCCGTCTATCGCTATGCGAGCGCCGGCGAGAAGTTCCGCCTGCGCAGCCGCTGGATGCTCGTGTTCGACTTCATCCGTCACGGCTGGCGGATCCTCCAGGCACGCATCCATGGTCACGAGCATGTCGAACCACTCGAGATGAGCTCATACGGCGCCGGGACGTCCTTCGGGGTCGGGATGGTCCACGGGATCGGCGCCGAGACCGGAACCCAGGTCCTGCTGATCGCCGCGGTCGGTGGCGCGTCGAGTGCCGGGCTCGGTGTCCCGATGCTCTTCGCCTTCGTGATCGGCCTGCTCATCTCGAACTTCGCGATCGTGCTCGTGAGTTCGGTCGGCTTCGTCTCGAGCCAATCGCGCGAGCAGATCTACGTCGCCATCGGCGCCGTGGCGGGCCTGTTCAGCCTGTTCGTCGGGTCGATCTTCCTGTTCGGGCTCGACGGCGTGTTGCCGGACCTCGGGGCGATCCTGCCGTTCTGAGTCGTTCGCGTCAGCCCTTGACCGGCTCCGTGGTCGCCGGCACGGCCTTGGGTGGCGACGAGACCGGGCGCAGGAACAGCGTCAGGACCACCACGACGTAGCTGATCCAGACGACGAACGTCGTGACCTCGGGCGTCGAGGTGTAGCCGAAAAGCGCGGCGAGGAACTGGCCGACGAGGCTGCCACCTTCCGCATCGTGCGGCAGGACCGCCGACAGGTCGAACAGGGTCTGCGTCCCGACCGTGATGACGCCGATCTCGATGAGCTCGTGGACCGCGTGGCTGAGCAGCCCGGCGGCGATGAACACGAGCGCGACGCCGGTCCAGCGGAAGAAGGTCGCCAGGTTCAGCCGGCGCGAGCCGTGATAGAACCCGACGCCGAGCACGGCCGCGATGAGCAGCCCGATGACCGCCCCGGCGACGACCCACATCTCACCGCCGTCGGCGCTCGCGGATGCCGCCTGTCCGACCAGGAACAGGGACGTCTCGACGCCTTCGCGGATGACGGCGACGAACGCCAGGAACGCAAGGGCGATCGCCGAGCCGTCGTCGAGGGCGCGGTCGACGGCAGCCTGGAGCTCGCCCTTGACGTTGCGTGCCTGGCGGCGCATCCAGAACAGCATCCAGGTGACGACCGAGGCAGCCAGGATCAGGGTGGCCGCCTCGAACAACTGCTCGTACGGCTCCTGGAAGCTGCCGACGGTGACGTAGATGCCGACACCGAGGACGACGCTCAGCGCGATCGCCAGGCCGGCCCCGAGGAAGATCTTCGGGAAGTGGCGCTTGTTGCCGGTCTTCGCGAGATATGCGCAGATGATGGCCAGGATCAGCGCGGCCTCGACCCCCTCGCGGAGGCCGGTCAGCAGGCCGCTGGTGAACGCTCCGACGTCCATCAGTCGGCCCCGACGGTTCGGGTGCCCGTCGTCCCGAGGGTATCGAGCCGGGCGCCGATGAGGGCGATGAAGAACGCGGCGGTCACGTGTCCGGGCCTCCAGACGATGTCGTCATCCGCGGCCCGGTTCGAACGTGTCAGCAAGGGCGCATGACTTCGTCATTCAAGGTCGCTTGTCTTACGGATGCTAGCGAGTCGTCGTCAGACGGTCAAGCACCTCTCACAGAGGGGTCAGTCCCCTCCCCGGATCTCGAAGCGGGCGAGACGCCAGCTGGCCAGGGCGAAGGCGCCCACGAGCACGGTCGAGAGCACCACGACGCTCACACCGGCCGCCAGGGGCTCGAGGCCCGGGACGTCCACGCCGAGCGCCGCGGCAAGACCCAGCGTCGCCTGCCGGATCGACAGGAACTTCGTGCCTTCAAGGAGGCCCGACAGGACTCCCTCCCAGATCAGCACGTAGGCAAGGCCGAGGAGCAGCGCACGGGTCGTGAACACGCTGAGAGCCACGAACGCCGCGGCGTACGCGCTGCCGCCGACGAGGCAGGCGATGGTGAACCCGACGAGCGTCGTCGTCATGTCGGCGCGGCCGAGGAGCAGGCTCGTCAGGACGACGGCAGGGATGACCATGACCGCCGTGACTCCTGCGGCGACCAGGATCTTGGCGGCCGCGATCCGCCAGCGGGCGATCGGCTTGATGATCAGGTAGACCGCGGTCCCGTCATCGATCTCGGACCCGATGGCCGACGTCCCGATGATGAGGGCCACGAGGGGCATGACCGTCCGGACGACCAGCGTGTCGAGGACACGGTCCGCGTCCGGGCGCCCGCCGCTGATCCGGATGAGCAGCGCGATCAGGACCGGCAGACCGGCCAGGAGTGCCAGCAGGATCGTCCGCCGCCGGCCCAGCAGGCCGCGAAGGGTGACCCCGACGAGCGGCGCCATGACCGTCATCGGCGCACCAGGTAGGAGAAGACGCTCTCGAGCGAGTCGTCGGTCGGGCGGATCTCGAACAGCGTCACGGCGGTGTCGCGGGCGACCTTCGGCAGGGCACGCGTGAACGCGTCGTAGTCGGCGGTCCGGATGGCGACGTGGCCGCTGACAAGTTCCGCGCCGAAGACCGATGGGTCGGACATCAGCGCCGCGGCCAGCCGCCGGTCGTCGGAGGAGCGGACCGTGAAGGTGTGCGGCCGGTCGGTCATCAGCCGCCGGATCGAGCGGAAGTCACCGGCTGCCGCGAGGCGCCCGGCGTAGACCACCAGCACCGAGTCGGCGAGGCGCTCGACCTCCTCGAGGATGTGCGACGAGAAGAGGATCGTGCGGCCTTCGGCAGCCATCGATCGGAGCAGGCTCATCATGTGCAGCCGCTGGCGCGGGTCCATCCCGTTGAACGGCTCGTCGAGGAGCAGGATCCGCGGTTCGTGGACGAGCGCACCGGCCAGCTTGGCCCGCTGGCGCATGCCCTTCGAGTACGTGCCGATCGGGCGGTCCGCGGCGTCCGTCAGGTCGACCGTGGCGATCGCCCGGGCGGCGGCACCGGGCGGATCGGCGACGCCCTGGAGCCGGGCGTTGAGCAGGGCGAACTCGCGGCCGGTGAGGAAGCTGTGGACCGTCTCGCGTTCCGGGACCAGCCCGACGTGGCGATACATCTCCGGACGACGCCAGGCGCTCGCACCCTCGACGAGGACGCGGCCGGCCGACGGCGCGAGGAGGCCGGCCATCAGGTGCAGGAGGGTCGACTTGCCGGCGCCGTTCGGGCCGAGCAGGCCGGTCACCCCGGCGCCCAGGCCGAACGAGATGTCGTTGACCGCGACGACGTTGCCGTACCAGCGCGAGACGTGGTCGACCTCGAGGGCCGGCGTCGCGCCCGGCGATGCCGATGCCTGGGCCGGCGCGGCGGGCGGGGTCGGCGGCGGGGTCGGCGTCTGCTGGGCCGTCATGCCGCGATCCGCAGGTAACGGCGGACGGTCAGGCCGATCGATCCGACGATCCCGAGCGCCGCCGCGGCGAGGTACGCCCAGCCGGGCAGGTCGACCGACGCCACGACCGGGCTGTCCGGGATGGATCCGAAGATCGCCGCGTTCGTGCCGTCGAGCACGTCGCCCGGGCTGAACAGGACGATGGCGCGGGCGAGGTCCTGGCTCGCCTGGCTGGCGACGATCGCCACGATGATCGGCGGGATGATGAAGACCGCGATGATCGCCGCGGTGGCATAGGCTCGCCGTGGAGTCCAGGCTGCGATGAGCCCGGCCAGGCCGCCGAGCAGGCCGGCGACGAGGACGGCCTGGAGCAGGAAACGCGGGAGAGCCGCGATCTCGTCGGCCAGGCCGGTCGCCGGGTCGGGTGCCACGAACACGCGACCGACGAACAGGATGAGATATGGCGCGACATCGACCGCGAACAGCGCAAGCATCAGTCCGAAGACCTTGGCGAGCGCATAGTCCGTCCGGGTCAGCACCCGCGAGAAATACAGCGGCAGGACGCCATATCGTTGGTCGCGTCCGAACAGCTCCGGAGCCTGGGCGGCGCAGAACAGCATGATCAGGATGCCGACCAGGCCGTGGTAGGTCTCGTACCGGATCGGCGAGGCGGACTCGATGGCGCCGCCGGCCGGTCCGGCCTGGGCGACGAGGGCAGCGAAGCCCACGGCGAGTCCCGCCGGAAGCACCGCCAGCCCGGCCAGCGCGAACGGCGCGATCTTGGCCCGCCCACCGCGCCCGATCCCGAAACAGGCCCGGATGGTCTGGCTGAACAGGGCGCGGACGGCGCTCCGTCGGCCGAGCCTGGGGCCGACATACGACTGATAACCGAGGTCGTAGATGCTGCCGCCGGGTCCGCTCGCGGTCATGCCGGCGCTCCTCCGCCGACCGAGGCGCCCGGAGGTGCCGGGGGTGGCGGCGCGACATCGTCCCGGAACAGGTCCTCGAGACTCTGACGACGCTGCTCCATCCGGACGAGCGGCAGGCCAAGCTCGGCCACTGCGTCGCGGACGAGGTCGTACTGACGATCCTCGGTGACGTTGAGCAGGACCGTCCGGCCGTCCGCGACGGCCTGCAACCCGCGCGCGATGAGGGCCGCGGTCAGGGCCACCTCACCCTCCTCGACCTCGACCGCGAGGACGCCCGTCCGCTCGGTGAACGACCCGAGAGGCGCCGCTCGCAGCAGCCGGCCCGCGTCGATGGCGACGAGGAAATCGCAGACCCGCTCGATCTCGCCGAGGAGGTGGCTGGCCACGAGGACCGCGATCCCGAATTCGGTGCCGGTCCGTCGGACCAGCGCGAGCATCTCGTCCCGACCGGCCGGGTCGAGGCCGTTGGTCGGCTCGTCGAGGAGCAGCAGGCGCGGGTCGTGGACGAGGGCCTGGGCGAGCTTGACCCGCTGCTTCATGCCGGTCGAATAGCCGCCGATCGCGCGGTAGCGCTCCTCGTACAGGCCGACGTGGCGGAGGACTTCGGCGGTGCGCTCCCGCGCGGCTGTGCTCGGCAAGCCGGACATCCGCGCCATGTGGGTGACGAAATCGGTCGCCGACGTGTCGGGTGGCAGGCAGTCGTACTCCGGCATGTAGCCGACGAACTGGCGGATCGTCGGTGCCTTCGGTCCGGACGTCGAGATCCATCACCGCTGCCTCGCCCGAGGTCGGCGGCAGGAGCCCGAGGAGGATCTTGATGAGCGTGCTCTTGCCCGCGCCGTTGGCGCCGACGAGGCCGATGATCCCGGGTTCGAGGTCCAGCGTCAGCCCGTCGAGGGCGGTCACGCCGCGCGGATATGTCCGGGTCAGGTCACGAAGGGAGATGAGACTCATTCGCCCGAAGCGTAACCCGGGGCAGAGGCTCGCTACCAGCCGATGGCGACACCGATGACGATCTGGACGGTCAGGGCGATCGCGAGGACCAGCGGGAAGACCGGGTGGCGAGTCTTGTGACGGAGGGCCAGCAGGCCGAGCCAGCCGCCGATCGCGCCGCCCGCGATCGCGAGGCCGTGCAGGACGACCTCCGGGATCCGCCAGCCCCCTCGGCGCGCCTGGGCCTTGTCGATCGCGTAGGCGGTGAAGGTGACGACGGACCAGGCTGCGAGCCAGGCGACGTACGGTCGGATCGAGAGGACCAGGACGAAGACCGCGACAAGGCCCAGCGCGGCCACGACGAAGGCGATGACGGTCGGTCGGTCGCGCCGGCCGATCACCGGAATCGCAGGCTCTTGACCACGACCGATGCGGCCGGGATGATCGATTCGATGGGCGAGTCCTGCGTGGGCTCGATGGCGAGGATGAGCGGGCCGCCCTTCGCGTCGATGATGATGAACCGGGTCGTCCCGAACGGCTCCAGATAGAAGACCTGGTCACCCGAGGCGAACAGCGCGATCCTGTCGGGACCGGTCGCGGCGAGGTTGACCGACGTCGCCTTCCGCTTGTCGATCCGGCGGTCGGCGGGCTTGCCCGCGGCGACGCCATCCGTGCCGATGAACGCCTCGACGAGCAGGCGGGCGGTCGACGGCGCCGGCGCCGGGTTCCCGTGCGGGAAGACGGCATCGACCGCGCTCGCGAACGTGAGGGTCCCGGTCTCGCGGGCCAGGTCGATGAGGTTCGTGCTTTCCGAGGCGACGGACCAGCCGTCGCCGACGGCGAACTGGATCGCGGGCCTGAAGATGGCCGGCGCGTAGGTCCCCTTGTCGAGGCCGCAGGCCAGCCCGAAGAACGGCTCGCACAAGGCTGCGGCCGAACCTCGTTTCGGCTTCGGCGTCGGTTTCGGGGCCGGCGTGGCTTTGGCCGGGGCCGGTGTCGGAACGGGTGTCGGGGCCGGCGTGACGCGAGTCGTCGGCTTTGCGGTCGGGGCCCGAGTCGGGCGCGGCGACACGCTCGCCTGGGCGATGCCCCCTGGGTCGTCGCGGCCGGGCAATGCTGCGAGGAACAGGCCCCCGGTCACGACCGCACCGACGACCAGCAGGACGACGAGCGGTCCGGCGATGGCGGGCGAGGCGCGACGAGTGGCAGCAACGGCGGACGTCGTCGTCGCACCGGGCCGCAGCGGCGGGGCGACCGGGGGCGGCGTCGCGGGTCGGCCCGCTGTCGCCGTTGCGGCGGCCGCCGCGGCCAGGGTCGCGGAGTCGTAGGCCGCCGTCGGGCTGGACGGATCCGGGTGCCCGACGAGTGGCTCGAGGGCCATCGCCATTGCGTTGCCATTGGGATAGCGAAGCCCGGGATCCGGGTCGAGGGCGCGGCGCACGATGCCGTCGAGGGCGGCCGGCACCTCCGCGCGCACGTCGTGTGGCGAGGGCGCGGCACTGCCGACCCGAGCAGCAGCCAGCGCCGCGGTCGAGTCGCCGCTCCAGGCGCGCTGACCGGTCAGCGATTCGTACAGCACGAGTCCCAGGCTGTACACGTCCGAGGCGGGCGTGGTGGTCGCCCCGGTCGCCTGCTCGGGACTGAAGTAGTGGACCGAGCCCAGCGTCGTGCCCGGGACCGCGCCCTCGGTATCGGCGGCGAGACGGGCGATGCCGAAGTCGGTGACCATCGCCCGCCCGTCGCGGGCGAGCAGGATGTTGCCGGGCTTCACGTCGCGGTGGACGATGCCCCGGATGTGCGCGACGCCCAGCGCACGCGCGACGTCGAGCCCGATGCGCTCGATCTCGGCAGGTGCCAGTCGTCCCACCCGCCGGAGACGCGCCGCGAGATCCTCGCCCTCGATGAGCTCCATGACGAGGTAGGGCTGGCCGCGGTCCGTGCCGGTCTCGAGGCAGGCGACGATGTTCGGGTGGCGCAGGACCGTCGCCGCCAGGGCCTCGCGCCGGAAGCGCATGGCGATGTCGTGGTCCTCGATGACCTCCCGGCGGAGCAGCTTGACGGCGACGGTCCGCCCGAGCTTCGTGTCGAGCGCCCGATGGACGGTGGCCATGCCGCCGGTCCCGATGACCTCCGCCAGCCTGTAGCGACCGTCCACGAGGCGACCGATATCGGGCGGCTCCGCGGCGGCGTCGTCGGGCGGCGGCGGCGATTCGGGAGGCTCCGTCACAGGGCGACGATAGCCGAGGTTCCCGAAATGAGCCGGTGAGGCTCCGTCGACCGGGGACCGCACGCTACGATGCGGGTCCACGAGAGGGAGGGAGCATGGCCGTCGCAGACAATCTCATCGCCGATGAGACCGTCGTCTTCGAGTCGAAGAAGCACTGGATGGCACCGGTCCGGGCGTCGTTGGTGGCGGTCCTGCTGATCCTCGGCGCGGCCCTCATCCGGCGGCTGTCACCGAGTGGCGATGGACTGTTCGGCACGATCGGCGGGATCCTCGACCTGATCGCGCTCGGACTGTTCTTCGTCGGACTGGGCTGGATCGTCTACAACGTGGTGGAGTGGCGCACGGCGGAGTTCGCGGTCACCAACGTGCGAGTCCTGCGTGAAGAGGGCCTCGCGTCGCGGCGCAGTTCGACCACGCTGCTGTCGTCGCTGAGCGACGTGAAATCCCAGGTCGGCGTCCTGGGGGGCCGGATGGGCTACGGCGACATCACGCTCCTGACCCAGTCGGGCGGTGCCGGTCAGGACAGGTTCGTGTGCATCACCAAACCGCTCGAATTCCGGGACGCGGTCATGAATCAGAAGGTCGTGGACCGGCGCGATGGCGGGGCCGCGCCGGTGGCTTCGGTGGCGCCGGTCGTCGCGGCCCCGGCAGCTCCCGCGGCACCGGCGGCGGCTCCAGCCATGACGTCGGCCGAGGCGGCCGACACGATCGCCCGCCTCGCCGACCTGCGCGACAAGGGCGCGATCACGCCCGAGGAGTACGAGGCCAAGAAGGCGGACCTGCTCGCGCGGATGTGACGCGCCAGCCTGCCCTCACTGGCCGTCTCGCCGCGCCCTCAGTTCACCGACGATCAGCACGACGAGCATCAGAGTCACCACGCCGAACTGTATCCACTGGAGCACCAATGTCAGACCATCGAACACGACGAAGCTGACCACGAGGGCCAGCATCCAGAGGGCGAGCAGCACGACCAAGAGAGGAAGTGCCCAGCGGCGCCGTCCCGATGCATTCATGGCGCGATGGTAGACGTCGCGGTGGGAGGAATGGAGACCCGACAATTCGGCGCCCTGAGGCGAACGAAGGATGTCGGACGACGTCGATGAGCCGAACGAGAGGCTCGACCGCCAACGTTACGTGCTCGAGATCGAGGATACGTTCCAAGAGCCGACACTCGATCAGCGTCTGGATCCCGCACTACCTGCCGCACTGGAGCTCTCGCGAGGCGTCCGCAGCGCGGTACGAGGTCGGCGGTGGGCTCCTGCGGCTCGACGCCAAGAAGGAGGAGCTACTCGCCCGGATGTGACCGACCCCGAGCCCCTTGCATGGTTGCGGCAGTGGAGTGCGTCCCGGATTACACCAACCGAACGATGACTCGCGCTCGTGCCTGCGGCATCGTGACAGCGTGGTCGACAGGCCACCTACTGCACGGAGCCGGAGAACCACTGATGCGCCTTTTCGAACACGACGGGACAACGGGGAACGCCTCGACGCGGGTCGGGATCTGGGGCCTCAGCATCCCTCTGCCATTCGCCGCCGCGATGGAGGGCACCCAGGTCTTCCCCACTGAGGACGATCCGGCGACTCTCTCGCGCCTCGAGGCGATCATGTCGGACCAGGTCGAGACCTGCCCGAGATGCAGACGAGACACGCACGTCTGCCGGGCGATCGGGTGTGACCCGGATGACCTCCCCCTGCTAGCTGCGCACGGCGCCTGACCTCGCGGGCCTGGAGCACGCACGATGGGCATGAAGTGGAGCGGGAGACGAGGTTCGAACTCGCGACATGCAGCTTGGAAGGCTGCCGCTCTGCCAACTGAGCTACTCCCGCCCGAGGCACCGGCGAAGGGAATGTGATGGGGTTGACGGTTAGCCGACCCTGCCGAGGTTCCCTCAGCCAACGGCGACAAAGGACCGAGACAGGTCGGCCGAGGCACTCGGAGCCTCGACATGGACAAGCCCGCGAATCCCGCGACGCCGTTTCGTGAAGTCTACCAACACTTCCTCGCCGTCCTGAGCAAGCACGGCCGCAAGGACAGAGTCTGCGACAAATACACAGTGTCCTAGTGCCGGCGCCGACGAAGGTGGATCAACGGGAGGGCCAGCGCAAGGAACGTCATCACGAGATATACACCGACGGCAGCGGCCGGTGCCACGACGGCCAGGGCGATGGCAGCCACATTGAGAGCGATGAGTATCCACCGCTGCCGAACCTTCGCATCCAGGGTCTCATCGGCGACGCCGTCGACCACCAGCGATCGCTCACTTGCGATGTAGAACATGAGCAGGCTCAGGGCGAGCGACGCCAGGAGGACGTTGACGCCGTAGATGACGACCGCGGCCTCGACATCCGGACCCGACAGATGGGTGACCAGCAGGTTGGTCGAGAACGGCAGGAGGCCCACGAAGAGCAGCATCAGGAGGTCGATCCCGTACGCGAGCGTGTCGGCGTGCCGCATCAACTTCGTCATCCCGGCGTGGCTCACCCAGATCCCCCCGATGAAGGCGAAGCTGATCAGATACCCAAGGAACTCCTGCCACTGCTCGGTAAGCGCAGGCAGCAGGCGAACGCCGGCAGCAGGGACCGAGAGCTCGAGGACGAGGAGCGTGATCGCGATCGCGAAGACGCCGTCGGTGAACGCGTTGAACCGGTCAAGCGGCAGGACATCGGCGGCTCGGGAAGTACGACGGTCCCTGACTGATCGTCGGACGGGCTGGTCGGTCACCGCCTCATCGAGGCGTCGATCAGGCTCCATCGATCGGACTCGTCACGCGGTCGTCTTCACCGACGGGTCCGCCGGAGCCGTCTTAGAAGCAGCGTCGACCTCGGCGACAGCGCCGTCGTCGAGCTCATGGGTCTCTACTTGACCACCAAGTGAGGCGAGCTCGGCCGAGATTGCGGCCACGCTGGTCTTATCGGTCGTCACGCCGAGCGCTGCCTTGCCCCCCTGCAGCTCGCGACCGAGGCGCTCTCGATCGTCCTTGGAGGTGAACAGGCTCCTGTGGTGGAGAGCGCCGAGGATACCGCCACCGATGATCCCGACCGCCATACCGATCGGGGTGAGCATTGCCAGGATGACTCCGATCCCGGCGCCTGTCCCGATGCTTCGCGGGCCGAGCTTCTCGGTCTTGAGTTTGCCGTTCTCATCGAGGACGAGGACGCCCATCGCCTGGATCTGATGCGTATCGAGCAACTTCTCCGCGGCTTCCTGTTCCGCCCATCGGTTGAGACCCTCAGCCGCAGCATCCGCGGACGCCTCATCGGCAAATATCGCCAGGACCAACTGTCGGAGCATGGTCGTCTCCCTGTGCCGATGAGTGACCGTACCGCTCCCTGCGAGGCGACCCAGTTCGGTATCACGCCAGAGTAGCCTCGCCGACGGCGCACGGCGCATCCTCCGTGTCGGATGAAGGCCGATCATCCCCCGAGCGCCATGGCCAGTGGGAGCCGGCGTTGCGGGAACGCAGCGACCGCGAACCGCTGCCAACAGGCCCGCCCTCAGCGATCGGAGCTGGGCATGCTGGTAGGAATGACGATGCCGATCTTGTAGGCAGGACCGCGCCCGATGTCGTCGCCGACCTTGCCGCCCGCGAGTATGAGCATCGCCATCACGAGGCAATACAGCGTGATGATCACCTGGATGGTCGTGACGATCGTATCGAAGTCGGCCACGAGCTGACTGATCGATACACCCATGACTGTCTGGTCGAGCACCAGACGAACTGCGCGCCAGCGAGTGCGATCAGGGCTGACCTGTTCTTCATCGACTACACCTCACCGGCGCTGTCGGCCACGCTGCTCCCGTATCAATCGCCGTCGGCGCGGACCGGGGAGGGGGACCCGGGCGACCCGTCGGCGGGGCGGCCGACGTCCCCCGGCTGGGGTTCATTCCCCAGGACCAGGAGTCCCGTCCGCCATGTCGTCGCGAACACGCCGATGAAGGGCACGACCAGGAACATCCCGGCGATCCCCGCCAGAGCGGCGCCGGCCGGAATGGCGAGCAGGATGATGGCCGGATGGATGTTGACCGCGCGGCCATAGACGATCGGCGCAACGAAGTTGCCCTGCACCACGTTGAAGACGATGGTGTAGACGCCCATGATCGCGGCGTCCTGCGGAGTCCCGAGGGCCAGCGTGACGAGGAATGCCAGAACCGTGGTCAGGATGCTGCCGATGTACGGGATGAACCCGCCGAAGAACGACAGCACCGCGAGGGGCAGCGCGAGGGGGATCCCGAGGATCGTCATGATCACGAACTGCGTGACCGCCCCGAAGAGCGAGATCGCTCCGGTTCCGATCATGTAGCCGCCCAGGACCCCGACCGCACGACCTCCTGCGGCATCCACTTCGGCGCGGCGCCACGCCGCGAGGCCGGACGTTGCGAACGACCAGAACCTGGGACCGTCGCGCATGAAGTCGAAGGTCAGCAGGGCGCCGATGACGCAGACGACTGACAGCGCAACGGACCCGGACACGACCGCGTCGCCGGCCTGCCGGAGGAAGTCGGAGGAACTCGACGCGAGCGGCTGCATCCAGGCCAGGAGCTGTGGATTCGAAGCGACCGCCTGCCCGGCGCCGTCGCTCGCGGCCTGGACGATCGGCGCCATCTGGGTCGCCAGGCTCACGATCGTCAGGACGACGACGACCGTCGTGATGACGATCGCCGCGACGGTGACCGTCCCGGCCGCGCTCGTCGGGCTCCACCCCCTCGCCCGGAGCCGGCGGTAGATGGGCAGGAGCGTCGCCGCGAGGATGATCGCCAGGGTGACAGGGATCAGGACGATCGGGACCTGGACCGCGAGGAAGACGGCAACCCCCAGGAACGCGAGCCCGATCAGGGATCGCCAGCTCCACTGCGCGAGACGG
>CAVZME010000012.1:0-26338 GCA_963776385.1 uncultured Chloroflexia bacterium
CTGGCAGCCGCGGCAATAGGACGTGATGAACCCACCGGCCCGCACCTCGGTGATCCGCGTCCCGCAACGCGGGCATGGCTGACCGCCCTTGTCGTGCACCGCGAGGAAATCGCGGACTTGTTTCTCGAACGTCGGCGGCACCCGCTCACGCAGGATCGCGATGGCGTCGGCCAGCGTCGAACGCGTCGACTCGTACAGTGCGTCCACTTCCTCGGCGGCGAGGGAGGCCCGCTTCCTGAATGGCAGCAGCTGCGCCGCGTGCAGGATCTCATCGCTGTAGGCGTTCCCGATGCCGGCGACGAATGCCTGGTTGCGCAGCAGGTTCTTGAGTTCGCCGGGGTGCTTTCGGATCCGGTCACGCCAGACCTCGAGCGTCAACGACGGATCGTCCGCGTCGGGACCCTGGTCGGGCGGCCCGAGACCCGGCACCGGACGGTCGATGCCGGTCGGGACCAGGTAGATCTTGCCCATCTGGGTCGGGTCGCGGTAGCGGACCTCCGGTCGGGCGTCATCCGCGGGCAGCCACCTCGCGCCGCGCGTCCAGGCGGCCGCATCACGTGGCGTCGCCGTCCGTGGATCGAAGCCGAGGACCACCGCCGTCTTGGCCGGCAGCTTGTCGCCCGGCGCGGCCAGCTGGAACCGGCCGGTCAGCATCGGATTGCACACGATCCGGTCCCGGTCGAGCTCGATGAGCAGGAACTTGCCGCGCCGGCGGATGGCCGTGACCGACTGGCCGACGAGCGCCGCCAGCTCGGACGGCGTTCCGCGCACTGCAAGCGGCCCGGGCGCCTCCGCCGACCGGACGGGACGGCCGGTCAAGGCGGCGTGGAGGGCGTCGGCGACCACGGTCAGATCGGGCAGTTCGGGCACGGCGCGCCGATTGTAGCCGCCGGAAGTCGTGTGCTAGACTCTCCCGGCCCCAAGAGGCAGGACAGCTGAAGAGCGACAGGCAAGTCATTCGACGCACGAAGGAGCGGACCGCGGAGTCGATCACCACGGACCACACCCCAAACGTTTCGGAACCGGCTTGAGCGTCGCTCAGGCCGTTCGTGATTCTCGGGCGCAAATCCACCACCAGGAGTGACTACCACCTTGACCGAAGAGCAGCAGAGCGGGACGACGCCGGAGCCGGAGGCACTCGCCGCCGTCGCCGACCAGGCGTCCGATGAGACCGCGGCGGCCGTTGCCGTCGCCGACGAGCCCGCCATCAGCGCAGACGACACCGCCCCGTCGACCCAGGACGAGGCTGATTTCCACCGAATCAGCGCCGGACGGTTCCGCGATAGACGAGGCAGAGGCCGTCGCCGAGGTCCCGGTGGTCGAGGCATCCGACAACGGCCAGCCGGCCGCCGAGGTTCTCAGCGACGACGAGACCGCCCACGCGCCCGCTGCGAGCGACGACGAAGACGAACCCGCTCCGCGCGAGCTCGGACCCGAGCCGACGACGATGGAGGAGCTGCTCGCCGAGCAGGACTCCGACATCAAGTCGTTCAAGCACGGTGACGTGGTCGAAGGCCAGGTCGTCCGCATCGACAAGGACGAGATCCTCGTCGACATCGGCGCCAAGAGCGAGGGCGTCGTCAGCAACCGCGAGCTGTTCGGTCGCCACGGCGAAGGTCAGCCGGAGCTCGCCATCGGCGACACGGTCCTGGTCTACGTCCTCCAGCCGGAATCGCCGGAGGGCCACGTCGTCCTGTCGCTCCGCCGCGCCGGTCTCGAGCGCAAGTGGCGCGCGATGCAGGAGCAGTTCGAGGCGGGCGTCATCATCGAGGCGCCGGTCATCGACCACAACAAGGGTGGCCTCATCGTCGATTGCGGCATCCGCGGCTTCGTCCCGATCAGCCAGATCGTCGACTTCCCGCGCCGCCCGCAGAACGACCAGCCGCGCGACGCGGCCCAGGAGATCGCCGAGAAGCTGATGCCGTTCGTCGGCCGCAAGCTCCGGCTCAAGATCCTCGAGGTCAACCGCAAGGCCAACCGCCTGATCCTGTCCGAGAAGGTCGCCCTCTACGAGGAGCGCCGCGAGAAGCGCGACGAGCTGTTCAGCAGCCTGCAGGTCGGCCAGAAGGTCACCGGCACGGTCCGCTCGATCGCCCCGTTCGGCGTCTTCATCGACCTCGGCGGCATCGACGGCCTCGTCCACAAGAGCGAGCTCTCCTGGAACAAGGTCAACAACCCCGAGTCCGGCTACCACGTCGGCGAGGAGGTCGAGGCCGAGGTCATCGACATCAACCATGAGCGTGGCCGGATCAGCCTGTCGATCCGCCGCCTGCAGCCCGACCCGTGGCACTCCACGGTCGCGGACTTCAAGGTCGGCGACATCATCGACGGCACGGTCACCAAGCTCGTCAACTTCGGCGCATTCGTGCGCGTCCGTGACGGCCTCGAGGGCCTGATCCACATCAGCGAGCTGTCCCATCAGCGCGTCGCCCACCCGGGTGATGTGGTCCACGAGGGCCAGTCGCTCAAGCTCAAGATCATCTCGCTCGACTCCGAGCGACATCGCCTCGGCCTCAGCCTCAAGCAGGCCGAGGAGCCGCCGGCTCGCCCGGTCGCAGAGGCAGGTGCCCCGGGCGCCGTCGGCGCACCGAGTGCCCCGGGTGCCCCGCGAGCCGAACGCCGGCCGCGTCCTGAGCGCAGCTACTCGATGTCCGACGCTGTGCAGGAGCCCGAGGGTGGCATCGACAACACGCTCGCCTCCGCGTTCGCTCAGGTCCGCCAGCAGCTGGCTGCGGCCGAGGTCGACGAGGTGGTCGAGGCGGTCGCCGAGGACGAAGCCATCGAGGAAGCGGTCGCCGCGGCCAAGATCGACGATGTCATCGAGACGGTCGCCGAGGATCACGCCATCGAGGAGGCCTTCGCGGCCGACCGGATCGAGGGCGTGGTCGAGACGGTCGCGACCGACGAGGCGGTCGAGGAGGAAGCCGCAGCCGAGACGATCGAGACGGTCGTCGCGGAGCGTGGCCGAGGACGAGGCCATCGAGGACGCCTTCGCGGAGCAGAAGATCGAGGCCATCGTCGAGACCGTCGCGGCCGACGAGGCGTCGCTCGAGTCCGCCGCAGCCGCCGAGATCGAACGGCTGACCGATGCGGCTGCCGCGAACGAGGAGAACGAGCCGGCTGCCACCGAGGCCGCCGTCGACATCGTCGAGACCGTCGCGGTCCTCGAGGAGGCCGAAGAGGAGGCCGCGGCCGTGTCGATCGCAACGATCGTCGAGACCGTCGCCGAAGATCACGCCGCCGAAGAGGAGGCCGCGCTCGAGACCGCGGAGACGCTCGTCGAGACCGTCGCAGCCGACGAGGCGACCGAGGAAGAGGCCGCGGCCGAGACGATCGAGACGATCGTCGAGACCGTCGCCGAGGACGAAGTTGCCGAGGACGAGGCTGCGGAGGAGACGATCGAAACGGTCGTCGAAGCCGTCGTCGAGGACGAGGTCACGGAAGAGTCCGCAGCCGCCCAGGCGGTCGAGGAGATCGCCCGCAAGACGATGGAGGCGAACACGGAGGGCTGACCCGTCCCCGTGAACGCATGACGACCCGCCGGTCTGCCGGCGGGTCGTTTCGATTTCTTAGCCCGCTCGGATGCATCCGGCCGGCGTCTCGTCGACGTTGGTACGGGTAGACGTACGTACGCTGGACCCGGCGTGCGGCCCGAAGCGTCGTGCTAGCATGGCCAGAGCCCACGTTCGTGGCGCTCGGGAAGGGAACAGGCGTTCGACCGGATGGATCGCTTCGACAAGTTCACCGACCGCGCACGCAAAGTCCTGACCCTGGCGCAGGACGAGGCACAGCGGTTCAACCACAACTACATCGGCACCGAGCACCTCCTTCTCGGGCTGGTGCGCGAGGGCGAAGGCGTCGCCGCGCGCGTCCTCGAGAACATGAACGTCGAGCTGGCCAAGGTCCGCACCGCCGTCGAGTTCATCATCGGGCGAGGCGACCGGCCGGTCGTCGGTGAAGTCGGGCTCACCCCGCGCGCCAAGCGCGTCATCGAGCTCGCCATCGACGAGGCTCGCCGCCTCGGCCACAACTACATCGGCACGGAGCACCTGCTCCTGGGCCTCGTCCGCGAGGGCGAGGGGATCGCCGCCGGTGTCCTCGAGTCGCTCGGGGTCAACCTCGACAAGGTCCGCCACGAGGTCATCCGGGTCCTGTCGCAGAGCTCGTCCGCCGGCCCGACGCCGGAAGCGAAGCGCGCCAGCAAGACGCCGACCGTCGACCAGCTCGGCATCAATCTCACCGACGCGGCCCGTGCAGGAAAGCTGGATCCCGTCATCGGCAGAGAAAAGGAGATCGAGCGGGTCATCCAGATCCTCTCGAGACGGACGAAGAACAACCCTGCCCTGATCGGGGAGCCGGGCGTCGGCAAGACTGCGATCGCCGAGGGCCTCGCCCATCGGATCGTCGCCGGCGACGTCCCTGAGACGTTGCTCAACAAGCGGGTGCTGACCCTCGATATCGGGTCGCTCGTGGCGGGCACGAAGTACCGCGGCGAGTTCGAGGAGCGACTCAAGAAGATCATCGAGGAGTTGCGCAACACCAACGACGCGGTCCTGTTCATCGACGAACTCCACACACTCGTCGGAGCGGGCGCCGCCGAGGGCGCGATCGATGCCGCCAACATCCTGAAGCCGCCGCTCGCACGTGGCGAGCTGCAGTGCATCGGAGCGACCACCCTGGACGAGTACCGCAAGTACATCGAACGTGACGCTGCCCTCGAGCGCCGCTTCCAGCCGGTCATGGTCGAGGAGCCGACGCTCGAGCAGACCATCGACATCCTGATGGGCATCCGCGAGCGCTACGAGCAGCATCACAAGGTCACCATCACCGACGAGGCGGTCAAGGCCGCGGCAGACCTGTCGATCCGGTACATCACCGACCGCCATCTGCCGGACAAGGCGATCGACCTCATCGACGAGGCCGCCTCGCGCGTCCGCCTGCGGCACGCGTCCGCACCGCCGACCCTGCGCGAGGCGCAGAAGGAGCTCGACCGGATCACCAAGGAGAAGGACGCGGCGATCAACAACCAGGAGTACGAGGAAGCGGCGACTCTCCGGGAAGCCGAGGCGACCGCGCGTGAGAGCGTCGACGCCCAGCGGGCCGAATGGCAATCGCAGGTGTCCGGCGACCAGCCGACCGTCGACGAGGAAGAGATCGCCCAGGTCGTCGCGATGTGGACGGGGATCCCCGTCACCCGCATCGCCCAGGAAGAGTCGCAGCGCCTGCTCAAGATGGAGGAGTCGCTGCACGCCCGCGTCATCGGCCAGGAGGAGGCGATCGGGATCGTCTCGAAGGCCGTCCGCCGCGCTCGGGCCGGTCTCAAGGACCCGAAGCGGCCCATCGGCTCGTTCATCTTCCTCGGTCCGACCGGCGTCGGGAAGACCGAGCTCGCCAAGGCCCTCGCCGAGTTCATGTTCGGCAGCGAGGACGCACTCATCAAGATCGACATGAGCGAGTTCATGGAGCGCCACAACGTCAGCCGGCTGGTCGGGGCGCCTCCCGGCTACGTTGGCTTCGACGAGGGCGGCCAGCTGACCGAGGCGGTCCGCCGCAAGAACTACTGCGTGATCCTGCTCGACGAGGTCGAGAAGGCGCACCCGGAGGTCTTCAACATCCTCCTCCAGATCCTCGAGGACGGACACCTGTCCGATGCCAAGGGTCGCCGGGTCGACTTCCGCAACGCGATCATCATCATGACCTCGAACCTTGGCGCCAAGCAGCTCCAGACGAACTCGAGCCTGGGTTTCCGGGCGATGGGCTCGACCGACGCGAACCGGGCCGAGAGTTCGTACGAGCTCATGAAGGACAAGGTCGCCGCAGAGCTGAAGTCGAACTTCCGGCCGGAGTTCCTCAACCGGATCGACGCGACCGTCGTCTTCCGGTCGCTGACGGTCGAGGAGATCGCCCAGATCGTCGACCTGATGCTGGCCCGGGTCCGCGACCAGCTCCGAGCCCAGCAGATGTCGCTCGAGGTCACCCCGGCGGCCAAGGAACACATCATCAAGCTCGGCTATGACGTGGCCTATGGGGCGCGACCGCTCCGCCGCGTCATCCAGAACATGATCGAGGACGTCCTCGCCGAACAGCTCCTGCTCGGTTCGTACGAGCCCGGGTCCACGATCATCGTGGACAAGGATCCGGAGGCGGGTCTCGACATCCATCTCCTCGCCGAGCCACGCACCCCGGTCGAGGCGCGGTGATCCGCGCCGCCCGACCGGCGGCCTAGCGATGGCGCGGCCCAAGAGCCGCTTCGTCTGCCAGACCTGCGCGGAATCGTTCCTGCGCTGGGAAGGCCAGTGCCCGGCCTGCGGCCAATGGAACAGCCTGGTCGAGACGGTCGTCCACGAGCCCGCGCGCGGAGCGCGGATCGCCGCTCGACCGGGCGTCGGCCCCGCTCCCACGGGCCTGGCCGCCATCGCCGACGCGGACATGCCCCGCCTGCGCCTGGGCATCGATGAATTCGACCGGGTCCTCGGTGGCGGTCTCGTGCCCGGGTCGCTCATCCTCGTCGGCGGCGAGCCGGGCATCGGCAAATCGACGCTCCTGCTGCAGGCGGCTGCCGGGTTGACCCGGACACCGGGCGGTGGTTCGGTCCTCTACGCGTCGGGCGAGGAGTCACCCGGGCAGGTCCGACTCAGGGCGGCCCGCCTCGGGCTGCTCAGTGGGCCATCGGCCGATGGCGTGCGGGTCCTGGCCGAACACGATGTCGGGCGGATCGTGGAGGCGGCCCGATCCGAGCGACCGGTCGTGGTCATCGTCGACTCCATCCAGACGGCGACGATCGACGAGCTCGACGGCGCGGCGGGCAGCGTCGGCCAGGTCCGCGAATCGACGCTGCGCCTGATGGATCTCGCCAAGGGCGATGGGATCGCGGTCGTCCTCGTCGGCCACGTGACGAAGGACGGCGCCATCGCCGGGCCGAAGACGCTCGAGCACCTCGTCGATGCCGTCATCAACCTCGAGGGCGAGCGCTACGCGGCGCTGCGCCTCCTGCGGGCGACCAAGAACCGATTCGGATCGACCGACGAGGTCGGCGTCTTCGAGATGGCCGAAACGGGCCTGCTCGAGGTGTCCGATCCGGCGCGCGCGTTCATCGCCGACCATGGCGCCGGGGCTCCGGGCAGTGTGGTGGCTCCCACCCTCGAAGGCAGCCGGCCTCTCCTCGTCGAGGTCCAGGCCCTGGTCAGCCCGAGCGCCTACGGCACGCCGTCGCGCAAGGCCAGCGGCGTGGACCCGAACAGGTTGAGCCTGCTCATCGCCGTCCTCGGCCGGCGGGCGGGTGTCGCCCTGGGCAGCCACGACGTCTACGCCAACCTGGCGGGCGGGCTGTCGGTCGCGGAGCCGGCGCTCGACCTTCCGCTGGCACTCGCCCTCGCCTCGTCCAGCCGCGACCGGCCGATCGCGCCAGGAACGGTGGCCATCGGCGAGGTCGGCCTCCTGGGCGAGCTCAGGGCGGTCGTCGGCCTCGAGCGTCGGCTGCGCGAGGCCGCCCGGCTCGGCTTCCGCATCGCCATCGTGCCGGCCTCGACGACCGGCACGCCCATCCCCGCCATCGACGGCCTGGAGGTGGTCCGCGTGGCGACCCTGCGTGACGCCGTCGCGACGGCCCTCGCCGACCGTCCGATGCCTCGTGGCGAGGCCGTCCCGGCGATGCTAGGCTGACCGTCCGGCCAGGTCGTTCGCGGCCCGGGGACGCCGGCCGCTGCCGAGGGAGTCGTTGATCCGCTATATCCGCGTTCTTGGTGCCGCACTCGGAGGCGCGATCGGACTGGTGCTCGCCGCCTCGGGTGGGGGGCTGTTCACCGGACGCGACTATGCCGGCGCGTTCCTGGCGGCCTGGGTCGTGGCGTGGGTCGTCGCCGGGTTCGCGATCCTGCCGTACCTGACGATCGTGCCCGCGTTGTGGCTGATCCGCCGCGTCGAGGAGCTCTCGACGGCGGAGTTCGTTGCCGCCGTCATCGGCCTGCTCCTCGGCCTGCTCATGGGCCTCCTGCTGGGTATCCCGCTTGCGAAGCTGGACCCGCCCTGGGGCACCCTGTTGCCGCTCGGTGTCTCGATCTTCCTCGGCCTGGGGATGCTCGGCCTGGTCGTCGCCAAGCGCAAGGACCTATTGATCGCCGCCGAGGCCGTCGGCATCTTCCGGCCACCTTCCGCCGATCGTGGCGGCGGACCGTTGCGGGGCGAGCCCCGGATCGTCGTCGACACGAGCGCCATCATCGACGGCCGCATCGCCGAGATCGTCGAGTCCGGATTCATCTACGGCACGCTCGTCATCCCGCGCTTCGTCCTCGATGAGCTGCAGCACATCGCCGACAGCTCGGACACGCTGCGGCGGAACCGCGGCCGGCGTGGCCTCGAGATCCTCAACCGGATGCAGAAGGAGCCGAGCACGCCCGTCGAGATCGTCGAGGACACCGTCCCCGAGATCGCCGAGGTGGACGCGAAGCTGGTCGCACTCGCGCTCGCCAGGAGCCGGGTGATCCTGACCAACGACTTCAACCTGAACCGCGTCGCCGAGCTGCAGGGTGTCCGGGTCATGAACATCAACTCGCTCGCGAACGCGGTGAAGCCCGCGGTCCTGCCGGGCGAAGAGCTTCGGGTGCGCGTCATCCAGGAAGGCAAGGAAGCCGGACAGGGCGTCGGCTTCCTCGAGGACGGCACGATGATCGTGGTCGAGGGCGGGGCCCGCCATATCGACAAGGAGCTGGACGTCTCGGTCACGCGCGTGCTGCAGACCGTCGCGGGGCGGATGATCTTCGCCCAGCCGCGGCTCGATTGAGCGTCGTCGGCCCCGACGTCCGGGCGGACACCATCGTCGTGGCGGCCGGCCGCTCGAGCCGGACGGGTGGCACGGACAAGCTCGCGGCGGACATCGGTGGCCGGCCGCTGCTCGCCTGGACACTCGACGCGCTGGCGGCCTCGCCGGCGGTCGATCGGATGATCGTGGTGACCTCGGAGGAGCGGCGCGCCACCCTGGCCATTGCTCCCTGGCTACCCGCCGGCGTCATCGACATCGTCGTCGGCGGCGAGCGACGCCAGGAGTCGGTCCATGCCGGGTTCGTCGGTTTCGATCGGCACGCAGCCGACGAGTCGGGCGTCGTCCTCGTCCACGACGCTGCCCGGCCGCTGGTCGACCCTGCACTCGTGGCGGCCGTCGCAGCCGCGACCGCCCGGCACGGGGCGGCCATCCCGATCGTGCCGGTCGCCGAGACCCTCAAGCGGATCGACGGCGAGCTGGTCGGGGCGACCGTCGACCGAGCGGGCCTCGGAGCTGCCCAGACGCCGCAGGGGATCCGGCGTGACCTGTTCCGCGCGGCGTGGCGACGATTCCCGGCGGACGGGCCCGAGACCTTCACGGATGAGGCCGCCCTGCTGGAAGCCTGTAGCATCGACGTCCATGTGGTCCCCGGCGATCCAGGCAATCTCAAGGTGACGCTCCCGGCCGACATCGAGCGGGCGGCGCTGGTCCTCGGTGTGGTCGTCCGCACGCGGACCGGCATCGGCCACGACAGCCATCCGTTCGGCCCGGGGATGCCCCTCCGGCTGGGCGGTGTCGCGATCGACGGCGCGCCGCGCCTGGTCGGCCACTCCGACGGCGATGTCGCCCTCCACGCCATCTGCGACGCCCTGCTCGGGGCGACCGGGCTCGGCGACCTCGGACGTCTCTTCCCGGCCGACGCACGGACGAGGGCAGGGATCGCCAGCAGCGAGCTGGTCGGTGACGTCCGCCGTCGGATCGAGGCCGCCGGCTGGCGCCCGGCAGGGCTGGACGTGACGGTCATCGCGGCCCGACCGAGGCTCGCCGTCCATCTCGATCCGATGCGCGACTCGATCGCCGAGCTCCTCGGTGTCGATCGGTCGATGGTCAATGTCAAGGCGTCGACCGGCAACCTCGACGGCGCCGAGGGTGCGGGTCGGTCGATCTCGGCGCTGGCGATCGCGACGGTCGAGGCGGTTCGATGACGCTTCGACTCCACGACACGTTGTCGGGCGAGACGCGACCGTTCGTCCCGCTTGACGATGCACGAGTCGGTGTCTATTCGTGCGGGCCGACCGTCTACGGGCCTGCCCACATCGGCAACTTCCGCTCATTCCTGTTCGCCGACCTGCTCGTCCGTCATCTGCGCTGGTGCGGCTACCCGGTCACGTGGGTCATGAACATCACCGACATCGACGACAAGATCATCCGCGGCGCCGCCGCGACCGGCGAGACCATCGACGCGCTAGCCGAGCGCTACCTCGCAACCTTCCTCGTGGACGCGGCCGCTCTGAGCATGACCGTCCCGGATGTCCTGCCGCGGGCGACACGTCACATCGAGCAGATCGTCGACCTCATCGCGACACTGCTCGAGCGCGGGCACGCATACCGCACCGACGATGGCTCGGTGTTCTTCCGCATCGCATCCTGGCCGGCCTATGGGCGCCTGGCCCGTCTCGACCCCGAAGGCCTGCGGGTGGGGGAGCGGGTCGAGGCCGACGAATACGGCAAGGACGACGTCCGGGACTTCGCCCTCTGGAAGGGCCCGAAGCCGGGCGAGCCATCGTGGGAAACGGCGATCGGCCCGGGTCGGCCCGGCTGGCACATCGAGTGCTCAGCGATGAGCATGACCCACCTCGGCCGGTCGTTCGACATCCACACGGGCGGCGTCGACCTCATCTTCCCGCATCACGAGGACGAGATCGCCCAGAGCGAGGCCGCGACCGGCCAGACGTTCGTCAGGACGTGGCTGCATTGCGCCCACCTCCAGATGAGCGGCGCGAAGATGGCCAAGTCGACCGGCAACATCGCTCGTGTCAGCGAGGTCCTGGCGGCCGGCGTCTCGGCCCGGGCGCTGCGACTCGCACTGATCTCCGTGCATTACCGGGCTGGCCTCAACCATTCGCCCGATTCGCTCGCCGCGGCGGGCGCCGCGCTCGACCGTCTCGATGCGGCCGTCGCCGCACTGGCTGCGTACGTTGAGGACGGGCCAGACGACCAGAGCCTCATGGCTCGCCTCGATGACGCCCGGACGGGATTCGGCGCCGCCCTCGACGATGACCTCAACGTCTCGGCCGGCCTCGCCGTCGTGTTCGACCTGATCCGTGACCTCAATCGGCGGATCGACCGGCGATCGATGTCGACGGCCGACGCCGGGCGAGCGCTCGCGGCGCTGCGCGACATCGACCGGGTTCTGGCGGTCCTGCCCGAGGCCGAGCCGGCCGACGATCTCGATCCCGCGGTCGCGGCTCTGCTCGACGCTCGCATGGCGGCGCGGGCGGCGCGGGACTTCGCGGCGTCGGACCGACTCCGCGACGAGCTCGCCGCGAGCGGCGTCACGGTCGAGGACACGCGCGACGGGCAGCGCTGGCGACGGACGGTCGACGTCGGTCATGGCTGACCGCCCGCGACCGGGTCCCGAGGACCACCGGCCGGCCCGGCCATCTCAGTCGGGCAAGGGCAAGCCCGGCAAGCGCCCGCCCGGCAAGCCCGGCAGCCGCCCGGCAGGCAAGGCCGGCCGTGCCGGACCCGCCTATCGAGGTGGGCCGCCGGACCGCCCGATGGACCGACAGCCCGGTCCTGGGATCCCCGACGGTCCGGGCGGCCCCGCCGGGCCGACGGGCCCGTGGCGTCCGTCTCGGCCGTCGTCCGGTGGCCGCCCCGGGCCGGATCGCCGCCCGTTCGACGGGCCTCGCCAGCCCAGTGGCCCTCCCGGTCGCAGAGGCGCACCGGACGAACATCGGCGTGCGCGGCCGGCGTCGTTCCAGGGAGGTCCGCCACCGGATCGTGGCCCGTGGAGGCCGTCCCGCACCGAGACGGCCGCCCGCCTGACCGCGGGCCGTGGCGGCCACCCACCCACGGCGGCCCACCATCCGACCGAAGTCGACGGGACCAGCCGTTCCGCCCGGCCGGGCCACCGGTCCGACCGGCTCCCGGGACCGTGGCCTCGTCCCGCTCCCGCCGCCGGCCAGTGGCCACGACCGGCACCGTCCCTGCCCGCTCCGGACCTGCTCGGTCCCGACGAGGAGCTCGTCGCCGGTCGCCGCCCCGTGGAGGAGGTCTTCGCCGCCGGCCGGACCGCCCATCGCCTGCTTGTCGTCCCGCAGCGCCGGAACGCGCTCGAGCAACTGGTCCTCCACGCCACCCGCCTGCGTATCCCGATCGTCGAGGTCGAAGGCGGCTCGCTGACCGCGATCGCCGGCTTCGATGGCCACCAGGGCGTCGCCCTGGTCGTCGAGCCGCGCCGCTTCGCGACCATCGCGGACGTCCTCGCCCGCGCGGCGGAGCGGGACGAACCGCCGTTCGTCCTCGTCCTCGATTCGCTCGAGGATCCGCAGAACCTCGGGACGCTGCTCCGAAGCGCCGAGGCGGCCGGGGTCCACGGTGTGTTGTTCCCGACCCGGCGGCAGGCACCGTTGTCCGCCGCCGCGGTCAAGGCATCGGCGGGCGCGACCGAACATCTGCTGCTGTGCCCGGTCGATGACCTGGCGGGCTCGCTCGCGGATCTCCACGGCCATGGCCTCCGGATCGCGGGCTCGGAGGCCGACGCTCCGCTGACCGCGCGCCAGACCGACCTGCGCGGCCCGCTGGCGATCGTCGTCGGCAGCGAGGGGCAGGGCCTCGGTCCGGCGATCCGGCGGCGATGCGACCTGTTCATGCGCATCCCCATGCGTGGCGCCATCGGATCGCTCAACGCCGCGGTGGCCGGATCCGTGCTGCTGTTCGAGGCCGTCGCGCAACGTGACGCGGGCGGGCCTGACGCGTCGATGACCGTACCGGCGCAAGACCCTGCCACCGTGGATGCCCCGACGCCTGAGCCGCCGCCTCGCGCGCGCAAGCCACGCAAGACAGCGGCCGCCAAAGGCCAAGAGCCATCCGACGACGACCTCCTCCCCGGCGCCCCAGGGTCACCGGCGACCGATAGGCCCGCCCGTTCGACACCAGGGACGCGGACGGCCAAGGCGCCACCGTCCTGAGCTATCTCGTTTCGAAGCGCTGCCAGCTCTGATGCCAGCGCAGCGAAGTCCGTGATGTCACGGAGATGCTTCGCGACGTCGAAGTGTCCCAGCCGGCATCAGATCGTCCCGACATGCTCGGTTGACGGTCTCCACTGACCGACCGTATCATTCCCCAGCGCCGGTGGGGTCAGCTGCGGTATGTCCCTGCGCGTCGCGCCGACGTAGCTCAATTGGTAGAGCAGCTGTTTTGTAAACAGCAGGTTCCGGGTTCGAGTCCCGTCGTCGGCTCCAGAGCGAATGATCCGGTGGCGGGTCACCACGAGACCGCAGTTCTCGACTCGGTGCCGCTGCCACAGTGGGTAGGTTGAGCAGGTGGTGAGCTCCG
This sequence comes from uncultured Chloroflexia bacterium, assembly GCA_963776385.1. Taxonomy (GTDB): domain Bacteria; phylum Chloroflexota; class Limnocylindria; order Limnocylindrales; family CSP1-4; genus SPCO01. The sequence continues at coordinate 13,322 of CAVZME010000012.1, forward strand.
CTGGCTGTAGACCAGCCGCCTTCGGCTGTGGGGGTTCGAATTCCCTCCCTGCCCACCAAATAACTCGCAAGACGATCGGTCCCGGGCCCACATAGCTCAGCTGGCAGAGCACTTCCTTGGTAAGGAAGAGGTCATCGGTTCGAGTCCGATTGTGGGCTCCACGCCCCAGGCGGCAGCCCAGCCCCCTGAAAAGTCGGTACCAGCGGCGAAGCCGCGCCTAGTCAAGGAGTGAGAACGGTCTCGTGGCCAAGAAGAAGTTCGAGCGCACCAAGCCGCATGTCAATATCGGCACGATCGGCCACATCGACCATGGCAAGACGAGCCTGACCGCGGCGATCTCCAAGTACCTCGCCCTGAAGGGCAACGCCGAGTACCGCGCCTTCAATTCGATCGACAACGCCCCCGAGGAGCGCGAGCGCGGCATCACCATCGCCATCGCCCACGTCGAGTACGAGACGGACGCCCGGCACTACGCCCACGTCGACTGCCCGGGTCATGCCGACTACATCAAGAACATGATCACCGGGGCCGCCCAGATGGACGGCGCCATCCTGGTCGTGGCCGCGACCGATGGCCCGATGCCCCAGACCCGCGAGCACATCCTGCTGGCCCGCCAGGTCGAGGTGCCGTACATGGTCGTGTTCCTCAACAAGGTCGACATGGTCGACGACGAGGAGCTGCTCGACCTCGTCGAGCTCGAGGTCCGCGAGCTCTTGACCAAGAACAACTTCCCGGGTGACGACATCCCGGTCATCCGCGGCTCGGCGCTCAAGGCGCTCGAGGCCTCGGACGACCCGTCCGACCCGGCCTACGCCCCGATCCAGGCCCTGATGGACGCGGTCGACTCCTATATCCCGACGCCCGAGCGCCCGGTCGACAAGCCCTTCCTCATGCCGGTCGAGGACGTCTTCGGCATCAAGGGCCGGGGCACCGTCGCCACCGGGCGGATCGAGCGGGGCATCGTCAAGGTCGGCGACGAGGTCGAGCTGATCGGCATCAAGCCGACCCGCAAGATCGTCGTCACCGGCGTCGAGATGTTCAAGAAGCTGCTCGAGCAGGGCCAGGCCGGCGACAACGTCGGCTGCCTCATCCGGGGCCTCGAGCGCGAGGAGATCGAGCGCGGCCAGGTCCTGGCCAAGACGGGCTCGGTCAAGCCCCACACCAAGTTCACCGCCCAGGTCTACGTCCTGACCAAGGAGGAGGGCGGCCGGCACACCCCGTTCTACAACGGCTACCGGCCCCAGTTCTACCTGCGCACGACCGACGTCACGGGGGCCATCGGCCTGCCCGAGGGCGCCGAGATGATCATGCCCGGCGACAACGTCGAGATGAGCGTCGAGCTCATCACCCCGATCGCCATCGAGATCGGCCAGCGCTTCGCCATCCGCGAGGGTGGCCGGACCGTCGGTGCCGGCGCCATCGTCAGCATCGTCGAGTAGGGACGACATGGCCAGAGTCGAAGCGCGTCCCACGATCCAGCTCGCCTGCACCGAGTGCAAGGAGCGGACGTACACCACGCGCAAGAACAAGAAGAACGATCCCAATCGGATCGAACTGCAGAAATACTGCCCACGCTGCCGACGGCATACACTTCACCGCGAGGCGAAGTAGGCAGGCGAAACCCCCACAGGGGTGTAGCTCAATTGGCAGAGCACTGGTCTCCAAAACCAGCGGTTGTAGGTTCGAGTCCTATCGCCCCTGCCACTTCACTTCCGTAGCCCGAGAGAAGAACCACTGACGTGACCCGCATCCGCAACTACTTCGACGAAGTCTGGTCCGAGCTCCGCAAGGTCTCGTGGCCGACGCGCGAGCATGTCCGGAATCTCACGGTCCTGGTCTTCGCCATCAGCCTCGTCGTCGGGATCTACATCGCGTTCTGGGATGCCATCTTCCAGAACCTCATCGCGTTCATCGCGGGGTAGGGACGAATGATGACCGAGATGACGACGGAGACGACCAAGGCGCCGGAGAAGCGCTGGTACGTCATCCACACCTATTCGGGCTACGAGAACAAGGTCAAGGCGAACCTCGAGCACCGCATCGAGTCGATGGGCATGGAGGACAAGATCTTCCAGGTGCTCGTCCCGATGGAGGACGAGATCGAGATCCGCCAGGGCCAGCGCCACACCGTCCAGAAGAAGGTCTACCCGGGCTACGTCCTCGTCGAGATGATCCTCGACCCGGACAGCTGGTTCGTCGTCCGCAACACGCCGGGCGTGACCAGCTTCGTCGGTGGCGCCAACATCCCGGGCGTTCGGAGCGAGCCCATCCCGCTCGACGAGAACGAGGTCAAGCAGATCCTCCGGCACATGGGCGTCGAGACGCCCAAGTACCGCGTGGCATTCACCAAGGGCCAGAGCGTCCGCGTCACCGACGGGCCGTTCGCCGAGTTCATCGGCACGGTCGACGAGGTCAACCCGGAACGCAACAAGGTCAAGGTGCTGGTGAGCATCTTCGGCCGCGAGACGCCCGTCGAGCTGGATTTCCTCCAGGTCGAGAAACTCTAAGAAGGGACCTGAACCCCCGTGGCCAAGAAGATCCGAATCGTCCTGACCCTGCAGCCTGCCGGCCGGCAAGGCGACGCCCGCGCCGCCCGTCGGGACCGCGCTCGGCCCGCACGGCATCAACATCGTCGAGTTCACGAAGTCCTATAACGAGAAGACCGCCGACAAGTCCGGGCAGATCATCCCGGCCCAGATCACGATCTTCGAGGATCGCTCGTTCTCGTTCATCCTCAAGACGCCGCCCGCGGCCGACCTCCTGCGCAAGGCCGCCGGAGTCGAACTCGGCGCGGCGACCGCCAAGCGCGAGACCGTCGGTCGCGTCACTCGCGATCAGGTCCGCGAGATCGCCGGCATCAAGATGGCCGATCTCAACGCCAACGATGTCGACGCCGCGATGCGCCAGATCGAAGGCACCGCTCGGTCCATGGGTATCGAAGTCGTCGGCTAGGTCCGACCCTCGCGAGGCCCGACCCCGGGCCTCGAACCGCGAGCTGATGGGGGAGGTCGGGCTCGATCCGACCGACAGGAGGAACACGATGGCAAAGCACGGCAAGAAATACGACGAAGCGGCGAAGCTCGTCGACCACGAGCACATCTACAGCCCGCTCGAAGCGGTCGAGCTCGCGAAGCAGACGACCTTCGTCTCCTTCGATGCATCGATCGAAGCCCACCTGAGGCTCGGCGTCGACCCGCGCCACGCCGACCAGATGGTCCGCGGCACGGTCGTCCTCCCACATGGGACCGGCAAGATCGTCCGGGTCGCCGTCTTCGCCCAGGGCGAGAAGGCACAGGAAGCGCTGCGCGCCGGCGCGGACGAGGTCGGTGGCGAGGACCTGGTGAAGAAGATCGAAGCCGGCTGGCTCGAGTTCGATGTCGCCATCGCGACGCCCGACTCGATGGGCCTGGTCGGCAAGCTCGGCAAGATCCTCGGCCGCCGCGGCCTGATGCCGAACCCGAAGGCCGGGACGATCACGTTCGACGTCGAGCGTGCCGTCAAGGAGGTCAAGGGCGGCCGTGTCGAATTCCGCGTCGACAAGTCGGCCATCGTGCATGCGCCGGTCGGCAAGAGCAGCTTCGAGCCGGCCGACCTGGTCGACAACCTGGCCGCCCTGGTGGATGCGATCAACCGCGCCAAGCCGACCGGTGCCAAGGGCCAGTATCTCAAGGGTCTGACGATCGCCAACACGATGGGCCCGGGCATCCGGGTCGACGTGCCGGCCGTCCTGGCCGCCGCGGTCGCCTAGCCCGACCGACCACGACCGGCGGTCCGCCGGTCACCAGCCACGGTGGCGGCCGAGAGGCGCGTCGCCCGTTCATATAGAGACGAACCGCCGCAGACAGCCTGCGTTCGCGGACCGAGGCTTTCGGGTCTCGGTCGGGACTTGATCCGTCGGACCGGATCGGCCAGTGACCTCAGGGTCCGGCCGGGGACGCCGACGAGCACGCCGAGGCAGATCGGCGCCGCTCCACCTCCGGGTGGGCCGCGCCCCTGCGAAGTGGGGTCGATCCTCGAAAGAGGATGGCCATGGGGCGTCGCAGGGGCCATCCGACCGAGCCGGTCGGGGACCCACCGCCGCACGCCGGCTGCGTGCTGGAGAAGGAGCAGGCATATGCCCACGGAGGCCAAACGCGAGACGGTCGCCGAGCTGCGCGAGGAACTCGCCAACGCCCGGACGATGATCGTCTCCGAGTACCGGGGCCTCAAGGTCAAGGAGATCGCCGAGATCCGTCGCGCCCTGCGCAAGCAGGACGTGTCGTATCGCGTGGTCAAGAACCGGCTGATGCGGATCGCCGCGGACGACTCTGTCGGCAGGGCCCTCGGGCCGCTGCTCATCGGACCGACCGCGATCGCGTTCGGCAACGACGAGGCCGGGACGGCCAAGGCCGTCATCGACGCCACCCGCCCGTACGCGAGGATCGTCCGGATCACCGGCGGCGTTCTCGGCGACAAGGCGATCAACAGTGACGACGTCGTCCGCCTGGCGACGCTGCCGTCGCGCGACGTCCTGCTGGCCAAGCTGGCCGGTGGGATGCAGGCGCCGGTCGGGACGCTGGCCGGACTGTTCGCCGCGCCGCTGCGCAACCTGGGCTACGCCCTGCAGCAGGTCGCGGACCAGAAGGCGGCATCCGAGAACCCCGGCGCCTAGGCGCCCGCCAACCACTTTCAGAGACGACCCCACAAGGAGAAGACCCCGATGGCAACCCTGACCCAGGACGACCTGCTCGAAGCGATCGACAAGATGACCGTCCTCGAGCTGTCCGAATTCATCAAGCGCTTCGAGGACCGCTACGGCGTCACCGCCGCTGCCCCGGCCGCGGTTGCCGCCGCCCCGGCCGCCGGTGGTGGAGCCGCCGAGGCTGCCGCTGCCCCCGAGGAGCAGACCGAGTTCACCGCCACGCTGACCGAGATCGGGCCGAACAAGATCCCCGTCATCAAGGTCGTGCGCGAGCTGACCGGTCTTGGCCTCAAGGAAGCCAAGGACCTCGTCGACGCGACGCCGAAGGCCGTCAAGGAAGGCGTCACCAAGGACGAGGCAGAGAAGATCAAGGCCGCTCTCGAAGAGCAGGGCGCCAAGGTCGAGATCAAGTAGCTCCCGCGTCGCTCAGGCGGTCGTGGGCAGGGCTCGCCGGACGCGCGTCTTTGCTCACACCAGCCTTGGGGTGGGCGGGCCCGTCGGCGAGGCCGCCGTGCCGGGACCCGTTCCGCCGACGGTGAGCCCACGATGACGGTGCTCGATCAGGCCACGAGACCGAGCCGACCGGCGGACAAGCCGGATCACCCGTCATCGTGTGGTGGGCCGGCATCGCACTGTTCCGTCTTGTCGGGGTGAGTGCTCTCTAGAACGCTCGCCGTCGCCGGCCGAGCGAGCTGGGATGGTCAGCCGATCTCCTAAGCCTTGCCTGGCTCCGCTCGGCAACGCGCTGTCCTTCGAGCGCGCCCCTTCGGCGCTAACTCCCGTGGTGCTCGCCGCACGGTCACGCGGCGATCAGTGACCGGCTCGGAATTCAGCTGCACTCCGCGAGGCTGCGGAGCGCCCATTTCCGGACGGCGTCGTGCAAATCGGAACTTGACCGGACGGATCGGGCCAAACCTGCCCCGTGGCGGCAGCCGGATGCACATCCGCACGGGACGGCGTCAGGTCGCTCGGCAACCGAAGGTCGTTGCCACGTGCAGCGAGCAGTGCGAGGCCGACGAGCGCCATCGCTAGCCATGCGGACTGCAACCCGAACCAGAACGACCACGGACCCAGCCCGAGGAAGAACCAGAGCATCTCCGGCCCGAGACAGAGGGCACCGGCCAGGAGAGGCGACAGGCCGTGGAGATATAGCGTCGGCGACCCGACCACAGACGCGAGGCCGAATCGGGCGAGGGAATTTCGGCCACGCCGGAGTAGCGCGAAACCGATGGCGAGGACCGTTATCCCGATCGTGAGCGTCGGCCCTTGCGAGCGCGCCAGCGATAGCCCCTGGACTGGAGGGAGGCTCGCGGCGAGCTCCGCGAACAATCGGACGCCGTTCGGCCAGCTGAACCACGTCTCAAGGCCGACGACGGGCAGGGAGATGATCGCGAGGATGGCGATGATCCCGAATCCCAGCGCGAGCTCGCGCCACCTCCGTTCTCGGATGAGCCACAGGCCGGGGATGATCGACTGGACCTTGAAGATCCCGCTTAACACGAGTGCTGCGCCCAACCGGAACCCGAGGACGTAAAGCAGGAATGTGAACGAGGCGACATTCCCGACCGCAAGGCCGACTGCGGTCGCGGGCCAGGCAATGAGTACCAGGAGCCAGCGGCCGCGAACGCCGAGGAGCCAGAACGCCGACACCACCGCGATCACTGATCCTCCGATCCATAGCGCGTCGGCGAGAGGCCTGGGGATGATCGCCAGCAGCTCGAATAGCGGGAGTGTGAATGGCGGGTACACGAACGGCAGCTTCTCAGGGTCTGGAACAGGAAGGGTCGATGTCGTCAGATAAGGCGATGTGCCGCCCAAGGCTTTCGAGGCAGCGTCGAGATACAAGCTGAGATCCCGAAGGGGCCGGAATGGCAGGCGCGGGATGTCGTACGTGAGCCACGAAGTCACGGCGGAGATGACTACCAGGGATGCCATGCTCCGCCGACCATCGGTCGCGCCGCGGACCAGACCGCCGTAGGTCAGCGAGATGGAGATGATCCTCCAGTCGCCGCGATAGAGACCGAGATCATCGAGCATATGGACACGACTAACGAGGTAGCTCCCCGCCGCTGTCGCGAGGAGAACGAGAGCGATGCCGACGACCGGGATCCCGAGGGCGACCAGGCGGTCCACGAGGATCCATCCGCCGGCGACGGCGACGAGCACGAGGATCTCGATCTCCGGGACTGAAAGCGGGCCGTATCTGTACGTCGCCGCGTTGGCCGACATCGGTATCGCCAACAGGATCGCGGCGAGTGCGATGGAGGTGAACGGTGATCGAGGGATCGCCGAGATGCGGACAAGCGCAACCTCGAGAAACGCCTGCACACCGGTCCTCACCATCGTCGGTCAGGCTACCCCACGCACCAACCGACGCTGGGTCCGGATGGTGTCCACCGTGCATCAGCCATCGGACAGGATTGCATGAACGCGCATGGTCGCGCGGCTCCTCGTACGCTGGATGGACATCGCCGTGACGGGGTCCGGGCCGACTGAGCGCGATCGCCGCGAGCGGCGACGTGCGGGATCGGTCGCGTCGTACCCTCGAGTCCGGAACCCCTAGCACGTCATGGGGCGTTTGACAAGACTGAGAATCGCGGTATCCTACTCCTTCTGTGAGCCACGCCTCTCTTTCCCCCTCCAACCTCCGTCAAGGAGTGGTGCTTCATGCTGTCTGCTGAGTCTTCGAATCGCGCCCGCACGCCATCGGGCCGCATCTCGTACGCGCGCATCGATCGAAAGATCGACGGCGTCAGCCACGAGAAGTTCGAGATCCCAAATCTGATCGAACTCCAGCTCGATTCGTTCGCCTGGTTCGTCGACAAGGGATTGCGCGAACTGTTCGATGAGATCAGCCCCATCAAGGACTTCACCGGCAAGGTGATGGAGCTCCAGTTCCTCGACTACGAGTTCGGCGCGCCGAAGTACTCCGAGGAGGAGTGCCGGACCAAGGACCTGACGTTCAGCAAGCCGCTCTACGTCAACGTCGAGCTCCTGATCAAGGAGACCGGCGAGATCCAGCGCCAGCGCGTCTACATGGGCGACTACCCGTGGATGACCGATCAGGGGACCTTCGTCATCAACGGCGCCGAGCGCGTCGTCGTCAGCCAGCTCGTTCGCTCGCCGGGCGTCTACTACAGCGAGACCGAGGACCCCGCCTCGGGCCGGATGCTGTTCAGTGCGAAGGTCATCCCGAACCGCGGCGCCTGGCTCGAGTTCGAGACCAACAACAAGGACCAGCTGTGGGTCAAGGTCGATCGCAAGCGCAAGATCGCGGCGACGACCCTCCTGCGGGCTGTCGGCTACGAGCAGAACGACGAGATCGCGGCCCTGTTCACATCGGTCGACATCGACATCGAGCATCCGTTCATCGCGGCGACGCTCGACAAGGACCTGACCCATACCCAGGCCGAGGCCCTCATCGAGGTCTACAAGAAGCTCCGCCCGGGTGATCCGCCCACCGGTGACAACGCCCGGCAGCTGGTCGAGAGCCTGTTCTTCAACTTCCGCCGCTACGACCTCGGTCGCGTCGGTCGCTACAAGTTCAACAAGAAGCTCGACGCGGTCGCCGGCCGTCTCGGTGTCGAGCTGCCGCGCGAGGGTCGGACGATCACCCGCGAGGACATCGCCGCCATCGTCGGCCACCTCATCGAGTGCAACCGTGGGCTGCACCCGAAGGACGACATCGACCACCTCGGCAATCGGCGCATCCGCGCCAACGGCGAGCTGATCCAGAACGCCTTCCGCATCGGCCTCCTGCGCATGGAGCGGGTCGTCCGCGAGCGCATGACCATCCAGGAGCTCGACAAGGCGACCCCGAACGCCCTCATCAACATCCGTCCGGTCGTGGCGGCGATGAAGGAGTTCTTCGGTGGCAGCCAGCTCAGCCAGTTCATGGACCAGACGAACCCGCTGGCCGAGCTGACCAGCAAGCGGCGCCTGTCCGCGCTGGGCCCGGGCGGCCTGTCGCGCGAACGGGCCGGCTTCGACGTCCGCGACGTCCACCACAGCCACTACGGCCGGATCTGCCCCATCGAGACACCGGAAGGTCCGAACATCGGCCTGATCGGGTCGCTCGCGACCTACGGTCGGATCAACAGCTATGGCTTCATCGAGACCCCGTACCGCAAGGTCAAGCGGACCGTCGGTTACGACGAGGCGAACCTGACCCAGTACGAGACCGGTGCCGACCTGGTCGCCAAGGGCGGCGAGGTCATCCTCAAGTCGGGCAAGCAGATCAACGCGGCGGCGGTCGCCGAACTCAAGAAGCAGAAGGCGCACGCCTTCCCGATCCGGCCTATCGTCACCGACGAGATCCACTACATGCCGGCCGACGAGGAAGAGGAGCACGTCGTCGCGCAGGCCAACGCGCCGCTCGACGACGAAGGCCACTTCACCGCCGAGCGCATCCCGTCGCGCTACCGGGACACGTTCCCGGAAGCGCGTGCCGGCCAGATCGAATACATGGATGTCTCGCCCAAGCAGGTCGTCTCCGTGGCGACCGCGCTCATCCCGTTCCTCGAGCACGACGACGCCAACCGCGCGCTCATGGGTTCGAACATGCAGCGCCAGGCGGTCCCGCTCCTCGAGCCGGAGTCGCCGATCGTCGGCACCGGGATGGAGGAGCGCGCCGCGCGTGACTCGGGCCAGGTCCAGGTCGCGCGGCGCGGCGGTCTTGTCACGAGCGTCACCGCCGAGCGGATCCTCATCGAGACCGACGCCGGCGAGCTGGACGAGTACAAGCTCCTGAAGTTCGTCCGCAGCAACCAGGGCACGTGCATCAACCAGCGGCCCATCGTCAACGTCGGCGACCGGGTGGCCGACGGCCAGCCGCTGGCCGACTCGAGCTCGACCCAGGCGGGTGAGCTCGCGCTCGGGCGCAACATCCTGGTCGCGTTCATGAGCTGGGAGGGCGGCAACTACGAGGACGCGATCGTCATCAGCGATCGTCTCGTTCGCGACGACCTGTTCACCAGCATCCATATCGAGAAGCACGAGATGGAGTCGCGCGACACCAAGCTCGGGCCCGAAGAGATCACCCGCGATATCCCGAACGTCGGCGAGGAGTCGCTCAAGGACCTCGACGAGGAGGGAATCGTCTACATCGGCGCCGAGGTGCGCCCGGGTGACATCCTGGTCGGCAAGATCACGCCCAAGGGCGAGACCGAGCTGACCGCCGAGGAGCGCCTCCTGCGGGCGATCTTCGGTGAGAAGGCCCGCGAGGTGAAGGACAGCTCGCTGCGCCTGCCCCACGGCGAGCGCGGCAAGGTCGTCGAGGTCCGCGAGTTCCGTCGCGAGAACAACGACGACCTCCAGCCGGGCGTGAACCGCCTGGTCCGGGTGTCCGTCGCCCAGAAGCGCAAGATCAGCGTCGGCGACAAGATGGCCGGCCGCCACGGCAACAAGGGCGTCATCGCCAAGATCCTGCCGGCCGAGGACATGCCGTTCCTGCCGGACGGGACCCCGGTCGACATCATCCTCAACCCGCTCGGCGTGCCGAGCCGGATGAACATCGGCCAGATCCTCGAGACACATCTCGGCTGGGCGCTCCACGCCAAGGGCCTCAAAGCCGCCACCGCTGTCTTCGACGGCGCCACCGAGCACGACATCCGGCGCGAACTGACCGAGGCCGGCCTGCCCGACGACGGCAAGACCGAGCTCCGCGACGGGCGCACGGGCGAGACCTTCGACCGGCGCATCACGGTCGGCTACATCTACATGCTCAAGCTCCACCACCTCGTCGAGGACAAGATCCACGCCCGGTCGACCGGCCCGTACAGCCTCATCACCCAGCAGCCGCTCGGTGGCAAGGCCCAGTTCGGCGGACAGCGCTTCGGCGAGATGGAGGTCTGGGCACTGGAGGCCTACGGCGCGGCCAACATCCTCCAGGAACTGCTCACCGTGAAGTCGGACGACGTCCTCGGGCGCGTCCAGACCTACGAGGCCATCGTCAAGGGCGAGGAGATCCAGCCGCCGCGCGTGCCCGAGTCGTTCAAGGTCCTCATCAAGGAACTGCGCAGCCTCGGCCTCAACGCCGAGATCCTCGACCCGAACGAGGAGGAGATCCCCTTGGCGGAGGACGATGCCTCCGGTTACCTGCTACCCGATCTCGGCGGGATCAATCTCGCCGGGTTCGAGGACTGATCGTCTGTCACTGAACCCGTCCCCGACCCGACACCCGCAGGCCCGCGTCATGGCCGACGCGAACCTGCTCGCCCACGGTCAGCATCGCGTCGCCGAGCCAGACGGCGGCGCGGAGGAGAACCATGCTCGAAGTCAATAACTTCAGCGCGATCCGCATCTCGCTTGCCTCCCCGGACCAGATCCGGGAGTGGTCGAAGGGCGAGGTCACCAAGCCCGAGACCATCAACTACCGGACCCTCAAGCCGGAGAAGGACGGTCTGTTCGACGAGCGCATCTTCGGCCCGACCAAGGACTGGGAGTGCTACTGCGGGAAGTACAAGCGGATCCGCTACAAGGGCATCATCTGCGACAAGTGCGGCGTCGAGGTCACGCGCTCGAAGGTCCGCCGTGAGCGCATGGGTCACATCCAGCTGGCGAGCCCCGTCAGCCACATCTGGTACTTCAAGGGCACCCCGAGCCGGCTCGGCATCCTGCTCGACATCAGCCCGCGCAACCTTGAGCGCATCCTCTATTTCGCCCTGTACATCGTCACCCACGTCGATGAGGACGCCCGCAAGCGCGCCCTGGCCGTCATCGAGGAGGAGGCCGAGGGCCGCGGTGGCGAGGCGAAGGAAGGCCTCGCCGCGCTCGAGGATCGGCTGCGTGCCGACTTCAACCGGCGCAAGGACGAGCTGAACCAGGAGCTGGCCGCGACGCGGGCGACCCTGGAGACGCAGCGCGCCAGCGAGACCGAAGCGATCGCGTCGGCGGCCAAGGATGCAGAGGCCGCCCTGGCGGCGCTCAAGAGTGGCGTTGCCGAGGATACGATCGCCTTCGCCCCGACCGGCGAGGTCGTCGTCGCCGCCGGCGAGAAGGGCGGCAAGGAAGCCACCGCCAAGCTCCGGAAGATCGCCAGCGGCGCGTCCGAGCGGATCGATGCCGACCTCAAGCAGCGCGAGGCCGACGAGGCGCGCGCGGTCGAGCAGAAGATCGCCGACCTCGAGGCCGGCATGCAGGACGCGCTCTCACACGAGCGTGCAGGTCTCGCCGAGCAGGCCCAGGGCCGCAAGGACGAACTGCGCAAGCTGCGCGACGAGCTCGAATCGCTCAAGCCGATGCAGACGCTCGGTGAGACCGAGTTCCGCAACCTCGACGAGCGCTACGGCAGTGGTGCCAAGGGTGGCCGCGTCTTCGGCGCGGGCATGGGCGCCGAGGCCGTCCGCGAGATCATCAGCCGGATGGACCTCGAGGAGCTGGCCCGCTCGCTCCATGTCGAGGTCCGGACGAGCTCCGGTCAGCGTCGCAAGAAGGCGATCAAGCGGCTGCGCCTCATCGAGGCGTTCCGTCGCTCCGGCACGCGCCCCGACTGGATGATCCTGTCGGTGCTGCCGGTCATCCCGCCGGACCTGCGACCGATGGTCCAGCTCGACGGCGGCCGCTTCGCGACGTCCGACCTCAACGACCTCTATCGGCGCGTCATCAACCGCAACAACCGGCTCAAGCGACTGCTCGAGCTGGGCGCCCCGGAGATCATCATCCGCAACGAGAAGCGGATGCTCCAGGAAGCCTGCGACGCGCTCATCGACAACGGCCGCCGTGGCCGGGCGATCGCCGGGACCGGCAACCACCGCCTGAAGTCGCTGTCCGACATGCTCAAGGGCAAGCAGGGCCGGTTCCGCCAGAACCTGCTCGGCAAGCGCGTCGACTACTCGGGCCGCTCGGTCATCGTCGTCGGTCCGGAGCTCAAGCTCCACCAGTGCGGCCTGCCCAAGAAGATGGCGCTCGAGCTGTTCAAGCCGTTCGTCATGCGCCAGCTCGTCGAGAAGGGCTTCGCCCACAACATCAAGAGCGCCAAGCGCATCGTCGAGCGCGTCCGGCCTGAGGTCTGGGACGTCCTCGAGGACGTCATCAAGGACCATCCCGTCCTGCTCAACCGTGCCCCCACGCTTCACCGCCTGGGCATCCAGGCGTTCATGCCGGTCCTCGTCGAGGGTTCGGCCATCCAGATCCACCCGCTCGTCTGCACCGCGTTCAACGCGGACTTCGACGGCGACCAGATGGCGGTCCATGTGCCGCTCTCGACAGCCGCCCAGGAAGAAGCGCGGACGATGATGCTGTCCACCGCCAACCTGCTGTCGCCCGCCGACGGCAGCCCGGTCGTGGCGCCGACCCAGGACATGGTCCTCGGCTGCTACTACCTGACGATGGATGCC